>NZ_CP039143.1:0-1483036 GCF_013343215.1 Acinetobacter sp. 10FS3-1
ATGCTTTGGACAGACTGCTTAAATCGCTTGCGACAAGAGCTCTCTGGAAATGTCTTTACAATGTGGATTCGCCCATTAGTGGCGGAAGAGTTAGATGATACTTTGCGTCTCTATGCTCCGAATCCTTATTGGACACGTTACATTCAAGAGCATCATCTGGAGCTGATTTCAATTCTGGCCGAACAGTTGTCAGAAGGCCGGGTACGTAAAGTTGAAATTCTGGTGGATTCCCGTCCGGGTGTCATCCTGTCTGCCAGTGAACAGCCGGCGACCACTACAGCAGCGTTGGCTTCGATGCCTGCGCCGGTGGCCAAACCGAAAAGAGAAAAAGAAGACACTGCGAAAAATAACCGCAAGCGTCAATTGAACCCTTTATTTACCTTTTCTTTGTTTGTGGAAGGCCGCTCTAACCAGATGGCCGCTGAAACTTGTCGCAAGGTATTAACCCAGTTGGGCGCATCACAACATAATCCCTTATTTTTATATGGGCCTACCGGCTTGGGTAAAACCCACCTGATGCAGGCAGTCGGTAATGCACTTTTACAGGCCAAGCCGAATGCGCGGGTCATGTATATGACCGCAGAAAGTTTTGTACGGGACTTTGTCAGCTCTTTGCAGCAGGGGAAAGTCGAAGAATTTAAGAAAAATTGCCGCTCACTGGATCTGCTACTGGTCGATGATATTCACTTGCTGGCCGGTAAGGAAGCCAGTCTGGTGGAATTCTTCTATACCTTTAACGCACTTCTGGATGAGTCCAAGCAGATCATCCTGACCTCGGACCGTTATCCTAAGGAATTGACCGAACTGGATCCGCGTCTGGTCTCCCGCTTTTCCTGGGGTCTGTCTGTGGGGGTGGAACCGCCCGATATTGAAACCCGAATTGAAATCTTGCTGAAAAAGGCCGAAAACACCGGGGTGGACTTGCCGCGTAACTGTGCGCTGTTCATTGCCCAACAGGTGGTGGCCAATGTACGTGAGCTGGAAGGTGCACTGAATAAGGTCGTGGCCATTTCCCGTTTTAAAGGAACACCGATTGACCTGGATGTTGTCCGTGAATCCCTGAAAGATGTATTGGCGATTCGTGCGAGAACCATCAGCACCGAAAATATCCAGCGTGTCGTCAGTGAATATTTCCGTATTCCTTTAAAGGAGCTGGTCGGTCCCAAACGTACCCGGATTTATGCCCGTCCACGTCAATTGGCCATGGGCCTGGCACGTGAGTTGACTGGTGACAGTTTTCCGGAAATTGGCATGGCTTTTGGCGGTCGCGATCACAGTACCGTGATGCATGCCTGTGAGAAAGTACAAAGTCTGCGTGAGCAAGATCCGATCTTTAATGAGGACTATAAAAACCTGCAACGCCTGTTGCAAAGTTAACCGGAAACGCTCAAATTCTGTTCTTGCTATGCGGCTTATTTTGCCGCATAGTACACTGCTAAAAAATCAAAATTTATCTTAATCTTCAGTTGTTAGAGGAATGTACCGTGCGTTTAAAAATCGCGAAAGAGAGCTTACTGAATGTTCTATCACATGTCGTAGGAGCGGTTGAACGTCGCCATACCTTAAATATTCTGTCCAACCTGAAAATCCAGGTCACTGCTGAAGCCTTGACGGTGACAGGCTCAGACCTGGAAGTAGAGCTGGTGGCCAGCACCCCATTGGCCGAAGGCGCTTGCCTGCAGGCAGGGGAAACCACGGTTCCGGCACGCAAACTGATTGATATCTGTAAGTCTTTACCTTCTGCGGCATTAATTGACCTGCAAATTACTGATGATCAGCGCTGTATTTTAAAATCAGGCAATAGCCGTTTTGTACTCGGGACTTTGCCTGCCGATGATTATCCGCTTTTAAGCACTGAAAATACGCAAGGTACCCAAGTTACCGTCACCCAACGTGAACTGAAACGCCTGTTTGAAAAAACTGCTTTTGCCATGGCAGTACAGGATGTGCGTTTCTATCTGACCGGTACCTTGCTGGAAATTGATGCCAATCAATTGCGTGCAGTGACTACCGATGGCCACCGTCTGGCCCTGTGTGAGACTGTAGCGCAAGCGACTACGACCCAGCCGATCCAGGCCATTGTGCCACGTAAAGCGGTGGCTGAATTACAACGTTTGCTCAGTGTAGAAGATGACCAGTTATCCCTACTGATTGGCCGTGAATTATTAAATGTCACCATTACAGTAGCAAGTCGGGATAAAGAGCAGGGCGATATCACAGTACGTTTCACGACGAAACTGATTGATGGTAAATTCCCCGATTATCGCCGTGTTATTCCGCGTGGTGGTGATAAACGTGTCATTATTGCTCATGATGTGTTCAAGCAGTCTTTACAACGTGTTGCCATTCTCAGTAATGAAAAATTACGTGGCGTCTTCCTGAACTTTAATGCTGATTCCCTGCAATTACGTGCCAATAACCCGGAGCAGGATGAAGCGATTGAAGATCTGGCGATTCAATATGTAGATGCGCCGATGGAAATGTCATTCAATGTCCAATATCTGCTTGAAGTATTGGGGGTATTGGATGGCGAAGATGTCACTATGACCATGACTGAGGCCAACCAGTCAGTCCTGGTTCAGGACCCATCGCAGACTGACCAGACCTATGTCGTGATGCCAATGCGCGTCTAAACCTTTTGGAAGAAATAAGTCCACACGATGCATATTACGCGTTTACATATTGAGCGTGTACGAAACTTGAAGACGGTTGCTCTCTACGGATTGCAGCCGTTTAACGTTTTTTATGGCCAGAATGGCTCTGGCAAGACCTCAGTACTGGAAGCCATTCATTTACTGGCTAGCGGCCGCTCTTTTCGTACCCATATTCCTAAAAACTACATCCAGTACGGTGCTCAGGATGCAATCGTGTTTGCCCAGTCCGAGACTGAAAAAATCGGCATGCAGAAAATGGCCAGTGGTGAACAGCTGATCAAGGTTAATGGTGATCCGGTGGCAACCCAAGGCCAGCTGGCCAAACTGCTCCCGCTGCAACTGATTGATCCGCAAAGTACTGACATTATTGACCATGGTGCCAAGCCGCGTCGCCAGCTACTGGACTGGTTGATGTTCCACGTGGAACCAGAGTTTTATCATACCTGGCAATATTATGCCCGGGCCCTGAAGCAGCGTAATAGCCTGCTCAAGTCCAAGCGTTTCTTAAGCCTGTCTGAGCTGGAGCCGTGGAACCTGATGCTGAGTGAATATGGCGAGATCTTACATGCGCAGCGGGTGACGATCGTGGAACAGTGGAAAGGCTTTTTTCAGGAAGATTTAAGGCAGTTACTGCCTGATCTGGAGATTCGTCTGGAATACAGCCCAGGCTTTCATAGTGAAACTGGTCTGCTGAATGACCTGACCCATTATCATGAAAAAGACTGTGAACGGCGCTATACCGAATATGGTCCACATCGTGCCGATTTACGGCTCAAAACTCCCTTGGGGGAGGCGGATGTGATTCTGTCACGCGGCCAAAAGAAACTGTTGATGATGGCGCTAAAACTGTCGCAAATCGCAATGCTGCATGCTAGTAACAAGGAAACTGTGGTATTATTAGATGATGTGACAGCAGAATTAGATTTAACTGCACAACAACGTTTAATTGAACGATTGAGCCAGCTAGGTAGTCAAGTTTTTATTACCACCTTAGACCATGAATCAGTACAAAAGCACCTCCATGATCTGTCTATTTCGTATCAGTTATTCCGGGTTGAAAACGATACAGTTGAAGTTGTTGTGCGATAATTTTTTTAATTTTACCCATCTTTGTATAAACCTATACTTTACTAGGGAGAAACCATGAGTTCAGAAGATCAAGCTGCTTCTCAAACAGAACAAACCATTGAAAAGGCTTATGATTCCTCTAGCATCAAGGTACTACGTGGTTTAGATGCTGTCCGTAAGCGTCCGGGCATGTACATTGGTGATACAGACGATGGTACCGGCCTGCATCATATGGTGTTCGAGGTAGTCGATAACTCGATTGATGAAGCACTGGCCGGTCATTGTGATGAAATTATCGTGACTATTCACGAAGATGAATCTGTCTCGGTTTCTGATAATGGCCGTGGTATTCCAACGGATATCCATCCAGAAGAAGGGGTGTCCGCTGCCGAAGTAATTCTGACCATTCTGCATGCTGGTGGTAAGTTTGATGACAATAGCTATAAAGTTTCCGGCGGTTTGCATGGTGTAGGCGTGTCGGTAGTGAATGCTTTGTCCAGCAAGCTGGAGTTGACCATCCAGCGTGCGGGTAAAATTCATCAGCAGGAATACCGTCACGGTAACCCGCAGTTCCCCTTAACGGTGGTCGGCGAGACCGACAAGAGCGGGACACATGTGCGTTTCTGGCCAAGTACAGAAACCTTTAGCCAGACCATTTTTAATGTGGACATTCTGGCACGTCGCTTGCGTGAACTGTCTTTTTTAAATGCTGGCGTACGCATTGTGTTGCGTGACGAGCGTATTCATGCAGAGCATGTGTTTGATTTCGAAGGCGGATTGTCTGAATTTGTTAAATATATTAATGAAGGCAAGACCCATCTGAATGATATCTTCCACTTTACGACCATGGCTGAAAATGGCATTGGCGTCGAAGTAGCCCTGCAATGGAATGATTCTTATCAGGAAAATGTCCGCTGCTTCACCAACAATATTCCGCAAAAAGATGGTGGTACACATTTAGCCGGTTTCCGTGCTGCGCTGACCCGTGGCCTCAACAGTTATATGGAAAATGAAAACCTGCTCAAAAAAGAGAAGGTGAACGTATCAGGTGATGATGCACGTGAAGGTCTGACCGCGATTGTTTCGGTAAAAGTACCCGATCCGAAATTTTCTTCACAAACCAAAGAAAAACTGGTGTCCAGTGAAGTGAAGTCTGCGGTTGAGCAGGCCATGAATAAGGCTTTTGCGGAATATCTGCTGGAAAATCCGCAAGCGGCTAAATCAATTGCGGGCAAGATTATTGATGCCGCACGTGCCCGTGATGCGGCACGTAAAGCCCGGGAAATGACGCGCCGTAAAAGCGCCCTGGATATCGCAGGCCTGCCGGGTAAACTGGCAGATTGTCAGGAAAAGGATCCGGCTTTATCTGAACTCTACCTGGTCGAGGGTGATTCTGCCGGTGGTTCGGCCAAGCAGGGCCGTAACCGTAAGATGCAGGCGATTTTGCCGCTTAAAGGTAAAATCCTGAACGTGGAACGTGCACGCTTTGACAAGATGATTTCATCTGCCGAAGTGGGCACCCTGATTACTGCACTTGGCTGTGGGATTGGCCGTGAAGAATATAATCCGGATAAGCTGCGTTATCACAAAATTATTATCATGACCGATGCTGATGTCGATGGTTCGCACATCCGTACACTGCTCTTAACCTTCTTCTTCCGTCAAATGCCGGAACTGGTTGAGCGTGGCCATATCTATATTGCCCAGCCACCGCTGTACAAACTGAAAAAAGGCAAGCAGGAACAGTACATCAAGGACAATGATGCCCTGGAAACTTATCTGATTTCCAATGCCATTGATGAACTGGAATTGCATGTTAGCGCAGAAGCCCCTGCCATTCGCGGTGAAGCACTGGCGAATGTCATTGCAGACTACCAAACCTCGCAAAAGAGTTTGGCACGTTTGACCCAGCGTTATCCTGCCAGCCTGCTGGATGCCCTGATTTCAATCGAGGCCTTTAAGCTAGATCAGCTTGAAGACGAGGACTATGTTACCCGCTGGGGTGAACAGCTGCGTGCAGCAATTGAGCGCATTCAGCCTGGCTTACGTCCTGAACTGAGCCTGGAACGCTTTGAAAAAGAACTGAATGATCAAACAGTGGCGAGCTGGTTACCTCGAATCACTATTTATGTGCATAACTTGCCACATCATTATCTGATTGATGCTGGTTTGCTCGGTTCAAGTGAGTATGCGCGCTTATTGAAAAACTCGAAAAGCTGGTTTAGCCTGCTGGAAGAGGGGGCTTATTTACAAAAAGGTGAGCGCAAAATTCAGGTCAGTAATTTCCATCAGGTCTGGCAGCATATTCTGCAAGACTCACGCCGCGGTATGATGATCCAGCGTTATAAAGGTCTGGGCGAGATGAATGCCGACCAACTCTGGGAAACGACAATGGACCCTGAAAACCGTCATATGTTACAGGTGACGGTACAGGATGCGATTGAAGCGGACCGTATGTTCTCTTGTTTGATGGGCGATGATGTTGAACCGCGTCGTGCCTTTATTGAAGAAAATGCCCTGAATGCCGATATTGATACCTGATTGCTCAGGATAAAGCTCAGACTAAAAAAGCGCCTTTCGGGGCGCTTTTTGCTTGCTGGCTGAAGCGGTCTTTATGGCGTCAGAATAATTTTACGACAATCCTGTTCACGTTGATCAAAAATACGATAGGCTTCCGCCGCTTCTTCCAGCTTCATGCGGTGGGTAATAATCACGTCTGGCGAAAGATTGCCATTTTCAATATGCTCCAGCAATTCGGGCAGGAATTTATGCACATGGGTTTGTCCCATTTTAAAGGTCAGTCCTTTATCAAAAGCGTCCCCAAACAGGAAGCCATGAATTGGCCCGGCGTAAACTCCCGGCACACTCACCACCCCACCGCGACGTACTGCGGCGATACATTGGCGTAGGGCAAAACCACTGGAGCCTTCAATTTTCAGATTGGTCATCACGGTTTCTACCAGGCTGCCTTTGGCTTCAAAACCAACCGCATCAATCACGGCATCTACACCCCGATGACCGGCAGTATTCTGGATGATAAATTCTGCCGCATCGACCTCATCAAAATTAACCGGAATCGCTCCATAGGTCTGATGGGCAAAACGCAGGCGATAAGGATGGTGATCGACCATAAAAATTTTCTCGGCGCCCAGCATGCGGGCACAGGCGGTAGCAAGCAGACCGACTGGACCTGCTCCATAAATCGCAAGACTGGAACCGCGACCGACCTGCGCATTGCTCACGGCTTGCCAAGCGGTGGGTAGAATATCCGTCAAGAACAGGACTTTTTCATCTGGTAATGAGCCGGGGACTTTAAAAGGCCCGACATTGCCTTTGGGAACCCGCACATATTCAGCCTGCCCCCCAGGAACGCCGCCATACAGATGGCTATAACCAAACAGGGCTGCACCGGGTGGAATCTGTTTTTTATTCAGGATCGCCCCATGACCGCTGTTGGTATTTTCACAGGCAGCCATCAATTCATGTTCGCAGAAAAAACAGTGACCACATGCGATCACAAAGGGAATAATAACCCGGTCTCCTTTTTTGACCGAGCTGACTTCCGGGCCGACGTCTTCCACGATGCCCATAAACTCATGCCCGAAAATATCACCCTGTTCTGTGGCCGGAATTTTTCCTCGATAAAGATGCAAATCTGAACCACAGATCGCGGTGGCAGTCACCCTTAAAATGACATCATCTGGTTCCTGAATAACCGGATCTGGAACAGATTCAACTCGTACATCTCGAATACCATGATAGCTAAGAGCACGCATGCGGATCTCCTCTCTCGTTCAATATTCAACAGACTCATCTCAAGACTGCCAGAAATTAAAAACCTTTTTTATTAGAGCCCGAGAAAGCGAGGAAGCGCTGTAAATTAATGTATGAAATAGGACATCCAACTGTTTAAAAAATAAACTTATAGAGGCCTTACGTAATTCCCTGCTAAAACAGCTTGAAACTTTTTAAACTGGAGGAAAGAAAAAATTTTGAATCAAATAGATGAATTTGAGTGTTAAAAAAAGAGGTTAACTAGATAAACAGTGAGGGGCTGTTGATCATTGTGTAAATAGATTGCGTGATAAGCTAAACCTGAGCAGATGAGGCAGGAAACTTGGCAATAGCGAGACTATTGCCAAGTTTCATAACAAAATCTGGAAAAATTTTAGCGCCAGACGTTCAGGATGAGCATATTTTTTACTGCTAGCTCGTTATGACTCCTTCCTTTAGAAGGACTGAATTTCCTGCCTCATATCAGCATAAAAACTCTTGCGAAATATAGCTCTCATGTTGCAGACATAGGCGAATTGTCCACCGCGCCTCAGCTCTTTAAGATAAAAAAGTGGTCAGAACTCAGCTGTCCAGAAATGACTGCTCCAGCGTTTCTAGCTCCATCATAAGTTCCAGCATATGTTCTTCGGCCTGTTCCAGCTTCTGTTTGAGTTCGGTCTGCTCATTCATCAGCTTTAGCAGGTCATCTTTACGTGATGCCTCATATAAAGCGCTATTGGCCAGCAAGTCTTCAATCTCAGCCAGACGCCGTTGCAGCTTTTCAATCTGGGTTTCATACTTTTCAATATTCTTGCGGATGGGACGGGTCTGCTCGCGGCGCTGGGCTGCCAGTTTACGTTGGGCTTCCTTATCGACTTTCTGTGCAGCCGGCTTCGTCTCTGTAACTGTTTGAGCCTTAACTAAGGTATTTTGCGCATTGATCTGCTGCTGGCGTGCTTCGCGTAACCATTTGGCATAGTCCTGCAAATCTCCCTCAAACTCTGTACAGCGCCCGCCATGTACCAGCAGCAACTCGTCACAGACCGTGGCGATGAGTTGTCGCTCATGCGATACCAGTACCACAGCACCCTCAAAGTCTTGTAAGGCCATGGTCAGGGCATGACGCATATCGAGATCTAAATGGTTGGTGGGCTCATCTAGAATCAGCACATTTGGACGTTGCCAGACAATCAGCGCCAGCGCCAGACGCGCACGCTCACCACCAGAGAAGCTTTCACAAGATGTATCCATCCGTTCGCCACTAAAGCCGAAACTACCCAGGAAAGCCCTTAAGCGGGCTTCGCTGATTTTTGGATCAGCAAGACGTGCCAGTTGCAGCATTGGACTGGCTTGGCCATCTAAGGCATCCATCTGGTGCTGGGCGAAATATCCGATATTCAGGAGTTCAGAGGCCTTACGCTGACCATTTAACAGAGGTAAATCACCGACAAGAGACTTGATCAGGGTCGATTTACCCGCACCATTCATACCGAGCAGACCAATCCGGGAATTTGGTGTGATTTGCAGATTGATGTTCTGGGCAATGGACTTATCACCATAGCCAATTTCTGCCTGCTCCAGCGTCAGCAGTGGCGAACTCATTTTTGTCGGCTCACGGAAACTGAAGGTAAATGGCGTATCGATATGGGCAGGTGCCAGCTCCTGCATACGCTCCAGCATTTTGATCCGGCTTTGGGCCTGGCGGGCCTTGGTCGCTTTCGCCTTGAAACGGTCAATAAATTTTTGCAGATGAGCGCGTGTTTCCTGCTGCTTTTCAAAGGCCTGTTGCTGCTGGGATAGGCGTTCACTGCGGGTCACTTCAAAGGTTGAGTAATTACCGGTATAAAGCGTCAGTTCCTGATTCTCGATATGCAGAATATGATCAATCACCGCATCCAGAAAATCGCGGTCATGCGAAATCAGTACCAAAGTCCCTTCATAAGCTTTTAACCAGTCTTCTAGCCACAGAATCGCATCTAGGTCCAAATGGTTGGTCGGCTCATCGAGTAATAGTAAATCTGAACGGCTCATCAGGGTCCGTGCCAGATTCAGGCGCATCCGCCAGCCACCAGAAAAACTGGATACCGCTAGACGGAGCTGGTGATCCATAAAACCGAGGCCGGCCATCAGTTGTGCCGCCTTGGCCGGTGCCGAATAGCCATGAATCTCGTCAAAACGGCCATGTAGCTGTGCCAGCTCCGTATCAGAAAGCTGTTCAGGCTGTGCCAGCTGCTGCTGGATATGCCAGTATTCTTCATCTCCTGACAGCACAAAATCAATGGCTGGCATGTCCAGCGCTTTAATTTCTTGTGCCATATGCGCTACGGTCCATATTGATGGACGGCTCAGTGAACCTTCATCAGCCCCCAGCTCTCCGAGTAGCGCGGCAAATAGGGTGGACTTGCCTGCGCCATTGACTCCGGTTAAACCAATTTTCCAGCCAGGATGCAGCTGCATGGACGCTTTTTGAAATAATACTCGCCCACCACGGCGTAAGGAAACTTGGTCAAACTGGATCATTGAACTTACTAACACGGGCAAAAAATAATAGCGCTATTCTAATAGAAAGCTCGCTGAAAACAAAAAAGACTTCCATCGCAATTTGCAGATGACCTGTCTTTTAAAAACTTTAAATTTGGTTATGATAGAAATAATTAGAATAATTACTCTAATTTTTTAAAAATAATAGATTGCTGCTTATTTTAATGAACAGATTACAGCGAGTTCAATAAAAATGAAAAAACAATTTTTGATTTGATCGCTCATGACAATACTGGTCTCAACTGCTTCTGCCACGCCGCAGCAAGTTTGCGTATTTGATCTGCTTGGAAAGTCGGGCGAATCTTACAAGCTGATCGAAGAATGGGCGCTGGCCAGTAAACAGTGGGGTACAAGCGTTCAGCTACGTGGCTATCAGGATGAAGCCAAAGTGGATCAGGACGTTAAATCTGGAAAATGCGATGCGTTTTACATGACCTCCATGCGCGCCCGAACCTATAACAAATTTGCCGGTTCGATTGATGCGCTAGGTGGTGTACCGAGCAATGATATTGCAATGAAGGCCATCAGTTATGTGCTGGACAAGCGTAATAGCAAACGGCTTGTCAGCCAAAATGGCAAGGAAAAATTTGAAGTCGCAGGCATTGGCCAGATTGGACCGGCCTATATTTTTGTCCGTGACCGCAGCATGAATCAGCTGGAACATATCAAAGATAAAAAGTTTGCGGTGCTGCACTATGATCATGCCCAAACCAGCATGGTCAAACGTATTGAAGCCATTCCGGTGAAATCGGACATTTCTAACTTTATCCGTAAATTTAATCAGGGTGAAGTCGACATCGTGGCTGCGCCGGCTTATGCCTTTAAACCCTTGGAAATGTCCAAAGGTTTGGGCAGCAAAGGAGCCATGATTAACTTTCCCGTGGTTAATGTCACAGCAGACCTGATTATCCGTCCGGAAAAATTTCCGCCTCAATTTGCGGCTCAATCTCGGGAATGGTTTATCAAGCAGCTGCCGCGCAGTTTTGCTATGGTAAAACGTATGGAAGCGGAGATTCCGAGCAAATATATTCTGAACCTGAGCCGGGATGAGCAGCTGAATTATCAAAAAATTCTTCGTGACGGCCGTATGGATCTGACCAGGCAGGGGATTTATGACCCGATGATGATGACCGTGCTCAAGCGGGCGCGCTGTACGGTGGAAAGAACCAATTTTGAGTGTTCAATTGGCGGTGAATAAAAACAGTATGTTTTATTTTGTAATTTTCTTTTCAGATATATAAAAATCTAGATGAATTTATATAATATAAGTGTTTGAAATTAAATAACTTAAATGGGTAATAAAAAATATATGCATGAAAAGACATATAAATTTCCTGAAATGACATGCCATATTTGAGTAATTACTCTATTTTTTTAATAAACTTGCTAAGATTTATGATGTGTATGGACACTCAGTTAACAACAAGATTTCAAAAGGATGAATAGAATGAAAAAAGCAGTTTTATCATTGGTTGCACTTTCTGCATTTGGTTTTGCGGGTACGGCTGCTGCGGAAAAAGTGGATGTGTGTATCTTTGACTTACTGGGTAAGTCTGGAGAGTCTTATCAGATGGCACAGGAATGGGCACTGGCTGCAAAAGGCTGGGGCGCTGAGGTGAATCTGATTGCACGTCAGGACGAGGCCGTTGCGGATAATGACTTTAAGGCAGGAAAGTGTGATGCTGTATTTATGACTGCGATGCGTGCCCGTCAATATAATAAATTTGCTGGCTCCATTGATGCCTTGGGCGGTGCTCCAAGCAATACCATTGCCCAGCGTGCCATTACTTTTGCGCTCGACAAACGTAATGCAGCTAAAATGGTCAGTAATCTGGGGGGCAAAAAATATGAAATAGCCGGTATCGCCCCACTCGGTTCAGCGTTTATTTTCGTGCGTGATAAAAATATTAATTCGATTGAAAAAGCGGCCGGTAAAAAATTCGCCGTGCTGGGCTATGACGATGCCCAGAAAATCATGGTTCAGCGTGTTGGGGCTCAAGCTGTTATTTCAGATGTGTCCAACTTTGTGGCGAAATTCAACAATGGTCAGGTCGACATGGTCGGTGCGCCGGCTTATGCCTATAAGCCGCTGGAGATTTATAAGGGCCTGGGCAGTAATGGTGCTATGTTTAACTTCCCGGTCTTGCAGGTAAGTGCAGATTTAGTGATTCGTCCAGATAAATTCCCGGCCGGCTTTGGCCAGAAATCCCGTGACTGGTTTGTGAAAAATCTGCCAAAAAGTATTGCAATGATTAACCGTCTGGAAGCGGGTATTCCGGCAAAATACAAAATGAACCTCAGCGCAGAAGACAAAACCAAGTATCAAAGACTGTTACGCGATGGACGTATGGATATGACCAAGCGGGGTATTTATGATGCTGGCATGATGTCTGTTCTGAAACGTGCACGCTGCTCTATAGATAAGGCCAACTTTGAATGTTCATTATCGGGTGAATAATCTGCTTCTGGAAGAAAAAAAGCTTAGATTCGTCTAGGCTTTTTTTGTAGCATCGCCGTCAGTTATACGATTGCAGATTATTAGAAAATCGTTAGACTGAAGAGGAGACACCCCACATGTTCCTCTAAAAACAAGAACATGCAATATGAAAAAATAAAAACAATCTGATAAGGAAAACAGCAGAATGAAAAAAGGATGGAAGGCGCTCATGCTGGGTATGGCCCTGCTCGGGATTTCGGGACTGACGCAGGCCAAACAGGTAGTATGTGTATTTGACCTGGTCGGTAAAAATGGCGATGTATATAGCCTGATGAAAGACTATCAGCTGGCTGCTAAAAACTGGGGAGGCGATATTGAGCTGCGCGTGAATACCAATGAGGCCGTGGTGGCCGAAGACTTTAAAGCGGGTAAATGTGACGCAATCAGTGTTACCGGAATGCGTGGCCGCCAGTTTAATAATTTCACTGGTTCTCTGGATGCAATTGGTGCCATCACTGACCTGAAGCTGGCCGTTAAAGTCATGCAGGGGCTGGCCAGTCCGACCTTTGCCAAGCATATGCTACAGGGGAAATATGAAATTGCCGGGGTGATTCCGGTCGGGGACGCTTATCTGCTGGTCAATGATCGCAGTATCAATACCGTGGCCAAAGCAGCAGGTAAAAAAATTGCGGTACTGAGCTATGATGAAGCACAGAAAATTATGGTACAGCAGGTCGGTGCGCAAGCCGTAAGTGCTGAAATCAGCAACTTTGCCAGCATGTTTAATAATGGTCAAGTCGATATTATTGGAGCACCAGCTGCTGCTTTTAAGCCACTTGAGCTGCATAAAGGCCTAGGAAATAAAGGTGCAATCGTCAATTACCCAATTTTGCAGGTGACTGGCAATATTATTATTCGCCCGGACAAATTTCCGGCAGGGTATGGACAAAAATCACGTGAATGGGTCAAGGGCCAGTTGCCGCGTGCTTTTGGTATTTTAGGTAAAATGAAGGCGGATATTCCGCAAAAATACTGGATGGATATTCCTGCTGCTGACAAGCCGGGCTATCAGAAAATGATGCGTGATGCCCGAATTGACCTGACCAAGCGCGGGATTTATGACAAACGCATGATGAAATTGCTCTGGCAGTTCCGCTGTAAGCAGAACCCAAAAAATTTCGAATGTGCCTTACAGGATGAGAACTATAAATAATCCTGATAAAATAAGTCAGATTTGACTTTTAATCTCAAGAGACTGACCATATATTGAGTGTTATACTTGAAATATGGTCTTTTCTTTTTAAAGACATACTATTCAATAGAGGATCTGCCATGAATGCTCAAGCGCTTGTGCTCACCGACAATGCCGCAAATAAAGTACGCCAGTTGCGTGACAGTGAAGGTAACCAAGACTTAATGCTCCGTGTTTATGTCACTGGTGGCGGCTGTTCAGGCTTTTCTTATGGCTTTAACTTTGCAGATAGCCAGAATGAAGATGATGCAGAATTTGTAAATGGCGATGTAAAAGTTCTGGTGGATGCACTCAGCTATCAGTATCTGGTAGGTTCGGTCGTGGATTATATCGAAGGTCTGGAAGGATCACGCTTTGTGGTACAAAACCCGAATGCAACCACGACCTGTGGCTGTGGTTCTTCATTCTCGATCTAAGTTTCGTAATGACAAAAAAAGTCCTCATCAAGAGGACTTTTTTTATATCCGCTTAAACCTAGTTTTCTAGTTTGACCGCTTCCAGCAGATCGAAAATAACCGAAGTGACATCCTGGCTGAGGTCACGGTTATTAAAAATTTCATAAGCACTGATGGTAATATCAGTATCGCTAGGTAATAGTCGCTGTTCTTCTTCAATGAGATCATTGATCGGTAAAATGGTCTGTTTGATTTCCAGATGCAGAATATCTTTGTATTCCAGATTCTCATCATCCAGTTCAATTAACTGTTCATTAAAATAAGGTAATAAAATCGAATGGAGATAAGGTTGAAGTTCCTTGATATCGAAGATTTCAACATCACGGGTTTCATCAATCGTACTAATGTGATCCTTTACTTCAATTAAAATATGGTAGTAACTCACACGAATCTCCAGAGATGGCTTAAAACACTATACTACCCTTCACCATAGCATGAAATGCCTTTATCTGCTGCTTAATTGTCCATCTGCCGATAAATATATCCTCTGGCTCAGCCAGATTAACGGCGATAGAGTAGGGTTTTATCGGCAGGTCGCAGTCGAAAATCCTACCGTGTTTGCTAACCCAAAACCGGATACCTCAGGGCTTTCAGACCATGAGGAGGCAGAAGTCCCAAAGCATGGCCCAGTCCATGTGCCAGGGTCAGCCGTCCAACATCTTGTGCTTCCAACTGATAAATCTGCATCTGGCTGGCCGTACATACGCCTTTATCAAATTCGCGTGGAGGAGAACGCTGCTGGGCGTGCAGAATATTTTGCTGTAAGCCATTTTGATGGGCAGGCAGTTGCAGATTAAAGTCAGTCTGCTGTTGCTGCTGCAAAGACTGGTATTCTTACTGAAAACGGGCTGTCTGTGCTTCTAGATCTTGAAACTCTGTCGCAATTCTTTCACGTTCATATTCAGATAAATCAGGCTGATTTTTGCGTTATGAAAATGCCGGAAATTCCGTTTCAATCTGGCTTTTCTGACTAATCAGATGGCGTTGCTGATCTGCAAGATAGCCTTGTGAGGCGGTCAAACTGTTCTATTGATGCAGATAGCTGGCTTCATCTGCCAGAACCTGCTGTTCTGCTTGCTTGAAAGCATCCTGCTCTGGTGAGCAATGATTAGCGATCAGCTGGATGCAATGTAAACGGGTATCCAGGAAGTGAGTCAGCCGCTCACTAAGCGAATTATAGGGTAATGGTGGATGTATTGGCGCGGTGTACATAGCCTGCAATACTGAGTCTCCTACCTAAAATACTTAGAAAATCAGAATAGGTCTTTGATTTTAAAACTATTGTTTATACATAATCTAGCTGACTATTTTAATTTTTCCAAAAGAACTGCAATTTGAAAGGAATAGCAGCCACAAGTCTGGTTTTACCTATCTGCCTTTAAGTCTTCGCAGAAACTCAACGGACGAGCTAAGAAATATGATCAATATGGACATTTTCTTTTTATAAAATGCAGGGAATAAAAAACCGCGCTTGCGCGCGGTTTTTTTAGGTATCAGCTGACAAATTATTTTTTGTCATCTTTTACTTCAGTGAACTCAGCATCTACAACGCCATCGTCCGCTTTTTGTGATTGACCAGCCTCACCACCTTGGAATGCATTCGGGTCGAAACCTTGTGCACCACCTTGGCCTTGAGCTGCTTCATAAGCACGTTGCGTGATCGGCATGATGATGTTTTGCAGCGCTTCAGTTTTCGCCTTGATCTCTTCTACATCATTTTCACGTGTAGCCGTTTCAAGCTCTGAAACCGCTGTTTCTACCGCAGTTTTCTCATCCGCAGTCACTTGTTCGCCCAGATCTTTCACTGCTTTTTGAGCAGAAGAAACCAGTGCGTCTGCTTCGTTACGTGCTTTGGCAAGCTCTTCAAACTTACGGTCTTCTTCCGCATTCGCTTCCGCATCCTTGATCATCGCTTCAATTTCAGCATCACTCAAACCTGAGTTTGCTTTAATTTGAATTGATTGCTCTTTACCTGTGCTCTTGTCTTTTGCAGATACTTTCAAGATACCGTCAGCGTTAATGTCAAACGATACTTCAATTTGCGGCACACCACGTGGCGCTGGTGGAATGTCGCCTAACTGGAAGTTACCCAACAATTTGTTTTGTTGAGCCATTTTACGTTCACCTTGGTAAACCGAAATGTCTACAGCAGGCTGGTTATCCGCAGCAGTAGAGAATACTTGAGATTTTTTCGCCGGAATGGTGGTGTTTTTCTCGATGATTGGAGTTAACACACCGCCCATGGTCTCAATACCCAGTGTCAACGGAGTGACGTCAAGCAGCAGAACGTCAGTCTTGTCACCTGAAAGCACGGCACCTTGAATCGCTGCACCCATTGCAACTGCTTCATCCGGGTTCACGTCTTTACGTGGTTCACGGCCAAAGAATTCCTGTACTTTTTGTTGTACAAGTGGCATACGCGACTGACCACCTACCAAAATCACATCAGAAATATCAGAAGCTGACAGACCGGCATCTTTCAGGGCGATACGGCAAGGCTCAATCGTACGATCAACCAGATCAGCTACCAGACCTTCCAGTTTTGCACGGGTAATATTGATGACCAAGTGCTTAGGGCCAGTCGCGTCAGCCGTGATGTATGGCAGGTTGATCTCAGTTGCGTTAGAAGAAGAAAGCTCGATTTTAGCTTTTTCTGCTGCTTCTTTCAGACGTTGTAATGCCAGTGGATCATTTTTCAGATTCACATTTTGTTCTTTCTTGAACTCTTCAACCAGATAGTCGATCAGGGTATTATCGAAGTCTTCACCACCCAGGAATGTATCACCATTGGTCGACAATACTTCGATTTGCTGGTCACCATCCAGGTCGGCAATTTCAATAATTGAAACGTCGAAAGTACCACCACCCAAGTCATAGACAGCCACTTTACGGTCGCCTTCTTTCTTGTCCATACCGAATGCCAGGGCAGCTGCCGTTGGTTCGTTGATGATACGCTTCACATCTAAACCAGCAATTTTACCTGCATCTTTCGTTGCTTGACGTTGTGCATCGTTAAAATAGGCAGGCACGGTTACCACAGCTTCAGTCACTGTTTCACCTAAATAATCTTCCGCAGTTTTCTTCATTTTTTTCAGAACTTCTGCAGAGATTTGCTGTGGAGCAAGTTTCTTATCGTTTACTTCAACCCAAGCATCGCCATTGTCTGCTTTAATGATTTTATAAGGTACAAGACCGATATCTTTTTGTACGGCCTGATCTTCATAACGACGACCAATCAGACGCTTGATTGCGAACAGGGTATTTTTCGGGTTAGTTACCGCCTGACGTTTTGCAGACTGACCTACCAGAATTTCACCATCTTTATACGCAATAATAGATGGAGTGGTACGCGCACCTTCCGCGTTTTCAATTACTTTAACTTTGTCGCCTTCAAGTACAGCTACGCAAGAGTTAGTTGTACCTAAGTCAATACCAATGATTTTAGCCATTTGGAGGTTTCCTCAATAATTTTTTTGTGATTTACACTTGTTATCCGATATGAGAGCCATTCAAATTTTTTCAAGTTAATTTTTAGAAAAAATTTCACAAACTCCCGAAATACTTAGCTTTAGGCGCCAACCATGACCATTGCTGGACGTAATAAACGACTATTCAGCGTATAGCCTTTTTGCAGCACATTGCCAATTTCATTGGTTTTGGCATTTGGATCGATACCCACTGCCTGATGCAGGTCTGCATTAAAGCCATTAGCGGTATCCACCACCACCACACCAAATTTTTCCAAAGTTGTCAGTAATGATTTTAGGGTAAGCTCAACTCCTTCAGAAAAAGCAGTCTTTTCCTCGCCCACTGCGGCAATTGCGCGTTCAAGGTTATCAACGGTTTCCAGTAGCTCTTTGGCAAATTTTTCCAGCACCGTATCTTTATGCTTTTCAGATTCGCGTTGAATCCGTTCCACACTTTTTTGTGCTTCATAGACTGCATTGGCCGTACGGGCTTTTTCTAGTTTCAGATCGCCTTCAAGCTGGGCAATTTTCTCTTCTAAAGCTTCAACGGAAACCTCCGCCTGCTCAGTATCTGCTTGAGTTTGTGCTGTGTCTTGTTCCACTTGCTCTTGCTCAAGTTCTTGAGCCTGCTGGTTTTGCTCAGTTGCCATTGATTTACTCCGTTTAAATGGGTTTTTAAACATGTACAGTCCTTTGGGCATCAGTGTTAACCAAGTTAATGCTGAACTGCCATGATTGAAATACTGAATTACTTTAGAAATAGGGGCAGGCCCAAAAAATTCAAGCGCAAGTACGGATTAATTTTAGGATTTATAGCAAAGTCTGAAAAATTCATAAAAGTCGTACAGCTTTTATCGTCTATTGGCTCTTGAGTACCGCTCAGCGCCAAGAATAAAAACACCGTAGTTCATCCTTAAGTTTAAGTTATTTTTAACAAACCCGAGGTTTTTTTTAAACAGTTATAGACTTTAGTCGAATGGTGTGGGCTTAAATCCGGATTTTCTATGCATTGCCTCATTACAAATTCTATTGCTCAATCGCAATTTTAGATGGGGAGGATAAATTTTATCTGTTTCCAATAGGCTGAAGGAAAATGTATGATTGCCTTGTAAATAGTGACTTTGCTCCGAAGAGAGAGCCGAATAAAGTCACTTTTAGCTTAGATTATAGCTGGCTGTTTTAATTGAAAAATTATTCAAGCTTGGTTTTGGGTTGCTGGTTTTTTATACTTAAAAACGATTAATAACCAATCAATAAAGTATTTCACAATTCAGCCTTAAATGAATAGGATCTAACTCAGATTTTACCGCTGTAGTTTCTTGTTTTTCTGGCTTATCTATCTCTGGATAAGCCTTTTTTTCGTCTGTTTTAAATTGCATAGCTGATATTGAGCTTTTTGGCTTGAATCTTCAATCGCGGCGATGCCCGCGGTGAGACTGCTGTTGCGGGCGATGGCGATCATTCCAGCTTCGATGCCCAGAATGGTTCTGCTGGGCTTTTTTACGTTGCTGCTCAGCTGCCTGGCGACGTTTGCGTTGCGCTTCAGTCTGTTTCTGACGTTGTGCTGATATACTTTTGCGCTGCTGTTTCAGATCCTGTTGCTGTTCCCAATGACGGTGTCGAACCTCTTGTCTGCGCCGCTCCATTTCCAGACGCTTGCGTTGCTGTTCATATTGCCAACGCTGCCGGTTATAACGATGATCCTGATCATAGTGATAGTCATAGCCACGCCCATCATAACGGCCGTCATAATAGTCATTTTCCGGAAATGCCACACAACCTGCAGCTAAAAATGCAGTTGCAAGAGCTAGCGTGATTACTTTAGTGGCCATAGGCTTCCTTCTTTAAAATACAATTAAGCTCGCAAAAAACATCAAAAATCTTAAGAAAATTGTCAATGACATCTTTTATAAAGCAGGTTAGCGTATTGCATAGAACCTCTGTGTACCTAGATATTAAGGTTTCTATAACAGAATGGTCACTAAACTTCTGATCATGTAGAAAATATGAAGAATTAAGAGAAAAGGGGCAGAAAAGCATGAGTCAAACTCACCCGGTAATGAAATATGTACAAGAAAAGGGACAAGGATTCGGCGCACGGATGCTGAACCATATGCCTGGTATGGCACAGGAGGCTCTAGCCAAGGCATTGGACTATCCTTATATCTATCCGGATCTGGACCCATTTGTTAAATGTTTAATGGCTATTCAGCTCAAGCAGGGAAAGTCCAGTTTTATTCATGAGGATGTAGCCAAGGCACGAGTCGATTTTATTCAGCAGATGAAAGCGATTCAGGGCAAGCCGACTCCACTGAAAATGGTTGAAGATATCCGTCTGCCCTTACATAGCGGAACCATTATGGCTCGGCACTATCATCCTGCGCCGCAGAAAAAGCTGCCTATGATCATGTTTTATCATGGTGGCGCCTTTATGGTCGGCAGTCTGGATACCCATGACGAGTTCTGCCGTTTACTGGCTGTGCATGCCAAAGTACAGGTACTCAGTGTGGCCTATCCTTTAACTCCGGAATATAGCCCGCTACAAATCGTGCAGGTCTGTGAGGATGCACTGGCCTGGGCACATCAGAACAGTAAAACTCTCAAAATCTATAAAAACCGGATCGCGGTTGCGGGGGATAGTGCCGGCGGTAATCTGGCAACTGTTGTAGCACAGCACAGTGTTGGCAAGAGCTATGCAGCACGGGCGCAATTACTATTATATCCCGTGCTCGATTTCAAGAGCCGTCATCCTTCTTTTTATGCCTATAAAGAGGGGCTGGTCTTGTCTGAAGAGGATGTTAATCTGGTTAGCCGACTATATGTGGAAAACCACCAGATGGCGCTTGATGATCCACTGGTCTCACCGACTTATGGTAATTTAAAACAGCTGCCGCCGACTTATGTTATTACCGCACAGCATGATCTATTACATGATGAAGTCTCTATTTATGCTCATAAACTGCGCCAGCATGGTGTGCGGGTCTATCATAAAAACTATGTCGATCAGACGCATGGGTTTATTAATTTAAGCCCGATTTCTAAACGGGCCAAAAAATACGTGATCGAGATCGCTCGGGATTTTCGAAAATTTTGGGATAAACGCAATTAGGCTAGGCCAATTTTAAAAGGTGTTTGCTAAAACACCTTTTATATTTTGAGATTATTATTCTGCTTATGAATACTGTTTATTTGGAAGAGATTTGAGCTTCAGGGAAAATTAAATTAAATTTCGGGATATAAAAGCTTTGTAAATATTTGGCTTTGGAAAAGTCGGGAAAAATATCTCCGGTATTATGCCATTCTACCTGTAAAACTTTGCTGAGATAACCGCGGAACTGAGGGCTAAAGTCAAAACGCTGCCCTTCCCAGGCCTGCTGGATTTTCAGCATTGAGGCAGGGATATGATGACTATTTATATAGAACTGGCGCGGTGAGCGGGTTTTGCGAATAGAGAGACTCATCTGATGACCTTGGTGGCTGATACGGCAAATCGTGTCCTGATGATGCTTTTCCCACTCAAATTTGGCATATTCTTTAGGAATCCCCCATAAAGCCTGACCATGTGCTACAGATTCATGAGTAGATACATAGATTTTGGGAATGGAGCTTAAGCGCCGCTTACTAATTAAAGGATGATCTAAAATCAGCAGCTCATCATAAGGACCCACCGGTGAACTCTGGTAACGTATTAAGAGGACCTGAACAACGCGGCCCAATGCTGAAGGCGCAACTCGAAACGCTTTGGCCTGCTGGATAAAACTGGGCGTCAGCCAGTAATTTAAAATAAAACCTTCACCTTGCAAATGCCAAGGTGGGAACTGATTGATATTTTGTTCCTGTGCAAATGCATAATTCATTATTATTCTCTTGTATTTGATTGGCAGACAACTGCTATTATTGGACATAAAAGCTTAATATACCGTCATTCCAAAGCGGATCTATATAAAGGATGAGTTAAAAAATGTTAAAAAAATCATTATCTGCCATCGCACTAGCTGCCATTAGCTTACCGGGCTTTGCTGCAAATACCCTGGTTGAGATGCAGACTTCATCTGGCAATATCGAAATTGAACTCTTTAATGACAAGGCACCGATCTCAAGCAAAAACTTTGAAGACTATGTCAAAAGCAACTTTTATACTGGCACCATCTTTCACCGTGTGATTCCTGGCTTTATGATTCAGGGTGGTGGTTTCGATGCAGCGATGCAGGAAAAGCCAAATGCTAAAGCGGCGATTAAAAATGAATCCTATAATGGTTTGCAAAATAAACGCGGTAGCTTGGCTATGGCACGTACCAATCAGCCAGACTCTGCAAAAGCTCAGTTCTTTATAAACTTGGTTGATAATAGCTTTCTGGATCGTTCAGCCATGAATGCAGGCTATGCGGTGTTTGGGCGAGTCACAAAAGGTATGGAAATTGTAGATAAAATTGCCAAAGTCCCGACCCGTAATTATGGAATGCATCAAAATGTACCAGTTACAGCAGTACAAATTAAAAGTGTGACGATTAAAACACCAAGCGTGAATAAATAACTATAAAATTAAATATAAATATTTTGTTCATATTTTTTGTTTAATATTATAAGTTTATGTAAATATTGGCAGGAAAATGAACCAATTTGGTGCATAAAAATAAAACAGTCGTGAATCTTGTGAGTTAAAAGCACTTGCACGTGTAAGAAATTGCCCTATAATGAGCCCCATACCGACGAGATAGCCGGAACGAACGAAGCGCGAAGCGTTGAGTTGTTTGGGATTGTCGAAGTCCAGCATCTAATACTGACGAGGTATTAGAGAGATCATTAAGAGATTATGAAGAACAACTTGTGTGGATTTTTACTGGTTGATTGATCGAAATATTATCATTGATTGATTGGTTTAAATTACTCGAAGTTTATTTGAGAGAATTTGTCAGAAAATTGATGAGCCAAGATTGGTGTCCTTTAGGCACTACTGATTTTAAACTGAAGAGTTTGATCATGGCTCAGATTGAACGCTGGCGGCAGGCTTAACACATGCAAGTCGAGCGGGGCGAAGGTAGCTTGCTACTGGAACCTAGCGGCGGACGGGTGAGTAATACTTAGGAATCTGCCTATTAGTGGGGGACAACGTTCCGAAAGGAGCGCTAATACCGCATACGCCCTACGGGGGAAAGCAGGGGATCACTTGTGACCTTGCGCTAATAGATGAGCCTAAGTCAGATTAGCTAGTTGGTGGGGTAAAGGCCTACCAAGGCGACGATCTGTAACGGGTCTGAGAGGATGATCCGTCACACTGGGACTGAGACACGGCCCAGACTCCTACGGGAGGCAGCAGTGGGGAATATTGGACAATGGGGGGAACCCTGATCCAGCCATGCCGCGTGTGTGAAGAAGGCCTTTTGGTTGTAAAGCACTTTAAGCGAGGAGGAGAGTACCCTGGTTAATACCCAGGAGTGCTGGACGTTACTCGCAGAATAAGCACCGGCTAACTCTGTGCCAGCAGCCGCGGTAATACAGAGGGTGCGAGCGTTAATCGGATTTACTGGGCGTAAAGCGCGCGTAGGCGGCTCTTTAAGTCGGATGTGAAATCCCCGAGCTTAACTTGGGAATTGCATTCGATACTGGGGGGCTAGAGTATAGGAGAGGATGGTAGAATTCCAGGTGTAGCGGTGAAATGCGTAGAGATCTGGAGGAATACCGATGGCGAAGGCAGCCATCTGGCCTAATACTGACGCTGAGGTGCGAAAGCATGGGGAGCAAACAGGATTAGATACCCTGGTAGTCCATGCCGTAAACGATGTCTACTAGCCGTTGGGGCCTTTGAGGCTTTAGTGGCGCAGCTAACGCGATAAGTAGACCGCCTGGGGAGTACGGTCGCAAGACTAAAACTCAAATGAATTGACGGGGGCCCGCACAAGCGGTGGAGCATGTGGTTTAATTCGATGCAACGCGAAGAACCTTACCTGGCCTTGACATACAGAGAACTTTCCAGAGATGGATTGGTGCCTTCGGGAACTCTGATACAGGTGCTGCATGGCTGTCGTCAGCTCGTGTCGTGAGATGTTGGGTTAAGTCCCGCAACGAGCGCAACCCTTTTCCTTATTTGCCAGCACTTCGGGTGGGAACTTTAAGGATACTGCCAGTGACAAACTGGAGGAAGGCGGGGACGACGTCAAGTCATCATGGCCCTTACGGCCAGGGCTACACACGTGCTACAATGGTCGGTACAAAGGGTTGCTACACAGCGATGTGATGCTAATCTCAAAAAGCCGATCGTAGTCCGGATTGGAGTCTGCAACTCGACTCCATGAAGTCGGAATCGCTAGTAATCGCGGATCAGAATGCCGCGGTGAATACGTTCCCGGGCCTTGTACACACCGCCCGTCACACCATGGGAGTTTGTTGCACCAGAAGTGGATAGTCTAACCCTCGGGAGGACGTTCACCACGGTGTGGCCAATGACTGGGGTGAAGTCGTAACAAGGTAGCCGTAGGGGAACCTGCGGCTGGATCACCTCCTTAACGAAAGATTGACGATTGGTAAGAATCCACAACAAGTTGTTCTTCATTGATGTATCTGAGGGTCTGTAGCTCAGTTGGTTAGAGCACACGCTTGATAAGCGTGGGGTCACAAGTTCAAGTCTTGTCAGACCCACCATCTGCCATGAAACAGAAAATCAGAAACATTAAATCTAAATGATAAGCTGGGGACTTAGCTTAGTTGGTAGAGCGCCTGCTTTGCACGCAGGAGGTCAGGAGTTCGACTCTCCTAGTCTCCACCATAGATTATAGAGCTTAGTGAGTTTATACTTGTTAACCTCTGTGATTTATCACAGTTTCTAGACCTGACGAAGGCTAGAAAAATCATTAACAGCATATATTTGAGTTGAAATAATTTGTTCATACTCATAGATAGAACGAAAGTTAACAGTAATTTATTACCTGTTAATGACTGTCCTTGAAATGAGAACTAGCGAAATTAACTGAATCAAGCGTTTTGGTATATGAATCTAATTGAAGCTGTACAGTGCTTAAGTGCACAAACGCCAACTGTGTGATTGACTGAGAAACTGGTTAATCATGTTGCTCATCCTGCTTGTAGGGATGAACGACTGTTTGGGGTTGTATAGTCAAGTAATTAAGTGCATGTGGTGGATGCCTTGGCAGTCAGAGGCGATGAAAGACGTGATAGCCTGCGAAAAGCTCCGGGGAGGCGGCAAATATCCTGTGATCCGGAGATGTCTGAATGGGGAAACCCACTTACCATAAGGTAGGTATCAATAACTGAATACATAGGTTATTGAGGCGAACGCGGGGAAGTGAAACATCTCAGTACCCGTAGGAAAAGAAATCAATTGAGATTCCCTCAGTAGCGGCGAGCGAAAGGGGAAGAGCCCATTAAGTTATCTAAGTTTTAGTGGAATGCTCTGGGAAGTGCAACCATAGTGGGTGATAGTCCTGTACACGAAAGGGCTTAGATAATGATGTCGAGTAGGGCGAGGCACGTGAAACCTTGTCTGAATATGGGGGGACCATCCTCCAAGGCTAAATACTCCTGACTGACCGATAGTGAACCAGTACCGTGAGGGAAAGGCGAAAAGAACCCCTGTGAGGGGAGTGAAATAGATCCTGAAACCGCATGCATACAAGCAGTGGGAGCCGACTTGTTCGGTGACTGCGTACCTTTTGTATAATGGGTCAGCGACTTATATTCAGTAGCGAGGTTAACCGAATAGGGGAGCCGTAGAGAAATCGAGTCTTAATAGGGCGTTTTAGTTGCTGGGTATAGACCCGAAACCGGGTGATCTATCCATGAGCAGGTTGAAGGTTGGGTAACACTAACTGGAGGACCGAACCCACCGTCGTTGAAAAGCCGGGGGATGACTTGTGGATAGGGGTGAAAGGCTAATCAAACTCGGTGATAGCTGGTTCTCCCCGAAAGCTATTTAGGTAGCGCCTCGGACGAATACCATTGGGGGTAGAGCACTGTTTCGGCTAGGGGGTCATCCCGACTTACCAAACCGATGCAAACTCCGAATACCAATGAGTACTATCCGGGAGACAGACTGCGGGTGCTAACGTCCGTAGTCAAGAGGAAAACAATCCAGACCGCCAGCTAAGGTCCCTAAATCTATATTAAGTGGGAAACGATGTGGGAAGGCATAGACAGCTAGGAGGTTGGCTTAGAAGCAGCCACCCTTTAAAGAAAGCGTAATAGCTCACTAGTCGAGTCGGCCTGCGCGGAAGATGTAACGGGGCTAAAATATAGTACCGAAGCTGCGGATTTACGCTTATGCGTAAGTGGTAGGGGAGCGTTCTGTAAGCCGATGAAGGTGGATTGAGAAGTCTGCTGGAGGTATCAGAAGTGCGAATGCTGACGTGAGTAACGATAAAACGGGTGAAAAACCCGTTCGCTGAAAGACCAAGGGTTCCAGTCCAACGTTAATCGGGGCTGGGTGAGTCGACCCCTAAGGCGAGGCCGAGAGGCGTAGTCGATGGGAAATTGGTTAATATTCCAATACTTCTGTGTAATGCGATGAGAGGACGGAGTAAGTTAAGTCAGCCTGGCGTTGGTTGTCCAGGTGAAAGGTTGTAGGCATGCATCTTAGGCAAATCCGGGGTGCTCTATGCTGAGAACTGATAGCAAGCCAGTTTACTGGTGAAGTGGCTGATACTATGCTTCCAGGAAAAGTCTCTAAGCTTCAGTTACACAGGAATCGTACCCGAAACCGACACAGGTGGTCAGGTCGAGTAGACCAAAGCGCTTGAGAGAACTCTGCTGAAGGAACTAGGCAAAATGGTACCGTAACTTCGGGAGAAGGTACGCTGCCGGTGGTGATAGGACTTGCTCCTTGAGCTGCTGGCAGCCTCAGAAACCAGGCCGCTGCAACTGTTTATTAAAAACATAGCACTCTGCAAACACGAAAGTGGACGTATAGGGTGTGATGCCTGCCCGGTGCTGGAAGGTTAATTGATGGGGTTAGCGTAAGCGAAGCTCTTGATCGAAGCCCCAGTAAACGGCGGCCGTAACTATAACGGTCCTAAGGTAGCGAAATTCCTTGTCGGGTAAGTTCCGACCTGCACGAATGGCATAATGATGGCGGCGCTGTCTCCAGCAGAGGCTCAGTGAAATCGAATTCGCCGTGAAGATGCGGTGTACCCGCGGCTAGACGGAAAGACCCCGTGAACCTTTACTGCAGCTTGACATTGAACTTTGATCTTACCTGTGTAGGATAGGTGGGAGGCTTTGAAGTGGCGACGCCAGTTGCCATGGAGCCATCCTTGAAATACCACCCTGGTAATATTGAGGTTCTAACTCTGTCCCGTGATCCGGGACGAGGACCATGTCTGGTGGGTAGTTTGACTGGGGCGGTCTCCTCCTAAAGAGTAACGGAGGAGTACGAAGGTGCGCTCAGCGTGGTCGGAAATCACGCGTAGAGTATAAAGGCAAAAGCGCGCTTAACTGCGAGACCAACAAGTCGAGCAGGTACGAAAGTAGGTCTTAGTGATCCGGTGGTTCTGTATGGAAGGGCCATCGCTCAACGGATAAAAGGTACTCTGGGGATAACAGGCTGATACCGCCCAAGAGTTCATATCGACGGCGGTGTTTGGCACCTCGATGTCGGCTCATCTCATCCTGGGGCTGAAGCAGGTCCCAAGGGTATGGCTGTTCGCCATTTAAAGAGGTACGCGAGCTGGGTTTAGAACGTCGTGAGACAGTTCGGTCCCTATCTACCGTGGGCGTTGGAAATTTGAGAGGATCTGCTCCTAGTACGAGAGGACCAGAGTGGACGAACCTCTGGTGTACCGGTTGTCACGCCAGTGGCATCGCCGGGTAGCTATGTTCGGAAGGGATAACCGCTGAAAGCATCTAAGCGGGAAGCCTACCTCAAGATAAGATTTCCCCGAGACTTTATGTCTCCTAAAGAGCCGTTGAAGACTACGACGTTGATAGGCTGGATGTGGAAGTGTAGCGATACATGAAGCTGACCAGTACTAATTGCTCGTGAGGCTTGACTATACAACACCCAAACAGTTGTTGTATAAAGCACAATTGATTCGATATCCAGCAAAACAGCTTGATTCAGAAGCTCGTTAGTAAGACAATATTCAACTCAGATATCCCTGTTAATGTATTCTATTTGGTACCAAGTAAGGCAAACACTGCAAAAGCAGTCAGATAAGACCCGAACAAGTCCATAAACAGTTGTGCTGGCGACCATAGCAAGAGTGAACCACCTGATCCCTTCCCGAACTCAGAAGTGAAACCTCTTTGCGCTGATGGTAGTGTGGGGTTACCCATGTGAGAGTAAGTCATCGCCAGCTCATTATTCAAAATCCCCCTGCTAAAAAGCAGGGGGATTTCTTTTTTTATAAAAAGAAAAGAAATAAAATAAAAATCAGAACAACAGTTTGGATGTCCTGCTAGAAATTAAAAACTTCGCGAAAGCTTCATACAATTGCTGTCTGTTTGTCATTTAAAGCTGATTTAATCAGTTTTGACTATAAAAAATGACGAGATGAAGAGCCGTATGAGAAAAATTTCGCTGAGCGTGTTAAGTATTTGCATCTTGATGCTTTCTGCTTGTAAAGATTCAGATCATCACGACACAACTTTACCCGAGCAGACATTAACAGAACCTACCCTGATATCTTTTGCCAAGTTGGATGTAGAAACTTATGCAGAAGGTCCTGATTCTGGCCATGATGTTAAGGGAGCGAATGGAATTTTTCCTCCCTTTAAAGGTCAGCCTGTACAAGGTTTTTCGGCTGCCCTTAAAAATCCAGACGGTACTTACCTGGCGATGTCTGATAATGGTTTTGGTGCTCAAGATAATTCAGCAGATTATTTATTGCGTTTACATCATCTTTCAATTGATTTTAGAACTAAAGTTGGCGGGACAGCAGGGGTAAAACCTCTGGCTTATATCCAGCTACGTGATCCTAATCGTCTGATTCCTTTCGATATTGTTCACCAAAATACCCAAGAGCGCCTGTTAACAGGCGCTGATTTTGATCCAGAATCGATGCAACGTACTGTAAATGGAGATATTTGGATTGGAGATGAATTTGGTCCTTATTTACTGCATTTTAATGCTGAAGGCATCTTGCAAAGCCCCCCTATTGCTTTGCCACACCCTAGCAAACCCGGAATTGAACTCCGTTCTCCACAAAATCAGCTGAATAAAATGGGTCAAAATTATGTGACTCCGTTGGTACAACGCAGTGGCGGTTTTGAAGGGATGGCTATCTCTACTGATGGTCAATATCTCTATCCTCTACTGGAAAAACCGTTAATTGATGCGACTGAATCACAACTGATTATTTCCGAATTTGATATTCAGAAAAAAGCTTATACTGGAAAGGTCTATTATTTTGATCTTGATAGCAAAGCCACAGCAATTGGTGATTTTCAGCTATTTAATCAGTCAGAAGGCATTATTATTGAGCGGGATGATACTGAAAATAATCTGGGCGGTTATAAAAAATTAATCAAAATTAAGTTGAATCAACCTGGTGAAGCAGTTTCACGTATAGAGCGGGTCAATTTGATGGATCTTGCCAATCCGGACTTGTTATACGGACCTGTACGCGCAGGCGATATAGCTACTAATACTCGTTTTGGTTTCCCTTTCCAGACAATTGAAGATCTGATTATTGAAGGGCCGGACTTGCTTACTGTGCTGAATGATAATAATTTTCCTGGCTCTAGCGGACGTAACCGCAATCTGGCAGATGATAATGAAATTATCCAGATTCGTTTGGAAAAAGCTTTATATTAGGAATTGTTGAGCATTTTTAACAAATCCCTAGATGGATCCATCTGGGGATTTTTTTATACAAATTTTACAGAAAACCAGTTTATCACTTTGATAATACTTTATTTTATATGTGAATAATCACATATTTAGCTGAATTAATTAAATATTTTTATTTACAACTTTAGTGTTAAAAAGCCAGTAAAGTTAAAAAATGATCAATTTTGCAGTCGACAAAGTATAAATAATCATCCATTTTATATAAAAAGTGAATAACCATTCATTTTTTATACAATAAGTAAAAGCTCACAATTGGAGGTGAGGTAAAAATGTCAGCGATAATAAATGTAAATGCTGTAGTGGATGAAGCAAAGTTTAAACCTTTCCATTTAAAAATCGTATTGTGGTGTCTGTTTGTCGTTATTTTTGACGGTTATGACTTGGCAATTAATGGAGTTGCTTTACCTCTACTCATGCAAGAATGGAATATGACAGCGGTGCAAGCTGGCATGTTGGCGAGTACCGCACTGGCGGGAATGATGTTTGGGGCCATGCTGTTTGGGATGTTGGCAGATAAAATTGGCCGAAAAAATGTAATTCTGATTTGTGTGACTCTATTTAGTGGATTCACCTTTTGGGGCGGTTTCGCCTCAAGCCCAACCGAGTTTGGAGTTTTACGTTTTATTGCCGGTCTGGGTATTGGGGGAGTGTTGCCTAATCTGGTGGCTTTAACCTCAGAATACGCACCGCAAAAAAAGCGCAGTACCCTGGTGACCACCATGTTTAGTGGCTATGCGGTAGGTGGTATTATGGCGGCATTGCTCGGGGCTTGGTTAACACCAAGTTTTGGCTGGGAAATCATGTTTTATATTGCAGGTCTTCCTTTATTGATTTTGCCACTGTTATGGTTCTATCTACCTGAATCACTGACTTTTCTAGTGAAAAAACAGAAAAATGAAAAAGCCAGTAAAATTGTACAGCAGATTGTTCCTGAACAGGCGGTTACCGCAGATACTCAATTTGTACTGAATGAAGTCCACGCACCAGAAGCCTCTATTGCCGCCCTGTTTAAACAAGGTCGTAGCATGAGCACCTTACTGTTCTGGAGCTGCTTCTTTATGTGTTTGCTGATGGTATATGCGCTGGGCAGCTGGTTGCCAAAACTGATGATGGCCGCAGGCTATTCATTGGGTAATAGCTTGATGTTCCTGCTGGCGATGAATATCGGTGCGGTAATTGGTACGATTGGCGGAGGGATTCTAGCAGACCGTTTTCATCTGAAACCGGTTATTATCGGCATGTTCCTGCTGGGTGCGGTGTCTCTGGTGGGCCTCGGCTTTAATTCTCCACAAGTGGTAATTTATTTACTGGTGGCGGCCGCGGGTGCTTCTGCAATTGGCAGTAGTATTCTGCTATATAGTTTTGTGGCGCAATATTATCCTTTATCCATCCGTTCTACCGGCATTGGCTGTGCTTCTGCAGTCGGCCGCACTGGTGCCATTGTGGGACCAATCGTGATCGGTTTCTTGCTGGGCATGGAATTACCACACAAGATGAATTTCCTGGCTGTTGCAATCCCGGCCATTATTGGTGCAATTTCTGTTGCCCTGATTGTGCGTAAAGACCTGGCAGCAGAACATGATACAGAGACTGTGTTGGCAGCCAAAAAACTCAATTCGATTAAAACCTAGGCATTTTTTGCCAATTAAAATGAATTAAACTTTTAAAAAATTACAAAAGCCCCTTTCAATTAAGGGGCTTTTGTTTAAATTTTCTATAAAAATATAGGGCCAAAAAATAGTTAGCTTATGTTTAATTACTAAGCTGAGTTTAATTAAAATTATAATTAATTCATTATTCAATAATTTATCTTAATAAAAACGTGACATATCACGCAAATAAATGCCTTTTCCCAATTCATAGAAATATATCATTTAGTCTTATTGTGCCTGAAATCTGACTTCCGTATATTCCTCAGTCTTGAATCTTCAGTTGAATATTCAATTGAGTCTTCAAAAGGATATTATGGACAAGTACTCATGGGAGATGAGAACGATGACAACGGAAAAAGTGGATATTAGTTCTGTAGTCGATAATGCGAAATTTACGCCTTTTCACTTCAATGTAGTTGCTTGGTGCTTACTCATTATTTTGTTTGATGGCTATGATTTAGCAATTAATGGTGTGGTTTTACCATTATTGATGCAGGATTGGGGTCTAAGTGCTGTTCAAGCAGGTATGTTGGCCAGTACCGCACTTGCCGGGATGATGTTTGGTGCGATGATTTTTGGCTCCCTCGCGGATAAAATCGGTCGTAAAAAAGTCATCATGATTTGTATTGTATTATTTAGTGGTCTGACTTTTGCTGGGGGCTTTGCTTCAAATCCAACCGAATTCGGAATTTTACGCTTTCTTGCCGGTCTGGGCATTGGTGGGGTGATGCCTAACCTGGTGGCCTTAACTTCTGAATATGCGCCACAAAAAATGCGCAGTACCTTGGTGACCACCATGTTTAGTGGTTATGCCGTAGGTGGTGTGATGGCCGCCTTATTAGGTTCGTGGTTTACGCCAAGTTTTGGTTGGCAAATCATGTTCTTTATTGCTGGAGTCCCATTATTTTTATTACCGGTCATCTGGAAATTTTTGCCTGAATCACTCGCTTTTATGGTGAAAGAAAATAAGCAGCAGGAAGCACGTCGTATTGTACGTCGTTTGACGCCAGATGTTAGCGTAAATGAGCAAACTACGTTTACCCTGCCACAAGGGAATGTACCTGAACCTGCTAACGTGGTGAGCCTGTTCCGTCGTGGCCGTGCGGTCAATACGGTTTTGTTCTGGATTGCCTTCTTTAGCTGTTTACTCACCATGTATGCATTAAGCAGCTGGTTGCCGAAGCTGATGATGGCAGCAGGTTACTCGATGGATAACAGCCTGATGTTTATGATGGTCATGAACGTGGGTGCAGTCGTTGGTATTGTTGGTGGTGGTATTTTGGCTGACCGTTTCCATTTGAAACCGGTATTGATGTTCCTCGGTATGATGGGCGCGATTGTGATGAGCCTGATGGGTTTCCAGTCAAATCAGTTTTTGCTTTATATCTTGGTGTTTTTGGCAGGTGCAGCATCGATTGGTTCGCAAATGTTATTGTACAGCTATGTGGCGCAATTCTATCCATTAGCCGTACGTTCGACCGGTATTGGCTGGTCTTCTGCAATTGGCCGAATGGGGGCAATTGTCGGCCCGATCCTGATTGGTGGCTTGTTGGGTATGAATCTTCCTGCTCACTTCAACTTTATGGCAGTGGGTTTGCCGGTACTGATTACAGCAATTGCGGTTGCGTTGATCATGCATGAAAATGAAGCTGACAAGATTGGTTCAATTGAACCAGCAGTGTCTAAAGCTTAAAGCTAAGGATTAAATAACAAGCCTCCGAAAGGGGGCTTTTATATAATATTTAAAAAAAATTTATATTTGAAAATTACCATGAATGAAGAAAAACCAAATAGTAGAAATATTCCATTGCCTATACAACGAGAAGTTAGACAAAGATGTGGGTTTGGATGTGTTATCTGTGGAATGCCCTTATATGAATATGAACATATGGAAGAATGGGCTTTAGTTAAACGTCATGTTGCTGATGAAATAACTTTATTATGTGATCAGCATCATCGTGAGAAAACTAACGGATTATTACCAAAAGAAGTTGTAAGAGAAGCTAATGAAGAACCTTTCAATTTACGTGAAGGAGTATCTAAGCCTTATCTATTACATTTTTCCGGGGAGAAAGCAATTGTCGAAATAGGTGGAAATACTTTTAGTTGTGTGGATCAAGGATACGGTACAGCAATGGTACCTATCAGTGTAGATGGAACACCATTAATTGGATTGATATTAGCTGATGGACATTTTTTACTAAATCTAGTAATTTTTAATGAGTACAATTCACCAGTTCTTCATATTAAAAATAACCAATTAATTTTCAAACCCGTTGCTTGGGATATTCAATTAGTTGGTACTACTCTTACTGTACGGGAAAATCATCGAAAAATTTTGATAGAAATAGAGTTTTGCCCTCCTAATAAAGTGATTTTTAAAAGAGGAAGATTTCTTCGTAATGGAGTAGAAATTTTAGTCCGTCCTACTAATATTTTAATAACTAATAACAGTACGATTATTAAAGGTTGTAGTGCTGTAAATTGTTTTGGCGGTTTAATTATTGGCCATCATGAAAAACCAATAGGTGGTTTTTTTGCTATGGATGGGGTTAGTAGATATTTAGGTTCAAATAAAGAAGCGTTAAGATTTGAGAAAGAGTCTTTACAAAAAAGTGATGTATAGTAAGAACTCAGGTAATTTAGATTGAGCATAATTTTATGAAACTCAACTCATTCTCCCCAATCCCTGAAGATGACGACGAACTGCATCTTCCTGAACTGGTGTACTGGGCTTCCTTAGGTGACGTTGAACAGGTCGAGCAGGGTTTGCAAGAAGGTCTGAACGTGAATTCTGCCGATGAAGAAGGCTATAGCGCCTTACAGGCTGCCGCTGAAAATGATCATCTGGCTGTGGTCAAACTGCTGGTCAGTAAAGGTGCAGATCTGGCCCATCGTAGCCCTCATACTGCCTTGGAACTGGCCGAAATGGCAGGCAATAAAGAAGTGATTGCTTACCTGAAAAGTCTTACAGGCGGCATCTAAACATAAAAAGAACCTCAATCATGAGGTTCTTTTTATTTTAAGGATTTAAGCCGCTTCGCCTTCAAGTTCTTTCAAGATTGCTTCATTAAAGGCAGGAATATCATCTGGATTACGTGAAGTAATCAATACCCAATCACCGGTATTGCAACGATGAACCGGTTCATCGACCCATTTCCCGCCGGCATTTTCCAGATCCAGCTTAATGCTCTTATACGAGGTCAGATTCTTGTCTTTAATCCGCTGTGCATCAATCAATACCCATGGCCCATGACAGATTGCGGCAATCGGTTTGTGCTTGTCAGCAAAATGCTGAATGATGTTCTGGGCATCCTGATTGATTCTTAAGGTATCCGCATTCACTGTACCACCCGGAATTACCAGCAGGTCATAATCATCCAGATTGACGTGGTCGAAACTGGTATCCGGCGTATATTCGGTAGCAGCTTTGGTATCGCCTTTTACAGTTGCCACATCTTCATTTTTTTCTGCAGCATGAATCACTTCAAATCCTTTGGATTTGAGAAAGTTTAAAGGCTCGACCAGTTCATCATGTTCAATACCTTGATTTGAAGTAATAAAGAGGACCTTTTTTACCATGATCGCTGTTCCCAAAAAATGTGAGGATTTTCAGCTTAACAACAAGCCGATTCTTACAATGTGGGAGTTTTAGCTTGCAATTGTTAAGCAATGCTAAGTCAGGATATCGAGATAAAAAAAGCTACGACCTCCTGTCAGAGCTTTTTTTTGTGCTTCACTTTGAGGCATAACTCCTGTCCTACCTTACGTCCTGAGGTATTACATTATTCTTCTTGTTTTTAGGTATCTGAGCGTCCTGCTCTTTATAGGGGTAGAATAGCCTGCATTAAAAAATCGGTATAGAGGTTGATCATACTGCATGTTGTAAGCCTGAACTTACAAGGTTAAATCAGACCCGCATAGTCCTCTTTAGAAGTGTATATCCAGACCAACATAAGGCCCTTTAAACTCAAGTTTTAGATCAGGTGCCTGACTCTGCTCAGCGTCAATCTTCATGATCCGATAACCCGCTTTGGCACCGACATCAACCAGTAGATTATCAATAAAATTATATTGCACTTCAGCCTGCAAGTCAGTGAGCGAGGTATCGCTACCACGGCTTAATACAGCCTCTGCTTTGGCGCTGAGTCCGGTAAATGGCAGTTTCACTCCGGCCTGTCCATAAATCAGGGCTGCATAACCATCCGCTTCATAATCCGTCAAGTAAGGCGCATTGCGATGTTGAACGGTACCGTGCAGATTGCTAAGACCAAGGCCCAGATCTGCACTGACGATATTGTCGAGTATTTCGTAGTAGAGAATATAATCAATCCGGTCGAGCTGAATGTCCGCGGAAAGACCCGGAATATCTTCCTTACTTTGGCTGTCCAGATTAACGTATTTAATTTTAACATTCGGAATGATAGGTACTGGATGTTCTAAGGCCACAGACAGTTGTGCCGTACCCTGACGATCCAGCGCATGCTGATATTCTGGCACTGGATGACGGGTTGTATTTTCACTATAACCCTCAAAATTCCAGTAACTCAGATCAGCTTTCAGCCCCAGCACATCTGCATGACTGAATGTGGTCAGGCCACATCCGAGGAATAGGGCAGTTAATATTGTTATCTGCTTCATATTTTTCCTTATATTTTGTTTAAATTGAACGATGTCATTTACCGAAATACATATTCTTAATATCTGCATCTGGGTGCATCATATAGCTAATTTTAAAATTGTAATATATTTGGATGCGAAGGACAGAGCAATGGGATCTACAGCAGTACAGCCTTATAACGATTATCCCCTATATGTAGCCGGAAAACCGGTGGAGACAGGAGCATGGCTGGAAGTTAAACATAAATATAGTCAGGAACTTTATGCACGGGTTGCCCTGGCAGATGCCAAAACTTTGGAGCAGGCTATTCAGGCTGCTGCCGCGGCCGAAGCCGAGATGGCAGCGTTAAAACCTTTTCAAAAGCAGAATATCCTGTTGCATTGTGTGCAGCGTTTTAAAGAAATCCGTGAAGAGCTGACCACTATCCTGATTGCAGAAGGCGGTAAGCCTCGTAAAGCCGCCGCTGCGGAAGTTGAACGCCTGATTAATACCTTTCAGATTGCCGCAGATGCCGTCACCCAGATGGATCAGGGACGTATTTTACCGCTGGCCGTTACGGCAGCAGCCGCGGATTATCAGGGCATGGTCAAGCAGATGCCTATTGGCGCCGTTTCCCTGATCAGTCCGTTTAACTTCCCCCTGAATCTGACGGCACATAAGATTGCACCAGCAATTGCCGCGGGTTGTCCTTTTGTGTTGAAGCCAGCCAGCCTGACGCCAATTTCTGCCTTAAAAATTGCCGAGATTCTGGCTGAAACCGATTTACCGAAAAATGCCTTCTCGGTTTTGCCATGTCCACGTGATCTGGCCGATGTACTGGTCACTGATGACCGTTTCAAGCTGCTCAGTTTCACCGGTTCAGATGTGGTCGGCTGGGATATGAAAGCACGGGCAGGGCGTAAAAAAGTCACCTTGGAATTGGGTGGTAACGCAGCGGTGATGATTGAGCCAGATACTGAAATTACAGAAGCGTTGATTAATCGTTTGATTGCCGGTGCTTATGGTCATGCTGGACAAGTGTGTATCAGTGTGCAGCGCATTCTAGTGCATCAGGATATTTATAAGGATGTCCGGGACAAGCTGGTTCAGCAAGTCAAAAACCTGAAAGCAGCAGATCCTGATCTGGAAAGTACTTTGGCAGGTCCGATGATTAAAGCCACTGAAGCCCAGCGTTTACAGCGCTGGTTAGATAGCGCCGTTGCGCAAGGCACACGGGTACTGGCGGGCGGCGAATTGAATGGTGTGATGTTTGAACCGACCCTGCTTGAAAACGTTGACCGGCAGCTGGAAATTTATCGTGATGAAGTCTTTGGTCCGGTGGCCATTTTGGAAGCTTATGCTGACTTTAAATCCGGTATTGCCAGCATCAATAATAGCCGTTTTGGTTTGCAGGCCGGGGTCTATACCCAGAATCTGCAAAATATGCTCTATGCCTGGGATCATTTACAGGTCGGCGGCGTCATCATTAATGATATTCCTTCTTTCCGGGTAGATAACATGCCTTATGGCGGGGTGAAAGACTCCGGTCTGGGCCGGGAAGGGATTCAGTCGGCCATCCGGGATATGCAGGAAGAACGGATGCTGGTCATTAAAACCTAAGCGGATTGAAGTAATCAACTGAAGTCCACAATCGGCAAGCCGCAGATTGTGGAATTTTATTTTTAATTCAATAGCCATAAATTTGGAACGAGGAAAACATGCAAGCTTGATTAAAAAGCTTGGTCTATTGTCTTGCATGCAAAGTGATACGCTACTTTTTATTGGGAGGTTCTACGAATGGTTGAACTGCTAAGCAATTGACGGGGAAAAGGCTGGAAAAACCGGAGTAAAACTTACAAATCATGTGTTTCAAAATTTCTCACAATATCGAGTCAGTAAAATCAAGATCAGTTGGTCGAATTATTGAACGATTGACTAAGAATAGATTATAAAAGAAGAATATTTTGAGCAGAAATTACAGAAAAAAAGTGAAAAATTCAGTATTGTTAAAGCATCTAAAGGTCAGTGAACGCATCAGACTTTAAGCAAGCTGTACATTTTACTGACCTGTTTGCACATTAGAATACGATGCCCAAAAGGCACAACGCTAATTCAAACACCAAAAAATAATGGAAATGTTTCTTTTTTTGCTGATGAAATAATCATAACAAACAGCATGAAAAGGAATTTATAGTTTAGGTGTTTTATGACAGATTCTCGTGAAAACTGGTCCGCGCGATCAGGATTTATTATCGCAGCCGTAGGTTCTGCCGTGGGTTTGGGAAATATTTGGCGCTTTCCTTATGTGGCCTATGAAAATGGCGGCGGTGCATTTTTAATTCCTTACCTGATTGCTATTTTTGCCGCTGGTTTACCTTTATTGTACTTAGATTATGCCGTTGGCCATAAGTTCCGTAAGGCTCCACCAACTGCCTATAAGAAGCTCATGAACTCTGAAGCCTTGGGTTGGTGGCAAGTGATGGTGACCTTAGCCATTGGCCTCTATTATGCCAGTGTCTTGTCGTGGGCAGGCAGTTATATGTTCTATTCCATTGGCCAACAATGGGGAGCAGACACACAAGGATTCTTTTTTTCTACCTATTTGCAAAATGGTGAAGGCCTAGCCTTAGGTTTTGTGCCAACCTTATTTTTTGGACTGGTGATTGTGTGGGCCGTGGTGATGTTCATTTTATATGGCGGCGTTCGTCGCGGTGTAGAACTTGCCAATAAAATTTTTATGCCCTTGCTGGTGGTGTTATTTACCATTTTGGTCGTACAAGCGCTGCGTTTACCCGGCGCAACCACAGGTTTAAATGCCTTTTTTACCCCAAACTGGGAAGCGATGGCGAACTATAAAGTATGGCTAGCCGCATTTGGGCATATTTTCTTCTCACTTTCAGTGGGTTTCGGGATTATGCTGACCTATGCCTCCTATTTGAAGAAAAAAACCAATTTAACAGGTTCTGGTCTGGTGGTTGCATTAGCAAATTCATCCTTTGAGATTTTAGCCGGGATTGGGGTCTTTGCTGCATTAGGCTTTATGGCTTATAGCTCGGGTTTGCCAGTAGAAGAGGTGGTATCGGGAGGAATTGGCTTGGCCTTTATTGCCTTCCCTAAAATTATTTCGAGTATGGGCGCGGGAGGAGATCTGTTTGGATTCTTGTTCTTTGCCTCGTTAACCGTGGCGGGAATCACCTCCATGGTGAGTATCCTGCAAGTTCCTATTGCAGCCTTTCAGGATAAATTAGGATGGTCACGTAAGAAAGCGGTCACCATTATTGCAGGTGGTTCAGCGGTGGTGTCTACATTGATTTTCTCGACACACAGTGCAATTACCTTTGTCGATATTATCGACTACTTTGCCAATAACATTGGGATTGTCGGGGGCGGTGTACTTTCTATTATCCTGGTGTCCTGGTTCCATCGTCCATTAATGCAACAGTTACAAGCGCATGTTAACCAATACTCAAGCATTAAATTAGGCAAGGGCTGGAACTTTTTGCTGACAGTCATTACCCCATTATCCTTGTTGATCGCTTTGGGCTTAACCATCAAGTCCATTATTGCCAGTGGCTATGGGGATTATGCGACGCACATTTTATGGATTGTCGGTGGGGGTACCGTGGCCCTGTTTATGCTGGGCGCTATTGGCTTGAGCTATTTAAAAGATAGCACGACTGGGGAGGAGAACTAAGATGAATACTTCCGCAATATTTATGATGGCCATTTCAATGATCTTGCTTTGGGGAGGTTTGATTCTCGCCATGCTGCATTTGGCGAAGCACCCGGATGCAGAAGAGGATGATGTCCTGGACGAGGTCAAAGACCAGCACATACTTTAACTAAAAATCTGTTGATCTAGCCCAACAAACCATAAAAATGAAAGTCATTATCCCCTGTGATAATGACTTTCTTATTTTAGAAATGGAGCATTAAGATGCAGGCCATTTTACCCGACCAAGTCGGAATTGCATTTAGTCTGACGTTTCTTGCAGGTCTGGCGACTGTCGTGGGTGGAGGAATGGTGCTGTTCTTAAGACGTCCCAATTTCCGTGTTCTGGCGTTTGGCCTGGCCTTTGCGGCAGGGGCCATGATTTATGTTTCTCTCACCGAGATTTTGAATAAATCTATTCATTCTTTTAGTTTGGCCTTCGATGAAAAAACCGGTTTTGCCTTGGGTACGTTTGCTTTTCTGCTCGGCGTGATTTTGGTGTTAGTACTCGATCGTCTGATTCCGAACCCGCATGAAACTATGGAAACCCGGCAAGCGCAGGATGTCGGCCAGCCGCAGTTACTTAGAACCGGATTACTGACCCTGTTGGCGATTAGTGCGCATAATTTGCCAGAAGGGCTGGCGACTTTTTTTTCGACTCTGGAAAGCCCTGCACTGGGCGTACCTTTAGCCGTGGCCATTGCGATCCATAATATTCCCGAAGGCGTTGCAATTGCGCTACCTGTCTATCTGGCCACTGGTCGCAAAGATTATACCTTGCTGGCCAGTTTTGTCTCGGGATTGGCCGAACCTTTGGGAGCGGCATTGGGCTATTTTATTCTGGCACCGTATATGAACCAGACAATGTATGGCATGGTGTTCGGGATGATTGGGGGCGTAATGGTTTATCTGGCATTAGATGAACTCTTGCCTGCAGCCAAAAAGTTTTCCCAGGGTCATGAAACGGTCTATGGTCTGGTGAGTGGTATGGCGGCCTTGGCGACCAGTCTGGTCATCTTCAAATTTATTCAGTAGCTGTTAAAAAAACAGAATAAAAAAGGCAGCCTGAGCCCACTGCTGTCCCATAGTTTGCTTTAAATAAAAAAACCTGAGTCCTAACAGTTAAAATATGAGTGCAAACAAACACTTTAACGACCAGGATTCAGGTTTTGTCACATCAGAATACCGTATTTCATGAGCTAATTAAACCTGTTGTGCGACAGGATTTTGAACAACTTGCTAAAGTACACCATGTTGGACAGAAATTTAGAGCGGCTTCCCGGTGGGATCAGTTTATTGCCATATTGATGTCTCAATTCTCTTGTAGGCAAAGTCTGAGAGATATTCAATCCAATTTGGAGTGCCAACAGGAAAAGCTAAGTCATCTCGGAGCAAAGTCTATTCCCCGAAGCACGCTGGCACGAATCAATGAGCAGCAGCCTGCTACCTTGTATCAACAGCTATTTTACAAGTTGCTTAAATACTATGAACACTCAAAAGTAGCTCATAAATTTCGCTTTAAGAATCCCTTGTATTCCTTGGATGCCAGTCATATTGACCTGTCGCTTTCCTTATGTGAATGGGCCAAAGTTCACGACTCAAAAGCCAGCATGAAACTCAGTATAGGATTGAATCACAGCAATGATATTCCTGAGTTTGTTGCAGTTGAAAATGGCAAAGAAAATGACATGGTACAAGGCCGCAAATTCCAGTTTCCTGCTGGCAGCATTGTAGTTTTTGATAAAGGCTATGTCGATTACCAATGGTATGCAAATCTGACTGCTCAAAACATTGGATTTGTCACACGTTTTAGGCCTAAATCTGTGTATCAGGTGATCCAGCAACATCCAGTGCTTGAATCCAAAGGTATTCTAAAAGATGAAACCATTCAGCTGAATAGCGCACATGCCCTAAAAAGAAAAGCCCCAGTGTTAAGAAGAATTGAATATAGAGATCAGCAAAGTGGCAAGCACTTTAGCTTTCTCAGCAATAACTTTCATTTAGCCGCCTCCACCATTGCGGCGATTTATAAAGATCGTTGGAAAGTTGAGCTGTTCTTTAAGGCGATTAAGCAGAATCTCAAATTAAAAGCGTTTCTAGGCCGCAGCAGGAACGCAATTCAGACACAAATCTGGATTGCGATGATCGCCTATTTATTGGTGAGTTTCGCTCGACATTTAGGAAAAACAGGTTGGACAGTTCAACGTTTACTCAGAATAATTCAAGTGAATTTGTTTGAAAGAAGAACTTTAAAAGCTTTATTTTCACCCGATAAAATACCCATAAAACAAGAGGAAGCTCAAATGAGCTTCCTCTTGTGAAAAATTGTGGGACAGCAATGGCCTGAGCCACCCTTTTAGTCTAGTCTGCTTATTTATAAATTATGCCATTTTCTCAATACGACAATAGAAGAAGCCATCACCACGGCCTGCTTGTGGCAACAACTGGCGCCCATGAATCTGTTCAATGCCCCAATCGGCCTGGATTTTAATTTCTTTGGCATCAGTATGTTTGCTAAAGAACTCCACCATCTGCTGTTCATTTTCCGCTTTTAGAATTGAACAGGTGATATACAGCAGGGTGCCGCCAACTTTGAGCTGTTGCCACATATTTTCCAGAATCTGCTGTTGCAGTGCGACAGTCTGGCCAATATCAGTTGAATGACGCAGCAACCGGATGTCTGGATGGCGGCGCATCACGCCAATGGCAGAGCAGGGTGCATCCAGAACAATACAGTCCGGCTGTTCGGCTGCCTGCCAGCTAATCGCATCGGCAGCTTCAATCACCACATGCTCACCTTCCAATAAAAGGCGTTCCAGATTTTCGGTGACCCGAGTTAAGCGCTTGGCGTCCTGATCCAGAGCAATCAGTTTTCGAGGCTGATATTTTTCGAGGATATGTGCGGTTTTGCCCCCCGGTGCTGCACAGGCATCCACGACAAACTTGTTATCCAGATTCGGCAGTAAGGTAGCGCACAATTGGGCATGCTCATCTTGAACCGAAAAACCACCGACATCGAAGCCTGGCAAGTCAGGAATCTGGACTTGCGTATCCAGTACAATGCCGACCTGTGAAATGGTACAGGCATGCGCCGCAATATCATGCTCTTCCAGAATTTCTAAATAATCGTCACGACTGACTTGGCGTTCATTTACCCGTAAGGTGAGGGGAGCAAGCTGCTTGAGCTCATGGCTGAGTTCACTCAGCTGTTCCGGCCAGTCTTTCTTTAGACGTTTCAGCAGCCAGCTTGGCAGACCATGAGCTTGCTCGAGCGCCACCTGAAATTCTGATGTTTCACGTGAAACACGGCGCAGGATGGCATTCACCACACCACTCAAAGCCTGATAGCCGAGCTGCTTGACCGCCGTTACTGTTTCAGAAATTGCCGCATGTGGCGCAATCCGAGTTTGCAATAACTGATAAAGACCAACATAGAGGCAGGTCTCGACCGTATCATTATTGAGCGGTTTCACCAGCAAAGGCAGGGTAATACTTTTTAAGGCATACCATTGACGCAAAGTACCCAGAACCAGTTCATGGAACAGGGCGCGGTCACGCTCTGCCACTTTTTTCAGGTGCAGGGGGAGAACGGTTGCCAGAGATTGTCCCTGTTGTACCGCCAGTAAAGTACGTATCACTTGGGCACGCAAGTTCAGATGGGATGTACCTGTTTCAGAATAACTCATGCCAATGACTGTCCTACATGTAATTTTTGGGTCTGGTTAATTTGGACCGGATTAAGCGGTTTGCCTCCTGGCCATTGTAAGGCGCTCAGGCAGACGGCTTTTTCATCACCGCAGGCCACATGCACCCCTTGTTTGTCTATCGCCAGAATGGTGCCTGCCTTATGCCCTCGCGCATTGGCAGCAGACAGGGCCGATCCCCAAACGCGCAGATTATTATTTTCATCCAGTGGAATGTACGCCACTGGCCAAGGATTAAAGGCACGAATGTTACGGTCAATGCTGGCCGCAGTTTGAGTCCAGTCAATATGCGCCTCTGCCTTAGAGAGTTTATGTGCATATACTGTGAGTGCTTCATCCTGAACTTCGCGGGCGTTCAGATATTGCTGTAATTTTTCTTCAGATTCGAGTACGGCCACAATCGCCTCAGCGCCTTGAATCGCCAGTTTGTCATGTAATGTGGCTGAAGTATCTTCGGCTGTAATTGGACACCAGGTTTTATACATCATGTCACCCGTATCTAGTCCTGCTGCCATTTTCATAATGGTTACGCCAGTTTCTGTATCGCCGGTAGCAATAGCACGCTGAATCGGTGCTGCACCACGCCAGCGTGGCAATAACGAACCGTGAATATTCAGACAGCCATATTTCGGGGTATCGAGAACCACTTGTGGTAGAATCAGACCATAAGCCGCGACGACCATTACGTCAGCGTCCAGGGCTTTCAGTTCAGCCTGAGCCGCCAGTCCTTCTTCAGTCGAAGACTTGAAGTGTACAGGCTGATAGACCGGAAGTTGATGCTCCAATGCCAGCTGTTTGACTGCCGAAGCAGTTAACTTTTGCCCACGACCTGCTTTACGGTCTGGCTGGGTATACACCGCCATAATCTCGTGCTGGGTATTAATGAGGGCTTTTAACGCAACCGCTGCAAATTCTGGTGTGCCGGCAAAGATGATTTTCACGCATGAAATTCCAAAAAAACTTGAGCCTAGTATAAGCCAAAAGCCAAATTCCAGCCTAATCAATCGGCACACTTATCTGTTACAAGGCTTTATCCCGATGGATTTTTAGTGGATATTTATATAAAAATAAATCATGTAAATTTTAAAAATTATTCATGAAAGTTTTGTATTTAATACAGAGCCTTAGCGGTATAGTAGTTTTCAGCATGTCATCGTATATGCATTGAAACTTGCCAGTTGAGCATATTGCAGTAAGTCCTGTATTTTTAGCCAGTTTTTTAAATGAATCGCTAATTTATGATATGTTTAAAATTCGACTGATTTCATGCTCTTGATTAGTAAGATTTCGCCAGAGTGGATGAATTTTCCCACTCCTGCACAAACTTTGTTGGAATAACACCATGCCTGACTATCGTTCAAAAACATCAACACACGGAAGAAATATGGCTGGCGCACGTGGCTTATGGCGTGCGACCGGTATGAAAGACGAAGATTTTGGTAAACCGATTATTGCTGTGGTCAACTCATTCACGCAATTTGTACCCGGTCACGTTCATCTCAAAGATTTAGGTCAGTTGGTGGCGCGTCAAATTGAAGCATCAGGCGGTGTAGCCAAAGAATTCAATACCATTGCTGTGGATGACGGCATTGCGATGGGGCATGACGGCATGCTGTATTCCCTGCCTTCACGTGACCTGATTGCAGACTCGGTCGAATATATGGTGAATGCCCACTGTGCTGATGCCATGGTCTGTATTTCAAACTGTGACAAAATTACCCCGGGGATGTTGATGGCGGCAATGCGCCTGAATATTCCGGTGGTTTTTGTATCGGGGGGGCCAATGGAAGCGGGTAAAGTAAAAATCCGCGGCAATGAGAAAGCCATCGACTTGATCGACGCCATGATTGTGGCAGCAGATGACAGCTACACCGATGAAGAAGTCGCAGAATACGAACGCTCCGCCTGTCCAACCTGTGGTTCATGTTCAGGCATGTTTACAGCAAACTCGATGAACTGCTTGACTGAAGCCTTAGGCTTGTCACTGCCGGGGAATGGCTCGACGCTGGCAACCCATGCCAACCGTAAAAAACTCTTTGAACGTGCAGGTTCTTTAATTGTTGAACTGGCTAAACGTCATTATGAACAAGATGACTACAGCGTATTGCCACGCTCGATTGCCACCAAAGCCTCTTATGAAAATGCCATGACTTTAGACATTGCCATGGGGGGCTCCACCAATACCGTCCTGCATTTATTGGCTGCCGCGAACGAAGCTGGCGTTGATTTTACCATGAATGACATCGACCGCTTATCGCGTAAAGTACCGGTGCTGTGTAAAGTTGCCCCAGCGAAACAAGATGTGCATATGGAAGATGTGCACCGCGCCGGCGGTATCATGTCGATTCTAGGCGAGCTTGACCGTGCAGGTTTACTCGATACATCGGTTCCAACCGTGCATGAAGCAAGCCTCAAAGATGCGTTGGACAAATGGGACATCATCCGTACGGAAGATGAAGACGTGTATCAGTTCTTCCGTTCAGCACCGGGCGGTGTACCGACACAAACCGCATTCTCGCAAGACCGTTACTATTCACGTTTGGATGGTGACCGTGAAAATGGCGTGATCCGTAATGCTGAACATGCTTTCTCGAAAGACGGTGGTTTGGCGGTCCTGTACGGTAACATTGCACTGGATGGTTGTATCGTGAAAACCGCCGGTGTAGATGATTCTATCTTGAAATTTAACGGTACGGCACGCGTATTTGAAAGTCAGGATTCAGCAGTGGATGCGATTTTGGGGAACCAAATTAAAGCCGGTGATGTGGTCGTGATCCGCTATGAAGGGCCGCGCGGTGGCCCGGGTATGCAGGAAATGCTGTACCCAACCAGCTACCTGAAATCGAAAGGTCTGGGTAAAGACTGTGCATTGTTAACCGATGGTCGTTTCTCGGGCGGTTCATCCGGTCTTTCTATCGGTCACGTGTCTCCGGAAGCCGCCGAGGGCGGCGCTATTGGTCTGGTAGAAGATGGCGACCGTATCGAAATCGATATTCCAAACCGTACCATTTACCTGGCAGTCGATGAGGCAACCATGATTGCCCGCCGTGCAGCGCAGGAAGCCAAAGGCTGGCATCCGGTAGAAGAACGCCCACGTAAAATTTCAAAAGCACTGAAAGCCTATGCCATGCATACCACCAGTGCGGCAAAAGGTGCGGTACGTGAAATCTAAGCTGTAATTTTTACAGTACAAAAAGCACTCCAGAGGGGGTGCTTTTTTATGGCTTTGAAAAACTTCACTGCTTCAAATGGATTCAAAAGTTCTTATGATCTTTGTGCAGGCAGAGTTTTACTGTTGTAAGATCAAAACTAACAAAAATCTTTTGTTTTGCTGATGCTCCATCCCTGTAGCACAGCAAAACAGCGACATCCATGTCGCTCGGTCATGTGATTAAAGCATTTTAAGAGTTAATCAAAATATTTTTCTGCAAGGTAATTTCTTTTATATATCGTATGCCTTCTATACAATGAGCTTAGAATAAATTGCCAAAGACTGAAGCTAAAAATCGGTCATCGCCAAGGAAAAAATAATGAGTAAAGACAATATCCGCGAACATTCAGCCCCCGTTTACGATGGTATAGAAAATGCCCCGGCACGTTCCATGATGCGGGCAACCGGTTTTAAAGATGCAGATTTTAAGCGTCCATTTATTGGTATTGCCTCGACTTGGGCCAATGTCACACCCTGCAATATGCATATTGACAGGCTGGCCCGTGAAGTTGAAAAAGGGGTGAATTTTGCCAATGGCAAAGGCATTATCTTTAATACCATTACTATCTCTGATGGAATTTCGAATGGGACTGAAGGGATGAAATACTCCTTGGTCTCACGCGAAATTATTGCTGACTCCATTGAAGCGGTGGTCGGTTGTCAGGCCTATGATGGCGTGATTGCTATTGGTGGCTGCGACAAGAATATGCCGGGTTGTATTATGGGACTGGCCCGTTTAAATCGTCCCGGCCTGTTTATTTATGGCGGGACCATTAAACCGGGAGCTGGGCATACTGACATGATTTCGGTGTTTGAAGCAGTAGGACAATATGCCAAGGGGGAGATTAACGAAATTCAGGTCAAGCAGATTGAAGAGGTGGCTCTGCCGGGGCCGGGATCTTGTGGAGGAATGTATACTGCTAATTCGATGGCCTCTGCCATTGAAGCTTTAGGCATGAGCTTGCCGGGCTCATCGGCACAGGAAGCCGTTTCCGAAGAGAAAAAAATTGACTGTATGCGTGCGGGTGAGGCGGTCATGAACTTGTTACGCCTAGACCTTAAACCGCGTGACATCATGACCAAAGCCGCCTTTGAAAATGCCATTAAAGTACTGATTGCACTGGGTGGATCGACCAATGGGGTGCTACATTTACTGGCGATGGCCCATAGCGCAGGTGTAGCGCTGTCATTGGATGATTTCGTGCGGATTGGTAAAGATATTCCTGTGGTGGCCGATGTACGGCCATCCGGAAAATACCTCATGTCAGAACTGATCGCCATTGGCGGTATTCAACCGCTGATGAAACGTATGCTGAATGCCGGTATGCTGGAGGGTTCTTGCCTGACCGTAACGGGTAAAACCTTGGCAGAAAACCTGGCGGATGTCGCAGACTATCCACCAGGGCAACAGATTATCCTGCCATTTGATGCGCCGATTAAAAAAGATTCGCATCTGGTGGTTCTAAAAGGCAATTTGTCTCCTACAGGAGCGGTGGCCAAAATCACCGGCAAGGAGGGGCTGTATTTTGAGGGCCCGGCGCGGGTGTTTGAAGGAGAAATCGGTGCCATGCGTGGGATTTTAGATGGCGAAGTCAAGCCCGGTGAAGTGGTGGTAATTCGTGGTGAAGGCCCGAAAGGCGGTCCGGGCATGCCTGAAATGCTCAAACCGACCTCGGCCATTATTGGCAAAGGACTGGGCAACTCAGTGGCTTTAATTACCGATGGCCGTTTTTCCGGCGGCAGTCATGGTTTTGTGATTGGTCATGTGACGCCAGAAGCTTATGAAGGCGGCCCGATCGGACTGGTTAAAAATGGCGATAAAATCTCGATCAATGCCGAAACCCGTGAAATGACCCTGCATATTTCCGATGAAGAACTGGCAGTACGCCGTGCCGCCTGGGTCAAACCTGCACCCCATTATCGCTCTGGTGCTTTGGCAAAGTTTGCCAAATTGACCACCGGTGCTGAAAAAGGGGCAGTCACTGACCTCAATCTCGAGGTCTAATTCATTGTTAAATATTGAACATTTGTTCATGACTTGATATAAAATTTGCACAAGACTTATATCTCTATGCAAATCTCTTCATAATAGGGGCTTGCATAGCGCAAGCGTGCCAGCAGGGGTTGGCACGACAAGACATTATTCGAGGCTGATCTCATGTCCCTGTTACGCCGTTGGTTTGATCCAATCCGATCGAGCTGGTTTTACCAGAAGCCAGTTCGTCAAGCGGTGTTATCTATTGAAGATGGTCTCAGCATCCATTTAAGACTGGATGATGTCTATAGTTATCTGGCCGTACAGCAGTTGCCCCAGCTGGAAGAGATCTTAAGCCCGCAGCTCAAGCCTCTCAAAGTCGTGATTTCCGAACAGCGCGCTGAACCCCCCAACCAGATGTCCTTTGATGAATGGCAGCATTACTGCATTCATGATGCGAAAATTCTGGCCAAGCAGCATCGTTTCAGCTTTCACGATAAGCCTGAGCTGCCCAGTCCGGAAGCCCTGAAACAGGCCGCAGTCATTCTGAAAAACACCCCCTTACGTGGACAGAATTTTCTGTATCTGCTCGAAGATGTGTTTCATATGCTGTGGCAAAAACAGAACGGAAAATTACGCACCTTATATATCATGGCCAGTCGCCATCATGCCGCGCAAAATTTTCCTGAACGGATTTTCAATACCATCCCTATTCTGGCCAGCTATTTCACTTTTGGCGGACGTCAGTATCATGCGGTAGATGATTTACTGCGTCTGACCCGGCGCTTGAAACAGCAAAAGCTGCTGACCGATAATCCGATTTTCCTGATCAATCATATTGAATGGCGTGAGCATTTGATCAGTGATGCAGAAGAGCTGAATGAAATCCAGTCAATGAATCCGGAACTGGATCTGTATATTGCGCTGGAAGATCCGATTTCCTGGCTGTTATTGGCTTATATCAAGGAAGAGCTGGCCGATTTTTATAATATCCGGCTGAATGTCTATCCCTTATCCTATCGTGGACGGGACTGGTTTGAATGGAATCTGGCGACCCGTTTATCCAAACGTACCGAGGTCAAATTTACCCCTTTTTGCCGACCGACTGAGCAGGCCATTGTACCGATGGCACAGTTATTCTATAGCTGTCCAGAAGAGCAGCGCATTGATGCCATGTACCAAATTCTGCAAGCCGTCTGGACGCGTGGCTATGACTTGTCCTATGCGCCGCATATCAAGCGCCTACAACAGGAGTTGAAGCTGGACGAGCTGACTCAGGAAGATATTCAGACCAAATTACAAGAAAACGACACTTTGTGTGAAATGAAGTCCCAGCCTGATTTCCCGGTGCTGGAATTGCGGATTGAAGGGCAAAGTTACACATTTAATAGCCTATATCGTGTCTGGATGATTGAAAGTATTTTCAGTAATGTGTTAGAAGAAAAGTATAAAAGTGATAATCAAACTGAGCATGAACTGAATCAATATGGAAAAAATCAAAGCTGAATCATTACAACATGCACGTCACCAGATCGATGCCATTGATACAGCTTTAGTTGAGCTGATTGCTGCGCGTCAATTCTATGTTGATCAAACCACACGTTTTAAAAAAACTGAAACCGATCTGCAATCACCGGAGCGTATGGAACAGATTGTGGAAAAGGTAAGGGCTTTGGCCCAACAGCAGGGTGTGGACCAGAAATTTATTGAGCATCTGTACCGGGAAATGTTCCAGTATTTTATTCAGCGGGAGCTAAAAGAATTTCGTCCTTAAACCAGTTTTAAATCCGATTTTCGCTGATCCGTCTGCTAATTTTCAGCACATCTATCTAAAGCCTCAAGATTTACTTGAGGCTTCCTTCTTAAAACCCTGATTTTTCTCTATCCGTGATTTCTATAGCATGGACCTAAATCAATTTAGGGTCATCAGATGACTGCTTTTGTTATTGCTATTTTTGCGCTGGCTGGTCTGATTAAAGGCACCATTGGCTTGGGTTTGCCTGCGGTGTCTATGGGGTTGCTGACTATATTTATGAGTCCATTTCAGGCAGCAACTTTACTCATTGTACCTTCAATGCTGACCAATTTTTGGCAACTCTTTGCTGAAGGTCATGTGCTGAAACTGATTCGCCGTTTCTGGCTATTGCTGGCCGGCATTATCGTGGGTTCGGTCTGGAGTGTTTTTCCGACGTTAGGCCATTCTGAATTTCACAGTGAAGCCTTATTGGGCACGATGCTTGCCCTATATGGTCTATATGGTTTACTGGCGAAACGGATGCCAGATTTAAGCCAGTATGAAACGTGGCTTTCTCCGATGATGGGATATCTTGGCGGTGCCTTGACCGTGGCGACGGGTGTGGTGGTGATTCCAGTGGTGCCTTATTTGCAGACCCTGCATTTAAAACGTGATGATCTGGTACAGGCCTTGGGTCTTGTATTTACTACCTCGACGGTATGTTTGGCCATTTTCCTGCACCGAAACCCGGTAGAAGATATACCGATTGATTATGCCATGTCCGCAATTGCACTGCTTCCTGCCTTGATCGGAATGTGGTTCGGCAAGAACATCCGTTCCCGTATCCCTGAACAGACATTCCGTACCGTATTTTTTATCGGCCTGATTGCCTTAGGCAGCTATATGGCGTTGCATCAATTCGGCTGGATTTAATTCAGGATTTTTTGTACATCCGCAGAAATGAGGAACTGGCTAAAGTGCTGATAGGCCGTGCTCAGTTCATCAAAGCTCTTTGCAGCTAACAATAACTTACGGTTGGCCCAATCTCCGGTCAGTTGGATTTGCTGAAATGCATAGAGTTTTGATAAATGTTGTGCAGCGCGTTTTGGCATAATTGCAATACCTACCCCATTGGCTACAACTTGGGCAATGGCCGCAAAATTCGGTAAGCGCAAGCGGTATTGAATCTCACAGTTCAGCAAGCGAGCCTGGGTTTCAATCGACTGCTGCAAAGAGTAATATTGCATCAAGCCCACAAAGGGATAATTCAGACAGTCTGCTAATTTTAATGCCGGATTCGTTGCCAAATCATGCTGTTCAGGACAGATCAGTACCAGAGGATCATCTGAAAATTCCAGAGTCTGTAATTGGGGTGCAGGAAAAAAGCTAGAGATCAGTCCTAGCTTGGCAGTGCCGCTCACCAAAGCTGCAATGATGTCATTGCTTTCTGCTTCTTTTAAATCGATCTGGATATTTGGATTATTTACCAAATACTGGGGTAATAATAGGGGCAGGTACTCACTTTGTGCTGAGGAGTTACACCATAAGCTGATATTGGAGTTGAGTCCTTCACTAAAGCCGGCCATGGCTTGAGACAGTTGTTGTCCTTGTTGCAACAGGGCTTGGGCATGCTCAGCAAAGACCTGTCCTGCAAAAGTCATTTTTACCCCACCCGAATGGCGGCTGAACAGACTGACCTGATATTGCTGTTCCAGCTTTTTAATCCGTTCACTGGCCGCTTGTAAAGAAATGGCAGAGCGTTCAGCCCCTCTGGTTAGGCTACCGGTATCGACTATATTGAGAAAAAGACGTAAATCAAAAAAATCCAGACGCATCGGCAGGATGCTCATATAAAAGATTAAGCCTATTTAAACAATTCTGGCGATATAAAAAAAGCAGCCTTATGGCTGCTTTTTTTATATGAATCTGGCTTATTTTTTTTCACCCAAAGCAAAGAACCAGTTCAGAAAGAGCGCTGCAAAGGTTGCTGTGCCAATACCGCCCAACGTAAAATTACCGAAGTTCAGGGCAAAGTCTCCTGTGCCCAGAATAATGGTCACGGCTGCGACCATCAGGTTTTTATTTTGTGAAAAATCGACTTTGTTTTCAATCCAGATTTTTGCACCAGCAATGGTAATCAGACCAAATACCACAATCGATGCCCCGGTCAGAATGGCGGTTGGAATGGTATGCACAATGGCACCAAACTTGGGCGATAATCCGAGGAAAATGGCAAAAACACCGGCCACGGCAAAAATGATGGTCGAGTACACCCGGGTCACAGCCATCACCCCGATATTTTCACCATAGGTGGTCATACCCGGAGCACCGACACTGCCTGCAAGCGAGGTGGCGATGCCATCGGCCACGAAGGCTTTGCCAATGTGCGGATCAAGGTTTTCACCTGTCATAGCACCTACGGCTTTGATATGCCCCAGATTCTCGGCCACCAAAATAAATGCAATCGGTGCAATGATCAGCATGGCATTGGCATCAAAGGTCGGAGAATGAAACTCGGGAATACCGAACCAGGCGGCTTGCTGAACCGGCAAGAAGTTAATGGCGGTGCCATAACCCATGACATTGCTCAGAAGGTAATAGACCAAATAGGCCAGCAGCAGACCAATCAGCAATAACAAACGCTGCAGCAAGCCACGGGTAAAGACGGCAATCGACCCCATACACATCACGGTCAGCAAGGCCATCCAGGAGTTGAAATCATTGCCCATCACGTTTTTCACGGTGGCAGGTGCCAGATTCAGGCCAATGATCATGACCACAGCGCCAGTCACCACTGGCGGCATCAGTTTTTCAATCCAGCGTGTACCGGTGGCCATAACCACCACCCCAATCAAGGCATATAAAATACCGCAGGCAATAATCCCGCTTGCTGCCACTCCGATATTCGGATTTAAACCGCCGCCTGCACCGGCATAACCGGTTGCGGCAATCACCACACCAATAAAGGCAAAACTGGAACCCAAATAACTTGGAACACGTCCCCCGGTGATCAGAAAAAATAGCAGGGTACAGATGCCGGACATTAAAATGGCCAGATTGGGATCAAATCCCATTAAGAAAGGCGCCAGCACGGTTGCACCAAACATGGCAAAGGCATGTTGGACACCAAGCACCACAGTTTGTGCAGGAGGTAAATATTCTGCAGTACCTACCGGTCGTGCATCAATATTGCCCTGATAGGGGCGCCATTTTGGAAACCAGTTGGCCATAAAATGAGCACTCTTAAGATAAATTGTGCACATCATACTCTGGTTCTGTAGAAGATTTAATTGCTGCCAGTCGTATTTTGTTCAAATTAATTCACTGACTTTCTTAAATAATTTACCAATCGGTAAAAGTATTTATATTAAAAACAAAACTAAATCAGTGGATTGATTAATTGATTATGGCTTTATGTCATGTATAAATAAATTTTATTCGATTTATGAAATAAATATTATTTCTGCAATTGACTGCTCAATAAAAAAGCACATCGGGTAGATGTGCTTTTAGTTAACTCAAACAGATTAGCCGGTGTTGCGTAAACCGGCAGCAATTCCGGCAATACTGACCATCAAGGCATGGTCAACCGGGGTATGCTCGGCATTTTGCTCAGCCAGATAGCTGCGGCGGCGTTTCATCAGTTCGGCCTGTAACAGGTGCAGGGGAAGCAGATAAGGCTTTCGCACACGCATGGACTGGTCCAGGATGTCATTACTGGTCAGCAGTTTTGATTCGCCTTTTAACGCCAGCAGGGTTTGTACTGCGTCTTTTAAACGTTGACGCAGTTCATTGCCCAAGACTTTTAGATCCTCATCCTCGGTTAAATGCGACTCATAATACAGCGCCACATGACCATCTGCTTTGGAAAGTACCATTTCCAGCATATCAATCAGGGTCTGGAAATACGGCCATTGTTGCAGCATTTCATTCAGCAGCTCTTTTTGCCCCTGATCGATCACCTGATTAATGGCAGCGCCTGTGCCTAGCCAAGCCGGCAACATGAGACGAATTTGAGTCCAGGCAAATACCCAGGGAATGGCGCGTAGGGATTCAATCCCGCCACTAACTTTACGTTTGGCCGGGCGTGAACCGAGTGGCAACATCTGCAATTCCAGCTCTGGCGTTACAGTGCGCAGGTATTTGACAAAATGAGGGTTTTCACGAACTGTCTGGCGATAGACCTGAACCGACAGATCAGTCATCTGGTGCATCAGTTCACGCCATTCCGGTTTAGGCTCAGGGGGGGGTAACAGGGTGGCTTCTAGGGTTGCTGCGCTATAAATTTCCAGATTTTGCAGGGCAATGCCTTCCAGACCAAACTTAAAGCGAATCATTTCCCCCTGTTCAGTGACACGGATGGTACCGGAAATTGAACCGGGTGGCTGCGAGAATAGTGCCTGCTGGGTAGGTGCACCGCCCCGGCTGATTGAACCGCCTCGACCATGGAATAAGGTCAGTTGTATGCCATGCTGTTTGGCAACCACGGTCAGCTCTTCCTGGGCACGATACTGCGCCCAGTTGGCAGACATAAAGCCGGCATCCTTGGCTGAGTCTGAATAGCCAATCATGACCTCATGTTTGCCCTGAATATGCTGTTTGTACCAGTGCATATTCCACAAGGTCGACATGGTGCTGGCTGCGCCGTCGAGGTCTTTTAAGGTTTCAAATAAAGGCACAACCCGTAACGGAGTTTTAATGCCGGCTTCTTTTTGCAGTAACAGCACGGCCAGTACATCACTTGGATATTCCGCCATGGAAATAATATAGGCCCCCAGACATTCACTTGGCTGTTCCGCCAGAGTACGCATGGTGGCAAAGACTTCCTGCACATCCGGGTGTTGAATCAGGCTGCCTACAGGTTCATTCAGATGTTTAGGCAGCAGCGGACGCTTGCTCTGTAATTCCTGCAACAGGAAGTTCTGACGCGCCTGTTCGGTCCAGGTTTCAAAATTACCCAGTCCCAGATATTCAGTAATGGCAGAAATCGCCTGACGATGGCGGCCCGATTCCTGACGAATATCCAGTTTTAGCAATTCGATTCCGAAACTGTTTACCCGGTAGATAAAATCAAGCAGTTTGCCATTGGCAATTTCAGGCAGATTGCAGGCTTGTAATGAGCGATAGCAGAGCAGCAGAGGCTGTAGCAGCTCATCTTTGCTTTTGATGACCCGGCTATCATCGGCATCTTTATTGTGCAGTTTCTCGGCCAGCCAGTTGCGGGTGGCTTTCAGACGTTCCCGGGTATCACGTAGATATTCACGGTACGGTTCCGGATGTGCTTGTCCGAGTGCCTGTTGCAGCTCTTCACTACATTGCTGGATCGAGAGTTCCCAACGTAAATCTTCAATATCGCGCAGGTACAGGTCTGCGGCTTTCCAGCGTGACAGCCAAAGTACTTCCTGAGTTACCTGATGGGTCACATTCGGGTTACCATCGCGGTCGCCGCCCATCCAGGAAGCAAAGCGTACTGGTGCGACGCTCAGAGGCAGAGGCTGGGTACAGTGTTCCTGTACCAGGCCATCCAGCTCACGAATGAATTTGGGTACGGCATTCCACAAGGTCTGTTCAATGGTGGTAAAGCCCCACTTTGCCTCATCAATCGGTGTCGGGCGATGCTGACGAATTTCATCCGTTTGCCAGGCAGAGGTGATCAGCTGTTTCAGTTCATTCAGTACAGCCTGATGCTCGCGTGGTGTTAATTTCTGCTGGTCACATTTTGACAGGCAGTCATTGATGTCATCATATTTTTGAATCAGGGTACGGCGGCTGACCTCGGTTGGATGTGCAGTCAGCACCAGTTCAATTTTTAATTCACAGATCTGTTGATACAGGATGTCTGCGCTAATGTCCTGCTGCTTGAATTTTTCAAATAAGGGTACCAGCGGATTAGGAGACTCAGCCGTTTCATCAAACTCGCTTTGACGGCGGCGGCGCACCACATGGTATTGCTCGGCAATATTGGCAAAGTTGAGAAAATGGGTAAAAGCACGGGTCAGAGGCAGGATTTCATGATCTTCCAAACTCAGAAATAACTGTTCAAGCTGCTTTTCAGCTTCCACCTGGCCATCACGTGCGCCTTTGGATAAAGCCCGAATCTGCTCGACCTGATTAAACAAATCTTGTCCGGCATGGAGTTTTAGGGTTTCTCCCAGCAGGTTTCCCAGTAAACGTACGTCTTCGCGTAGTGGCGCATCAATCTGTTGAATCATTCTTGTGTTTCCCTCCCAGAACATCATTTGACTATACCCCGAATAGGTGACAATCCAAGCCCTATAAAGCTAAAAGTTAGCGGATTTTTGCTGTAATTTTTAGCAGATCTGGAACAGGAGAATAAAAAACAGCCAAGTCCTCAGGCAGGAGCAGGGGCATATTTCAGCATAAAGATCTCAATCGCCTGCTGAATGATCTGATGCTGTTCAGTCTGGCTCGGTGGTGGGCACAGGCCGAGCAGCACTTGATGGTGACGCATGCCCATCAGTAAAGAAACCATCAGTTCGGTCTGCTGTTGGGGTTCATCTGCCCGGATCAGCCCGAATTGCTGGGCACGGGAAAAAAACTCATTCCAGACCCGGTGCAGCTTGCTATGCGAGGCCTGATAAAAGCGTTCGGTCAGCGGACTTTGCTCTGCGGCCAGCTCCATGAGCAGCAGATCCAGCTTGATCGCTTCCGGCCGGTTGGCAATATTTAAAGAGCGGCTGCAGACTTGATACAGCGCCTGGATAAAATCGCTGTCTGGCGTCAGTACTTGAGGATGTTCCTGCAAAATGGCTTCACAGGTATGTTCAATCGCGCAGCTAAACAGGGTCGCCTTGTCCTGAAAATGGTTATATACCGTTAGCTTCGTGACGCCGGCTGCACGCGCAATCTGGTTCATGCTGGAACCCTGATAGCCATGCGCCAGAAATAGTGCCTTGGCGGCCTCTAGTATACGTTGACGCTTTTCCAGATCTTTGGGTCGCCCCACAGGTATTTGCACAACTTCATCCAAAAAAAATCAATATAGCCAATGATTAAGGGTGCTATTTTAATTAGTGTACCGAGTGGTATATTAATTAAAAAATGATCAGTTTAATATATCAGCCTATTTTGCCCTAAAAATGATGATTAGATAAGAGCGAACACGATGAGCAGGATTCAGAGCGCTTTGGCCAGCATGATTATTCTTTGTAGCATAGCCTTAGCCGGATGTAGCAAAGAGACGATGGCTACCGAACAGGAAGTTCCTTTTGTAATGGTAACGATGCCAAAAAATTCACAGCACGAACTGAAAAGTTATGCTGGAGAAGTACAGGCACGTCAGCAAACGGCGCTGGCTTTTCGGGTCGGGGGGCAGGTCACCCAGCGTTTTGTCGAGGTGGGGGATCAAGTCAAAGTCGGCCAGGTTCTGGCGACGCTGGATATTAAAGATGCCCAGTTACAGCTCAATGCAGCACGTGCGCAGCTGGAAAGCGCGCAATCGGCCAGTAAGGTTGCATCAGACGAATTACAGCGTTTCAAGCAGCTCTTGCCATCCAATGCCGTCAGTCGTTCGCAATATGACGCCGTAGATAATCAATACAAGGCGGCTTTATCTCATCTGAAACAGGCCCAGTCCAATTATGAGACTGCCATGAACCAGACGGCTTATAACCAGCTGATTGCCAATAAGACGGGGGTGATTACCGCACGCCATATCGAAGTTGGCCAGGTGCTGGCCGCAGGTCAGGCAGCCTTTGAGCTGGCGATTGCCGGAGAGCGTGAGGTGGTCATTGGAGTGCCTGAACAGGCAATTGCCGGAATCAAAACCGGACAGGCCGCCGAGGTCACGCTCTGGTCCAAACCCGAAGAGAAATTTGCCGCTTTTGTACGCGAGATTTCACCTGCTGCGGATCAGTCACGTACCTTTAGGGTCAAGGTTGCCCTGCGCGAAGGCAACAGTCAGATTCAGCTCGGACAAAGTGCCCGGGTCTTCTTTCAGCACCAGCATGACAATATATTGAGTGTGCCCCTGTCCAGTGTGTCTGCCCATGGACAGCAGGCTTATGTGATGATGGTCAAGCCGGACCATACGGTGCAGAAGCTGCCCGTGCAACTGGGCGCCTATGGCCGTGACAGTGTCGCGGTATTAAGTGGTCTGAATGCCACTGATTATGTGGTGGTGGGCGGTGTGCATCTACTGCATGAACGGCAGAAAATCCATCCGATTGATCGGGAAAACCGTAGCGTGACAATTCAGGCAGGGAGTTAAACATGAACTTTAACCTGTCTGAATGGGCCTTAAAAAATAAGGGGCTGGTGCTATATTTTATGATCCTGCTGGGTCTGATCGGGATCGTCTCTTATTCCAAGCTGTCACAGAGCGAAGACCCGCCATTTACCTTTAAAGTCATGGTGGTACAGACTTACTGGCCGGGCGCGAGCGCCAAGGAAGTCTCTTTGCATGTCACGGACCGGATTGAAAAAGAGCTGATGACCACCGGGCAATATGAGCGGATCATGGCCTATTCACGTCCGGGTGAATCCATGGTGACCTTTATTGCTAAGGATTCTTTACATTCCAATGAAGTTGCCGATGTTTGGTATAACGTTCGTAAAAAGATCAATGACATCCGCCATGAACTGCCGCAAGGTGTACAAGGCCCATTTTTCAATGATGAGTTTGGCGATACCTTCGGGAATATCTATGTAATCAAGGGCGCAGACTTTGATTATGCCACGCTAAAAGACTATGCAGACCGTCTGCAACTCCAGCTGCAGCGTGTTAAAGATGTGGCCAAGGTGGAACTGATTGGCTTGCAGGACCAGAAAATCTGGATTGAAATCTCCAATACCAAAGCCACCCAGCTCGGTATTCCGGTGACTGCCATTCAACAGGCACTACAGCAGCAAAATGCCATGACCCATGCCGGTTTTTTTGAAACCGCCTCAGACCGGATTCAGGTTCGGGTGAGTGGTGCATTGCAGAGTGTGGAAGAGCTGCAACAACTGCCACTGTATGTCAATGGACAGACCATCCAGCTGGGAGATGTGGCGGAGGTTTATCGCGGTTTTACTGATCCGGCCCAGCCTCGTATGCGCTTTATGGGCGAGAAAGGGATTGGTATTGCGGTGTCGATGCGCAAAGGCGGCGATATTATTGCCCTGGGTAAAAATCTGGAACAGGAATTTGCCCGTCTGCAAAAAACCTTGCCACTGGGCATGCAGCTACAGAAAGTTTCCGATCAGCCGGTTGCGGTCAAGCGCAGTATCCTCGAGTTTATGAAAGTGCTGGCTGAGGCCGTAATTATTGTGCTGCTGGTCAGTTTTTTCTCTCTCGGTTTCCGGACCGGTCTGGTGGTGGCCTTTTCGATTCCGCTGGTGCTGGCCATGACTTTTGCCGGCATGAATTTATTTGATGTCGGGCTGCATAAAATTTCTCTGGGGGCTTTGATTCTGGCCCTCGGTCTGCTGGTAGATGACGCTATCATTGCGATTGAAATGATGGCGATCAAGATGGAACAGGGCTTCAATCGCTTACAGGCTGCAGGTCATGCCTGGCGTACGACCGCTTTTCCGATGCTGACCGGTACCTTGATTACTACTGCCGGTTTCCTGCCGATTGCAACAGCCGCGTCCAGTACCGGTGAATATACCCGTTCCATTTTCCAGGTGGTGACCATTGCCTTATTGATGTCCTGGGTGGCTGCAGTTCTGTTTGTGCCCTATCTGGGGGACAAGCTGCTGCCGGACTTTAATCAGGATTTAGTGCAAAAAGCGCCTTGGTATCAGCGTATATGGGCACGTCTGCGCAAACAGCCTGAACCTGCACCGGTCGTGCATCAGGCCGGGGAAGTGCATGATCCTTATCAGACCCGGTTTTATCAGGGCTTTCGGCGCTGGGTCAATACCTGTGTGACCTATCGCAAAACCGTGATTGCTGCGACCCTGGGTATTTTTATCTTATCGATTGTGATGTTTAAACTGGTTCCTCAGCAGTTCTTCCCGCCCTCGAATCGTGCTGAAATTCTGGTGGATTTAAAACTGGAAGAAGGGGCTTCACTAAAAGCCACCGAAGCAGCGGTTAGGAAGGTCGAGCAGTTCCTGTCCAAGCAGGAGGGCATCGACAATTATGTGGCCTATGTGGGCATCGGTTCGCCACGTTTCTATTTGCCGCTGGACCAGCAGTTGCCCCAGACCAGTTTTGCCCAGTTTGTAGTATTGGCTTCTTCCCTGGAAGATCGGAATGAAATCCGCACAGCCTTAAGTGACCAGATTCGGGTGCTATTGCCCGAGGTCAGGACACGTGTGTCTTTACTGGAAAATGGCCCACCTGTTGGCTATCCGCTGCAATTCCGGATTTCGGGAGAAGATCTGGTTCAGGTTCGTGAATGGGCACAGAAAGTGGCGACAACGGTGAGCCAAAACCCGAACAGTACCAATGTCCATCTGGACTGGGGTGAGCCGAGCAAAATGATTCAGCTGGAGATTGATCAGGACCGTGCCCGTCAGCTCGGAGTCAGCAGTACAGACCTGGCCAATTTCCTGAACAGCTCGATTTCAGGGGCAGCCATAGACCAGTTCCGGGAAAAACGCGAGCTGATTGAAATCCGGTTGCGGGGGGATGAAGCTGAACGGGTCGATGTCGGTTCACTCAGCAGTCTGGCGGTGCCGACTGCAACAGGTCATGCGGTGCCTCTGGCGCAAATTGCCAAGATTGAATATCGCTTTGAAGAAGGTCTGATCTGGCATCGTAACCGCTTGCCCACCATTACCGTACGTGCCGATATTCGCAGCCAGTTGCAACCTGCAACGGTGGTCAAGCAGTTGCAAGATGAGCTGGACCAAATCCGTACTGAGCTGCCGAGTGGTTATCTGCTGGAGGTAGGGGGGACTGTAGAAGAGTCTGCCCGTGGCCAGCGTTCGGTCAATGCTGGTATGCCGTTATTTTTAGCTGTGGTTATGACTCTGCTGATGATTCAGCTCAAGAGTATTTCCCGGGCTGTGATTGTGTTTTTAACCGCACCACTGGGGCTGATTGGTGTGGTCTTATTCTTGTTAATTTTCAATAAACCTTTCGGCTTTGTTGCCATGCTCGGCACGATTGCGCTGTCGGGCATGATCATGCGGAACTCACTCATCCTGATTGACCAGATTGAACAGGATATTCGGGCCGGGGAATCGCAGTGGGATGCCATTATCAATGCCACGGTGCGCCGTTGCCGGCCTATTGTGCTGACTGCTTTGGCGGCAGTTCTCGCTATGATTCCCTTATCCCGGAGTATCTTTTTTGGACCGATGGCCGTTGCCATCATGGGAGGATTGATTGTAGCGACTTTATTGACGCTATTTTTCCTGCCTGCCTTATATGCGCAGTGGTTTAAAGTAAGAAAAAGTGTAGATTCTGTTTAAATTTGTCATAATTTTAGGTGCGAAATATTGAAAATTTCAATATAGTAGGGCCTGCTATTTTAATAATTCGAACAAGATACGCTGCTGTAAATTTGGCGCTGTGCTGAACAGCACACTAAGGTTGAAAAACATGAATTCAGACACTCTTACCAAGATGCGACGTTCCCTGGGGATGGCTTATGTGTTCATGTTTTTGGCCTTGTTTACGGTGGTCAGTGGTTTATTGGCCTACTGGCTGGCACGTAAAGTCAGCCAGCTGGATTATGCCGAAGTTTGGTTACAGGCACAGGCCTTGTGGATCATGCGCAATATCGTGATTTATATCGTTCTGGCAGCCTTTGCAGCACTGTGGTTTATTCCTCTGTTTTTCTTTGCCTGGGACAGTCAGCTTTGGGTAAAAGCTTGTACGGTAACTGGTGTCATCTTCAGCTTTATTGCCTTTATTTTCCTGATTAATGCTTGGTTTAAAGGCATTCATAAATTTACGCAAAGAAAAGCTGTTTTCTAAAATCTACATTTTTTTCAGTATTCCCCTTGTAAAACTTGGTTTGACCCCAATTTCAGACCACAGTTGAGTATGAAATAAATTCCGTGAGGAGCATCGCCAGACATGGCTAAACGTGATTATTATGAGGTTTTGGGTATCGCTAAAACCGCTAGTGATGATGAAATTAAAAAAGCCTACCGTAAGTTGGCGATGAAATATCATCCAGACCGTAACCCGGACAACCCTGAAGCTGAAGAGAAGTTTAAAGAAGCTGCGGAAGCCTATGAAGTGCTGTCCGATAGTGAAAAACGCAGCATGTATGACCGTATGGGCCATCAGGCCTTTGAAGGTGGCATGGGGGGCGGCGCAGGCGGCTTTGGCGGATTCAGCGCAGAAGATATTTTCAGCCAGTTTGGTGATATTTTCGGGGGAGCGTTTGGCGGAGGTGGCCGTGGCCAGCAACGCCAGCGCCGTGGTTCAGACCTGCGCTATGTGATGGAACTGACGCTGGAAGAAGCGGTCAAGGGCGTCAAAAAAACCATTACTTTTACTGCACCGGCACCTTGTGAGGCTTGTGATGGTAAAGGTTCTAAAAACCCACATGATGTAGAAACCTGTCCGACCTGTCATGGTGCCGGTCAGGTGCGTATGCAGCAAGGCTTCTTCTCGGTACAGCAAACCTGTAGCACCTGTCGTGGTCAGGGCAAGATCATTAAGAATCCATGTAATAAATGTCATGGCTCGGGTGTATCTGAACGTCAGCAAACGCTGGAAGTGACTATTCCTGCGGGCGTGGACAATGGCGACCGTGTACGTCTGACCGGTAAAGGTGAAGCGATCCGTGATGGTCAGTCAGGCGATCTATACGTTGAAGTGGTGGTGCGTGAGCATGAAATCTTCCAGCGTGATGGGGCCGACCTGTATATGGATGTGCCTGTTTCGATTGCGGATGCAGCTTTGGGTAAAGAAGTGCAGATTCCAACTCTGGATGGGCGTGTCAGTCTGAAAATTCCTGAAGGCACTCAAACCGGTAAACTGTTCCGTTTACGGGGTAAGGGCGTGAAGCCGGTACGTTCGACCATGCAAGGTGATTTGCTCTGTCGTATCGTGGTGGAAACACCTGTCAATCTGTCCGCACGTCAACGTGAATTACTGAAAGAGTTGCAAGCGACTATGGAAGGTGAGGGAAGTAAGACCTCCCCAAAGAAAAAATCATTCTTTGACCGCTTATTTGACTGATCCAGCTTTCAGAGCACTAAAAAGGACGCTTAGGCGTCCTTTTTATGGGCTATAAGAAATTTTCACCTTAGATAGGTTTCTATTTTAATCTCAATCCTGCTTAGGCCCAGGTTTTATACACTTGAATAGTTGGCTTGTTTTTATAATCTCTCTGATAGGCGTATCCAGTCGTGTAAATGTCTGCTTCAAGAAGCTGGATGACTTTATTCTTTTGCGTAGTGGCCTTTTTATAAAATAAATAAATATATATATAAGAAAACTTGATTATTTTTATTTTTAGTGTATAGTGGTTTTAACTAGAAAAAAGTCTTGTTTCGGTAAATCTTCTTTAAGTATCGCAGTTTTATTTATAATCCTTCGTTTTTTCAGATTTTAAGTCTCATTCTTTATTATTTCAAAGTTATACTCAGTCAATAGCTTGGCTAAAAATTATTAAAAATTAATAGGATATATATATGTCAAACTCTAATGTCGTTAAAGGTACGGTAAAGTGGTTCAATGAAACTAAAGGTTTTGGTTTTATTCAACAAGAAGCTGGTCCAGACGTTTTTGCTCATTTTAGTGAAATTGCGAACTCAGGTTTTAAAACCTTATTTGAAGGCCAACAAGTTGAATTCAGCGTAGCACAAGGACAAAAAGGCCCGAATGCTGTAAATATTGTTGCTATCTAAGTAATTGTAAGTAGTACTATAAAAAAAGCACTTATGAGTGCTTTTTTTATGATGTTTAAATTTAATAAGAGCTTTACCCATTGGGAAAATCTAACAACTAGGATATAAATTGTTAAAAAATAATAATTTAATTGCAAAATCTCAAAATGGTACTGAAATTTTAGTATCGTTAACCCCGTTAAATAAAATGCAAAATACACGTCAAGGTTTAAAAACAGTGGAAGTCGGTAAAAGAGTTCTTCTAGAGTCAGGTATTGAAGTTGACTTAAATCTAGATGGGCGTAGTTTCTACACTTCTTCAAATAATTTATTTAAGCTCAATCATAGAGTTTCTAAAATTTAAAATCTTTTAGTATTAACACCTTATATTGATATTTCCTTATTATAATATTTCCAGAGAAAAAAATGCTTAAACAAAATATCTGTGTTAAAGATCAGTTTGGGGTTAAATACTCCATACAAGCTACTTTTAATGATCATGCTTCTAATTTTCATTCTAATGTAAAACATATCACGGTAGAGGGTGAAAATATCCGCCCCAGTCTTGAAATGTTGTTTAAAAGTGGGTTAAGTGGGAAAATTTTCAAAATTTTATCCTTAATTTAAATTTGCATGTGAAGTGTAATACCATGTTGTTGTCATCCTGCCTGACTCGGGCTGTTAAAGCCGCGTCTTTTTCTCGAACGATGATTCAAACATGGCATGGTTTTTGAAAGCTATGCATCCGTATCGTCATCCAAATCGCTGACTTTTCTAATAATCCTCTGATTAAGCCATTGGTATTTTTCTTCGAGTCTTGTTGCCAAGCGCTATAGACATCAGCAAAATATTCATTTATCTCTCTTTCTTCAGCAGCAGGTTCATGCAGGCTGAACTCCTTACCATTGTCTGCGGTAATGATTTTTAGCAGATCTTGGATAGGTTGGAACAGACGGATTGTGGTTTGGCAGATTTTCTCTGCCTGAGGTGAGCGGCAATTTATTCAACCAGAGATAGCCTGTCTGCCGATCTTCAATCGAAACCAGTGCTTGCGAATGGTTTTCTTGCCCACCATTTATCTATTTCCAGATCAGCAAAGCCAGTCTACTGCTCAATTTTAATAAGCCGATCCTGAATACGTTTACACTTACTCAACGGGTGACGGGTTCCAGAAAAGCCCTCCATCGGATAGGGCATAAATCTGATATTTTTCTTCCTTTCCCTATTTTAAGCTCTGTTGCATTGTATTTGAAAATTCAAGCAATAAAAAAAGCACCATTTGGCGCTTTTTTTAAGATCGAAATTTTAGCGTTTGACCACGATGGAATCGATACCACTATTTTGCAAGGTTTGCTGGGCAATAATGGCGGCTTCGGCTGAATCATAAGGGCCGGAAACAACACGGTACCAGATCTTGCCATTTTCCACACTACGTACCACATCTGCTGAGAGGCCATTTAAAATAATTTCAGCACGACGTGCATCTGCCTGATCCGGATCATCAAAACTGCGGACCTGCAGAATATAACTGGCGGGTGCGGGTTGTGGTGCTTCCGTCATTTCCTGACCGGGTTCTAGTGTGCTTTCAGGTTCAGTCACTTCAGGCTTAGGAGCTTCCACAATCACAATGGTATCTTGGGATTTGGCTTCAGGAACGGCCTGCTCTGGAATTGGGGTAACTTGTTGCTGTGGCAACAGATCATAAAAACGGTAATCCTCATTGGTCTCTTCTTCCTGATAATGCTGGGAAGTGACCTGATTTTTAGGTTTGACGGGCTCCCAGGGTTTCCACAACAGGAGAGCCATTAAAAAACTTAACACGATTAAAATGATCACGAGTGTGCCAAGCCAAGCTGGAATCAGTGGCTTTTTAGGCTTATTCGGTCTTTGAGATACACCGCGCTGCGTTTTTCCAAACACTGGGGATTTCCTCTTCTTTATATTTTGATAGGAAAAGCATAACAGCAGTTATGCCCTTACTATAGCGCAATCCTGAGACATCAGGATCTAAATATTCTTATTTAGATTGCAAACTTTCAAGATTTTATAATTTACTTGAACTTTCAAATAGATATAAAAGTCAGGAAAACCATGAGCAAGGCAGAGCAATGGCAAAAGGTCGCCTGCTGGCTCTGCACAGCTTTCATCTTCTAAGCATGTAAAGCAGTGCTTTGCTTTATAGACTTTTTTCGTGCCAAGCTCTCGTCTTGCGTCAATGTAAAAGCAGTGCTTTACATTGACTCGGGTGCAGAGACGCCCAGAAGTTCCAGACCATTACGCAGAACCTGACGTACGTTGACCGATAACAGCAAACGTGCCTGGGTTAATTCTGCATCATTACCCAGTACCTTGTTTTCGTTATACCAGCCATGGAACAGGGCAGCCAGTTCTTTCAGGTAGTTCCCAATCTGATGCGGTTCATAGCTGTTGGCAGCGCGCAGTACAATTTCAGGATAGGCAGCCAGTTTGGCCAGAATTTCAGTTTCGGCCTCCAGTTCCAGTTTTGCAGCCAGAGTACGTGCACTCGCTGCATCAAAGTTCACTCCGGTAGTCACAGCTTTTTCTAACATACGGCAGATACGGGCATGTGCGTACTGGATGTAATACACCGCATTGTCTTTGCTTTGCGATACTGCCAGATCCAGGTCAAAGTCGATGTGCTGTTCAGATTTACGCATGACATAATAGAAGCGGGCCGCATCGTTACCCACTTCTTTACGCAGGTCACGCAAGGTCACGAACTGGCCTGAACGGGATGACATTTGCACCATTTCGCCGCCACGCCATAAGCTGACGAACTGTACCAAAAGTACGGTCAGTTTCTTTGAGTCATAACCTAGCGCATCAATGGCTGCTTTCACACGTGCAATATAGCCATGGTGGTCTGAACCCCAGATATCAATAATATCGGTATAGCCACGTTGTAATTTGTTCAGGTGGTAGGCAATGTCAGAAGCGAAATAAGTGGTCTGTCCGTTACGGCGTTTGACCACACGGTCTTTTTCATCGCCAAATTCAGTTGACTTGAACCAGATATTGCCTTCAGCTTCATACAGGAAACCACGCTGATCCAGCGTTTGTAATGCTTCTTCAATTTTTTCAGTCAAGGAGGCTTCACTGAACCATTGGTTAAAAGTAACTCCAAACTCGCCCAGGTCATCTTTAATGTCATCCAGAATGGCTTTGAGCGCAGCCTGATGGAAGACACGGTAGCCTTTACCGAGCAGGGTTTGTGAGTTAAAAATCAGGCCATCAATATGTTTTTCTTTATCGCCTGACAGAACCACTTTATTGCCTTCAGCATCTAATTCAGCGGCGTATTGCACATCTTCAGGCACGTCTTTATACACGTCAGCCACAGGGCGTACATGTGCATCGCCATCTTGGTCGATAATACTTTGTGCGATTTCTTTAACGTAATTGCCTTGGTATGCATTTTTCGGGAACACCAGTTCCTGACCGTTTAATTGCAGATAACGTAAATAGGTTGACGTTGCCAGAATATCCATCTGACGGCCGGCATCATTGACATAGTATTCGCGGTCTACTTTGGCACCGGTGGCCTCAAGTAAATTAGCCACAGTCATGCCATAAGCTGCCCCACGGCCATGACCTACATGCAGGCTAGACGTCGGGTTAGCCGAAACAAATTCGACCTGAATGCGTTTTTCCGCATTGGCCTGAGTACGGCCATAAGTCGCTTGTTGGGCCTGAATCTGATCCAGTACGGCAAAGCGCTGATTGGCATTCAGAAAGAAGTTGATAAAGCCCGGACCTGCAATTTCGGCCTTGCTGATATCTGCCACTTCAGGTAACGCAGTCAGGATTTTTTCTGCTAAATCACGTGGCTTCATACCGGCAGCTTTAGACGCGATCATGGCAATATTTGAGGCAAAGTCACCATGGCTTCGGTCCTTGGTACGCGTCAAACTACTTGTGTTGTTCCAGTCAGATGGGAGTACGCCTTGTGCCTGTAAAGTTTGCACTGCATGATCGAGAGCTGCTTGTATTGCCGTATTCATAATCAGTCGAAAATAGATATCGCAGAAAAACAGCAAATATAGCAAATTTCATGCTCTTTAGGTAAAACCATTTGGACGAAATACAATTTATGACAATGCAGAAAAAATCACTCATCCAGAAATTTTTTTATTTAAACTTGAAAAAATCAAAATAGGTATCATGTGAAAATCATGATAATTTCGAATGCTCTACTTTAAGGCCCAAACACTGCTTTCAAAGGAATGAATTTGGCTTAATATGAGTATTCTGCACACAGTCTAAGAGTCAGTATGAATTCGCAACAACGCCCGGTCCTGATCGGCAATATTCCTAAACTTCCGGCGAAATGGGCCTTAATTATAGTACCTTTTATTTTGTCCTGCCTGATGAGCGGCATTATTTCCATGATCAACATGCTGCGCAATTTAGGCTGGATCGAAGGCTTTATGGCACTCTGGTTTCACAACTGGATGATTTCCTGGGCCATTGCCTTTCCTATTGTGGTAACGCTATTGCCTTTTGTACGTAAATTCACAGGTTTATTTGTGGATATGTCGGGCAATCCACCCTCCAAATAAACATTGATCCGGCAACCCTCCTGCTACTGAATCCTGCTCAATAAAAAATAAGGTCCGGCTGTTTTAGGGCAGAGGCGTGTAGGAGGCGGAGTCAAGCTAAATCAGGTGCTCAACCACAGCACGGATAATGCCCAGTACTAAACCGATACAGGCACCCACCACAACGCCATTAACCCGGATCATATGCAGGTCGCCACCCACTTCATTTTCAATCTTGTCGATCATCTCGGTTGAATCCCATTCGTGAATGCGTTCGCTGATAAAACGAATCACTTTTTCACTATACTGGTCACTGAGCTCAACCGCGAGGCTACTCAGGCGCTGGTTGAGCAGCTCCCGTACAGCCGTATTGGAAACGATATTTTCCCCGACCTGCTGTATGGCCACGCGCAGGTTCTCTGCAATCCCCGAGTCCGGTTTTTGTAGATCGTCCTTGATCGCATCGCATAAAATCACCACCGCACCACTGATAAAGTTCAGTACCTGCGGACTGTCAAGCAGGGCATTTTTAGTGTTATTCAAACGCTGGCTGGCCAGACTGTCATGATCCGCCAGTTGCAGCATCAGTTCCTGAGCTGCGGCCTCAATGTGAAGACGCCAAGGATGAGCCGGATCTGCCAGCATGGCTTCCACCCGCTGGATGACGGAGTCTATACTGCGCTGCTGCACATCAATACCGATCCAGCTGGCACCTTTGGCCAGTCGCCAGACTCCCATTTCCTTAAACAGGGTACGGGTCAGTTCGCGGGTCTGTTCCGGATGCGAGGTCATCCAGGCATGTACCACATCCAGACCGCGTTGTAATACATCCTGGTGGAAATCATTTTCTAAAACGGCGCGTAGCATTTCACTGGCCAGGGTATTGATCTGGGTGTTTCTGACCCATTGCACACTGTTGCTGTGGACAAATCCGGCAATTTGCTGCTGTCCGACAAATTCAAACACTTTAGGAACGGTCTGTTGAATGACCTGGGTGACCTGAGTGCTGTTATGCGGGTTGGCCAGCCAGCGTCCCGCCGCTAGACTCAAATCGGTATCGGCTAGGCTGCGCTCGACAATTTGGGGTGAGAGGAAATTTTCCTGAACAAAGCGTCCCATCGACTCGGCAATCCGGGCCTTGTTGCGCGGAATAATTTCGGTATGATCCCGCAGGAATTTTGGAATAGGCAGCTGGCCAAAAGGATTGCGGAACAGCACCGTAATGGCATACCAGTCAGCCAGTCCACCCACCACGCCCGCTTCGGCTGAAAGCATCAAGATATGAATCAGCCAGACATATTCAGGCAGCAGCTTGGCAGCAACCATCAGGGCCAACCAGGCCAGTACCGCCACCACCAGAGCGATCGTGGCAAAACGTTTACTGCGTTGTAAGCTCGGTGATGGTTGTTCTTTCTGCATACATGATCCTGTTATTGAGGAGTTGCCGGCTGGGGTTGCAGGACTGTACCGGATGGACTCACTCCATATTTAGCCCCAAGTGACTGTAAAATCAAGCGCGCATCAAAGGCATCCTGAGGTGCCTGGCCGGCCCGGAAGCACTCAATGGTATAGGCCACCTGGGCCGGGTCCAGAGTCACGGTATAAGGGCGGTCATAAAATGGGTCTGGCCAGAACCCCGGATAACGGCGGTAGTAAGCAGAGGGATAGAAGCTCGGTGCAGGATAGACAATCGCCTGGCGGGGGGGCTGCTGAGTCCGGTTGCTTGGATCATCCAGAACGCGAAAAAACTGGAAGCCATTCTGTACCGTCGTTTGGGCGGCTTTCAGCAGGGTAATTTCTTCTGCCGTAGCAAAACTCATATTGGGACGGGCCTGAAAGCTAATCCGGTAAGTCGTGGCATTTAAGGGCGTCGTGTTATAGCGCCCTAACTGATCAAAGGTCAAAGGTTTGGAGGGTGTGGTTGCGCAGCCACTCAGGCCAAGTGCAACAACTAGACCAAGTCCTAATAGGGTGTTTTTCATCTCCAATCTCCTGATAGATGATCCAGCAGTCGCAGAGCTTGAAAGGGAGAATCAAAAACTGCTGTCTGGCTGGGTCAGGAAAGTTAACTCTTCAGCGGTCGATGGGCGACCTAAAATCCGGTTACGGTGAGGATAACGCCCAAAGCGGTCAATAATCACCTTATGCTTTTTTTCAAACTCCAGATTAACCGGATTGCCCAGATGCTGGAACAGCTCCAAGGCATATTCATGAATCAGTCTGGATTCGCTATGCATGAACGGCATGTACAGGAAACTGCATTGTTCCGGGCTGAGCTGTTTGTCCAGATCCAGGCTAATTGTCTCCTGAGCCAGAGCCAGAGCCAAGGGATCCTGAGCAAAGGCCTGAGGAGAGTCACGAAACAGATTACGGGAAAACTGATCCAACACAATAATTTCAGCCAGTCGGCCTGCTATGCTTTTGCGCCAGCACCAGAGTTCGCCACGAGCTGCCTGTTGATGGATACTCATGAATTGTTGTGCAATATGCTGATCAAATTCCAGACTTTTGCTAAACCAGAAGGGCTGATGGTCGGCGTGGAACCAAAAGTCTAAAACATCTTGATAATTCATAGTATTTACAATTCTTTAGTCTGTATTGGTTAATAAATCACAAATTTCACATGTCTTATAGAGGAACTTTGTGTTAAAAAATTGCCCAGTTAAAAATCAATAGTTTGCCTGAAAACCCGGCAGGATGTAATGTGCCGACCAGAAATCACGTTATACTGCTATAAATTGATGATTCTACTTTATTAATAGTTACCCCCATGAAGCGAGATTGTAATGAGTCAACCTGAATCGACCGCCCACGATGTATTACCTGACTGGGTGGATTCATCGCTCATCCAAGGAATGCTGCGCGGTATCGAGCGCGAAAGCTTGCGTATGCAAAGCAACGGTTTCTTGTCCCAAGCGCCGCATCCTCGTGCCCTAGGTTCAGCCCTGACTCATCCACATATCACCACTGACTATTCTGAAGCCTTAATGGAGTTTATCACTCCACCGCAAAGCAGCATTCAAAAAGCCTTGGACTATCTGACCGATATTCATGCCGTCGCGCATCGCCAGCTGGAGAATGATGAAAAGCTCTGGCCGCTGTCGATGCCGTGCATGCTGGACCACAGTGATGAAAATATTCCGCTGGCCCAATATGGGACGTCTAATATCGGGCTGTTTAAAACCCTGTACCGTCATGGCTTGGGGGTGCGTTATGGCCGCCGTATGCAGACCATTTCCGGGGTGCATTATAACCTGTCTTTCCCGGATCATTTCTTTGAAGCCCTGCAACAGCAAGAAAGCGATGAAAATTTACGGGCACTCAGCTTGCAGGACTATCGCAGTCACCGTTATATGGGGCTGATCCGTAACTTTATCCGCCTGACGCCACTGGTAATTTTTCTGGTCGGGGCCAGCCCGGCGGTCTGCCAGTGCTTTATGAGTGGCCGAGATCATCATTTACTGCCGCTGGTTAAAGGCACCCTGTATACCCCGTATGCGACCGCTTTGCGCATGGGACGTTTTGGCTATCAGAACTCTGCACAGAAGCAACTGGGCATTCACTACAATGACCTGCAAGGCTATCTGGAAGGACTGCAAAAAGCCGTCAAAACCCCTTATAAGCCATTTAGTCGTCTGGGCCTGAATGACCCGCAGGGACAGCCAATCCAGATCAATGATCATGTACTGCAAATTGAAAATGAATATTACAGTCTGGTGCGTCCCAAACAGGTCCCCGAAGCCGGTGAGACCCCGTCACAGGCCCTGCAAAACCGCGGGATTGGCTATGTCGAGCTACGGGCGGTAGACGTCAACCCGTATAGCCCGATTGGTATTAATGAAGATACTGCCGGTTTCCTGGAAGTGGTTGCATTGTACTGTCTGCTGCAAGACAGCCCGGCATTGTTGGCTGCAGAGCAGGAAATTATTGAACGAAATCAGACCGAAGTGGTCAATCGTGGCCGTGCCTTCAATGCCGCTATTGTCGAAGATGGCCAGCATTATCCGATTGAAGACTGGTGTGCCCAGCTGCTGACACGTATGCAGCCCTTGGCTGAGCTGCTTGACCAGACTTATGACACAGGACTTTATCAGCATGCCATGCAGATCATGCAAGGTCGGGTGGATGAAGTCGATGCCACTTTATCTGCCTTAATTGTCGGAGATATCCGTGCTGCAAGCAGCATGTGGCATTTTGGACAGCATCTGGCCCAGCAGCATAGTCAAGTCTATGAATCGCATCCGCTCAGTGCCGAAACAGCAGCTTATTTTGATGAAATATCACAAAGCTCATTGCAGCAACAACAGCAGCTCGAGCAAGCGTGCAGTATCAACTTCAGTGATTATTTAGCGCAATATCGATAAAACAAGAAAAGAGGATTGACCATGCAATGGAGTTATCGCGGGGTAAGCGGCATGCTGTTTTTGGCTGCCGTGGTCGGGATGGTATTTGCACTTTATCTTGAACATGTCCAGGGACTGGCCCCTTGTCCGCTCTGCGTGTTTCAACGCATCGGGCTTATTGGCTTGGGACTCATCTCCCTGATCGCTTTTTTGCACAATCCAGCCTCCAGTCTGGGCAAGCGTCTGTATGCCTTGTTAGGTGCTTTGAGCATGTTATGGTCAGCCGGGGTGGCTGCACGGCATGTCTGGCTACAGAGTCTGCCACCGGATAAGGTGCCGAGCTGTGGTCCCGGTCTGGAGTACTGGCTGGATACCCTGCCGATGAAGGCAGTATTACAGCAGGTACTGAATGGTTCAGGGGAGTGTGCAGTGGTTGATTGGAGCTTTCTGGGGCAGTCCTTGCCGCTATGGTCACTGGTATTCTTCAGCGTATTATTACTGATTAGCCTGTGGCAGCTCTTGCGTAAATATCCGGCCAAGCCGCTAAAACGCCTGCGAGATCAATACTAAGCAATCTAAAAAGCCCTCATCAGAGGGCTTTTTTTCAGGTTAAGGCAATGCCTTCAATACTGTTCAGATCGACCAGGTGCTGATAAATCTGGGTACAATTCTCATCCTCCACACTTGGGTAAAACCAGCGTGCAATCTGTTCAGCCACCAAGGGATGGTATTGAATTTCAAAATGGTTCAGGCCATAGAAAATTGCCTTATGGGCATCTGGAACTTTTAGATCGTAGCGTGGATTTGGATGTTCTCCCAGCGCACTTTTGACGCTGACCAGATAGTCTCCAATCACATTACGGGTCTTGTTCTTGCGCTTTTCCAGTTCGATCGTTCCGGCCACCAGATAGGCATCGATATGTGAAGGAATCGGTGCCGGTTTGCGGTTGTCATCCATAAAGCCAATCCGTACCGGATTATGCTCCCAGTCATCATCGCGTACGCTGCCATAGCGCAAGTCCAGAATACCGTTGCTGCGAATATTGACGAGATGCCCGACAATTTTCACCAAAGGAAAATGTCCGAGTTTGTCTTGGAGGTTAAAACCGAAACGTTCCAGTACTGCCCCATGATGAGGCGAACCCAGACAGACCAGATTCTCGACCATGGGAATCCAGTCATGAACATTCTGCTTGCCATAAAACAGGGCACTTCGGGAGACCAGTCCCCCCATGCTGTGGCCGATCAGGTCAATGCTGGTAATCCCCGGATTACACTGGACAAGTTCCTGCAAGGTGTTGGCCAGACTATGACCATTGGCAGAAATCCGTCGTCCGGTATTGTAGTGCAGATAGAGCATGGTATTGCGGTCACGTTGCGCCAGCAGTTTTTCACCAATTCCTTCATATTTGTGGTTGGACCAGTCTAAATGATTCATACAGAGTCCATGCACAAACAGGCTAATCCGTCCGGTCAGCTCACCTTGCTGTAAAGAACCATAATGATCATAAATGAGCATTGGCAGGGCCAGCGGATTCTGATGTTTTATCAAATAGTCACCAATAATACCGTTCAAGGCACTGACTAAAAAATGCAGGGTCGGAGTTAAAGGCTTATGATGCAATTTGGGAAAGTGTTCAATAATTTGACGCAAACCGGGTGCAATCAGAGTATTGCCATAATGAAAAATCATGTCGTACGACGACTGGTACAGTCGGGCAATATAAGGGATATTTTGCAGGCTTTTGGCGTTCTGGTCACTAAGGCCAAACATGCTGAGTAAAATTTCACGCTGAATGGTTTTAATCAGTTCCTGGGCCACATCGTTCAGGCGCATGGTCACCAGCTGGGCCAGACCTTCCAGTACATCTGCCTGGCTGGGTGGCGTTCGATCCCATCGGCAGTAAGTTTCATGCAATGGTGTTAAACTGGGCATTTGCTTCTGTCCTTTTAATCAACCGTGTAGAGATCTCTTTCTTTTTAAAGTACTTCACGGTATAAATTCTTTTTCTGTAAAGAGTCTGAATCCTTTGCAATACTTTTAACATAGCGAGAATTACACAACATTCAGGGCTTTTTTGTCTGACAATTTAAGCAATTTCAGCTGAGAAAAATGCGAGGTATTTCACATTTTCCAGAGAAATTTCAATCATTGATCAATATGATTAAATACTGATGAATATTATTTATTTACATGGATTTCAGAGTGGAAGCCATTCCATTAAAGGACAGTTATTACTACAATTTTGTAAAAAATATCCTGAAATCACCCTACATTTACCAGATTTAAATATGCCGCCCCAGGCTGCAGTTGAAAAGGTTTCGGAACTGATCCGCAGTTTGCCTCAGGTAGCACTGGTCGGCAGCAGTCTGGGCGGATTCTATGCGACATATCTAGTCGCAAAACATGCGGTTCCGGCTGTACTGATTAACCCGGCAATGCGACCATGGCAGCTGTTTCGTGAACTGTTTCAGGCGGAGTTGCCCTATCCTGTGCATCCGAATTGGAGTCTGGAGGTGGCAGATCTGGCACAGCTGGAGCAACTGGCGCTAAATCCTGCTCAAGATGCAGACAAAATACTGGTGCTGCTGCAACAAGGCGATGAAGTTTTGGATTATCGTGAAGCACATCGTTATTATAGTGCTGCCCGTCCTCCGGCCATGTTAATGACAGAAGCCCATGGCAATCACGGGATGGATGATTTTGCGGAGAAAATTCCGCTGCTTTTACAGTTTTTATCCGACTGCGTCAAAAAGGAAACCGAATAACGTGTCTCAATATACGGCTCAATCTCTTGAAGTTTTATCTGGTCTGGATCCGGTGCGCCGTCGCCCGGGCATGTATACCGATACCTCGCGTCCGAACCATCTGGCGCAGGAAGTGATTGACAATGCGGTAGATGAGGCATTGGCCGGATATGCCAACAAGGTCACAGTGACGGTATATAAGGATGGCTCGCTGTCTGTAGAAGATAATGGTCGCGGCATGCCCGTGGATATTCATCCGGAATATGGCCAAAGCGGGATTGAAATCATTATGACCAAACTGCATGCCGGCGGTAAATTCAGCACCGATAATTATCAGTTTTCTGGTGGCCTGCATGGCGTGGGTATCTCTGTCGTCAATGCCTTGTCCAGCCGGATTGAAGTGTCAGTTCAGCGTCAGGGCAACCTGTATAAAATGGCCTTTGAAAAGGGCGAACCGACCGGCCCGCTGGAAGTGCTGAAAGGCAAAGCGCCCAAACGTGCATCGGGCACTACAGTACAATTCTGGCCAGAAGAAAAATATTTCGATTCTCCTAAATTTGCCCTGAAAGCCTTAAAACATAATCTAAAGGCCAAGGCAGTGTTGGCTGCTGGTCTGCAAATTAACTATATTGACCAGATTAATAACGAAAAAATCACCTGGCAGTTTGAAAACGGTCTGGTGGACTACTTGATGGATGAGCTGGAAGACCGTGAAATTATTCCGGCACCGGCCTTTGTTGCAATGGGGGAGGCAGAACGTGCCAGTGCCGAATTTGCAATTTGCTGGAATGTCGAAGGGGGAGACAGCATTCAGGAATCATACGTTAACCTGATTCCAACCGCGCAAGGTGGTACGCATGTGAATGGTTTGCGTTCCGGAGTGACCGATGCCATGCGTGAGTTCTGTGAGTTGCGTAATTTGCTGCCGCGTAATATGAAACTGTCGGCGGAAGATGTCTGGGACGGCGTAAACTATATCCTGTCCTTAAAATTCCAGGAGCCCCAGTTTTCAGGTCAGACCAAAGAGCGTCTGTCCAGTCGTGAAGCTGCTGGCATTGTTCAGAATATTGCCAAAGATGCCTTTGCCTTGTGGTTGCACCAAAACTCGGATATTGCCCTGCAATTGGCAGAAATGGCAATTTCCAAAGCCGGGCGTCGTTTAAAAGCGGCAAAGAAAGTAGAGCGTAAAAAGATTGTTGCTGGTCCGACCTTGCCAGGCAAATTGTCGGATTGTGTCGGCCATGAGCTGGATCAGTCGGAACTGTTTATTGTGGAAGGGGATTCGGCGGGTGGTTCGGCCAAACAGGCACGTGACAAGAATTTCCAGGCCATCATGCCCATTCGCGGAAAAATTCTGAACACCTGGGAAGTATCCTCAGATGAGGTTCTGGCATCGCAGGAAGTGCACAATATTGCTATCGCAATTGGGGTAGATCCTGGCTCTGATGACTTGTCTGAGCTGCGTTATGGCAAAATCTGTATTCTGGCGGATGCCGACTCGGATGGTCTGCACATTGCCACTTTGCTGTGTGCATTGTTCGTGAAACATTTCCCGGTACTGGTCGAAGAGGGGCATCTATATGTGGCGATGCCGCCACTGTTCCGGATTGATGATGGTAAAGAGGTGCACTATGCTCTGGATGAAGAAGAGCTGGAGGGCATCTTGAAAAAGTGTAAAACCAAGAATCCGCAGATTACCCGATTTAAAGGTCTGGGCGAGATGAACGCCAGCCAGCTACGGGAAACGACTTTAGATCCAAATACCCGCCGTCTGGTACAGCTGGATCTGGATGATGTGCATGTCACCGCAAGTTTACTGGATAAACTGCTGGCCAAAAAACGTTCGGGTGACCGTAAAGACTGGTTAGAGCAAAAAGGTAATCTGGCAGATATTGTGGTTTAGGATGCTGGCTTGAAAGCAAAAAAACCTCATCCGGAGAGTTTCAGTCGATTAGTTGACTGAACTTCTCCAGTTAGGGGAATTTTTATTGTATCCCAATATATTTTTTAAAAACTCGTCAGTTAAATTTTGGTATGTTCATCCCATAAAAAATAAATACCAAATTGTCCTGTTCTAAACTCTCCACCCATCGCTTTGCCTGCATCGGTGAGGAAATGTTTTCCATTTTCTGTCAGATTTAAATATCCTTGATTGACTAAATTTTCAAACAGATCAGGTGTTTTTAAACCAAGTTTTGCGGCCAGTTTTGCAGTGGTCAGTTTGGAATAACCGCTGCTTTCCTCAGTTCTGACTTCGCTCTCAGCAAGTGGTACTGGTTCCGTCTTAATTTCATCCAGAGTAATCCGTACTTCATCACTAATACGAATAATACGTTGAGCTTCCTCATAAGCATCTTTAAAGACCTCTTGATCTTCATCTTTACGTACCAGAATCCCCATTTCATTATTATTGACCTGACTAAACTCATAGAGGTTCAAGCTTGAAATAATACATTCTGATTCATTGATATAGCATTTTGCATGGAGATTTTTACAAAAGCTTAGACGTACATAATCCAGTTTTTGCAGCCATTTAATTTCATCGGGATGCAAATCACTTTTGCCATAGATAATGCGAATATCAATTTTGAGCCGATCTTTATCTTCTAAGAGTTCTTTAATACGATCATTTAAACGCAAATAAGGGCTGATTAAAATTAAACGCTCTTTGGCATTTTTAATTAATTCTTCTAAAAAGAAATTCGTTGCACTGGTATTTAAAAACTTGGCCATGGACTCCCCTGATCATGCTCAAATATTTATTTTGTATATTAAAATACAAATAAAAGAAAAATTATTCTACCTTCAAATATACACCGCTGGCAGAGACATTATGCCCAAAGCCACACGCTGAATCTCCACTGTCTTGCTCTAAAATAAGCTGTTGCCCAGCGCGAGGATTAAAAGCAAAACTAAGCTCAATTTTACAGTTATCTTGCTGATAACGGGTCTGGGTGTGATGCAGGGGCATCATTGTTTCAAATTCACCTATATTGGGGCCATAAATCAGGCTGCCTAAACCCATATATAGACCATTAAATTGAATTTGATAAGATTGCTGATGGGGCTTTACCTCAATACTACTCCAGGCGCCAAAACCGGCATGGCGAACATATTTGCCTGCCAGATTGGAGTTTTTTTGAGGTGCAGGCAGCTGCTGCAGATTAAACTGGCTACTCTTGGCTTGAGGATAAATCGAAAACCAGGCTCGTGCCCACTGCGGCTTGGCCAGTTTGGCATAACTGAGTCCGACATTATTAAACGCTGTTACAATGCTGCTTTCTGAAAAAGAAACACCACTTTCTTCGCTATGCATGTCACAAAATGCAGACCATGCCGCCTGTTGCTCAAATTGTTCAAGGGCTTTGCTATATTGTTTCTGGTCATACAATCTCTTGCCCTTCGCTGCATAGTTTTTAACCTGGGCACATTCTGATCTGAGTTGAGTTTCAAAGCTGGAATCGGCAAAACTCAGGCTACTGAGAGAAAAGATACTCATGCAGATAAGCCATTTATTCATTGTGCTACTCAACTTGGTATTTATTTCAAATAAAACATAGCAGAAGTATCAAGTAAAGGCGGATTTTAAAATTTAGATTTTATACAGGCTTATTGAGTCTGAGTAGAAGTGATTTTTAAGTAATTCTAATCAGAAATGGCTAATCTCTGAATTTTTAATTGAATAGATTCAAGTTTACCAGGAAACATTAGGTAGGGTAGCGCCGGTCTAACCGGATTTGGATCAAGTCAAAGCAGTAGCAGAGACCAACACTTTAAAAAATACAGCTGATTTTTGCCATAAAAAAGCAGAACCCGGGTTCTGCTTTTTATGAGCTGCTTTTTTTTGGCTTAGAAGTGATATTTCACCAGCGCACTCACATTGTTTTCGTCTTGATCTTTACGACCAAACTTATTGTTCCAAACAGAGTGTTCAATACCTACATATAAGCGTGTCTCTGGAGAAATGTGTTTGCCCGCATTCCATTTCCACTGTGTGGTCCAGTTGAGTTCACTCGCTTGAGCATCTTTTTCAGCAGTAGACCAGTCCAGGAAACCATCCACCAGGAAGTCTTCTGCTCCCAAGCTAAACGGTACGCCATAAGTGAAAGTCATTTGATAATCGTCTTTATTACCAAACACCTTTTCATTATTGGCACGATAAAAGTTTAAGCTTGCATATTGAAAATATGGAAGGTCAAGATCAAAACCTAAACCATACAGGAAGTTATCTGCATTGTCTGAGCCTTCCCACGTTGTGGAAATTAATACATCTTTCACAGGACCAAAGGCAAGTTTCTGGCCACTTACTTCACTTAAACTTAAGCGTGGCGATAATTCAAAATAAGTGCTTTTAGCATCATCGCCCCCACGCATACGATCCATGAAGAAAAACACATCTGCATATTTTACTTTAGCAGCGTATTCAACGGTTAGAGTGCTTTGCTGTTCGTCTACCGCTTCATAGTTTTCACCATAAAGACCGGTTACGCTAAAATCTTGCCAAACTGGTTTTGCTTGTGCCAAAGCAGCAGTTGAAGCCAAAGCACACAATGCCGCGATTTGTGTAAGTTTCATTTAAAATCTCTTCCCCCAAGAAAGCAGGTAAAGGATACAGATTAATAAGTAAAAATAAAGTTAAAATTGATCGATGACAGAAATATATTAAAAATCTTGCTTGGTCTCCTTGTCTGTTTTCTTATTACGGGTTCTTCAATACTTTCAAAAATAGGGACTAAATAGCTATGCTTAAAGAAATTTAAATGATCAGAAAACAGTAAGAGTCGGTTGAGCTGCTGCCAAAATTAAAGAAAATTTATGTCCGTTATTCTAGTTAAAGCATACTCAACAGTGAATAATTGGCGGAGTGCAATAGAAGTGGGCACAGTCAGAAGCCATTTACCACCTATTTTCTATAATCAAAATCGGGATTTTTACCCTAAGTTTGCTAAAAAATCTGGCTGATCGCAAAGGCAAGCATGTACCTTGATCAGATTAAACGGCGATGCCCTTGAGGCGGGGGATGAGAGGCACTGTGGTCAGTATTTCATCGGTTGAAGAGCAGGTTTCATCATTTTAGATGGCATGTAGCGGTGAAGAAAAACCTGTTTCCACTCTCAAAATGGGCGGTGCTCCTCCCTCGTACTGAACTCGAAACCGAAGGGGGGGGTAAACCAGTAATTAAAGCATACATGTTTATTACTTCTATAGCGGAAGCCATCGTCACAACCCTATACGCTCACAGACTTAGAGAAAAAATATTTAAAGCTAGCAGCGGGGATCTACCGGATAATTCTCTGCATTCTCATTATCATTCGGAAGAAAATTTAGGCTGATTCTAAGTGGTCGGGATAAGCAATTTTCTCATTGGCCGAATCCAATCACGTGAATAAGATGGTGATGAACGAACTGGAAAGCGGCTTTATTTTACTAAGTAAGGACCTGTCACAATTAGTTATTCTTTTGCTAAAAAAACCAAAATAGCACTTGCATATTTTCTGGATAGAGCCGATATTCAAGGTATAAGGACATGATTCTGCAGATTCATAAAGGTGTTCATCCATTCAAAATGGAGGAGATATTCCAATCATTTGAAGAAGTGAAATGCGTTGCGATACAGCAAACCAGAAACGTGCCAAGATAAAAATTTTGCACTAAGAAAAGTTAAAAAGATTGAGGATGGTAATTTATGAATATCGAACTTCGTACAGATAAACACATTCAGAGTAGCGATCGTTTAATTAGTTATGTACGTGCAGAATTAAGTCAGGAATTCCAGCGCCACAGTGAGCGTATTACCCATTTTTCAGTCCATTTGAGTGATGAAAACGGTGCCAAAGGTGGTGATGACGATATCCGCTGCATGATCGAGGCACGTCCGGCAGGTCTAAAACCGGTGGTGGTGAATCATCGTGGTCATAATGTTGATACCGCCATTCGTGGTGCCATTGACCGTTTAAAACGCAGTCTAGAGCATGTTATTGAGAAAAAAGATACCATACGTCCGGGTGCCCTGGAAATTAAAGAGATGGAAGACGAAGTCTGATCTGGAATCCTGAAAAAAAGCCCTGCGGGGCTTTTTTTATATAAAATGAAAAATAGTTGTGGGAAAGACAACAAATTTTGCTTTCTTCGGCATAATAGGGAAAAACGAATTGAAGCGAGCTCCATCATGTTAACTGCGCAACAACAGCTTTTTGTGCAAGCCATCGAAGATTTAGATCTGGAACAGGTAACAAAACTCCTGGCGGATGGACTCAATCCGAATTTTATTGACCTTGAAAAAGGTCCAGTCATTTCGGTCTGGTCGGATGGATTGTTCAAATGGTGGGAAGACGTCTGTGAGGCTTATGAAGCAAATAGCCCGCTTTCAGATGAAGAAAAACAGGCACGTCTGGATATTCATTTGCAGATTCTGGAAGCATTGATTCAGGCCAAAGTCAATTTACATCTGTGGGATGCTGAAGAAATTTATGGACCGCTCTGGGACGCAGCGAGTGCCGCCTGTGTTCCTGCAGTACAGCGCCTGCTGGATGAACAGGTCAATCCAAACACCAAAGATGAAGATGGGCAGACCATTTTGTCCTCTATTAGCGATTTATTCTTTGATTGTGATTTCGATGAAATTAACTGGTCAGAGGCCCTTGAAGAAGAAAAACAGACTCTGCAACTGTTGCGTGACCACGGCGCAAAAATGACCAAAGAACTGAATTAAATTTGAATAAAGAGCCTAACCAGATGAAGACAACATTAACAACCTTGGGTTTTATTGCGCTGACCAGTGTCAGTGCCCAACTTTTTGCTGAAGTCGAATTTGATCGTCCGGGTGAAGGTATGGGAACCGGCACTATCCCTGTGGGGCAGCTGGCATGGGAGCAGGGTTTGCCAACGCTGGACTATCGCGAGTCAATGGTAGAAGGAAGCAAGCTTAAAGAAACCACTTTAAATGCCGATATATTATTGCGCACAGGTTTAACCGATAGCCTGGAATTACGTTTGGGCTGGGATGGACCGGCATGGAGCCAGCAGAAATGGAACGGACACACTGAAGAAAATGATGGGCTGGGAGATGTCAGTATTGGCCTGAAAAAAGCCATTGATCTGGACGATGACAAACTGAGCATGGCCGTGATGGCTGAAGCGCTTATTGCAACCGGTAATAAGGGGTTTAGCAATGAAGAAGATATATATAGCCTGAGCTCGGCGGTGGCCTATCAATATAGTGATCTGGTCTCGACCTCTATCACCATGCGTTATGAATGGCAGGACTCAAACTGGGCTATTAGCGCAATTCCATCTGTAGACTATCAGTTTACGGATCGCTGGTCGGGCTATTCGGAATTGATTTATCGTAAGGCCGAAAGCCAAGCCAATGAATATGCACTCGGCACGGGCGTAATGTATGCCCTCAACGATCGGATCCAGCTGGATGCCAGTATGGGGGTAGATCTGGACGGGCAGGAAAACAGTTACTTCTCCGGTCTGGGTGTATCCTTTCTCTTTTGATCTATCGCACTCGGTATGATGCAACTTTTAGTAGTTCAGAAATGGAGCGCTTTATGTGCGCCTTTCCTGTTAGGCAGTGTACTGTTCAGTATAGCAGCTCAGGCCGAAACGGCGTTACTGTCACCTGAGCAGGCCTTTCCTCTGAGTGTAGTCTCGGACAGTGCTGAGCAGGCGGAACTCAGCTGGGATATTCCTGAACACTACTATCTGTATCAGCACAAGATTGAAGTCCGACAGGGCAATCAGCCGCTAACATTGGAACTGCCGCCCGCTGAAGAAATCTATGATGACAACTATGGGCATACCCAGGTTTATTATCAGCAGTTAAAATTTCAGATCCCGACTCAGCCCGGACAGTCTTATCAGGTCAGCTGGCAAGGCTGTGCCCAGGATCGGCTGTGCTATCCACCGCAAACCGCGCAGTTTAAAACCAATCTTTCCGGTCTGGTGCAATATGACACCGCAGCTTCCGGGAACACACGTCTATTAGATTTAAACAGCTCTACAACTGCCCAGAATCGTCTGCTTGATACTCTGGCTGATACTCAGCTACAACGCTCAGACCAATCTGATCCAGATATCGAAGAAGCTATAACCGCCCAAGACCAGAAGTGGTCAGTGCGTCTGGCAGAAAGCTCCTGGGCCTATGGTTTGCTGCTGTTCTTTGGTTTAGGGCTTTTACTGGCCTTTACCCCGTGTTCGTTGCCTATGCTCCCGATCCTGACCTCGTTGTTGGTCCGTGATAGCAAAGGCTTAAAAGCCTGGATGATCGCCTTAACCTTTGTGGTTAGTATGGCCACCGTCTATGCTGTATTAGGTTTAATCGCCTCATCGGCCGGGCTGAATTTCCAACGCTGGCTACAGCAGCCGGGTACCCTGATTGCTTTTAGTGCTCTATTTGTGCTGTTTGCCCTAAACCTGTTTGGCCTGTTTGAAATTAAACTTCCGCAGCGCCTGATTCAGCGTCTGGATCAGGTTCAGGCCATGCAGCATGGAGGGAGCCTGATCAGTGCCGCAGTCATGGGCATTATCTCCGCCTTGCTGGTGGGGCCGTGTATGACAGCACCCCTGGCAGGAGCATTGCTGTTCATTTCCCAGACCCAGAGTCAATGGCAGGGTGCCTTGTTACTCTTTGGTCTCGGATTCGGTATGGGGACACCCTTACTGCTGGCCAGTATTCTGGGGGCCCGGATATTACCGCGTGCCGGACACTGGATGAATCAGATCAAGGTGCTATTTGCCTTTATCATGCTGGGGCTGGCGCTGTATTTTATACGCCCGCTGATTTCTGAAGCTATGTTGCAGGGGGTGTCGCTGGGCTTAGGCATGGCCTTTATTGTCTATGTGCTGTGCCGTATTTTCTGGCAGCGTACTGGCCTGAGATGGTTATATATCCTGTGTCTAGTCGTCGTGCTGCCTTATCTGGCATATAGCCAATATCAACAGAGCCAGCGTTTTTTTGTTAAGCAAAGTCACAGCACTGCCACGTGGCAAGTGGCCAAAACAGCTGCCGAATTTGAATCCTTGTTAAAACAGATACCGCATGGCCAAAAGGTCATTATTGATATCTATGCCGACTGGTGTGTGGCCTGTCAGCCGATCGAGCAGCGTGTTTTAAAATCAGCCACGGTACAGCAGGCACTGGCACCGTACGTGCTGATCAAACTCGATTTAAGCCAATATGATGCAGCCCATCAGTCGTTGTTTAATCAGTGGGAAATTCTGGGGCCACCGACCTATTTGTTTCTGAATGGCCAGCAGCAGGAAATCCGTGGTTTGCGTTTAACCGGGGCATTTAATGAAGCGGAATTATTGGCTCAGCTGAAACGTCTGGCACAATTCCATTAACCTGCTGGATTACCGTGTTAAGAATATAGCTCAAGTTCGGGTTGGGTCGATGTAATATAGGCTCTGACCTGATTCCGGCCTCTGGCTTTGGCCTGATACAGTGCCCGATCAGCCTGGCTGAGTAGCTGCTGCGGGCGCAATTCTGCTTGAGAAATCGCAATACCAAAACTGGCCGTGACAGAAATTTTGGTACCCTCATCACTTTGAATCTCAAGCTGCTGAATAGCAAGACGGCAACGTTCTGCAATCTGTTGCGCCATTTCAATATTGGTATCTTTAAGTACCAAAATAAACTCTTCACCACCAAAACGGCCTCCAACATCACTTTTACGTAATTGCTGGCTCAGTACGGCACTGACCTTTATCAGGGTTTCATCACCTTTGTGGTGACCATATTGATCATTAATTTTTTTAAAATGGTCCAAGTCTAGCAGGACCAAGGCATAGCTTAAACAGGCGCTATGATTTAATTTTTCCAGACATTGATTGATACTGCGCCGGTTAAACAGACTGGTTAAGGGATCAAGTTGGCTCAGGTGCTGAATCAGCCGTTCACGGTGCCGCCATTGGCTAAGCAGGATTTCAAACAGCATGGTGCAGATGGCCAGAATGGGTAACATAAAATACAGCATGGAGCCCAGCCAAAAGCCATTATCAAAAAACTTGCCCTGTATATTGAACAGGGGCGAATAGGGAATTTGATGACGAAAGCTCAGATAGGTGCAAACCGTCAGAAACAGGAATGCCGGTATCAATATGCTATAGATCAGGGCGCGATGAAACAGCACCAGACCCACTGTCATCAGGCACACACAGGCTAGGGTCGAAACGGGACTCATGACCCCCACCACATAAGCATCCCGGCAGAGGGAGATGACAAAAACACCGACCGTCAGATGAGGCAGATAGCGTTCAGCGCGCGCATGGCCTTGCCACTTATAACAAGGATAGATCAGAGCGAGCAAAACCAGTAAAAAACTGCTGTCGAGGATGAGCTGTAAGTGAATTAGTTTAATCTGTACATATTGCCAATATTCAGGATGAAACAGCACAAACAGATCCCAACTAAGCCAGCTCAGATGGACAATGCAGCCCAGTACCAACATCAAGATACATTTTTTTAAAATCCCCCAATTGATGACGACTTCATCTTCGATCAGATATTTTTTGATTCTCAGCCGCAGGATTTTTGCTAATAATCCTCTTATCTGCTTCATCTATTTCGCCTTAAACTTTATCGTTATTATGAAAGCGCTTTACTTTTTAGCATGGATATCTTTATAAAACTGACTATAACATAACTTAAAATTGATTAAAAAATTCCTGTTTTACCACAAAAAAGATAAAGCTACATTTGTCTGTATAGGCCTTTTGTTCCGTATTTGGAATGTTCTGTTTTATGGGCTGGGATTATCTCATTGTTGAAAAATCATTAAACTATGCCTATTTCTAGACAGACCAATTCATACAGGCAAAATAGATGCAAGTTTTACATATTGATTCAAGTATTTTAGGTGATGCTTCAATTTCCCGTCAGTTGAGTCAGGCCATTGTGAGCCAGTTGCAACAAAAGCATAAAGACACCTTACAGGTAGAGTATCTAGATCTGGCGACACAACCGATTCCTCATCTGACTGCCGAGATTCTGATGGGGCAGGATGCAGAACAGACAGCTCTGGGGGAAGAGATTTTGCAGCAGTATTTGCGTGCGGATATTATCGTGGTGGGAGCGGCAATGTATAACTTTGGCCTGCCTTCTACTTTAAAAGCCTGGATCGACCGTATCAGTGTGGCTGGGCGTAGTTTTAAATATACTGAAAATGGCCCGATTGGTTTGGCGGGTGACAAGAAAGTCTATATTGCCAGCAGCCGTGGGGGGATCTATGGTGAACAGAGTCCGGTTGACTTTCAGGAAGCATTCCTGAAAACCGTGTTTAATTTTACCGGGGTGAGTGATATTCAGGTGATTCGTGCCGAAGGCGTGAATATGGGCGATGCAAGCAAGCAGCAAGCTCTGGAGACTGCACACCAGATGATCAGCGCGCTCTAAGGCAGAAAATTGAAAAGGTCAGCCTGGGCTGACCTTTTTTATATCAGGACTTGAGAGCCTAGTCCTGATCCAGACGATGTGCAAACTCTGCCAAGTCAGCCAGAGATTGTCGGGCTTCATCAAACCAGGCGCTAAACATCTGGAAGTTATGCCACATGCCCGTATAGATTTTAAACTCAACCTCAACATGGGCCTGCTCGGCCTTTTCTTTGAAACGGGTGGCGTCATCCAGCAAAATTTCCTTAGAACCGACCTGAATATGGATAGGAGGTAATCCGCTCAGCTCGGCAAAGTAAGGAGAAACGCCGGGATCACCTCGGTCTATGGCGCTGGGCACATAATATTCGATCCCGGTTTTAAGCGTTTCGATTGACAGCAAGGCATCATGTTTCTGGTTATACCGTAAAGATTCACTGCTCAGAGTCAAATCCAGCAGTGGAGAAAGCAGAATAAGTCCACTAACTTGCGGGCGACCTTCCTGTTTGATTTTTAAAGCGAGGGCCAAGGCCAGGTTAGCGCCACACGAGTCACCGGACAGAATAATATCTTTGGGCTGAATTCCCTGATCAAGCAACAGGTTGTAAACATCATATAGCGCCTCAAGCGGCTCCGGATAAGCCGATTCCGGTGCAAGCGGATAGTTCACATGCAAGACCTGCATCTGGGTACGGGCTGCAATTTGGGTCATAAAGGCCCGGTGGGTATTGAGTGAACCTAAATAGAATGCTCCTCCATGAATATGAAAAATCATCTGGGTCGATTGCTGCTGGGGTTTGATCTCTTCAGCACGTAAACCGGCCAGACGCAAGGAACGAATTTGTACAGACGGGTCTTGCGGGAACAGTTTGCATAGCTGTTCCAAGGCGATACGCAGCGAGCTAGGAGGAAGGTTCAGACGACTTGGCGCACGAATGGCGGCTTTTAAAAAACTTTCTGTAATGAGTTGTTTCGTGAGGGGACTCATCTTCATTATCCTTCCATATTTTTATGCTTTTATTCAAAATGAGATTATTTACCAACCTGATTTACAAGGTTACACTAAATAGTCACACGTAAAAATTGCAAAATTGTTGTGTCTTTTTAATACTAAATTGGTCTATCAACAGACTAGGGAAATGAAAAAAAATGAAAAAAATCGCGCTAACCTTAGGATTACTTGGCTTATCGGTATTAGCAAATGCCGCAGATCCTCTGAATGGTACCGTTTGGAAAACGATTGATGACAAAACTAAACAGCCAAAAGCCATGGTGAAGTTTACTGAACAGAAGAATGGTACTTTATCTGCCAGTATTCAATCGGTATTGACTCCGGGTGAAGAGAATGCCTGTACAAAATGTGAAGGACCTTATCATAACAAGTCATTAAAAGGCTTGACCATTGTGAAAGGTCTGAAAAATGTGGGTGGCACCAGCTATGAAGGTGGTTCTATTCTGGACCCACAATCTGGCAAAACCTATAAGCTAAAAGGCAATCTGGCGGAGGGTGGCAAGAAGCTGGAGCTGCGTGGCTTTATGGGGATTTCTGCTTTGGGTCGTAACCAGACCTGGATTCGTGCAAACTAATCCATCCTGTATATGCAAAAAGCCTGACATCTGTCAGGCTTTTTTTTATATGCTGATTAATCCTGTTTTTCTTCAACTAGAGCGCGATAAGCAGCTTCGTCAAATCCGGCAATAAAGCCATCAGCAGTCTGTAAAATCGGTCTTTTAATTAAGCTGGTATGCGTGGTTAAGGCTTGCACCAGATGATCTTCACTGGCCAGTGCGGTTTGCTGCTCTTCTGCACTGAGTTTACGCCAGGTGGTGCCTTTTTTATTCAGAACCACGTCCTGACCGAGTGCATCCAACCAGCTTTTTACACATTCTGCATCAATGCCCTGTTTTTTATAATCATGGAATTCATAGCTCAACCCCAGTTCATTGAGCAGATCAAAGGCTTTTTTCATTGAATTGCAGTTTTTAATACCATAAATTCTTAACATCATCATCACTCATTTAAAGTCTTGGACTAGCTTAACCAAATTTAGTCAAGACGGCCACGGGGGGCTGCAAAACAGGAGTGTCCGTCTGCATAGGAAAATTTCGAATCAGGGCCAAGCTGTCATGAAACTGACATAAGGAGGGGATAAGATTCTGGATAGAACAATAAGAAATAAAGTTTTAAATAAGAGAACAATCAGCGGATATATAAAAAAATCAAAACAATAATCAAGAATAAGAGTCATTATAATATGAGAAAACCCGCATCAATCATCCTGATTATGCGGGTCTCAGTATAACGTCCAATGTCACATCCATGAAAAACAAACTAAATTTGATGGTCTGTTTTATTTTCTTCCTACGGCTTCCTGTCCTTTATGTGTCATCCTGACATATCCCTGTGCCGTGCAGCTATCATGCTATGTTCTTAAACTCAAAGAAATCCAAGAAATACGTCATGGCATGTAAGCAATTCACCTTAATTGAGTAAACAATTGTTTACTCAGTTCTCAAGCCTTTTTACAATTTGTAATCAATAATGACCGGTGCATGATCACTAAACCATTCATCTTTATAGACCCAGGCATTCACCGTACGGGTTTTCCAGTCTGGAGAACAGGCGTGGTAGTCAATCCTCCAGCCGACATTCTTGGCGCGGGCCTGACCACGATTCGACCACCAGGAATATAGCTCGGCTTCCTGGCGTACTTCACGGAAGGTATCTACATAGCCCAGTTCATCATAAATATGGTCCAGCCAGGCGCGTTCATGCGGTAAACAACCGGAAGATTTCTGGTTGCCCGACCAGTTTTTAATATCAATCCGTTTATGCACAATATTGTAATCCCCACAGACAATGACCGATTTATTTTCATCGCGCCATTGTTTCAGAATCTTTTGATATTCTTCTAAAAAGTGGTCTTTACGGGCCTGAGCTTCTTCACCCGATGAACCGGATGGCAGATAAAGCGAACAGATATATACAGTTTGTTCTAGGCCCAGATCGAATTCAGCGGCAATAAAACGGCCCTGTGAGTCTGCCAGTTCAAAACCCAGACCATCGGTGAGGGAGACAAAAGGCAGACGGCTATAAATGGCGGTGCCGGCATAGCCTGGACGTTCGGCTGGAAAGAGATGGGTGTACCAGCCTTCAGGCTTAAATTTATCGGTCCACTGAACATGGGTAATGCGGCTTTCCTGCATGCAGATCACATCGGCATCGGACTTTTCCATCCATTCCAGCAAACCCTTGCTTACAGAGGAACGTAAGCCGTTGACGTTAATTGAAACGACACGAAGAATTTTTTGATCACTTGGATAGCTACTCTTTGGTATCATGCGCAAGTCTTACCTTAATTAATGGATTCAGGAGCACCTCATGTCAACGCCAGCTCAGTTTAACCCGCAAGCTTTTATCGAACTCGCATTATCACGTGGTGTGCTTAAATTTGGTGAGTTTACTTTAAAATCGGGTCGTGTGAGCCCTTATTTTTTTAATGCCGGCTTGTTAAATGATGGCGAAGCCTTGTCTCTCTTGGCATCAGGCTATGCAGCCAAGCTGATGCAATGTGATCAGGTCGAAGTGGTTTTTGGTCCGGCATATAAAGGTATTCCATTTGTTGCTGCAACTGCGGTCGCACTGTCGCAAAATCATGGTGTGAGTATACCTTGGGGCTTTAACCGTAAAGAAGCTAAAGATCACGGTGAAGGTGGCGTATTGGTCGGAGCTTCGGTTGAAGGTAAAAAAGTCTGGATTATTGATGATGTGATTACTGCCGGAACTGCGATCCGTGAAGTGGTCACTATTCTGAAAAATGCCGGTGCACAAATTGCCGGGGTACTGGTTGCGTTAGATCGTCAGGAAAAAGGTCAGGGCGAACTTTCTGCAATCCAAGAAGTCCAAAAAGAACTTGAAATTCCAGTACATGCACTGATCACCATGAAAGACTTAATGGATTATCTGGATGGTAAAGGCGAGCAGGAAGCACTGGCAAAAATGGAAGCCTATCGCGTTAAATACGGTATTTAAACCGGTATAGCTAGCAGTGGATAAGGAAGCTCAGGCTTCCTTTTTTATGACTTTAAAGCAGCCAGAACACCTGATTGTCTCACTATCCATGAAAACCTAGACAATTTTGCTGGCCAAAAAAATCGTATCTGTCGACCTGATGGGCATATTCTGAGCAAAAAGTGTTAAGGAGAATTATCATTTTAAATGGGGAACATCGGATAAAAATATAGTCTATTTATAGCTTTTTATTGACTTAACTGTTGAGACCCTCTTTCTTTTAATTTCTTTAGCCAACCCAAAAGCTGAACCGCTTTAACAGATAGTCGCTTATCTCCGGCCGTTACTCCAACAGGATCCGTTCGTCCAGGGAACAGATCTTTAATTTGCCCCCCACTGATTATCTCTTAATACCTAGCGTTTACTCATAAAAGTATAGTGGGCACAAGGTGGTTTCTCTCAAGTTAATTGATGACACGCCTTAGTAATAGAAAAGTGGACAGTTCTAGATCAGAGAGCAAGTGATGAGTTCTTTGGCTTTTATGACCAAAAACTCGGTGAGATCGACCTTCTAAACTCACATCTCGAATTGTGAGCCAAGGCTTATAGTTATTTCCAAAACCCTGCCCTCGTCCTTCTTTAATCCACTTTTGAATTTTGAGTTCATGATTTTGTGTGTTCTTAGAATTAGCCATAAAAAAATCCACACAACATGCTTTTTAGAGCATATCTTGTGTGGATTTTTTGAGCAATATAGTATTACACTTTATTACTCAGTATGAGACTTTATTACTTGGTATGAAGCTTTATTACTCTCATACAATAACCAGCCTTGCTTCAATTCTGATTATTCTACGGTCACTGATTTTGCCAGGTTACGCGGTTGATCTACATCCGTACCCCGCAGGACGGCTACATGATAAGACAGCAACTGAACCGGAATGCTATAGACGATAGGGGCTAAAAGTGGATCTATTTCAGGAATATGCACCACATGCTGGCGTTCTTTGGCCTTGATGCCGCTATGCTCATCAGCAAAGACAAATAACTCGCCACCACGTGCCTGAACTTCTTCCATATTGGATTTTAATTTGTCCAGCATGTCATCCTGCGGTGCCAGAATGACCACAGGCATATCATTATCCACCAGTGCCAGCGGGCCATGTTTCAGTTCACCTGCTGCATAGCCTTCTGCATGGATATAGGAAATTTCTTTCAGTTTCAACGCACCTTCAAGCGCGATCGGGAAATGCGTCCCACGGCCGAGGAACAGACAATGGTTTTTTTCTACAAACAGTTCAGACAGGCGCAGAATTTCATCATCATAACGCAGGGTGTCCAGAATCACTTTAGGAGTATGCCAGAGCCCGGTCGTAATCGCGGTAACCTGTTCCGTTGAAATCGTGTTTTTGACAGTACCGATTTTCAGTACCAGCAACATCAATGCAGTCAACTGGGTGGTAAAAGCTTTGGTCGATGCGACCCCAATTTCAGGTCCTGCCAAGGTCAGCAAGCTGTGCTCAGTTTCACGTACCATCGACGATGTAGCCACGTTACAGATGGTCATTGTGCTGATGTCTAAACCTTTGGCCTGAGCGCGTTTCTGCGTATCGCGTAAGGCCGCCAGGGTATCTGCGGTTTCACCGGACTGAGAAATACAGACATACAGGGTGTGATTTACAATCACTGGCGTGCGGTAACGGAATTCACTGGCAATTTCAACCTGACAAGGCAGGCCGATCAGCTGCTCAAACCAGTATTTGGCAATCATACCGGCATGGTAGCTGGTCCCACAAGCAATGATCTGAATCTGCTGGATCTTGGAAAAATCCTGCTCTGCACTAACCAGAAAGTCTTCACGCAGGGCATTTCCATTGAGTGCTTGGGAAATGGTTTGCTGGATGGCTTCAGGCTGCTCATAAATTTCTTTGAGCATATAGTGCTTGTATTCGCCTTTAGAGGCATTACTCACCGCAGCATCCAGTTCTTTCACCGGACGCTCAACCAGTTGACCATCCACAAACACTTCAATCGTGCTACGAGTCAAACGGGCAATATCCCCTTCTTCCAGGTAGATAAAGCGGTTGGTAATCGGCAGCAGGGCCAACTGGTCAGAACTGATAAAGTTTTCACCAATTCCAACCCCAATCACCAGTGGTGAGCCTTCACGCACCGTGATTAACTCATCCGGATGATCGGTATGAACAATACCCAGTGCATACGCGCCTTTTAGTTGTGGCACCACCTGTTTTACCGCTTCCAGTAAAATCGGGGTCGATTTCAGTGCATCATTGACCAGATGGGCAACGACTTCAGTATCAGTCTGTGAAGTGAATACATAACCTAGAGCTTCAAGGTCATCTTTCAGCTCTTGATAGTTCTCGATAATGCCGTTATGTACCACAGCCACATTGCCGGAGATATGCGGATGGGCATTGTTCTCAGTCGGCTTGCCATGTGTGGCCCAGCGGGTATGGGCAATCCCGAGCGAACCAATAATCTGTGATTCATTGACTGCATTTTCAAGGTTGGCAACCTTGCCGACACGACGTTCACGTAGAACCTGATTCTGGTTAATCAGGGCTAAGCCGGCTGAGTCATAGCCACGGTATTCAAGACGTTTCAGGCCTTCAATTAAAATATTGGTAATGCTGCGTTCCGCAATGCCACCGACGATACCACACATAATATTTCCCCTTATTTCTTGATCTTTTGCGGACGTGGATAATTTTCTTTGGCAAATTGCTTGGAACGTTCCACCGCTAAACTGTTCTCTGCCACATCACGGGTAATGGTTGAGCCTGCACCGACAGTGGCACCGTTGCCAATCTGTACCGGAGCAACCAAGGAGCTGTTGGAACCAATAAAGGCATTATCTCCAATGATGGTTTTAAATTTATTGGCGCCGTCGTAGTTGCAGGTAATGGTACCGGCACCAATATTAGAACCACTGCCGATTTCGGCATCACCTAAATAGGTGAAATGATTGGCCTTGGAACCTAGGCCAATACTTGAATTTTTGACTTCGACAAAGTTGCCAATATGTACGTCATTGGCCAGTTTCGCCCCTGGACGTAAACGTGCAAAGGGACCAATCTGTGCATCTTCACCGACAACAGCCTGATCGAATACGCTATATGGCTGTACTTTGGTGCCCGCAGCAATTTTGGTATTTTTAATCACGCAGCCTGCGCCAATTTCAACCTGGTCGCCGAGTTCGCAATCACCTTCGATAATCACGTTGATATCAATTTTCACATCCTTACCGACTGTCAAATGGCCACGTAGGTCAAAACGGTTGGGATCAATCAGATGAACACCTTGCTGCATCAGCTGCTTGGCTTGATACGCCTGGAACTGGCGCTCCAGGGCAGCCAGTTGTACGCGGTCATTGACGCCTTCGACTTCAAAAGCCAGCTCAGGTTCTACCGAGGCCACCTGCATGCCATCGGCTAGCGCCATCGCCACGATATCCGTCAGGTAATATTCGCCTTGTGCATTATCATTGCTTAAACGTGGCAGCCATTCATGCAATTTGGCATTGCTAACAGCATAAATCCCGGTATTGATTTCCTTAATTTGGCGCTGTGCGTCAGTCGCGTCTTTATGTTCAACAATCGCTTGAATCTGGCCATCTTTACGGACAATACGACCATAACCTGTTGCATCTGGCAAGGTTAAGGTTACCAGGCCAATGCCTGTCTCTTGGGTAGCATTCAGCAGGTTTTGCAAGGTAGCCGGCCTAATACAAGGCACATCACCCGATAGGATCAGGGAGATGCCATCCTGTGGCAAGACCGGTAACGTCATTTGTACCGCATGACCGGTACCCAGCTGTTCCGCCTGTTTCACCCATTGGATAATTTGATCTGCAAATGCAGTTTGGACACGATCACCGCCATGTCCATAAATGGTAATAATATTATTAGCATTCAGCTTTTTCGCCGTTTCGATCACATGACCAAGTAAGGGGCGTCCTGCAAGAGGTTGTAATACTTTGGGTAAATGAGAGCGCATACGCGTTCCTTTACCTGCAGCAAGAATAATGACAGTCGTTGACATGTTCTCATCCTAAATGTAGCTAGGCCATGGTAAAAAAAGATAAATCAGAATACAGAGAGCTGCCCAAAGGCCGGCAATAATATCATCCAGCATGATGCCGAATCCCCCGCCGACTTGGCGGTCAATGACCCGGATTGGCCAAGGTTTCCAGACATCAAACAAACGGAACAGGGCAAAGCCAACCAGAAGCCACAGCCAGTTCATCTGCCCCATATAGAGAACGGGTAGAAACGTGATGGATTGCCCAGCAAATTCGTCCCAGACAATCCGGCCATCATCATGTACACCCATCAGCTCAGCGGTTTTGCCACAGATATAGATGCCAATCAGTGACATGATCACCATGGCAAAAAAGCTATTTAAAAAACCCAGAGAGAGCCAGAACGGCACAAATAACAGCGCAAAAGCTGAGCCAAACGTCCCCGGCGCTTTCGGTGCCAGGCCAGAACCAAAGCCCACTCCACTAAATACAATCAATCGGTCCTTCCAGGACATCGCTTTAAAATTTATTGCAGGTTTATGCAAAATGTTGATACCCATTAAATTGAAGCAAATGATCTATGCCATTTTTTTCAAAAGTTAAACCGAGTGAAGAATGAACAGTGCCGATTATACTAATCGAAACATCAATTTGTTTTTGCAATAATTTTTCATAATTTTGCGGACTTATTGTAAAGCATAATTCATAATCATCGCCACCGGCGAGCGCATATTGCCATTTTTGCTCATCACGCAAGGTGTGCAGGGCAGGGCTGAGCGGGAGCTTATCCAGTGCCAGGGTTGCACCCACTTGAGAAGCTTGAAGAATATGTCCCAGATCTTGAGCCAGGCCATCCGAAACATCAATCATGCTATGTGCCAGGCCTTTTAAGGCAACACCGAGCTGGCAGCGTGGGCTCGGATAATCCAGCCGCTGCTGTAAGGGGTGGCCGGGATGATTCAGGGCAAAAGCTGCATCGCCGACGGTACCGCTGACACAGATCAGGTCACCCGGTTGGGCACCTGAGCGCGGAATAGCCTGTCCGCTATCGACCCAGCCAAGTGCAGTGATGCTTATGGTCAGGTGAGGGCTTTGTGTGGTATCGCCACCAATTAAGCTCACCCCAAATTGATCGCAGCAATCATACAGGCCCTGACTAAAGGCTTTGAGCCAGGCATGATCAATTTGGGGTAGGCTCAAGGCCAGCAAAATACTGTGCGGGGTGGCACCCATGGCAGCAATATCGGACAAATTAACAGCAACCGATTTCCAGCCAATCGCATGCGGGTCAGTCTCTAGGGGGAAATGTCGTCCAGCCACTGAAGTATCGGTACAGATCACCAGTTGTTGCTGTGGAGGAGGGGTGAGCACGGCTGAGTCGTCACCGACGCCTAAATCGACAGAATTGAGATTCCGCCGATTAAAATAGCTATCAATAATCGAGAACTCAGCCATACAACAATGCGACTTAAACTAGTGGGCTTGCTGTTTTTCTGCTGTACGTAGCGTCGTGGCTAAACGGTCCAATACACCGTTGATGTATTTATGGCTGTCTGCACCGCCAAAATGTTTAGCCAGTTCGATTGCTTCGTCCAAAACCACACGATACGGAATTTCCAGATGTTCTTTCAATTCGTAGGCGCCCAAACGCAGTGTAGCCAGCTCAACGCCGTCCAGTACGGTAATTTCACGATCCAGTACCGGAATTAAGAGCGCATCCAGTGCTTCATGATTGGCAACCACTTGAGTCAACAATTCATGATAATAGCTCAGATCCACTTTATGCATGGCATTTTCCACACGCGTACGTGCTTCAATCTCATGCACCGGATTGTGGCTCATCTGCCATTCATAAATTCCTTGCACAGCAAAACGACGTGCTTTACGTTTTGCTGCATAAGTTGCTTGAAGTGTTTGCGACATAGCGTTAGATAGCCTTTAACAAGTTAACCATTTCAATCGCAGTTAAAGCAGCTTCACTGCCTTTATTTCCTGCTTTTGTACCCGAGCGTTCAATCGCTTGTTCGATACTGTCCGTAGTGAGTACACCGTTAATGACCGGTAAGCCAGTGTCCAGGCCAACCACGCCCAAACCTTTGGCACATTCACCCGCTACAAAATCGAAATGAGGGGTGCTACCACGAATCACTGCGCCAAGTGCAATGATGGCATCGAAACGTTCCGAAACAGCCAGTTTTTTTGCAACTACCGGCAGTTCCCAGGCACCCGGTGCATGAACAACCGTAATATTATCCTCTGATACGCCATGACGTTTCAACGTATCAATAGCACCTTCTAACAGATGTTCAACAACAAAGCTATTAAAACGACCAACTAAAATCGCGAAACGGCCTTCGCTCGCGAGATGCAACATACCTTCAATACGGCGAATAGCCATAGGAACCTCGATTATTTCTTAAGATGTTTGTTGTGCAGTGATGTATTCCACCACTTCTAAGTTAAAGCCGGACAGGGCATTGAAACGTAATGGAGAGCTGAGCAGCTTCATTTTTTCCACGCCCAGATCACGTAAAATTTGTGCGCCCACCCCAATGGTTTGATATTGCTGAGACAGTGCAGCATTGGATTTGACATTTTTCGGTGCTTTCAGGGTCTCTAAAGCCGGGCCTAAGTCCTGTAAATGGCGCTGGCCGATCCAGACCAGTACACCGCGGTCGCTGGTAGAAATCTCTTTGAGTGCTCGGTCCAGATTCCAGGTACTTTCACTGTCCGGTTTTTTGACTTTTAAAAGATCGCGGGTCGGGTTAAAACCATGTACGCGTACCGTCGTGACACCTTGTTTAGGCTCGCCTTTTACTAAGGCTAAATGAATATCCGGATTGCCGAGCTCACGGTAACGATACAAGTCAAAGCTGCCATATTCAGTCTCGATGACTTGATGATCAATACGCTCAACCGTCTGTTCATTGGTCATACGGTAATGAATCAGGTCGGCAATGGTGCCAATTTTCAGACCATGCTTTTCGGCAAATACTTCCAGATCCGGACGGCGCGCCATGGTGCCATCTTCTTTAATAATTTCACAAATTACCGATGCGGGTTCCAGACCGGCAAGGCGGGCCAGATCACATCCTGCTTCGGTATGACCTGCGCGGTGCAATACCCCACCTGGCTGTGCCATTAAAGGGAAAATATGGCCGGGCTGTACAATATCTGTTGGCTTGGCATGTGCCGCCACTGCAGTCTGAATCGTGTGAGCACGTTCAGCGGCTGAAATGCCGGTGGTAATCCCTTCTGCTGCTTCAATAGACAGCGTGAAGTTGGTGCCGTGCTGGGCACCGTTCGCATCGACCATTAACGGTAAATTCAGCTGCTGGCAACGCTCTTTACTCAACGTCAGGCAGACCAGACCACGCGCATGGGTGATCATAAAGTTGATGTCCTCCGGGCGGACATGCGTGGCAGCAATAACCAGGTCACCTTCATTTTCACGGTCTTCATCATCCATCAGGATGACCATTTTTCCTGCACGGATATCTGCGACAAGCTCTTCAACTGTATTGAGCGGCATCAATCTTCACCTTCTTCTTTGATCTTTATCAGACCGAATCATGACATTATTGCTGCATAGTCTAACGCTTTTTAAGCAATTTTGCCTATGCCTATTACTTTGCCTGTAGCGTTCATTGTTATACACAGTCTTGCAGATGATGGAAAGTCGACTTTAAAGTAAAGCTCAGCTTTGTGCTGTATTTTTGCACAGTTACAAAGCAAGAAAAATGAAAAATCTGGATAAAATGCCAGCTGTTAAAAGTAAATTGGTTTTTATAGAATTTTCGCAGTTTTACTGTTTTAGGGTTGTTAAGAATAACCTTTAAAAGTGCTCATAAAACCAGACAGCCTGACCTGCTGTTAGGAATGGTCTGATCTATTTTGGTCAGGCCAAAAGAGATTTTTGTTCCAGCCATTGAAACAGTTGCTGATATACCTGCTCTCTGGCCGGTTTTTCTGAAAGTACCAGATCATGGACAGCATTTTGAATGGAACACAGCTGTACATCGCCCTGTAGCTTTTGGGCATGGTCAATTATATCTTGCACCTGAAGAATTACGTCACTGCTTTGTGCAGCGTGATTAAAGCGTAAAGGATAGCGGGTTTGATGGGCATGCATGATTAAAGTAGGGACTGTAAGATAAACTCCCTGATGAAGATGTTTTTGGGCCTCATAAATGGCATACACAAAACTTAAACGTACCAGAGGATAGCTTGGTTTTTTCCATTCCAGATTGAAATTCCATTCTCCTTGATAACTGATATGCAAGCTGGGTACATACCAGCGATTAAGACGGCTTGGAAACTGCAGGTCTGGAAAGCGTTTTCCTAAACGGCTCAGTTGGGGCAATAAAATCTTTTTCTCTAGATAGCGCATGTTGAAGTCATAAAATGGGCTGTTGAGCCAGAGTCCCTTGATTAGAGGGTGATTGGGATGCCGGGCGGTATAAAGGGTGGTAATTAATCCACCGGTTGAATGCCCGCATAGAAGTATCTGGTCATGGCCTTCTTGGCCAATCAGCTCGAGTGCCTGATTAATTTCAGCATCATATTCAGAGAGACTGTAGACATTGTAGAGCTTCTGGTGACATAAATGGGAGCGCCCATATTTTCTTAAATCCAGAGCATAAAAATCAAAACCTTGCTGATTAAAGCGTTCTGCCATTTCAGTTTGAAAAAAGTAATCAATAAAACCGTGGATATAAAGCACGGCCTTAGAGGTGGTTTGGGCTGCTTTTTTACGCACCAGCGTGGCAATGACCGGGCCTTCATAATCTTCAGGAAAATTGAAAGTGGTCTGCTCATAACCCTTACCTAAAATATCAGCCTGATAGACTGGCGCCAGAGCACTATTTTTCATTTTGTTATACTCATGATTTTTTAGATTATCCTTAAGGATAAGTATGAGTTTGTCAAACTCTGCTGAAAGTTTTTAATATAAAATCAACAACAAAAAAGCCCCAATCTTTCGATCAGGGCTTTTAAAATTTGGAGGGCTTTGTTGCATACTATCTATTTTGAGGTAATGCCTCTGGGTTTTGGCCAAACTCTGTCGACGATAGCCAGCCCACTTTTTTCAAATCATTCTTTTTGGCTTTTTGGACATCTGACTGTTTTCAACTATTGATTTCTGGCTCAAGATTCCGACTTTTTTTATTTTTACCTGGATGGTGCATTTTTTCTGGTGGAGTTACTGCAGGTGCGTGACGCTCTGAAATCACTTGTCTGCAATGTTTGTATTATAACCCGAATCACGGATAAGAAATTGACTAGAGAAAATAAGAGGACTAGAGCCATCAGTTAAGTTGCCACACCAAACCTAACGCTCTAGTCCTGATGTTTAGTAGTACCAAATTATTCTGTGAAATTGATGATTTCTTAAATTTGAAGAAATGTACTAGGAATTTCTCAAACAAAACTGCCATTCTTTAAGAATCAGAACTGCTCAACTGATGATCTCGGAAATCTGTTTTATCGCCATTTGGTAGAGGTATTCTCATTTTAATAATTTTTAAAGCATTCTTCATAGGGTTAAAGGAAGATAAAAACCACTTATTTAGAAGTCTACCTTATTACCAATGATTTAATGTCATAAATCATTGGTCAAAATTGCATCACGTGGTAGAAGCTCAATGGGCTGGTTTTATGGCTGTAAATTACATATTGCGATGAATCAATTTGGTGAAATTGCCTGTTCTGCTTTATCGAATGGACATGTTGCTGACATAAAAATGGTTGAGCAATTGGTTGCTGGTATAGAAGCACAACTTTACGGGGATCGAGGTTACATCAGCCAAGAATTAAAAATCAGATTGAAAGATCAAGGTATTGATTTAATTACTTATCATCGAAAGAATATGCAGGCTATTCAACTACAAGAATCTGATGAATATCACCTAAGACAACGCAATAAGATAGAAACATTATTCAGTTTATTGAAGGGGCAATACAATTTAGTGACGAGTAAAGCACGTAGTCTTCATGGATTTCTGAGTGGAATTTACGCCTCACTATGTGCATATCAATTAACCCATCAAAATAAGCCAACAATTCAAATTAAGGAATCATCGGCTTAAGCAGGATCCGGGTTAATTAGGTGATCGCCTAAGCGAACACCCTCAGTTTAAAAAACAATTGTACAAAGCTATTTATAGATCCCCATATGTCAGCATCGCGTTAAGTTTTATTAGCTATCTTTTTAATAAAATTCTAGTACGTAGCTACTAAACTTACCCCATAACGACGTCCATCTAACAATTGATCACCGTCTACATCTTCTGCTTTTTCATCCAATATATTATATACACCAAATTTGCCTTTCAAGTTCGCATTAAACTGGTAATTAAAACCGGCATCGAGGAATGTATAGGCTGGATTGGCCATAGTCATTGATGAACGCCCCAAAGACTGGGAGGTTTCGCTACGATGATGCAATCGGCTCCATATATCTAGCTGGTCATTAATCCCATAGTCAACCGTGATATTGAACATGTGTTCCGGCATCTGATTCAAGGAATTACCTTTATATTGACCTGACTGGATTTCAGTATCCGTATAGGTATAGTTTGCAGCTAGATTAATATTATCAGCCAACTCTACATCGTATGTTGCTTCAATACCTTGCATTGCCGCTTTATCAATATTAAAGCGACTACCGTAGAAGTTCCACATCAGTGGATTACCATTATTATCTAAACGATCAAAAGGATCAGGACATACCCATGTAGATGGCTTATTATTTTCACCATTTGGTGATTGGCAGATGCGGTCTTCACTAATCCGGTCTTTAAACTCAGTATAATATGCAGTTAAAGTTGTATTTGAGCGAGCCCCTTGCCAAGCCGTACCTAATTCATAAGTTATGGATTTTTCGGGTTTTAAATCATCATTGCCCATAATAAAGGCACTGCCTTTACCTGTTACTGAATGCACCTCACTTGAAGACTGCTTTAAATCTGGTTGCTTATAACCAGTCGATACACCACCTTTTAAAATCCAGGCATCATTAAGGTTATATACCCCATAAATACGAGGTGAGAAATTACCATCATAGTTTTTATCATGATCATAACGTACACCCGTTGTCAGATTAAAACGCTCAGTAATAGACCAGGTATCTTCAGTAAATAATGCAAAGCCCCAACGCTCTAATTCAGTAATAGGGAGCTTTTCATTTTGATTGGTAGCACGATCAATCATTTCTTCATTTTTAAAATATGCACCAAAAACCAATTGATGTTTGCTTAGATCCCAATCCCATTGAGTATTGGCAATCCAGGTATCTGTTTCAATACCGCTGGTAATACCATTGCTACGATCTGGATTTTTTGAGTTTTCAAGTTGCACATAGCTACGACTGGTTAACGTATCATTGTAATGGCCGTCATGCGTTAGACTATATACACTGCGATAATTGCGACCTTTACTGCCTGTTGCCTGTTTTTCACCCGGCCCTGCAACAGCAACAGTTTTACCTACTGTCGTTGCAGCTGTTTGATTAACAAAGTTAGCATCAAGCTTTAAGTCATGGTCATCGTTAAGAATGTAGGTTAAACGGCCATTAATACTTTCTCGTTCCGTATTACGGAAACCACCAATATATGCATCTTCTTCACGTTCTTGTTTATTTAGTCCGAGCTGTAAACCGAGTTTATTGGCAATTAATTGTCCTGCTAAGTAGACTGAACCTTCTTTGATATCACCAGATTGATTACTGTCTTGTAATACTGTACCTACTTCAACTGTGCCGGTCCATACATCGGTAACCTTTTTGGTAATGATGTTAATAACACCCCCCATTGCATCAGTACCATACAACGTAGATGCCGGGCCACGAATAATTTCAATGCGCTCAATAGCTGCCATAGGCGGTAAAATATTTTTTTCAAAACCGCTGTCGTCACCATTCGGATTTACGTCTTTAGAATATTGGCGTTTTCCATCGACTAAAAATAAGGTGTAATTTGATCCCATACCACGAATACTAATACTTTGTGCAGATCCTGAACCGGTCACTACCACCCCGGGAGTATTACGTAGAACATCATTGATATCATTATAATTACGTTTGTCTAATTCTTCCCGAGTAATCACTGTCATTGAAGCGGGTGCTTGGTTCACATCCTGCTCATAACCTGCAGCAGTTACAACAATTGTCTGTAACTTGGTTGCTTCGGTCGCTTTGGGTGTTTCGAACTGTGAAAGGGGCGTTTCTTCTGCAAATATTGTACTAGTCATTAGTGTTGATATAGCAAACGCTAAAGTAGACTTTAAAAATGGCTTAGTCATTGGTCACTGCATCCTAATATGTCTAAAAAGACTATGTGAAATTTATTGCAAAGTGTAACAAATGCTCTTGGTATTGCAACTGATAATTATTATCAATATCATTTATTTTAATGGGGATTATATAACTTAGTTTTACGAATTAAAGTTAATAGAGAGTCTGGATATTCGGATAGAAGCTTACGATCTATAGAGAGGCTTTTATATTAATAAATAACCCGAATCCTGTTTAAGCCAACCATTCGATTACTCGAATGGTTGGCTTATTTCGGTGGCTCAATTGATATGCGCACAATGAAGCATAAATCCCTCCTAGAAATCCACAAACACTACGTGCTCTACTCGTCACTAAATTGTATTGTCCTTTCAATAAGCTGAATAACGTTTCTATTTTATTGCGCTGCTTTAAGTGATATTCATCTGATGCAGATAATTTAATAGACTTCATGTTCTTTCGGTGATAGGTAATTAAATCAATACCTTGTTCTTTTAATCTGCTTTTTAATTGTTGACTGATGTAGCCACGGTCGGCATAGAGTTGCGCCTGTAAACCTTCAGCTAATTGTTCAACCATTTTAATGTCAGCAACATGTCCATTTGATAAAGCAGAACAGGCAATTTCACCAAATTGATTCATCGCAATATGTAATTTACAGCCATAAAACCAGCCCATTGAGCTTCTACCACGTGATGCAATTTGGACTAATGATTTATGACGCTGAATACGTTGATTTTTACAAACTGGCAGAGTTGTTGAATCAATCCATAAATATTGTGTAGCTTGGTCTTTCATCAGCGCCACATGTAAAGCGTGTAGGGCCAATTGGTGCATATTGATCAGATGAATCATCCTTTGATAGCAAGGCAAGTACTTAAATAAATGGCTTTTATCTTCTTTTAACCAGGTGAAAAAGGCTTTGAAATTATTGAAGTGAGAATACTTATACCAAATGGCGATAAAGATGATTTCAGAGATACTCAGCTGCGCTTTTCGGATTCTTAAGCAGTGATGGCTTTGCTTGAGGAATTTCCAGTAGGTTGCTTCAAATTTAAGAAAGAAATCATCAATTACACAGAATAATTCGGTACTATTGAACATCGGGACTAGAGTTGTGAGTTTGGTGTGATAACTCAACTGATGGCTCTAGTCCTCCTATTTTTCAAGTTAATTTCTTATCCGCGATTCGGGTTAAATATGATTAACTTATCTATAAATAAGAAAGCATAAGAAGCTAAATAGCTCAGTTTAGAAAATAAATATATGTTATTTAAAATTAAAAAAATTAAGAAAAAGTCTCATTATGGTTAACTAAATTAAATGAAAAAATAAGACTTACTATATTGAAGGTGTTGAGGTTTTTATTATGTACAAGGTATTAAATTAATTATTTATTTGGGTATTATTTATAATAAATACTGGATAAATTTTAATAACTAAATACTTGTGTGAGAAGGCTAATTTGTCTAGAATAAACATATTATAGAAGATATGTATATGTTATATAGTTAAAAATTTATTTATATTTCAATGCTACTCAAGTAGGTATTAATAATATTTATAAAACTAATATGATAAATTTAATTATAGAAAGGATTTATTGATCCTGTAGTTTTTTATATGTATATTAGTTTAAAAATTTAATACCTATCCAAAAAATAGAAAAGGCCCTAGAATGCTGTAAAGTTATAGGTTTTGAGGATTTCAATGCAAAGTGCATTTTTAATATATGAGGGGGTCGATTATATAGTTTGGTAAATGATGGGAAATTATTATAATATGATTAATAGATCTCTTTCATAAATCAAAAAATGATCTTCTTTTTGGTTGATATCTGCACTCCAGATTTCTTGGCATTCGTGCATAATCTGCGGATGGAATACATCGATTCAAAGAAGCTTTCTGAAACACAGTTCAAGCGATACACAGGCATCTCATGGTCAACCTTTGATTTAATGGTTGAGCAATTGAAGATGCATGTTCCTGCCAAAGGCAGACCACCTAAATTGAGCTTAGAGGATCAGATCCTCCTGTGCTGAAGTTATTGGCGTGAATACCGAACCTTATTCCATGTCGCAACAAATTATGGCGTGTCAGAGCCCACTGCTTCAAGAATCGTACGCCATGTAGAGGATTGTTTCATTAAGTCTAATCTGTTTAATCTACCGAAGAATTTGCCTGAAGGCGAAGGCATAGACTGGAATGTGGTGATCGTAGATGCCACAGAAATTCCAATCCAAAGGCCTAAAAAAACAGAAGAAAAGCTATAGCGGCAAGAAAAAGAAGCACACCTTCAAAGTACAGGTCATCATTCATTATAAAACTCAGAAAAAATCCTGAGTTTATGCGCTGATCGCGGTTCAATACATGATTTTGAACTCTTTAAACGCAACTTGAATCAGATTCCTGTAGGTGCCTTTATCCTTGCAGATAAGGGCTATCATGGAATTTATACAGTGTATCCAAATAGCCTATTGCCTCTAAAAGCAAAGAAGCGCTGTAAACTGGATACTGAACTAAAAATCTATAATCAGGAAATCAACAAAAGAAGAATAGCAATTGAGCATGTATTTGGTCGCTTAAAAACCTTCAAAATTCTTGCTGAGCGATATCGCAATCGAGGCAAAAGACTGGGATTAAGATTCAATTTAATTGCTGGAATTTATAACTTCTAGCTGAGTAAAAAATGACTTATGAAAGAGGTCTAATTTTTCTAGTTAAATTATAAGAAAATAATTTATATGTAAAAATATTATTTAAAGATTGCATGGTCACTTTACATATAAAGTTAAAAAAATCAAACTGTGCTTCAGGTGAATTTAAACGAAAAAGCCAATCCGAAGATCGACTTTTCAAATAAGGATGGGTAAATTACAACTTTAGATCAAGAAAAAAATGCCTGAAATCACAGCAATCACCGCACAGATCAATATAATTACTTTAATTTTACTCTGTAGATAACTCAGACTTAAACTCACGACCAATGCGGCAAAAGTTAAACTGCCGAGCCAATAACTGATCATGTTGCTGACTGTGCCAGCGAACAGGCATACAATAAGTGGCAGAATCAATATCACCCAGCCAAGAATGTTGGTCAGTCTGGTTTTGGAAGCATCTAACTCTTTAGCAAAAATCTGTTTCTGATGTTTGGACATAGACGCGGCGAGTGTAAAAAAACCCAGTGAAGTCAAAGCCCAAATCAATAAGAAGAACATCATGCCTGATTCTCCTTGAGCATCGCTTTGGATTTTTTCGGCGGCAAGCCTTTATAGTTTTTCACTTTCTTGAACGCAAACCAGAACAGGATTGCAAGCATCCACATCGCCAGATCAAAAGAAGCAATCATCCATTGACCATTCAGGAGGGTATTCCAGATTGCCTGACCGCCAGTCAGGAAATTAATGATTGGCAACAATGCGAATGCCGCAGTTGCAAGCACTAGAAGCTCTAGCCAGGCTTGTCGGTGGCTACGAATCATGGCATACAGCGATGTCAGCAACCAAATGATAAAGAAACTACGAATCTCCCAGTTCAGTCGCATGTCTATATCTGCCGGAATAAAGCGATTGGCATAAAAGTAGGCAGCACAAGCAATCGGTAAACCAATAATGGCAGCGATATTGGTGACTTCCACAAGACGATAGCCAAAGGATTTATAGCCTTGCTTCTGTTGTTGTGGCGCACGCTTTACACACCAAAGAATCAAACCGGTCGCAATCATTAAAGTGCCGACCACACCTGACATAAACAGTAACCAGCGTAGAGCCAGATCCACGCCACGTGCTTCATGCAAGGTAGTGAATACGTTATAGATACCATTTGCAACTGAAGGTGTTTTTAGGGTAGTTCGATCCGCCTTTAACTCGCCTGTCACGCCATTGAAAGTAAGACTCGGATAAATGTTACGATAAGCCACACTCACGCCATTTAAAGCGCGGAGTTCAATTTCGGCTTTGGTAGTATTCGGCTGGATGATACTGATTGTGCCTACCGGATTACTTATCCATTCTTTTTCCGCTGTTGCCATTATCGGTGCCAGATCTGTTAATGGAGCAGGGCGTGTAGATGGAGCTTTACTTTGAGAGTGTCGACCTTCACTACGCTGCCGATACTGCTCACTATTACTAGATTCAGTTTGAGTACTCTTATCCTGAATCAAGCTCTGACGTTGATCCTGCAGAAATGCTCCTCGATTTTCATAAATCTGGTTAATACCCCACGGCATCAAAGGAAAGACCAGCAGTAATAAACCGCTAAAGGTAATCATGATATGAAAGGGCAGAGCAAATACCGCAGTGGCATTATGTGCGTCTAACCAAGAACGCTGACCTTTGCCCGGACGAAAAGTGAAAAAGTCTTTAAATATTTTCTTATGGGTAATTACACCGCTAATGATGGCGACTAGCATGAGTAGAGTAGCAATACCGACAATCCAGCGTGACCAGAGCCGGGGCAAGCCGTACAGCTCAAAATGAAAGCGGTAGAGGAAGGAGCCTCCACGTGTTTCACGGGCCTCCAAAATTTCCCCTGTTGTACTATCAAGAGTAATACGGGTACCGCCACGACGTGCACGAGGATCTTCACCGACACTGCGAATATTCAATGTAGTGGTGGTCTGGCGTGAGTTAGGAAGCTGAATTGCCCAACTGCCAGCATCCGGATGATGCTGTTGGAGATAAGCCAATGCGACACGGGTTTGTTCGATTTGGCTCTTTTGTGGGATTGATTGATGAAATTCCGGTTTCATCCAGAGGCTGATTTCATTCTGGAAAAAACTTAAGGTTCCGGTCAAAAAAATCGCATATAAAAGCCAGCCTAAAATCAGACTAGCCCAGGTATGCAACCATGACATCGACTGGCGTGGACCTTCCTGTCTTGCATCTACTCTCATCTTAATTTCCTAGGAATTTATAGGTGATATAGAGCAAAACACTGGGAATCAGGATACCGAGAGTCGCTTTGAGAGTCTTGTTTACCATAAATACCCAAATAAAGGCCGCAGTATTTAAGCTAAAAGCAATCAAGGTGGCCGACATGGCTGCACTGCTTCCAGCCTCCATGAATAATTGGGCAATCACGATAGCAGCCAGTGAAGCAAGGATATAACCACCGACACCTGCCAAAATAAAGCGATATAAAATCATTCCACGATAAGCCAGTATATTTGCTTTAACTTTATTTTGGCTTGATGGAGTGGTTGAAGTCATTGTTTCAGTTGCTATTACATGCATATTCGGGCTATTTATCATCGAAAATTCTATCTATAAATTTATTAAACGACTTAAATGAGAATGATAACAATTATTATATGCATTGTGGAAGTCATTATTGGGGATTTGCCAACTTTACGTTAAATTTATAGTTAAATTGTGAGTGATTGCCTTATTTCATCCTCCTATTTTTATTTTTTCCAGTAAAAAATAAAATATTTTTAAAACTTATAGTTAGATATATTTTGAATTCAAATTATTGGATAACCGACCATCTATTCTTGTTGATGGCCTACTAGTCATTTTGATTGCTAGTAGACTACTAAGATATAAAATTACATAGCAAATTTTGCTGACGCCAAGCGACTCATACTCACGCCACGCTCCGCAGCTTCAAGTACTAGTTTTTGATGAACTATTGATGGAACACGAATAGCAAACCGTCCGCTATACTTTTTTCTGAAAGTGGTACAGGTAATTTCTCATTATTGCTGATCATATCTGCTACAACTTCACTAACAAGATCAACAATCCCTGAAAATGCTTTAGGTTGTTCAGCATCAAGCCAAGACAGTGATGGAAATTCGGCACATAGACCGACATACTCATTTTCTTCTGCTAACCATGTAACACGATAAGTATATTGTTTGCTATCCATTTGTCACCTCACAATGTTTTAAGTTTATCAAGTGCAGCTAATACTAGCCTAACCTGATAAGGTTTAGCTTTTCCGCTACCATCTTGAAGACTAATACAAGGATCACCTTACCACGGTGTTCTAAAGACCGTGTGACTACTACTTGTTTGTTTTGGTTCACCAAAATATTGCTTACAAAGCTTGAGTAAATCGACATAGCGGATATTTTTTGGGATATTCCGCAGTTGTTCTATAAGTTGATCAAGATTTACCATTTGAATGCTCAATAGTACCAATGATTAATAGTCTCAATATTAGATCTCTTTCATAAATCTTGGATTCTCAAATGAAGTGCAACAGAGAACTATTAAACAATCTTACTCAGCCTAATCATATTTCCGAATAAACAAAGCCATTTTTTTTATTTTTTAATATACAAAATTTACTTTAGCGTATCTATTTATAGCCAATATATTAAAAAAGATATCGAGTTAAATCATCATGAGCCGAGCAACTAAGCCACTAATTGTGACAGTCATTGTAGTGATTGCAATTGCTACATTTATCTATTTTCAAGCTAAAAAACTAGATACGAATCCTCAAGCAGTATCAAAAAATGACAAACCTGTTGTGATTGCATATCAAACAGGAATTGACCCAACTAAAATTGCACAGGCAAAAGGTGAATATGAAAAAGACAGTGGAAACGATATTCAGTGGAAAAAATTTGATACAGGAGCAGATGTTGTCAATGCTTTAGCATCTGGTGATGTCGATATTGGAAATATTGGTTCAAGTCCTGTAGCGGCTGCGGCAAGCCATGATTTACCTATAGAAGTATTTTTTGTAGCTGCGAAACTAGGTTCTTCAGAAGCATTAGTTGTAAATAATAAAGCAGGAATTCAATCACCAGCTGACTTAAAGGGCAAAACTATTGCCGTACCATTTGTTTCAACAGCACATTACAGCTTGTTATCAGCTTTGAAACATTGGAATATTGATGAATCAGAAGTCAAAATTATTAACTTACGTCCACCTGAAATTTCAGCAGCTTGGGAGCGTGGTGATATTGAGGCAGCCTATGTATGGGAGCCAGCATTAAGTAAATTACTTGCGTCGGGTAAATCTTTGGCAGATTCCAAACAAGTCGCTGATTGGGGTGCACCAACATATGATGTTTGGGTGGTACGTAAAGATTTTGCAGAGAAAAAACCTGAATTTTTAAAGTCTTTTGTACAGACATCATTAAATACGATTAATGAATATCAACAAGACCCTGAAGAATTTAAAAATAATACAGAATATTTAGCACGAATTTCTGAGTTAACAGGCTCAAACGCAAAAGATATTCCATTACTTTTATCTGGCAATATTTACTTAGACAAAGAACAACAACAGCAACTTTTTGTAGAGAAATTTGCTAAAAATATTCTAGATACCGCTGAGTTCTTAAAATCACAAGGCAAGGTAGACAAAGTTAAACAAAGTTATCAAACCAATGTTAACGCAAGCTTTTTAAAACCTTAAGGAGCCAAACATGAGTGTACTTAAGGCAGAAAATATCAGCTTAAGTTATAACAACAGCACGACACCAATATTGGAAAATATTTATCTCAATATTCCCGAGTCCTCTCTTACTATAATTTTAGGTGAGTCAGGCTGTGGCAAAACTACATTATTGAATATCTTGGCAGGTTTTCAACAGGCAGATGATGGTGTAGTAAAAATTGATAATCAAGTGCTCACAGCTCCAAGTGATCAGCGAGCGGTTGTATTTCAGGAACATGCTTTACTACCTTGGCTAAATGTCGCTGAAAATGTAGGCTTTTCTCTGAAGTTAAAAGGTTTAGCGACTAAAGAAATTGAACAGCATGTGAGTCAAATTTTAAAAATAGTTGGGCTTTCACATGTGACAGAAGCCAATATCTGGCAGCTCTCAGGAGGGATGAAACAACGTGTTGGAATAGCAAGAGCTTTAATTAGCCATGCGCCTTTTATTTTACTTGATGAACCTTTTGCTGCTTTAGATGCATTTACACGTGAAAATATGCAACAACTAGTTTTAGATTTATGGATCCAACAAAACAAAGGTTTTTTCTTAATCACGCATGATATCGAAGAAGCACTATTGTTGAGTCATCAATTGGTATTGATGTCTGCACATCCTGGGAAAATTATTGAAATATTACATTTAAATTTCGCTCAACGTTATAGAGATGGTGAGTCGATCCGTTCAATTAAATCAGATTCGGATTTTATACTGTTACGTGAAAAGTTATTTGAGCAATTACGCCAACAGAAATTAGAATCTTTGGAGGTTTAAATGAGTTCAAATCAACCACGAACGGTACTGAAATTTAACCCCATTATTGCACCAAAACCGAACAGTAAAACAGTGGCTAAACGTCTTCATATTTTTAAGCAATATGCAACCACAGTATTAAGTTTAGTAAGTGTACTTTCTGTTTTACTTGCTTGGTATGTGGTTACTGCACTACATTTGATTCCCGAATTATTTTTGCCAAGTCCTGCTGCTGTTTGGCAAAAGTTTGTAGAAGTCAGCCAACAAGGCTTCATGAAAGCAACACTCTGGCAACATTTGGCAGAAAGTATTGGGCGTGTTTTTATTGCTCTTTTTGCTGCAATTGTCATTGGTATACCTGTGGGTTTATGGATGGGCTTAAACCGTTGGGTAAGAGCTGTACTTGATCCACTCATTGAATTGCTACGTCCAATCCCACCACTTGCGTATTTACCTTTATTGGTCATTTGGTTTGGTATTGGTGAAACGACAAAAGTTTTACTTATTTTCTTTTCAATTCTTGCACCTGTGGTGATTAGTTCTACTTATGGCGTGTTAAGTCATCAAACCAACCGTGAGCGTGCAGCACTTTCCTTAGGTGCATCTAAACGTCAAGTTTTACAGTATGTGATTTTACCAACGGCACTACCTCACATTATTACAGGTATTCGTATTGGTTTAGGGGTAGGTTGGTCAACTTTGGTTGCAGCAGAGTTAGTAGCAGCTGATCGTGGTATTGGTTTTATGGTGCAGTCAGCCGCACAGTTTTTAATCACTGATGCGGTAATACTTGGCATTATTGTAATTGCACTAGTTGCAGTAAGTTTTGAATTATTTTTACGCTGGTTGCAAAAACAACTTGCACCTTGGTACGGACAACAGTTTTAAAGTAGAAGATGAATCATGAGCTTAAATATTGAAAAAATAAATCCAAATATTGGTGCAATTATTTCAGGAATTGATCTAAACCAAATTTCTGAGCATGAATTACAACATCTTCATGATGCTCTACTTGAGCATCAAGTCTTGTTTTTTCGAAAACAAAACTTAAGTGCAGATTCGCAAGTTGCTTTGGCACATAGTTTTGGTCCATTACATATACATCCAATTTTCCTATCGTTGCCACAAGCACCTGAAATTATTGTATTAGACAGCCATCAACAAGACTTAAAAGACAATGAGCTTTGGCATACAGATGTGACATTTAGCCATACACCCCCACTTGGCTGTGTGTTGCAAGCGATCAAACTTCCACAAACAGGTGGCGATACTTTTTGGGCAAGTGCAACAGCATCCTTTAAAGCTTTGCCTGAGGCATTAAAGCAAAAGCTTCGTGGTTTAACTGCTACACATGATATTCGTAAATCATTTCCTGTAGAACGCTACGGTAATACACCTGAAAAATTAAAACAGCTTGAACTTAGCTTCCAAAAAAATCCGCCTGTTGTACATCCTGTCGTGTGTAGGCACCCAGTTACACAAGAAGAAGTGCTTTTTGTAAATGAAGGTTTTACGACACGTATTAATGGGTTATCACAGCAAGAAAGTGATGAGTTACTGATATATTTATTTGAGCATAGTGTAAAAGCGGATTTTCATTTACGTTGGCAGTGGCAAGAAGGTGATGTTGCAATCTGGGATAACCGTTGCACACAGCATAAAGCACTGTTTGATTATGGCGATGCACACCGCATTATGCACCGAGCAACTATTATTGGTAGCGTACCTGCTTATAAACTCACAAGTTAATTCACTACAAACGTCATAAAATTTTTGTTGAAGTTAATTCAAAACCTCTCGACCTGAGAGGGTTTGTTTTTTAAGTTGAGATTTAAAAAAAATATGTAAAAGGTTAATTTTAAATTAAATTCTGAACAGCCACCAATCTCCTAGACAAATTTGGTCCATATATTAACGAGGTATGGCTCATGTTGAGCAGACCATTCGGTCGTTGAGTCAAGTCAAATCAAGATATCTTCTCAATTTACTCGGGCTTGGTGAGAAGAGGATCAATTATTTGTACGATAAAGTTTAGGTACAGGTTTACTCATTTACAAAATTAAATGCTGAATAAGCCCTAAAAACATTGGGCTGCACAACCAAGCTTATGAAAGTTAGGAAATTTAGTAATTTATGTTTATCCAATTCATTATAAGACTAAAGTTATAGAGTCTCTATTCCAACCGCAATTATGTGGTGCGGATAGATTGATTTATATACATCTCTTAAGTTTCTAATAACGTATAAGATTTTAATAGATTGCAGAATTGGTCATACCAAATATTAAGTTAAGTTATCTTTCTTGTGTTTTTGGGTTACTATTACTAATATAATCGCTCTAAATGTCCATTTTATTCCTTAATTACCTAAATTGGTCATACCAGTTTGATTTATAAGTATAATGAACTGTTCAATCTAGTAGTTAAGCATTTCAAGGAGTAGACAATGCTTCAACAGTGGCAACAAATTTATGATCCCATGAGTAATATTTGGGTTTCGAGTGCTATTGCGCTAGTTCCAATTGTTTTCTTTTTTTTAGCGTTAGCTATTTTTCGCATGAAGGGTAGTGTAGCCGCGACAATTACTGTTTTTTTAGCCTTTCTGGTTTCATTATTTTTATATGAAATGCCAATCGAAATGGCATTGGCATCAATGGTATATGGCTTCTTCTACGGACTGTGGCCAATTGCATGGATTATTATCGGTGCGGTTTTTATATATAAGATTTCAGTGAAAACAGGACAGTTTGAGGTTATTCGTTCCTCTATTCTATCAATTACAGAAGATCAACGTCTGCAAATGTTATTAGTAGGATTTGCTTTTGGTACGTTTTTAGAAGGTGCAGCAGGTTTTGGTGCACCTGTGGCAATTACTGCGGCATTATTGGTAGGACTCGGTTTTAAGCCTTTGTATGCGGCTGGGCTATGTCTGATAGTAAACACTGCACCTGTTGCTTTCGGTGCAATGGGAATTCCGATCATTGTGGCTGGGCAGGTTTCAGGTGTTGATACCATGGAGATCAGTCAAATGGTGGGTCGTCAGTTACCCTTTATGGTGCCAATTGTATTGATATGGATCATGGCAATCATGGATGGTTGGCGTGGAGTTAAAGAAACTTGGCCTGCTATTTTAGTTGCAAGCTTATCTTTTGGTTTAGCACAATATTTAACATCAAATTTTGTTGGGCCTGAGTTACCCGATATTACTGCTGCAATTGCATCATTGATCAGTTTAACTATATTACTTAAGTATTGGAAACCAAAACATATTTTTCGTTTTCAGGATAAAGATATACGGGTAGATGAAACTATTATCGAGCAAGCTCGTAAGCAATATAGTGTGGGACAGATAGCCAAAGCTTGGTCTCCATTTTTGATACTTACAGCAATGGTGACGGTCTGGAGCATCAAACCTTTTAAAGATTTATTTATTAAAGATGGTGCCCTAAGTGATTTTGTAATTTCAATTAAAGTGCCGTATCTGCATCAATTGATTCAAAAGCTGCCGCCTGTTGTGCCTGAAATTAAAGATTATGATGCGATTTATAAATTCGATTGGTTATCGGCAACGGGTACAGCAATTATGTTGGCGGCATTACTCACGATTATTTATTTAAAAATGAAACCTAAAGCGGCAATTTCGACATTCTTTGAAACAGTGAATGAACTGAAAACACCAATTTATTCGATTGGTATGGTGCTAGCTTTTGCGTTCATTGCAAACTATTCAGGTCTGTCAGCGACACTGGCTTTGGCACTGGCACATACGGGTCAAGCTTTCACCTTTTTCTCACCATTCTTGGGTTGGGTCGGAGTGTTTCTTACAGGTTCAGATACTTCAGCTAATGCATTGTTCTCAGCGTTACAAGCAACTACAGCACAGCAAATCGGCGTGCCTGAAGTTTTATTAGTTGCTGCCAATACCAGTGGTGGAGTAACAGGTAAGATGATTTCCCCTCAATCGATTGCAATTGCTTGTGCGGCAGTGGGTTTGGTTGGTAAAGAATCTGATTTATTCAGATTTACAGTAAAGCACAGCATTATCTTTACGATCATGATTGGTATTATTGTGACCTTACAAGCTTATATTTTCCCGTGGATGATTCCGTAAACGGGTCAAGGAAAAGAATGAAAGTCTCTGACAAAGTAGTACAGCGTTTACGTCTATTGATTGAAAAAAATAATGTGCAAATCGGAGAGCGATTGCCTGCTGAACGCCAACTCTGTGAACAGTTGGGTGTGTCTCGTAGCTCTTTACGTGAGGCGATTCAACAGCTGATTGCCGCAGGAATTATTCAGAGCAAAGCGGGTGCAGGTACCTATTTAAAGCAGTTGCCTGCACATTGGTCACAGCATCAAATCGTTGAGCCATTATCCGGTTTGATGGATCAAGATCCTGAATATCGTTTTGATGTACAAGAAGCTCGTATGGTGCTTGAAGGTGGTACAGCATGGTATGCGGCACAACGTGCTACCCCCAGTGATTTGATCAATATTCGTCAGTGTTTTGAGCAGATTAGCCATTTTCAGGCTTTAGGTGATGATGCTCATGCAGCAATAGCGGATGCAAAGTTTCATCTGGCGATTGCAGAAGCATCCCACAATCTAGTGTTGATCCAAATGATGCGTAGTTTGTTTGATTTATTACAAGACAATGTGATGTTGGGGCGACGTAAAGTTTACACCACACCACAACATTTTGAACAATTGTATGACCAACACTTTGAGGTGATGGACGCAATTGAACGTCAAGACTCAAAGGCTGCTCGTAAGGCAGCTTGTGGGCATATTGAATTTGTTGTTCAACGCGTACGTATGATCGATGAGGAAGAAGCACGTCGTCAACGTTCGAGTCGATTAAATAGGACATAAATTATGATTATTTCTTCTGCAAATGACTATCGTGAAGCTGCGAAACGTCGTTTACCACCATTTTTATTTGAATATATTGATGGTGGTGCCTATGCGGAATATACCTTAAAGCGTAATGTGGAGGATTTATCAAAAATCGCTTTACGTCAACGTGTGTTAAAGAACATGTCTGAGCTGAGCTTAGAAACGCAATTGTTTGGTGAGAATTTGGCATTGCCAGTGGCATTGTCACCTGTAGGCTTAACAGGTATGTATGCACGTCGCGGTGAAGTTCAAGCCGCTGTTGCCGCAGATAAAAAGGGCATTCCCTTTACCTTATCAACAGTTTCAGTTTGTCCGATTGAAGAAGTGGCACCTGCGATTCAACGTCCAATGTGGTTTCAACTGTATGTACTACGTGACCGTGGATTTATGAAAAATGCCTTGGAACGTGCTAAAGCAGCAGGCTGTTCTACCTTAGTATTCACAGTAGATATGCCCGTTCCAGGTGCGCGTTACCGTGATGCACATTCAGGGATGAGTGGTAAAAATGCTGCAATGCGCCGTTACATGCAATCATGTATGCATCCACACTGGGCTTGGAATGTCGGTTTATTAGGGCGTCCACATGATTTAGGTAACATTTCAAAATATCTAGGTAAGCCGACAGGTCTTGAAGATTATATCGGTTGGCTGGGCAATAACTTCGACCCTTCAATTTCTTGGAAAGATCTTGAGTGGATTCGTGATTATTGGGAGGGTCCTATGGTTATTAAAGGAATTTTAGATCCTGAAGATGCTAAGGATGCAGTACGTTTTGGAGCAGATGGAATTGTGGTCTCCAATCACGGTGGTCGCCAGCTTGACGGTGTGTTGTCTTCTGTTCGTGCACTTCCTTCAATTGCAAGTGCGGTTAAAGGTGACATTAAAATTTTAGCAGATTCAGGAATTCGTAACGGTCTTGATGTAGTACGTATGTTGGCTATGGGTGCAGATATTTGCATGCTTGGTCGTGCATTTGTATACGCACTTGGTGCTGCCGGCGGTGCTGGGGTAAGTAATTTACTAGATTTGATTGAGAAAGAAATGCGTGTAGCAATGACATTGACTGGTGCAAGAACCATTGCAGATATTACATCGGATTGCTTGGTTAAGTTAGAAAAAGAGCAAGCAATTTAATTACCCACTTTAGTAAATTCCTGCCAAACTTCCTTGGAAAAAAGAGATTCTTATCCGAATAATTTAGGTGAAAAGCTTCCTTTTAAAAAGGAGGCCTTAATAGTTTAGAAAGAATCTCGCCCAATCGTCACTTGAGCTGAATTTTAAAAGATACCTAGGTGAGAAAATTAAATTATTTGGGCATTTATAAAATAGAAGACTTAAAAATGATAAACATTCAATCCTCTTCTCAACAAACAATTCAAAAACTGATTGATGTTGTTGGTAAAAAAAATGTAATGACTTGCGAGAAAGATACTCGTTTGTATCGCCAAGGTCGCCGTTACGGTGCAGGGAATGTCTTAGCTGTCGTTATTCCTGGGACATTGGTAGAACAATGGAAAGTACTAAAAATAGCGGTTGACGATGGTTGTATCGTAATCATGCAAGCTGCGAATACAGGACTTACGGGTGGCTCAACCCCATTCGGCGATGATTACGACCGTCCAGTATTATTGATGAGTACTCGTCGTCTAAGTGGTATTCAAGTAATCAATGAAGGTAAGCAAGTCATTTGTTTACCAGGTGCGACTTTGGATCGTTTAGAAAAAGAATTAGCAGTTTTTAATCGTGAACCTCATTCAGTCATTGGTTCATCTTGTATCGGCGCTTCAGTCTTAGGAGGCGTGTGTAATAACTCTGGTGGAGCATTGGTGCGTCGTGGACCTGCTTACACAGAACTTGCATTATATGCAAGGGTGAATGATCAAGGCTCGCTTGAATTAGTCAATCATTTAGGTGTTAATCTGGGGCATTCCCCTGAGGAAATCTTATCGAATTTGGAACAACGAAAATATCAAATTACCGACATCGAAAATGAGAGTCAGTGCTATGCATCAGACCATCGTTATATTAAAGATGTGGCAAAAATTGATGAAAACACACCGGCACGTTTTAATGCTGATCCATCTCGTTTATTTGAAGCATCTGGTTCAGCGGGTAAAGTCTGTGTGTTTGCGGTACGTTTAGATACGTTTGAGAGAATTTCAAGTCAAGTGTTTTATGTGGGGAGTAATCGCCAAGAAGATTTAACCGAAATCCGTCGTTTTTTACTGAAAGATTTACCGCGTATCCCTATTGCTGGTGAGTATATTCATCGTGTTGCTTATGACATTGGTGCTGAATATGGTAAGGATACTTTTATGTTTATCGAGAAATTCGGTACAGCCAAAGTGCCTGCTGCATTTGCAATGAAAGATAAAATAGATGCTTATCTTGAAAAACTTAAAATACGTGGTCTTTCTGATAAATTTTTGCAGTTGCTGACAAAGTTTCTACCCTCGCACTTGCCGAAGCGTATGAATGCATTTCGAAATTTATATGAACATCATTTGATACTACGTATTGAAGATCAAGATGTGGCTGCGGTAGAGGCATTTTTAGAAAGCTACTTTGATCATCACGAAACTGGTGATTATTTCCTTTGTGATGAAGATGAAGGGCGAAAAGCATTTTTACATCGTTTTGCGGTCGCAGGTGCTGCAATTCGTTATCGAGATACGCATCGATCAGAAGTCGAAGATATTGTTGCATTAGATATCGCACTTCGCCGGAATGATCGTGAATGGGTAGAAACCTTACCTAAAGAAATGGATGAGCAGATTTTACATAAATTGTATTACGGACATTTTTTATGTCATGTATTCCATCAAGATTACATTGTTAAAAAAAATGTTGATCCTTTAGCTATGGAACATGCAATGTGGCGTTTATTAGATAATCGTGGGGCTGAGTATCCAGCAGAGCATAATGTTGGACATTTATATGTAGCTAAGCCTGCATTGAAAAATCATTATAAAAAACTTGATCCAACAAATACTTTTAATGTCGGAATTGGGCAGACATCTAAGCTTAAATATTGGAAGTAATAGGAATGATTTTTAATGCAAAGCATATTGTTAGTAAATAATCCAAGATAATGGTATCTAAGATATATAGCCGTGAACCAATTTTAAGCCAATGATTTCTTAATCTGAATGTTTATGCAACAAAGCCATTCAAACTTAATAGGATATTGATTGTGGAAACCGAGAGTTATCTACTGGGTTAGATGTTCTGAATCTTTAGAAAGAAAGCCAATTATCTCGGAAGATAATTGGCTTGAGTAAAGAGTTTGGCTATCCGCTTATTCGTCGATCATCCCAATAACACGGTACGACAATCAAATTGTTTTCATGTAATCGTGAACATAATCGGACACCTAAATCCCGCTGCATATTTTGGACTGTGAAATTGGAAATCAGCAGGGTAGATTTCATATTGTCATAACGACTATATAAGACCTTATGCACCATCTCCAAGCGTTTTTCATGCCGGTCATGCAGGCCATATTCATCAATCACCAATAAATCAAAACTGGAGAAATGGTCGATGACTTCTTTCTCAGAGCGTGAAGTATCTGACCAAGTATCCATCATTTTTTGAGCAATTTCTGCACTGGTATAGTAGCGTGCAGATTTTGTACTGTTATGCAGAATGTTGCGAATAATTGATGCACTCAGATGGGTTTTACCTGTACCCGGTGTACCAATCATCAACATGTTCGGGGTGTGACCAGAAATAATCTGCTGTGCAAAGGCCTGACATAGTTTGATGGCATTGTCTTGTGCAGGGCATGCAACTACATAATTCTTGAAGCCACGATCCAGGTAGCGTTTATTGAGGCCTGAATTTTTAATTTTCTGTTGTAGCAATCGCTGTTGCAGTTCATTCTCATAAGCTGCATGTGAGTGATGGACGGTTTCTTTGGCACACAATTTACAGAGCCTGTGACCAGCAATTTCCATCAGGGGTATACGGTGGGTAGGGCAAAGTGTTTCCGTTGATTCTGCGTCAAAATGAAGCATTCTAGGCATAGTATTCATTAAAACTTCCTCAAATCCATTTGGAATTTTGTGAAAAATCCTCATTTTTTTCTTCAAAATTTGAAGATGAAGATGAAGATGAAGATGAAGATGAAGATGAAGATGAAGATGAAGATGAAGATGAAGATGAAGGGCATGGTTCAAGCATGACTTGAGTAATACTCGGGCTCTTCTCAGGAGCTGCTTGAGCATTTACTTTTCGTTGCTTGCTTGATGCTTGAGCATTACTTGCGGATTTCCCCCAACGTGCTTGAGCTGCATTTTTAGCTTTATCAGATTTCATTTGCTGATTTTGCAATGCCTGGCTTTTTAAACTGCTTAAGAAACTTGAATGAATCTACTTAGATTCGACTTCAAACAATTCCAGGGCTATCAGCGTATTCAACAAAGTTTTAGCCTTGGTATGTTGCGATAATTTTGTGATGCTACATACAGTAGCTAGGTCATGAGGAATGGCACCATTTTTCCAGAAATCCATCATTAACAGTAGGGTGGCACCAATTTGTTCTGCTGTCATTCGTGCAAATTTCGCCTGTAGGTCGCCAATATAGAGTGGCATCCAAATTGAAATATCTTTATGCATGTGTTCACCTTTTTATAGGTATAAAGGGGTTAAGGTCATCGATTGGATGACCTTCTATGTTGGTTGTATTAGTGAGCGAGACTCATTAAGCGGAGACGGGCCTGTTGGGCCAAGTCATCGTAATGGGCTTGCCCTTCATCCAGCATTCGCTGCAGCCAGAGTCTCAATGCTTGGTGATCATCGAAGCATTTATTGATTTCCAGCAAAAAGGCCAGATTATGCAGTTTGGGAATGTGTAGCTCATGGATTAATTCACGAGCGACCATATCTGCTTCTGGGCTAACGACTACGCCGCCAAAGAAAGCTTTACTGTTCATGGGCAAGCTCCTCTGTATTGAGTCTCTCCAGCATGGCTTCAAAAGCACTACCATCGCGGCGCGTAACATTGGGGATGTAACGGCTATAGACCCGGAATAGCATTTCAGTCGTTGAATGTCCCAGCTGGCGAGCAATCCATTCCGGGTTCTCGCCTGCCGACAGCCAGAGCGTTGCTGCTGTATGACGTGTTTGATAGGCTCTTCTAGGCTTCAATCCTAGAAAGCGCAAGATCGGATGCCAGACACGTTTATTCACCAAACGATAATCGAGAGGTCCACCATCACGATTGCAGAAAACAAACTCTGATTTGCCATTATTTAAGCTTTTCTGTTGGAGAAAGGCCTGATAAACCCGATCACTCATTTGGATGGTACGGTCAGAACCATAAGTTTTGGTTCCACCAAAATACCATTCACTAATGCTTCTCTGATATGGATTTCACGACGTTGTAAGTCGATATTGTTCCATTGCAGACCATCGATTTCACTGGTACGCATACCCGTAAAAAAGCGAATGGTGTAATAGGGCTTAAAATCATCACGAACTGTGGCTAAAATTGCATGGACTTCCTTTAATGAAAAAGGTGTGACTTCAATTTTTCCTTGCTTTAAGTTCTTGATATTCTTATAAAGGCTATCAAAGTCATATCGTTCGGCAGCACTATCGAGTATCATACGAAGTGCTATCATAATCTGGTTGATTCTTGATGGTGAAAGGCATTCTTGGTTTTTCCCGTGAGTCACTTTGGCGAGGGATGAACGGAATCCAAGGATGTCTGACTTTTTGATATTAATAACCGGAATTGTGCCAAAAAAAGGGATTAAGTACTTTTTGATCACAATTTGAATTTTCTCCTTATAGCTTGTACGCCATTCTATTTCTTTATCAGTGAACCAAATTTCACAGAACTTAGAAAATAGAGGTGTTTTTGAGCTGATTTCATTTACTCTGTTTTCTGCATTTTTGATTTCTTTCAAACGAGAACTTTTTGGAAAGTATTTAGCATAGTCAAAAATACCCAATGAACCGTACCGGGTTTGTCGGAGACTTTTTATTTAAGTTAGGCCACCTGACCTAACGGATTAATCTTATCATAGTAGATTGCTTCAAACTCAAAAGGTGATACATAACCCAGTGCACTATGTACACGTTCTTTATTGAACCAATCTACCCAGTTTAGTGTCGCAAGTTGTACATCTGCTAAACCTTGCCAATCTGCTTTTAAATATTCAATCACCTCTGTTTTGTATAAGCCATTCACCGTTTCAGCCAAAGCATTATCGTATGAATCACCAGTCGTACCGACTGATGCTCGTAAATTTGCTGCTTCTAAACGATTGGTATAACGAATGGAAAGATATTGCACACCTCTGTCGGAATGATGAATCACATTCTTTGGCATGCCTCGGTCATGCAATGCTTGCTCCAATGCATCGAGCACCATGTCTGTATTCATACGTGTTGATACTTTCCATCCAACAATTGCTCGTGAGAACACATCAATAATAAAGGCGGTATAGACCCAACCTGAATTGGTTTGAATATACGTGAAGTCAGCGACCTGAGAAGCACTGCTTCGCAAGGGTCAGGTCGATCAGCACTAAAATTCCGTTTCACCAAGTCATCCGCTCGTTTTTGATCATCTCTGCTACGGGTCGTTTGTTTATTCTTCCCACGCCAAACACCTTGTATACCTAGCTTTTGCATCAATCGAGCAACTGTACAGCGCGCAATAACATAGCCTTCACGTTTCAGTTTTTGCCAGACCTTACGCACACCATATCGACCTGAACTTTCTCTCCAAATTCGTTTAATTTGTTCAGCATGATGCAAGTCATGTAAATCTCGTTTCGCTCGATGTTCCCTTGCGAAGCAATGCTTCTCATCCGCGAGATCTAAAGTCCGGTAATAGGTTGAAGGGGCGATCGGTAAAATCCTACAAATCGCATCAACGCCATACAGCTCTTTATTATTATGGATAAAATCCACCATTATTTGTGTGGGCGGTCGAGCTCCGCCTGGGCGAAAAAAGCAGCTGCTTTGCGTAGAATTTCATTGGCACGCTTTAATTCTTTGATTTCACGTTCCATTTGCTTCATTTTTTCTTGATCTGAAAGCTGCTGTACTTTGATTGGATTTTGTTGAGCCAAATGCTTCTGATGCCAGGAACGTAGTGTTTCAGGCGTACAGCCAATCTTGGGTGCAATTGCTGTGATTGCAGCCCAATTCGATGGATAATCTTTTTCGGATTCAATCAATAATTGAACCGCTCTATCTCTGATTTCAGGGGGATATTTGGGTTTTTTCATCGGAACATTCTCTCAAGAAAGTTGGTCTCCGACAAACCCGGTACGGTTCATAATGGAGTTATAAAATAAACCAGTTGATCTGTAAGAAGGTGCTTTATTGGCCTGATTAGATCCTATTAGATTAAAGAAATCTAATTAGACATTTACAATCTAATGGAATCTAATACAATCTATGGTAATAAATAAATCATTGCCGAGTAATTAAAATGATGACCATCTCCAATGACCCTTGGCACTTTCCACGTACAGAACTGGCGAAACAAATTTTAGGCATGTTTGAGACTGGACTAGCTAGTTCTCTGACTTTTTTTGCCCCACGCCGGATGGGAAAAACTGAATTTTTACGAAAAGATATTACGCCTCTAGCTGAACAGCTTGGATGGCGCGTTTTTTATTTCAGTTTTTTAGATGCAGGCCTGCATAGTGAAGGGCAGTTTGTAAAAGCTCTTGATGAGTTTTCAAAACAAAATAGCTTAATGGGGAAAGCCACACATTGGATTAAAAATATTGGTTCTTTAAGTACAGAGGTGGCAGGGGTAAAAGCTGAAGTGACACTTTTACAAGGACAAGTGAATTCCAGTATTTTGTCTAGCATTACTAAACTGGCTCAGCAGGGGAAACCTATTTTACTGTTACTTGATGAGATTCAGGCTTTAGCTAGTTCAAAATATAAAACCACGATTGCCAGTTTACGTACCGCTTTAGATATGCATAAAGAAACAATAAAGGTGATTTTTACTGGTTCAAGTCGAGAAGGCCTGAGACAAATGTTTTCTGTAAGTAGTGCTCCATTTTTTCATTATGGACAGAATTTACCTTTTCCAAATCTAACAAAAGCATTTACAGATCATCTGGCAGATGTATTTAATCAAACAACAGGACGTAGTTTGAATAAAGAAATTTTATGGCATGCTTTTTTAGATATGAAGCAAAGTCCTCAACTAGCAAGATCATTAGTGGAGCGTTTAGCCTTAAACCCAATGCTGGCTATAGATTTTGCAAAGGAACAGCTTATAGCCGATACAATGGGGCATCGTGACTTTTCGGGATTATGGGGAGAGTTTAAGTTATTAGAACAGCTAATTTTAAAAGCCATAGCGGAATCACAAGTTGAACTTTATAGTAGTCAATTTAGACAACATCTGGCTGATTCCATTGGTGTAGATAACATTGCGGTATCAAGTATTCAATCGGCCCTACGTTCTTTATCAAAAAAACAAATTATTTTTAAACCAGAAAATGGTACTTATGAAATCGAGGATGCTCTTTTTAAAGAATGGATTATGGATGAAGCATAATTTTGAAAACTCACTTGGATAAAAATAATACTTTACCACTATAATAAGTATATAATAGGCAAAACCGCCCATACTTTACTATTTAAATAGAATTATGAATGATTTTTGCTCTGTCCAAATATTTCTGAATAATCAATGGATCGATTGTGCCACTATTGAAGTAATAGGTGAAAAAGCTAAAGGTTGGAAAGCTAGCTGCGGAACATATTATTCAATGGATTATGCAATTGAACATATGGGTTTACGAGATGGTCATGCTGTTTCAAACCATTATCCGATTAATTTAGAAAGCAATATTGAGCCTACGTGGCCAGCTTTTCTAGTTGATCTATTACCTCAAGGTTATGGTCGAAAAGAACTATTAAAAAAACTTGGCCGCCCCGAGTATGAAGAAGAGTCAGCAGATTGGCAATTGCTTAAAGTAGGAGCGAGCAACCCTATCGGTAACTTAAGAATAAAAGAAGCTCATGAATGGCTTTTAACTCAATATGCAGATCAGTTAGTACAAGGATTTGCAATACAGGAAATTATCGAACGTAGTGAAGAGTTTCTCGAGTCATTATCATCTTTTGGATTATTTATCTCTGGATCATCGGGTGTTCAAGGCGAGTGGCCAAAACTATTACTCACACAAGGTCATGATGAGCTATTTTATCTTGATCATACCTTACCTGATGAAATGGCTAAACAGCACTGGTTGGTTAAATTTAGCCGAGGAACAGATCAACGTCTAAACAAAATTTTGAATCAAGAACCCTTATATATGCAAATAGCAGCATATTTAGGATTGCGAGTATTTAGACCTCTAGAATTACATGGAAGAACTTTATTTATTCCACGTTTTGATCGGCAAGTGGTTGATAACCGTGTTGAAAGAATAGCCCAAGAAAGTTTAGCTTCTTTCAGTGGTAAAGCGGGCTTCGGAGTAAAAATGTCTCATAACGAAGTCTGCAAAATTATAATGAATTGCTGTACGGATCCAGAAACAGAAATTCTTGAATATGTAAAAAGAGATTTAGCCAATATCGCTTTAGGAAATAAAGATAATCATACCCGTAATACAGCATTTCAAAGGTTTAACAATGGCGATATTCGATTAACGCCTTTATTTGATTTTGCCCCTATGTGGTTACATCCAGATGGAATCGCAAGATCTACTCGATGGGAAAAAGACGATAATAACTGGGCTTCAATTGCTCATCAAATTGTAGAATGCAGTTCTTTAACCATAGAACAAATAAAATCTTTATTTTCTGAACAGTTACCTTTGTATCAAGGGCTTTTAACCAAGATGAAATCTATCGGGATAGATGATGAAATTCTAGAAAATTGTGCATATCGCATTGAAGGTATTTGCGCACAATTAAAGGAGATTTGCTATGGATAAACGTTTTATTCCACTCTCTCAAATAGAGCAAATTAAAAAAAGACAATATGTCTTAGAACAGATTCAACTGAATCCCGATTGGCCGATACATGTCATTGCAAAATTCATTAGAACAGAGTTGCATCTGACTTTAAATGAAATGTCCAAGATCACTAAAATTTCGCTTCAAACTTTACAGAAGCTAGAGCGATCCGATGCAAATCCAACCTTAGAAACAATGCTAAAACTTTTAACCCCATTTGGTTTAAAATTAACGGTCGTGAAGAAATGATAACTTTCTATCAGGATATTTTCGACCTCAATGATCTGTTTAACTTCTCGGATTTGATTGTCTTTACTCACAATATTCCTATTGAGTGAGTCGAATCTGTGCTCAGGTTGAGCAGTTCGGCTACTGTTCTGAAATGAGAGCTTTGTCCGTTATAATTGTATAAACATTTTTAGTGTCTGGTAATTATGTCCTCATTGATCAATTTTCTATCTCGTTTTAGTACCGCAACTATTCAGCGCAGTCTGAGCTATGCTAAACACATTGATAGGGAAACGGTTGAGTTCTTTGAGGAAAAAGACGGTGTCACGATGTATGCCCAAATTGAAGGGACAGATTATTACGATACTGCGATTACCTATAATCCCCAAAAAGACCGTTTAATTGATGACGACTGCACTTGTCCGGTTGGATATAACTGTAAACATGCTGCGGCTTTAGCGCGGTTATTCTTTCAGGAATATCGCCAGGAATTTCAGCAGCGTTATGCTGACTCTCAATCCCCGCAGGGAATCACAAAACGCCAACGGGGGGATGATCAGGCGCAGCGCTGGTTGAATGATTTTAAACGGTATTTACAACAGACTGAACCAGAGCAATCTGTCAAAACAAACAATTATTTAATTTACCTGCTAGATCAGTCGGTCAGCTTAAAGAAATTGACAGTTGATGTTCAGAAGGCCAGACGCAATAAAAACGGCTCAATTGCAGGGGAAAGTTATTATACCCAATATGAAAATATCACCAGAAAGCATCTGACTTTACCTGAACAAAAACGACAATTATTTAACCAGATTTATTATTACGCCAAAATAAACAGCGACGAGCGTTTTTATCAAAGCAATCTTGATATCTCCGGAATTTCATTGGAGCACTTTAAATCTTTTATTCAAAGTGGCGATGTGTACTGGCAAAAAAAGAGCTATGCTGCACTTCAATGGTCAGAACAAGGCTATCACATCGAATTGATCTGGGAACAAGGTGTCAACAAACAGACGGAGCATTTAAACATTGAATTGGTCAATGGCGATATTCGACTCGATTTAAAATCAAATCCACATATCCAGATTCTCGCGAGCCAGCCACCATGTTATGTGGATATTCAACAGAACACGGTGGGCCAGTTATATGGTGAATATACGGCAAATCTGCTCTACCATTTTTTACAGATGCCTGATCTTCCAGCTAAGCTCTTGCCAGAGTTTGAGAAACTGACTCATCAATATTCAGATGTGAAAAATCTGCCTCAACCCGAGTTTATTCAGCATATTGATGTCTTTGAGGGTAGTCCCCAGCCAATTTTACGCTTCGGTGTTTTAGATAAATTTGATTGGAAATGGGAAGAGTCTGTTTGTGCTGAAATTGAATTCTCCTATGCAGGTGGGCGAATTAAAGCAGGTACATCAGGTGACAGTTTTATTGGTGAACAGCATGGCAAAATGGTGCGACAGCTTCGGGACTTAGTTCAGGAACAACAGTCAATCCAGCGTTTACAGCTATTGGTCGAATCACTGAAGTGGGTGAAAGATCTTAGTTATGACCAGCAATTAAAACTGGATAAACAACGTCTTGATTCTATGGTTTTTGCTTTCTATGGAGACTGGATCAAACAGCTCATGCCCATCAATCAAATTGAGTTGATGGGCTGGCAGATAGAGCATTTGGAAAACAGCCCCTTTAACCTGCAATATGTCGAAAATTTAAATATTTCTATCACTGAATCTGAAGGTCAGCAGGACTGGTTCAATATCGGGGCGACGGTTCAAGACAGTGCAGGTAATTCTTATAATTTGCTTGATGCGCTCGTAGCTTTGGTGCGAGTAAATCCTGATTTACTTGATCCGCGGACGTTTATTCATCTGCATGACAGTCAAATTTTCACCGTGAAAACTGCAGTTGATCAACCTGATTTGGCTCTATCCGCTAGGGATATTAAGCCGGTATTGTTACATCTGCAGAGCATTTTACAGCAAGAAGAGCGCAGTATTGATCGCTATGATGCGAGTCAATTATTAGAATTGCAGCATAATCTTGGGATGACATGGCAGGTCAGTGATCGCCTGCAGCAATTTGTACAGAAATTCAAACAAGGCTATCAGCAACAACTGCCGACACCACAAGGTTTTCAGGGGGAGTTGCGTCCATACCAGCAGCAGGGCTTAGGCTGGTTACAGTTTTTAAGGGAAACCCAGCATGGCGGGATTCTGGCAGATGATATGGGCTTGGGGAAAACAGCACAAACTTTAGCCCATTTACTCATGGAAAAGCAGGCTGGATATTTGCAGGACAGTCCCGCCTTAATTGTTGCACCCACATCGCTGATGCATAACTGGTTCAAAGAAGCGGAGAAATTTACCCCTGAGCTCAAGGTATTGCTGCTACAGGGGCCCGACCGCCATCAGAATTTTGAGCAGATTCCGCACTATGATATTGTGTTAACCACCTATCCGCTTCTAGCGAGAGATGAAGAACAACTAAAGCAATATGAATATCATCAACTCATTTTGGATGAGGCGCAGAATATCAAAAATCCACGTGCCAAAGCTGCACAGGTAGTACGCCAATTAAAAGCACGACATCGTTTGTGTCTAACAGGTACCCCGATGGAAAATCATTTGGGTGAACTGTGGGCACTATTTTATTTCCTGATGCCAGGATTTTTATATTCACAAGAAATTTTTAATAAAAAGTACCGTCATCCGATTGAAAAACGCGGTGATCAGCAGTTAAGGCAAAAGCTGGTCAACCGGATTAAGCCCTTCATTTTACGTCGCTTGAAAACTGACGTAGCCAAAGAATTGCCAGAAAAAACCACGATTGAAGTCAATATTGATATGAATGACCAGCAATCCAAGTTATATGAGGCTGTTCGTGCCACGATGCAGGAAAATATTCAGAAAATTGTGGCAGAAAAAGGCTTTAAACGTAGTCAAATTCAAATTTTAGATGCCTTACTGAAGCTACGTCAGGTGTGCTGCCATCCTAGCTTACTAAAGCTGGATTCAGTGAAAACCGGGCAGGCACACTCTGCCAAACTTGAACAGTTGATGGATATGGTCGTTCCAATGGTGGAGGAGGGGCGAAAAATTCTGATCTTCTCTCAGTTTACCTCAATGTTGGAACTGATTGAGCAACAGCTCCATCACGCAGAAATTGGCTATGTGAAGCTGACTGGAAAGACCAAAAAGCGAGATGAAGTCATTACAGCATTTCAGTCTGGACAAGTGCCAGTATTTTTAATCAGTCTGAAAGCAGGAGGAGTCGGTCTGAATCTAACTGCCGCAGATACGGTCATTCACTATGATCCATGGTGGAACCCTGCTGCTGAAGATCAAGCTTCAGATCGTGCATGGCGGATTGGACAGGACAAGCCAGTATTTGTGTATAAGCTGATTACCAATAAAAGCATAGAAGAAAAAATTCTTGCCTTACAGCAAAATAAAGCAGAACTGGCACAGTCTATTCTAAGTACCGATCATGAGGGCGAAGCGAAACTGACGGAAAATGACGTGATGAACTTGTTTGAGAAATTTTAGTTTGGTTTCAGATTACCCTAATCATCTGTAAGTATCTGAAAGTCTGGATGCAATTTTTTCCAATGTTCTCTTAATTTTTCTTTATGAACAGAAATCATAGGTAAGTCTAGTAATAGCACTGGCCATACTGACCGTGCTTTGTCCATGATCGCGTGAAGTTGTTTTTCAATAACACGCCATGGAACACCGACTTTTTCAGCCCATTGTTCAAAGTGTTTCATCTCAGCTAAATACCAATCTTTATTTTTGGTAAGATTCAATGCGAAATGACGTTCATTTTCAACATATACACTAGTCATCAATATATCGTATGCGGGAGATAATCTTGGTGTTCTTTTGTCCTGATAAATCATACTCCAGTTTTTTAAGTGTGCATCTCCATTGGCGAGCAAAATGTTGACAAGTAAGCGGCTGGCAAATTGCTGAATATCAAAAATTTTGTTATCTGAAAATTGATAAATGATCTTTCCTATCTGCTCATAATTTGTGGTGCTGTATTTCTGATGTGGATATGCGCCGAAGATCTGAGCAAAATCTTCGATGTGAATAAGCTCTGTAGTATCAGCAGTACTCTGTCTATCAAATCTTTTGATTGCGAAAGCATATTGCTCTAGGGGTAAATTTAATGGTGGAAGGTCTTGTAAAAGGGCCATATCCACCAAGCGAATCTCAGGGACATCTATTCCGACCGTTTTGGCAAGGGTCATCATAGAATATTCATTTAGCGGAACAAAAGCATGTCTGGAAGAAGGAGTTTTGATAATCCAGTCCCCGAGTAGAGTCGTTTCCGTTGCCTGTGCTAGTGTAAAACGCCCATCTTTGGCTTTCATGGAAAACTTCATTTGGACGCCGGCCAAGGAAAACTTATTATCTGTTCGAATCTCTTGCTTTAAAATTTGATCTGGATTCGAGATCTGCAGTTTGAATTTTATTTCATCTGGAATTTCTTCTGGATCTAATGGAGTCGCAATGAGTGCTCCAGGTAAATCATGACCTAAATCTGCCAATAACTGAAATTCATTGTCTATATGTACTTTGAGGCTTTGTGCAATCAGTTCACGTAATGCCCCTTCTGGTAGCAAGTTTGATAGCAAGGGGTGTAAGCGCTGATGTGTAACATAGGTCTTTTCTAAAATTTTATCCGCTTAAGGATACAAGGGGGAAGTTAGCAGGCTCAAGGTCGGACGTTGCTGATCAAAGCGGAAAGAATCTGTAAAAACCAGAATATTTTTTCCGCTCTGAAATCCTGCCAAGTATCCAACGATACCGTGATGTAATGTTAATTTCAGGACGGCAACAGTATTCATGGTTCCTCTCCTCCTAGAAGACCCTTCCATGGATTAGTCATTAAGTCATCCTGATCTTCAATAGTGACTTTAATTTCATCATTCAATAATTGTCTGATCAAATGAACCTTATCATCAGGGATGAGCATCAGTTGAGCATTTAATCCTGCCGCTATAATTTCTAAGGTCTCTAATCGAGGGTTGCCCTGACTTTCCAGTTTTTGGTACTGCTGTCTTGAAATGCCTGTACGGGATTGCATATCAACTTGCTTTAAGCCCAATTGGGTTCGTCTTTTTTTGATTTGCTGAAGTAAAGACTTATTCATTGTAGATACATTTATTGCTTTTAGGTTCTGTAAGAAACATATTAGTTTCTTTTTTTTTGAAAAGCAATTTATGACTTTATCATTTCGATCTATAAAAGCCTTAGCTACGTAGTGATCTGAAATCACTCTGAAAATACAGTTAAAATACGCGGTTCAATTTACCTTAATCTCCTTACGTAATTGGCAGCCAGATCTGAACTGTTGGCAACTCTCTGGCAAAATTTCCTGGCAGCCCTGCATTTAACTGCCTAGCGCAATCTGATAATAAATAATAACAAACCCGCCGTGCAGTTAGCATACAGTAAGTAAAGGAATGGTTGACTGTGATCATAAAAATAGCATATCAAGCCGGAGGGAAACTAGACGGCTAAGTATAGTAATATCAATAGTTTTAATACTTTAGAAATATTAACCGTCGGTTCAGAACACTATCAGATTTTCAACCTGTCTAAATTGCAAGTGCAGTTAGGTGACCTGTCCCGACTACCAAAAACTTTAAAAGTCTTGCTGGAAAATTTACTACGTTTTGAAGATCAGCTCACGGTGAAAACCGAGCATATTCATGCCTTGGCAGGATGGCTTAACGATCGAACTTCAGAACAGGAAATCCAGTATCGTCCGGCACGGGTCCTGATGCAGGATTTTACCGGTGTTCCTGCAGTGGTTGATCTTGCTGCAATGCGTGCAGCAGTGGCCAAAGCCGGTGGTGATCCGAAAAAATTAATCCGTTGTCACCAGTGGATTTAGTCATCGATCACTGGGCGATGGTCGATTACTTTGCTAGCCCGCAAGCTTTTGAGTAGAATATCGCCATTGAGATGCAACGCAATGGCGAGCGCTACCAGTTTCTACGTTGGGGGCAGGCGGCGCTCAATCAGTTTCGCGTGGTGCCGCCAGGAACCGGAATTTGCCATCAAGTCAATCTGGAATATCTGGCACAAGTGGTCTGGAGCAATGAGGTCGATGGGCAGGGCTTTGCCTTTTCTGATACCTTATTCGGTACCGATTCACAATTTATTCATCATATTCTGAAAATATTTCTTCAATTTCATCCCACTGCGGCAATTTATGCTTTTTTTTATTCACTTCGAATTGTAAACCAACACCATCAAGCACACGTTCAAATATGTCAAATGAACCTGTAAAATGGCCATTTTCCATCTCTGAAATTGTTGTTTTATTGACTTGAGTTTTTTCTGCAAGGCTTTTCTGTGTATAGCCTAACCCTTTTCTTGCCAAACGTATTTCTTTACCTATTTCACCTCGTGTAGCCATTTTTTCTCCCGAAATTTGTTAGCCATATAGCAAACTTTTAACTAATTATGGTTAATATTCGCTATATAGCAAACTTTTATAATGATTCTTGAATAGCTAAATTGAACTTATAAGATTCAATTTAGCCTCAAATTAGGTTAATAGAATCCATATATGTATGGTAGTTCTCAATAATGAGGCAGTTGTATACCTCTTGAGAAGAGAAACTTCTTATACCTTGAATTTGAATTATTAGACAAAATTATGACTTTTAATTTTCTGTGTAATGAAGCTTTATATATTCTTAATATTTACCCTGAAGCCGAAGTCCTTCGACTACGTTTAATACTGTAGCTAATCCCTGAGTAGTCTGAATCTGTTTTATCGGAATGCCTTTGGTTAGCTTATTTGGTGACTTCATAAAATGCTGCATCCATTTAGCCTCTCCACCTGTTAGAGCATCTAGTGATATCGCAATACGAATTAAAATAATTGCGAGTTCTCCCTGACTTGAATCGGGATCTAACTCAAGCGAATTTAAAGTTTCCACTGAATCTAAATTGATAACGATAGCAAGCTGGTCCAGTGTCAAACCAAGTTGTTTTGCAGATGATAAAACAGCTTTAGTTAATACTTTTTTTTGTTTTGCAATTTTTTCTGACGTTTTATGCATGACTGATCTCAGTTTCAGACGTTGCTGATACCTAGAGTTTATACTATTTGATTATCGTTTCTCAGACATCCAATTTTTACTGAAGATATATTAAATTTGGCTTTAGATAAGGAAGCAACGGTTAAATTATTTAACAGCATGTGGTTATTTTTAGACCTTCAGCTTTAAGTTCAAGAGATCGAGGTCTGCCGATACATGCTAGATGTAAGCAAAATTTAAATGCAGCAAGAGCATGACCATCTTTTACTGAGTAGAGTTGTAGACGAGGAAATTCCTCTTGAGTTGATGGATGTTTATCTGTTGATGCTTTTGCTAATTTGAATAGTTGAGGCTGTTGTTTAGCATCTAACTTTGTTTGCAAATCTTGTCCAAGTAAGTGCCAAAATTTGGCAGGAAATAAAGCCTTAACCTGGGAGTAAAAATGTTCGAGTTGATTGATATCCTTCCAGCGATAATGGATACCTGTGTGTGATGCGGTCACTCGACTCAAAAATACATTCAAAATGAATTCAATTTGTATTGGATTTTTGCGAGTTATTTTCTGTAGATGTTCAAAAAAATAAGTCACAGCGTGAAGCTCTTCAGCGGTATCAAGCATCGCTGGCTTTAAAAGGGTTGAGCTATCAATACTAAATAAACGAGGATTCCCTTTTTTTGATTTAATGTCTGCTAAATTTAGGGCATTTTCATACCAATAATTTACGAGCTCTTCTGGTAAGCATATACGTTGAGCTGCACTTTTAGGATCGTGAGTAGTCTCTAATAAGTTGAGTGTTTCATAAAAGCGTTGAAGTGAAATTTTAGAATCTTCTGTGCCGGCGAAGAAAGCAAAAAAGTCATGGGGTTGATTTGTTTGTACTGACAGTTCGTTAAGAATGTCAGTAGCATTACTTTGGAGCCAGTTTGTTTGATCGTTCAATAATATAGTTGCTAGAACTACCTGATTTTTCTCAAAATTAAAGTCTTCTTCATCCGTTGTTATTTTCAAATTTTTAAACGTTGCATTGTAGCCTATGATTTTTTTAGCCAGTTCATTTGGCATATCTGGATGATGTTTCAGTAGTTTTTGACCAGCAATGAGATAACTTAAGTGAATATAACTTTTGAAAGTTTCAACGGGTTCTATATGCCCTAAAAGATGGGCGATAACAAACCAATGGTTTTGTCCATGTTGATTTTGAAGAAGTTCAGTTCGAATTTTTTCATATTCGTTTTCACTATAGTCAGTCAGCTCTTGCACAAGTGGTGCATATTCACAGTTCAGTAAAAGCGATAAATGATTCGCTGCCGTGTGACGAAAAGAGTGAAAGGAGTAATGATGCTCTTTAAAGACCTGATTCAATATCAGTTTTAGGGGCACAGTGACAGTGTGTTTATTCAGTTTTTTATTTTCATTCAAGTTGCTGAATAAATATAGACTTTTCTTATTCTCTAAACGTTTTTCAACAATAAAATCGCTAAAGAATTGGTACTCATCATCTTTAAGCAAAGCGTAGGCAGGCACAATCCGTTCCGCACTATCAGTTTTGAGCAGATGTTGATTCCCTTGTTTTTTTGAACCATAAGGTTGAACCCAGATAGAAAATTGATCTAAACCCTCGATATCTTTTACACGTAATCCCAGTATTTCATTGATACGCATACCAGTTCGGTAAGCTAAAATATAAATGATTTTTAATAATCTATATTGATGGTCTGAGATGGATTGATCATGTAAGAACTGATTTAACTTCTTTAATATGACTTGGAAGGCTGTGTGACCTATGATGCGTGCCCGTGGTCGACTTTGCGATGCAATAAATTCAAGTTCGAAATCTTCTGCTTGAAAAACAATTTGCTGGAAGGTGTGAAAACGTTTCAACATGCGGATCGTTTGGTCTTTAGATTTTTTAAACTCAGGTTGATCTGCTTCATCAGCAAGTCGTGTATTGCTAATGATTTGTTGATAGATTTTGTTCAGTAGATCATTAATGTCATCATCGGCATCGACGTATTGCAAGGCATGAGTTAAAAACGGTTCTGCAATCCGGGTGTAATATGTATAGATTGAACTATCTGCGAGTTTTTGATTGTCTTGAGATGCCTTCGTGTACTGAGTTGTATCAAAATCAAAAGTGGCTGATAATTTTTTTATTTGCTCTGAATTTGGTCGATACAGACTGATGAGCCATAAGATAATACGCTTAGAAAACTTATTAAACTGCTCTTGGTGAAGCAGGCAAAAATCAATAATAAGTTCAGCAATGGGGTGTTCCGTTGATGGTGTGCGAATAATTTTCAGCAAGTTTTTATGAATAAATATGATATTTTCTACTGCTTCAGACGTATTGAGATCTGGTAGGGCTTTGGCGGTAGAAGAGACATTTTGTTCGATTTCATCACTTAATTGAGTTTTGAGTTTTGGGAATGCAAAATTTTCAAACTCATGTTCAGATAAACCACACGTGAGCGTGTTTTCTAACAAACATTGTGAGAGGGCAGGATCAATATCTGCATTGTGCAGTTGTACCCAATTAAAATTGGCGTAGTCACGTAGAAATTTGAAAGTCTTTTGGGTGTATGGATGTTTTATTTTTTGAAAAATGAGGTGTAGATAAGCATCCACGTCTAGACTGATGTCACGAATTTGCCTTGTGTTGAAATGAATGAGCCAAAGTTGTGTGAGTTGATCTGGAACAAAATTACGCGATTTTCGAATTGTTTTCTCATCGACAAATAGATCGCCATAGCTTGGAGAAAATGGCTCTAAAAAGATGATATTTAAATCGCAAATTTTTTGGATTTTTACGGGATTCTTTAAATGTTCAAGTAATGCATTTAATGTTGCTGTTTGACTTAGTCCACCATATAGCATTGAGCAAAGCAGAATATTTGCAATAATTTCTTCATCAGAAAACGTCGAGCTATCTTGAGCAAGAATCCAGTAGTGCCACAGTTTTTCGAGGATGATGTCAATTTCATGACCGGCCTGGATCCAATCCAAAGTGAAAATTGGTTCATCACGTTTCATCTCGAAGGTAAGATAAGGTAGTGGGAGGTCTAGGTTATTGCTCTTATTGAGGTCTTTGATATATGTTCGGAAGAATTCATGTGCATATTTATTCCAAGCCAAATTTGGTGCTTTACGTTTAATAAACTCATAAATCGCAGGATAAGCTTGAATTAAGTCTTCAGTTGAGAATTTTTGTTCATCAAAGTATTGGCGGAGCTCATGTTCTGCATCAGCTCGTAGATTCTTTTCTAATTCATTACGTTGAAGTTGACGTCTGTCTTCTGCATAGAGTTTTTTTGAGATTTTTTTATTGCGTGAGGACATCAACTTCAACACCTGTAATTTTAAAATACGTTTTCATTTGCTCTAAAACATCTGCAATTTTGGAAAATTGAGAGAGCGATAAACTGGAAAATGGATGGGCTGCTTCTTGTTGCATAAGCTCATGTCCAAAAAGTGCCAAAATTTCAGGTTCAGAAACTTTATGAGTTAAAAATGCACGAGCTGTGTGGCGATGCCAGTTTGCATGATCAAGACCTAATTCTGGATGAAATTTTTTTACTGAAGATGGGCTTAACGGTATCCAGTCATTATTCTGAATGATTCCCAAGAGGGGGAGCTTACTCATTTTGATTTGTTGTATGACCTCACTTAAAGCGGGTTGACTCATCATGATTTGAATCAAAAAATATTCTAAAAAATTAAGGAATTTTTTTATCTCTTCAACTAAAAATGGGCAAAGTGGAATGAGGCGTCCAAATCCATTACGGCCGCCTACTTCTTTGTCTGAAACCATCAAAATTTGGCGTTTTAAATTAAAGTTTTTAAGAAATCCAGGGAATTCAGCAACGGGGCGTGCTGCTGTAAAAAGAAGAAGGATATGCCATAACCAGATGTTGTAATGATTAAAGATTGAAATTAGGTCATCTTCGGCTTGTGAAAAAATATTAAATTTCAATACAGCAAAAATTTCTGTAATGACCTGTGGCTTGGGAGCTTTACGACTACCAAAATAAAGTGTTGAATCAGATGGTGAAGTGGTAACACCACTTTCATATTTACGCACTATATCCGTACAGAGTGATTTTAAAATATCGAGATATTGTGCGTGTAAACGCGGGATATTCTGATGACAATAAGAAATAGACGATGACTGATTTGCATCAATCCCTGTAACTAGGTCTGCAAGTTGTTTATTACCTGTTTTTTCAAGAACCGTGTGATGCAGTAGAGAACTCACCTTTACGACAGACAGTTTTGGAATCAGTAATTCTTGTCTTAATTTGCGTAAATATTGCTGTATATCATCGATACTAACCGAATCCATTTTGCGAAGATCCTCTATGAATAGATTCGGAATTGGAATGTCTAAATAGATAGTCTGATTGAGCAAGCTGTCCGAATACTTAAAATTGCGGTTCTCAAATATATTAAATTTACTGCGTAAGAAGAACTGATCATTTTTATGGAGCAATTCTTGGCGGTTATTTAATTTTTTAGCTCGCTTGCTTTCTATATATAACCACTCATTCACACTATTGCCTGTTAAAAATGCGAGTATCAGGATCAAAGCACTTTTATTTTGATGTTCAGAGTAGTCCATATGAAGTCTTTTCAGTAGATGGTTCACGCTAGATGGATTTGGGAAAAAACTACTCGACGTGAGTAAATGTTCTTTGCGTTGAATATGTTTTGCAACAAGCGGTAGAACATAGCTTTGACTCGTTTCTGAATATGCTGCGAGTGGTGTGACGTCAGTTGGATTGACAACAATTTGCCGATTAATCGGCTCATCGATTAAGGTTTCTATATTCAGTGCTTTAGATTTAGCCCCTTTTTTGATTTCGATACTTTCTTCAATGAATTGTTCTTCATCAAGAAACTGATGTTGAAGCTGCGTATCGATACTTGCACGTGCAATCTTCGCTTTGTTTTTTAAAATGTAGTTAAAAGTAATCCGAATATCATTGAGTAGATTGCGATCAAACTCAGGCAATTCATGCGTATCTAATGTGATCAGATGTTGAATGAATTGTTCTAAGCTCTGTGTTGGATCTTGAAGATAGGTACTCCAGAGACGTTGATACTCTTGTGTATTTTGATATTTTTTTTCAGTATCTAAATTTTTATTTGCAGTCCTAAAGCGCTGGAATAAGCGCTTTACGGTATTGAAGTGTTCTGTGTGTGCTTGTTTAAAAAGCTCTGGTTTAAGCTCAGGAAGAGCAATTAAATAAATTGCCGCTTTTAAAACTAGAATATTCCAATTTTTTGCATGCGTGTGTGATGCAGGTAATTGCGCAATTGAATTGATGTATGACGTAATGGATAAATCACTAACCTTAACTTTTTTCGTGAAAGGGATTACCGGAGGTGTCGGCAGCTGCGAATCAAACTCTATATCGATATCAAAGTAATCGAGATTGAGACCAACCAGAAAATTGTCAGTCTGTTGAGAAGACAATAGTTTAAGCACAAAGTTGATATGTTGCGTACGTTCAAATTGCTCATCACCAAACAGTTTTTCTAGTGTTTTTTGCAGTGAAATAACTGGCAAATCAATATACTCGTTTAGAGAGTTCGACACTATGATCTCCAAATTTTTTCTGTACTTAGGCAACTATCAGAGTGACCCATGAGTTCTTTTACACAGCTGCTGTTGAGTGATAATTCATTAAAAATATGTGTGCGCTGTTGTTCGATATTTTTAGTACGCTGATTCAGTTGATTTCGAGAACATGAAAGTAGTTGTGCTAGCAGTTCCAGACTCATTTGATGATGTGGCTTTAAAGATGATTCTTTGTTAAGGGTCAATAGTGTTTGACGTGAAAGATGTGTGTTAATTAAATGCAATGTTTTTCGTGGATTTAACGAACGAATATCAAATTTTGTAGATTTGATGAATTGAATAAATTCACGACTGCATAACTCCATCAGAAATGCTAACTCATCCTCTGAAAAAGATTGTTGATGATGAATAATTAAAGTGACTTCTTTGATATCATTCTTTAAGTAGCTAAGATATAAGTGAATATTATTAAAAACGGTGTAGCTATCAAATTCTGGAGTTTTCCAGACATGAAGTTCTTTTATACGATTAGAAATATCTAAATCTACTGCGAGATTTTTCCACATATTTAAGTAGCATAGATTGAAACCATAAGCGTGTGGATGAATGGTGATTCTGCTTTTTTTGAAATTTTTTACAGTACTTATCTGTGTTGCTGGAAACTTTAAAAGTAGTTCAGATGTCAAATCCATAAATGCCATTGAATAAAAATAATATAGTAATATTCAAGGATATTTAGAGTTTTTGAATATGGCAGGAGGCATCATTTTTTTCTTAATTTTAAAGTTTTTTATTATCGAAGGTTTCAAAATTTCCTACTGGATAGGATACTCACTATTAGTTAGCTATATTTGTGAATTGGCAAAAAATAACATGTTTTTATTATGATGTTCACATAGCAGATTACAATGAATACAGTAGGGATGAGTACAGTTAAATTATTACAATAACAATGCTCAAATTTGACCTTTTTTAATGGTAACTAAAATCAAGCAGGAATCAATTTTTGATAAGTATGTAGACAAATTTAATTTGATTGATATCGGGAGCCGTATATGGAAATTAAACAACTGAAACAGGTAGAAGTCGTTACAGATGTTGTATGTGATGTATGCAACCAATCAACGGAACTACAGTTCGGAACGCTATCAGCGCATTGGGGGTATGGCTCCAGGCATGATGGTGAAAAATATGAGTTGCAGTTATGTGAAAAATGTTTCTTTTATGCCCTAGCGACATTAAAAAAAGAGCGAGCAGATGAGTTTATGTTTGATGAAAATTTTGACCCTTCAACACTAGATGGGTTTGGGTTGAAGTGAACCTATCATCGCGACAGGTTCTAAGAATCCAGAAAATACTGACTCAGATCCAAGCCAGCAGCTTCATTTTTAATGGCGAGTAAGGGATTCAGGAAAAATATTGTTCTTTGCTTCAAGGTCACTGAGCTCTGAAAAGGCCTGAATACCGCCTGCGGCTTTAATTCCATCTAAAGCGACAGATAGAGCTTCCTGATCTGACGGGAATGTTTCATCCCATACCGTAGAAGTACCATTTTGGTTTACCACTTCCAGTGTCCAGTCACTATCAGGTAATCGATAAATTAGAACTTCAATTTGCTCATTATCCTCTTGTAAAATTTGAGATAAGGGAGAATCGATTAAATCATTTTCATCATAATCCAGAGTATTGTCATTATCAGACATTAGCGGCAGCCTTTATTGTATTTAACATCCGTCCATAGTAATGAATGAATTAAATTTTGCCTAGCGGAATGAATGTTATGGGTACAAAGGACGGCTAATTCTAAAAAATAATAGCCCCGACAATAAAACAAAATAATCCAAAAATTACCCAAATCCAGACATTCGATTTGGGTTTCTCAGTATGTGATGTATAGAGTGGTTGTTGTTCCTGAGTAAGATTCTCTTGGTTGCCAGCTCTGTTCTTATAGGGTTGGTGCTTGGAATAGGATAGGCCTGTGCCTGGAATACCAACGCTGGTTCGGGTGCCTTTTTTGCCAATATTTAAAGAAGCACCAGGTTTGCCAATGCTTGCACTGCTGATGCCTTTATGCGTCAGATTGATTTTTAATCCAGGTAATATTTTAATACTCTTGCGAAATCTGAAGCCCATTTTTTTTCCATTTACAAGAACCAGTTTGGTTTCTATCTCAGTTGTCGGGATACAGTGAAATAAAAGTTTGATTCATTCATAGGACTGATCATTTGACTTATCTAGTGAAATATCAGTATGTTCTTCAACATAAGATATTGGCTTTTAGGCAATGAATCAAACATCAAATTATTACAATCAGCATGCTCAAGCATTTTTTGAAAATACCTATCAGGTTGAAATGGCAAGTCTTTACGCACCATTTCTAAGATATTTGCCGGAACAGGCATTGATCCTGGATTTGGGCTGTGGCTCGGGGCGGGACACTTTGGCATTTAAGAAAAAAGGCTATCAAGTTGAGGCAATTGATTATTCTGCCGAGCTGGTTGAAAAGGCGAGAGAACTGACAGGCATCAATGTACGTCAGCAAAGTTTTTACGAGCTGAATGAAGTAGCTAAGTATGATGGTATTTGGGCCTGTGCTTCTCTTTTACACTGTGAAAGAGATCGCCTGACTGAAGTGTTGGGGCGCTTATTTAAAGCATTAAAGCCAAATGGTGTGTGTTACATGTCTTTTAAATATGGCAATACAGACCGTGAGAAAGAAGGGCGTAGCTTTACTGACTTGAATGAGCAGCAAGCTTACGACTTACTCAAACAAATAGATCAGGCTTTACTGTTACAGCAATGGATTACTGTAGATAAACGTCCAGACCGTACAGAAGAGTGGATCAATATCCTGATTAAAAAAGAGCAGGCTTAGATATGTTCAGTACAGCTGACATACCAACACCCAACGAGCAGCTGAAATTTTTGAAGCATATTCAGCAGATATTGCATTCTGGGACTTTTACTTCGACATATAAGTTTGCTTTGCTGATAAGTATCACGCGTCTGGCGATTGAACAGGGGCAAGATACTGGTGCTGCCTTGCATTTAGAATATCAAGATATTGCTGAAAAGTTTATTAACCTATACTGGAAACAGTCACTGCCGTTTCAGTTTAACCAGTATGAGCCTTTTACTATTCATCAAAGCACTGGTAAGCAGGCAAAGATCATCAGTGAAATCCAGAATGCACAGCAACAATTCAAGACCTTGGCCGCGCTGAGAAAGGAGGTGCTTTACTGGAACAAGCTAAAGCGAACAGTTGCAACAACGGTTAAGCAAATGCCGGTGGTATATTTGCAGAATCTGAATGGTCAAACCATAGAGTTTCTCTATAGTCTTGAAGATTCCAAGCAGTCCCTCAACTTGTTGCCCAAGGTGATGTATTGCTTAAGACAATTTAGTGAAATCATTGAAGAGTTGTGCCAGAAGCGCTGGATTGATTTTGTTCGGCTAAACAAGCAGAACCTGGTGGTACTGGATGGTTTGCCTGACCTAGATGAATTCATGTTTGCTCCAAGTCGTAATCAATTGGGGCAGGTCGCGGACTTCTTAATTGACTTACAGCAATGCCAGTGTTTTTACTGTGGAAAAAGTCTCAAAAATTCAAAATATGCCGTGGATCATTTTATTCCATGGTCATTATATCCTGCCGATACCGGACATAATTTTGTCCTGGCGGATGAAAAATGCAACTCACAAAAAAGTAATTATTTAGCATCACAGCAATTCTTACATCAGTGGCAGGAACGTAATCATCTGCATGATCAATCTATTGTTCGGGAAATTTCCCAATTGGGTTTTTTAACCGATATGCAGCGTTCGCATCGGGTTGCCGACTGGGCATATAAGCAGGCAATAGAGAATGAGTATTTAGTTTGGTTGGGTGCAAAAGATAAGCAAATTTTTCGATCTATTGGTTTATAAGAAAGACCTTAGGTCCCTTGGTTATATAGTTTATTGTAGTTGATGATATCTTGGGTCAATGGAAATTGATCAGGATATAATTTGTACCTTTCAATATATATTTTACGTTTCTGGTCATAAATTTTTTTAATTTGCACCAGATCTATATGAAGGAAATCACGTAAATAAATGCTGTTTAAGACTAAGATTGCCAATGCTTTTGAGTTTTTCTGATTTTCTATAGCCATAAGTGTATTTTCGATATTTTGAAATTTGGTAGAAGACTTATCTAAGTTGTTCTTACCTATTTTTTTTAGCTCATCATAAAAAATAAAATTTAAATCGGGGAAAAAATAATGTTTCCATTTTTGTGATGTTAGATATTGACTGTATCTCTGTTCGATGAGTTGAAAGGCTTGCTGTTGCTTTTGTAAGGGTATACTAGCTTGGTGTTTTAATTTTTTAATATACGGTAAGTATTGAAGACCAAATTTATCCAGCATTTGTTCCAAACGAAGCTTTTCTTTTTGTAATTCTAACTCTTTGATCTTTTTACCAAAGCCACCTCCCACTTTTGAACCGATTAATGCGCCGACTCCTGCTCCTATAACACCTCCAATAACTGGCATAAACACAAGACTCCCTAAACCAAGCCCGATGGATGCACCAACTTTTGCCATGGTCAGACTCCCTACAGTTTTGGAAGAAAAGTCGATAAGAACGTTCTTATTTATGGAATTTTCGTCTCCACCAGCTTTTAATAAACGTTGTCTTTCATTGAATGCAGCTATTCCGCTTGCAATAGGCAAATGTAGGTCGAATGAATCTAAGGCAGCATTACCATTTGCCTGTTCTATGGTGGAATCAAATTGTTGTGATATATCGGCATGACTCAAATCGTCTAATACCTGTATATTATCTATTCCAATATTTTGATAGGTATCTTCAGGCACTAAATAAGTTACATCTGGATGTGCCAAAGCTGTCATTTTAATGCTGTCTATATCTAGAATGGTTTTGATATTTACGAGATCGCCGTCAATTTTTAAGTCCCAGACTTCTTGATTGGATGTGCTAGCCCAGACAATTTCATGGGTTTGTCTATCTAACAGATCACTCACTTTTTGTTCACCAATATAACCGATTAGACGATTTCTAAAGCCTGATAAAGAAGTTTCATCTTTCTCCAACATATTCAACATTAAATAGTTTGAGACATCTAATGCTGAATTTAACTCTTCCTGGCTACTAAAATCGACGGCTTTAATTACGCTTGGATCAATACTGTAAACTTGCCATAAATACTCACCGATAGCTAAGCCTGCTGGAAAAAAACCTGAATAATCATTTTTCTGATTTTCTGTAGGTAAATGTAAACTTGCACGGATATGCTCACAGCGACTACGATGCATTTTTATCTTTCTTATAAAAATAAAACTGCTATAGCCTAAAATTGTCACCACGAAAAAAATTAACCAAATCATATAAATTTATTCTTAAGGTATATACGACGGTACTTGAGTCGAAAGCTGGCTTTTCAGTTTCTCTACCAACATCGGTATCTCTTCATCATGGTGTGGTTCATATGGCGTATCAATTAAGCCCTCAGCTCCTAATAGCTCCATTTTTCGTGCTTCAATTTTGGAACGAGAAGTAGAAATAATTTCTAAAGGTTCCTTGAGCTCAGTTAATGTAGCCCTAGTTTTACTTAATTGCTCACGAATACGAGCCATACTTTCTTGAAAATACTTTTGATCTGTTTCAAAAGTTAGTAATGAAGATTTAATGTTTTTAATATAGGCCTTTTGCTCAACGACCGCAGATTCTGCAGTAGTAAATGCTCGTAGACTTTCAATGGTATGATTTTCTTCTGGGCGCTGAAGTTTACGTGCTAGGTCTTGCATATCAGATAAATCTGCTTCAGCAATACTAATTCGTTTGTTGCGAGCCTCGATATTATCTTCATGGTTCTTATAAGTACGTTCAATATCATGGAGCTCTTCAATTAAGTTTTTCTCATCAATTTCTAGTTGATCTATTTTTTTAGAAAATTTGTTTAAATATTCTATTTCAGCTTCTTCTACTTCATTTAATGCTTTTAGAATTTGCCCTTCATAAAAAACACGAGCTTTTTCACGCATTTCAATCTCAGCTTTTTCTTTAGCAAGACGTTCAAAATGAATTTGTTGTGCTTTTTTTAGTTCAGCTTCCACTAATTCTTGGCGTTCTTGTTCCTGTTTAGCTTTAGCCAGTAAACGCTCTTCCTCTAACAATTGTTTCTGCTGCTTTTCTCGAGTAATTCTTTCTTTTTCTTGAATCATTAATATTTCTTGTTTTTTCCGTTCACGTTGGTCTTGAGCATATTGAACCATGATCTCCTCAAATTCTTCAGGAATAGACTGATTAGTTTGTAGAATAAGATCACTGCGTTCCTGTTCTGGCAAGTATTTATCGAATGTTCCGAGTTTATATAGCGCCCATTTCTCTTGTAAGCGACTTGAGAAATACATCTGCAAAGTACGAGGTTGCATAAGTTTTGCAGAGATTAATATCGTTCCGAGAATAATTAAAAAAACATCTACAGCATATTTTGTTTGATTAAAAGCTTTTTGATTTTCAAATTCTTCAATGGCTTGTTGCCTAAATATTGGGCTATCCTTTGTAATGGTAATCCCATATTTTTTTAACTCTTCTTCATTGCCACGATCTACCGCTTGATCAAATTTGGCTAAAAAACTTTCTCTTTCTATACGAGTTGATTTTAAATCTGATTGTAATGTTTCTAATTGCCTTTCAATACTTTGAGCAACGTAACCACGACCATATCCAGTGCCACTTTTACCACTGATTTCTACCTGTAATTTTTCATTAGTATTGTTGACTAACTGTTCAAGTTCCGCAATTTTCTTATCACGATTTTCCAGTCCATTTTTTTTCGCTAGAGCAATATTGTCTTTGTATTGCTCCATCATTTTATTATCAATATCTGCTTTAAAAACTAATTGAGTTAAAAAAGGTGCAGTAATATATAAAGATAAACAGACAATTCCAATCCTGATAGCAAATGGAAAATATTTTGCTATGAATGATTTGATACCCGACCGTGAATAAAAAGGTTCTTTTGTTAATTGCAAACCATTCAAGGTTTTTTCATGTTCATCTTTTAATAGATCAGCAGATGCCATTGATCGGTCGAAAAACCACATTAGAAGAAAAACGAATCCACCTACGATAGTCCAGCCGACGTAAGGTGAATTAGGAGTAAAAGTACTACCTAAAAACCCCCATGCGAAACCTTCCGACAAAGCAGCAAGAATCATGATAAATGAAATAACTGTAAGATAAGTCGAACCACCACTTGTCAATAAATTTTTATGGTAGGTTTTGAGTGTCAAAAAATCCCAGAATTTAATAAAAATATTTGGTTCTTTATTCATAATGTGACGTAGTTGGATTTAATTTGAATAGAAGTGTATCTTATTGTAAGTTTTTTGTGCATTATTGTTTCAATTTAAGTTTGAATTTTTGGTAAAAACTTATAAGAACACTGTAATAAGTCTATTATAAATAATAATATAGTTAGCTATAAGAATTAGACGGTATTTTAATTTAATGGAAGAGTTTAATAAGGCGAGAGCAGAAATAGCTGAATATTTGAAAACTCAGTTAATGGGCCCTGCAAATGGTGAAGAAGAGAAAATAACAGATGTTCCTCATAAGCGTTATTTGATGGGTATACTTTTTCCTCCAGCAGCTTGTGTTGATGAAACAGATGAAAGTTCAGGTGAGGACTCCACAACAGAAGCTTTGAGTAATGATTTTAAGCCATCTTCTATGGCTTTTTCTTTTGCTGTCCAAAAGCATACAAAAGTAAAGTTAAAGATATGCGCGGCTAAGTATGAAAAAAAGGATCAAGATACGGCATGGCAAAGAAAGCCCTTTGAGTATCTTGAAGAGATTAAGTTTGAAGAAAACATCAAAAGAAATATATTTGAAGAAAGTGCAAGAGTTGATGTTACTGTTCGACCATATACTAAAGGTACAATGGTTACTATTGCCCTTTCAAATCAAGAGAAATCTGGTGACCGGTTAAATCCAGCCCAATGTCTATATCAATGTAGTCTTGAAGTGACAGTAGTTGAGGGCGGTATCAAAGAATATCCTACGAGTGATCGATTTAAATTAGATGATGAGCAAAAAGAATTAGATTTGATTTATCGTAAACGTGTTCCTTGGGCAGTAGGCCATGGCGTTGCTGTGGATTGGGAATTAGGTGAATATAAAGTTCCTTTCCTAATTAAAACTGAAGTTATGCCTTTTCATGAGGTTAAAGATTTCAGTACTGAATTGGATACGTGCAGGTATTCAAGTCTTAATGATGAAATTCTTAGCATTTCAAGAATTGCAGATGAAGGAACGCCTCAAGAAGACTTGCTAGGTGATTATGAAAAATTAATTAGTGCATATGATTGTTGGATAGATGAACTTGACAGTGAAAATCTACCTGAGCGTTATAGTGCTGCAAAAGTTAGAGTTATAAATCGATTAAAGATCGCCTCGCAACGTATGCAAAAAGGTATTGCTTTATTAAGAAGATCAGAAGATGCATTTACGGCATTTCGATTAGCTAATAAAGCCATGCTAATGCAAATGATTCATACAAGTAAAAGCTATGCAGGTCAATCTAAGGGAAGAAATTGGGGGTATGTAAAACCTGAATATGATAATGAAGACATAAGAAAAAATTATAAATGGCGCCCTTTTCAGTTGGCTTTTCAGCTTTTGGTTTTGGAGTCTATGATTCCAGATCCTGATACTAATAAGTTTTCAGACTCCCATGCTGATGTGGATTTGTTATGGTTTCCTACTGGTGGCGGAAAGACAGAAGCTTATCTAGCTATTGCAGCTTGGGAAATGATCTACCGTCGCCTTACAGCAGGGAAAAAAGGAGGGGGTACTGCAGTAATTAAAAGATACACTCTTCGATTGTTAACTTCCCAGCAATTTCAGCGTGCAGGAACGTTAATTTGCGCTCTCGAAACTTTAAGACAAGAAGATAAGCGTTTAGGTAACGAAACATTTTCATTAGGGTTATGGGCAGGTCAAGATAGTACACCGAATGATTATAAAACAGCGTATGAAAAATTTAGTATTGCACGTCAGGATCAAGAACCACAAAATATTTTTCAGCTACAATCTTGTCCTTGGTGTGGTACAGAAATCATGCCAAAAACACATGAAGAGGAAAGTTCGGCTTATGGGATTAAATGTAATGAATTCGATAATTTTTATTTTTTCTGTCCGAGTTTAGATTGTGAGTTTCATGAGTTATTACCAATCCAAGTAGTTGATGAAGCGCTTTATAAAAAACCTCCTTCTTTATTGATTGGAACAGTTGATAAATTTGCGCGATTAACATGGAAAGAGAATGCTTATGTTTTTTTTGGTAATGAAAAGACTTTGCCTCCCTCTTTAATTATTCAGGATGAACTACATCTCATATCTGGTCCTTTAGGCACTATTGCTGGTATATATGAAGCTGGTTTTGATTCAATTATAGAATTACGTGGACAGCCTCCTAAAGTAATAGCAGCAACTGCTACTATTCGAGCAGCTCAGCAACAGTGTCGGCGTATATTTGGCCGTAATGTAAATATTTTCCCTCCATCTGGCACAGACCAAGCTGATTCTTTCTTTTCTAAAGAGGAAGAAAATAAACCAGGACGTTTATATGTGGGAGTTATGCCATCAGGTCATACATCCTCTACAGCCTTAGTCCATACAGCTGCTGCGACATTGCAAGCACCAAATGATTTAGGCTTTCAAGATAAGATTCTAGATAGCTATTGGACGCTTCCAATTTATCATAATAGCCGTAGAGAGCTAGGTAAATCTATGACTTTAGCTCGGGATGATATTCCTGAACGTATTAGGGTAATTGCTAAAGAAGCAAGGAGAATTGACTGGGTTGAAGAGCTGAGTGCTGGTATAAAAGGTTCAAAAATTCCAGAAGTATTAGCTAACCTGAACAAGTCAGTGCCAAATACAGTAGATGTATTGCCATGCACAAACATGATCTCTGTCGGAGTAGATATTGGTCGGTTAGGTATCATGATTGTAGCAGGACAGCCTAAGGCTACAGCTGAATATATACAAGCCTCAAGTCGTGTAGGGCGTGATAAAAAACGACCACCAGGGGTAGTAATCACACTTTACTCTGCAACGAAACCACGTGACCGGTCTCATTACGAAACTTTTAAGAGTTATCATCAGGCCCTATATCGTTATGTAGAACCAACAAGTGTGACGCCATGGGCTAAACCAGCACTTGAACGAGCTTTACATGCTGCCTTAATCGCTGTAGTCAGAGTAAATGGTTATCTTAGAAAAAATGAAAGTGCAAAATTCTTTGATCCAAGCCAAGAACAATTTAAGAGAATACGACAAGTATTTGAAAAAAGAATTGTATTAGCTATGCAAGGATTATCAGAGTGGGATCAGCAAGAAGTTAAAGACTATTTGCAAGAGTTGATTGATACTTGGGAAATTCGTGTAAATGCGACAGAAAATAAGTTAACCCATTATGAAACACAGCGCGCAGGCAAGCAATTTCAGCCATTGATTCAACCCTTTGAAAAAAATTCTCATAGTGAAGCGTGGAAAACTTTGAATTCTATGCGTAACGTTGATACAGAAACAAAATTATATATTCGTGGTGAGTTGGAATAATGTCATCAAATAATAGAGCATATCGTAGTTCCCAGTTAATTAGTCCATTTGGTCCTGGTTGTATTATTGAGCTAGGAGAGGAGTCACTAATTTTAGTGGATCCACAGTTATGGCCGAAAAAATTAGAAGAAATTAAGCTCGATAGATTAACCAAAGAGGCAGGTGTTTGGGCTTTAAAGAAACCACCTGTAATTAAAGGTATATCTGAGAAACTTACAAAAGATAATTCTTTAATGGCTGTAAGATTTCCTAAATGGATGTTCTGTCCACGTTGTAGAAAATTAGAGCTATGGCGAAAAGATATAGGGAAGACAAACTACGATGGGGTTCCTGTCTGTTCGAATGAAAAATGCAAAGACAAAGTATTAGTTCCTATGCGGTTCGTTGCAGCTTGTGAACATGGACATTTACGTGATGTTCCTTGGAACATTTGGGCTCATAGAAATAGTAAAGAAAGTTGTTCAAGCCCAGAGTTATATTTTAAATCATCTCCAGAAAAAGGAAGTGGATTGGATGCTCTTTATATTGAGTGCACAAACCCTAACTGTGGTGCTAAAAATGATCTAAAAAATCTAATGAGCAAAGGAGCTTTAGCTGGAATTAAGTGTTATGGAAATCAGCCTTGGGAATATGATAACAAAGAGTGCTCTGAGGAATTAAAGGTGCTGCAACGTGGTGCTAGTAACCTCTATTACTCCATAATCAGATCCGCGCTGGATATTCCATACGATGAAGTAAGTGTGGGTAACCCTACATACGATTTAATAAAAAAGTCACAAGATTTTGAAGATTTATTGCGTGCGATAGATCAAAACAGTGATAGAAAAATACAAAAATTTGCTGAATGGATTGCAGAAGAGTTTGGGTTAACTGAACAAGAGGTTATTCGTGCAGCTACTAGTCAAGAAAAGGAGCAGAGGACATTTAAAATACCTCAAGATAAGGATCTTCGAATAGCAGAGTGGGATATATTATCTTCAACAAATATTGAGCAAAAAAAATCTAAAACTTTTAAAGCTGAAATATTAGAGTGGAATACTCCTATTACTTTTGGGTTTGAAAAAATTATAGATAAAGTAGTACTACTACATAAATTACGTGAAGTAAGAGCATTTTGTGGATTTGAAAGAATTTCACCTAGTGACAATATTGTTAAACCAGAATCCGCTCAACAATCTTCCTCTTGGTTACCTGCTACAGAAGTTTATGGGGAAGGTATTTTCTTACAGTTTGATCAAACATACCTTGATGATTGGGAGTCTAATCTTTCTATAGAAATGAAAAAAAGAATCGAGGACTTCCTGAATCGTCACGCTAACGCCTCGTCTAATTATTTACCTATCCCTACTGCTAAGTTTTTAGTCCTGCATACATTTTCTCATTTACTCATTAGACAACTTAGTTTTGAAAGTGGATATTCGAGCGGCTCTTTAAGAGAACGTATTTATGCTGATGAGGGGCAAGCAGGGCTTTTAATTTACACTGCAGATGGTGATTCAGAGGGAAGTCTAGGCGGACTAGTGCAACAAGGTAAATTAAAAACCTTATTGCCATTAATATTAGCCACATTAGAAAACTCTCATTGGTGCTCAAATGACCCGATATGTAGTGAAATGGAAGCTCAAGGAGTGATGAGTCTCAATAAGGCTGCGTGTCATTCATGTACATTAGTTTCGGAAACAAGTTGTGAACACAATAACTTACTGTTAGATAGGAAAATATTAATAGATGAAGAAGAGAAAGGATTTTTCAGTCAGATTCTGATGAAAGCTAGAGAGTTAGACTAAAATGAGAATGCCTAATGCCCGTGAAATAAGTGAAGAACAACAAGACATATTTGAAGAAGCCCCTCTAGAAGGCTGTATATTAGTTTCTGGACCTCCAGGAACAGGCAAGACCGTTATTGCTTTTTTACGTGCACAGCTTATAGCTAAGAAGAAAATAGATGTAACGGTATTAATGTTTAATAGAGTATTAAAACGCTATACCGAAAATGTAGCTGAAGATCTTGGAGATTTAGTTGCAACCAATACTATGCATACTTGGTTTCCAGAGTGGTGGAATAAGCACAAAATTCAAAATCATTCATTTATCTTTCCAATTATTAAAGATAATAAGGTGTATTTAAATTGTCCTTATGAAGCGAAGGAAAATATCAAACACCTTGGAGGCAAATGGCAAAGTACTCATCCTTTGACTAATAAAAAGCCAGGAATGTGGTATGTAGACAAGACAAAGTATGAGTCCTCACCAGATAGCTATGAACAGTGGTGTAAATCGTATGATCCTCTAAAATTAGATGAATGGAAGTTTGATTGGGGACAAATGAAGGATATCTATGTTGAGCTAGAAGAAGATAAAATGATTGACTGGGGGCATATTATTATTGATGAAGGCCAAGACTTTGAAGCAGGTTTCTACTCATTTTTGCATATGGCCAGTAGACAATTAGAAAAGGGCGGGATTACAGTTTTAGCAGATGAAAATCAGCGTTTAGAAGAAGAACATCATTCCAGCCTTCAAGATATAAGACAAGCTCTACGCATTGCCAACAAGCCAGAGCGACAGTTTGTATTAAATAAAAATTTCAGAAATACTACAGCGATCGCTAAGCTAGCTGGATATTTTTATGTAGGATTAGAAACTGGGATACCAGATCTTCCTAATAAAATTGGAGTTAATCCCTTACTCTTGAAAAATATAAATGTTGAAGAACAAATTAAATATATTTGTAATACTCTAAAGTTCAGAGGTGCTCTGGAGGTCGGAATTATTGTTGATAATGAATCTGATAGGAAATTATTTTTTGAAGGTCTAACTTCCCAGCTGACAAACTATAGTGTACAAACTTATACCAGCAGAGATCCTCAACTGAGTAGAAATCTTGTATTTGATAAGCAAGGTATTGTTAGCATTCTAAATCGAAAAAGCTGTAAGGGTTTAGAATTTGACATGGTATTCGTGCCACAATTACAAAAGATAAAAGTTGATGATTCCAATTTGACAACTTTTAAAATGAATATGTATGTGATTTGTTCTAGAGCCCGATCAGAACTAGTGTTTATGTGTGATAAAGGAGAGACCGGTTCTCCTGAGATATTAAATCATTTTCCTTCACAAGATTCGCAACTAATTGAATATAGAGAGCTAGCTTAATGGAACCACTCTTAAATTCTTCTTCATACATTCTAGTACCCAAAAAAAATTTCGTTCGTTATGCATTGCCATATGAAGTATTACCGACATTTATGTGTTGTGAAGTTAATCAGAAAAAAGTATTTGATAAAGAAATAGCAAAAAGCTTATTTTCTCAAGAATCAGTAGCGAATGAAAATCTTATTTTAGAAGTGAATACTGAAGATAATGATGAATATATTTCATTTTCAAATATCAAAAAAGTTTACTTTTCTAACCAAGAAAATTTAGATTTATTTTTAGAAAGAAGTTATGAAAATTATGATGTAAATTCTCTTGATTGTTATATTCTTGCTTTAGGTGGAAATGATATTAATACAAAAGTCGATATTATATATCCTTCAAAAATTAATAAAAGTCTTTTCACTAGGAAAATGGCACTAAGAGATTCTGTTATTGGATTAATTTATGAAAAATTAAAAAACAATACTAATTTGCAATATTTTTTTGGATTATTGAAAAGTCCAATAAAATTAAATGAAATAATAAATTTATTATTTGATTCTGATTTAAATAAAAGTATAGAAAAAGAAATTCAGATAGATTTTTTTAAAATATGTTCAGAATATAATTTAACAGAAGGATGGAATCCTATTAATATTGTTTCTGATTTTGAAAATAAAATAAGTGAAAATATTAAAACAAGTAGTGAATTTCAGGCATGGGTTTTGACTGTTAAGAAAATTATTAATGGAGATAATGTTAATATAGTTTTTGATGATAATGGTAATATTACATTGAGGGCTATGACTCTAGTTCTACTTAATCCAGAAATATTTCAACTTGAAAGTATTAAAAATAATTCTAATTTTGTAATAGGTGATAATGTATATAAACTTGCACTAAAATTTTTGAAAGCAAGATTGGGATATAGTTATTTAAGTGCTGACGATAGAATGTTAGTAGGTGAAAATCGAGAGTTACTTCAAGATATTATTTCCTATGTCTATAATTTGGACGAGACAAGTTGTGATAATTATCTTTCTGATAAGATAGAAATTAAAAATACTAATCAAGATAAACAATTTAATATTTTAAAACATGGATGGTTGAAAACTGTCTCTGAAGATCAGTTTAAGATAATCTTCAGTATAAAGGGTATTAAACCAATAGCTGGTTTTAGTTTGGACTTAATATATGAAAAGGAAGAAAAACTTTTATTAAGAATAATTGATCGTAATTCACCTAAAGGTATGACTAAATTTAAGGGGCAACTTGCTCTAAATATAATTGAATTACAAAAGGATTTGCCAGATAATTCACGATTTGAAGTTAATGACCAAGGTTTAGTTTTAATACTTCCTTTATTATGGATTAATGAAATAAATTTAAGTAATCATTTGAAAGAAGTATTTGATATTCTTAAGCCATTAGCTATTGCTCAAAAATCAAGTAAGTTAATAGATGATGTTTTGATTTCATAATATTGAAAATCAATAAATAATCATTAAAAATATTTTAGAATATATGTTATCGATGAGTCCCGTACCAATTTTTTATATTTTGGACGGGCTACCACTATGTGTTAGCAAGTTATTATTTAGTTGTATTAGTTCAGACTGGCTTTGTTGCACAAACCTATCTGTAAAGGCTTTTTCAGCGATATAAGTTTCAAATGAAGAAGCCTACACACAAAATCTACCGCACAACCAATTGGCCCGCATATAACCGAGCACTCATGAGTCGCGGAAATATTGCCCTTTGGTTTGATCCTGCTACGCAATGGTATGCTCCATCAAAAGGCAAACAAGGGCGAAATCAAACCTACTCCGACGCAGCTATCCAATGCTGCTTAATGATTAAATCCTTATTCCGTCTATCTTTACGTATGGTCACTGGCTTTGTGCAAAGTCTGATTAAACTTTGCGGATTAAATTGGACCGCACCAGATTACAGTACGCTTTGTAGAAGACAAAAGCATATTGATATTGCAATCAGCTACCAAAAAAGGTAAGCGTCCGCTGAATCCCATACCAATTTTTAATTCGATTTAGGTTTCCAGCAGTGTGGCAGTAACTCTTCAATCTGGGTCACTTTATGTGTCGGCAGCCTTTTCAGCACATCACTTAAATAGGCATACGGATCCAAGCCATTCAGCTTTGCTGACTGGATTAAAGTCATGATATTCGCCGCTCGCTGGCCGCTGCGCAGCGAGCCAGCAAACAGCCAGTTCTTGCGCCCTAAGGCCCAAGGTCGCATTTGATTCTCTACCCAATTATTGCAAATCGGTAGATTGCCATCATCCAAATAGCGGCTTAAAGCTGGCCAACGCTTCAGAGTGTAATTGATGGCCTTGGCGGTGGGAGAACTCGATGGCACCGTCAGATGATGTTGGTTGAGCCATTCATATAGTTGTTGCATCACTGGTTGACTATGCTGTTGTCGGTATTCGCGGCGGTCTTCCGCTGTACCATCGGTCTTTTTCCTGAGCTCTGCTTCTATCGCATACAGTTTCTGAATCAGCACTAATGCCTGTTCAGCGACCTGACTTTTCCCAGTTACATGCAGTTCATGGAATTTACGACGTGCATGGGCCATGCAGCCCACCTCAATGACCTGGCCTGATTTAAAGCGTGCTTTATAACCACTGTAATCATCACAGACTAGATAACCCTGCCAGCCTTTCAAGAACTCTGCAGCATGCTGGCCTGAACGACTATCCTGAAAGTCATAGATCACCGCCTGAACTGGATTGTACTGTGTAGTGGCATAGGCCCAGACATAACCTTTCTTCGGTTTTTTATCATTCTCACCCATCCGCATGATGGTGACCGGTGTTTCATCTGCATGCAGCACCTGCTGTTGTAGTACCACCTCTTTTAAGGCATTGGCCAGAGGCTCCAGTTCTACACCGCAGCGACCTATCCAGTCAGATAACGTTGATCTAGAAAGCTCGATTCCCGCCCGCTGATAGATCAGACGCTGACGGTACAGCGGTAAATGATCGGCATACTTCGATACCAGCACATGGCTGAGCAGTTCAGGTGAAGCAATGCCTTTATCAATCACATAGGCAGGCATCGCTTGCTGAGTCAGGGTGTCACACTGATCACAGACCCATTTGCCACGGACATGCTGTTCCTTGTAGAACTGTGCCGGTCTGAAATGCAGTTTTTCACTGATATCTTCGCCGATACGACGTAACTGGCAGCCACAACTGCATTGGGTTGATGCAGGTTCATGCTCAATACGGATGGTGTGTAGATGATCGGGCAGCAGTCGACGTTTAGGTTTATTTGCTTTGGCTTTGTGTGTCGCTGCATCGGTTTTATCTGCATTCAGCCGTTCCAGTTCCAGATCAACGGCTGCAATATCTTCTTCGACCGCTTCATCCCAAAGATGGATTTGTTTTGCAGTGAGATGTTCGTTTTTACTGCCGAATTTGTGCTGTTTAAATAGTGCGAGTTCATGCTCGTATTTTTGATTGAGAATAGAAAGATGTTGAACTTTAGAATCTAATTGCTGATTGGTGACTTCAAGATGTTGAACTCTGGCATCTAATTGCTGGTTTGATTGTGCTAGAGACTGATGCTGCAGCGCCAACTGCCTGGTGAATTCCAGCAGTTGTTCATGGGTCAGTTGGCTTAAGTCAGGCAGCGTATTCATGACCGCAGTATGCCTGAGGTCATGAGAAGAATGAAATAGAACGTTTGGAGAATAGCAGAATGGAACAGCCTGGTTTAAAGCATCGTCACCACCTGCTGTCGTCCAATGCGCTGCCAGGGCAAACCTTGGATCAGTGCCTGTAACTGTTCCGGGCTGAGGGCCACGCTTTCACCTTGGTGAACTTTAGCCCAGTGGAATTTTCCCTGTTCCAAACGCCTGGCACACAGCCAGATGCCCAGTCCATCATGTACCAGCACTTTCATACGATGGCCACGTTTATTACAGAACAGGTAGGCGCAATGCGGTTTGATTGAGCCAAAGGCTTTCATAATCTGCGCCATGACCGTATCCATCCCTGCTCGCATATCCAGAGGTTGGGTGGAGAGCCAGATTTCATCAATGCGGATCATGTTGCCAGTGCCTTGAGTAATTCTGCCAAGGCAGGTATTTCTGATGTCTGCCATTTTAGCTGAATATCATTATTCGTATGAGGCACGGTGATACACAACGTGATCCTCTCATCAATAGGTTGGCTGATTGCAGCAGTGTAAGGCAAAGCAATAAATGCTGGATTCACATGAGTAGGATCCTGCACGGCACCCTCATGATGGCTGAAGATCCTGATCCAACGACTGACAAGGTTGGCATTAATACTATGTTGCAGTGCGACCGAAGCGATCGAGGTATTAGGATTTTTGCAGGCATTGACAATACTGAGTTTGAATTCTTTGCTGTATGTTCTGCGTTTTTTAGCAACAGGAGGTGTTGCTGAATATATATCCATGTTCATGGATTAAGTCCCCACTTGTTTTTAGGTGGGAACTAAATTAAGGCTTATAGGATCGCTTGGTAAGGCTGTGTTAGCCGGATGCTTACCAAAAAAGTAGCGATGGGCTGCATCTACTCGTAGACTCTACAGGCATGAAGTTTCTAGGTGAGGGCGAATGGAAACGCAAGAAACATGGAGCTGAATATCGTCGCCAATGGCGTAAACTACATATTGGTATAGATGCCAAAACCCTACAAATACGCGCTATTCAGCTCACAACCAATAATGTCAGTGATTCACAGGTGCTTGGTGATTTACTTAATGAACCGTACCGGGTTTGTCGGAGAGTCAATATTCTGAGAGACTATCCCGATGACAAAATTAAAATATACCCCTGAAATCAGAGAAAGAGCGGTTCAATTATTGATTGAATCTGAAAAAGATTATCCTTCTACTTGGGCTGCAATCACAGCAATTGCGCCTAAGATTGGTTGTACTCCTGAAACACTTCGTGCCTGGCATCAAAAGCATTTAGATCAGCAAAATCCTATTAAAGTACAACAGATATCTGATCAAGAAAAAATGAAGCAAATGGAACGTGAAATTAAAGAATTAAAGCGTGCCAATGAAATTCTACGTAAAGCAGCCGCTTTTTTCGCCCAGGCGGAGCTCGACCGCCCACACAAATAATGGTGGATTTCATCCATAACAATAAAGACTTATATGGTGTTGATGCGATTTGTAGGATTTTACCGATCGCAGCTTCAACCTATTACCGGACTCTAGATCTCTGCGAAAATCCAGAACATCGAGCAAAGCGAGATTTACATGACTTGCATCATGCTGAGGAGATTAAACGAATTTGGAAGGAAAGTTCAGGTCGGTATGGTGTACGTAAAGTCTGGCAAAAACTGAAACGTGAAGGCTATATTATTGCACGCTGTACTGTTGCTCGATTAATGAAAAAGCTAGGTATACAAGGTGTTTGGCGAGGTAAGAACAAACAAACCACCCGTAGCCGAGATGACCAAAAACGAGCACCTGACTTGGTGAAACGGAATTTTAGAGCTGATCAGCCTAATCACTTGTGGGTTGCTGACTTTAGTGTGCCGCAGCAAGCGGCGTAAGAGATGAGGGTATGGCCCCTCGCTATCGGCTTGCAGGAGCAGGTAGCAAACCACCATAAGCGGCTTGGATCAAAAGTCCCGGTCGTGAGCGTTATGGAAAAGGCATCGTAGAGATGTCAGGTAAGAATTAGGAAGGCGAACAACAGTGAACTGCCGTTCAAGTGTCGAAAGTACTCAAATGACATCAAAACCGGGGATGGAAGTTACCCCGCGATTAGTTTGGCCGTTACCTGCTTACGGGCCATTCGGTGTCCGGCGTAGAGGCAGCGCGATCCTAATTCAGGCTCTTACGTTGAACTGCGGGAACCTTCGGTGGCGATGTCAAGCGAAAGGCACAAGCTCAAAAGGCAAGGCTGATAATAGCAATGCGTCACCAAGGGGCGGAGCAACTCGTAGTAGTGTTGAAGTTACTGTAATGGTAATGGAGCGAAGGGGTTGCATTATCCAGGTCTACGGATTTGTCAACTGTGCAAGCAGGAGGAGCAAAACTTTATGACCAAACCATTTAACATTCCTAAAGCGTTAATCTGGGAGGCATTTAAGAAAGTCAAAGAGAATGGTGGCGCTCCAGGCGTTGATCATGAATCTATTGAGCAATTCGAAAAGCATTTAAAGAACAACCTATACAAACTATGGAATCGACTTTGTTCTGGCAGTTATTTTCCACCGCCAGTTAAGGCTGTTCCGATTCCAAAGAAGTCAGGTGGCGTGCGTATACTAGGTATTCCAACAGTTGCAGATCGAGTCGCGCAAACAGCAGTTAAGCTCTTATTAGAGCCGAAAATTGATCCATTATTTCATCCAAACTCATATGGATATCGTCCGGGGCGTTCTGCCCATGATGCAATTGCGATAGTGAGGAGACGAAGTTGGGATTATGACTGGGTTGTGGAATTTGATATCAAAGGTCTCTTTGATAACATCGACCATGATTTACTCATGCGTGCACTCAAGAAACACTGTGAAATTCCATGGATTCTTTTATATGTGCAACGTTGGTTAAAAGCACCAATGCAACACATAAATGGCCATCTTTTAGAAAGGAATCGCGGCACACCACAAGGTGGTGTTGTGAGTCCTTTATTGGCGAATTTATTTATGCATTATGCTTTTGATATGTGGATTACGAAACATCTTCAAAGTGTACGGTTCTGCCGTTATGCAGATGATGGCGTAATTCATTGTCGGAGTTTATCTCAAGCCAAACTTGTTTTACAAAAGATCGATGCACGATTTCGTGAATGTGGACTCGAATTGCATCCAGACAAGACAAAGATTGTTTATTGCCAAGATATTAATCGTCGTAAAGCATATCCCGATGTTCAATTTACTTTTCTCGGGTACACGTTTAGGCCCCGTAAGGCTGTGGACAAGTATAAAAGAGTTTATGTAAATTTCTCTCCTGCAGTCAGTCGTGATGCACTTAAAACAATGCGACAGACTATTCGGAAATGGCATCTACATCTGATGTGTAATCGCGAATTAAGTGATTTATCTGCAATATTCAATCCAATTCTTCAAGGTTGGCAGCAATACTATGGTCGATTCCATGGTTCAGCAATGTCAGCGATCTGGCAACACATGAATGCTTATCTTATACGCTGGATGAGGCGTAAGTATAAAAACTTGGCCCGTCATAAAAGACGGGCTAGATATGCCTTAGGGCGACTTGCGCGTGATTTTCCAAATGCCTTTGTGCACTGGAAAATGGGATGTTTACCATCGGTTGGATAATGGGAGCCGGATGAGCTGAGAGGTTCACGTCCGGTTCTGCGAGGGGCTAAGGGTGAAATTCCCTTGGTCTACTCACCCCTATATTCAAACAAATTCAGGCTGGGTCTATACCGCCTTTATTATTGATGTGTTCTCACGAGCAATTGTTGGATGGAAAGTATCTACACGGATGAATACAGATATGGTACTCGATGCACTTGAGCAAGCATTGCACGATCGAGGCATGCCAAAGAATGTGATTCATCATTCAGATAGAGGTGTTCAATATCTTTCTATTCGCTATACCAATCGTTTAGAAGCAGCAAATTTACGAGCATCAGTCGGTACGACAGGTGATTCATACGATAATGCTTTGGCTGAAACGGTGAATGGCTTATACAAAACAGAAGTGATTGAATATTTAAAAGCAGATTGGCAAGGTTTAGCAGATGTACAACTTGCGACACTAAACTGGGTAGATTGGTTCAATAAAAAGCGTGTACACAGTGCACTGGGTTATGTATCGCCTTTTGAGTTTGAAGCAATGTACTATGATAAGATTAACCCGTTAGGTCAGGTGGCCTAACTTAAATAAAAAAGTCTCCGACAAACCCGGTACGGTTCATAATCAGATTCCACAAGATGAGCAGATTGACTCTGTTTATACCGATGGAGCTTATGACACCAAGCAATGCCGTCAGGTCATTGCAGATCGGCAAGCACATGCGGTGATTCCACCTAGAAAAAATGCGAAACCATGGAAAGATACAAAGAGTAGCTCGCTAGAGCGAAATGAATTACTTCGAACAGTTAAACGTTTAGGCAGGACATTATGGAAAAAATGGTCAGGCTATCATCGCCGCAGTTTGGTGGAAACCAAGATGCATTGCATCAAATTATTAGGCGATAAATTAATGGCAAGAAGCTTTCCTAGTCAGGTGAATGAAATTCATGCACGTGTAGCAGTCCTCAACAGATTTGCGGAATTAGGTCGACCACTTACCCAAGTTACGCCTTAAATTTGGCTCAATTAGGGGCGCTTTGCATTTCAAATCTTTGTGCAACAAAGCCCTTAAGACCTAAAACCACTTTAATAAAGAAACCGACTTAAATTATTAAATCAATCGGTAGAAAGTGCGAAGCAAAATAGTAGGGTGAAAAGTATGGTAGATATTGTCGATGTTTCTACCCGAAGTCGTATGATGGCGGGTATCAAAGGACGGAATACGAAACCCGAGATACTAATCCGAAAATTACTACATAAAAAAGGATTCCGCTTTCGTCTTCATGTAAAGAATCTACCAGGTAAACCAGATATCGTTCTGCCTAAATACAAGGCTGTGATTTTTGTAAATGGATGTTTTTGGCATGGTCATAAGGGTTGCCGTCTTTTTAAATTACCCGCCACCAGAACTGAATTCTGGCAGGAAAAAATAATAAAGAATCAAGCTAATGACAGTAAATCAATAAATTTATTGTTAGAGAATGGCTGGAGAGTAGGTATTGTCTGGGAATGTAGTATTAGAGGTGCGACCAAAGATCCAGATAGGGTAATCAATATTATTTCCGAATGGTTAATGAGTGAAAGCTCTTTTATTGAAGTAATTTAAGCTATCTTCAGAACTGATCATTCATTAGCAATTCTGATGTTCAGGCATTATTGACTGAACATCAGAATTTAATTTTTATAAATCGCTATAATGTTTTTTTAACAATGAGAAAACAATTGTACTGATCTGTCGAGCAAGAAATGGAGGTACAGCATTTCCGACCTGCGTATACTGATTAGTACGGTTTCCTTCAAATATATAATTGTCGGGGAATGTTTGTAATCTTGCTGCTTCCCTTACAGTGAGACTTCGACACTGCTTTGGATCATAATGAATGAAATAATGACCATCTTTTGAAATATGGCTTGTTATTGTAGTGGCTTCCTTATGAGCAAGCTGCACACGAAAACGGTCATTATAAGACCCAGAATTCCAGTTCTGGTGTTGTGGAGCAAGCTTAGTCGGGAAATTTTCAGCTTTAGGTGAGAACCCTCTCTGTTCACCATATAATGCACAAAAACTGTATCTGAGCAGATCTGACTCCATATGTCCTCTTGTCTCATGATTGAGAACTAGATTCAGTTCAGGATCAAGAATCCATTTCCTCAAATGATCTGGCAACTGGTTCGATGATTTATATTTATGAATAGTTTCTTTTCTTTTTAAATCTTTATATGGTTGGAGATCTGTTTTATTAACATCAACACCAATATTATTTAATGCGCTTAATGTCTCGGCATTACTTGATACAACTTGCTGCCAAGAATAATAAGAATCATCTTTTTTTGATAACCCGCTTCGTAGTTTTGGTAAATCACCAATAGCCTCTTTAACTGAAACTTTAGGATAAATATTTTTATCCAAGATATCAGGTATATGTTCAATATCCTCCCTCACTCCAAGCAGAATAACTCGGTGTCGAGCTTGAGGAATCCCGAATTCTTCGGATTTAATCAGGTAGTTCAGCTTGACTGGAGTAGAGTTATCAGCATCATCAGTTTTTTCCACAAGAGAATATATTCGATATGAAGGGCAATCTTCTGATCCCGTAATCTCTGAAGGATTTTGCAGGTCATTAAGAATTTGAGGAAATATGAGTTGATTCTCAACTTTGGCAGTAAGAATCCCTCTCACATTTTCCATAACAAACACATCAGGTTTTGCTATCGATAGAACCTTTAAATATTCTTTATAAAGGAAGTGGCGGTGATCTTCTTCAGGAACATAGTTTTTATTGCCGGCATTTCTAGAACGCCCAGCTAAACTATAGGCTTGGCAAGGGGGACCTCCGATTAAAATTTTAGGTCCGTAATGATTTTCTGTTAGCTCTTTTACTTTAGCATGAATGTGGTCATTATCTTTACCTAATTCAGAAGGACCTTTCAAGGTTTCCTGAAAAGCTGATTCATAAATTTCTTTATATGATTCAAACAGTTCATCTCTTGTAAGGTTGCCATTTAAATATTGATAGTAACCATCTAGACAGCCTGTTTGCTTTGCAAGTCTGTAAAACGCTCTTGTAGTTAGTGTCATATGAGCATGTGGATCTTTTTCAACAGACATGCCTATTTTAAAAGGATGCTTGTTATTATCTATGTAAGAGGCGAATCCTTCGCCGAGTCCACCTGGCCCAGAGAATAGATCAATTACTAAAATATCATTATCTTTCATAGTAGCCTGATAACTTAAAAAACACATGCATAATACCAGGTCTTGTCAATCGCACAAGACTTAAAAAACTTTAATCAGTAAACGCCTAGAAATATGAATTTTAAAAGGCTTTGTTGCACAAACCTATCTGTAAAGGCTTTTTCAGCAATATAATTTTCAAATGAATAAGCCCGCACCTAAAATCTACCGCACAACCAATTGGCCCGCATATAACCGAGCACTCATTAATCGCGGAAATATTACCATTTGGTTTGATCCTGCTACGCAATGGTATGCTCCATCAAAAGGCAAACAAGGGCGAAATCAAACCTACTCCGACGCAGCCATCCAATGCTGCTTAATGATTAAATCCTTATTCCGTCTGTCTTTACGTATGGTCACTGGCTTTGTGCAAAGTCTGATTAAACTTTGCGGATTAAATTGGACAGCACCAGATTACACCACGCTTTGTAGAAGACAAAAGCATATTGATATTGCGATAAGCTATCAGAAAAGTCGTGATGGGCTGCATCTACTCATGGACTCTACAGGCATGAAGTTTCTAGGTGAGGGCGAATGGAAATGCAAGAAACATGGACCTGAATATCGTCGCCAATGGCGTAAACTACATATTGGTATAGATGCTAAAACCCTTCAAATACGCGCTATTGAGCTCACAACAAATAATGTCAGTGATTCACAGGTACTTGGTGATTTACTTGATCAGATTCCACAAGATGAGCGGATTGACTCTGTTTATACCGATGGAGCTTATGACACCAAGCAATGCCGTCAGGTCATTGCAGATCGGCAAGCGCATGCGGTGATTCCACCTGGAAAAAATGCGAAACCATGGAAAGATACAAAGAGTAGCTCCCTAGAGCGAAATGAATTACTTCGAACAATTAAACGTTTAGGCAGGACACTATGGAAAAAATGGTCAGGCTATCATCGACGAAGTTTGGTTGAAACTAAGATGCATTGCATTAAATTATTAGGAGAGAAACTCAGTGCAAGGAGTTTTGATAGCCAAGTCAATGAGATTCATGCACGTGTAGCAGTCCTCAACAGATTTACGGAATTAGGTCGACCACTTACCCAAGTTACGCCTTAAATTTGGCTCAATTAGGGGCGCTTTGCATTTCAAATCTTTGTGCAACAAAGCCATTTTAAAATATCTTTAGGTTAGAAGGTAAATTTTAAAGTTAACTATTTAGCAGATTTATTGTGGATGAGGTCCTATAGGGTTTATTAAAAGATGGTTATTAAAGAAGATTTAAAAATATTAATTTAACCCGAATCGCGGATAAGAAATTAACTTGAAAAATAGGAGGACTAGAGCCATCAGTTGAGTTATCACACCAAACTCACAACTCTAGTCCCGATGTTCAATAGTACCGAATTATTCTGTGTAATTGATGATTTCTTTCTTAAATTTGAAGCAACCTACTGGAAATTCCTCAAGCAAAGCCATCACTGCTTAAGAATCCGAAAAGCGCAGCTGAGTATCTCTGAAATCATCTTTATCGCCATTTGGTATAAGTATTCTCACTTCAATAATTTCAAAGCCTTTTTCACCTGGTTAAAAGAAGATAAAAGCCATTTATTTAAGTACTTGCCTTGCTATCAAAGGATGATTCATCTGATCAATATGCACCAATTGGCCCTACACGCTTTACATGTGGCGCTGATGAAAGACCAAGCTACACAATATTTATGGATTGATTCAACAACTCTGCCAGTTTGTAAAAATCAACGTATTCAGCGTCATAAATCATTAGTCCAAATTGCATCACGTGGTAGAAGCTCAATGGGCTGGTTTTATGGCTGTAAATTACATATTGCGATGAATCAATTTGGTGAAATTGCCTGTTCTGCTTTATCAAATGGACATGTTGCTGACATTAAAATGGTTGAACAATTAGCTGAAGGTTTACAGGCGCAACTCTATGCCGACCGTGGCTACATCAGTCAACAATTAAAAAGCAGATTAAAAGAACAAGGTATTGATTTAATTACCTATCACCGAAAGAACATGAAGTCTATTAAATTATCTGCATCAGATGAATATCACTTAAAGCAGCGCAATAAAATAGAAACGTTATTCAGCTTATTGAAAGGACAATACAATTTAGTGACGAGTAGAGCACGTAGTGTTTGTGGATTTCTAGGAGGGATTTATGCTTCATTGTGCGCATATCAATTGAGCCACCGAAATAAGCCAACCATTCGAGTAATCGAATGGTTGGCTTAAACAGGATTCGGGTTAATTTAATAAAAACATGAAATGTATGTTTTAAAATTAAATTATTGGTATATTTGAATAAATAGTAAACTTTTTAAATTTTATAATAGAAATGAGTGATACCAGATTACTTCAGCCAAGCGCAGCTTCAATTTTGCAATCTATGCGCGATATAGGGTACACACTCGATACAGCAGTCGCAGATATTATTGATAATAGTATTGCAGCTTCAGCAGATAAGATCGAATTAATCTTTTTGGAAAATCCCACCCCACATTTTTTGATAATTGATAATGGGGTCGGGATGTATGATGAAGAATTATATGATGCTCTCAGGTTCGCTACAAAAAGTCCTGTTGCTGCAAGAGCAGATGAGGATTTGGGGAGATTTGGATTAGGACTTAAGACCGCTTCTTTTTCTCAATCACGTCGATTAACAGTAATCTCTTCAAAGAATAGCAAAATTTCTGCTGCCAGATGGGACTTGGATTACGTTGTTGAAAAGGATCAATGGTTATTAGAGATTTTGGATCCAAAGGATATCCGTTTGGATAAGGAATATCTGGAAAAAATCAAAGTACATGGAACTATTGTCATGTGGGAGAACCTTGATAGGGTTTTATCAGGTGACAAAGATACTTTTTCCCCACGCCAAGTTGCGGGGGTGCTTGGTAAATTAAGAGAACATCTTGAGTTGGTATTTCATAAATTTCTTGAAGGAAAAGTATTTGGGAAAAAAATATCCATATTGTTAAATAACATAGAACTTCAACCTTTTGATCCTTTTTGTTTACAAAATAGTTTTACTCAAAACCAAGCCCAAGAAAAAATAGTTATTAACGACTCTATTGTTACTATTCAGGCTTTTATCCTTCCTCATTTTTCTAAAATGGATAGAAGTGATTATGAAAATTTCAAAAAGAGAAGTGATTTTTTAAATAATCAGGGTGCTTATGTTTATCGAAATCATCGCCTTATGGTATGGGGTGACTGGTTTCGGTTAATTCCAAAATCAGAAGCAACCAAATATGCACGTGTTCAGATTAACTTTGATAAGAAGATTGATGATCTGTGGGCTATTGATATTAAAAAATCCAAAGCTACACCACCACTCGCAGTTTTAGAGAGGCTGAAACAGGTTATTGGTAGAATATCGGAAGCTAGCGTACGTTTATCATCCCGAAGGGTTAATAAAGCTTTAGAAACCAATGAAGTGCCTTGGAACAGGTTTTCGGGGGAATATATAAATTACAGAATTAACAGAAACTTTCCGGTTTATCAGAAGTTTAAAAATTCACTTTCAGAAGAACAGAGAAATAATTTTAATACTTTACTAGAAATTCTGGAAAGTAGTTTACCAGTTCAAAGCATTTATGCAGATATGACTTCTAATCCTAAGCAGATCTCGTTACATGAGAATTATGATCTGGAGGAGATGCAAGAAAAATTTATTGCTTTTGCAGATTTCATGGAAGCTAAACAAATGCAAAAGCATAGTTTCAAACAGGCTGCTTTAGCATGTGGTTTATTTGAAAAATACAGTAATAATTTAGAAGAGTGGTTGGAAGCATATTATGCTTAATTCAGAACAATATGATGTAGCACAATTTTCGATAGCTAAATGTACCAAAAAAAATGAGGAGTCTTATGAAATTCCTTATATTGAGGAGATTGTAAGAAAAACAGCTGATTTCCTAGATTATGAAGGTAATGTAGAGGGTATAGTTCGATATGTAGAATCTAAAGTAAATTGTCGAATGGATTTAGGGACATCAGTCGTTAGTGAAGAGGCTGAACATGATAAGGATTGGGTTAAGCGTATCGAAAGTAGTGAAAAAATTTACGCTACTGCATATGAAAATTATTTACGTGGGAAGGGTATGCCTCCAGGAGTAGTAAATTCGATCTCACGAGTTAACGACTCTATTTTGAGCCTTTTAAGTGATCCTAAAAAGAAAGACAAATCTTTTCAGAGAAGAGGCTTGGTAATTGGTGATGTGCAATCAGGAAAGACAAGCAACTATCTGTCATTAATCACAAAAGCTGCCGATGCAGGATATAAATTCATTATTGTTATTGCAGGCATCCATAACAATCTCAGATCACAGACTCAGCAACGTATTGATGAGGGCTTCATAGGACGTATTAGTGCCAAAGACAGTAAAAAAACTCCAATTGGTGTTGGTGCAGAATTTGATGGACAATTCCCACATCCAGTTTCGTTTACTACGGTTGAGCAGGACTTTAATAAAACACTTGCGACTAGTATAGCTACAGAAATTGGAGGCTTTAATAAACCTGTTATTCTGGTAATCAAGAAAAATGTAACAACCTTAAAAAATTTGTATGAATGGCTTGTAAACTTTAATATGAACGGGTTAAAAGCCAATGGTGTAATTAATAATGTGCCTTTATTAATGATTGATGATGAGGCTGATAACGCATCAATTAATACGAATATTCCGGATTTGGATCCTACTAAGACAAATAACTATCTAAGAACAATTCTAAAGTCTTTTAATCAGGCATGTTATGTTGGATATACCGCGACACCATTTGCAAATATTTTTATTGATCCTGATTCTTACGGGGAATGCGCTGAAGATCTTTTTCCAAAAGACTTTATCTATAATCTAGATGCTCCAACAAATTATTTCGGTGCCAGAAAAATATTTCTTGAACCTGATTACCGATATGTACATGTAATATTAGATCCACAGGAAATAGGTAAGTATATCCCATTAAAACATAAAAAAACTTTTGTGTTAAAAGACTTACCTGGGTCACTTAAAGAAGCTATAGCCTCTTTTTTGATAAGTAAATGTATCCGAAATATCCGACATGACGCTTATGAACATTGTTCAATGCTTATTAACGTTTCTACATTTGTAAATGTGTAAAACCAGATTAAAGATAAGGTGTTGGATTATATTGACGAGGTAAGTAATGAAATTCTTGCTTATTCCGCAATGCCTACAGCTTTAGAGCATGAAAATATAGCTTTACTTCATAGAGTATTTAATAAGCACTATGCAGAATGGCTTTGTTGCACAAACCTAGCATCAAAAGCTTATTCAGCAATATAATTTCAAAATGAATAAGCCTGCCTCTAAAATCTACCGTACAACCAATTGGTCATCCTATAACCGAGCCTTAATTAACCGAGGTAATATTTCCATTTGGTTTGATCCAAAGACTCAGTGGTATGCACAATCACAAGGCAAGCAAGGTCGAAATCAAACCTACTCCGATACAGCGATTCAATGCTGCTTAATGATCAAATTACTATTCCGACTCTCTTTACGTATGGTCACAGGTTTTGTTCAAAGTCTGATTAAACTCTCTGGATTAGATTGGACAGCTCCGGATTATTCCACCCTTTGTCGTAGACAAAAGCATATTGATATTGCGATTAGCTATCAAAAAAGTAGTGATGGACTGCATCTACTCGTAGACTCTACTGGTTTGAAGTTTCTTGGTGAAGGTGAATGGAAACGCAAGAAACATGGGGCTGAATATCGTCGCCAATGGCGTAAGCTTCACATTGCTATAGATGCTAAAACCCTGCAAATACGTGCAGTACAACTCACCACAAATAATGTCAGTGATTCTCAAGTACTCGAAGATTTACTTGCTCAAATTCCCTTGGATGAACCAATTGATTCTGTTTATACAGATGGTGCTTATGACACAAAGCACTGCCGACAAGTCATTTTAGATCGAGATGCACATGCGATCATTCCACCTAGAAAGAATGCAAAGCCTTGGAAGGATCAGCAAGCGAGGTCTATAGAGCGGAACGAATTATTAAAGACAGTCAAACGGCTAGGCAGATCGCTTTGGAAAAAGTGGTCTGGTTATCACCGTCGAAGTTTGGTTGAAACCAAGATGCATTGCATCAAATTATTAGGCGATAAATTAACAGCGCGGAGTTTTCCAAGTCAGGTAAATGAGATCCACGCACGCGTAGCGGTTTTGAATAAATTCACAGAATTAGGTCGCCCGCATACCCAAGTTGTCTCTTAAATTTGGATTACTTAGAGGAGTTCAGCCTTTCAAACCTTTATGCAACAAAGCCTCTACATGCTCATTTAGGTGATACAGCTTTACCTTCTTATCTAGTTATTTGTCCAGGTGATATTCTTGCTGATCTATATAATGATTATGGAGCAAGATTGCTAGAGCAAAATGTACGCAGTTTTTTACAAGCAAAAGGAGGAGTTAATAAAGGAATCAGAAATACTATTTTACATGAACCAGAATATTTCTTTTCTTATAATAATGGTATTACTGCTACAGCATCTGATATAGAAATTATTTATAAGGAAGGACGAAGCTGTATTTCACGAATAGTTGACTTACAGATAGTAAATGGTGGACAAACTACTGCTTCTTTAGCAAAAGCAAAAATAAAGGATAAGGCAGACCTTTCCAAGATATTTGTCCAGATGAAACTAACTATAGTTTCTGACAGTCAAAGTGAGAAAATAATTCCTAAAATTTCTGAATATGCCAATACCCAGAATAAAGTGAATATTTCAGACCTTTCTGCTAATCATCCTTATCATATTAAGATTGAAGAATTATCAAGAAAGTTATGGGCACCACCAACAAAAACAGTTCTGAGGGACTCGGGATGGTTCTATGAGCGTTCACGTGGGCAATATAATGAAATGTTGGCAAGTGGAAACCGTAATTTATTAAAAATTAAGTATCCCAAAACGCAGCTTTTTACTAAGACAGATTTAGCAAAATATATGATGATATGGGATAGCCCTGAACCTAAATGGGTAAATATGGGAGCACAAAAGAACTTTGCTAAATTCTCTGAATATATTTCTAAAAACTGGAAAAAAATGGAGGCAGAGGGGAAGGTAAATGATTATTACTTTAAAAAGATTGTGGCTCGAGCGATAATTTTTAAACAAACTGAAAAGCTAGTATCAGCTCAAGAATGGTATACAAATGGCTATAGAGCTAATATTGTTATTTATACCCTTGCATATCTATCTTATTTTTTAAAGAAAAATAGTAAAAAAATTGATTATTTAAGAATGTGGAAGGAGCAGTGTCTCTCAGCTAACTTCGAAAAAGTTTTAGTTGAACTAACTAGGGAGATAAATAATATTCTGACCAGCCCAAACCAAGCTCGTACAACAAATAATACTTCAGAATGGGCTAAGAAAGATGCTTGTTGGGGCACGATTATAGCTGAATCACAAAAACTTGATACATTTATTACCTCAGAGTTTATTAAGGAATTAATTGATAAAGAGAAGGCTGAATTAATCGTAGATGAGGCAAACCATAAACAGAAAATAGCTGATGCTATATCTATTCAGAACAAAATAAATTCTATAGATAAATATTTCTGGAGAGATTTTTTACAGTATCTAGAGAAAGAGCATCAAGTTGGATTTAAGGAAAAAGGTATTCTAAAAGCAGCAGGATTAAAGGTTAAGGATTTATCCTCAAAGCAATGTTTTGTATTGGAGAGACTACTTGAACAACATGGGGAAGAGTTTGAAAAAATTCAATCGTATGGAAAATTATCATTGCATGATTATTAAATATTAAATCTCTGAAATTAAAAGCCTCATATTATTGAGGCTTTTTTGACTCGAAAGTCAGAAAATAGTTTAATTAGATTCAATGTTTAATTTGTTTAAAGAATAATATTCCATTTTGTCAAGAAGCAAGGATATATGCCTTGATAATATTCGAAATTTCTTCACTGAGTACAATATCTACATCATTATTGCCATGAACATTTAAAGGCTTTTTCTCTATAGTAAACAGGTCTTTAAATATTTTTATAGTGAGAGTGTTTTGAGGTGTAAGCGTCCGCTGAGCCCCACTTTTTCTAACTCAATCTTGGATCGCCCGTTTCCATATAAGAGACTTTTTTAACTTCATAGGGATGACGATAGTTCTTAACTGGTATTAGCTTAAAAATTGGCTCTAACATAATGATTTCTTGGGAACTCTGAATTTTAATAGTGTAATTTAGGTAGGGTAGGTATCAACTTGATGGATGATCTGCATAATCCATAAGAGGCAGTATTCGTATAAAGAACCTTTTTACCCAATTTTATCAAATAAAACTACCATTTATCTAAAATATAATATTAATGCAATTTTGAAAAATCTGATTATAAAAAGCCAATTATTTCAGTGAGATAATTGGCTTAAGTAAAGAGTCGTATTATTTGGTTATCCGCTGATCATCCCAATAACATGGCACTACAATCAAATTGTTCTCATGTAATCGTGACCATAATCGGACACCTAAATCCCGCTGCATATTTTGGACTGTGAAATTGGAAATTAGCAGAGTCGACTTCATACTGTCATAACGGCTATATAAAACCTTATGTACCATTTCTAGACGTTTTTCATGCCGGTCATGCAGGCCATATTCATCTATCACTAATAAATCAAAATTGGAGAAATGGTCGATAACTTGCTTCTCAGAACGTGAAGCATCTGACCAGGTATCCATCATTTTTTGAGCAATTTCTGCACTGGTATAGTAGCGTGCAGATTTTGTACTGTTATGTAGAATGTTGCGAATGATTGATGCACTCAGATGGGTTTTACCTGTACCCGGTGTACCAATCATCAACATGTTCGGGTTGTGGTCAGAAATAATCTGCTGTGCAAAGGCCTGACATAGCTTGATGGTATTGTCTTGTTCAGGGCATGCAACTACATAATTCTTGAAGCCACGATCCAGGTAGCGTTTATTGAGCCCTGAATTTTTAATTTTCTGTTGTAGCAATCGCTGTTGCAATTCATCCTCATAGGCTGCATGTGAGTGATGGACGTTTTCTTTGGCACACAATTTACAGAGCCTGTGACCTGCAATTTCCATCAGGGGTATATGATGGGTAGGGCAAAGTGTTTCCGTTGTTTCTGCGCGAAACTGGAGTGTTTTAAGCATGGTATTCATGGCTGATCTCCTAAATCCATTTTGAATTTTCTAAAAAACTCTCATTTTTTTCTTCAAAATTTGAAGATGAAGATGAAGATGAAGATGAAGATGAAGATGAAGATGAAGATGAAGGGCATGATTCAAGCATGACTTGAGTAATACTCGGGCTCTTCTCAAGAGTTGCTTGAGCATTTACTTTGCGTTGCTTGGCTGATGCTTGAGCATTACTTGCGGATTTCCCCCAACGTGCTTGGGCTGCATTTTTAGCTTTATCAGATTTCATTTGCTGATTTTGCAATGCCTGGCTTTTTAAACTGGTTAAAAAATTTGAATGAATCTCCTCAGATTCGATTTCAAACAATTCCAGGGCCAACAGTGTATTCAACAAAGTTTTAGCCTTGGTATGTTGCGATAATTTCGTGATGCTACATACAGTAGCTAGGTCATGAGGAATGGCACCATTTTTCCAGAAATCCATCATTAACAGCAGTGCCGCACCAATTTGTTCTGCCGTCATTCGTGCAAATTTTGCCTGTAGGTCGCCAATATAGAGTGGCATCCAAATTGAAATATCTTTATGCATGTGTTCACCTTTTTATAGGTATAGAGGGGCTAAGGTCATCGATTTGATGACCTTTTATGTTTGTTTTATGAGTGAGCTAGGCTCATTAACCGGAAACGGGCCTGTTGAGCCAAGTCATCGTAATGAGCTTGCCCTTCATCCAGCATTCGCTGTAGCCAGAGTCTTAATGCTTGGTGATCATCGAAGCATTTATTGATTTCCAGCAAAAAGGCCAGATTGTGCAGTTTGGGAATGTGTAACTCTTGAATGAGTTCACGCGCGACCATATCTGCTTCTGGGCTAACGACTACGCCACCAAAGAAAGCTTTACTGTTCATGGGCAAGCTCCTCTGTATTTAGTCTCTCCAGCATGGCTTCAAAAGCACTACCATCGCGGCGCGTAACATTGGGGATGTAACGGCTATAGACCCGGAATAGCATTTCAGTCGTTGAATGTCCCAGCTGGCGTGCGATCCATTCCGGGTTCTCGCCTGCAGATAACCATAATGTTGCAGCGGTATGACGTGTTTGATAAGCACGTCGGGGCTTAAGCCCTAAAAAGCGTAGTAGGGGATGCCAGACACGCTTGTTAATAAGGCGATAATCGAGAGGCCCACCATCACGATTGCAGAAAACAAAACTGGATTTACCATTATTTAAGCTTTTCTGTTGCAGAAAGGCCTGATAAACCCGATCACTCATTTGGATGGTGCGGTCAGAACCATAAGTTTTGGTTCCACCAAGCTCTCCATTTACTAATGCTTCACGAATGTGGATTTCCCGACGTTGTAAGTCCACATTTTTCCATTGCAATCCATCGATCTCACTGGTGCGCATACCTGTGAAAAATCGAACAGTGTAATAGGGCTTAAAATCATCACGAACTGTGGCTAAAATTGCATGTACTTCCTTTAATGAAAAAGGCGTGACTTCAATTTTCCCTTGCTTTAAGTTCTTGATATTCTTATAAGGACTGTCAAAGTCATATCGTTCGGCAGCACTATCGAGTATCATACGAAGTGCTATCATAATCTGGTTGATTCTTGATGGTGAAAGGCATTCTTGGTTTTTCCCGTGAGTCACTTTGGCGAGGGATGAACGGAATCCAAGAATGTCTGACTTTTTGATATTAATAACCGGAATTGTGCCAAAAAAAGGAATTAAGTACTTTCTGATCACAATTTGAATTTTTTCCTTGTAGCTTGTACGCCATTCTATTTCTTTATCAGTGAACCAGATTTCACAGAACTTAGAAAATAGAGGTGTTTTTGAGCTGATTTCATTTACTCTGTTTTCTGCATTTTTGATTTCTTTCAAACGAGAACTTTTTGGAAAGTATTTAGCATAGTCAAAAATACCCAATAAGATTTCTGCCTCCATTCGTTCAATCGCTTTTTCAAGCTTTTTTCGATTTTGAGCATTGTCTTCAAGAGCGGTGGTTTCACGGCAACGGATACTTAAGTATCGAAAATCGACACATAACTTACCGTATCTAGTACGAATAGCAGCCATAATTATGTTCTCCTTACAGAAGTTGTAGGCTGTGTAGCGAGCCTAAAGTTGTTTTAGTCATATCTTCTTCAATACGCTCCCATACATATAAAATTTTGCGACCACCAAAAGGGCGAATGTAATGAATGCCTTCGATCAAAACGCTATCTTTTAACTGATTACGGATAGTACGTTCGTTATAATGGATTCGTTCCGCCAATTCTTTTGTAGTAATATAAGTAAGATTCATGTTTGTATCCTTTTATAAAGTATCACAATGGTGTTATTTAAGACCACAATGCGATAATAAATGCATTTAAGACACTATGCAAGTACTTTATTACACAATGGTGGTAATTAATGATAGTTTGTAACTTGCCAGTGCTTTTGGCAGAGCGAAGAATGAAAGTTGCGGATGTAGTTCGAGCGACTGGAATGAGTAAGACAACATTGCATAAGTTATATAATGGTCAATCGACTCGAATAGATTTTGAGACCTTAGAAAAATTGTGTGTATTACTTAATGTTGAAGTGGGTGATTTATTAAAATTTAAGAAAAATGAAGAGCAGAATGATTGATTAAAAGAGATTAAAATTGAGTTTTTTGATCATAAGTAAATGTTTTAACTATGTATTTTTGGTGACCAAATTTGGTCACCATCAAAATAAAGCATATAAAAAAATACTAAAATAGATGGAAAAAAGGGAAGTCAAGTGTATGGGGAAGGTGTTCTGATTATCTATACTGAAATTGATTAAAAAAATACCAGAATAGCGAATGAATTGATTCGTATATGATAAAGGGAAGGCACGTTTAGGGCACTTTTGGTCACGCAGCGAGCTTATACAATACTTTTTCTAAAATTTTTAGAGCTTCTTCCAAAGCTGGAACATATAGGTTTTAGAAAAAATATTATTAATAATCAACAAGAAAAAAGCCCCCATCTTTCGATGAGGGCTTTTTGAATCTGGAGCGGGAAAGGAGACTCGAACTCCCGACCCCAACCTTGGCAAGGTTGTGCTCTACCAACTGAGCTATTCCCGCATAGGCGATCAGTTTTTTACTACAAAAAATGAACAAAAAAGAATTTGGAGCGGGAAAGGAGGCTCGAACTCCCGACCCCAACCTTGGCAAGGTTGTGCTCTACCAACTGAGCTATTCCCGCATGCCGTGTATAATACAGCATGAAAAATCAGGGTCAATCACTTTATGAAAAATCTTGTATCAATTGCATAAAATAAAAGCAATATTAGGGTTGTAAGCAGATGGGTGTACAAAAGTTATGCTGGTTTTAATGAAAATTGGCCACAATCAAATGATTAGAGGTAAATCGTTCACCGAAATAGAGTAGAGAACAAGGTATACTGGAGACAGATTATCAATGGGAGTCAGGCCATGAGCTTAGAACAGCAACTGAAAGACCGTTTGGCACAATTGTCACCAAGTTATCTGGAAGTCGTCAATGAATCTTCGGGTCATGGGGGGTATTTTCCAGGTAAAGAATCGCATTTTAAGGCAGTTATTGTCAGTGAAGCGTTTGCTGGCCTGCGTGCGGTACAGCGTCATCAGAAAGTCTATGCTGCAGCGGGAGACTTGTTGGCTAAAGACAAGATCCATGCTTTAGCCATCCATGCTTTTCTACCTGAGGAATGGAAAGAACAAGATACCTCCAGCCCAGCCTGTGCACATGCACCCAAACACTAAGAGCGTATTATGGACACTCAACTTTTAGTTAAAATAATTCATATGTCTGTTGCAGGCGTGGCCCTAGTGGCCATCCTTGTACGTGCGTTCACCTTGTTTGTGGGTACACAGGGAAATTTACCTAATCCAGTGGCACAGAAATTTTTAGTGGCCTTACAGCATTTGTCCATGACCATCATTGCGATAACAGGCGTAATTGCGCTGGTTCTTAAAGACTTTGATGTGCAGCCCTGGTTCTATGCCAAAATCGTTCTGTTTCTAGTTTTGCTTTCATCTTTGGGGAAAGCGTATAAAAAAGATGATTCAATCTTGTTGGTGCAACGTCGGGCAGGTCTACTCATTGCAGTGGTTTCTTTGCTTGCGATTATCGGGTTGGTCATTAGCAAACCAACGTTTGGTTAAAAAAATGAATTAACTAACCGCAATATCATCTCAGTGAAATAAATACAAAAATGAAAAGGGGGTTCTTATGCGTACACGTGTGATATTTAATCAAAAAGGTGGGGTGGGCAAGTCCAGTATTGCAGTGAATCTGGCTGCAATCAGTGCGCACCAGGGGCTGAAAACACTGCTGATTGATCTGGACCCCCAAGCCAATTCCAGTCAATATTTACTGGGCGATGATGCCACCTATTCACATGATAAACCTGCATTAGAACCCAATATTGAGAACTTTTTTGCAGATGTACTCGGTCAGCAGCAAAGCAAGGGACTGCTTGGCAATGCGATAGGCTCTATTTTAAAGACCCGCGCCAAAGGGTTGGAAAGTTATGTGCATCAATCGCCTTTCAAGCATCTGGAGGTCATTCCCGCCAGCCCGAATTTGGGTGCTTTGGCGCATGGACTGGAAGCTAAACATAAAATCTACAAGCTACGTGATGCTCTGCAGACTCTGGCCGGTCAGTATGATCGGGTCTTTATTGATACGCCGCCAGCTTTTAACTTCTTTACCCTGTCTGCCCTGATTGCAGCAGATCGGGTTCTGATTCCGTTTGACTGCGATGTATTTTCCAAGCGTGCTCTGCATACTTTAATTGAAAATATCATCGAAACTCAGGATGATCATAATGCCGGTCTGGAAATTGAAGGGATTGTGGTCAATCAGTTTCAGGCGCAGGCAAAACTGCCACGCGAAGTCGTGCAGCAGCTCAAAGATGAGGGACTGCCTGTACTGAACAGTATGTTGCCACCTTCTATTATGATGAAAGAATCCCATCAAAAAAATCAGCCATTGATTCATCTCGCTACTGATCATAAATTGACTCAGGCCTATCAATCATTGTTCAATGAGATTGAGCAGAACTAAGATCGAGCTAACTATGAAACTTGTGAAACTAAGTCTGGGCCTTGGCATGTTGGTGCTGCTAAATGCCTGTGCAAGTACTATCAAGCCGACCTATGTCTCACCGACCCATTATCAGGCACTTAGCTGTCAGCAGTTACAGAGCGAATATAACCGAATTCAGCAGTATATTAATAATGGTGTGGAAGCACCTAAACGTACTGGAGTCGGGGTGGGAGTAGGCTTAGGTGGCGGCTGGGGCAGTCGGGGGGGCTGGGGCATTGGTCCAAGCGTATCCGTCAATATGGGGCAATCTTCCAATACCAAACGTACTGAAACGGCACGACTATTGGGTGAACAGGAAGCCATTGCTCAAGCAGCACGCTATAAAAACTGTCCGATGATTGCCCGGAAAGCTGTGGCGTCTTAACTATCTTTGTAATAATCAAAAATGCTGGCTTTAGGCTGGCATTTTTTATATCTGCACTGTGATATGCTAGAAAAATAAAAATATTTTGATGAAAAAATGACTCATCAGCATAAAAAATAAAAATTTGTGCGCTTGTTCTCGGGCTTTAAGATTGGTTAAGGTACGGCCTGAATTGAAGAGTTGCTCTGCCTATGATTGAAAACTGGTTGTTTGTGCTAGCCATTTTAGCGGTCCTGATGATTCCTGGGCCAGCCAATGCAATGGTCGCCAGCTCGGCCTATCAGCATGGCCCGTTAAAAACCAGCCTTTATATCCCGGCGATTCTGGTCGGCTATCTGTATGCCATTAATGCCTGGGCTTTACTGATTCATTTGTTCTCCCCAATCTGGCCCGGCTTTAGAGGGGGGGTGCATGTCTTGAGCTTGATCTGGGTAGGCTGGATGACCTTTCATTTATATCAGGCCCAACAATTACAACAGTATAACAAGGGCCATCCACATCTACATCCTTGGAAAATGTTTAGAATAACCTTGAAAAATCCCAAAGCAGCACTATTGGCTGCGGGGATTTTACCCACAGCAACCTGGCAAAGTCCGGTCAATTTTCTGCTAGTATTTTCAGCATTTATAGCGGTCGCAGTGCCGGTCACTTTTTTCTGGATATACTTCGGACAGGCATTACTTGCAAATCAGCTTAAACGCATCAGCAACAAGCTGATCTATAAGATCACCTTATTGCTGCTTTTACTGTGCCTGATTCCAGTATGGATCAAGCTTTGGGATTAATTCTAAGAAAACAGATTTAAGCCGGTTTGCTTTTTTTCAGCTTCTGCTGGATAAAGCCGACTATACCCGGCATCACACTCAGAATAATGATACCGAAAATCAGATAGGTAAAGTTGTCTTTGATAATCGGCATATTGCCAAACATATAGCCTAAAATCACAAAAGAGCTGATCCAGAGCAGAGCGCCCACCACGTTATACGTCAGGAAGTACTTATAGTTCATGCTGCCAGCACCGGCCACAAAGGGTGCAAAGGTGCGGGCAAATGGTACAAAGCGCGCAAATATAATGGTTTTACCACCATGTTTTTCAAAGAACTTCTGTGTATAGGTTAAATGCTGTTTATTAATAAAACGTGATTCAATCTCGAACACCCGTGGACCAATATATTTACCAATATGATAATTCAGGGTGTCACCCAAGACTGCCGCAGCAAACAGGAGCGGAATCAGCACCCAGGGGTCCATCGCGCCGGTAGAGGCAGCCAGTGCACCGGCAGCAAATAACAAGCTGTCGCCTGGCAGGAAGGGCATGACCACCAGACCGGTTTCCACAAAGATAATCAGGAAAAGAATGGCATAAATCCAGATCCCGTAATTGGTGATAAATTCAAGCAGATGGTCATCCACATGCAAGATAAAATCAATCAGTTCCATGAGCCGAGTACAAGCAAAAGTGTGCTGAAATCCTAACAGTGATCACCGTTAAAGTCAGTAATAAAAGTCGACTATTTTGCTGCTGGTGGTTTGGCTCGAGGGCTGATCCGGCCTGCTGCAAACTCATGACTGTCACACCATCGCCCGGTTTTTATGGCTATGGTTTTAAAACAGATGACAGGGGCTAATGTTGCTGTTACATAATCGCTGCGGAGCAGATGGCAACTTTCTGCTTAGATGGTAGCTTAATGATACTGCAAGGAAAGGGTGAGTATGAAGCAATATATTCTAGCAACACTAGTAGTGGCAGCAGCAAGTCCGACCCTTCAGGCCAAGTCCGATCAGGCGCTGATGGCAGAAGCCCAAAAGAATGTGGTCAGCATTGCCCAAGCGTATAAAATGAAAGATGAAACAGGCGTGACGGTAGTGGGCCAGATTGTAAAGCAGCGCTCGACAGACAGTGATGAATTTGAGCTGAAAGATCGAAGCGGCAGCATCATGATTGATGTCGATAATGATGACTGGAAAGTGTTAAAACTCAAAGCAGGTGATCGAGTAAAAGTCTGGGGTGAGGTTGATACTCATCGTTATAAACCGACCGATATTGATGTCATCAGGATTGAACGGGTGAAATAAACCCGGTTCTTATTTTTAAACAGGCAAGGCTGCAATGGGCTCTCCTGTTTTTAAGCCCAATACTGGCTTGGCGATTGTTTAAAAACAGCTCAAATATAATTTAACTGTTTAATCTTGATCCTGTTTGGAATAGTGTGCGTAAACTCAAGAAAAATGCTAGAATACAGCGCTTATTTCGTTTGCCTTTCATAGTTGTTTGTCATGACTACCAATACTCAAATTACTGAAGATCGTATCCTGATTCTGGATTTCGGTTCTCAATATAGTCAGCTCATCGCACGTCGTGTCCGTGAAGCTGGCGTATATTCTGAAATGTATGCCTATGATATGTCTGAAGAAGACATTCGTGCATTTAATCCAAACGGTATCATCTTGTCAGGTGGACCTGAAAGCGTTCATCTGGAAGGCAGCCCACGCGCACCGCAAGTAGTATTTGAGTTAGGTGTACCGGTACTGGGGATCTGTTATGGCTTGCAAACCATGTGTGAACAGCTGGGCGGTAAAGTTGAGCCAGGCACAGTCCATGAATTCGGTTATGCAGAAGTAGATATCTTGGTACGTGACCAGCTGATTGGGAACCTGCAAGACCGTGAAAACCAGCTGCATGTCTGGATGAGTCATGGTGACAAGGTTGCCCGTCTTCCTAAAGGCTTCCAGATTACTGCTCAGACACCAAGCTGCCCGATGGCAATGATTTCTGATGAAACTCGCCGTCTCTATGGTATCCAGTTCCATCCGGAAGTGACGCATACCTCGAAAGGCGCAGAAATTTTATCAAACTTCGTGCACCAGATTTGTGGTTGCCGTGGTCTTTGGACCCCAGAACATATTATCGATTTGCGTATTGAACAGCTACGTAAACAGATTGGTAATGAAAAAGTATTGTTAGGGCTTTCAGGTGGTGTGGACTCCTCTGTTGTAGCTGCACTGTTGCATAAAGCGATTGGTGACCAGCTGACCTGTGTATTTGTAGACAATGGTCTGCTTCGTTTGAACGAAGGCGATCAAGTGATGCAAATGTTTGCCGAAAACATGGGGATCCGCGTGATCCGTGCAGATGCTGAAGAGCGTTTTCTGTCTGCACTGGCTGGTGCAACTGATCCTGAAGTTAAGCGTAAAATTATTGGCCGTGAATTTATTGCAGTCTTCGCTGAAGAAGCACGTAAATTGGACGGGGTCAAATTCCTGGCACAAGGTACGATTTATCCAGACGTGATCGAATCTGCTGCTAGCAAACAAGGCAAGGCACATGTGATTAAATCGCACCATAACGTGGGCGGTTTACCTGCAGACCTGGCCTTTGAACTGGTTGAACCATTACGTGACCTGTTTAAGGATGAAGTACGTAAATTGGGTACGACGCTGGGCTTGCCACACAGCATGATCTACCGTCATCCATTCCCGGGTCCGGGTCTGGGTGTGCGTATTCTGGGCGAAGTGAAAAAAGAATATGCCGATATTCTGCGCCTTGCAGATGACATCTTTATGCAAGAACTGCGTGCAAGTGGCTGGTATGACAAAACAGCGCAAGCCTTTGCGGTATTCCAGCCGGTGAAATCGGTGGGTGTGGTAGGGGATGGTCGCCGTTATGCCTGGGTGATTGCGCTGCGTGCAGTAGAAACGGTTGACTTTATGACAGCCCGTTTTGCACATCTTCCATATGAATTGGTAGACAAGATTTCGACTCGCATCATGAATGAAATTGCGGATGTATCACGTGTGGTCTATGACGTGTCATCTAAACCACCTGCAACCATTGAATGGGAGTAATTTAGGGGTTTTGGACAGCACTGCTGTCCGCCTAAATTACGCCAAGCGCTATGCGCGCGGCAGTATCTGATTTATCAGATATAACCTAATAAAAAAGAGCGCTTCGGTGCTCTTTTTTATACTCTTAGATTCGCATTTGAAGTACAACAACCATGTTGTAGCCATAATATCTGACGGGGAATTTTAAAGCCGAACCCTTTTTCGGAGTGATGCTTCAAATCTTGAGTAATTTCTGAGAGATCTTCATTTGTATAGGCATTTAAATCACTGCTTTTTTAATATATTGCCTGATTCAGCCCTTGGTGGTTTTATTCATGTCTCGTTAGCAGATGCACGCATCAGTGAAATACCAGGCTATTTACGATTCTTGCGCAGCATGATTAGGCAGGCGGAACTGAAGGCTCTATAGAGTCTGATGTGTCATATCCGCTTTAGCTGTATAAGTTCATTCTAAGTTATAACGGTGACGAGGATTGTACCTGTTTATCACTGTTTTTAGCCGCCTGCTGCACAGCTTGAACTATGTTCCTGTGCTTAGAAGAAGAGGAGGTTGCCGGTTTAAGAATATCGGGATGATAGATTTTAATCCGGTTACGGCCAGCTTTTTTAGCCTGATACAGCGCAAGATCCGCTTTTTTGATCAGATCATCTAGAGTCTGTTCAGGTGATTCTAGCTCAGCAATACCGATTGAAATGGTGAACTGAATACTCTGGTCAGGGGTGATATAAAAAACTTGTTTTTGAATAATTTTTCGAATGCGTTCAGCAATCATTAAGCTGTCATATGGCTGAGTATATTCGAGTAACGCAATAAACTCCTCTCCGCCAAAACGAGCCAGCACATCAGTTTGACGCATTTCTTTACGGGTCACTTCGGCAATCAGTTGCAAAACCCGGTCTCCTACATCATGGCCATAATTATCATTAATCAGTTTGAAATGATCTACATCGAACATTAACAGGCAAGTACCGGCATGTTTAGGCCATTGCTGGATGGCCTGCTCGGCCAGATTGACAAAATGGCGACGATTGTAGAGCTTGGTCAGATCATCGGTATGGGCCAGATTTTTTAGGGTCTGATAGTTCCACTCATCCAGTAAATTACGCAGAAAGATACGGCGTACATTTAGGGTATTATTCCAGTTAATATAGATGCTAAAACACCATAAAGGGATAGAAACGACAGCAAAGATAAGACCTTGGGACCAAGTCAGTAAATGAATGGCTCCAATGGTCATAAACAGGGCAATAAATATCGAGCAATAGAGTGCGCCTTTGAACTGGGTTTTGATGCAAAGATTAGTGACCAGGATAAAAATAGCGGTAGCGTACAGATAGGTACTGACGTGCGGGCTATTAGAGAGCAACAGTAAACCAATCCAGATTCCGGCAGCGACTGTCGTACAAATGGGCAAGAACATCTCTAGAACCTGGATGTTTTTATAATGGTTAAACAGGTAAGAGCCGCAGAGCATGGCTACAATCACAAGCAGTACACGTGACACACCGGAGAGGAAAAATATATCTGGAATAATAAAGATATCGGCAAAGAAGTACAGTAAAAAGGCAATCTGCGCCATATAGTTTACCTGACGTAAGTCATGGTGATTATCCGCATACATATAATCATAAAAATATTGCCGGAATAGCGGGGGAATGCGTGCAGAACGGTCTGCCAGTGCCTGTTCAATCAGTTGACGGTTTTGCAGATCACATTCGGCCAGTTTGAGCAGTTGATACATTCTGGCATTCTGAAAATAGACATCCTTTGGAGAATGTAAATCTTCATGAGAAGATGACATTGTTATTATCCATTTATTATTTTGCCTAAGCAGTATTATGAATCATTGGAATGAAAAGCAACCTTCTAAAACGGGATTGTATAATTTTTCTCTGCTAAAAAGTAACAAAATTTATAGGCTTTAATCCAATATCGAGAATAATTATATTATTGATATTGTATATTTTTTATTATTTTGTGGGTTGTTTCACGTGAAATATATAAAACTATCTGGACCTGAGTAAAGTCTTTATTCATTGCAGCTAATTTTGAAGAGGGGCGGATTACTTTTTTTGCAGAACGTTAGAAAAATTAAACGGTAGAAACAGTTTTACAAAGTAAAACTGCAATAGATCAAAGCAAAAGGATGTATAGCTTGGCATGAAATAAGTATCTAAATATTTCTGTTGTTAGACTTTATGCGCAGAAGCGGTACATTGTTTCAATAGTGCAACTTCATACAGCGGGTAGCTGCGAGGAAGCTGGCAAAGGAAATCATATTTTTAAGGTGCTGAGGTAAGCCCGACCATGTCATATAATCAAGAAACTGAACTGTCTTATTCCGATGACTGTCAAAAATATATCAATCAGTTTATTCAGGAATTTCCTCTGCGACGGGCAGAAATTGGGCAGGGGACTGTGATTAAACGTGCCTTGCCTAGCCGGCATAAACGTATGATCGGCGCATGGTGCTTTCTGGATCATGCCGGGCCTGCCAGCTTTCCTCAGGGGAGTGGTCTGGATGTGGGACCGCATCCGCATATCGGTCTGCAAACCTTTACCTGGATGATCGAAGGTACCATGATGCATAATGACAGCATCGGTAGCCAGCAGCTCATCCGGCCTAAACAGGTGAATCTGATGACTTCCGGCTATGGGATTTCTCATACCGAAGTATCTCCCGATACTGAAACCCAGATGCATGCCGCCCAGCTCTGGATTGCCTTGCCGGATGACAAGCTCAATATGGCGCCTGCGTTTGACCATTATCCGGAACTGCCTGTGGTACAAGCACAGGGGATTGAGTTTACCGTGCTGGTTGGAGAATATTTAAATACCAGATCGCCGGTTAAAGTACATAGTGAATTGCTGGGGGTAGATCTGTTTGCTCAAGAAAGTACCTCCGCCCGCCTTAGCTTAAATCCTAAATTTGAATATGGCTTTATGGCCTTAGAAGGCAGCGCCAGCATTAATGGACATGAGCTGACAGAAGACAATATGGTAATTCTGGAGCCAGGACTGGAACATGTGGATATTCAGATTCATACAGGTGGCCGGGTTCTATTATTAGGTGGAGAACCTTTTGAAAGCCCGATTTTACTGTGGTGGAATTTTGTTGGCCGCACCACTGAAGAATTAAAAATGGCACGGGATCAGTGGAGTGAAGGGCATTCCCGTTTTGGCGCTATTCCCGATTATGACGGACCCCGCCTGGAAGCGCCGGCTTTTCCAGACCGGATGCGTCCTTCCAGATAAATCAGTAAGACTGCAAGTCTACTTGGAGCATTTTTGAATTAAACTCCATGAATGAAGCGGAAAAATAGAAAAGCTGTCACCACAGTCATCAAAAACTGAGTTACAGGACGCAGCTTTTGCTATGCTCGAAAAGCAAGAACAATAAAATTATGAGTCTCATATGCGTGTTTTACATCATCTCGAACAATCGCGATCATTTCGTATCCTGTGGGCCATGGAAGAATTAGGGCTGGATTATGAGGTTAAATACTATAAGCGTCAGCCCAATCTTGCTGCGCCACCGGCCTTAAAACAGATCCATCCATTGGGCAAGGCGCCGATTCTGGTCGATCAGGCTCAGGTACTGGCGGAATCTGCAGCGATCCTGGAATATTTACAGGAAACTTATGACCAACAGCAGCAGTTTCGTCCAGAAGATCCTGCCGACAAGGCCCAGTACCGTTACTGGATGCATTATGCGGAAGGTTCATTAATGCCGCTGCTGGTGATGCAACTGGTGATGACCACTGTGCCTAAACATACTCCTTTGCTGATTCGGCCTGTAGCCAAAAAAATCTGCGATGGAGTGAAGAAACAGTTTGTACAGAGCCGCTTAAAAGATCATATCCAGTTTCTGGAAAGTTATTTGAGCGAGCATGATTATTTTGCTGGGCACTTCAGTTTTGCCGATATTCAGATGAGTTTTCCTTTGGAGGCGATGCAGAGCCGGACAAGCCAAAGTTATCCGGCCATTCAAGCCTATCTTAAACGGGTGGCACAACGTGCAGCCTATGCGCGTGCACTGAGCAGAGAAAAACAGATCAGCTCTTAAATGCTTAAAAAAGGTGCAATATGCACCTTTTTCCTTGGCTGTACGGATTATTCTGGAAAGCTCAGACGTTCTTTAGGGAAAACCACTTTAAAGGTTGAGCCTTCATTTTCTTTAGACTCCACTTCCAGATGGGCTTGATGCTGCATCAGCACATGTTTGACAATGGCCAGACCTAAACCGGTGCCACCTGTGCGCCGGCTGCGGTCTGAATCGATCCGGTAAAAACGCTCGGTCAGGCGTGGCAAATGTTTCGGATCAATCCCGATCCCATTGTCTTCTACAATAAAGTAGGCCGACTCGCCATCATCATGCCAGCCCATGGTGATGCTCCCGCCCTTAGGCGTATATTTGATGGCATTGGTAATCAGGTTGCTAAAGGCGCTGGCCAGTTCCATGTCGGAACCAATCAGGTCACAATGACTGTCAATATCCAGATTCAGAGTATGACCATAATCAACATTATAGGCCTGTGCGTCATCAAACAGCTGATTCATCAAGCTTGGCATTTCAATAATCTGGTTCTTGGCAATATTTTTGTCATTTTCCAGACGCGACAGCAGGAGCAGATCATTGACCAGTGCATTCATGCGCCGGGTTTGGGACTGCATCTGGTCAAAGGCACGTTTCCAGCGGGGATTGATATCTTCCTGATCGGTGAAGGTTTCAATATATCCACTTAAAACCGTCAGTGGAGTGCGCAGCTCATGCGAAATATTATCGACAAAATCTTTGCGCATCTGCTCCAGATTATGCATCCGGGTGACATCATAAGCCACCAGCAGGCGGCTTTCACCACCAAAACGAGTCATTTTGACCTGTACATAATGATCTTCAAACAAGGAAGATCTCATTTTCAGGCCATCAGGGGCCTGATCAATATTGTGGTAATATTCGATAAAAATCGGCTGACGTAACAGCGTAAGAATATTACGGCGGCGATCATCCGGAGAGATGCCAAGCAGGCGTTCTGCTGCCGGGTTCCACCATTCGATCTGCTGGTTGTCATCAATCAGCACCACCGCTTCTTGTAAGGCCACCAGTGAGGATTGCGCCCGGTCAATCAGCTCGACCATTTCCGCCTGAACAATACGTTCCTGACGCTGGGCCCGATATACATTGAACAGCAAAGCCCCCCAGATTCCGTGAATATTAGGGGGGACATCATAGGGGCGATTTGAAATCCACTCATTGACCAGATACAGGGAGCGCATCTGGGTGGCAAAAAAAGCCACAAATGCCAGTACCAGACAAACCCAGAAATACCCAATCCCGAAGCCGATAAAAGCGGCAATGATCAGAAAAAATGCCAGTAAGCGTAAATCCTGCTTGGCAAAATCCCATAAGCTGCTGTAACGGAATTTCTTGTGGTCACGTGCCAGCTCGGGGACAGGGTAAGGTTCATACATAAAACTAGGGTTACCTAAAAGAAATTAACCAGCGGCAACATCGGCCCGTGTTGAGAAGCGGTAGCCGGTACCACGTACAGTCTGCACAAAACGGTCTGCCCCATAAGGCTCTAGGACCTTGCGCAAGCGGCGGATATGGACATCAATGGTCCGGTCTTCAATATAGACATTACCCCCCCAAACCTGGTCCAGTAATTGGGTGCGGGTATAGGCGCGTTCCGGATGCGTCATGAAAAATGCCAGCAAACGGTACTCGGTCGGACCCATTTCCAGAATCTTGTTGCCAAAATTCACCCGTTGGCTCACTGGATCCAGCACCAGACCATTGGCATCAATGGTTTTTTCTCCACTTAGCGCATTGGCACGGCGCAGAACCGCTTTAATCCGTGAGACCAGTTCGCGTGTAGAAAATGGCTTGGTCATGTAGTCATCAGCACCGGCATCCAGTCCCTGTACCTTATGATCTTCTTCACCACGGGCGGTCAGCATGATAACTGGAATTTCAGACAGGGATTCATCACGTTTCAAGCGACGGCAGAGGTCTACGCCGCTCACTCCACCTGGCATCATCCAGTCCAGTAAAATGAGAGCCGGACGCTGATCCACAATCATCTGATGCGCTTGTTTGGCATCTTCTGCCTGCAGACACTGAAATCCTGCCATATCCAAAGAGGTATGAATCATTTCCCTGATTGGGAGTTCGTCATCGACGATTAATATGTAGTCATCTTTCACAACGCAATACCCTATTTCATGCAAACGGTGGACCGTTTTATATTTATGACAGGCTTATTACAAAGACTAATTATGACAGTATCATTGCAGAAAGGGAAAATAGCCGAAGTTTCGCAAAGATTTGTGACAATTTTAATAAAAATTTAATTAGAAATCGGACATTTTTAACTCAGGTTATTTGTTTAAATTATTGTAAATAAATTAAAAATTAAAAATAAGTGGCGGCTGATCAAGATAAAAAACCTATTTCTCTATAAAAACTAGGCTTTGACTTTTTTCTCGGCAAAATGCTCCAGCAGGGCCAGAAAAATAATACTGCAGGAGGACAGCACTTCGTCCATCGACTGTTTAAAGCCGCTCATGACCCAGCGGATTGCAATCTGGGTAACATAGCCATTCAGTCCGGTCGACACTAAAGAAAGCTCCTGTTCAGAGCGGCTCAGGTTCGGCATCATCAGCATGACAAAGGCATGAATCATGCGGTCAAAGCGCAACATGGTTTCATGAATCGTGGCCTGATTATGCAGCTCCTGTACCAGCATGGCATCAATATAAATAATCCGTGCCATACGTGGATTATCTTTTAAAGTTGTTAGCAGGGCGGTCAAGCCGGCTTTAATCATGTTTTGCGGATCGGCTGAGGCTTGCAGCATGGCCTGCATGACATTTTGCTGCAACTCATCAATCAGCTGTAAAAAAATGGTCTGAAATAGGTGCTCACTTTTTTTAAAAGACTCATAAAAATAGCGTTCGGTGAGCTTGGCTTCATTGCAGATATCTTTGACCGTCACCGAAAAAAAACCATGGGTGCCATAAGCTTCGATACCGGCTTCGATTAGTTTTTCACGACGTAACTGCTGGCGCTCCGCCATCGACAGGCCTTTAAACTGACGCTCTTTAGCGCGGGTCGCTGGTGCTTTTGTGGTTGAAGGAGCTGAATTGGTCATAACTTTCAGTGGCAGTCTCGCTAAAGGTTGGGGCTATCTTATCAACAAATCTGCATTTGACCTATGCTGAAATTTCAGACTGAAACTTGGCCTGTAGAGACATTATAGAGTGATTGACAATACTTATTGTCAAAACTATATTGAAATGATGGGCTGCATCCTGAACAGACAAAAATACCGGCTGTCATGGACTGGCAGTATTTAATTCAAGGAATCTCAATGAAAAATTTTAACAATAAAGTTGCAGCGATTACCGGTGCCGGTTCTGGCATTGGCCAGCAGCTGGCTGTACTTCTGGCACAGCAGGGCTGTCATCTGGCACTGAGTGATGTTAATGAGCAGGGGCTGGAAAAAACACTCGGGCTGCTGAAAGGCAATGATGTCCGTGTCACCACTCAAAAAGTGAATGTCGCCAATCTGGCTGAAGTTCAGGCTTGGGCCAAGCAGGTCGAGCAGGATCATGGCAGCGTGAATATGATCTTTAATAATGCAGGTGTTGCCTTGGGCAGTACGGTTGAGGGTGCAAGCTATGAAGATCTGGAATGGATTGTAGGAATCAATTTTTGGGGCGTGGTCTATGGTACCAAGGAGTTCCTGCCGTTGATCAAAAAAACCGGTGATGGACATGTGATCAATATTTCCAGCCTGTTTGGTTTGACCGCCCAGCCCACCCAGTCTGCTTATAACGCGACCAAGTTTGCGGTACGTGGTTTTACCGAATCCTTGCGTCAGGAGCTGGATATGCAAAATTGCGGTGTAAGCGCGCTGTGTGTACATCCGGGTGGAATTCGCACCAATATTGCCAATGCAGCCAAAATGAATGATAGTCTTTTGAGCTTAGGGATGCATCCTGAAAAATCGGCACGTAATTTTAATAAACTGTTGCGTTGTCCGCCTGAAGAAGCTGCTCGCCAGATTCTGGATGCGGTGCAGAAAGACAAACGCCGTCTGCTGATCGGTAATGATGCCAAGGCCCTGGATATGATCCAGCGCATCTTGCCCACCGGTTATCAGCGCGTCACTGCTCTGGCTTCGCGTCTGGGTAAAAAAGGCAAAAAATCAGCTTAATCACCTTCCTCTACCTCGGCCCGCGAAAGCGGGCTTTTAACTTGATTGATGCGGTTTATTTTAATTGATTCCGAAGACAAGATAAGAAAATCAGCCAGTTCTCTATAAGCCGGAAAGTTACAGCTGGTTTAATTTATAAACCGGATGTCATCACTGTATCTGTCAGTTTTTAATATTAAAAATGCGTGGACTATGCAATAACATATTGATTTTTAAAACCCTCAGATCAAGGCCTGAATAGTTTTTTTCTTCCAGACCAACTGGTAATACAAGCCCTGCAAAATACACAAGCTTACGAAGGTCAGTGCGTAGGCATACCAGATGCCTTCCAAGCCCCACCACTGGCTAAACAGATAGGCACAAGGCACCTCAATAACGAGAATGGTCAGAATATTAATCAGCATGGGCACCGTCACTGTACCGCTAGAACGCATAATCGAGGCAAAAATCGCGCTGGCGCCAAAGAACAGGATCGACCACAGTACAATAAACAGGAGCTGCTGACCCAGCACCACCACCGCTGGATCGGTAATAAACAGAGCCATCAGATATTTAGAAGACAAATAAGCAAGAATTACCAATCCGCCAGTGAACAGGATATTCATACTTAAGGCGGTTCGGGTGACTTTATTGAGTAAATCCGACTTTCCTGCACCAATGGCCTGCGCCCCAAAGACTGAGGCAGCGATAGCGATAGATAAAGCGGGAAACTGGATATAGTTCAGGACCTGATTGACCGCACCATAGGCCGCCGTTGCTTCAGCTCCATGACGGTTGACCAGTCCTACAATCACTAATCCTGCCACGGAAGTCGTCACCATCTGCACTCCGGTAGGAATGCCTAGCCGTAAAATGATCTTGCTCAACTGGGGTTGATGGCGGATATTTTTAATTAAGGCCCAGTCCAGTTTCAGTGGATGCTGTTTATAATTTAAATACAGCACTAAAAAAACCAGTACGGCCAGATTGCCTAAAATAGTGGCGATAGCAGGCGAGATAATCCCCATCCGAGGAAAACCAAAATAGCCGGCAATCAGGACTGGCGTGACCCCCAGACCGATCCCAATCGTTAATGCTGAAGCGAACAGTGGGGTGGTACTGTCACCGACACCACGTAAAATGGAAGTATAAATAATATAAATAAAAATCAGGGGACTGCCAGCCAGCATCCATTGTACATAGGGCAATGATAAATGCATGACCTCAGGATCTGTGCCCAGCGCAAGTAAAATCTGCTCCGCAAAAATGACCCCCAACAGGGCAATCAGGCTTCCCCCAATCAGGGTCATAAATAAGGTAGAGCCCACCACACAGTGTACTTTTTCCAGGTTTTTAGCGCCCCAGGCCTGCCCAATCAGGACGGTCGACCCGGCAGAGAGCCCGATCACAAAAGCCATCAAACAAAACAGGATCGGAAAGAACACCGCAACAGCAGCAATCGCGTTGACCCCCAACATCTGCCCGACAAAGATAGTATTTACCGTACCGGACAGACTTTGCAGGATATTGGTCGCAATTAATGGCAACAGAAAGACCAGAAAGGTTTTCCACAGATTTTTTTGCTGAATTAAAGCCTGCTGCGCCATATAAGGTCCTGTTCTTGGTTTTTCAAATACTTATCTTAGCGAATTATGCTAGATCGGCAGTTAAAACGCCTTAGCTTTTCAGTAACGGCACAGCCTGTGTTTTAAACTTTGGCAAGAATATGTGCTGCTTCAATTAAGGTTTCATTTTTTTTGGCAAAACAGAAGCGCAGCAAATGTATATTTTGTGGAGGATCTTTATAAAATACAGAAACTGGAATGGCGACCACGCCATGCTGCTGGGCCAGATAATGACACATTGACAAGCCATCCAGATCGGGGCGAATCTCACGATAGTCCAGATTCTGGAAATACGTCCCTTGAGTAGGCGTCCATTGAAAACGTGTGCCTGCCAGTTCTGTATTAAACAAATCGCGCTTGGCCTGATAAAAACTGGAGAGCTGATGAATATGCTCGGGATGCAGTTGCATATATTCAGTCAGGGCAACCTGAATCGGGGTCACACCACAAAAGCTGACAAACTGGTAAATCTGTCTAAATAGCTGCATCAAAGGCGGAGGCGCTACACAAAAACCGGTTTTCCAGCCAGTGACATGAAAGGTTTTACCAAAAGATCCCACCACAAAGCTGCGTTCACGTAACTGCGGAAAGCTGGCTGCCGAAATATGGCGAACATCGTCAAAGACCAGATGTTCATAGACCTCATCAGACAGAATCACAATATTCCGGTCATGAACCAGTTCAATCAACTGTTGCCGGCTTTGTTGCATAAAGGTTTGAAAGGCTGAGTTCCCTTAAGCTACTCAAATTTAAGAGACAACTTGGGTATGAGGGCGACCTAATTCTGTGAATTTATTCAAGACTGCTATGCGTGCATGGATCTCATTCACCTGACTTGGAAAACTCCGCGCTGTTAATTTATCGCCTAATAATTTGATGCAATGCATCTTGGTTTCAACCAAACTTCGACGGTGATAACCAGACCACTTTTTCCAAAGCGATCTGCCTAGCCGTTTGACTGTCTTTAATAATTCGTTCCGCTCTATAGACCTCGCTTGCTGATCCTTCCAAGGCTTTGCATTCTTTCTAGGTGGAATGATCGCATGTGCATCTCGATCTAAAATGACTTGTCGGCAGTGCTTTGTGTCATAAGCACCATCTGTATAAACAGAATCAATTGGTTCATCCAAGGGAATTTGAGCAAGTAAATCTTCGAGTACTTGAGAATCACTGACATTATTTGTGGTGAGTTGTACTGCACGTATTTGCAGGGTTTTAGCATCTATAGCAATGTGAAGCTTACGCCATTGGCGACGATATTCAGCCCCATGTTTCTTGCGTTTCCATTCACCTTCACCAAGAAACTTCAAACCAGTAGAGTCTACGAGTAGATGCAGTCCATCACTACTTTTTTGATAGCTAATCGCAATATCAATATGCTTTTGTCTACGACAAAGGGTGGAATAATCCGGAGCTGTCCAATCTAATCCAGAGAGTTTAATCAGACTTTGAACAAAACCTGTGACCATACGTAAAGAGAGTCGGAATAGTAATTTGATCATTAAGCAGCATTGAATCGCTGTATCGGAGTAGGTTTGATTTCGACCTTGCTTGCCTTGTGATTGTGCATACCACTGAGTCTTTGGATCAAACCAAATGGAAATATTACCTCGGTTAATTAAGGCTCGGTTATAGGATGACCAATTGGTTGTACGGTAGATTTTAGAGGCAGGCTTATTCATTTTGAAATTATATTGCTGAATAAGCTTTTGATGCTAGGTTTGTGCAACAAAGCCCAGTTAAATTGTTCGTCTGCTGTGGTAATGCTGCGTTTTGGCAGGGTAAAACGTCTTGATTTCATTAATGCATCTTCAACCTTTTTAATAGTTCGATTCACATTACTTTCAGCGATATGGTAATTTGCCGCCAATTCCAATTGGGTGTTGTAGCTCCGTAAGTAATTGAGTGTTAATAATAATTGATCCTCTATAGCTAAAGTATGAGGACGCCCTAATTTCTTTTTAAGTGATTCTGCTTCTTTTAAAACTTCGACCATTTCACTAAAAACTGCTCGAGGTACACCAACCAAGCGCTGGAATTCAGAATCTGAAAAACGATTTAATTTCTGATATTTCATGCAATCTATATTGAGGCAGTTTTTACTTTCGCAAGAGGTCTAATATTTTGAAGGAAATAATAAAAAAGAATTCTCATTCTGATAGTAATTGAAATAAAAAGCCGACTTTCATCGGCTTTTCATTTTTACCCTTCCAACACCTCTTCCAGCAACTCCTCACTCGGTGCAAAGTAATAGGCGCCATCCAGAGGTGTTACGAAATGCAGTAGACGGTCATGGATTCCATCGCCAGACGTACCGAACATGCGCTCTAACATGGCATCAGTAATAGTTAATATTTTGGAATGATAAATCCATTTATGTGCAGTTAACGGTAGAAGAGCTAAAAAGACATATATCAAAACCATTTAAAATTATTTTACCTAAAAATTTTAAAGGAATTTAGAGAAATGAATAAGTGTTTAAATGTATTATTAATGATTTCTATGTTAAGTTTTTTAAATATTACTTATGCTGAAAAAAAATTATTAAATTGTAATTTAACCTGAATCCTGTTTAAGCCAACTATTCGATTACTCGAATGGTTGGCTTATTTCTGTGGCTCAATTGATATGCGCACAATGAAGCATAAATCCCTCCTAGAAATCCACAAACACTACGTACTCTACTCGTCACTAAATTGTACTGTCCTTTCAATAGGCTGAATAAAGTCTCTATTTTATTGCGCTGTTTTAAGTGATATTCATCAGATTCTTGTAGTTGAATAAACTTCATATTCTTTCGATGATAAGTAATTAAATCAATACCTTGATCTTTCAACCTACTTTTTAAATCTTGGCTGATATAACCACGATCCGCGTAAAGCTTTGCTTCTAAGCCTTCAACCAAATGCTCAACCATTTTTATGTCAGCCACATGTCCATTGGATAATGCTGAACAAACTATTTCTCCAAGTTGATTCATCACAACATGTAATTTACAGCCGTAGAACCAGCCCATTGAGCTTTTACCGCGAGAAGCAATTTTAGATAATGATTTATGGCGTTGAATCCGTTGGTTTTTACAAACAGGTAAAGTGGTTGAGTCAACCCATAAATATTGGCTCCGTTGACCTTTCATTAAGGCTACATGTAAAGCATGTAGTGCTAATTGATGCATATTAATCAGGTGAATCATGCGTTGATAACAAGGTAAGTTTTTAAATAAATGACTTTTATCCTGTTTCAGCCATGAAAAAAATGCTTTGAAATTATTGAAGTGAGAACACTTATACCAAATGGCGATAAAGATGATTTCAGAGATACTCAGTTGCGCTTTTCGGATTCTTAAGCAGTGATGGCTTTGCTTGAGGAATTTCCAGTAGGTTGCTTCAAATTTAAGAAAGAAATCATCAATTACACAGAATAATTCAGTACTATTGAACATCGGGACTAGAGTTGTGGGTTTTGTGTGGTAACTCAACTGATGGCTCTAGTCCTTCTGTTTTTCAAGTCCATTTCTTATCCGCGATTCGGGTTAATTTAATTAATGTTAATGAAAGCCTTCAGTGTGTTTTAAAAGAAAACAAAAATCTTTTATATCAATTAGATGGTTTAAATAATAAGAAGAAAGATGACTATAGAAACTGGAAAAGTAGAATTAAAAATAACTGTGAAAATAAGATTAGATATTCTATGGGAGAAGGAACGGCTTTAGAAAAAGAACAATGTTTAAGAGATGAATATATTATAAGAATAAAAAATATTTCTGTAAATTTTCATAAGAACAATAATATTGAAAAAAATGATGATGGATTTCCTGTTACGTCTCTTCCATATAACTCAGAGGATCATTTAAAATGTATTTTAGAAAATAATAAAATAGTTGTAGTAAGGTTAAATTAATTAATATTATAGAATTATCCAAAGTTTATAACTTTTTAGATGATAGTTTTGGTGCGTCTGTAGTATTACCTAAATCAAATAATGGATTGTTGATAATAGTTTCACCATTTTCCGAAGAAAGTGGAGAAAAATTTATTAACTTGGCTTTAGTAAATAGTCTAGGCGTAGTGAAAAATATTACTTTAAATGCTTCAAAAAATATTATTATTATTAATAATAATCATGAGGTGTTTTTTTACAAGGAGAATAATAAGTCTAAAGTTTTATTAAAATAAAGAAAATATTTAACCCGAATCCTGGTTATATGAATGATCTTCTAGCAGAATACCCCACGACCTACAAGGATTGAGCCTAGAAGTCCTGTACTAAACAGCGAATCCAAGAAATATCAAAAACTCCCCAAGTGTTCCATTTTCCACTCGTCATACGCCTCGATGGGATACCTAGATGCTTCATCTCTAACGTAGCCCGATTGGAGAAGTGGAGTGCTTGAAAATGGCTATAGAGAGGAAACTAGTTTGGATTATAGTTACTTATTCTTGATTTTAGACCACAAGACTATTGAATTGATGGACCACAAGATGAACCAAGAAAAGAATGCACTGGAAAACTATAGATAATAAAAAACCCCATAAATCTAAGACTTACGAGGTTTAATAATGGTGCCGGCACACGGATTCGAACTGTGGACCTACTGATTACAAGTCAGTTGCTCTACCAACTGAGCTATGCCGGCGATGTGGAGTGCATTCTACAGATTTTTTGGGTGGGTGCAAGCCAAAAAATAACCGGTTAATCTTTCAAAAAAGCGATGTGGAGTTGAGAGTAATCTGCAAGATAAGCGGTCATCATACTTTAAGCGGCAAATCGCCCATTTTTTATTATGGGCGAAGCTGAAATGAACTGGAAATAGATCACGGGGTGTAGCTAAAAAACTATTTATGTTTCAGGATTTGGGCGAGATCTTGTGCGCATTCCTCTAAAGTAAAGGCCATATCGAACTGCATTTGAGGTTTGAGTTCTTGAGCGAGGCTTCTCCACTGTTCGATAAGTTTGAGGGCTTTTTGAATTTTATGTTTGTTAATATCCTTGGCGATAGTCGGGGTATAACCACCACGTTTTGCATTTTTGATTTGTTTTATATAGTTTGCGCTGTTATTCATGTTCGCTCTCCGAATAGCAGTGTATCTACTTTTAACTTTGAGTTGAAATGGTGTACTTCGATCTAAGGTCTTTTTATTCTGGTCTTGGTTTTTCTCTCCTTTTTTTAAATATCCTGAACGAACCATAACATAGCTTTAATGACAATAAAATGAAGCGATTATTGTGCCAATTTTTGATGGGTTAATATAAATAAATTAAAGCAGAACACAATATTAAAGAAACGCAGGGTTTTTTTCGATAGTCGCTCTGAGCAGCTATGAACTTCTGGAAAGGGAGAGTGTGTAAGGAGAATGATGATAAAAATAATACGATTTTTTATTTTTAAGACAAAAAAAATCCGAATCATGTGATTCGGATTTTAAAATTCTGGCGGTGAGAGAGGGATTCGAACCCTCGATACGCTATTAACGTATACACACTTTCCAGGCGTGCTCCTTCAGCCACTCGGACACCTCACCATGGCCGAGGATAATATCGAAAAAAAACGCTGCTGCCAAGCTGAAACAATTGATTTGCAGAAAAACTTTTAACGTAATGCTATGATTTGCAAAAATGCTTGTTTAAAACGAAGACAATATATGCAAAGTACAGCAGAAAAAGCAGCTCTTCCCGTGATTACGCTGGCTGCACTTGGGGTCGTTTTTGGAGATATTGGTACCAGCCCTCTATACGCACTGCGCCAATGTTTCCTGACAGCACATCTTGCGATCAGTGAAGCCTCTGTGCTTGGCATTCTGTCCCTGATTTTCTGGTGCATGATGCTGACCATCAGCTTTAAATATGTCACGATTATCATGCGTGCCGATAATAATGGCGAAGGCGGCATCATGTCGCTACTGGCTTTAAATCTGCGCACTACACGAATTGCAGATCAGAAGAAAATTTTTCTAATTGCATTGGGGTTTATCGGGGCCTCGCTGTTTTTTGGAGATGGCATTATCACGCCAGCCATCTCGGTGCTTTCCGCTATTGAAGGCTTAAGTATTGCCACGCCTATCTTTGACCGCTGGCTGATGCCGCTGTCGATCGGGATTCTGGCCGGGCTGTTTATGCTGCAACGCCATGGTACAGGCACCATGGGGAAATTTTTTGGCCCCTTGACTTTGCTCTGGTTCCTGTCGATTGGGGCTTTCGGTTTGTGGAGTATTGCCCAGACGCCATTTGTACTTTCGATGGTGAATCCTTATTGGGCTTTTCACTTTGTTGTCGATCAGCCCTATGTCGCATTTCTTACCATGGGCGCGGTGATTCTGACCATGACTGGGGGTGAAGCAATCTATGCCGATATGGGCCATTTTGGCCGCTTGCCGATTCGTATGGCCTGGTTTGTGATTGTTTTACCTTGCCTGCTGCTGAACTATGCTGGACAGGGCGCATTGTTATTACGTCAACCAGAAGCGTTAGCCAATCCTTTTTATATGCTGATCCCGGACTGGGCACTTTATCCAATGATTGGACTCGCCACTGCGGCAGCGGTGATTGCATCTCAGGCTGTGATTACCGGGGTATTCTCCATGGTCAATCAGGCGATTCAGCTGCGTTATTTACCGCGTCTGAGTGTGAAGCATACTTCGGCGGTAGAGCGTGGCCAGATTTATCTGCCTTTTATTAACTGGATGCTGTTTATCTCGGTGTTAATCCTGATCTTGCTGTTTGAAAACAGTGCCAATCTGGCCAGTGCCTATGGCGTGGCAGTCACCATGACCATGCTTTGCGGGACTATTTTGATTAGTATTTTGGCCTATGGATTCTGGCGCTGGCCGGTCTGGAAAGTCATACTCTTTGCTGCTCCATTTTTAACGCTTGACCTGATTTTTGTTGCCTCTACCTCCTTAAAAATTGCTGCGGGAGGCTGGGTGCCGATTCTGATTGGTGCGGTGCTGTTTACCATTTTAATGACCTGGAAAGATGGGCGTGCACTGGTACTCAACCGTCTGGAGCAGGATGCCTTACCAATCGAACTGTTTATCAAAAGTATTTCGATGGGAGATGCGACCAAGTTTGTTCCGGGTGAAGCCATTTTCCTGACCGGAACCCCGAGCATTGTTCCGCATGCCATGTTACATAACATCAAGCACAACAAGGTGCTGCATGAACGCAATATTCTGGTGACCGTGATTACCCGGGATATCCCTTTTGTGGCGAAAAAAGATCGCATTCAGGTTGAAACGCTTAGCAAGCATTTTTATCGGGTCTATATGTATTATGGTTTTAAAGACCAGCCGAATATTCCGGAGGCTTTGCAACAAGCCTATGCCGAATGGGGCTTTGAATATGATCTGATGCAGATCAGTTTCTTTATTTCACGGGAGCGGATTATGCATACGGTAGGGGATGGCATGGCCGCATGGCGAGAAAAGCTGTTTGTTTCCATGCAGCGTAATACCAGTCCGGTCAGTGACTTTTACCAGATTCCGCCTAATCGAGTAGTAGAGTTAGGTAGTCAGATCGAAATGTAAAATTAAATAGAGGCCCTAGAGGCCATAAAAAAACCAGAACTGTATTCTGGTTTTTTTTATGCAAGACACGTTCGGAATAGCTGAATCAGGCATCCTTCATAGAATTATTGTGCTGGTTCTACTACTGCGGGCATATCAGGTGTCGCATTTATTGCAGCCTCCGCCATAGGAGCAGTCTCGGGCTGTGCTGAAATGTCAGCAGGAGCCGCTATGGCAGCCGCTTCAGGACTTGCTGGCTGTGGCTGTTCAGGGTTCATGCCGGGTGCAGCTTCAAGCTGGTTAGGCATGGGGTGAGGATGGTTGGCGTTCGGATCGGCCATCGGTGCCTCGGAAGAAGTGGCTGGCATCGGTTGCTGTGCAGGCTGTGGTGGTGCAGGCTGATTGACTAGGCGCACCTGCCCTGAATTGACCAGGCTTTCTAAAGAGCCTTGCTGGCCGTTGACGGTGGTACTAATTTTGGCTTTAGCTAGGCTTTCCAGAGTTTCACCTGGCTGTACAGGTGGCTCGGCAAAAGCAGCCGCACTTAGGACACTGGTAAATAAGCCCACACCTAAAATTTGAGTTAATTTGGAATTCATGCAGACTCCATGATTGTACGTAATTTAAATAGCTTTATACTGTTGCATAGTCATTCTGTTGCCGCAATGAAAGCTACTGAATACTCAGAAAACCCTATTTAAAAACCATCAAAAAATAGACAATTTGTTACAGGAAAGACCTGAATGAGCGGGGTTTGTTTAATTGTTAGGCGAATAACAGGGGCGAGATATACTTCATATACACAGCTTGTTAAGCTCGCCAAAAATCAATATTGATCGGAAAATAGCAGTTGTCAGCATGGCCAAGAAGCAATCTAAACCGAAGAGTGGTGTAACTCCGTTGTTAAAAGGAAATAGTGTCAAAATCATCTTGGGTGTAGTGGCCTCGGTCAGTTTTGCGATTGCATTTGGTCAAGAAAGGCTGGGTCAGTGGGTGTCTTTGGGAACGACGTCAAACTCATCTTGCCTGGCACAGTTTTATTATGATGCTCCACCTTATCTGATGAAAGACAGTCTGAAAAAAGACAGTTATTCACTGTGTTTTAATGGCTTTAATGTTGGATATTCTGGGGTGTCGAAAACTCCGCTCTGGGTGGCAGAGGTTTTAACGCCAGCACGGCTGAGCCAAAAAATTCCGCGTGAAGACAGCTTCCATGAAGAAGGACGTGTGAAGGCAGTGCATCGCGCAACGCTGGCGGATTATCGTGGTTCAGGCTATGACCGCGGGCATATGGCGCCTAATGCGGATATGCCAACCAAGGCAGCCCAGTATGACAGTTTTTCGCTGGCCAATATGGTGCCGCAAGCTCCTAAAAATAATCAGCAGGTCTGGCGCGAACTGGAAGAGGCAACCCGGGCAATAGTCATGCGACAAAAGCAGGATGTGTATGTGATTACCGGTCCGGTCTTTGCTGCGAAAAAACTGAAAACCATTGGTAATGGCGTCATTGTGCCAACCGCCGTCTATAAAGCGATTTATATACCAAAAACCGGGGCGATCGGGGCTTATTATGCGCCAAACGATAATTCACAAACGGTTCGAGTTGTGAGTGTCTGCTATCTGGAAGAAAAGCTGGGAATTAACCTGTTCTCGCAGTTAACCGAAGAGCAAAAACGTAATACCTACCATTTACCGTTGACGGCCAGAGCTGTGAAAGCCAGCCAGAAGATTGCCTATTCCCACTGGGATGCAGAAAGCCAGTGTGCCGAAGGCGTATCCAAGGAAAACTTGCAGGCCTTGCAGCGTGAATTTAAAGCGGTGACCAGCGATAGCCCGACGCAAAATAGAAACACCGCTGCAAGCAATATGACAGAAAGCAATACTCAGACGGCTTTGATCAGCCAGTTGACCGAAGCGATTCTTCAGTTCATTCTGCAACTGCTGAAATAGACTTGCTGTAAAAAGCCCGATTCGGGTAGCATGCAGAGAGTACTTTAGAATAAGCAGATAGGATGGGGCCACTATGTTTAAAGCCTATAAAGATGGCAATGAGTCGCATGCCATTCATGATCTGACAGTTGAAAATGATCTGGACTGTGTCAGCCTGTATGGTAATTTGCAAATTACCAAAGACCAGGCTGGGCTCAAGGCTGCCAAAGTCTTGCAGGCGCTGCTGGATGATATTGTTCAGGAACTGGAAAATACCCCTGATTTACCAGAAAAAATTGAGCATGATGATGCTCATGAAATCGAGAATCCGTTTTTATAAAGAAGTAAACCAGGATCTGGTTAAGGTCGCCTCTAAACTTTTTTAGAAAAAACTGAAGCTGCGACTGGGCTGTGATTGATATTTTTGCTTGAATCCTGAATTTTCCTTTTTTTAGCGCAGCATCCTCTTATCTACGCTGCTATTTTGCACTGGCTAAATAATTAGAACGCCATTGCTGCGGGGTCTGCGCCGTCCAGTGCTTGAAGGCACGCTGAAAAGCACTCTGTTCAGAATAGCCAAGCAGCAGGGCAATTTCTTGCAGGCTCAAGCGTGAGTCCTTTAAATATTGCTGCGCCATCATGCAGCGGATTTCCTGCATGCGCTGCTGGTAGGTTTTCCCCTGCTGCTGCAAATAACGCTGTAATTTGCGTACGGACAGGTTCATCTGCCGGGCAATCGCCTCAATCTGAAACATGTTTTTTTGCAGGCCAGCCAGTATGGCTTGCTGTAAACGTTGATCCATATCGGTGGCATGAGGTAATTTTTCTAACAGGGCTTCAGCCTGCTGTTTAAGCAGTTCCTGCAAGGTCTGATCACCTTGCCGCAGAGGCCGGGACAGCTCTGAAACTGTCAGTTGAATCTGGGCTTTATCCTGATTAAAACGTACCTTGGCGCGGAAATACTGCTCGTAAATCATGGTGTTTTTGGGTGGAGAGCGTTTGAAATGAACCTCATGCAGCCGAATATCATGGATATCCAGAATCGATTTGAGAAATTCCATTAACAGGGCAATCGCGACTTCATCGGTGATCTGGGAGGACAGGTTAAAGGGGATATCGTCCCAGCCAATGCTGAGGATCTCATTATGGATAGATATCTGCAAAGGTGTGCCGTCATAGATCAGACGGTGATAATCATGATAACGCATGAGCGCATCGCTCAGGGTTTCACAGGACAGGGCAATATAGGCCAGTATGCCTAAATATTTTGGTTGCACGAGTGCGGCAATTTCCAGGCCAAGTGCCGGGCGCTGCAACTGTTGTTCCAAGGTGGTTAACAGATCATGCCAGATGACATAATCAAAACGTTCCAGTGGCTGAACATCCAGCAATTTTTGTGGTGGCTTCAACTGATATTTATTATAAAAAGCCAGCAGCAAATGACCTAAACCACCATAGACTGAACCCGCATAATCTTTCTGAGTCTGCATGTTTAAAGTTTTTAGTATTTTGTCGTATTTTGTCAATCATATTGAAGTTTAGGGTCAATATCTAGTCTTTTACTTGATCTATAGTAGAAAGAAAAAGGAGAGTCTGATCATGTGGAAAGGTTTTTTGACAGGACTGGTCGTGGCCAATGGTTTTGAGTGGTTTGCCCATAAATATATATTGCATGGAACCCATAGAGCAGGGCAGGCACGTTATAGCCCGGTCCCGGAAAGTATGCGTTCGCATTGGGAGCATCATCGTGAAGTGCGTAAAACGGAATTCTCGGATATTGGTTATGTAGAGGGCTACAAGAACTGGCGTACCCGTAATGAAATCGGTTCGCTGGTGGTGGTGGCCAGTGTTTTTGGACTTGCATTTTATCCTGTGTCCAAAGGAATGGTTCTGGCGACCTTATATAGTGCGGGCAACTATTATTATATTCACCGCCGCGCCCATCTGGAGCCAGAATGGGCCAGAAAAAAAATTCCTTGGCATTATGACCACCATATGAACAGTAATCAGGATGCCAACTGGTGCGTGACCAAACCCTGGTTCGATTATCTGCTGGGTACCCGGGTCATTTCATCACCCGATTTGCAGGAAAAAAATCCTCTGGGTATTGCACTGCCTGAAGCCTTATCCACTCATTTGACCAGTCTGGCCAACCGTTATTTTCCGGCTAAATGGGCCAAAGTGCGAGACCAGCTGCAATAACATCTAAGTGGTGGATATATAAAATGACAAGCAGTTCTCACTTTTGAGGTGGCGTCGTGTTTTGTCAATAAATAGGGGATCTATTGTCAATATTGTGCTGGAAAATTAACCTATATTGGTGCCTGTCGATCTGCTTGATCTCTCCGGTAGGCACGGAGATAGATGAAGCAGGAGGTAGATGAGATACCAAGTGCTGTAGTTATTCTTGGTTTTATAGGGAGTCGTCAGACTCCTTTTTTTTAGCTGAAATGTGTACTGTTCCAGCCTAATAAGCAAAAAAAGAGCGCCATTCTACGCTCTTTTTTATTGGCTAGATTCTTGAATCAAGCAGATCACAGGCGCATTTCAATGCCCTGAGCGGCCATATAAGCTTTGGCTTCCGGAATGGTGTGCTGGCCAAAGTGGAAAATTGAAGCCGCAAGTACCGCATCTGCTCCGCCGTGAATAATACCGTCTGCCAGATGCTGTAAGGTGCCTACTCCACCTGAAGCAATGGTGGGAACCGTGACCCGGTCATTGATGGCACGCATGAGAGGAATATCATAGCCGGCTTTGGTTCCATCGGCATCCATTGAGGTAATCAGCAGTTCACCTGCGCCATAACTGGCCATTTTCTCGGCCCATTGCAGTGCATCGATACCCGTTGGTTTACGGCCACCGTGGGTAAAAATTTCCCATTTGTTTTCACCAGTTCTCTTGGCATCAATCGCCACCACAATACACTGGGCGCCGAAACGTTGCGAGGCTTCCTGAACAAACTCCGGATTAAAGACCGCAGCCGAGTTGATACTGACTTTATCTGCACCGGCATTGAGCAGCAATCGGATGTCTTCGACCTTGCGTACGCCACCACCGACGGTTAACGGCACAAAGACCGATTCAGCCATACGTTCCACTGTACGATAAGTCGTGTCACGTCCATGATGTGTAGCAGTAATATCAAGGAAAGTGATTTCATCGGCACCCTGTTCATTATAACGACGCGCCACTTCGACCGGGTCACCTGCATCACGGATATCAAGGAACTGAACACCTTTGACCACGCGACCGTTATCAACGTCCAGACAAGGAATAATACGTTTAGCTAGCATAAATTTTTCCAATTATTACAGCCGATTATGAAACTCACCCACGCAAGCGCTACACCTTGGCAGATGGAAACGGTATTCTAGCAAAAATATGTAGGTTTTTTCGCAGGTTTTCTATGTCGGTTTATACCACTTTGACTTTAAAGGAAGTTCAGGAGTTCGCAGCACCTTATGGATTGAAGGTGATCGACCTGATTCCTATTCAGGCAGGTATTCAAAACACCAACTATTTTCTGGTCTGCGAAAACCGGCAATATGTCCTGACCATCTTTGAAGAACTGGATGACAAGGCGGCAGGAGAACTGGTGCCTGTACTGGAATGTTTGGGGCAGGCCGGACTGGCGGTACCAGTTCCCTTATCGCACTCTGGCAAAGCGATTCACCGTATCAAGAATAAACCGGCCCAGATTGCACCGCGTCTGATGGGGGAGCATCCAATATCGCCTACCGTGGCTCAGGTTGAGGCGATTGCAGTGGCGCAGGCACAAATGCATATGGCCTTGCAAGACTTCGAACTGGAGCGCGCCTTTGTACGTGACCATGCCTATTGGTATGGTGTGGCGCTGGATCTCAAGTCCAGTTTAAGTCCGGCAGACAAGGTGTTACTAGGCAAACTTTTAGGTTTGTATGATGCTTTGACTGCGGTCTATCCAGACCGTCCACGCGGCTTTATCCATTCCGACCTGTTTCGTGACAATACCTTATTCCAGGGTGACGAGCTGAAGGGAATTCTGGATTTTTATGAGCTGAATAAAGACGAATTCCTGTTTGATATCGCGATTACCCTAAATGATTTCTGTAGCAATTATCCCGATGTTACTTTAAACGAAGAGAAGGCCCTGGCTTTTCTCACTGCCTATGAAGGTGTCCGTCCTTTAACTGAAGATGAAAAAGCCTGTCTGGAGCTGTATCTGGCCATGGCAGCCGGACGTTTCTGGATGATGCGTTTACAGGTGGCCCAGAAGAATACAACCGAGGGGCGTAGCGGGGCAGATATTTTGCAAAAAAATCCAATCGAGATGCGTAATATGCTGATTGAACGTTTAAAGTTCGTCACTGCTTAAGTTGATATAGAAAAGGATGGGGCACATGCGTGATCAGGGGCGTCTGGTGGAATGGTTTGATGATAAGGGTTATGGTTTTATTCAGCCCAATGATCAGGCCAAAGACCGCGTGTTTTTGCATATCAAGGATTTTGCACGCCCGGGACCGCGTCCAATTGTTGGCTGTGCACTGGATTATCTGGTAATTCTGGATGAGCGTGGACGTTATCGTGCCCAGCAGGTGATGTACCTAAAAGCCTCTCAAGCCCGAACAGCGTCTGCACGCAAGCCAGCAGCGACCACAGCGCCTTCTCAAAAATTACAGCGCATGCAGATTGCTTGTGTGGTTTATATTCTGGTATTGGCAGGGCTGACTCTGGCCGGTCTGCTCAGTGGCTTGGTGTTGTTATTCATCAGCCTGATCAATGCCCTGAGCTATTGGCTCTATGCTCAGGATAAGGAAGCCGCGCAACTCGGTAATCGCCGTATTCCGGAAAATACCCTGCATCTGGTGGCCTTTTTAGGCGGATGGCCGGCTGCCTGGCTGGCACAGCAAAAATTAAGGCACAAAACACAAAAACAACCTTTTAGGCAGATTTATTTTTGTACCATAGCCTTTAATATTATTTTAATGGTATGGCTGATTTCTCCCTTGAATAGTTTGAGTATTTAGGAGCAGCCTCGGGAGCATGATGAACTACTCTATTGATAAAGATCCGAATCGAAGCCTAACCCTGATTCTGTATATTTTATATATTGTGGCGATTTTTAGCGCGGGCTTGCTGGCAATCATTGCCCTGGTGATTAACTATGTAAAACGTTCTGCGGTGCGCGGGACAATTTTTGAAAGTCATTTTACCTGGCAAATCCGCACTTTCTGGTGGTATCTGATCTGGAATATCATCGCTTTCATTCCTTTCCTGCTGTTGTTCTTTACCCATGACGATCCGGATCTCTTTGCCGGTGTGGCTTTGGGCGCTTCAGCTTTTTGTATTGCCGTGATTGGTTTGTCCTGGATCTGGATTGTCTACCGGGCGATTCGCGGTATTATGCGCCTGAATGATAACCAGCCCATGTATCGTGCTGAACAGTAAATTTCTGGATTGAACTTTTAAATAAAAGCATATTTTTATTGTATTCAGGTTTGCACCTCCTGTACTTGAACTGGCTGAGGTGCAGCTCAAGTACAGAAGGCTGGCTATCCCAGCTTTTCCTTTTTTATTTTTCTGAGGAATTGGGGTTTCCATTCACTGACAATGACACCTAGTACTACCATCAGCCCACCCAGCAGAGCCAGTGCGGGCAGGCGTTCTCCGGCCAGACGGCCAAACAGGCCGGCCCAGATCGGCTCTCCAGCATAAATGATGGCTGCCTGAGACGGATCTACCCGGCGCTGGGCCCAGTTCATAACTAGCTGTATACACGCACTGGCTATTCCCAGCGCGACTAAAATACCAGCCAGATGCCAGTGAGACACTGGCAGGCGGGACTCTCCAAGCCAAGGTGCAACCAGAAAGCAGAATAGGGAGGCAAAAAACAGTTGCAGTACAGTCACCCGCCGCACATTCACCTGCTCGGCAAAATGGCTGATAAAAATAATTTCCAAAGCAATTGCAAATGAACCAAGCAAGGTCAGGATCTGGCCAAAATTCAGCTGAATTGCACCCCAGCCATTTCCGGTTAAAAACACCAGTCCCACAAAGGCCAACAGAACACCTACCCAGGTCATCACCTGCGGTTTTTTACCGAAGAGCAGCCAGAGCAGCAAAGGAACCAGAGGAACATACAGGGCAGTCAAAAAGGCCGACTCGCTACTGCTAATGCTCTGTAACCCCACTGTCTGGGTGGCATACCCTATGGCAATCACCGCGCCAATTACCGCACCGGCCCATACTTCTTTTAGCGTCATGCCCCGAAGATGCTGAAGTGAGATCAAACTTACCGCAATCGCAGCTGCCGCAAAACGCAAGCCCACAAACAGCACTGGACTGCTAAAATTCAGGCCGTATTGTACGGTAATAAAACTGCCACCCCAGATGATCGTGATCAGGACCAAGGCGATTTGAGGCGCTTTGGCTGTCCAGCCAGAGCGAAGATGATAAACAGATGTAGACATGGGGAGGAGATCAAAAAAATAGGACAATAAAAAAAGAGGCCCGCAGACCTCTTTCTTCAGCAGTGACGTATTATAGCGCTTCCTGCTCATCCAGCAATAATTGTGCTTCACGCAGGCTTAAAGTCCCTTCATAAATCGCACGGCCGGTAATTGCACCTAGAATACCTGGTTGATCTTTCAGCTGACGCACATCATCCATATTAGTGACCCCACCTGAAGCAATCACAGGCAACCCTGAATATTGTGCCAGAGTGACGGTCTGCTCGATGTTTACACCCTGCATCATGCCATCACGGGCAATATCGGTATAGACAATGCTAGATACGCCGGCATCTGCAAAACGTTTGGCCAGATCAGTGGCTTTGACATCGGTAATATTGGCCCAGCCATCGGTTGCCACCATGCCATTCATGGCATCAATACCGACAATGATATGTCCAGCGAATTTCTTGCATGCTTCTTCGACGAACTCAGGCTCCTGAACCGCTTTGGTGCCGATAATTACAAATGACACACCTGCTTCCAGATAATGCTCAATCGTTTCCAGCGAACGGATTCCGCCACCAATCTGGATAGGCAGCTCAGGTTGAGACCTGACAATAGCTTCGACCACCGGCTTATGTACCGGTGTACCTGCAAAGGCACCATTAAGGTCCACCAGATGCAGACGGCGAGCACCTTCATTGACCCAATGCTGTGCTGTTGCAACCGGATCATCAGAAAATACGGTATCGTCTTCCATACGACCTTGTTTTAAGCGGACACATTTGCCATCTTTCAGGTCAATTGCCGGGATGATCAGCATGCTTTCGCTCCTTGCTTAATCTTTAGAATGAATGTGTATCAGCTCATCTTAGCAAATAAAGTCGAAATTTCTAACTGATAAACCGTATGAAAAGAGAAAACCTGTCCGAAGATAAGGGAGAGTTCTGTAATTTATTTCCATTATTTTAGTGATTTATGTAGAGAGTGGTTTTCTGGCAGGCTGAATTTAATAGGGCAATTCCACAGGCACGCTGATTGGTATTGACCGGACTTTATTGGCTATTTTAGCTGCTGTTGGGCGTTCAAGGATTTTGGGGTATTGAAAAATAGAATGCTGAAAATACAGAGCACAGCTAAAGAGCGAATAACCTTTTTAAACAGCTATATTGTGGAGTTCGGCCGGATTTTGGGTTTGAGGGAGGTACTAGGAAGGTCTTTGGGTAATAATCCCCGCGCCAGTAGTTCTTCAAACACTAGACGCGGTGCATAGGCATCGGCTGTCGCATAGCTGATCTGGGCCGGACTGAGATGTTTTGTGGCCCAGTTTGAGGTGCTGATGTGTTTCGATTTGGGGAAATTGACCTGAAACAGCAAAGCCATGGCATTTTTCAGCCCTATCGGATTTTTTAGGCCAAAATCCCTAAAACATGTCGATAGCTCTATCACGTTGTTCAGTTCAATCCCTCTTTTACGAAAGAGATGGGCATCATTTTTCAGGCCGAAACCGACTTTAATCTGGTCACGGCTGGCAAAAATCGGTTTTAAAAACTGCCAGATCTGCTCGTGCATTTGAAAAAGATAGGCTTTGTCCAGAGTCGCCAGTTGAATCAGATGCGGGCCTGTAGACACTTCACCGGCCTTAAAGGTGGGTTTGGATTCCGAGTCAAAACCGAATACTGTCACCTGTTCAAGCTCCGAACGCAAGGCTTCACATTGCTGTAGACTGTTAATCACAAGGATGCGTTCAGGTACAAGATTTTGAAACCGAGGAAACGTTGCAATGTGTTCTTTGCTTGGTAAGACGGAATGTAAGCATTCATCCATGGCGGCGCTGTATATATCTGTAAAAAAACAGCTTAAAACTTTTTAGGATAAAGTGCAAAAAGTAGGGCGGGATGAAAGGCATGGGCAGTTAGAGGAGGCCCATGCTTCAATACTCGGATGATTTAGAGTTTTGGCAGAGAGTCACCCGATATCATAAAAGTCGCTATGAATAATAAAATAAGGACCAGAATATACAAAATAGCCAGTACATTTTCCCAGCCACGGGTAGTACGGGGTTGTCCAAACTGGTTCGCCTGTTGATCCCCAGGTGCAAACAGGAGATAAAGGGCAAATAAAATATTCACCACAGGCACCAGCAGCAGCAGGCTGAACCAGCCGCTATGATTGCGGTCATGCAGGCGGCGAATAGTAAAGACCATACTAAAATAAATAGCCACGCCGTACAGGAAAATAAACAGGATGATTACAGGAGAGGAGAGTGAGCTTCCCAGAGTATCCAGATTTATGCCTGGCAGCATCAAGGCGATAACACACCCGATGAGCAGAAAGAAAAAGCCCATGAGCATATTCCAGGCGAGATAAGAACGACGGCTAAAACGGCCAGCAGGTTTGAATCCAGAATCATGAATGGTATTAAGCATATTATTTCCTTTTATTTTCATTTGTTTTTTTTGGTGAGAGAATCATATAATTATTCTTTGAATCTGAAAAGCTTAAATCTTAGTCAATAAAAAAGCCCGCATCTCGCGGGCTTTGTTGACGGGGCAGGAATCAGATATTCCAGTCCACAAAGTTTTTCAGTAATTGCAGGCCTGCTGTATGACTTTTTTCCGGATGGAACTGAGTGGCAAACAGGTTTTCTTTATGAATCGCCGTACAAAATTCAAGGCCATAGGTACACTGCGCCGCCACAATAGCCGGGTCTTGCGGTTCTACATAATAGCTATGCACAAAATAGAAACGCGCGTCCTGATCGATATCTTTCCACATTGGATGATCGGGGTCCGCCTGATGTACCTGATTCCAGCCCATATGCGGCACTTTTAAGCCGGCCATCTCTGGGAAGTGCTTGACTGCACCTTCAAAAATACCCAGAGCCGGCGTACCGCCATTTTCCTCAGAATGTTGCATTAACGCCTGCATGCCGACACAGATTGCCAGCACCGGTTTATTAAACACGGCATTACGCACCACGGTATCAATACCGGCTTCATGCATGCCCTGCATACAATCACGCATTGCACCGACCCCTGGAAAGACAATCTTGTCTGCCTGTGCAATCAGCGTTGAATCATTGGTCACATCAACAGTGGCACCGACATGTTCCAGGGCTTTGGCTGCCGAGTGCAGATTTCCCATGCCATAGTCAAGAAGGGCAATACGGGGCATTACAGTGTCCCTTTGGTAGACGCCACTGTATTGGCAGCACGTGGATCAACTTCACATGCCATACGCAGTGCACGGGCAAAAGCCTTAAATACACTTTCAATCTGGTGATGGCTGTTTTTGCCTTTCAGGTTGTCGATATGTACCGTCATTAAGGCGTGGTTGACAAAACCCTGGAAGAATTCAGAAAACAGATCTACATCAAAACGGCCAATGGTTGCACGGGTAAAAGGAACATCCATAAACAGCCCCGGACGGCCTGAAAGATCGACCACGACACGGCTTAAAGATTCATCTAGTGGGGCATAGAAATGGCCATAGCGTTTTAAGCCTTTTTTATTACCGAGTGCCTGTGCAAAGGCTTGCCCCAAGCTGATGCCACAATCTTCTACCGTGTGGTGGTCATCAATTTCCAAGTCACCATCACAATGGATATCAATATCAAACAAGCCATGGCGCTTGATTTGATCAATCATATGATCTAAAAATGGAATCCCTGTGTTTAAGGTGCCTTGACCAGTACCGTCGAGGTTCAAACGAACGCGAATTTTGGTTTCGTTGGTATTTCTTACCACTTCACTGATACGATCTGTCATAGACACGTTCCTCAAATACGTCAAAATGATTGATGTAGAAAATATTTTTCGCCGTGACGACGTCACCGCATATTAGATTGCTCAGGAGGGTTTATCAATGCCTATCACCGTACATGCTTATACTTCTTTGGAAAATGATGAAGTGCGCAGCCAGCTTGAGCGACTGTATGACACCAGCCCTGAATTTAGTGATGGGGCAGATGCCATAGAACAACTAGAGCAAAACCTGGCACAGTATACCCTACTTTATACGGCAGAATTTAATACCAAAATCATTGGTGCAATTTGGGCCACGGGACAAGGTGAAAGCCGGATTCTGGAAAATATTGTGGTGCATCCGGCCAATCGAGGGCGGGGGGTGGCAGAAAGGCTGGTTGCAGAAGCCTGTCGAATGGAAGAAGAAAAAGGTGTAAAAACCTTTGTTCCGGGCTGTGGTGCTATTCACCGTTGTTTGGCGAATTTAGAAAAAATTTAACCAGTCTGCTGTTTGAGGTAAAAAGCTGCTGAAAGGCCGGTGTTAATCCGGTTTTAAGCCAAAATGCTCAATTTAAGCGGGGTATTGGTGGAAAACTAAACATTTGGTGGTTTTTCTTTATTTCGCTCTTGACGCTTGCGGCCTGAAACTGTTTAATACGCGACATTGGCGTGATAGCTCAGTCGGTAGAGCAACGGATTGAAAATCCGTGTGTCCCCAGTTCGATCCTGGGTCTCGCCACCATATTCAAAAACAAATTTAAAGTTTTCAATCCCTGATCCCATCAGGGATTTTTTTTAGATTAAAATTCACCCACTCAATCATTTTTTTCATAATTTTGATTGACTAATGGGTCCAGATACGGCTTAATACACCGCATCGGCGTGATAGCTCAGTCGGTAGAGCAACGGATTGAAAATCCGTGTGTCCCCAGTTCGATCCTGGGTCTCGCCACCATATTCAAAAAAATCCCCAAACCTAGTTTGGGGATTTTTTTTGTTTGTATGCATGGGTCTCATACGCACAGTCAGTTGGCTGGACTGTTTATAGACCTGTCATACTCAGTCGAATGACCGTTTATCAGACTTAACAATATCAAGGCATAAAGTTTGTAAGATAAAAGTCAGATATTTTTTACTTTTCTATCCGAGGGGTATGAATGATGACTCTCTTAAAAGCTTTAAACCTCAGCTTGCTTGCGCTTGTCGCAGGTACGGCTACATTCACCCAGGCTGCTCCTGTAAGTTCAGGTTCTGTGGTTCTTCCCACCTTAATTGTGATGGCAGAGCCAGAGCTACGCGCCATGACCGAAATTATTCCTTATCAGGAAGAGGCCAGTCAGCGGGATGCATTAAACCGTTATCTGATGAAAGTCGAACGTGATATTCAAAGTTATAGCGTCGATGCCGACTTTGCCGGAAGTATTGATGTGGTTCGTGCAGCGCCTAAGCCTGATCTTGACAGCCTACCTGTGGTGTTCCGGGAATATGTTCTGGTGGTGGCAGCAGGACTACAATCTGCCGATCCCAGAAAGGGCCTGTATACCATCTTGCAGCCTTTTGGAATTGATGCGAATGCCACTACGGTGCAGATTGTACGGGAGCAGTTTCATCCCAACCAGCTTAACATCAGCCTGCCGTTTACCTTTCGATAATCACTCAGGCCGCTTCCTTCAGCGGCACTGTGTTGCGTGAGGGATATAAAGGGAATTCTTTTCTTTTATCTCTCAAAATCATGCTGCCTAAGGGTCGTTGAACATACAAGAAAATTCATCGGTCTTGAATTCTGCCTGAAAAATGAGCATAGTGTATTGAAGAAACAAGATCTGAATCCCAGACCTGGAGCGTGTGCATGCCGCGTGTTTTTATGATTTTAGCCGGTGCGACCCTGGCTATTTTTATCGGGCTATTTTATCAATATTCAGTACAACAAAAAAATCAGGCTGAGCTGGCCGAATATGAAATGGTGCTGGAAGAAAAAACACAGCAGATTGCAGAGCAGGCACAAAACTGGTCTACACCCATCCAGCTGGAAATTGAAGATGAGCGGCTAGATGGTGATTATGCCATCATGGCTGAATTTGTACTGGGCCAACTGCGTGACAGTGCCGAGGAGCGCAACCAGTATTTGCGTGAACTGAAGGCAGCCAACTGGCAGAATTTTCTGAATATTGACCGCTTAGCCCAGGACCAGACGCAGGGGTATACAGACACTGAGGCGATGCTCAAGCAGGTACATCAGATCGTGAATGATTATCAGCAGAAAATTCAGCAACGTGATGCCGAGCTGATTGATAAGGCTCAGCAACTGGATATTAAAAATCGTTATCGCCAACAACTGACCCAGAATCTGAAAGATAGTCAGCAAAACAGTAATGCTCATGTGATTTTTGAAATAGAAAAACAGAGCCTAGCTAAGGCAGATGCGCTTTTTGCTTTATTAAAACAACATAAATGGCAAAAGAAAAATCAGACTTTTATGTTCTATGAGGATAAAGCGGTGAAAGAGTTTAATGCGCTGTACAAGGACATGCTGGACTTGAACAGGCAGATGCAACAAGTTGCGAGCGCCAATCAGAAAGCGGTTGAAAACAAGCTATAGCCCTGTAGGCGATCACAGGATTGCCACATGACTGTCATCTGCTGTTCAAACTCAGTGCTTAAATTGAATATGTCGCACAGATCACAACATAACATTTAAGCAGGTGAGTCATGCAAACAATTCAGGTTTTTGCTGATATTCAGCAGGTGTACAGTGAGTTTGTCGCAAATAAAATATGTCCAAAACTACAAAGTTTGAATAATGAAGGCAGGAGCCGATTTTTCTTGAATCAATATTTTAAGCTGATTGAGGACTGGCACTATACCGAACAGATTGTAATCCAGTTTAACCAGCAATATTTCAGTCTGGATCTGGGAGGCGCGCCGGATTTTATGGATCAGGAAAATTACATGCGCTGGCTACAGTCAGAACTACGGCATTAATCCAGTCGCCCTATTTATGAACTAACTACACCCAAGCTGTCGATCTAGACAGCTTTTTTATTTTTCAGGTGTGGTCTGTATCTTGCTGCTGTATGAATACAGCGTACATAAGCATGATTTTCATTCCGGACTGAACAGGCTATGCTGAACTCCATAAACCCGTCGCTAGAAGCATGACAGGCGGCGCATGCATGAGATGGAGAACGAGATTGATGCAAGAGCTCATTTGTTATAAGGAACTTCCGGTCTGGACACAGCAGAGTATTCCTCAGGGTTTCAAGAATCAGCACAACACCAAAGCAGGTACCTGGGCAAAACTGACAGTCTTAAAAGGTAAGCTACATTTTGCCATGCTGGAAGAGTCGGGTAAGGTGCAATCTGAACATGTGTTTACACCAGAGCAGCAACCAACATTTATTGAACCTGAGGCTTGGCACAAGATTATTTCTGCCAGCGAGGATGTCGAATGCCAGCTGCGTTTTTATTGCCGGCCTGATGATTATTTCAGCAAGAAATATCAGTTGAATCCTACCCATTCTGAAGTACTGGCTGCCATGCCTTATTTACAGGGTGGTCGTGCGCTGGATATCGGCTGCGGTACAGGACGTAATGCGCTTTATCTAAGCCAGAACGGCTTTAAAGTCGATGCCTGGGATGTTAACGAAAACAGTTTGCAGACCTTGAGACAAATTGTACAGACGGAGCAAATTGATCGCTTGCAGATCCAGCGTCGCGATCTCAACACAGATACCCGCATTACAGGCCAATATGACTTGATCTACTGTACTGTGGTGATGATGTTCCTTGAGGCAAAAACCATTCCGCCGTTGATCGCACAAATGCAGCAGGCCACCGTGCCGGGTGGTTATAACCTGATTGTCTGTGCCATGGATACAGACGATATTCCGGTACAGCCAGACTTTCCATTTAGTTTTAAACCGGGACAGCTCAGTGCTTATTATGAAGGCTGGAATCTGGTGAAATATAATGAAGATATTGGTGAATTACACCGTGTAGATGAACAGGGCCATCGGCTTAAACAGCGCTTTGCCACCATGCTGGCGCAAAAGGTTTAAATAAAATTAAGTTTTAATTCCTGAACATAAATTAAATCCTCCAAAACAAAAAAAAGATGTCAGGCAGACATCTTTTTTATGCTTAAAAATTCTTAAGCTGCTTTTTTAAACCAAGAGAACCAGCCTTTTTTCTCAGCTTTTACTTCGGCTTGAGTCGCTTCGGCTTTTTCAGTAGTAGTTTCTTTTACTTCAGCAGCAGTTTCAACAGTTGCGTCTTTTGCTTCTGCTACTTCTGTTTTTGCAGCTTCAACTTTTTGTTCTGCGGTGGCTTGTGCATTTTCTACTTGAGTAGTTGTTTCAGCTTTTACTGTTTCAACTTTCGCTTCAGTTGCTTGTTTTGCTTCTGTAGCAGTAGTTTGAACAGCTTCAACTTTTGCTTGCACAGGTGCAACAGTTTCTTTAGTAACAGTTTGAACTGTAGTTGTTGTAGCAGCAGGTGCTACTTGAGCTTCAGTTGCCATTGCAGATACAGAAGTTGCTACGATTGCAGTCGCAAGTACGGTTTTAAGCATGTTCATATAAACCCCTTAAAAGAAGTAGGAAAAAAGAGGCTTGATCATACGCGTATAAAATTTAAGTGATTCATAAATAGGTTTTTACTGGTTGATTATTCAACTAAAATTACAAATGGATAACACTCTAAAAAGTTAAATATAATTTGAATCTATAGGTGTTTTGATGGAAAGTTAAACTAACTACCATTACTATAATGATTTAAATACATATTTTATAATTTGGGGTCTTTATGGATATTACAGAAAGTTTAAAAGAAATAATTAAAGTAAGTCCAACAGCTCCATTTTTGTTTATAGGGTCGGGATTTTCACGACGCTATCTTGGTTTAGAAGATTGGAAAGGATTATTAGCAAGATTTGGATCTAAACTACCTTCTGGATTTATCCGATATGTTAGTGAAAGCAACGGAGATTTAGCTTTAGCTGCAGAAAAAATGGCAGGACCTTATTCTGAATATTGGTGGTCATTACCACAAGCAGAAGAAATAGCTAATCGACCTGAATGGCATACTCATATATCTTCCCCATTAAGGCATGATATCTGTGAATATTTAAAATCATGTGATATGACTAATAAGGATTTAGAGAATGAATTAGAGCTTCTTACTTCAAGAAAAACAATTATTGATGGAATTATTACTACAAATTGGGATCTACTTTTAGAAAATATTTTTGCTAAAGATCAGTATAAGATTTATATAGGACAAGGAAGCTTATTATTTTCAAATCCTCAAAAAATTGCAGAAATATATAAAATTCATGGTTGTTGCTCCGATCCAAAATCATTAGTTTTAACTAAAACAGATTACGAAGATTTTCATAAGAAAAATCCATATTTAGCCGCAAAATTACTTTCTATATTTATAGAGCATCCAATTATATTTATAGGGTATTCCTTACATGATGAGAATATAAAATCTATTCTTTGTTCTATTTCAGAAATGATGACAAATGATGAGTATAGAGCGAAATTAGCTAATAATTTGATTTTTATCAATTGGGAAAAAGATGTAGCAGATTCAATCTCTAAAACACATTTTAGTTTTAGTGAAAATAAAAGTATTCCTATAACAGAAATAAAAACTGATGACTTTTCTAAGATTTTCTTAGCTTTACAAGGAAATGAACGAAAAATTCCAGCATATATTTTGCGAATTTTTAGAGAACAATTCTATGAAATTGTTCAAGGTGAAACGCCGGAAAATAAATTATATTGCCCTACAGATATAGATGACATTATTCAGTCAGGTAAGGAAATTGAATTTGTAGCAGGGTTTGGAGTAGCAAAGGAAAGATATAGTAAGGTTGGCTTGAAAGGTGTTGATTTTAAAATGATTTTATCTGATGCAATATATGGGGATATTGAATTTGATAGAGTGCAGATTTTAAATAATACCTTATCAGATATTTGTAAATCAGCAGTTTATGTTCCTATTCAAAAGTTTATTAAGGCAGATCCTAACTTTAAACCACTAAAAAATGCTCCAGAAAATTTTAAAAACTTATTTAATTTTAATGAAAAAATATTTGTTTCGAAAATATCGAGTGGATATAGGAAATCATATAAAACCAAAAATCTTATATCTAAAGGTATCATTGAGCTTATTGAAAGTAATCAGTTTAGTGACTCAATTCGGGCTGACTACTTGGGTCAATATATAGTAGACAATAATTCAGTAGAAAATTTAAAAATTTTAGAAGATTATCTAAAAGAAAAATTTGAAGAAAGTTGGAATAATTCCAATTATAAGCGTTTGGTTTGTATTTATGATTGTCTAGTTAATAAATAAAAAGAAACCCCGCATTCAGCGGGGTTTTCTTTTATCTACGTATTTAAAAATTAAACACGTTCGATCACTGTTGCAATACCTTGACCCAAACCAATACACATCGTCGCAAGACCGATTTGAGTATCTTGCTGTTCCATGATGTTTAGGAGAGAGGTAGTAATACGCGCGCCAGAACAGCCCAACGGGTGACCTAATGCAATCGCACCACCATTCAGGTTCACGATGTTCTGTTTCTCGTACAGCCCTAAGCCTTTAAGTACAGACAGACCTTGCGCAGCAAAGGCTTCGTTCAACTCAACAGTTTGAATATCTTCAATCGTCAGACCAGCACGTTTCAATGCTTTTTGTGTTGCCGGAACCGGGCCATAACCCATGATCGCAGCATCACAGCCTGCCACTGCCATAGAACGGATCACTGCACGTGGTTTCAGACCCAAAGCTTGAGCACGTTCAGCAGACATCAGCAACATAGCCGATGCACCGTCTGACAATGCTGAAGACGTTGCAGCAGTTACTGTACCGCCTTTAGGATCAAATACTGGACGTAAAGCACGGAAAGTTTCGATGTTGGCATCCGGACGGATCACTTCATCAATATCGCACAGAACTTTATAACCGTCAGCATTATGACCTTCAATGCCTACGATCTCGTTCTGGAACAGACCTTCTTCAGTTGCAGCCCAGGCACGGCGGTGTGATTCAACACCAAACGCATCCTGTTCTTCACGAGTAATGCCGTTCATGCGACCCAGCATTTCAGCCGTTAAGCCCATCATGTTAGAAGCTTTTGCATAGTGCTTAGATGCAGCAGGGTTCAGGTCGATGCCGTGCATCATGCCAACGTGGCCCATGTGCTCTACACCACCAATGATGAAAATATCACCCTGGTTAGTGGCAATCTGAGCAGCCGCAGTATGGATCGCCTGCATAGAAGAACCACACAGACGGTTTACGGTCTGACCTGCAACAGTCTTCGGAAGGTCGGCCAACAATGCGATGTTACGCGCAATGTTCATCCCTTGTTCCAGAGTCTGGTTTACACAGCCCCAGATCACGTCTTCAACTTCATTCGGGTCGAATTCGTTACGAACCATCAACGCACGGATAAGTTCAGCTGACATGCTGTCGGCACGTACATTGCGGAACATACCGTTTTTCGATTTGCCCATGGCCGTACGTACGCCATCAACAATCACAACGTCACGTGGATTTAAAGTAGCCATTCACGTCACTCCTTAACCGTAGAATTTTTTATTGTTAGCCGCCATGTCACGCAACATTTGCGGCGCTTCATAAGCCTTACCAAGATGTGCATACTTGTCGCAAAGTGCCACGTATTCAGCAACACCTGTCTGGTCGATATAACGGCATGGACCACCACGGAATGGAGGGAAACCAATACCCATGATCATCGCCATATCCGCTTCAGCAGGGGTCGCCACGATGTTATCTTCCAGACAACGTACTGTTTCGTTGCACAGGGCCAGCATCATACGGTCAATAATTTCCTGAGCATCAAATTCGCGTTTTTCACCTGATACCACCGGAGCAATTACGTCATATGCTGTTGGATCAACAGTCTTAGCTTTTTTGCCTTTACGGTCGAGTTCGTATTTGTAGAAACCGACATCATTTTTCTGACCCAGACGTTTTGCTTCATACATGGTCTGGATAGAACCTTTGTAATCTGGCTTCATACGGTCAGGGAAACCTTCGGCCATGACTTCTGCACCATGTACGCCCGTGTCGATACCGACCACGTCCATCAGGTAAGCAGGACCCATTGGCCAGCCGAATTTTTCCATGACTTTATCGATTTGCTGGAAGTCTGCACCGTCTTTCAGTAACAGGTCAAACGCACCGAAGTAAGGGAATAGGACGCGGTTTACCAGGAAGCCCGGGCAGTCATTCACCACGATTGGCGTTTTACCCATTTTCTGGGCCAGAACGACAGTCGTTGCAATGGCTTCTTCAGAGGTTTTTTCACCACGGATCACTTCAACCAATGGCATCATGTGTACCGGGTTAAAGAAGTGCATACCAACAAAGTTTTCAGGACGTTGCAGCGCTTTTGCTAAACGCGTGATTGAAATCGTCGACGTGTTGGATGCAATAATCGTGTTTTCACGGACATGCTTTTCAGTGTCTGCGAGAACGATTTCTTTGACTTTAGGATTTTCAGTAACTGCCTCAATCACGATATCCACTTCTTTAAACTCTTCATAGCTTAAAGTCGGACGGATACGCGCCAGAGTTTCACCCATTTGCGCTGGCTTCATCTTTTTGCGTTCAACCTGCTTGGTCAGCAGTTTGTTGGCTTCAGACATACCCAGTGCCAGTTGCGGGTTACCAATATCCTTCATGATGATTGGCGTGCCCTTGCTTGCCGCCTGGTAAGCAATACCGCCACCCATGATACCAGCGCCCAGTACAGCAGCCAGATTGACCGGATGTGCACCTTTTTCATGTTGCTTAGAGGCTTTTTTCACCACTTGGTCATTCAGGAACAGACCGATCAATGCGCCTGCTTGTGGTGTTACTGCTGCTTTGGCAAAGCCTTGAGCTTCTATTTTTAGCGCGTCGTCACGATGCAGACTGGCACCCGCCTGAAGCGAGTCAAGCAATAATTTTGGCGCCGGATATTGAGCTGGATTCGCTTTCGCCAGTACTGCACCTTTAGCCGTGTTGAATGCCATCATTTGCTCAAGCATGTTCAACTTCACTGGGTCCAGTTTTTCCTGACGTTTTTCCTTCCAGTCCAGACGGCCATGAATCGCCTGTTTCACCAGGTCAATTGCTGCATCTTTCAGCTTGTCTGCGGCAACCACTGCATCCACGGCACCATCTTTGAGTGCTGCAGCCGGCTTTTTAGGAGTAGCCATTGCCATCCATTCAACAGCATTGTCGATACCGATCAGACGGCTTAAACGTACTGTTCCACCAAAGCCCGGGAAAATTCCCAGTTTAATTTCAGGCAGGCCAACTTGCGCCTGTTCTGACATCACACGGTAGTCACAGACCAAGCACATTTCGAAACCGCCACCCAGTGCCATGCCGTTAATGGCAGCCACCTTGGGAATATCCAGGTCTTCGAAGCTATTGAAGATTTCGTGAACTGGCATCGCCCAGTCAACAATTGCCTCTTCGCCCTGTGCGAAGTTAGCCCCGAATTCAGTGATATCAGCACCTACAATAAACGTAGATTTTGCTGAAGTCACAATCAGGCCCTGAATATCAGCCTGAGATACGGCCTCAATTGCAGCCTTAAAATCTTCAATCGTTGCACGGTTGAATTTGTTAACCGACTCACCTTGTAAGTCAAAGCGGAATTCTGCAATTCCGTCCTCAAGCATTTGGACGGTAATGGCATTGCCAGCGTGGATCATGCCCTGATCTCCTTTATTTTGGAGGACTTCTAAGTTGATGTTGTGAAGCAAGCGCGCATTTCCCGCACACTTTTATACTTCGCCAATCTTACGATAACTATAGCCAAAAAGAACATCACAAGTTGTATCAAGCCGTGACGCAAGGGTCATCAATTTTTAGCGACCAGTTCAGTTGCGGTTACAGTCAGGCTCTAGCGAACCGTCATTGTAGTGTAGTGAAGTTATTGTTTCAGTTTCACTTTTTTTATTGGGATGGCTGAATTTTTATAACCCAGAACGGGCTGCTTGCAAATACTCGCTCTGTGGTTTTTTAGTCAAAAAAGTCAATTCAGCTAGAAAATATGCAGTTCAGCTAAGGCAAATAGACGCGACACTGCGTTCCATTAGTGTAGTGCTAGCAGAGAGATCCGCTTTGTTATAATACCGACATTTTTTGACTCATGTGTTTTTTCCTGTGCCTAGTTGGGGGCCTAAAGTTTTCTGGATACTAATATGCTTAAGTGGATTATTTTGGCCATTTTCGTCATTTCAGCGTTATATATACAGCGCCGTGGCAAAGTTCGGCATTCATTTTACCGTCAGTTTTTTGATCATTCGACCCTGCTGGCACCCATCAATTTTTTAATGTACCTGTTTTCCAGGGTGCCCAATCAGCCTTATATCGATACCCAGCATTTTAAGGACTTGCAGGTTCTGGATGAACACTGGGAAATGATTCGTGATGAAGCCCGGGCTCTGTATGAACAGGGGGGCATCAAAGCCTCCAGCAAATATGATGATCTCGGCTTTAACTCGTTTTTCAAGACCGGCTGGAAACGCTTTTATCTAAAATGGTATGACTCGGCCCATCCGTCTGCAGCAGAGCTGTGTCCAAAAACCACCGCCTTGCTGCAAACCCTGCCCAGCATTAAAGCCGCTATGTTTACCGAACTGGCGCCAGACAGCCGTCTGGTACGGCATCGTGACCCCTATGCCGGTTCATTGCGTTATCATTTGGGATTAATGACTCCAAATGATGACCGCTGTTTTATTGATGTCGATGGCGAACGTTATTCCTGGCGCGATGGCGAGAGTGTGGTATTTGATGAAACCTATATCCACTATGCCGAAAATAAGACCGATCAAAACCGGATTATTTTTTTCGCCGATGTAGAGCGCCCTTTAAAAACCCGCTGGATGGAAGCTTTTAATCACTGGTTTGGTAAAAAGGTGATGACCGCGGCCAGCTCACCGAATGAGGCCGGAGACCAGACCGGTGGCTTAAATAAAGCCTTTGCCTATGTTTATCAGATTCGTATCCGAGCCAAAGCGTTAAAGGCCAAAAACCGCCAGCTCTACTATTTTCTGAAATGGTTCCTGATGCTGGGGATATTCTTCCTGATTTTTATCCGGCCTTATGTGTTCTCCTAAACCATAACTAAAAGATAAAAAACGCCCATCTGGGCGTTTTTTATTGATCGGGAAGCATCAGCACAGGACTCTGATTTTGTGTAAGATAGATACAGAAACAGGGGAAAGCGATGCACATATTTCGTTCCAAAAAAGACTGGTGGCTGCTGGCCTTTATCATCTGTATGAGTGGACTACTTATACAGCTATTACTGACCATGCAGGCCAAGGGTACGCTGCTGCAATATCCGCTGCATAGTGCTGTTTATATACTGACGATTGTCGTGATCTGGTGGCCGGTATGGAGTACCCGCTATATTGTTCAGGACGATATGCTGTCGATTAAAAGCCTGTGGTTGCGCTGGCAGATTCCACTGCATGCCATTCAGCAGATCCAGCCCACGGATTATTCCGAGGTAGCTCCGGCGCTATCTTTAAAACGTTTGAAAATTACTTATATGCAGGCAGATACGCAAAAATATGTGCTAATTTCGCCTAAAAAACCAGAACAATTTATGCAGGCGATTGCATCACATCAGGCAAAAAGCTCTGCTAAATCAGTTTGAGCGGTTGGCAATCAATTCTCCGAGGGGGCGGGTAGAATCCGCAGTTGTCCGTCATGACAATCTAAAAAAAGCTCGAACTGTTTTGGCTGTTTCAAGAAATACATGGCCAGAATCGGTTCCAATTCTGTGCGTATTTTACGGCCCAGATGGCGGGCGCCATAACGGATGTCATGACCCTGATAAAAATAGGCCTTGGCGGCGGGGCTTAAATGCACCTGACGCTGCTGATGTTGCAGACGTTTGTTGAGTTTTTCCAGTTCAATTTCAACCAGACGCGGCAAGGCATCCTGCTGTACCGCTTGATAGTGCAAGGTACGATCAATCCGGTTCAGGAATTCTGGATCAAATTGACGCTGCATGATGTGGTCAATAATACGCTGAGTCGGTAGCTTTTTCAGACAAAGCTGCTGCATTTTCTGTGGCAGATAAGCCAGTTTTTCCAGATATTGCTGGGCGGCCTGTGCTCCGACATTACTGGTCATAAAAATCATACAGTTACGAAAATCCATGGTTTTGGTCCCGGCCGTCAAGGTGAGGCGGCCGGTATCCAGTACATTCATCAGCCCGCGAATCACTTCGGTACTGGCTTTTTCCAGCTCATCAAACAGCATGATGCCCGGACGGGTATGACTGCCGGCAATCGCGATTTCATCAAACAGGCTATGGCCTTCTTTAGAGCCGACATAGCCCGGTGGTGCGCCAGTCAGGGCAGCTGCATAATGTTCCTGCACCAGCGTATTCATATCAATCCGGCAGAAGGCATCCGGACGGCCATAAATTGCTTCAGCAATCAGGCGTACGGTTTCCGTTTTACCGACACCGGTCGGGCCGAGCATTAACGTCACTGAAAGCGGCCGTTCCGGGCTGGAAAAATCAGCTTTGACCACATGCAGCATGTTCTCGATTTCAGTTAAGGCAGCATCCTGTCCAATAATGCGCTCGCGTAGGAATTGCATGACCGACTCAGGCTCAAAGTGAAAACGTGGTTTCCCGATCAGGCGGTCCCGTTCAGCGCGACTCTGGCTGGAGGTCGCAGGTTGCACAATACGAATACCGGATGGGGAACTGGTCATCTTGGATCATCTCGAGATAGAACAGCTTGAGCATAGCAAAGATCGCGCAGGCAAATTATAGCTTTTAGCAATCACCGCATGGCAGGGGACTTATAACTGTCCGCTCTGCCTCAATCTGTTGATTTAGCTGCCCCGTTCTGGCTAATTTTGTATTATTGCTTGAAAATGACACAAGAAACATCACATATATCTGCATATTGCAGGTGAAAAATAGGTTTTAGGTGAACGAGAACGCACGCCCTCATATTGAAAAAATCTTGGCCCATATGACCACCTTGCCCGGGGTCTACCGGATGTATGGCAAAGATGGTGAATTGTTGTATGTGGGAAAAGCCAAAAACCTGAAAAACCGGGTATCCAGCTATTTTGTCAAAACCATTGATCATCCGAAAACTCAGGCTCTGGTGGCGCGAATTTATGACATTCAAACCCTGATCGTGCGTTCGGAAACCGAAGCCTTGCTCTTAGAGCAAAACCTGATCAAGTTGCATCGCCCGCCCTATAACATCATGCTGCGCGATGATAAGTCCTATATTTATATTTTTGTCTCGGCGGATAAGCCCTATCCGCGTCTGGCCAGTGGGCGCGGCAAGGGGAAGCACCAGGTCGGCAAGTTTTTTGGGCCTTATCCGAGTGCCTATAATGCACGTGATACTTTGGTGATTCTGCAAAAACTGTTTAATGTCCGCTCCTGTGAAAACAGTTTTTTTGCCAACCGTACCCGGCCTTGTCTGCAATATCAGATCAAGCGCTGTTCGGCGCCCTGTGTCGGTTTTATCTCGCCAGAAGACTATAAGGAAGATGTTGATAATTCAATCCGTTTCCTGCGTGGTGATACCCGGGAGTTAAACCAGGAACTGATTGCCAAAATGGAAGCTGCGGCAGAAAATCTGGAATTTGAAAAAGCGGTATTTTACCGGGACCGCATGGCCTTGCTGCGTGATGTGCAGGCCCAGCAGGCGATTTATAAGGTCAAGGGCGAGGCCGATATTTTGGCGATTGCCTCTCAGGCCGGTGTGACCTGTGTGCAGATCATGCATGTGCGTAATGGCAAAATGTTGGGTGGAAAAGGCTATTTTCCGGACATGCTCAGTGATGATCTGGGGCAGATGTTGGCAGACTTTATTGCTAATTTTTATTTTCAGGTGGCCGATGAAATTCCGACAGAACTGATCGTCAATATTGAGGTGGCTGATCGCAAGGAGCTGGAAGCCGCACTGTCACAGCATTTTGACAAAAAAATCCAGATCAAGTCCAGAGTCCGGGAAACCCGGGCTGAGTGGCTGGAGCTGGCCGAAATGAATGTGCAGAATGCCATTCAGGGCAGGCTGGCCAATCATTTTGAACTGAATGAACGCTTCCATCAGCTAGAGCAGGTGGTCGGTCGTCCGGTAGACCGGATTGAGTGTTTTGATATCTCACATACGATGGGTGAGGATACCGTGGCCTCCTGTGTGGTTTTTGACAGTGGGGGTGCCCGGAAACGGGATTATCGCCAGTTTTCCATTCATGACATTACTGAAGGTGATGATTATGCGGCCATGCGTCAGGCCTTAACTCGGCGTTATAAAAAGGCCATGCTGCCGGATTTACTGCTGATCGACGGTGGCAAAGGTCAGCTGCATATGGCTATGGAGGTGATGCAGGAGCTGGGGCTGGATGCCTTCATGATCGGGGTATCCAAGGGCGAAGGCCGTAAGCCGGGTCTGGAAACCCTGCATTTTACCGATGGCAGCAAGATTCAGCTTCCAGAAGATCATAAGGCATTGCATCTGATCCAGCAGGTGCGCGATGAAGCACACCGTTTTGCCATTACCCGGCACCGGGCCAAACGTGACAAAAAGCGCGGCTCATCCGTACTGGAAGTAATTCCGGGCTTAGGGCCTAAACGCCGTCGTGATTTACTGACCCATTTTGGCGGGATTCAGGGGGTATTAAAAGCTTCAGAAAAAGACCTGCAACTGGTTCCGGGACTTGGCTCAGTGATGGCACGCATGATTTACAAGACCCTGCATGAATAAAAAAACCAGAACGACCCGGGCAAAAATGCTCACTGATCCGGGTGTCATCCGTCATTTCTCACGTGGCTTTTTCCAGGCAGAATAAAGAGAGATCAACGCACTAAGGAAGAACAATGTCTTTACATGGATTGTATGCACAAATTGCCGAGCAGGAATGGGTCGATTTCCCAGAAGGCTGGTTACAGGGACGCACTTTGTATGGTGGTCTTGCAGCTGCGATGATGATGCAAAAAGCGGTATTGGCCATTCAGGATCCAAGCCAGCGCCTGCTGAATGCCAGTGTGACTTTTGTAGGTCCGGTTAAGCAGGCCAAAGTCCGTCTGACTGCAGAAATCTTGCGACAAGGCAGGTCTGTCACCACCATTGAAGTGCGTTTATGGCAGGATCAGGCCGTACAAAGTATTTTGCTTGCCAGTTTTGGAGCGGCCCGGAAGTCGGAGATTCAGGTCCGGCAAATGCCGCAGGCCCCTGACTATCCAGCGCCTGAGCAACTGTTGCTGTTTCCGGGCGAGCAGGAGCTACCAGAATGTTATCAGCATTTTCAGCTGGCCTGGGCAGATGTCAATTTGCCTTGCAGTGCCAGTACAAGACCAGATTTTGGTGGATGGTTCCGGTTTCATCCTGAAAAGCATAGCAACCGTAAATTTCAGCTCGCTGATTTAATGGCACTTTTTGATATTTGGCCGCCTGGGGTACTGCCAATGTTTAAAAAACGGGCACCTGCCAGCAGTCTGACCTGGAATGTTACTTATGTGCATCCGTTGCAGCACCAGTTAAAGGATTGGTTTAAATATAAAGTATTTACAGACCATGCAGCAGACGGTTATGCAACTGAATATGCCTATCTCTGGGATAGTGAAAATCGTCTGATTGCGATCGCCAGGCAGACGGTGACCGTGTTTGCCTAGTGACACTGCACGCCAATTCGTATAAAGTGAGGCCTATCAATGATGGATCAAACCTCAGAAAAAGTGTGCATTTTCATCGTACATGAGGGGAACAATTGGCGGTGTCTATGACTACAGGTCGTATCCTGAATATTCCTAATATCTTGACCTTGGCGCGTATTGTCCTTATTCCGGTATTTTTATTGGTGGCCTATTGGCCCCCTGCAGTGGGGATTTATGGGGCTGAGCCGAATGTAACGCGGCATCTGATTCTTACTGCGATTTTTGTTATTGCGGCAGTAACAGACTGGTTTGATGGCTATCTTGCCAGGACCTTGAACCAGACCTCTGCATTTGGGCGTTTTCTGGACCCGGTGGCTGATAAGCTGATGGTAGCGGCTGCCTTAATTGTACTGGTCCAGTGGCAACCGACCATCTCTATGGCATTTGCAGCCATCGTGATCATTTCCCGTGAAATTACCGTCTCGGCATTGCGTGAATGGATGGCGGAACTGGGTGCGCGAACCAGTGTGGCGGTTTCGACAGTCGGAAAATATAAGACCGCTTTTCAGATGATTGCGATCAGTGTATTCCTGCTCAACTGGCCGCCTCTGGAAATGCTGGCCTATGCACTGTTGTATACGGCAGTAATTCTGACTTTATGGTCGATGTTTATTTATCTCAAAGCGGCTTGGCCGTATTTAAAACAGCCTTAAAAGACATAAATAATAAAGCTCCATTGATGGGGCTTTTTTATGGTTAATTGAGAAAGGTTTTATAAAAATAGCAGGCAAAAAAATACCCAGCCTTTGGGGGAAGAACTGGGATGAAATCGGGGTATTTCTCAGTTATTATTATAGTTATTCAAAGATATCTCATCTTCTTGTTAGCCATTATGACAGGAGTTTTCATAAAAACATGGGGTTTCTTGTTGCTGAATGTTGTGTTTTGTAGAGGCTCTGTATTGGGGTTTTACAATCCATTATTTTGATACAAAATTGATGGTTTTTTATGGGGGAAGGGGCTGCTTAAAGTCAGAAAATACGCTAGTAAAAAAGCTGCCTTGAGCTGCTTGCGAGATATTTTTCAAGCTACGCTGCTGGCTCGAAATAGCTTAGAAAAACGATATGACGAATTTTGCGTTTTAGAAATGAAAATAATTTTTCAGCACGACTTTAGGACTCACTAGAGCAGGGCTTTAAATCGCAAACACTCTTTTCTTAAAGGTGTTCAGCCCCACTTTCCTTGTTTGTCTTGCCTCATTTTCAGCCCTATAAAAAAAAAGAATCCCCAAAAAATATGGAGATTCTTTCAGGGTTTTCGTCTATGCAGACTGTGCCCTTGTGTTGTGGCTTAGTGGAGCAGTGCTCCACTTAATCACGCCTCAGGCTTAAGACCTTCGGCTTTTTCCAAAGTTTCATCATTATTGAAGAACTTCTCACGTTGTTCTTCCAGAAACTTTTTTGCATCCGGTTCAAACACGCTTAAACGCTTTTCATTGATCAGCGTGGTCTGGTGCTTTAACCATTCCTGCCAAGCCTGTTTAGACACGGTATCAAACAGTTCCTGTCCTTTGGCACCCGGGAAGGGTGCAAAGTCTAGACCTTCCATCTCTTGTTGATACTTACGGCAAAATACTTGTCGAGACATACCAATACTCCAAATTAAAGCGAAAGCAGTTAAGCATAAAGTTTTTCTAGGCGGGCATGGGCACGTTCGATTGCAGCTTCAACCTGAGCCGGTGCCGTGCCCCCAATGTGGTTACGTGCATTTACCGATGCTTCCAGAGTCAGGGCTTTTTCAAATACATCTGCCTGAATCAGATCCGAGAACTGTTGTAATTGTTCCAGGGTGAGCTCAGACAGGTCTTTGCCTTCCTGAACACCTAAGGCCACTGCTTTACCTACAATTTCATGCGCATCACGGAAGGCTACGCCATTTTTCACTAGGTAGTCTGCCAAGTCAGTGGCAGTCGAGAAACCACGTAAGGCAGCTTCACGCATTTCCGGAAGATTTGGAACCAGTGCCGGAATCATGTCAGCAAAGGCCATTAATGAACCCCGCACCGTGTCGATTGCATCAAACAACGGTTCCTTGTCTTCCTGATTATCCTTGTTATATGCCAAGGGTTGACCTTTCATCAGGGTTAACAGGCTCATTAGATCGCCATACACCCGGCCTGTTTTACCGCGAACCAGTTCAGGTACATCTGGGTTTTTCTTCTGTGGCATGATCGATGAACCAGTACAGAAACGATCTGGAATGTTCACAAACTTGAACTGTGCCGAAGTCCACAGAATCAGCTCTTCAGACATACGTGACAAGTGCATCATGATGAGTGAGGCCGCAGCATTGAATTCAATCCCGAAGTCACGATCAGATACGGCATCCAGTGAGTTTTCAGCAATCGCTTCAAAGCCTAAAAGCTCGGCCGTATAGGCACGGTCAATTGGATAGGTTGTTCCCGCCAGCGCTGCAGAACCCAGTGGCATACGGTTGACACGCTTACGGCAGTCAATCAGACGCTCGGAGTCACGTACCAGCATTTCAAACCAGGCCATTAAGTGATGGCCAAAAGTGACCGGCTGTGCAGTCTGTAAATGGGTAAAGCCCGGCATGATGGTATTGGTGTTCTTGGCAGCCAGCTCCAAAATACCTTTTTGTAATTTTTTCAATAATTCTAAAATGGCATCGATTTCATCACGCACATACAGACGGATATCCGTGGCGACTTGGTCATTACGGCTGCGGCCGGTATGCAGTTTTTTACCGGTGATGCCAATACGCTGAGTCAGACGTGATTCGATGTTCATGTGCACATCTTCAAGGTCAATGCGCCATTCAAAATTGCCTGCTTCAATATCTGCCTGAATGGCAGTCAGACCTTCAATAATGTCATCGCGTTCCTGTTCAGTCAGTACCCCGACTTTGGCAAGCATGGTCGCATGAGCCACCGAGCCTGCAATATCCTGTTTATAAAAACGTTGGTCAAATTGAACAGATGCTGTAAATTCAGCAACAAAAGCATCAGTCGCTTCAGAGAAACGACCGCCCCACATACCCGAAGTCTGGGCGTGTGCTGGATGAGAGGAATTAGAAGATGTGGTCATGTCGGCTCAATCAGATTAAAAGCAGTAGAACGAAAAAGAGTATAACAAATTCAAAGCCTATTGCCGAAATTCTATCTGATCAATCTTGCCTGTCCCGAACAGGGCAGGGATTGGGTTCCTATTTTTTTAGCCAGATGGGACAGTGGCAATATTTGCTCGAGCTGTTTATCGGTGGTAATACCCTGGCGCTGGCAGAAGCCCAGTCCTGGCAGGCTTTGAGTGTGCTACAGCTCCTGCAATATATGCTGTATATCAGCTGGATACTGTTATGTTTTGCAGCGCTGCTGGAGTTTTTTCAGCAGCAGTTTCAGCGAATGGGGATTAAACTGGCTTTAATGTCCGGATTTTTACTGTTACAGGTCATTGTGCTGCTGACTACTATCAGCTTGAATATTTTGATATATATTGGAACAAATTTAAGTTTTCAGGGCTTGAACTGGACTATTATTCTGGATCAGCTCAGTCTACACTTAAGTTTAGGAATATTGCTTGGGATGTTTTGTTTTCGCTATCTGTATCTGCGCGAGCAATGGCAGCAGCAGCAGCATAGTGAGCTGAAGGCCCGTATTCAGGCCATGCAGGCACGGATTCACCCGCATTTTCTGTTTAATAGCCTGAATAGTGTCATCAGCCTGATCAGTATTGATCCTGACAAGGCGGAACAAATGCTGTTAAACCTGTCGCGTTTGTTCCGGGCTAGTTTTCAGGAGTTAAAGCTGGTCAGCGTGCAGGAAGAAATTGATCTGTGCCAGCGTTATTTGCAAATTGAACAGATTCGGCTGGGCGAACGCTTGCAAGTTGAATGGAAACTGGAAAACAAGGAGCTATATTCTCAAGTCCAGATTCCCTTACTGACTTTACAACCCTTATTAGAAAATAGTATTTTTCATGGAGTTGAAAAAATCTTAACAAAGAGTACGATAAGCGTATTGATTGAAATATTACAAAATCAAATTAATATCATCATAACAAACCCTTATATGCAGGAAAATAAAACTTTAAAAAAGGGGCACGGTATTGCAATAGAAAATGTCAGACAGCGACTGGAGGCTTATTATGGCTCTACAGTCAGCTTACAGACATTTGCTGGCGAAGAGATGTTCACGACAGTGTTACGATACCGATATAAATAAAAATAAATCAAAAAGATCCGGGTTAAACTATTCATGAATGTGATGCTATGAGCCGGATAAGGAGGAGAAATGGACGTCCTGATTTGTGATGATGAGCCTTTGGCTGTCGAACGCTTATCGCGTTTGGTCTCTCAGCTGGGCCATCAGGTGATTGCCACCGCTAGCCATGGCCGCCAAGCCATTGATCTGGCTCACCAGCACGAACCTGATGTCATCTTATTAGATATTCAAATGCCTGAAATGGATGGCCTGATCTGCGCGCAGCATTTACGCCAGCTTGATCCGATGCCCGCCATTGTATTCTGTACTGCCTATGATCAGCATGCACTGGATGCTTTTAAGTCCAATGCAGAAGGCTATTTGCTCAAACCCGTGATGCAACAGGAATTAGCACAGGTGTTGGAGCATTTAACTAAATTTACCCAAGCTCAGATGAGCCAACTAAAACAAAAAGAAAATATGGAAGATATCAATACAAGCCGCCAGCAGATTGCGGCAAAGACCTATCGTGGTGTGGAGTTGGTGCCAGTTGAAAATATCTATTACTTTCTGGCGGATCAGAAATATGTCACTGTACGGCACAAAAATGGCAGTGTCCTGATTGATGAAACCTTAAAGGAACTTGAGCTGGAATTTGGTGACCAGTTTATCCGGATTCATCGTAATGCGCTGGTGTCTGTGCATTATCTGGATGGACTGGAAGTTGTGAGTTCTGGTCAGTATCAAGTGCGTTGCCGGGAACTGGAAGAGCGTCTGGCGGTCAGTCGACGCCATTTGCCGATTTTAAGGGATCGTATTCATAAGCTTTAACAGCTATATAGGCAATGTAATCTGAGGCTTGTGTAAATTCACTTGCATTTTCAAGTGAGCAGGTTAAGTTTAGACTATTGTTCTCATTGGCTGTTATTTAAATTTATGAAGACCCTAAAAATTGCAACTCGACAAAGTCCACTTGCACTTTGGCAAGCGGAACATATTCGTGCGCGTTTACAGGACCTGCATACTGGTTTACAGGTCGAGTTAGTCACTTTTGTTACACAGGGCGATAAAATCCTGGATACGCCATTGGCTAAAATTGGTGGAAAGGGATTATTTGTAAAAGAACTGGAAGCAGCTTTACTGGATGGACGTGCAGATCTGGCGGTTCACTCTATGAAAGATGTCCCGATGGCGTTACCTGAAGGTCTGGCCTTAGCAGTGATCTGTGAGCGTGAAGATCCGCTGGATGCTTTTGTTTCTAATCATTACGCCAGCTTTGATGACTTGCCACACGGTGCCAAGGTAGGAACTTCGAGTTTGCGCCGTAAGACTCAGATTTTAAAGCAGCGTCCGGATCTGGAGATTATTGACCTGCGCGGTAATGTAGGTACCCGTTTATCTAAACTGGATGCAGGACAGTATGATGCTATCATTTTAGCCAGTGCCGGTTTGAAACGCCTTGGTCTGGCAGAGCGTATCCGTCATACCCTTGCAGCTGAAGTCAGTCTGCCTGCGGTAGGACAGGGGGCTTTGGGACTAGAATGCCGTGAGGGCGATCAGGCGGTGCTGGATCTTATTCTGCCACTTTTACATGCGGAAACCGATGCTTGCGTCCGTGCGGAGCGTGCCTTTAATGCCTATCTGGAGGGTGGCTGTCAGGTACCAATTGCAGGTTATGCGACTTTAAATCAGGATCATATTTCGATTGAAGGTCGGGTGGGCAGTGTAGATGGGGCCGTGCTGTTACGTGCCCAGCATACCGGACATATCACAGAGGCTGAGCAACTCGGCGTGCAGTTGGCCAAAGACCTGCTGGATCAGGGGGCGGGCGATCTACTGAAGGCGCTTTATTCAAACTGATGTTGTTTATCAATACCCGACCCAGAGATCGTGCTGCAAAGTTGACTGAGCAGTTACAAAACGCACAGATTCCTGTTGTAGAATTGCCTTTACTGGAGCTGATCGCACAGCCTCTTTCAGAGGATCTGCTGGCTTTATATCGCCGGCTGGATCAGGCCGATATTATTGTGGTGGTCAGCCCAACTGCAGTGCAACTGGGAATGCGGTATTTGCAGCAGGCGGGTGTCGCCCTGCACAGCTTGCAGCATGTGCAGTGGGTGGCAGTCGGTCAGGCCACAGAAAAAGCGTTGGCAGCCTATGGTATTCACAGTCATGTGCCGGAGCTAGAAACCTCTGAAGGGATGCTGCAATTGCCAGTCCTGAAGCAGCTGGCGTTGCCAGCGACGGTGGCCTTCTGGCGGGGTGAAGGGGGACGCCAGTTCATGATGCAGCATCTGCATGAGCAGAAGGTTCAGGTATTGAATTTTGTACTTTACCGACGGCAATGTCCGGCCGAGAGTGCAGACATTCTAGAAAAAAAACGGGCTGTGATTCAGGCTGAACAGCCTTGCGTAGTATTAATCAGTAGTGAAGCCAGCTGGCTCAACTGGCTGGATCTGGCAGAAAAAAGCTGTCCACAACTGATTCATCAGGCGCATTATCTGGTTTTGGGGCCGCGTTTGGCAGTGCTCCTGGGGGAATATCAACAGCAGCATCAGGCAGGTTTTCAATTCGCGCAGCTCGATGACTTAAGCGGATCAACCATTCTGCACTATATGCTGACGACATTAGGGCATTCATGAAAAAATTTTTCATCCTGTTTTTGACTCTGGCTTTGGCATGGATTGTCAAACTGAGCTATGACCTCTATCTCTTGAATTCAGCCCAGACGGAATTAAATGGACGTTTAAATCAGATCCAGCAGCAGAATGCTAACCTGAATGATCAGCTGGTGGCTTTAAAGCGGTTAGTGGTCTCGAACTCATCTACAGCAGCTGTGGCGAGTGGTTCTGAGAATAGTCAGACCGTCGCGGTCGATACACATCAAAACCTGGAGCTGGTTGAACAATATCTGGATCTGATTGAATTTGCTCTGCAACAGCAACAACATGCTATGGCGGTAGAAAAATTGAACCGTTTAAAAAATGAAGTGGCTCAGCTGGGCCTGGCACCTGCGTTGGCTGGCAGTCTGGAACAGGCGATCGTCAAAGACCAGGAGACTTTGAAGCAGTGGACCAATGAACGGGTGATGCAACGGAACAGACTGAATGAATTATTAAGCCAGATGGATGCTGAAATTAAAAAAGAAATTCAGCTCCCCCATCAGGCCTCATCTACGCAAACTCGTTCATTTTGGCAACGCTGGATTCAAATTGAGCCGGTCGAACAGATGAGCAGTGTGCTGATGCAACGCCATCTGATTTTAAAAGAAGCACAACTACGCTTGCTGATTGCACAAAACACCCTGCAACAGGGGCAGCAAGTGGCTTTTCAGCAGGCATTGCAGAGCGTCATTGATGTGCTGGAGCAATTGCCGGATGAACGCAGTCAGCACTGGATCAAACAGTTGCAACAGATCAAGGCCACGCCACTAACGCCTGTTCCGTTGTTAAATACTCGTACCCTGCTGAGCTAAACGCTTATGAAACAGATTTTGCTTGCTTATTTATTGGCGTGTTTGTTTGGCATTGCGATCCTAAGCGTGATGAGTTATGGCCATGGCCCAGGATATGTCTATTTATACTGGCGTGAATGGCAAATTCAGACCACCTTCTGGTTTCTGGCTGCTATGCTGGCGCTGACCAGTTTGGTGATGCAAATGATCTGGTATGCCACCAAACGCTATTTGAGCCGTGAACAGCGCAAGCATGAAACAGTGTTTAGTTTTGCCCGTTTACATCCTTATGAGCAGTTGGCTGTGGTCTGGTTGCTGAATGCAGCACAGGATCAGCGCAATTTTATTCAGCAGTCTTTTAATACTTCAGGGCTACTCAAATATATTATTGAGGCGCGATTATCTTGGGGACAGCAGCAATATAGCGAAGCTTTGCAAGCCTTAAATCAATCTAACCCTATGGCATTTGAGCTGGCAGAATTACAGCGAATAGAAATTTATTTATCTCAGCAAGATGGCCAGCAGGCTTTAACCCATTTAGAGTTTTTAAACCAGCATGAATTATCACCTTGGTTAAATCAGGTGAAAACTGCCTATGAACAGCGTTTAAATTCATTATGGGGACAGTTTGCCTTACAGTTTCCGTGGTTATATCTGCGCTCGACCAAATATGGACACTTAGACCAAAAAGTCAAAAAGTCCTGGTTAGAACAGTTATTAGCGGACTATGATCAGGCCAGTGAAGAAGATTTAAAATATTTGCAGCAACGGTATCTGGATTTAAAACCCCAGTTATTTACGCGTGATTATGAGGTTAACCTCTTATGGCTAAAACTATTATTTAAAATGCCCGAAATGAGCGCCGAACATGAAAGTCTGGCTATGCAGTTACTGGAACAGCAATTTAATCAGGATGTCTTTTATTTGTGGTTCCAGCAGCAACTATTAAGACAGGCTCCAGATTATAGTTATATTGCTGAGCAAATTGCACTTTGGGAAAATAAATATATGACCCTGCCTATTCTGACCTTTGCCAAATGGCACGTGTTACGGGCCACAGGGCATACTGAGGAAGCTGAGCAATTGCTGGACTTATACCCGGATGATATTCGTATGGGTTATTTAAGAATTAAGTCGGTCTTGCAGGACAGAGAGGATTTGTTGCAACAGCTGCATAAGGTATTTGAATCGAATGTCAATTTTATAGAAATTAGAATTTAAGGATGATCATGTCGGAATTACAACAATATCCAATCATTTACTCACAGGTCGTGGCTTGGGGAGATATGGACGCTTTTGGTCATGTTAATAATGTTATCTATTACCGCTATATTGAAATTGCACGTCTGGCGTATTTAAATCAATTAAATGTTTTTGATGAAGATATTTTAACTGTAGTGGCTTCAAATCAATGCCGATATTTAAAACCGGTGGTCTATCCTGATCAGTTAAAGATTGCGGTGCGTATTGATGAACTCAGACATACTGCGATCAGAATGCATTATCTATTATGGAGTGAAGTACAACAGTGTATTGTGGCCACTTCAGAAGCAGTAATTGTCTGTCTCAATAAACACACTCTACAAAAAACAGTCATTCCGCCAACTATTCGAGAAAAAATCATCCAACTTGAATCAAGTGTGGGGCATATAATTTAATAAGTAGACTAATTATTTATTTTTTGTAATGAGTTTTCAATTAATTGTTGTAGACTTCAATTATATATTGAATATTTTTTTTAAAATAAATATGATGAAGCTGTTATTTAATAAAACAAATAATGTTATTGAAATATTTTTTGGAGAATATAATGCCGGATATCACAAATCTATCTGTTGAACAGTTAAAACGCCTGCAAGCTGAAGCTGAAGCCCTGATTGCCTCAAAAAAAGATCAAGAAATTGAAGAAGCTTATCGTCAAGTTTTAGAGATTGCGGAAAAAGTGGGATTAAGTATTGAACAGCTGATCGAGTTTGGCGCGTCGAAACGTAAAAAAACCTCACGTAAATCTGTAGAGCCACGTTATCGCAGTAAATCGAATACTGCAGATACCTGGACCGGTCGTGGTAAACAGCCACGTTGGCTGGTTGCAGAATTGGAAAAAGGTGCAAAGCTGGAAGATTTTTTAATTTAATTTTTAATTAATATTTCGTCATTAGCTCGTCATATAGGCGAGCTATGATTGATGAACCAAGCATGACTGCTTGGTTTTTTTATAGCTATGAATTGGCGCCATAGAAAAAGTGTGCATAATGGTCTGTAGAAGTAAAAATGATAAACGGGAATTCAGATTCGATATGTTGGTCGTGATGGAATGAGCAGTAAACCGAAAACTTTAAAGTGGTTAATACTTGCAATTGGGGCCTTTTTTATCTTTGTTGTACTGCAGGTGCCAGCAGCTTGGTTAGTTTCAAAATTTTATAAAAATAATCAGGTCTTACACAATATTAACGGGAATATCTGGCAGGGAAGTGCAGACTGGAAAAAAGGAAACTTAACTGGAAGCTTGAATTGGCAGCTCAGACCTCTGGACCTGCTATTGCTGAGATTGGGGGCTCAAGTCGATCTGCATAGCGGTAATACTCAACTTTCCGGCACCCTGGCATACGGCCTGAACAAAACTTTAAGAGTTAAAAATCTTGAAGGTCAGCTGGCACCAGAAAGCTTAAAAAAGCTGGCCGCCTGGCAATGGCCTAGTAATTCAATCCAGCTCAAAGAGCTGGACTTTAAGTATAAAAAAGAGCAGGGCTTTAGCCAGGTGACGGGTCAGCTACAGTGGGCAGGAGGAGAGTTGATCTATACTTTTGCCCAGCGTCAGGAACAGATCAATGTGCCAGCTTTAACTGGTCAGCTCTCGGATGAAAGTAACCAGCTGCTGCTGGACGTACGAGATGCCCGCGATCAGCGAATGCTAAATATAAAACTTGATCCTGATCTCATGCTGGATGTCCAGCTCACCCAGCGTTTCTTGATGAATGCACCTGCTTATACAGGTAAAGCCGGTCTGGACACCTATGTCATTAGTACCCGCCAACCGCTGATGGGAGGGCTAAACTGATGGCCTTCTCTCTAGATGACTTGAAGAACTTGAATCTGCAGCAAGCTAACCGGGCTGCACCTGTATTGCTCCTGTTTTTAATGCTGTATGTATGCTGGAAACTGGCTGCTCTATTCTGGTTGTTGGTGGCTCCTCCTCAGGCCATGCAGGTAGATCGGGTTGAACTCGGTTCACAACAGCCACAGGTGCCGAATATCAGTGCATTTTCGTTATTTCAGGAAAACACACAAACGGCGGCAACGACCGAGATTGCTAATCTCAGCTTGCAAGGGGTGGTGGTGGCCAGCCCGAGTTATAACTCTTCAGCAGTTTTTAAGATCAATGATCAGGTCGACCGTTACCGTGTGGGCGAAACGCTGGCCAATAGTGGATTTGAGCTGGCAGAAGTGTATTGGGATCGGGTTGTACTGCGCCGTCCTGGCGGGGCCACGCAGGAAGTATTCTTCAAAGGGCTGGAAAATGGTTTAAATCAGCCGATTGTTCCAGAACAGTCTCTGCTGTCTGCCAAGCCCTCTTCAGGTAATGAAGGTCGGGCTGAGCCTCAAGCTCCTGCCCCATCACCGCAAAATGAGATTGGTCGTGCCATTCAGCAGATGCAGGAAAATCGTGAACAATATTTACAAAATATGGGGGTTAGTGCAGCCGATGGCAGTTATGAAGTCACCTCTCGTACACCGCTTGCGCTGCGTAACCGCCTGGGTTTAAGACCGGGGGATCGGATTCTGTCTTTAAATGGCCAGACGCTCACACAGGGGCAGACTGAAGCACAATTACTAGAACAGGCTCGACGTGAAGGTCAGGTGAAACTCGAAATACAACGTGGTGATCAGGTGATGACCATACAACAAGATTTGAAATGATGTGTCATCACAACATATAGGGTTAGGAAGCACAAAAGTTTATGGCTTTATTTAATAATAATCGATCAGCTTGGGCGCTGTGCGCGGCTGCACCATTGGTGGCTATGGTCAGTACGGCCAGTTATGCACAAACCTGGAAAATTAATCTCCGGGATGCAGACTTAACCGTTTTCATTAATGAAGTTGCTGATATTACAGGTAAAAATTTTGCAGTAGATCCCCGGGTACGTGGTAATGTTACGGTGATTTCCAATAAACCTTTAAATAAAAATGAAGTTTATGACCTGTTTTTAGGCGTGTTGAATGTCAATGGGGTAGTGGCCATTCCTTCAGGTAATACCATCAAGTTGGTGCCTGATAGCAATGTCAAAAACTCGGGCATTCCCTATGATGCCCGTAGCCGCGCTCGTGGAGACCAGATTGTTACCCGGGTCATCTGGCTGGAAAATACCAATCCGAATGACCTGATTCCGGCCCTGCGTCCTTTAATGCCGCAATTTGCCCATCTGGCTGCTGTGCCGGGCACCAATGCCCTGATCGTGTCAGATCGTGCCAATAATATTTATCAGCTGGAAACCATCATCCGTAATCTGGACGGAACAGGGCAAAATGACATCGAGGCAGTAAGCCTGCAATCGAGTCAGGCTGAAGAAATGATCGAGCTGATTGAGTCGATGACCGCGACAGGTGCCGCCAAGGATCTGCGTGGTTCTCGTGTTCGGGTAATTGCCGATGTGCGAACCAACCGGATTCTGATCAAAGGTGATTTGGCCACCCGCAAACGGGTACGTCAGATGATTGAAACGCTGGATGTGCCGGCCGCCGACCGTCTGGGCGGATTAAAAGTCTTTCGCCTGAAATATGCGAGTGCCAAGAATCTGGCGGAAATTCTGCAAGGTCTGGTCACAGGGCAGGCCGTGAAAAGTAGTTCGGATCATGCGTCATCTGACTCATCTTCCTCCAATCCCATCAGTAATTTAAGCAATAGCAACAGTGCTGGCAGCAATTCAAATAGTAATGGTGCTTCCGGTATTCAGCTGAACAGTGGCATGAAAGCCGAGCAGGGGGGCATCAGTAGTTTTAGTGCCAATGGGGTTAGTATTATTGCGGACGCTACCCAGAACTCGCTGGTGGTCAAAGCAGATCCGCAGTTAATGCGTGAAATAGAATCTGCAATTAACCAGCTGGATGTTCGTCGCCAGCAGGTGCTGATTGAAGCTGCCATTATTGAGATTGAAGGCAATGACGCGGACCAGCTTGGGGTGCAATGGGCCCTGGGTGATCTCAATAGCGGTATTGGCTTGATTAACTTTGATAATTTTGGCAGCAGCCTGAAAAATATTGCCGCGGGTTATCTGACTGGCGGCCTAGCAGGGGCGGGCAGTGCGCTGGGTACAGGTGGCTCATTAATCCTGGGTGACTATAAAGAAGGGGCAGATGGGTCCCGCAAGCTGTATGGAGCCTTGATTCAGGCGCTCAAAGAAACCACCAAATCCAATCTGTTGTCTACGCCGTCTATTGTCACGATGGACAATGAAGAAGCGTATATCGTGGTAGGTGAAAACGTACCTTTTGTTACCGGTTCAGTATCGACGGGTGCTGCTGGTGTTGCCAATCCCTATACCACGATTGAACGTAAGGATGTCGGGGTAACCTTAAAAGTGATTCCACACATTGGGGAGGATGGTACGGTACGTCTGGAAGTCGAACAGGAGGTATCGGATGTTAAAGCCAATAAAGGACAGGCATCTGATCTGGTGACCAGTAAACGGGCCATTAAAACCTCGATTCTGGCTGAACATGGCCAAACCATTGTATTGGGCGGTCTGATTTCGGACAACACCAGTTATGGCCGTCAGGCTATACCGGGTCTGGGTGCCATTCCAGGTCTTGGCCGCTTATTCCGCTCCGAAGGAAAGTCTAATCAGAAACGTAACCTGTTGATTTTTATTCATCCGACCATTGTGGGCGACAAGAATGCAGTACGCAAACTGACCCAACAGCGCTATAGCCAGTTATATAGTTTGCAATTGGCTCTGGATGCAGATGGGAATTTCTCCAAATTGCCGGAAAATGTAGATGATGTCTATCAGCAGCGTATTCCAGTGTCTAAAACCCCATTAAAAAATTCGCCTTATCAGACTGTGCCAACGGCCCCTGCAACGAACTCATCTACAGTGACGACCACACCTGTTGCAATCGAGCCAGTCATTCCACAGCAGACTGTACCGCCTGTCGAGCAGATCGAAAAAAGTAAAAATACCGTTACAACCACTACACTTAGACCGAAAAGCTAGGATATTCGCATGGGCATGCAGCATGTTATGATAGCGGCAAAGAGAATAGAGAAGTGGATTTCATGACTTGGAAAATACATGCGATTACAGATGATCTCGCTGGACAAGATATTGCAATAGAGCGTGACATGCTGGTAGGGCGTCATCAGAGCGCCGATATTGTGTTGCAGGCAGCAGAGATTTCGCGTAAACATGCGGCTTTCCTGCTTAAAGAGGATGCACTGTGGGTGCAGGATTTGGGTTCATCCAATGGTACCTTTGTAAATGATCTGCGTATTGAGCAGGAAACCCTGTTAAAGCAAGATGATATCGTTCAATTCGCCAGCTTGAAGTTTTTGGTGCTTGAACCGGTTCGTGCGGTTGACGTTGCTGCAGACATTGAAGCAACTGCTGAAAAAGTGACTGAAGATGTAGAAGTGGTTGAAAAAACGCCAGCTCAACATATGAATGAGCAAGGTATACCAGAATTGAAAGAGCGTGATGCTTCAATCCAGTTAACACGTGATGGCATGCCAACCAATGTCGGTATTCCGAAACCGGCCCCGATTGCTGAAGGTATTGATCTGACCGCCGTCAAGCCTGAGCCTGCCCCGGTTTCGGTAGAGCAGCCGATTTCCCGTGTTGAACAGGAAAAACAGGCGCAGAAAAATGCTTCTGTAGGCTTGATTTCCCTGATTGTACTGGTGATTCTGGCGATTATTGCCTGGGTATTATTTAAATAGGCCGATGATTGGCTATACAATCAAGGCATGCAGAACGCATGCCTTTTTTGACAATGCATAACTAAAAACGAGGGTCAGGATGTCAATTGCACAGCTCGAACAGCGCCAGCTGATTTTATTTGATCTGGATGGTACCTTGGTGGATTCGGCTCATGATCTGTATCGCGCCATGAATATGAGTCTTAATATCATGCAACTGCCCTCGGTGACGGAAGAGCAGGTGCGGGTCTGGATTGGCAAGGGCAGTTCCCTCTTTTGCGAGAGCGTCCTGCGCCATTTGGTCGGTGAGGTGATGCCAGCGCAGCATCAGGAATTACTCAGTACCTTTCTGGAAATTTACAATGCCGATCCATGTATTGATACCGTGCCTTTCCCGGGGATTCTGGAATTTCTGGCTTGGGCCAAGGCCGAAGGTAAAACCCTGATCTGTGTTACCAATAAACCGGAGCGTCCGGCATGCAGTATTCTGGATACCTTGGAAATGTCACAGTATTTTACAGATACCATCGGTGGTGACCGGTTTGCCGAACGTAAGCCGCATCCACGTCAGCTATTACATTGTGTAGAGCACTATCAGGTGGCCAAAGAACAGGTCTTGCTGATTGGTGATTCTTGCAATGATATTGAAGCAGCACGTCGGGCCGGCATTGATTGTATTGTAGTCAGCTATGGCTATAATCATGGCGAGGATATTGCGGATTCGCAGCCACAGCAGATCGTGAGTGACTTAAGAGATTTGCTGAACTAGCACAAGGGAATAAAGGAAATAGAATGAATAGTGATACGGTTTTTCGATGGCGTCGCTCGGTTCACTTCAATTTGCAAACTAAGTAAACCCTATTAAAAGAGAAAAACCGAATGACCACTCAAGCCCAATTCCAGCAACTTGCAGCACAAGGGTACAACCTGATTCCTGTTTATCGCCAGCGTCTGGCGGATACAGAAACCCCATTGTCCGTATTTGCCCGTTTAAAACAGCATCAACATGCCTATTTATTTGAATCTGTTGAGGGCGGTGAAAACTGGGCGCGCTATTCCATTATTGGACTCGGTGAATCTACCGTATTCTCCTGTAATGCAGGGCAACTCACAATACAACATGCCGATGGCCGCCTTGAGCAGCAGGCATGTAGCGATCCATTTCAATATATCCGTGATTTTCAGGCCCAGTTTAAAGTTCCGACTCAGGCCGAACTTCCGGCATTGCCAAGTTTTACCGGCGGTCTGGTCGGTTACTTTGGTTACGATACGGTGCGTTATATCGAACCACGCCTGAACAATATGCCTGAAGCGGATCCTGTGGGTCTGCCAGACCTCTGGATGATGCTGTCTAAAACCGTTATCGTGTTTGATAATTTAAAAGATACCTTGTTCCTGATTGTACATGGCGATGCCACGGATCCAGTTGCTTATGAAAAAGCACAGGAACAATTAAATGAACTGGAAAATATTCTGGCAACCCCAGTCAGCTTAAAAGCAGAAAAACATACCCCTCCGCATTTCGAGTCGCTCACCGGAAAAGATAAGTTTTTGGAGTCGGTAGAGCAGGTTAAGGAGTATATCCGTGCTGGAGATGTCATGCAGGTGGTACCAGGCCACCGGATGGTGTCTGACTTTGATGGCGACCCGTTACAGGTTTATCGCGCATTGCGTCATTTGAATCCATCCCCTTATCTGTTTTTGGTACAAGGACAGACCCTGGACAACCAGACGCCGTTTCATATTGTCGGTTCTTCACCAGAAATTCTGTCCCGTCTGGAAAATGGTATTGCTACAGTCCGCCCGCTGGCAGGAACCCGTCCACGCGGCAAGAGTAAAGAAGAAGATCTGGCTTTAGAACAAGAGTTGCTTTCTGATGAAAAAGAGATCGCCGAGCATGTCATGCTGATCGACTTGGGGCGAAATGATGTGGGGCGGGTCTCAAAAACTGGAAAAGTGCAAGTGACAGATCAAATGGTGATCGAGCGTTATTCCCATGTCATGCATATTGTGTCGAATGTACAGGGTGAAGTCCGCGATGATGTCGATGCGCTGGATGTTTTTAAAGCCACTTTCCCAGCAGGCACACTTTCTGGTGCGCCTAAAATCCGCGCCATGGAAATTATTGATGAAGTCGAGCCGGTAAAACGTGGGATTTTTGGCGGTGCTGTGGGTTATTTAGGCTGGCATGGTGAAATGGACATGTCGATTGCGATTCGTACCTGCGTTATTCGTGAAAATAAGGTCTATGTACAGGCCGGAGCAGGTTTAGTTGCAGACTCAAATCCTGAGTCTGAGTGGAATGAAACCCAAATAAAAGCTCGCGCAGTGATCAAAGCGGTTGAATTATCGTCAAACGGATTGATTTTGTGAGTTTTTGGCATTTTTTTTGAAAAAAACACTTGCACGGATTTCAAGTTTTGCTAAACTGCACACCGTTCCGATACGAAACGTACGAAACACTAAGAAACGCCGGCATAGCTCAGTTGGTAGAGCAACTGACTTGTAATCAGTAGGTCCACAGTTCGAATCCGTGTGCCGGCACCATCTTAGAAAGTTTGGAGTACAAAGTAAAGAACGACACTGATGTAAGTGTAAAATGGTGGGATTCCCGAGCGGTCAAAGGGGGCGGACTGTAACTCCGCTACGAAAGTTTCGAAGGTTCGAATCCTTCTCCCACCACCAATTTTAAGACTTCAAAGTGGTTCAGTACCAACATCGTGCGGGAGTAGCTCAGTTGGTAGAGCGGCAGCCTTCCAAGCTGCATGTCGCGAGTTCGATCCTCGTCTCCCGCTCCATGAGTTGAAGTACTAATATTTGCTCTTATAGCTCAGTGGTAGAGCACTCCCTTGGTAAGGGAGAGGTCTCGAGTTCAAATCTCGATAAGAGCTCCAGATTACAGTTTGGCAACTTAAGTTGCAAAAATATTCCAAAAGCAGGCTATTTAGTCTGCTTTTCAAGTATTTGGTGTTCGGTTTTTTTAAACGATATGTCGGAGCTGGGTTTTACTCAGAATTGTGTTCGACGTAAACGAGGAAGATTAACATGGCTAAGGCTAAGTTTGAACGTAATAAGCCACACGTTAACGTGGGCACAATCGGTCACGTTGACCATGGTAAAACAACTTTAACAGCTGCGATTGCAACTGTATGTGCGAAGAAATTCGGTGGTGAAGCTCGTGACTACGCTGCAATTGACTCTGCACCAGAAGAAAAAGCACGTGGTATTACTATTAATACTTCACACGTAGAATACGATTCTCCAACTCGTCACTACGCTCACGTCGACTGCCCAGGTCACGCCGACTATGTTAAAAACATGATTACTGGTGCGGCTCAGATGGATGGCGCGATCCTGGTATGTTCAGCGACTGATGGTCCTATGCCACAAACTCGTGAACACATCCTGCTTTCTCGTCAGGTTGGTGTTCCATACATCATCGTATTCCTGAACAAATGTGACATCGTTGATGACGAAGAGCTGATCGAACTGGTAGAAATGGAAGTTCGTGAACTTCTTTCTACATACGACTTCCCGGGTGACGACACTCCGGTAATCCGTGGTTCTGCTCTTGCTGCACTGAACGGCGAATCTGGCCAGTATGGCGAAGATGCTGTAGTTGCACTTGTTGAAGCGCTTGATACTTATATCCCAGAGCCAGTACGTGCAATCGATCAAGCATTCTTGATGCCAATTGAAGACGTATTCTCTATTTCTGGTCGTGGTACAGTAGTAACTGGTCGTGTTGAGACTGGTGTTGTACGCGTTGGTGAAGAAGTTGAAATCGTAGGTATCAAAGACACCGTTAAAACAACTGTAACTGGTGTTGAGATGTTCCGTAAGCTTCTAGACGAAGGTCGTGCGGGCGAGAACTGTGGTGTTCTTCTTCGTGGTACTAAGCGTGAAGACGTACAACGTGGTCAAGTATTGGCTAAACCAGGTTCAATCAAGCCACACACTAAATTCGATGCGGAAGTATACGTACTTTCTAAAGAAGAAGGTGGTCGTCACACTCCATTCCTGAACGGTTACCGTCCACAGTTCTATTTCCGTACAACTGACGTAACTGGTGCGATCCAGTTGAAAGAAGGTGTGGAAATGGTTATGCCTGGTGACAACGTTGAGATGTCAGTAGAACTGATCCACCCAATCGCAATGGACCCAGGTCTGCGTTTTGCGATCCGTGAAGGTGGTCGTACAGTGGGTGCTGGTGTAGTTGCTAAAGTAACTGCATAATCATAGAATAGTAAAAACAAGCTGGGGTTTAGGCTCCAGTTTGTTTTACAGGCCAGTAGTTCAATTGGTAGAGCGTCGGTCTCCAAAACCGAATGTTGGGGGTTCGAGTCCCTCCTGGCCTGCCAAGTTTTTTTTAAAGACGCTTGATGTCGGCAAAACTGGTCATATAATAAGTCGCGAAACCTACGACGAGTACAAAAATGTCGAATGATAAATCACGCGACGCATTAAGCGAAGCGGCAATTCCTCAAAGAAATAATCCTGCTGTAGATGTAAGTTCAGGTTCTCCATTGGACGTGGTTCTGTGGATTATCGCCTTGATTTTATTGGTAGGTGCGATGATGGTAAACCAATATTTACCTGCATACTGGGCACCCGCGAATGATATTTGGGTGCGTGTTGGGGTAATTTTGGCTTGTATCGTTGTGGCATTCGGTTTATTATACGCCACCCATCAAGGCAAAGGCTTTGTTCGTCTTGTTAAAGATGCACGAATCGAGTTACGTCGAGTAACCTGGCCTACCAAACAAGAGACCGTGACCACATCTTGGCATGTCCTTGTAGTTGTAGTTGTAGCAGCCATTTTATTATGGTGTTTTGACTATATTTTAGGCTGGTTAATGAAGTTTATTATCGGGTAAGAGAGCTATGAAACGTTGGTACATTATTCATGCCTATTCAGGCTATGAAAAACAAGTGATGCGTTCGCTTAATGATCGAATCCAGCGTAGCGCTGTTGCCGATAGCTTTGGTGAAGTCCTTGTTCCTACCGAAGAAGTGGTAGAGATGAAGGATGGCAAGAAACGTAAATCAGAGCGTAAGTTCTTTCCAGGCTATGTATTGGTCGAAATGGAAATGAATGATGATACTTGGCATATCGTAAAAGAGTGTCCAAAAGTCCTTGGCTTTATTGGGGGTACGGCAGAAAAGCCAGCTCCAATTACGCAAAAAGAAGCTGATGCGATTCTGGCGCGTGTACGCAATACTGGTGAAGCACCTCGTCCGAAGACGATGTTTGAACCAGGCGAAGAATTACTTGTAATTGACGGTCCATTCACTGACTTTAAAGGCGTGGTGGAAGAAGTTCTTTACGAAAAGTCACGTTTAACGTTGACGATTAATGTATTTAACCGACCAACTCAAGTTGAATTGGAATTTCGTCAAGTCGAAAAAGCAATCTAGCTGGTCTTGGTTGAAAGCGCCCGACTTTTTTAAGCTCGGGCATTGTTGTTGTAACGGTAGCGTTGCGTAAATGTTGGGGAGCCTTCATCGGCGTTTGTACCCAGAGGTAATTTGAAATGGCTAAGAAGATTGACGGCTATATCAAGCTGCAAGTTCCAGCTGGTAAAGCGAATCCATCTCCACCGATTGGTCCTGCACTAGGTCAACGTGGTGTAAACATCATGGCATTCTGTAAAGAATTCAATGCTGCTACACAAAAACTTGAAGCTGGTCTGCCAATTCCAGTCGTGATCACTGTGTACAACGACAAGTCGTTCACATTCATCATGAAAACTCCACCTGCTGCGATTCTTCTTAAGAAAGCTGCGGGTATCCAGAAGGGTTCAGCTGTACCTAACAAAACTAAAGTTGGTAAGTTGACTCGTGCTCAAATCGAAGAAATTGCGACTACTAAAGAACCAGATCTTACTGGTGCTGATTTAGACGCACGTGTACGTACCATTGCTGGTTCTGCGCGTTCTATGGGCTTGGATGTGGAGCTTTAAGACATGGCTAAATTAACTAAACGTCAAAAAGCGATCGTGGCTGCTGTAGAAGCGAACAAGGTTTACACGCTAGAAGAAGCTGTTGCAGTTTTAGAGAGCCTTCCAGCTCCTAAATTCAAAGAATCTTTGGATATTGCAGTAAACCTGGGTGTTGACCCTCGTAAATCTGACCAGGTTGTGCGTGGTGCAACGACTCTTCCTGCAGGTACTGGTAAAACTGTACGTGTAGCTGTATTCGCTCAAGGTGCTGCTGCTGAAGCGGCTAAAGCTGAAGGCGCAGACGTTGTTGGTTTCGACGATCTGGCTGAAAGCATCCAGGCGGGTAACCTTGATTTCGACGTTGTGATTGCTGCTCCAGATGCAATGCGCGTTGTAGGTAAGCTGGGTACGATCCTTGGTCCACGTGGCTTAATGCCAAACCCTAAAGTGGGTACTGTAACTCCTGACGTAGCCACTGCAGTTAAAAATGCAAAAGCTGGTCAAGCACGTTACCGCGTAGACAAAGCAGGTATTATCCACGCTGCAATCGGTCAAGTAGGTTTCTCTGCTGAAGCGGTTCGTCAAAACGTTGAAGCTTTGGTTGCTGACTTGAAAAAGTTAAAACCTGCGACTTCTAAAGGCGTATACATCAAAAAGATCACTTTGAGCTCAACTATGGGTCCTGGTCTGATCGTTGATGTGGCAAACGTTACTGCTTAATCTCGCTGATTAAGAAAGAATTTTAAAGCCCTGAAGATGTCTCCTTCTCCCTCTGGGAGAAGGTCAGGAAGAGGGTTAAACCTCTCCCTAGCCCTCTCCTACAAGGAGAGGGGATAATTTAGGCAAACTTTGAATTGATAAATGAAAATTTATCAGCGTCAAAGACCGCGGGCGGGCGGAGTTTTATGCTCCGCTCTTAATAGCCCAGCCCGCGTAGACGCGGTGGTGTGATTTGTTCATCCTCCGCGTGTTAGTCCAGTGATGGGTTAACGAATTGGGAGTGTGCTTCGCGTAAGCACATAAATCACCGTTAGGAGGTTTTACAATGGCTCTTCTTATCGAAGGCAAAAAACAGATCGTAGCTGAAGTCGCTGAAGTCGCTTCTACTGCGTATGCTGCTGTTGTTGCTGACTATCAAGGTTTAACCGTAGGACAGTTAACTGCTCTACGTGTTGAAGCGCGTAAACTGGGTGTTGCTACACGTGTTGTACGTAATACTTTGGCTAAACGTGCTCTTCAAGATACTCAATTCAATATCTTGAATGACAACCTTGTTGGCCCAACGATCTTGGCTTTCTCAACTTCTGAAGACGACATGGGTGCTGCTGCTCGTTTGTTCGAAGAATTTGCTAAAACTAACAAAGCATTTGAACTTAAAGCTGCTGCATTTGACGGTAAGGTTTATGAAGGTGCTGAAGTTAGCGTTATCGCAAACCTTCCGAACCAAGAAAAAGCGCTTACTATGCTTGCAAACGTTCTTCAAGCTCCTATTTCGAAATTGGGTCGCCTTATTACTGCGCTCAAAGAGAAAAACGAGTCAGAAGCTGCATAAGCTTAAATCAATTTACACACCATTCAATTTCCATTTGGAGTTATTCTCATGGCTTTAACTAACGAAGAAATCCTAAACGCAGTTGCTGAAAAAACTGTTCTTGAACTTGTTGAACTTATTTCTGCTTTTGAAGAGAAATTCAACGTTTCTGCTGCTGCTGTAGCTGTTGCTGCTGCTCCTGGCGCTGCTGGTGCTGCTGCTGAAGAGCAATCAGAATTCAACGTTGAGTTGACTTCTTTCGGCGCGAACAAAGTTGCTGTAATTAAAGCAGTTCGTGAAGCAACTGGCCTTGGTCTTAAAGAAGCTAAAGATCTAGTTGAAGGCGCTCCTTCAGTGATCAAAGAAGCTGTTTCTAAAGAAGAAGGCGAAGAGCTTAAGAAGAAACTTGAAGAAGCTGGTGCTACAGTTACACTTAAGTAATTTCTTAAGGGAGTCGGGTTTTTTGTAATCGGCTCCAAAAATTGGCTGATGGCTATTGGGTCATCAGCCTTTTTGCGTTACAATAATCGGCTCGATTTTTGTTTGCATGATATAAAAATCATACAAATTAAAAATAAACATAATGTACACAAACGCTTAACAATATTTTTCGGTAAAAAAATATTGTTAAGCGTTTTAATACCACTAAAAATTGCAGCATTTGTAAACAGTGGTGGCCATATTGGCCGGCGTAATTCCTTCTAAGTCCGTTCTGCAGGCGGGCTTGGTTTACACTTTCCGAGGACTCCAGATGGCATACTCATATACCGAAAAGAAACGGATCCGTAAGAATTTTGGTAAATTGCCTAACATCATGGATGCTCCGTACTTGCTCGCGATTCAAGTCGACTCGTACAGAACATTCTTACAAGATGGCAAATCACCAAAAAACCGCGAAGATATCGGTCTCCAAGCCGCATTTCGTTCAGTTTTTCCTATTGAAAGTTATTCTGGCAATGCTGCTTTAGAATTTGTTGAGTATAGTCTTGGTAAGCCTGAGTTTGATGTACGCGAATGTATTCTTCGTGGCTCAACTTATGCCGCACCAATGCGCGTAAAAATTCGTTTGATCCTGAAAGATCGTGAAACGAAATCTATTAAAGACGTACGTGAACAAGAAGTCTACATGGGCGAAATGCCACTGATGACAGATAACGGTACTTTTGTGATCAATGGTACTGAGCGTGTCATCGTGTCGCAATTGCACCGTTCACCAGGTGTGTTCTTCGACCACGATAAAGGCAAGACTCATTCTAGTGGTAAGGTTCTTTATTCTGCACGTATTATTCCTTACCGTGGCTCATGGTTAGACTTTGAGTTTGATGCCAAAGATCTGGTCTATGTACGTATTGACCGTCGTCGTAAATTGCTGGCGACTGTCGTACTGCGTGCTTTAGGTTATAGCAACGAACAGATTCTCGACATGTTCTACGAGAAAGTACCTGTATATCTGGATATGGGCAGCTACCAGATTGACCTGGTTCCTGAGCGTCTGCGCGGTGAAATGGCTCAGTTCGATATCACTGATAATGATGGCAAAGTAATTGTTGAACAAGGTAAACGTATCAACGCGCGTCATGTTCGTCAAATGGAAGCTTCTGGCCTGACCAAGCTTTCAGTTCCTGATGAATACCTGTATGAGCGTATTACGGCTGAAGACATTGCCCTGAAAGATGGGGAAGTGATTGCTGCCAATACTGTACTTGGCCATGAAGTGATGGTCAAAATTGCTGAAGGCGGTGTGAAGCAGTTTAACATTCTGTTCACCAATGATATCGACCGTGGTCCTTTCGTCGCAGATACTTTGCGTGCAGATACCACAACCGGCCGTGAAGAAGCCCTGGTTGAAATCTATAAAGTGATGCGCCCAGGCGAGCCGCCAACAAAAGAAGCGGCTGAAAACCTGTTCAATAACCTGTTCTTCTCGTCTGAGCGTTATGACCTGTCTCCAGTAGGTCGTATGAAGTTTAACCGTCGTTTGGGTCGTCCTTACGAAGTCGGTACAGACCAGAAGTCACGTGAAGTTGAAGGCATTTTGTCGAACGAAGATATCACTGATGTATTAAAAACATTGGTTGAAATCCGTAACGGTAAAGGTGAAGTCGACGATATCGACCACTTGGGTAACCGTCGTGTGCGTTCAGTAGGCGAAATGACTGAGAACCAGTTCCGTGTAGGTCTGGTACGTGTAGAACGCGCGGTAAAAGAGCGTTTATCACAGGCTGAAACTGACAACCTATCTCCGCAAGACTTAATCAATGCGAAGCCAGTGGCTGCTGCGATCAAGGAATTCTTTGGTTCAAGCCAGTTGTCCCAGTTCATGGACCAGAACAACCCGTTGTCCGAGATTACCCACAAGCGTCGTGTATCCGCGCTTGGGCCAGGTGGTTTGACACGTGAACGTGCTGGCTTTGAAGTGCGTGACGTACACCAGACTCACTATGGTCGTGTCTGTCCAATTGAAACGCCTGAAGGTCCAAACATTGGTTTGATCAACTCGCTTTCAGTTTATGCAAAATGTAACAACTTCGGTTTCCTGGAAACACCATACCGTAAAGTCGTGGATGGTCGTGTAACAGAGGAAGTTGAATATCTGTCTGCAATTGAAGAAGTAGGCACTGTGATTGCACAGGCTGACTCTGCAGTAGATAAAAACGGTAACCTGACTGAAGAGTTCGTATCTGTACGTTACCAAGGTGAATTTGTACGAATTCCACCAGAAAAAGTGACACATATGGATGTCTCTGCCCAACAGGTCGTTTCGGTAGCCGCATCACTGATTCCATTCCTTGAGCACGATGATGCCAACCGTGCATTGATGGGTTCAAACATGCAGCGTCAGGCTGTTCCTACGTTAATCGCTGACAAGCCACTGGTTGGTACCGGTATGGAAGCGAACGTAGCACATGACTCTGGTGTATGTGTGATCGCGAAACGTGGTGGCCGTATTGAATTTGTTGATGCTTCTCGTGTCGTTATTCGTGTGAATGAAGACGAAATGGTGGCGGGCGAAGCAGGTGTAGATATTTACAACCTGATCAAATACACGCGTTCGAACCAGAACACCTGTATCAACCAGAAAGTTCTGGTGAGCCTAGGTGATAAAGTAGGCCGTGGTGATGTGCTGGCTGATGGTCCTTCGACGGATGGTGGTGAGCTTGCACTGGGTCAGAACATGCGTGTCGCGTTCATGACCTGGAATGGTTACAACTACGAAGACTCGATCTTGCTATCTGAGCGTGTACTTCAGGAAGACCGTTTAACGTCTATTCACATCCAGGAATTATCATGTGTTGCACGTGATACCAAATTGGGTGCGGAAGAAATCACTGCTGATATTCCAAACGTGGGTGAAGCGGCTCTGTCTAAGCTAGATGAGTCTGGTATTGTTTATATCGGTGCTGAAGTAACTGCAGGTGATATCCTGGTCGGTAAAGTAACGCCTAAAGGTGAAACACAGCTTACTCCGGAAGAAAAACTGCTACGTGCAATCTTCGGTGAAAAAGCAGCTGATGTGAAAGATTCATCACTCCGCGTTCCATCAGGCACCAAAGGTACCGTGATCGATGTTCAAGTGTTTACACGTGATGGTCTGGAAAAAGACGACCGTGCTCAAGCAATTGAAAAAGCACAGCTGGACGCTTACCGCAAAGATTTGAAAGAAGAATATAAAATCTTTGAAGAAGCGGCACGTGAACGTATTGTTCGCCTGTTGAAAGGTCAGGAATCGAATGGCGGCGGTACCACTAAACGCGGCGATAAACTGTCTGAAGATGTATTGTCTGGTTTAGAGCTGGTTGACCTGCTTGAAATCCAGCCGGTAGATGAAGCAATTGCAGAACGTTTAACCCAGATCCAGGTGTTCTTGAAAGAGAAGAGCCTCGAGATCGATGAGAAATTCGCTGAGAAGAAACGCAAACTGTCTACAGGCGATGAACTCACAACGGGTGTTCTGAAAGTTGTTAAGGTTTATCTGGCGGTCAAACGTCGTATCCAGCCAGGTGATAAGATGGCGGGTCGTCACGGTAACAAGGGTGTAGTATCTAACATCCTGCCGGTAGAAGACATGCCACACGATGCCAACGGTGTGCCTGTTGATATCGTACTGAACCCGCTCGGTGTACCATCTCGTATGAACGTGGGTCAGATTCTGGAAACTCACTTGGGTATGGCGGCGAAAGGTCTGGGCGACCAGATCGACAAGATGCTGAAAGAACAGCGTCAAATTGCCGAGCTGCGTGAATTCCTGGACAAGATTTACAATAAGGTCGGTGGTAAGCAAGAAGATCTTGATAGCCTAACCGATGATGAAATCTTGTTACTTTCTGGCAACCTGCGTGCAGGTGTTCCTTTGGCAACACCAGTATTTGATGGTGCTGAAGAAGGTCAGATCAAAGAGTTGTTGGAGCTGGCTGGCTTGTCACGTACGGGTCAAACTGTACTTTATGATGGCCGTACAGGTGAGCGTTTTGACCGTCCTGTAACAGTAGGTTATATGTACATGCTGAAACTGAACCACTTGGTGGATGACAAGATGCATGCACGTTCTACAGGTTCTTACTCACTTGTTACACAGCAGCCACTGGGTGGTAAAGCACAATTCGGTGGTCAGCGTTTCGGTGAGATGGAAGTCTGGGCGCTAGAGGCATACGGTGCAGCATATACGCTTCAGGAAATGCTCACTGTGAAGTCGGATGACGTTGAAGGTCGTACCCGCATCTATAAGAATATTGTAGATGGTAACCATTACATGGATCCAGGTATGCCTGAATCGTTCAACGTATTGACCAAAGAGATCCGTTCTTTAGGTATCAACATTGAACTGAAAAATGGTGACTAAATAACCATTAATCCTCCTGATCCCTTAAAAAAAGGGGAGTTCCGGCGCTTAATGCGCTCTGGAGCTTCCCTCCTGTAATAAAGGGGGGGACTGAAGGAGGATATTCAGTTAAAAACAATATTTGTGACCCAGTTGTGTAGTGAAAATCTCCACAACACACGGAGAAAAAAATTGAAAGACTTGCTCGATATCATGCGCAAAAAGACGGATTCAGACGGTCATGCTCCTGTAGAGTTTGACCGCATCCGTATTGGTCTTGCGTCACCAGAAATGATTAAGTCGTGGTCTCATGGTGAAGTTAAAAAACCGGAAACCATTAACTACCGTACGTTCAAGCCTGAACGTGATGGTTTATTCTGTGCCAAAATTTTTGGTCCAGTTAAAGATTACGAATGCTTGTGTGGCAAATACAAGCGTATGAAATACAAAGGCGTCATTTGTGAAAAGTGTGGCGTTGAAGTAACTACTGCTAAAGTTCGTCGTGAGCGTATGGGTCACATCGAACTGGCATCTCCAGTTGCGCATATCTGGTTCCTGAAATCACTGCCGAGCCGTATCGGTCTGTTATTAGATATGACACTGCGTGATATCGAACGTGTATTGTATTTTGAATCATATGTGGTCACTGACCCAGGTATGACGCCATTTGAGAAATACCAGCTTCTAAACGATGAAGAATACTTCAATGCGCTAGAAGAACACGGTGATGAATTCACTGCGAAAATGGGTGCAGAAGCTGTTCAGGATTTGTTGAAAGACATCGATCTTGAAAACGAAATTTCACGTCTGCGTGAAGAAATTCCAAACACAACGTCAGAGACCAAGCTGAAAAAAGCGTCTAAGCGTTTGAAATTGATGGAAGCGTTTAAAGAGTCAAACAACAAGCCAGAGTGGATGGTACTGACTGTACTTCCAGTACTTCCACCTGATCTTCGTCCATTGGTTCCGCTTGAAGGTGGTCGTTTTGCGACATCTGACCTGAACGATCTTTACCGTCGTGTGATCAACCGTAACAACCGTTTGAAACGTCTTCTTGACCTTGCAGCACCAGACATCATCGTACGTAACGAAAAACGTATGTTGCAAGAGTCTGTCGATGCTTTGTTAGATAACGGTCGTCGTGGTCGTGCCATTACTGGTTCAAACAAACGTCCATTGAAATCTTTGGCAGACATGATCAAAGGTAAACAGGGTCGTTTCCGTCAGAACTTACTTGGTAAGCGTGTTGACTACTCGGGCCGTTCGGTAATTACTGTTGGTCCAAACCTGCGTTTACACCAATGTGGTCTTCCGAAAAAAATGGCTCTTGAATTATTCAAGCCGTTTATTTTCGCGAAACTGCAAGCATCTGGCCAAGCCACCACCATTAAAGCTGCGAAGAAAATGGTGGAGCGCGAGACTCCAGAAGTTTGGGACGTACTGGCTTCTGTGATTCGTCAGCATCCAGTGATGTTGAACCGTGCGCCAACTCTTCACCGCTTAGGCCTGCAAGCATTTGAACCGATTCTGATTGAAGGTAAGGCAATCCGTCTGCATCCGCTCGTCTGTGCTGCGTTTAACGCCGACTTTGACGGTGACCAGATGGCGGTCCACGTTCCATTAACACTTGAAGCTCAGTTAGAAGCTCGTGCGTTAATGATGTCAACCAACAACATTCTGTCTCCAGCCAACGGTGAGCCGATCATCGTACCGTCTCAGGACGTGGTCTTGGGTCTTTACTACATCACTCGTGATGCAGTGAATGCCAAAGGTGAAGGCATGGTGTTCGCGGATACGCATGAAGTCAACCGCGCATTGGCAACAGGTCAGGTTGACCTGCACGCTCGTGTTAAAGCCCGTGTACACCAGACTGTAATTAATGAAAATGGCGAACGTGAACAACAAACAATTATTGTTGATACCACGCCTGGTCGCTGTCTGCTGTGGGAAGTGGTGCCAGAAGGTTTAAGCTTTGAGCAAATTAACGTGGAGATGACCAAAAAGAACATCTCTAAGTTAATCAACTCTTGCTACCGTAAGCTGGGTCTGAAAGATACTGTTATTTTTGCTGACCAATTGATGTACTTGGGCTTCCGTCAAGCGACGCGTTCAGGTGTTTCTGTAGGTATGGAAGACATGGTCATTCCGCCACAAAAAGAAATTATCATTGGTAAAGCTGAAGCTGAAGTTCGTGAAATCGAACAACAGTTTGAACAAGGTTTCGTCACTGCTGGTGAACGCTATAACAAAGTGGTCGATATTTGGGCGCGTACCAACGACCAAGTTGCCAAAGCGATGATGGACAACTTGTCATTCACTACCGTGAAAAACAAACAGGGTGAAGACGAGAAACAGAAATCATTCAACTCGATCTATATGATGTCTGACTCCGGTGCCCGTGGTTCCGCAGCTCAGATCCGTCAGTTGGCGGGTATGCGTGGTTTGATGGCGAAACCGGATGGTTCGATCATTGAAACCCCAATTAAAGCCAACTTCCGTGAAGGTTTGACCGTACTGCAGTACTTCATCTCGACGCACGGTGCGCGTAAAGGTTTGGCCGATACTGCATTGAAAACTGCGAACTCGGGTTATCTGACACGTCGTCTGGTTGACGTTGCACAAGACTTGGTCATTACGGAACCGGATTGTGGCACCTTGTCTGGTCTGGTAATGACTCCATTCATTCAGGGTGGTGACGTGATCGAGAACTTGGGGACTCGAGTTCTGGGTCGTGTGGTTGCGGAAGATGTGAAGAAAGCCGGTTCAGATGATGTGATTCTGCCGCGTAACACTTTGATCGACGAAAAGCTTGCAAACTTCCTAGAAGAGCAAGGTGTCGACGAAGTGAAAGTACGTTCAGTTGTATCTTGTGAATCGACTTTCGGTGTATGTGCGAAGTGTTATGGTCGTGACCTTGCGCGGGGTCATCTGGTGAATCCAGGTGAATCTGTAGGTGTTATGGCTGCTCAATCGATTGGTGAGCCGGGTACACAGTTAACGATGCGTACCTTCCACGTCGGGGGTGCGGCAAGCCGAACTTCTGCTGCGAACAGCGTACAGGTTCGTAACAAAGGTACTGTACGTTTCCACAACGTGAAAACTGTACAGCATGCCAAAGGTCACCAGGTATCGACTTCACGTTCAGGTGAAATCGGTATTGCGGATGATTTAGGCCGTGAGCGCGAACGCTATAAACTGCCATACGGTGCGTCTATTTTGCTGAAAGATGGCGAGACTGTGGAAGCAGGCGGTATCGTGGCGACTTGGGATCCGCATACACATCCACTGGTGACAGAAGTTGCTGGTAAGATTCGCTTCAGCCAAATCGCTGACGGTGTAACTGCAACATCGAAAACCGATGATGCAACGGGTATGACTACTGTTGAAATCCTGCCAGTGACTGCACGTCCAGTATCTGGTAAAGACTTACGTCCAGCAGTGGTATTAGATACTGTTGATGGTGCCGAGCAGTTCTACTTCCTGCCACAGAACACGATTCTTTCTGTCCGTGACGGCGAAACAATTGGTGTCGGTGATGTTATCGGTCGTGTACCACAGGAATCTTCACGTACCCGTGATATTACCGGTGGTCTGCCACGTGTTGCGGACTTGTTCGAAGCGCGTAAGCCGAAAGAACATGCGATCCTTGCAGAAGTGTCTGGTATTGTCAGCTTCGGTAAAGAAACCAAAGGTAAGAACCGTCTGGTAATTACACCGGATGATGGCTCTGAAGTATATGAAGAGCTGATTCCGAAATGGCGTCAAATCAACGTGTTCGAAGGCGAGCATGTGAACCGTGGTGAAACTATTTCTGATGGTCCACAGAACCCGCATGACATTTTACGTCTGAAAGGTGAAGTGGCGTTGACCAACTACATCGTGAACGAAGTTCAGGATGTATACCGTCTGCAAGGTGTAAAAATCAACGACAAGCATATTGAAGTAATCGTACGTCAAATGCTGCGTAAAGTAGATATTACAGATGGTGGCGATACCAGCTTCATCAAAGGTGAGCAAGTAGATTTCATCCGTGTAATGCAAGAGAACCAAGCTGTTCTGGCACAGAACAAGTTCCCTGCGAAGTATGAACGCCAATTGATGGGTATTACCAAAGCGTCGCTGTCTACTGACTCGTTCATCTCTGCTGCATCGTTCCAGGAAACAACTCGTGTGTTAACTGAAGCGGCTGTAACCGGTAAAGAAGATGATTTACGTGGTCTGAAAGAAAACGTAGTGGTAGGTCGTCTGATCCCGGCGGGCACAGGTTTGGCTTATCACCTCGAGCGTCGTCGTCAGGAAGCGGAAGCTGCAGAATTTGAACTGCACAATGACTTCTCTGATGTCGATCAAGCGCTAAGCCAAGCATTCAATGATGAATTTAACGGTCTGTAATTGGTCCTTTAAATAAATAAAAAAAGCCACCTCCGGGTGGCTTTTTTTATCCTTTTGTTACAAAACTCGCTTTAAGCTTTAATAAATTTCACATTTTTCCTATAGTGAAAATATAAGTACACAAATTCTTTCATTTTTCTAACGTAATAATTTACGAATATAACCTAGGGGAATTCATCTATGAAACTTATCCAAAAATTGCTGGCTCTCAGTGTATTTGTAGTGACCAGCCAAACGATGGCTGCACCGATGCCAAATACGATTGTGTTAGAAGACAAAGGTGTGGTGCCCATTGTTAAAACCCAGATTATTCGTACCATCAAAGGTCAGCAACCTGTACGCACCACGGAAGCCACGATTTTTGAAGTCTCAAATGGTGGTAAAGATCTGGTGGCGCGAGATGTAGTATTGGAAGACCAGGCTGGCCAATTTTCAGAGCAAAAAATGTCTATACCTGTGATTCAGCCGGGTAGCATAATTGTGCCTACCTCAAAAATTGAAATAAAATCAAAGGTTACTCAAGAGGGGGTCGTGCTTGCTGAAGCTAAGGCGATTGATGCTCAAGGGATAGAGTTAAAGAAAGGACAAGAGCCTGTGCGTAAAACGCTTCAGCTTGATCAATTCAAAGATCCGAACAGCACTGAGAGTATTACTCATGCGGTGGTTCAGGAGAATGGTACTACTACCAAGGATGTAGTTGTGCTGACAGAAGCAAAATAAGTCATCCCTACTGCTGTATTAAAAGCCTTAAATTAGTTGACGCTTTTTCTTTACAAATTTCAGCAATAGAACTTGTAATAGTAACATTTCACTGATTTTAAGTTCATTCTTATCATCTATGCTGTAAGAAATAGCCAAAAGGACAAATCTCATGAAAAAATATATGAGTATGATTGCAATTGCCTCACTATCTACCCTGATGTTGGCAGGTTGTGAAAGCATGAGTGCCTCTGAACAACGTATTGGGGCAGCGGCACTAGGCGGTGCTATTGGTGGTGGTGTAGGTAATAGTGTAGGTGGTGGTACTGGTGCAGCCATTGGCGGTGGTGCTGGTGCGGCCGTAGGAAGTAAATCTCAAAGTGGCTCGAACCGTAACGCGACTTATAGTGGTGTCGGTGGGGCAGTGGGCTCAGCTGTGGGTAAAAGTATCTTTGGTGGAAATGCCGGTGCTGCCATTGGCGGTGCAATTGGTGGCGGTGCAGGTGCTGCGATCGAACAGGAACGTCGTCGTTAAAACAGCGGTTGAGCAGAGCTAAAAGCGCCTTTATGGCGCTTTTATTTTATTTGGGCTTTGTTCGGGCCAGATCATTCAGCATGAGGTTTGGATTTGCTCTGCTTGCGCCGGATATAAACTGTTTTCTGGACTTCTGCAATGCGTACACCAGACTCATCATAAATATTGAGCTGGTAATGACGATAAACTGACTGGTGGTTGGCTGCCAGCTCAATAATTGCATTCACTTCTTCTGCAGAAATCCGGATATCGGCATGTACCGTGCCACGGCCTGGAGCCAAAAAACGAATCCAGGCTTCTTTATCCCAAACGATATATTTGGAGCCCAAATGGTGCATGAGCAGTAGCATATAAAAGGGATCCACCATGGAATACAGGCTACCGCCGAAATGGACCCCCACGATATTCTGGTTCTTGCCAGTTAAGGGCATTTTTACCCGGAGGTGATAATCCGCAAAGTTCATTTCATCAATCACAATGCCGGCACCCCGATAAGGGGGATAGTGATTCAGAATAAATTTGGAAATGAAAGGAAAACGCTGAATTTTTCGAAACAGGCTCATATTGATATTCATTTTTATTGTATAGCTCAGCATACTAGAACAACCCGCCTACGCTGGCAGTGATAAATTACATCAATTTGTAAATAGAATGATCAATAAAAATAAAGGAATTTGCTATGAATACATCAACCCATTGGGTGCAAACCAGTGATCAGCAACGCCTATGTGTCAAGACTTGGGGGCAGGCCGGGCAGCCCGCTCTGGTACTGATTCATGGTTATCCGGATCATCAGGCGGTATGGGAGCCGATTATTGCCTGTTTAAGCGAGAACTATTTTATTGTGAGTTACGATGTGCGTGGTGCAGGGGAGTCCAGTGTACCTGAAAAAATTCGTGACTATCGTTTGTCACGCTTAGCCCAAGACTTGCAAGAAATCGTCGATTCCGTTTTACCCGGACAGGCTTTTCATCTGGCAGCACACGATTGGGGCTCAATTCAGGCCTGGGAAGCAGTCACCAGCCCTGAATTTAAGGGGCGAATTCTATCTTATACAACCTTGTCAGGGCCTTGTCTGGATCATGCCGCTTTCTGGATGCGGAAGCAATTCAAGCAGAATCGGACAAATTTTTTAAAGCAGCTCAGCAAGTCCTGGTATATCGCTGCTTTTCAATTGCCTTGGCTGGCGCCTGCTGTCTGGAACTGTTTTAACCCGCAACGCTGGAATAAGGTCGTGAGCCATTTAGAGCATCGTCATGACTTGCCTTTAAATGAGAATATTGTCAAAGATGGCAAATATGGTATTAATCTGTATCGGGCCAATTTTTTACCCCGTTTAACCCGGCCTAGACAGCGTTTTGCTATTTGTCCTGTACAGGCCATCGTGCTGCAGTATGACAGCTTTGTGGGTCCGGATTTAGTCGATGAAATACAGGTTTGGGCAGAAGATTTCTCCCGGGTCGAACTGGCAGCCAATCATTGGGCGATTCTCAGCCAGCCAGAGAAAGTTGCTCATTATCTTGACCAGTTTATTCAGCAGAAATCGATTCAGGCCAATAAAATAGGGCGCGAAAAATCGTGACTGATGAAAGGATAAGGAGAGGAATTTTTATCCGGATTTTCTGATAAAATAGCCGTTTTCTCTTATTTTCAATTCATTATGTTCGCAATTCTTGCTGCTATTGGGGTCATGTTTGGACTCTCACTGGCGCGTGTGCCTGTGGTTTTTGCCTTGGTCATTGGTGCTGTTACGGGTGGTTTGCTGGCAGGCCTGGGTCTTCAGGGAACTTTAGATGCATTTAACAATGGTCTGGGTGGAGGCGCCAAAATTGCCCTGGCCTATGGTATTTTAGGTGCATTTGCCCTCGCTCTGGCACGTTCTGGACTGCCTGACTTGCTGGCTTATAAGATGATCAGCACCTTAAAAGGTGAGGTCTCCCTCAAGGCCCGAAACCGGGTGAAATATCTGATTTTCTGTACGGTCGCGATCTCGGCTATCTTCTCGCAAAATATGATTCCGGTACATATCGCTTTTATTCCGGTGCTAATTCCACCGTTATTGCTGGTATTTAATCATCTGAGTCTGGATCGCCGTTTAATTACCTGTCTGCTGACCTTTGGTCTGGTCGGTACCTATATGCTGGTTCCGGTCGGTTTTGGTGCCATCTTCCTGAATGATATTCTGGGTCAGAATATCAATACTTTTGGTAAGCCTTATGGTTTTGAGATCAGCTATGATCAGATCCCAAGAGCGATGGCGATCCCGGTCTTCGGGATGTTTGTGGGCCTTCTGGTGGCCATGTTTATCAGCTACCGCAAGCCGCGCTATTATCAGGATATTCATGTCGAAGAACAGCAGAGTATTTCGGGTGAATTGGGAATAGCAGAGCAGCAGGTCAAGCCGGAAATTTCAAAATTTACCATCTGGATGGCAGGCCTGGCTGTTGTTGCTACTCTGGCCGTACAGCTATATTCCGATTCAATGATTCTGGCGGGTCTGGTCGGTGTGGCGATTTTAAGCTGTGCCGGTATCTTTAAATGGAAAGAAGCGGATGATGTGATTATTACTGGTATGCGCATGATGGCGCTGGTCGGCTTTATCATGATTGCTGCACAAGGTTTTGCTGCGGTGATTGACGCGACGAACCAGATTCCCGCTCTGGTTGAAGCATCGGTCAACTGGATTGGTAACAGTCAGGCTCTGGCTGCCTTTTTGATGCTGTTGATTGGTCTGTTGATTACTTTGGGGATAGGCTCTTCATTTTCGACTGTGCCGATTCTGGCGATCATCTATGTGCCGCTGTGTATCCAGTTCGGCTTTAGTCCTGCTGCCACCATTGCTCTTATTGGCACTGCGGCTGCGCTGGGAGATGCAGGTTCTCCAGCCTCAGATTCGACTTTAGGACCAACCTCAGGCCTGAATATGGATGGTCAGCACGATCATATGAAAGACAGTGTGATCCCCACCTTTATCCATTTTAATATCCCTTTAATCATTTTTGGCTGGATTGCCGCCATGATCCTGTAAAGGGTTTAAATCTGCCCTAATTGATTTAGGGCAGATTTTATTTTAATTTTTAAAATGCATTTTAAATATATCTTTAAGTCTTTTTTAATTAAATCCTGAGTATTATAGTCTGAATAAAATCCTGTTTTTTATTATTGAAAATCTGAAAATATAAAACCAACCAATTTAGTCTATTTAAAATAAATTAATTTAAATAACAGTATCTTAGATAATATTGATTTTTTTGTATTATAATCACTATTGCATATTAATTCTCCTCGTGTTTATTATTAATTAATGATTGTTTTTTATAATTGATCTTCCAAAGGGGTGTTTTTAAATGTTAAAGCAAACTGCTCTAATTGTATTAATGGGTCTTTCTGCATCGGCAATGGCTGGCCAGTGGCAGGTCAAAGTAGGTGGTTCTGCAATTGCTCCAACTCAAGACAAACAGATCGCGAATGATACTATGACGGTAGAAGCTGATAGTGAGCTTGCTTTTACACCATCGGTAGAATATTTTTTTAATGATAACTTCTCGGCAGAGTTACTTTTAGCTACTCCAATTAGCCATGATGTAAATGTGACTGGTGCAGCAACAGCAGGTGTTAAATTAAAACATTTACCACCAACGATTACAGCTAAATATAATTTTAAAAATTCAACTGCTTTCACCCCCTATATCGGTGTAGGTGCGACAGCATTTATTCCTTGGGATGAGGAAGCTTCAGGAGATTTAGCGAATACTAAAGTTAAAGTTAAAGAGGACTTTGGCTATGCTGCTCAAATTGGTTTTAACTTTCAACCCGCAGATGCTAAAAATTGGGGTGTATTTGCAGATGTACGTTATGCAGACCTTAATCCAAAAGTTGAAACAGCAGTCGAAAATTTTAAATTAGATATTGATCCAGTAATCTATACACTAGGTTATAGCTACAAATTCTAAGCTTTCATAATTCGGATATGTTTTTCCAAAAGCCTCATCGTTGATGAGGCTTTTTTTTCAAAATAACAACGATTTATAACGAATTAAGATTGAGCAGATTGGCTATATCTAAATATATTAGAATCCATAAAGTAAATATTAATTGAATATGACTTCATAATAAGGAGAAAAATTGACATGAATTTTTTATTAAAGGGTCTTGTGATCGTAAGCTGTCTGATGGTCATGGAGAGCCATGCTGCCAGTTTTAATTGTAATAAAGCCGAGACAGTTACTGAAAAAGCCATTTGTCAGCATACTTCGCTCAATGATGCCGATGTCAAAATGAGTACAACTTATAATATTTTGCGCCGTCTGGTGCCGATGGGAACCCGTTCGGTAATTCAGAGAGACCAGGTGAAATGGCTGCAATTCCGTAATCGCTGTCGGGAATCGGTTTCCTGTTTAAGTCAGGTTTATACGATGCGCCAGCAGGAGCTGGATCTGCATTTTGAGCGGATTTACAGGTTGGGACCTTATTAAGATAAGGTCTAATTCAATTAAATTTATGCAAATGACTGCGCTAAAAGCGTTATGGCAGAAAAAATTTAAGTTTTTCTATTGAAAATTGGCCAACTCCCTCCATTCATATTGGCAACAGTTGTGATCTGTATTTAAAAATAAAAGGAGTGACCAATGAGCGAATCAAGCGCACAAAAACACAGCTTTCAGGCAGAAGTGGCCCAGTTACTACATCTTGTAACGCACTCCCTGTATTCCAATCCTGAAATTTTCCTGCGCGAACTCATTTCGAATGCTTCTGATGCCTGTGACAAATTACGTTTTGAAGGCATCAATCATCCTGAATATTATGAAAATGATCCTGATCTTCGGGTGCGTGTCAGTCTGGATGCAGACCATAAAACCATCACTATTTCGGATAATGGCATCGGTTTAAGCCAGCAGGAAGCCATTGATAACTTGGGTACGATTGCCAAATCAGGCACCAAAGACTTTATGTCCAAACTGACTGGTGATCAAAAATCCGATGCCCAGCTGATTGGTCAGTTTGGTGTGGGGTTCTATTCAGGTTTTATTGTGGCAGATAAAATCACGGTCGAATCACGCCGTGCGGGTGCAGACACATCTGAAGGCGTACGCTGGATCAGTGGAGGGACGGGTGAATTTGAGGTTGAGCAGATCACCAAAGAAAGCCGTGGTACTGATATCATCCTGCATTTGCGGGAAGATGCGCTTGAGTATCTGCAAAGCTATAAAGTGAAGCAGATTATCAATAAATATTCAGATCACATCAGCCTGCCAATCCAGATGCAAAAAGAAGTCTGGCAGGAAGAAGAGGCTGCTGAAGGTGAGACTGCTCAAGGCGGTCAATATGTGAAAACTGATGAATGGGAAGCGATTAACTCGGCCAGTGCTTTATGGACCCGTAACAAATCTGAAATTACCGAAGAACAATATATCGAGTTCTATAAAAACCTGACGCATGATTTCTCTGCACCTCTGGCTTGGGCGCATAACCGTGTAGAAGGCAGCACTGAATATACTCAACTGTTGTATATTCCAAGCAAGGCACCTCATGATATTTTCACCCGCGAAGCCAAAGCCGGGATCAAGCTGTATGTAAAACGTGTCTTCATTATGGATGAAGCAGATAACCTGATTCCCAACTACTTACGCTTTGTACACGGGGTGGTGGACAGTGCCGATCTGCCATTGAACGTTAGCCGTGAGTTGCTGCAGGAAAGCCGTGATGTCAAAACCATTCGTGAAGGCAATACCCGTCGCATCCTGACCACACTCGATGCTTTGGCGAAGTCTGAAGACGAAAAAGATCAGGAAAAATTCAAGACCTTCTATCAGGAATTTGGCGCCGTGCTGAAAGAAGGCTTAGGCGAAGATATGGGGAACCGCGACCGTATTTTAAAACTGCTGCGTTATGCCACATCGAATAATGATGAAGTAAGTACCTCATTGGCAGACTATAAAGCCGCTATGAAGGAAGGCCAGAAAGCGATTTATTATGTGACTGCTGATAGCTTGAATGCCGCGAAAAACTCTCCGCAACTGGAAGTGTTCAAGAAAAAAGGCATTGAAGTCTTGCTCATGACCGAACGTGTAGATGAATGGGCGATGAACTTCGTGCATGAATTTGAGGGTACACCGCTGCAAAATGTGTCTAAAGGCGCAGTTGATCTGGGTGATCTTCAGGATGCAGAAGAGAAAAAAGCACTGGAAGCAGCAGCAGCCCAGTTTAAGCCTGTGGTTGACAAGCTGACAGATTCACTCAAAGACAAGACCAAAGAAGTGCGGGTGACGACCCGTCTGGTTGACTCTCCAGCCTGTCTGGTCACCGGAGAAGGCGAACTCTCACCGCAGCTGATCCGCATGCTAAAAGATGCAGGCCAGCCGGTTCCTGATATCAAGCCAATTCTAGAAATTAACCCGGAACATCCATTGGTGAAAAAACTGGAAGCTTCCAAGCAGTTTGATGATCTGGCCAATGTGATCTTTGATCAGGCCGTGATTGCTGAAGGTGGTCTGCCTGAAGATCCGGCTGAATACGTTAAGCGTATTAACAGCCTGTTGCTGGCTTAAGTCGATCAGTTCATCAGGTTAAAATCCCTCTTCGGAGGGATTTTCTGTTTCGATGCCAGCTTAAGTGCTGGCATGATCGAGCAACAGGAGCGGCTAGAAAAATACCCCAGTTTGATGAGCTCAATGTAGGGGAGATTTGACCTCGGGTAGCGCTGGAAGGAAGAAATATGCCGCTAAAATAAATAGGGTACCGCCTTATTTTGCGAGCAGTTTGTCCTCAGGATCAGGCTACAATCCATGGTCTTAAGGGGCCGAGGTAGCCTTAAAAATTCGGTTCTGTCGGGTCATCAATAGATAAGGTGCTGGATATTTTAAAATAAAGCTTCCAGACGGACTGAGGCACCCGGATAATGGCTGCGGTTGTCGCGATGATCATTCAAGTAGTTGACATCAGTTTGGACAAAGAACCATTCACGTAAAAAAGGTTGTCTCCAGGACAGATAAGGTCCCCAGCGATTCAGACGCAGGTCATTGTCATTTAAATAACCTCCGCTATAGATTCCATAACTAAAACGATTGTCCTTGAAGAACTGATGCTGCCTAAATAGATAGTTATCCCATTTTAAATCATCATCTTGCTCATCTGCATAAGTCAGGCTGAATTGATTGGACAGAAAGGCCTGATTTGGACGGGCATGTGTCAGTTCAAGGTTGGTTCTTAAGTAGTTTTCACTTTGAATTCCATAACGGTAAATCTGTTCAGCATAGAAAAAATAATCGTTGTCCATGGTCCACTGTTTACTGACTTTGGCACGTGCATATAAGTCATCGCCTGAGCGCAGACCCAGATCCAGATCGGTTTCAAAAGGCAGACGCTCGGAAAATTCGGACCAGCGTAAAGCGAAGGAGGTATTTTCTTCCCGGCTACGTTTAGTATCCAGGCCGTGATTATCGGGATTACTCAAATTTTCGTTGGTAATGGCCACATTGCTGTCCAGCTCATTGTCCAGACTATCATCACCAAACACCAGACTCAGTTTGCGCTCCATGGTGGGCAACTTGATTTTTCCACGGATACGCGGCTTGATTTCATAATCTTCATATTTATCCCAGCTATTGTCCAGGATAACTCTCAAGCTGGCTTTGGCAGGCTGATCGGGATGGGGCTGACCAAACCAGTTATCAATTTTGAGCGCGGTACGATCAGCCCATTCTCGTACCGTTTTTTGTTTCTGGTCGGCCCAAGAGTTGTTTTCTGTCTGCTCTGTCGCGAGCACAATTGCGTCACTTGACTGTTCAGGAAGAAGAGTCGGTGTGGCATCAATCAGGCGTGGGATCTGGTTCAGTAAGCCCGAGGGTGCCGATTTTTCCGGGTCAGGGAGAGGATTTGAATCGCTAAGCGTAGTTGAATTTGCCCAGAGCGCAAAGCTGGCCATGCCCAAGCTAAATGAGACAAATAAGATTCGCGTAATTTTATTAATTTGCATGAGAGATTTTTTGCTCTTATATATTCTTGCTTCAATAATAGTTTTCTAAAAAATAAGGAAAAAAAGCAAGGTGAAACTACAAAATAACATCAATTATTCAGTGATTTGAGTAAGAATTTCAGTATACAGGGTGTGTACAGAGAGAGGTTGGGGCAGACTCAAAATAATCTGGTGGATCTTCTGCCAGTTGAGATGCTTACTGCGTTTCAGGAGTAAATATGGATAAGTTTTTTCTTGCGGGTTCAGGGACAGGCGTTGCTCACCATGAATGACCCGGATTTTTTGATGTTCCTGCAACAATAAAAGTGGAGTAGAAAAATCTGCCGGGGTTTCCTCAAACTGGATAAACTTAGAGGTATGGATTGAGGAAGCGGGGATAAAAGGCAGATAGGAAGCGTGGGTCCAGCAGGTTTCAGCCTGATCATGATAGAGGTTATATAAGAGATCAAACTGGGTAAAAATCTGCGCAATATCTGTCCATTGAATGGATTTAATGGCAATACAGTGTCGCTTGTATAAACTTTCCCAGTGTTCTATACACTGCTGTGCCTGTTGCAGGCTGGAAGTACCCAGAAGCATCAGGTATTTCAACCATTGCCCATGTTCATCTACCTGCTCAATTAAATACACGGGCTGGTTTTGCCACTGATCTTCGGCTGCATAATATAGGGCCAGATCGACATGCCACGGTGCGACAATAGGATCCAGCTCTAGTTTACATAAGCGCGCCAGATCAGAGATTTCCAGAGGCCGTACCTGCCTGCGCCTGCATATTAGCAAGTTGCAGGTTGAGTGGAAAGTTAACCTCTTCATACGACACAGCTGTATTCGGGTGTGGCAAAGAGGTTTGCTGCATGCTTAGGGGAGATGCCTGAGTTTCGGAGCTTTCCTGTACAACTTGTGAGAGCAGGGGAATAGTCTGTATCCCTCTGGTTAAAGCATGTACAGGTGATGGGGAATCGCTCAAATGATAAGAGGAAATTTCCTGGGTAGCAGGCTGTTCAGCGAAAGGAATGAGTAGGCCCGAAGGTATGCGCTGTTGATCTGGTTTTAAATCAAAGCGGGGGTGCTGCAATAGCCAGTGATAGCAGCTTTCCAGATCATTCCAAGGACTGTGCTGCGGCTCCATCTCGGCCGATGGCATAAACCAGAGCTGCCAGCCTTGCTGAGGATGATGTAAAAATGCCCAGCCTGCTACAGAAAAAGCCTTCAAACTGCGTATGAGCTCAGTGTCTTTGTGGAAATAGCCACGAAAACTGAGTTGATAAGAGGTGGTGGCCACAAACTGATAGGCGGCCAGTTCGGGTTGGGTACGGCTTTTGAAAGCAAAAATCTGGCTTTTAAAAATAGGTTCATCACACAAATTAAAAATGTCATGAATTCTTTTCTTGGCGCAGGCGGTTTCATATAGGCTGAGGGAGTCATGATCCAGTGCCTGTTCTAATTCATGTAATTCTTTAATCAGTTTTGCCTTTACTAAAGCATTCATTTTATTTCTCTAGACATGTTTCAGCGCTTGGTCCAAAGCCTGTGCTAGCAATATATTGGTGGCCAGTTCTATCAGTTTGTATTCTGCGGAATGAGGATCGTTATAACGTTTAGCCATTTCAATTAAATGATCAATAGAAATCATTTGAGGTGTGACTTTTCCTTGAACCAAAGCTTGAAGTGTATGCATGGCAAAATTTAAATAATAAAGTAAATTTATAAGAGTTGTAGATTCATTAAATCATACAATAACTCAGAACTGATGTTGAGTACTTTTCCTGCAATTTTAAATGAATATAAGTTAATAAAAGTGATAAAAATCAATAGAAAATATAAAAAGTGGGGAGAGGTTGATATTTTGAGAAAATTCTTCTTTTATTTGGGCATCATTTGCCCGGTTTGAGTATAAAAAAACAGGCTGAAAATTCAGCCTGTACACATGAAAAATACCTGAGTATTAAGCTGCTTTTTCATCTTCTGCAGGGGTAGGCTCTGTCTGCACGGTTTCAGTCTCAGCTTTTTTCACAGGAAAGTCTGGCAGATAAACCATTTGTGCAATTTGAGCTGAGGCTTGAATAGAAACAGCCATGATTGCAGTAGCCAAAGCAAATTTAAGCATGTTCATAAGTTGACCTTTAAGATAAGCATGTCCAACAGCGTGAACAGAATGAATGGGAGAGTGAAATAACGTAGAAATCATATCAAATGGCAATTATTAAAAAATGATCAATTCGGCAAAATGTAAAATTTTTTGAAAAATAATACTTTTAAAACAATGAATTAGAATGTTTGCTCTATACTTCAAGTCTGATTTTATAGGCTTTTTATACTTGTAAAGAGAGATAAAAGTGCAAGGTAATAGAGAGACTCTTAGAGAAGCTCCAAGTAGAAGCAAACCCGATTTTATTGTATTGTTTGAACCCTGTAAGCGTTTGCTATAGCTTGTTTAATAAACAACGTACAGCCTGAAAAACAGTCTAAGATAACCCTTCATTCATGTTTACAGTGAGTTTTATCATGGCAATTGCAAAGGTCGTTGAAGTCAACTCCAGTAGTAATAAGAGTTTTGAGGATGCCATCCAAACTGGCATTGCAAAGGTCACGGAAACCGTCAAGAATGTTCAGGGAGCTTGGATTAATGAGCAGAAAGTTGTAATTAAAGACAATAAAATTACCGAATACCGCGTCAATCTCAAGATTAGTTTTCTGGTTGATTAAATGTGAATAAAGCGCGGTACCATTGAATAATTATTATAAAAAATCCCCAGCTTGAATGGGGATTTTTTAGTGGAGCCTATTTATTCAGGCTGGTTGGGTAGGTCACAAGCGTCAGCAGAGCACTGCTCAGCAGAACCAGTGGATGGTGTTTCCAAGGCTTTGGCCAAAACCTGCAAGAAGACTTCTTTGGGCTGTGCACCTGCCAGGGCAATACGCTGATCAAAGACAAAGAACGGGACACCAGTCACTTTGAGCTGGTCACGCGCGATTTCCTGATCATACTGTACGAAGTCCGCATATTCATCTGAGTCTAGTAGATCATCGACTTCAACCGGGTTCAGGCCAATCCGGGCAGCGACATCTTCCAGGGTTTCACGCTCGCCAATCGCCAGACCTTGTGTCATATAGCTATAGAAGAAGGCTTCCTGGGCTTCATTGCCCAAACCTTTGCTTTGGGCCAGATGAATAATACGATGTGCATTCAGGGTATTGCCAGAATTGGCACCTTCCCAGTTAAATTCAATTCCTTCCGCCTTGGCCATCTCGGCGATATTACGCTGCATGTCTTCAACTTCGGCAACTGAACGGCCATATTTTTGGGCCAGACGCTCCGAGTTGGAAATTTCCTGACGAGGCGGTGCTTCCGGGTCGAGCTGAAAGCTGTGCCAATGTAGCTCAAGTTCAATCCCGGCTTCTTCGGCAGCGGCTTCCAGACGTTTTTTACCAATATAACAAAACGGACAGACTACATCTGACCAAATATCTACGCGCATAGCATGTCTCTGATTTGACTCTTGAGTTCAGTATGAGGGTGAAGAATCGGAATTTAAAGTCCTCCAGCAAAAGTGCCCGCATCTGTAGCTCAAATAACAGCACCAGCATGGCAGGGTTTAAACCTGGGGGGAATAAAAAAACGCCCCGCAGGGCGTTTTTAAATGGTTCGCTTCTTTAGCTTATGCTGTTTTAACTGCAACTTCTGCAGTCAGCATATGACCATATTCTTCAAAGTTAGAATGCCACGCCAATGCTTCACGAAGCAGATGAGGGGTATGGCCGCCTTTTGCACAGGCACGGTCGAAGTAGTCGTTCAGGGCATCACGGTACATTGGATGTGCACAGTTGTCGATGATCGCACGCGCACGTTCACGTGGAGCAAGGCCGCGCAGGTCAGCAAGTCCCTGTTCTGTGACCAGAATGTCTACATCATGCTCAGCATGGTCAATGTGAGAGGCAAATGGAACCACAGAAGAGATGTCGCCACCTTTTGCTACTGATTTGGTCACAAAGATCGCCAGGTGCGCATTACGTGCAAAGTCACCTGAACCGCCAATACCGTTCATCATTTTGGTACCACAAACGTGAGTCGAGTTGACGTTACCGTAAATATCAAACTCAAGCGCAGTGTTGATGCCGATAATACCTAAACGGCGAACCAGTTCAGGATGGTTAGAGATTTCTTGTGGACGAAGAACCAGTTTGTCTTTGTAGTGTTCCAGGTTGTTAAATACTTTCTCGCCGTATTTTGCAGAAAGTGTAATTGAAGAGCCTGAAGCAAATTTCATTTTACCTGCATCGATCAATTCGAAAGTACAGTCTTGCAGTACTTCTGAATACATCACCAGATCTTCAAAGTTAGATTCTTTCAGACCCGTCAATACAGCGTTAGCGATTGAGCCGATACCTGCCTGAAGCGGGCCAAGGTTTTTCGGTAAACGCTTTTCAGCCACTTCTTGTTCAAAGAAAGCGATCAGGTGGTTTGCAATAGACTGAGTCTCATCATCGGGTGCAGTCACAGTAGATGGAGAGTCATGGAATTCGCTGTTAAATACGATACCTACAATTTTTGAAGGATCGATGTTGATTGCATGTGTACCAATACGCTCGTCCACTTGAGTCAATGGAATTGCTTGGCGTGTTGGACGATATGTCGGAATGTAGATATCGTGCAAGCCTTCAAATGCCGGGCTGAGGTTGGTGTTGATTTCTACAATCACTTTTTCTGCAAAAATTGCAAAGCTTGCAGAGTTACCAACAGATGTTGTTGGAATGATGCCGCCATCTTCAGTAATCGCAACAGCTTCAATGACCGCAACATCCGGCTTTTTCAATTGCAGGTTACGCATTTGTTCAACAGTTTCAGACAAGTGCTGGTCAATGAACATGACTTCGCCATTGTTAATGGCTTTACGTAAGGTATTGTCTACCTGGAAAGGTAAACGGCGTGCCAATACGCCTGCTTCAGTCAGTTGTTTGTCAAGATCGTTACCGAGCGAGGCACCAGTAATCAGGGTGATTTTTAATGGATTGGTTTTTGCACGTTGTACCAAAGCCAAAGGAACTGCCTTAGCTTCGCCAGCGCGAGTAAAGCCACTCATACCCACAGTCATGCCATCTTCGATGAATGCAGCGGCTTGTTCTGGGCTGATGACTTTGTTGTGGAGGGAGGCTAAACGGATACGATCTAAAGACATTTCAACTCTCATTAATTCTTAAACTATGATACGGATTGTACCGATCAAAAAAAACATTTTGCATAGGTGTTAGGCTAAGGTCTAATTTTTTAACGAAATGTAGGTATAAGAATATTTGATGTTTTTTAAGTTGTTGAATTAAATGCATATAAAATACATTGTATAGAAAAGCTAAAAAATCAACTGATCATTTTTTATGCTAATCTTAAAAATGCTCAGTGAGCGTTTGTCGGATTTTATCGAGCGTACTCGCAGGGGTAGAAGCGTCTGAATCAGGTTTGTGCAAAGGAAGGGAAATAACAGCTTCCAGCCCCCCTTCGGGGCGATTATGGATATGCAGCTCACCGGCATGAATATCGACAATACGCTTTACAATGGCCAGGCCCAAGCCGCTTCCTTGTACAGTGCGGGCAGAATTACCCCGGACAAAAGGCTGCATAAGTGCTTCGATCTGATCTTCAGGAATTCCTTCGCCATGGTCTGCCACAGAAATGAGCAGACGGTCGCCTTTTGAAAACGCAGAAAGTTCGATCGGCTCGGCACCATAGCGTTTTGAATTGTTAATCAGGTTGCCAATCAAGCGTTTCAGGGACATGCTACGCACCTGAATCAGTGGAATGTCTTGAGGACTAAAATGGATGTCTAAGGGCTTAAACTGGGTGACCAGCTCCTGCAGCAGGGCGTTGACATTGGTATCTTGTAAATCTTCATCTGAGCCGTCGCGCATATAGGAAATAAACTGGTTCAGAATTGCATCCATGTCTTCGACATCGTAAATCAGGCCTTCTTTTAAAAAGTCCTCATCGGGCATCATTTCTGCACTTAGGCGAATGCGGGTAAGCGGGGTACGCAAGTCATGCGAGATGCCGGCCAGCATAATCCGGCGATCACGTTCGGTCTGATCCAGCGTATAAATCATCTGGTTAAAGGCATGGTTCACCTGGCGGATTTCGAGTGGTCCGTGATTGGTATCCAGATAGGGCGCCGATCCACTATTGCTATAGCTGTTGGCTGCTTCTTGCAAGCGGCGTAGCGGGCGGTTTAACTGGCGTACCAGGATCAGAATAATAATCCCGGCAATGAGCGGTGTTCCCAGCAGCCAGCCCCATATCAGCTCAGGACTATAGTTGGCATAGGTTTTTAAAGGCTCACGTACCCAATTGCCATCCATTTCAGGTGTTTGGATCCAGATCTGCGGACTTGGCTTAAACTGGAAATAGACGGTGGCCTGCTCGATTCTTAACTCTTTGGCCAGCTTTGTTTCAATCTGGTTGGTAAAAAACTCCGCAATGACTTTTTCCCTAATATTGGGATATTCCGCCGGATCAGTGATGTACTCGATACCAAGACGATTTTTTAGATAGGCATCAATATCCACTTGCTGATCATTATGATACAGGCGTAGATTCGGGTTGTTCAGGATTTCCAGTTCAACTGCCAAATAGCGTGCATGCTGCTGGATTTCAGGCAGATACAGGGTACGCCAGAAAAACCAGATCGACATAAACAGGCTGAACAGCACCACAAAAACCACCAGCACCGTGGTGCGCAGGGCGGCGGAACGGGGTTTGATTTTGTCTAAAAAGCGTTCCCAGCGGGTGCGTTTTTTTTCCGAGTAACGGACAAAGTCGGTAAATTCTTGCGGGTCGATGGGGTCGAGTTTCACTGAGCAATCCTGTGCTATGACTTCAGCAAATTATGATGAGTCAATTAAAAGTCCTTATCCTAGCGGAGTTAAACTGCCTGGAATTGAGATAAAGGTTGAAAGCTTCGGTTCAACCTACTGTTGTTTTGGCAAAAGTAGGCACAACCATCTTGCGGAGCAGTACTGCTCATCGCAAAACCCGTCAAATTGCAGCAAATCCTCACTGTGTCGTAGAAACATTAGAGATAAATACTTCCTGCTTTAAACAGTTGCGAATGAGTTTGTCACGCAATTCAAAATCAGAAATATAGCTACGGACAACTCATCCTGTTTTTTCTGATACGAAAAAATTACTCTGCACCATCTGGAACAAAGACATAACCTACCCCCCACACCGTTTGAATATAACGCGCACGGGCTGGATTCTCTTCCACCAGACGACGCAAACGGGACACCTGAACATCAATCGAGCGTTCCATCGCGCCCCATTCACGGCCACGCGCCAGATTCATCAGCTTGTCACGGGTCAAAGGCTCACGCGGATGTTGTACCAAGGCTTTGAGTACGGCAAACTCACCCGTGGTTAAAGTGACCACTTGACCTTCACGAGTCAGGGTACGAGTAGACAGATCCAGAGACCATGGACCGAAGCTCACCACTTCCATCTGCTGGCTTGGTGCGCCAGGAACCTCACGCACCTGACGGCGTAAAACCGCACGAATACGTGCCAGTAGTTCATTCGGGTTAAACGGTTTTGGCAGATAGTCATCGGCGCCGGCTTCCAGACCCGCAATACGATCTGAATCACTGCCACGTGCGGTTAGCATAATAATTGGCGTATCGATATTGGACTGGCGTAAACGACGACAGATACTCAGGCCATCTTCCACCGGCAGCATAAAGTCGAGCACAATCAGAGAAAATAATTCCCGCTGTAAAAGCCGATCCATTTGGGTTGCATCATGTGCGGTTTTGACTACAAAGCCTTTATCTTCCAAAAAGCGTTGTAGCAGGGTGCGCAGACGCACGTCATCATCGACAACCAGGATGCGTTCGACTCGGTCGGTTTCGCTTTGTACGGCATCGGTTTTTTCAGCAGGTACCACTAAATTCATGAGATGCTCCTTATTCTTTATTGTCGTCGTAAACAAAACTGAAAACAGGCGTTGAGTATACGATTCATAACTATTCATTGACTATGCTCTAAAGCACCAAATATTGCAGTTAAAATCAAGACATAGATACCAAATATATACATCTAAATTGAAAAAAAATGCGCTTGGACTCCAGATAAAAAACAAAGTTCATGCAAACTTTATCAGGAAAAGCAGAAAATGCAGCACTGCTTGAGATGGCTATTGCATAAATTAATGAAAACAGTTGTGGATTTTATAGTCTTGGTCTTTATAATCATGCCATTTAGTACTTATCCTTGTGGGATCAAACACGATGACTGACTTAGTTCAGCAGTTGGCAAAAGAGCTTGCCGTGCGTCCAAATCAAGTCGAAGCTGCCATCAAACTCATTGATGAGGGTGCCAGTGTTCCTTTTATTGCACGTTACCGTAAAGAAGTAACGCAGGGCCTGGACGATACACAATTACGCCAGCTCGATACACGTTTAGCGTATTTGCGTGATTTGTATGAACGCCGTGAAAAGGTCATTGAATCACTCAAAGAACAAGAGAAATTATCTGATGATTTGCTGGCACGGGTAAATGCGGCTGAAACCAAAAATGCCTTGGAAGAAATTTACGCGCCATACCGTCCAAAACGCACCAGCAGGTCGTTTAAGGCCAAAGAAGCCGGTTTAGGTCCTGTTGCAGAGCGCATCTTTACAGAGGAGCTTGATCCTACGGAAGCACTGGCCGGTTTTAGCCATGCAGATTATCCGGATACGGAAAGTCAGCTGGATGCAATCCAGCATATTCTGATTGATGACTGGGCACAAAAAGTTGCGCTGACGGCTGAACTGAAAGCCATGTTTGCACAAACTGCCGTATTGAAAAGCCTGGTCGCTTCGGATGAGAAAAAAGAAGTCGGTAAAAAATTCCGTGACTACTTCGATTTCTCTGAAAGCCTGAATAAAGTGCCTTCCCATCGTTTACTGGCGATGTTACGTGGCCGCCAGGAGAATGTCCTGGGTCTTAAGGTCGACGGTGAAGATGATGCGCCTTTGGCACGTATTGAAACCGAGTACAATCTGTACCAGATTCAGCCACCAGCCCGTCAGGACTTCCTGAAACAAACAGCCAAACTGTTCTGGCTCGGTAAAGTTCGCCCCACTATTGAGCACTCATTGCTGACTGAAAAACGTCTGGCAGCTGAAGCTGAAGCCATGCAGGTGTTTGCTGAAAACCTGCGTCATCTGCTGCTTTCCGCTCCGGCAGGTGCACGTACCACATTAGGTGTCGACCCTGGCATCCGTACGGGTGTAAAACTGGCCGTTGTAAATGAGTCTGGTGATGTACTGGCACATAGCACGATCTATCCATTTGCACCAAAAGAAGATAAAGAAGGTTCATTAACAGAGCTGGCGCGTTTATGCCGTGAGTTCAATGTTGACCTGATTGCAATTGGCAATGGTACAGCCAGCCGTGAAACCGAAGCCTTGGTTGCTGAAATGATGGCAGCGAATAGCGACTTGAAACTGACTCGCGTATCAGTTTCTGAAGCAGGTGCATCGGTGTATTCAGCTTCTGAGCTGGCAGCTCAGGAACTTCCTGATCTGGACGTGACCATTCGTGGTGCAGTGTCGATTGCACGCCGTTTGCAAGATCCTTTGGCCGAACTGGTAAAAATCGATCCTAAATCAATTGGTGTGGGGCAGTATCAACATGACGTCAACCAGACCGGCCTGGCCAAAACGCTGGAAGCCGTAGTTGAGGACTGTGTGAACTCGGTGGGCGTAGATGTCAACACGGCATCTGCGGCCATTCTGGGCTATATCGCAGGGCTGAACAAATCCATTGCCCAGCAAATTGTAGAATTCCGTAAGGAAAATGGCCGTTTTGATAACCGTCAGTCTCTGAAACAAGTGCCACGTCTGGGCGAGCGTACGTTTGAACAGGCAGCTGGTTTCTTGCGTATCCAGCAGGGTTCAGAACCATTAGATGCTTCTGCGGTTCACCCTGAATCTTATGCGCTGGTCAGCAAGATGGTGGAAGCAAAAGCCACAACTGTCAAAGACATCATTGGTAATACTGAAATCATTCGTCAAATTAATGCAGAGGAATTTGTCGATGAGCAGTTTGGTCTGCCGACTATTCAGGATGTGCTGGCTGAGCTGGAAAAACCGGGTCGTGACCCGCGTCCAGAGTTCCGCACTGCCAAATTCCGTGATGATATTACTGAAGTGGCGCAATTGACGGAAGGCATGCAGCTTGAAGGTGTGGTGACGAATGTGACCAACTTTGGTGCTTTCGTTGATGTCGGCGTACATCAGGATGGTTTGGTACACATTTCTGAACTTGCCAATAAATTCGTTGCAGATCCGCACAAGGTGGTGAAGCCCGGTCAGATTGTTCAGGTCCGTGTGTTAAATGTAGATGCTGAACGTAACCGTGTGAATCTGTCGATGCGTCCTGAAGGTTCTGAAGCGCCAAAAGCACCACGCCAGCCACGCCGTGACAATGAGCAGCGCGGTGAGCGTAAGCCACAAGGCAAACGTCCACAGCATGCACGTCCGCAAGCTGAGCGTCCTCAGGGCAAGAAACCGCAAGCGGCTAAACCGCAAGAGCAAAAGATCGGTGGTTTGGGTGCGCTGTTATTACAAGCCGGAATTAAAGGTTCGAAGTAAGCTTTAAGTTTGACCAAAAAACCTCCCCATCGGGAGGTTTTTTTATTGGAACATTGTTATGAATTAACCATCGGTACAATCCAGCTGGTAATAATCAATAAAATACCGAGATGGCCCAGCTTTCGGGTCACATAGACCAGCTTGGATGGCGGCTGTTCCAGCTGTTTGGCATACTCTTCCATGCTAATGCTTTGTTTACCGCGACTGGTAAATAAAAATACGCCCAGATCAATACAGATCAGAATCGTACCAATATCAGCCACCAGTTCCATCAGCTCAAATTGCTGGGTGTATAACGACATGCTAACGCTATAAATCAGATAAAGACCAAAAGCCAAACAGGCATATTGCAGGACCACTAAAAACTTCTGCATAAATCTCAACAGTTCAAAAAATTAAAGTAATTATACAAATAATTTGGGCAGACCGTGACCATTACAAGTTTTGGATCACAGTGGCAAAATTCTGCTTTTCCACCAGTTCCAGAAATTCATCTCCAAGTCGCTGACTTTCAACAATACATTGTTTCCACAGCTGAATCCGCTGGGCTTGGTCCAAACCTTTTAAGCTGAAATCTTTACGATCTGGCAGACGGCCGAGCGGTAAACTTTGCAGATATTCCTGAGAGGGTGAAATCAGCAAGGTGCGGGCCTGATTTTCCGGATGTGCAGTACGTTTAAACAGTTTATCGAACCAGCCCGGCGTAATACTGTCGGTAAAATGTGGATACAGCACAATCCCCTTGCTTTGGAAAGGCAGGTCAATGTGATAATCAATCAGACCACCATCGCGATAATAGCCTTGCGGTGCATCCGGAATATTGTTCACCGCTGCCATCACCCCCGGAATGGAGGCAGATGCCATCAGCCAGGGCAACACACTCTGTTCAGTCAGCGTATGATAGTGGGTGGTAAATCCATCATCGGCAATTTTAAACTGTTCTCCAAGATTTGGCTGGCTAATCACACGTTGCATAAAATGACGGCTATGCCTGCGTGCGACCGCCGTTGTGCCAACAATTCCAGCCACAGAAGCCAGCAGGGGCAAGGCTTTGTCACTCTGGAAAATGTGCTGGGCTTTAATCGACAAGACAGTCAGGTGATAGTCCGGATGATTGACCAGATCGGCCTCTTTGCCTTGGACCAGCTCTAGCAGCATGCCACGACAAATGTCACTGATCTCCTGACGGGTCATTTTCTTGTGAAAATACAGATGGGTATAGAGTTCTGCAAGACGCTCAGTGCCTGCTTTGGCTCCCCAGGCAGCTACACTGGCAAAACGCCAGCTGCCAATGGATGAACCAACCAAGGTTCTACGCTGTGGCGCCCGTGAAAAAAACTCACCAAAAATTGCCTGATCCAGCCCCTGAATGCCGATACCTTTCGGTCCACCTGCAGCACCTGGCACAATATCGACCTGTTCGGGTTGCAAACCTTCTTTCAGAATCAGCTCACGTGCCTGATGCCCAGCGCGGATTTTCAGGGCAGGCGCATGTTTTTGTAAAATCTGCATAGAGGTTCAACCCATGTTCGACCAGTGAGGGCTTATTTTAAGTCTCTACTGCTAGGACCCAATGGCAAGATATACCCTAAGGTGACTTTGCAGTCATGGTATCGGGTTAATGTCAGTCTGCATGAGTTCTTGATTGCATCAATGTAAAAAACGCAGGTTAAATGACATAATCAAAAGCGTGGTTATAGGATAGCTTGGCCAGTAAAAAGCCTGAATTAGAAATAAACAGCCTGCAATACCTATCCATATTTTTAAAGCCAGTATTAGCTGTGTTTGTCGTAGACAGGATAGAAATAATAACGGAAGCAGGTTAACGCTGACAATGAGCCAGAAATAGTCACTCTGAATCAGGCGGTAGAAGGTGGTATGGGCAGCAGGTGACCATGCAAGCCAATGGGCTGTCTGGTTGAGATAGAAAAAATCTCTCTCCATGTCGGGAAGCTGTAGAGGCGTGCAGTGAGAAAGGATTTTGGTCTATTCTGGCGATACAGTGCCCATAAAAAACTAGATTTCATTTGGATATTCTTGTTATATTTTTCAATGATTAAAGCATAAAAAAAGCCTGAATAATCAGGCTGTTTAAAAATTATTTCGCAATCCGCCAGACAGCCAGCACGCTGGCCAGCACAATCAGAATCACCGAAACGAACCAAGGCGAAATAATTGCAATTGACAGCAGAATTGCCATGATGCTGCCAAACATCCAGCTACGCTTTTGCTGATGTTCCATTTGCAGGCGCATACTTTGCAATTCATTGAGCTGTTTGGCATGCCAGGCCGACTGGTTTTTCAGACCATTCAGGCTGTCGATCATCAGGGTCGGTAAATCCTGTGCGCCTAATAGCAGATCCGGAATTTTCTGACCGAGTTCTTTCAGATTTTTCTGCGGATTCATCTGGGCCTTGATCCAGTCCGTCAGGATCGGTTTGGCCAGACTCCAGATATCCAGTTCCGGATACAGGTCAGTGCCTAAGCCTTCGACATGGACTAAGGTTTTGAGTAGCAGCATCAGTTGCGGTGGAATTTCCAGATGGAAACGACGGGCAATGTCCATCACTTCAATCAAAATACCGGCGAAATCCAGTTCATGCATTGGCTTGGACACCATTGGACCTACAGTACGGCGCATTTCACGGGCTAGCGCATCCTGATCAGTACCCGGTGGAATCCAGCCTGCCTGATGTACAATCTGGATCAGCTGCATAAAGTCACTATTCATGACGGCTAGCAGCATGCGCGCCACGGTCATCTGGTCATGCTTGGACAGTTCGCCCATAATCGCACAATCCAGGGCGATAAAGCGCGGATTGGCCGGATTAATGGTCTCTACAAAAACATTGCCCGGATGCATGTCGGCATGGAAGAAGTTATCGCGGAAGACCTGGGTAAAGAAGATGGTCAGGCCTTTACGTGCCAGATCAGCACGATCCATACCGAGTCGGTCAAAGGTCGCAATATCTGAAATCGGTACCCCGGTAATGCGCTCCGCCACCAGCACATCTTTACTATCCATATAGACTTCAGGCACGTACATCATGCTGGAGCCAGTAAAATAATGCCGCATGCGGCGGGTGTTGTCAGCTTCCAGCGTCAGATCCAGCTCATTTAAAATAATCTGGCGATAGTCCTGAATAATCTCGGACAGATGCAAGGCACGTGCTGCTTCGAGACGCTTTTCCAGTGCATCGCCGAGCCATTGCAAAATCTCAAAATCCTGTAAAATCTGCTGGCGAATATTGGGACGGGTAACCTTGACGATGACTTCACGGCCATCATGCAGGGCAGCGGTATGGACCTGTGCAATCGAGGCAGCTGCCAGTGGCTGGATATCAAAACGGGCGAACAGGGTATTTACATCCGCCTTTAAGGACTCCTGAATCCGCATCTTGGCGACTTCATTATCAAAAGGCTTGACCCGATCCTGCAGTAAAACCAGTTGTTGCAAGACTTCAGGCGGAATCAGATCACGGCGGGTTGACAGTAGCTGACCGAGCTTGATCGCCAGCGGCCCCATTTCTTCCAGTGCCAGTTTCAGCTTGAGCGGATTTTTACGCTCCTTGCTGGACCAGGCCGCCGGATGCATGCGGATGATTGACAGGACATGCCGGGCTTTTTCTGGAAGCTCTTCCGCAGGAAACAACGTGTCGAGTCTATAGTGCGCGGCGATGCGCCAAAGTTCGCGTAAACGTGAAACATGCGGAATCATAAAGCGGTGTACCTAGTCGGATGTAGAGTTATGTGGAGCATCAATCTGCTGTTGAAGCTGGCGAATCCTGGCTTCAACGCGATCTAAATTCTGATTCAGGATACGGGTATCCTGATTTAAGTCATCCATTTGCCAGCGTGGAGCAAATAAACCACTGTCTTCTTTTAATGTGTCTTCAGCAAAGAACAGCTTGCTCTGCAAGGCGCGTTTGACATATTGGGGCGCTAGTTGCAGTTTACCCAGTTCATGGGCCAGAGTCGGGCCAATCCAGGGACTCAGGTGAGCAGCGAGATCAGGTTCTGCCTGCTGCATGATGCGCTGGATTTCTTGCAGAAGTTTATAGTCGCCCTGTAGGGGAATATTGCCGATGTCATCGGATACCAGCAGGCTGAACAGTTCAACCATATTCTTGACGTTTAGCGTCGCTGTTGCCTCTACGAGGCTAGACGTTTGCGCGTCAAAAGGGCGCTGCTCAAAAATAGAAGGCTGTTCAGCATGTCCGGTTGCAGTGGCTTCCAGACGAACCTTGCCTTCATCAAAGCATACATCTACCGAAAGCTGTGGTGATGCAATGACCACACGCAGCATTTTACCGGCTAGCGCATTGGTCTGAATGCGGGTAATGCCATCCAGATCAATCATCTGATGAATCACGCGTTCAATTGCCCCTAGGGCGAGAATTGACCACATTGGCATAGCCTCTTAGAGTTTGAAACCACGGTGAACGGCCACAATACCGCCAGTCAGGTTGTGGTAATCACAGTTCTGGAAGCCGGCATTTTCCATCATGCCTTTCAGGGTGCGCTGGTCTGGATGCATGCGAATTGATTCAGCAAGGTATTTATAACTTTCCGAATCATTTGCCACGATTTTACCCATGATCGGTAAAGCGGTGAATGAATACAGGTCATACAGTTTTGAAAATGGCTCGAATACTGGTTTAGAAAATTCCAGAATCAACAGACGGCCGCCTGGCTTAAGCACGCGGTACATCGCTGCCAGTGCTGCATCTTTGTCAGTCACGTTACGCAGACCAAATGAAATGGTCAGCAGATCAAAGCTGTTGTCTGCAAAGGGTTCCAGAGTTTCAGCATTGGCCAGAACAAAGTCGACATTGGTACAGCCGGCATCGATCAGACGGTCACGGCCAACATTCAGCATGGATTCATTAATATCAGAGAGGACCACATGGCCGGTTGGGCCAACCTCGCGGCTGAAAACTTTAGCCAGATCACCCGTACCGCCTGCAATATCCAGCACATGCTGACCACGGCGTACCCCCGACATATTAATCGCAAAACGTTTCCACAGGCGGTGAATACCAAAAGACATCAGGTCATTCATGATGTCGTATTTGCTGGCAACCGAATGGAAGACTTCCGCCACTTTCTGGGCTTTTTCATCACTGTTAACAGTCTGATAACCAAAGTGCGTGGTCGAACCGACATTGCCGGTATTGGCGCCGCGTGGCAGATTGTATTTAGGTATCGTTGAGGTCACTGGCGTATCGGTCAGGCGTTGTTCGAGGGACTGTTGCTGACCTTGCGGGGTGCCTTGAGGAAGAGTTTCAGTTAAGAATGGACTCACTTTGTCTGTCTGTTGTGCCGACTCGGGGGTAGGGGCAGGTGTTGGATTTTCATTCGACATGGGAGTCACTCCTAACATAGTCATCGGGTTAATCTTATATTGACTGCATAATGACAGATTCTAAGATGTTATTCAGCATTCATCATGCAATTGTTATGAATAATATACAGAAAAATGAGCAAGTCAGCTGAAATCTTTCGGGTGCATGATCATGCTATCTTCTTGTAGGATGACGGCCTGCTCTGGGCAAAAGGATGACTTTTAGTCCGAGGGCAGACAAGTCTCAGTGCTGCTTGATCTGGTGAAAAATAACGCTTATTGAAAGGGCCGCAGATCGCCAGCATGCACCCGGTCAATGATATGACGTTCGCCCTGGGTAAAGTCACGGACAAACTGTTCAGCCGACTTTAACGGTTTCATGGCCAGGAAACCTTCCTGCATAAATTCATACATGACCTGGAAATTATATTTATTTGCTGCACCTTTACACATTTTAAAGGCCGTATAGACCATAAAGGAGCGCATGTATTTATCCAGGCTATGACCCAGCTGGTCCAGCAGTTCCAGCTGTTTTAAACGCGCCTGTGCCTGATCCAGCTTTATATAAGCCAATCGCATCATCTCATCATTCAGCGGGGTATCCGCCGGATAGTCTTTCAACAGCTGGATGGCCACCTGCTCATCTAGCTGTACCGCCAGAATCGCCAGTTCAACCCCCAATGTGCCAGTTTTAATGGCATTTTCCGGAATAACTTTTTCAGCTTTATGGGCATATTTCATCAGGCGTTTAATTTGTGTGGCCAGCGCATCAAAATCCGGTCCGCCATAAAGCCGGTTGAGAAAATAGTCGGCCATCAGCTGGTTCTGCTTTGCTGAAAAATGGGTTTGATGGCTACGCTGCATCCGGGTTTTCTGCCATGCCTGTACATCCTGTAAGCGGCTTAAAATTTTGGACTGGCGATGATAGCTCAGCTGATCATAACGTTCTAATAACTCATCAAGTGCGGCAAGTTTGGACATGATAGTTCAGATATTTTTTACGATGTCAGAATCTTAGAGGGTGTTGAAGGATCTCGCCATGACAAATTGACCAATGAAACCTGATTTACAGGTCAATTCGCTGTTTAAACAATCAAACTAATCGTGTGAAAAACGTTGCTGGCCCTGTTTGAGTGGAAAATTTCCCCGTTATACTGCCTATAAGAAGAAGAGAAAAGGGCTCAGTATGGATTTAGAACAATCGCCTTTTCAGCTTATGGATGAAGACCAGTTATCCCTCCAGCTGATTGATGCACAATACAATTTAAAAAATACCCAGGGCCGAAAAAATGCCAAAAGTGTACTGATCCTGGTGAATGGGATAGAGCTGGCCGGTAAAGGGGAGGCAGTCAAACAGCTGCGTGAGTGGGTCGATCCGCGTTATCTGGGGGTAAAAGCAGACCGACCCTTGATGCTGCATAACAAACAACCTTTCTGGCAGCCTTATGTACGCTTTATTCCGGCGGAAGGTCAGCTTATGGTGATGTTTGGTACCTGGTATAGCGACCTGATCAGTACGGCAATGCAGCCGACACAACCCATCAGCGAGGCCAAATTTGATGCTTATATTGATGAGATGCGCGCTTTTGAACAAGATCTGAAAAACAATCACGTGGATGTGGTCAAAATCTGGATTGACCTGTCGTGGCAGGTGTTGCAAGCCCGTCTGGATCAGATTGAGCCCAGCGAGTTGCGCTGGCATAAACTGCATGGACTGGACTGGCGTAACAAGAAGCAATATGACACTGTGCAGGAGCTGCGCCAGCGCTTTAGCGATGACTGGCTGATTATTGACGGTACAGATGAAAAACAGCGTGATCAGCAGTTTGCCCAGGCCATTTTGAATGCTTTAAAAAATTGTCCGGCGCACCCGAAGAGAGCCCTCGGCAGATGGCAGCAAGCTAAAATTCCAGAGCGGTTAAAATCACCTGAGCAACGCCTTGCCGAAGCGGAAGATTATAAGCCAGAACTTAAAAAGCTGACTTCCAGGGTTGCCAGTGCCTTACGTGATGATCCGCGCAATGTCCTGATCCTGTTTGAGGGTATGGATGCAGCCGGCAAAGGCGGGGCCATCAAGCGGATTGTAAAAAAACTTGATCCACGTGAGTATGAAATTTATACCATTGCGGCACCAGAAAAATATGAACTCAGCCGTCCATATTTATGGCGTTTCTGGACCAAGTTACAAACCGATGATGATATCTGTATTCTGGATCGTTCCTGGTATGGCAGGGTACTGGTCGAGCGGGTGGAGGGTTTGGCCAGTGCGCTTGAGTGGCAACGGGCCTATGGGGAAATTAACCGCTTTGAACAGAGTCTGGTTGAACATCAGACTGTCATTATCAAAATCTGGCTGGCCATTTCCAAAGAAGAGCAGGCGGCGCGTTTCAAGGCACGTGAAGAAACTCCGCATAAACGTTTTAAAATTACCGAAGAAGACTGGCGTAACCGGGAGCAATGGGAAAACTATCTGAAAGCCGCCGCAGACATGTTTGAGCGGACTTCAACCGAACTTGCGCCTTGGCATATTATTGCCACTGACGATAAAAACACCGCTCGGATCGAAGTCTTAAAGGCCATTTTAAAACAACTTCAGGCAGAATCGTCTGCCTGAAGTTGTAGGTGGGCAGGGAAATAATCCTTGCTCTTTCTCACCTTTCATTTTATTTATTTTGAGCAATCTGTTTTTGCTGGATATTTTTAGCAGTACGATAACAGTCGTTGACATGTGCTTCCGCAATTTTCTTCATGATGAGATAACCCAGACTGGCCGCAACCAGTTGACCCCCCAGGGGGATGAATTTTGTGACTTGCTTTGTGATCACTTTCGCTGCAACATTATTCAACGATTTTTTGACCGCGGTCCGTGCCACCACCAGACCGGAAAACTCAACTCCGCGTTTACGCAGTTCCTGCCAGTGGACTTGACGGGTTTTAGCATCATAGACACTGATCTGATCGGGTGCCAGGCCGAAACGGGCATTGATCTCGGGAATCAGTTGCGACAAGATACCGACATCAATCACCACATCCAGAAATGGAACGGGAATTACGGCTGCACCGGCCGAACAGTAGGCGCGTTTTTTGACGATCTCTAAACATTCATTGCGGATCCGGTCCAGATCGAGGCTCGGATCAATACGGTCAGGAATTTTATCTAATTTCATGGGGGCTACCTTAAAGCTGTATGTTGTTTTTTTCTATTCAAACATCAATAAGATGCTTTTTTCAAAGAAATTTTTGAGCAAAATATGGGTTTTAAAGTCGCATAGACCAGTCGCGAAGTATAGTAAATAATCTTTATTGTTTTGTACTAAGGCTGCATTTTTTTATATTCAGGGGAAGCCATGGCAATTCATGTTATTCAGAGTCAACGTATTGATGTACTTTTGGATAGTATGCTGCGTATTGTCAATCAGGCAGCACAAAATCCGTTCGAGGTGTTACAGCCGCGACATTTTATTGTGCCATCACCGGCGGTGGAAGCTTGGCTGACCCAGAAAATTGCCGAAAAAAAGGGGATCAGTGCCAATACCCAGTTTCATCACCGCATTCGTGCCTTTCAATGGAGTTCCTATCAGTGGGTGCTGAACAGTCCTAAGGAAGTTGAACAGGTGCGTGAGGCCAACATTCCCCGGATTATCATCAAGTGGCGGATGTTTCAGGCCCTACGTAAATATATTTTACCCGCTGAGATGTGTTTGGATGTAGACCATCCGCTGTATTCTATTATCAAGCGGATTTATGACAGTGCTGACCGTCTGGAGCAGGGCACCGAAAAACAGCTGAAAAAGCAGAGCATGTTGTACTGGGTGGCCGAACAGGTGTCGCGTCTGTTTAGCCATTATATGGACTATCGCGGTTATTGCGCACGTGGCTGCCCTCCCCAGCAATGTAGCTGCCCGACGAACTGGTTGCAGGCCTGGGGGCAAGATATTGCCCTGGATGTTGAACAGATGATCTATATGCCAAAGGATGAAAACGGGCAGGTCATTCCAGTCGGGGATTTTGTCAAAATCCAGGCACGTGAGCTGGAAGCCTGGCAGCGCTGGTTATGGCAGCATGTGTTTCAGGATGATTATGCCAAGATTCTGGACATTGAACAGCTGTACTGGGAACGGCTGGAAAATCCGGAATCTCAGGCTGAGGTATTGAAACGTTTGCCCGCTCAAGTGGTGGTCTTTAGTTTGCTGGAACTGCCGCCAGGCCAGCTGGATTTCTTGCGCCGTCTGGGCCAATACATTGATATTTATATTTTCCATTTTAACCCTTCACAGGAATACTGGGCTGATAGTGTTGACCCCGACTGGAAGGCGCGTTATGACCTCGGCGTGCAGGAACGCTTTATCCGTAAATATGAGCAGAGCCGGGGACACAAGCCAAGTGATGAAGAAATCCAGCATTTTTTTAGTGCATTTCAGTTGAATTTCAATGCCGAAGACCGTGAGTCCCGTCATCCCTTGCTGACCCGTTTTGGCAAGCAGGCCCGCGATCACTTCTCACTTCTGTCCAAACTGTCCTCGGGGGAAGAGGGGCTTTGGGCGGATGCCTTTGTGGATGAATATCAAGATTGCTTATTGGCCAAGTTACAGTCCGATATCCTGTATCTGCTGGAACCTGAAAAACATCAGTATCCGCTCAAACCTGACGATGATTCACTACAAATTCATGTCTGTCATTCTTCCTTGCGCCAGCTGGAAGTCCTGAAAGAGCAGATGATTCATTGGCTGGCTCAGGGAACGGAAGAAAAGCCGCGCCAACCGAGTGATATTCTGGTGCTGGCCCCTAATCTGAAAGAGCTGGAACCCGCGATTCGTAGTGTGTTTGCGCCACCACCGCGCGAACGTGAGCCAGGCAGTTCCAGACTGCAAAAAGACAGCCTGTATTTACCGATCCAGATTGCCGGTGTATCGCGTCTGGATGTCAGCAATGCATGGCGCGCAGTCTTAGGCCGGATTCAGCTGGTGCATCAGCGTTTTAGTATTGAAGATTTTGCCGACTGGCTGAGCTTGAACGCCACCCAGCAGCGTTATGCACTGGACTATAGTCAGGTCGAGCGCATGTTGCAGCTGCTCGCTGAGGCTGGTTTTAAGCGTGGGCTGGACCAGCAGCATTTACAGCAAAGTCTGAGCAGTGGGGATGAAGATTACCGTTACAGTTTTAAATTCGCCCTAGACCGTCTGGCTTTGGGTATGGCGATGCCCGAGCATCGCCTGTTTCAGGACACCTTGAGCTATGCTCGGGTGCTAAGCAGTGATTTCCCTTTAATTACAACGCTTATTCAGATTTATCAGGATCTGGTGCAGCGTCGGGACTGGCTGATGCTTCATGAGCAAGGGCAGCGTACGCCGGTGAAAACCTGGCTGGAATATTTATGGAATGATCTGAATGAATTTCGGGAGGCGGGGGTAGACGCGCTGAAAACCGTGGCCGAAATTATTGACAAGCAGCTGCGGATGCTGACCTTGGCAGATTATCACGATCAGGATGATTTATATGCCAGTCAGGAACTGGTCGCGCTCAGTCTGCCGCTGCCGTATGTACTGGAAGAAATCCAGAATACGCTCGACATGCAGCTGGAGCAGGCAGAACCCAGCGGGCAGATTACTTTTAGCCAGATCGGTCAAATCCGCCCCTTGCCTTATAAACTGGTGGTCATGCTGAATCTGGATAGCGGCAAGTTTCCGGGCCGGCATCAGAAAGTGCCTTTTGACCTGATGAGCATGCTCAAGCCGCAGCTTGGCGACCGTTCACGTCTGGATGATGAGCAGGGAGCTTTTTTAGATGCCTTGTTACTGGCACAGGAAAATTTATGGCTATTTTATAATGGCTTCGATGTAGATGATGGTGAAGCGCGTGATCCCTCCATGGCCTTGCAGGAGCTGATCCAGCATATTGGTCTGATCTGTGAGTCAGAGCAGCCGGATGCTGAAGTCGATGCTATGGTGGAACTCAATGGCCTGACTGTGGCCAAGCATATCCGGCAGCTGTATCATGTCCATCCTTTACAGCCTTTTGACCCGGCCGGATTTACCGTGGCCAGCACACCGCGCTTTCAGGACCAGTGGTTTGCTGTAGCAAAATATATCCGTAACGCTGCCGGCCAGCGCAGCAGCTGGATCAATGCGCACTATCCTGCGCTGGAGCCTCAGGAAGTTCGGGTGCTCAAAGGCGAGGAGTGGATTCGGGACATGATTTTCCCCGCACGCCTATTTTTAAAAAGTGTCGGGATTTCCAGTGTCAAATATGCCGACTTGCCGAGTGCCAGAGAGCCTTTGTTACTGAATAAACTGGAACAGTATCAGGTCCGGGATTTTCTGTTACAGCAAGAACAGGAAATCGAGCCGGAGCTAATGCTGGATCGTTTGCCGGTCGGCAAAACCCGTCAGGCTACCTGGCTGAGTAGCCAGCAGGAGCAACAGCGATTGCAGCAGCGTCTGCTTGAGCTGGATAAAGAGCTGACCCCGGTAACTCAGCAGACCTGGAAGTTGAGTTCTGAAATTTTGTTAAATATTACCGTACCGCAAGTGGCGCACAGTGCCTATTGGCTCAGTATGCAATCTTCTTCGGCATCGGAAAAACGCCGGGCACAGGTCTGGCTGGAATATCTGCTGTGGCTGGCTTTTATTCATGATGATGCGCGCGCCCCGGCGCTGGAGCGTATCGTTATTTTCAGCGATAAAACCCTGAAATTTTCCGGGCTAAGTTCGAGCAAGGCACGTGAGTATTTACAGTTCTGGTTCAAAGCCTGGGAAATTGGACAAAAACAGCCGCTGGTCTTGCCAGCTGAATTATTGATGAAAAAAAACTGGAAGTGGGCTGAAAACGAACACGGGCAGATGACGATTGTCGAAATGCAGGAATTGCTGAACGGTTGGAATAATCGTTATGAAAGTAGCAGGCCTTTGACCAGTGACGAATCTAACCAGCTGCATCAGGACTGGCAGTTTATATTGCAGGATCAGGACCCGGATCAGGCTCTGGAAACGTGCTGTCATCATTTTGCTCATGCCCTGTATGCGCCCATTCATGACCATCTGGAGTGGGTAAAATGAACATGTTGCTGTCAGAAAACCAGAAGCAGAGTGTTTCGACCAATCCAATTCAGGATATGCGTTTTCATGGTCTCCACTGGATTGAGGCTTCGGCGGGAACAGGCAAAACCTATACTTTATCCAGTTTGATGGTGCGGATTTTTCTGGACCAGTATTATCCGCATCAGGTGATTGCAACCACCTTTACCCGTAAGGCCACCGCTGAACTGAAAAACCGGGTGCGCTTAAGAGTCGAAGAAACCTTAGCTTATATTCAGCGCCATCAGCAGCTGAATTCGGTTCAGCTGGCTGCCCAACTGGAGCGTGAAAATGATCCGCTGTTCCAGCAAGTCTTGAAAGATTATGGTTCACGGATGGACTATGCCCGGCGCCGCTTGCGTCTGGTATTGAACCAGCTGGATGAGTTGTTTGTTGGAACGCTGGACAGTTTTAGCCAGAAGCTATTACGTGAATTTGCCTTTGAAAGCGGCAAGATTGAACGTGCAGAGCTGACGGAAGATCAGGATGCTTATATCCAGCAACTGCTGCATGATGGGTTAAGGGAATGGATTCAGCAGCAGCCACAATATCTCATTAATCATCTCTATTTACAGAACCTGCTAAAACCGGCAGAGCATTATATGGGGCTGGTGCGGGATGCCCTGAATTTTAAGGCCCAACATTTTCAAAAACTTGAAGCAGTCAAGTGGGATCTGGCCGAGCTTGAAGATTGTGTGGGAGGTCTGCTCAGCATCCATGAGGATGATCTGGCGTTATTGCGTCGCTATTGTCAGGACACACCGAAGTACTTTCATAAGAGTTTTTTCACCAAGTTAACAAGTATATGTGAAAACTTTATGACGTGGATGGCAGCGGTCCAGACCCAAGGAGCACTGAGCTTTTTTGATCCCGAGCTTGCGCAGGTATTGTTGGAATTATGCTATTTGCGCCGCAAGAAAACCGACTTTCAGCCCAGTACGCAGGTCTTTAACAAAAGCTGTCCGGAAGCAGAACAGCAGCAGATTCTGCAAAGTCGCCTGATTGTGGCGATTGATCATTTATGTGACATCAAGCAGAAGCTGGATCAGCAGCTCAAGCAGTTGACCCAATATCTGGAATTTCATCTGATTCAGAGCGTGCAGACCCGTTTACCGCAAAGCTTGCAGAAACAGGGGGAAACCACTTTTTCCCAGCAAATCCGCACGCTAGCCGAAGCCTTACAAGGACAGCAGGGCCAGCGCTTTGCCGAATGTGTGCAGGCGCGTTATCCGCTGATTCTGGTCGATGAATTTCAGGATACCAACCAGGATCAGGATGACCTGCTGGCCAAAATCTGGCGTGATGCCAAACGGGTGCAGGCCGGCTGCATGATCATGGTCGGCGACCCGAAACAGGCGATTTATGGTTTCCGCGGCGGAGACATGCTGACCTATAACCAGGCACGCGCGGATGTGCTGCAAAAGCAGGGCCGGATTTACACCCTGATGCAAAACCACCGCTCGGTGAAACCGCTGGTTGAGGTGGTCGATGCGCTATTTCAATGCCAGATGGATTTTGGTGAGCAGGTGCACTATACCCTGATTCAGGCGGGTAGCCGTCCTCATCCGGCGCTGGTTGAAAACCAGCTGGAAAATCCGCATCCCTTGCGCTGGATTCAGCTGGGAGAACAGGATGTAGAAGCCGATCAGGTGGTCTGGAAAATTAGGGAATTGCTGAATCGCTCGGCACAGAAGCAGCTTTATTTTCAGCAGGACCCGCTACAGCCACTGTCCGCTGATGACATTGCCGTGCTGTCTTTTGGTCACTTTCCGCTGGAGCAGGTCAAGCAGCGTCTGCAGCGCATGGGAATTCCCTGCTATAAGGAATCCAGACAAAGTGTTTTTGCCAGCCCGATTGCCCAGGATATTGCTGCGGTTTTAACCGCCATCATGGACCCGTTTAATGAGGCCAAAGTCAAACGCGCACTCTTGACCCGGCTGCTGGGATTTAATCTGAAAAAACTGATTGACCTGCAACAGCAGAGCGAGGGTTTAAATCGCTATATTGCCGATCTGGACAGTATCCGGGAGATGTGGTTCGAGAAAGGCTTTCTCACGGCCTGGACGTATGCGCTGAACCTGTTTCAGGTCTGGACCAATCTGGTGGCCAGTCAGAGTCTGGACAATGAGCGGGTGGTGGTAAATGTCCGTCATCTGACCGACATACTGTGTCAGCAGAGTGAATATTATCAGGGTGCGCAAAAGCTGTATCACTGGTATTTGCGCCAGTTGCAGTCTCCTTCCGGCAAAGACAATGAAAAAGAGCGCAAGCTGTCGGGAGATCATGGAGTTCAGTTAATGACCATTCATGCCTCCAAGGGACTGGAGTTCAAGGTGGTCTTTTTGCTGGGCGCGGATGCTGCGACTGATATGCATAAAGGAAACCTGAATTTTTCGCTTGCGACTGCAAGTCAGGACAATATACTGGAACAGTCCCGGGTCATTAGGGTCAATCACAAGGATTTGCATGCGCAGGCCATTCAGCAAAATGCTGCGCGTAATGCTGCCGAGAATCACCGGCTCTGGTATGTTGCGCTGACCCGGGCCAGCCATCGGGTCTATGCCCTATTGCAAGATCAAAGCGGACAGACTGAGGCAGGTCTGGCGTTCTGGCGTGGACAGGGCGAGGCTGCTTTTCAGCATCCTTACAGCCTGATCGAGCAGCCCTTAAGTCAGGAACCCGTCCGTATTCTGGCGCAGCAGCAAACGCCGCCTGAAATGCAGGCACAGGCTTTGCCGCAGCGGCACTTTTATCCCCGCAGCCGGACCAGCTTTACCGCTTTGGCCCAGCATCAGCTTCGACCTGCTGTGCTCCAAGATGATCTGGTGAACCATGCAGAAGTCGTCGACAGTGCGGCCGATGAAATAGAGATTAACCATCTGGATCAGCCGGCTCAGGAGCCACTGGACTGGCTCAAGCTGAATTTTCCCAAGGGCACCGTTGCCGGCACTTTCCTGCACAGCATTTTTGAGCATCTTGACTTTCAGGATCGCAGCTACTGGAATCTGGAAATTCGTCGCCGTTTTAAAAACACGGCACCGCAGATCTGGCAGGAACTCAAAGAAAAATTCCTGCAGGTATTTCAGCTGCCAGCTTTGCTGGAGCAGGCGTTTGCACAGGATTATCAGCATGCTTGTGTGAATCTAAAGACCTTGTTGACTCAGGTTGCGCAGCACTCGGAGTTTTCGGCAGAAGCCCTGCAACAGAGTATGCACCGTGTACTTTCCAGTCTGAACTATAAGATTCTGACCGGTATTCGCCTGCATGGCCAGCGTGACAGCTACCGACAGGAATTGCAGTTGTTTTTCAAGTCGGTACAGCATTTGCAACAGGCCGAATTTTTAGCTTTCCTCGGTCAGTTCCAGCCCTGTTTTTCCGAGCTGGATGATGAGCCTTTTATTCAGTTTTTTGAGCAGGAACTTGCACAGCTGAGTGCAGCGGCTTCAACCGTGCCGGTAAATGTTGAGGTTGTTTTTCAGGATGCCTTTCATGCCTTGATGGAGGAAGTTCTGGAGGATATGGTACTGAATCTGATGCATGGTTGGGTTAAGGAAATCCTGTCGACCCCCCTACAGGCTGATTTTGCCTTGGAGCAGTTGCAGGCAAAGGCGTATTTGTCAGAATTTCCATTTTATCTTTCCTTGACCGATGCACCCTTGCAAATCCGCCAGATTCATCAGCTGTTTGCCGAACAGGGCATTGCCATGAGCGAGTTCAATGAGGCCAAATCGGCCCGCTATCTGACCGGCTCAATTGACTTGGTGTATTTTGATGGCCAGCGCTATCATATTGCGGACTATAAAAGTAACTTTCTGGGGCCAGACCAGCAACATTACGCGGCAGAAGCCATTCAGCAGAATATGAGCCAGTCCAGTTACTGGTTGCAGGCCGCTTTATATCTGGTGGCGTTGCACCGTTATCTGTCAGCCAATATGCAGGATTATGCTATACAGCAGCATCTGGGGGGAGCGACTTATCTGTATCTGCGAGGGATGAATGGTCAGGCCGGACAGGGAGCTTATCATTGGCAGCCGGACATAGAATTCCTGTTAAAACTGGATCAAATTCTGGGTTACTTTGAACAGCAAAAACGGGCTTAAGGTAGCGATTTTGGAAAATTTATACAGTTTAAACAGAAAATTAGCCTGTGGATAACTTTGAGGATAACTGTGTGGAAAATGAGCAGATTCACGTGTTGCAGCCAGTCTCTTCTTTGAGGGGATGGATTGACTATCTATGTCAGCCCCCTTTTTGCGCGGCACCGCTGGAAGAAACTGCGAAACAGCTCATTCAACAGGTGCTGGATGCCATGCAGGAAGGGAACAGCTGTATACCAGCGAGCATGGAGCAGGTAGCGTCCTTACAGCATCTGGTCTGGCAGTGTGAATCCTCCGCTACAGGCGCTACGCCTTTTGTTTTTGAAAACCAGTCGTTGTATCTGTACCGTTACTGGCAGCTGGAGCAGTCTGTCGCTGCTCATATTGCCAGAATCAAGCTGCAGGCTGTTCCGACACTGGCCTTAACTGCGTGTGAGCGTAAGCTCTTAACGGATCCCCAGCAACAAAAAGCTCTAGAAATGGTGGCTCAGCAGGCGCTAAGCATTATCACCGGGGGGCCGGGAACCGGAAAAACTTATACTTTGGCGCATATTATTGCGGTCTTGCACGAAACTTTTCCAGATATCCGGATTGCCATGGCGGCTCCGACTGGAAAAGCAGCACAGCGTATGAAGGAAGCCTTGCAAAACGCCCTACAGAGTGAAGCCCTAAAGCAATTTGATCTGGCAGCATTGAAACAGGTACAACCTGTTACCTTGCACCGCCTGCTGGGGCTTGGACATCAGGGCCAGCCGCGTTTTCATGCCAGACAGCCTTTGCCTTATGATGTGATTGTGGTGGATGAAGCCTCCATGCTGGATCTGAACCTGTCGCAGATGTTGCTGGCAGCAGTTGCTGATCATGCCCGGCTGATTTTATTGGGGGATGCCGATCAGCTGGCTTCAGTGGATGTCGGCACCGTGCTGGCTGACCTGCAACGGGTTCCGGTCTTGCAAGAGAATCGGGTCCATCTGATCACCACACGCCGTTTTGCGCCGGGTGCCAGGATCGGTGCGATGGCCAATTTCATCCAGCAGTCACACCCGCCTTCAATGGTACTCAGCCACTTTGAGCAGGCCATTGTTGAGGAAGGCGAGCTTCAGGCCATTCAACCCGATCAGGTGCCTGTCGATCTGCTGCAATTGCAATATCTGCCAAAGCGTGAAGCGAAACCCAATCCGTTAATGTTGGAGCAGTATTATGCGCAGCTGATGTATGGCTATCAGGCCTATGTCGAGGCTGTTTTAGGTGATTCATCCACTAATTTTAAGGCCTATGTCCAGCAGGTCGTCAGCTGCTTTGATGATTACCGGATTTTAACGGCTATCCGGCATGGAGACTTCGGGCTAAACAAGATTAATCAGCAGATGGAGCAGCGCTTTTTACAGGCCTCAGCACAGCTAAAGCAAGGGGAGTGGTATACAGGCCGTCCGGTGATGATGACCTACAATGACTACCAGTTAGGTCTGTCCAATGGCGATATCGGTATCTGTTTCTGGCGAGAGCAGCAGGATCAGGCCCAGTTTGAAGTATATTTCCCCAGTCTGGAAAAATGGGTGCCTGCTACGCGTTTACCCAAAAATATCGAAACCGCATTTGCCCTGACCATTCACAAGTCACAAGGTTCAGAATTTACCCATACTGCGGTCGTGCTGGATCAGCAGGCCAAAAGTCTGCTCAGTAAGGAACTGATTTATACCGCGATTACCCGGGCAAAAAAAGTAGTGAGCTTGCTGGTTGATCAGGAAGCCTTTATACAGGCACTCTGTGTAAGAACCACACGGCACAGTGGTCTGAGTTTAAAGATTATTGAATGTTGTAGTAATTTGTTGGCAAAAAAGATGAAGTCTTTGTAGGTAAAAGCTTACAAGCATTCAGGAAATTGCCGCATAGAGCTTTTGCATAAGATTTGAGAAGATTGGTCACACAAAGAGTTCAACAAGGAAAGTTGAATATAAATCGCATAATAACAACAAGAATGTCTAACGACAGCGAACTTACAGTGAAGTAAGTGAATGAGGAAACTTACAGCCGCTAAGCCTTGTAGTTTTGGGAGAGACTACAGGGCTTTTTTATTGCCTGCTTTTAATGAATTTTGCTTTAAGTGAATTATTTAAGTACAGAAAATTACTCAATAAAATTTCGTAAGCCGGGTGATTAAATAGGTTATTAGTGTAACATTGTGCAAGCTTTGCGTAACTTATTGTATGAAATGGCTTACACGTACAGAGGATAAACACCTCTAGTTCTAATTCTCGACTATGGCAAAATCTACCACATCAGGACGATGATTGTTAAATTACAGGATGTATCTTTAACATAATAATAAGCCTAAAACGCAATAAAAAATACAATAAATAATATGATAAAGAAGAGACCACAGCGCGAAAAAGCCCGAGTTTACTCGGGCTTTTTTTTTATCGATGTTTATCACTGCATGCGCGGCTTAAAAACTTTTATATTAAATATTCTCGTTTTTGTATTTGACCTCATCAGGTTTATGGCATGTAAAGCCATTTCTTCTGGGCTTTATAAAAAATCACTGTAGGGTATGACTGCTTGAATTGAAGCAAAGATGACAGCAATAAGGAAAAATAGTCTGGCATCTATTGATAAAAGCTGGATCTATTTTTGCAATCTGGCTGAATTTCCCTTAAAATATGCAACTTGCTGTAGTGATGCACGGCAGTCAAGGTCTTGAATTCTCATTACTTTGATTTTTATCAAGATATATAAGCATCTCGGAGAAATCGAATGGCTTTAACAAACGCAGATCGCGCAGAGATCATCGCTAAATTTGCTCGCGCTGAAAACGACACGGGTTCCCCAGAAGTTCAAGTAGCTCTTTTGACTGCTCAAATCAATGACTTACAAGGTCACTTTAAAGAGCACAAACACGACCACCATAGCCGTCGCGGTCTGATCCGTATGGTTAACCAACGTCGTAAGCTTCTTGACTACCTTAAAGGTAAAGACACTACTCGTTACGGCGCTTTGATTGCTGCTTTAGGTTTACGTCGTTAATTCGATTTAAATCTTTATTTTCGGATTATTGCATTTTGAATGCCATATTGATGAAAACAAAGTTCGACCTGGCAAATGTCAGGTTAGAGGAAGGGGCGAATGTTTCGCTCCTTCTTTGTGTTTAAAAATCATGTTTATTTCTGGTGAGGTCGGCTTCTAAGCTTTGTCATTTACTCGGTTCTGTACTGTGAATGCCAAACCTTAGGGGTCTCCACTAGAATAAAATCAGGAAAAAATAAAACATGTCGATGTTTAATATTGTTCGTAAAGAATTTCAATTCGGTCAGCACACTGTAACTTTAGAAACCGGTCGTGTGGCCCGTCAGGCAAACAGTGTCGTAATCACCATGGGTGGTGTACAGGTGCTTGTAGCAGTTGTTGCACAACCTAAAGCAAAAGTAGGACAAGACTTCTTCCCTTTAACTGTTAACTACCAAGAAAAGCAATATGCTGCTGGCCGTATCCCGGGGGGGTATGGCAAGCGTGAAGGTCGTCAGTCTGAAGCTGAAACTTTAATTTCACGTTTAATCGACCGTCCAATTCGTCCGTTGTTCCCGGAAGGTTACTTCAACGAAATTCAGGTCACCGCAACCGTTATTTCTTCTGACAAAACGATGGATGCTGACATTGCTGCAATGTTGGGTACATCTGCGGCATTGTCTATCGCAGGTACACCGTTCCGTGGTCCAATCGGCGGCGCACGTGTAGGTTTGATTAACGGCGAATATATTCTGAACCCGAACCTAGAACAACTCAAAGAGTCTGATCTTGATCTTGTGGTTGCCGGTACAGAATCTGCAGTACTGATGGTTGAATCTGAAGCGAAAGAACTTTCAGAAGACCAGATGCTGGGTGCTGTATTGTTCGGTCATGACGAAATGCAGATTGCGATCCAGGCGATCAAAGAATTTGCTGCAGCTGCTGGTGCAGTTGAGTCAACTTGGGTGGCTCCGGTTAAAAACGAAGAACTTCTTGGCAAATTGAAAGAAGCATTCGAAGCGAAAATTTCTGAAGCTTATACGATTGCAATCAAACAGGACCGTTATGCGGCACTTGATGCACTTCAGCTAGAAGCCTTAGCTCAGTTCGTTCCAGAAAATGACGAAACCGGTCTGGCTGACGAAGTCAACGAATTATTTGAAGATCTTAAATATCGTACCGTACGTGACAACATCCTGTCTGGTAAGCCACGTATTGATGGACGTGATACCAAAACTGTTCGTGCAATCGACGTACAAGTGGGTGTACTGGACCGTGCTCACGGTTCTGCATTGTTCACACGTGGTGAAACTCAGGCACTGGTAACCACAACTCTGGGTAATACCCGTGATGCGTTGATGGTGGATACCCTTGCAGGTACGAAAACTGATAACTTCATGCTTCACTACAATTTCCCTGCATACTCTGTGGGTGAAACTGGTCGTGAATCTGGTCCTAAACGTCGTGAAATCGGTCATGGCCGTCTGGCGCGTCGTGGTGTTCAAGCCGTTCTTCCTGCCGCTGACCGCTTCCCGTATGTGATCCGTATTGTATCTGACATTACTGAATCAAACGGTTCGTCTTCAATGGCGTCCGTATGTGGTGCTTCTCTATCACTGATGGATGCAGGTGTGCCACTGAAAGCACCAGTTGCAGGTATTGCAATGGGTCTGGTGAAAGAAGGTGAGCGTTACGCAGTTCTTTCTGACATCCTGGGTGATGAAGATCACCTGGGTGATATGGACTTTAAAGTCGCAGGTTCTGCAAATGGTATTACTGCGCTACAAATGGACATCAAGATTGAAGGGATTACTGAAGAGATCATGGAGTCTGCATTAAACCAGGCTTATGCGGGTCGTATGCACATCTTGAATGAGATGAACCAAGTGATTTCACGTGCGCGTCCTGAAATTTCAATGCATGCGCCGACCTTCCAGGTCATCAATATCAACCCGGACAAGATCCGTGACGTGATTGGTAAAGGTGGTGCGACTATTCGTCAGATCACTGAAGAGACCAAAGCTGCAATCGATATTGAAGATAACGGGACAGTACGTGTGTTTGGTGAAACTAAAGCTGCTGCACAAGCGGCTATTGCCAAGATCCAGGCACTGACTGCTGAAATTGAACCGGGTACAATTTACACAGGTAAAGTAATTCGTATCGTTGAATTCGGTGCTTTCGTTAATATCCTTCCGGGTACAGATGGCTTACTGCATATCTCTCAAATCTCGAACGAACGTATTGCAAACGTGACCGATGTATTGAAAGAAGGTCAGGAAGTGAAAGTACAGGTTGCCGATGTTGACAACCGTGGCCGTATCAAATTGACGATGAAAGACATCGAACAAGCTTAATCTTTAAACATTCACATCAGTAAGCTGATGTGAATTGAAAAAATCAGCCTTGTGTATGACCTGAGTGATGACTTGGGTTTGCACAGGGCTTTTTTATGGCATGATGTAATAAAATCTGCAAAATAATAATTGAGATATGCAAGAGTATTATTTCTATCATCATTCCACTAGCCAGCATATTTATGTGCATGATCACCTAAATCCTGAGCTTGAGCCTGCTTTTATCTGGCTGGATTGTACCCGTGAAGATGTGGTCAACCGGGCCGAGCAATGGCAGCAGGAGTTGTATGCCAAAACCGGGCTTTGGGTCAATGAATACCATCTGCGTGATATTTTAAATCTGGAACATCCTTGCACTTTTGATACGCTGGAAGATTATGACCTGCTGATTTTCCGTAAGCTGATCAGTCCGCAGGACCAGATCAAGCTGGAATCCCAGATTCATGAAAAACACGAACGGGTGTTTGGTCTGGCCACCACTCCAGTGAGCCTGATCATGACACCGCAGGTGCTGGTCAGTATACGCGAACAGGGGAATAAAGAAGTCGAGAGTTATATCCAGCGCATTAGCACACTGCTGGCCCGCCCAGTTGAAGAGCATTATAAGCCACGGAAACTGCCGGCTACTCCGCTAGATTTAACCTTGCGTTTGCTGAATAACATGGTGGACGGTTATCTGGATCTGCGTACTCCGTTGACCAAGCGGGTAGAGTTCTGGCAACAGGAACTCTTGCAGGGGCATCGCCGCTTTACTAAATGGCATCAGCTGTTACAGGAAAATATGGCTTTCCAGCAGGTAGAAAATTTATGTGAAGAACAAATTGAAATTCTGCAGGAACTACGCGATGAGATTGTGGATAATTATCCGCATCTTAAAGGAAAAAAACGCAATGAAAAGCAGGAAATCATGCTGGTACGGGTGGATGACCTGACCAGCCATATCGAAAGAATTCAAAAACACACCACACGTTTGCGTGGAGCAGTACAAACGGCGATTGACTTACATTTTTCCGCAGTTGCCAACCAGACCAATGAAAATATGCGTATTCTGGCCATCATCACGGCGATCTTTGCACCGTTGACCTTGCTGACCGGTATTTACGGCATGAACTTTGAATATATTCCCGGACTCAAGTCGCCTACAGGCTTCTGGATCATGCTGGGGATTATGCTGATCACTACCGTCTTGCTCGTTTATTATTTTTATCGCCGGCATCTGGTGGGACGTGGTGAAAAAAGTGTGATTGATATGCTGGCGCAGGAACAGGTGAATCAGCAAATGAACTTACTCTGGTTTATCGGCTATGAGCCAATTAAACACAGCCTGACCGGAACCGTCAAAGGCACAGTGAAGACCATGAAAATGCTGGAAAAGTTTAGCCGCCTGAAATAGAAAAATGTATCTCTTGCCAGATCATCTTTAAAAATGCCGATTGCGCTTAATAGCTAAACCGGATGAAGCGCTATATTTTAAGGATGAGTCTTACTCCAGAGGATCAGCTTCTGCATTTTTCAGGAGACGGTAAATTTCATCTTTGAGTTTAAGCTTTTTACGTTTAATGACTTCAATGTCATTATTCACATGATTCACCGGATCGAGCTCAAGTTGGACAATCTTTTTGTCCAGCTCATTATGCTCTTCAAACAGGCGGGCGAAATGTGGATTTTCTTCGCGAAGCTGCACAATTAAATCGCGATATTCGGGAAACATATATTTCATTTTTTTATTGCAGTCTTTAGTCTTCATAGAAATTCAGGAACTCTCAAAATCAAAGAAAAACATACTATGCCCTGACTTTATTCAGCAATTTGAATAGGAACAGGGCATGAGAAAAGGCCTATTTAAAATGTAAGTGTTTAATCTCACGGCGCAATTCCTGTACCTCATCAATCAGGTCCAGCATCATTGCCACTGCACTGAAAGAAGCGTCAAAATCGCGCTGCAGACGGTAAGCACGTTGTGCACGCGAAATATCTTCACCTAAAAAGAAGCTCGTTTGTGTGGTGGAGCGATCCGGTAAAATGCCATGTTCTATCAGCTGCATGACCCATTCCGGACTTTGGCCGCAGACTTCAGAAAAATGAATCAAATCAAAGGTGCGATCATCCATAATTTCAGAAGGGATAGAACCGTGTGAGAAATTCTCTTGATACTGAATTGTAGTCATAGGTTTACTCCTTAAACAGCTAGGCGAGAGCTTCAACAGGAAATGATGCTGAAGAGTGAGATAAGCTTAAGTAGCTCAAATCTCGCTGCTCTGCCCCCAATGGCATGCTATAGCAGCTGCCAAAGCTTGGAAATGAAACAAGATGAAACCCGACAGGGTCTCCTCTGGAGCTTTGCCTTTAAAACGGTCAGACTTCATATGTTTAAGAGCAAGCTGTCGAGTTTCTATGCGGGTACTATGACCTGCGCTCCTGCATCCCTTCTTAGTCACTTGGTAGAAGAAACAGGTGCCAACTTTGAACTGTAATTGAACCATCCAAAGCAATTGAAGCCGAGACTGAAGCTTGATCATCATTTTTGAATAAAAATTAACCGCCTTCCAACCATTATTGTGATTTTCTGAATATTGAAACAGTTATTATTTGTACCTTATTGTTTCAAAACATGACCAATAAAAAAGCCCCTGCAAGAGGAGCTTTAAAAAGCTTAGAGAATTAGTATTTTACCCAAGTTACGCTACGACCAATAACTGAAACTCCGACATAGCCGCGTAAGGTTAGACGTTTACCGTTGGCACTTAAACGTGCCTTGCCCTTGTAGACTTTACCGCTGATTGGATCTAAAACCTTGCCATCATGGTATTCACGCGGTTTTTTTGGGTCTGCTTTAAAATCCCAGATAAATGGCAAACCTAGGAAAGGCTTGTTCTTGAGCTGACCTGGACACTTATGGCAGATCCCCATTTTTTCTGCACCCGGCAAACTGCGAGTTTCGACGATGATGCCTTCATAGCTGCCATCAGGTTTTTTACGGATTTCAACATCTGCACGTGAATATCCAGATTGATCATCAATCGTTTTCCATTTCCCCAGTAATGGATCATCGGCTGCAATACTTAAACTTGCCGCTGTTGCCAAGGTGAACCCCATTATTAAACGATTTAAATTTTTCATCATAACTTGCCTGTTGACTAATGATTATCCGTATTAGATTTATTACTCTAATTTATTTGCAATCATTAACAAAATCAATACCATGAACAGTGATAGATGTCTCGCTTATTTAAAATAAAGTGAATGGTGTTTGTTATAAGGTAATTAATTATTAACAAATCAAAAGGTCGGTTTTATTTAAAAGAGGAAATTTGCAACGATGTTATCGAAATATAAATAAAAAAAAGCATTCTTGACGAATGCTTTTTTTTGAAACTGATTTAACTTAAGTGTTCGCCAAACAGGCCTAATGCTTCTTCAGCGGTAAAGGTGTAATGGCTGTTACAGAACTGGCAGTCCATTTCAATCGGATTCTGAAATTCTAGGGTTTCACGTACTGATTCGACCCCAATCTGCTGTAAAGCAACTGCACAACGTTCTTTAGAACAGGTACAGCCAAACTTCAGCTGTTCTATTTCGGGCAGGCGAACTTCTTCTTCATTATATAAACGGTAAAGAATTTCGTTGGCTTCCAGACTGATCAGCTCTTCCAGCTTTAAGGTTTCGGTCAAGATGGTCAGACGCGGCCACAGGTCTTCATCTACACGGCGCTGTTCTTCTTCACTATTGCGGGGGAGAAGCTGGATCAACAAGCCGCCTGCACGCTGGTGATCACTGGCCAGGACAATGCGGGTCGGAATCTGGGCAGACAGGTCATAGTACTGCATCAGGCAGCCGGCCAGGTTTTCCTGATCCAGAGGAACAATCCCCTGATAACGCTCACCCAATTCAGGCTCAATATTAATAAACAGTACCGGATTGATCAGGGTTTTCAGTACCGTACTGCTGTCGTTCGCCTGCTGGAAATGTGGATCTTCTTCATAATCTGCCAGCGCACGCACTTCACCCAAATGGTTACATTCAGCCATGGCCCATTTAAACGTACCAGAGGCCTGAATTTGCAGACTGATCCGCCCTTTGATTTTTAAAGTGCTCGCCAGTAGTGCTGTCGCACTGAGCATCTCACCCAACAGGATTTTAACGGCAGGCGCATAGTCGCGCTGGGCTAAAATAGTTTGTAAAGCTTCTTCAAGATGCACCACTTCACCACGAACAGGGCTATCTTCAATAAAAAAGCGTTGGCGTAAATCAGACATAAAATTCTCCATAACCCTGCTTTAATGGTGACACTATTGTAAAACACAAGTTATGCCAGATCATCTCTTGTCGCATCAATTCCTGAGCGGTTGATGTCCTGTTGCTGCTGTGTATCTGGTTGCAGTGTGTGTAGCGGCTCCTGACTGAACAAATATTCCAGCTCTGCCAGATGATGCCGATGTCGGTCAGTATGCAGGGCATCTTCGCTGTCTAAAGTATACTGACGCCTGAGCAGGTTTTCATCATGTTGGCGAAAGGTCTGGATAAACTGCGAAAAGTCCGCTTCCGTTTCAGGATTTAAATCTTCCAGCAGGGCCTGGCCGAGTTCCAGTGCTGAGGCATAAGTTTCCCGCCAGATCCGTTCTACACCGAGGTCTTGCAGTAAATGTACATGATGACGGTCACGGGCACGTACCCATAAGGTCATATCTGGATAATTCAGCCGCAGATGCCGGACCACCAACAAATTGTCTTCAATGTCATCTATTGCCACGATAACATGCTGCACCTGCTCAATACCGGCCCGATGCAGACTGTGCGGTTCGGTGGCATTGGCCTGATAAAACGGAATATGATATTCAGACAGCACATGGCTGGCTTCGACATGACTGTCCATGACGCTGAAAGCTTGTTGTTGCTGTCTTAAAATTCGTGCGATGATCTGGCCAAAACGCCCAAATCCAATCAGCAGAACCGGCGTGGGTGGATAGGGCACACTCTCGGTATTAAAGGTAGCCGCCAGATGATTCTGCCGGTCCAGCCGTGGCAGAATTTGGCTATGCAGCAGCCGATAGCATAACGGTGTCAAGCACATCGACAGGCTGACCATCCACAGAAGGCTAGATACTAAGACCTGATCCATAAGCTGGTGAGTGCTTGCCATCACCAAGGCGATAAACGCGAACTCGCCACCTTGGGCAAGACTGACAGCCAGCAGGGCAGACTTGCGCCATGCTTGCTGATAATAACGTGCCAAGCCTAGCCCAAGCAGAAATTTGATCAGCATCAAGGCGGCCGTGCCAGCCAGAATGGTGAGGGGAAAATCAAATAGTTCCTGAACATCTAAGGACATGCCCAGTCCAATAAATGCCAGACCAATCACGATACCTTTAAAGGGCTGGATACTACTTTCTACCGTTTGACGAAAATCAGAGTCTGCTAGCAGAATCCCGGCAAACAGGGCACCGAGAAACAGGCTGAGCCCCAAGGTATGCATTAGGGCCAATAGAGCCAGCATGATGACCATAGCCACCAGCATATGTAAATCATGGCTGCCCGTTTTTATAATCCAGCGATAAAGAGGCCGCATCAGATAATGATTGAACAGGAACAGGCCGCTAAACGTGGTCATGATAGCGGCAAAATAAGCCACGCCATGTTCGGTCGAGTTGATGCCAGCAAATAAAGGAATCGCTGCCAATACTGGAATTGCCAGCAGGGCCTGAATCAATAAAATGGAATAGGTGGTTTGACCGGTACTGCTGGCCAACTGTTCCTGATCGTTCAGGTACTGGGTCACCAAAGTCATTGCAGACAGGCTGCCGGCCAGTCCGATGACTACACTAACCAAGAGCTGTTGCTGCCAGAATGCCCAGGCCATCAGGCTAAAAAACAGGGTGGAACCGAATACGAGTAAACTGGCCATGATCCAGCTGGACTGGGGAATTTGCAGGATACGCTGAGGTCGAAGTTGCAGCCCGATCCAGAACAGCAGCCCCAGCAGGCTCAGCTCTATAAAGCTGTGTAGGAGAGTGGGTGACTGGATCAGCGTGAAAACGCTGGGTCCCAGAATCAGGCCTGTTAACAGATAGCCCAGGACCTTGGGCAATTTGAGCATGTTACTCAGAGGCACGATAATCAGTGCCATTGCCAGGACCAGTGTTATTTGCAACAGTATCGACATTTTTCCGCCTTAAATTTTATTTTCATCCGATCCGCTTGAGCTTTTATTTATACAGACAGCTTCAATGGTCTTAACTGAGTTCCTGCGGATCAATATCCAGGGTCAGTTTCATGCTGGAAGGCTTTTCCTGCAACAGGTTCTGCCACCAGCTCCTGACATAATAATGCAAACGGGCACGATCTGCAGACAGCAGGACCATATGTGATTGATAGCGCCCGGCCTTACGTTCCATGGGAGCAGGAATCGGCCCCCAGATATCCAGTACCAGATCAGGATATTGCCTGAGTAGGGCCGCATGTTTCTGTAAGAATTCAGTATTTTGTGCCTGATCTCTGGATTCACAGCGGATCAGCACGGCATAACGAAACGGTGGCATCTGGGCAATTTGCCGTTCGGTTAACGTCTGCTTGGCAAAAGCGCGGTAGTTTTCATTGACCAGCGTATTCAGTAAGGCATGATCCGGTCTGAGCGTCTGTAAATAGACATCGCCCTTATGCTCACCACGTCCTGCCCGTCCTGCCACCTGGATGATCAGCTGTGCAGTACGTTCAGTGGCCCGGAAATCGACACTGAGCAAACCGGAATCAATATCCAGAATGGCGACCAGCGTGACATAAGGAAAATGATGTCCCTTGGCCAGCATCTGGGTGCCGAGCAGAATAGCCGGCTCGCTTTTTTGTATCTTGTCATAAATTTTTTGCCAGCTGCCCACCCGGCTGGTGGAATCCCGGTCGACCCGGATCACTTCAGAATCGGGAAAAAGCTCATTCAGATGTTCTTCAACCTTGCCGGTGCCCATGCCTAAAGTCACCAGTTCGGTATGCTGGCACTGCGGACATTGTTCAGGTAGACGATGAATGGTGCCACAGTGATGACAGTGCAAATGTTGATACGGTTGGCGGTGTACAGTGAAATTGGCATCACAGTGTGGACATTGGGCCTGCCAGCCACAACTACCGCAGATCAGTACCGGGGCATAGCCCCGACGATTAAGAAAGACCAGCACCTGCTCTTTTTTAGCCAGGCGTTTTTTAATTTCCTGAATCAGGTGCAGACTGATGCCATGCTGTTTTTGGGCGACTTTTAAATCCAGAATATGGATTTTGGGCATTAAGGCTGTACCGGCACGTTGATTGAGTTCCAGCACCTGCATTTTGCCTTGCTGAACCAGCGCATAACTGTCAATACTGGGGGTTGCTGAACCCAGAATCACCGGACATTGCTGTAAATGCCCCCGATACAGTGCAACATCACGGGCGTGATAGCGAAAACCTTCCTGTTGTTTAAAGGACAGATCGTGTTCTTCATCCAGAATGATAAGGCCCAGATTCGGCATTGGCGTATAAATGGCGGAACGTGTGCCCAGTATGATCGAAGCTTTACCAGTTTCAGCGGCCTGCCAGGCTTGCAAACGCTTGCTGTCATTCAGCCCGGAGTGTAGCAGGGCAATATGACAATGAAAACGGGACTGAAAGCGGCTAATTGTTTGGGGGGTAAGGCCAATTTCGGGCACCAGCACCAGCACCTGCTGGCCTTGCTTCAGCACTTGCTGCATAACCTGCAAATAGACCTCAGTTTTTCCGCTTCCAGTCAGGCCATCCAGTAAAAAAGCCTGATATTTCTTGCAGTATTTGAGGATTTGCTGAATCGCATGCTTTTGTTCAGGATTGGCTGTCAGTGGCATCTGTGCCAGCTGCATCGGCTGAGGACTGAAATCCTGCTGCTCCAGTACACAGCAACAAATGCCTTTTTTTTCCAGGGCTTTTAATGTGGCGGTTTCAATCCCGGCCAGATTGAGTACATTTTCAGTCGTACCGACCGGATGCAGTTTTAAAATCCGGTAAGCTTCCTGCTGTTTTTCAGAGCGGCGAATTTTGGCTTCGGCCTCATGCTCTAGAAGCTTCCAGGTCCGGGCCAGCAGATTGTAGGGTTTTCCCTGACGCAATAATGTCGGCAGCGCGGTCTGGATCACTTCACCGATCGGGAATTGATAATATTGTGCGGACCATGTCAACAAACTTAAAACTTTAGCATCTAAAATGGCGCGTTCATCCAGGAGCTCCGTAATCGACTTAAGCTTGAAACTGGGATCAATCGGCGCATCCAGCGGCAGCTTTTCGGTAATCACACCGACCAGATTCTGCCGGCCAAAGGAAACCGCCACCCGGGCACCGACTTCGGCCTGTTGATATTGTTCCTGACTTAAACTGTAGTCAAAACAATCAAACAGACGTACCGGCACCGCAACGCGAACACGGTAAACAGGTACAGAAGGGGGAGCAGAATTCGGCATAATGATGAAAGAGGTCCTGATGAAATTTCGTCGTGCTCAAAGTTCAGTTGTGTTAGAGTGAGCGGATAATTTATATGAAAGAATATGAATGATTTCGGTGGTCTGACGCAACCGCGTTAAGCAAAAATTTTGGAAAATTAGAGCATTACAATGCCTGCATATCAGTTTATTGCGCTTGATGCTTCAGGAAAGCAGCAAAAGGGCGTGCTTGAGGGAGATTCTGCACGTCAGATCCGGCAGCAGCTTAGAGATCAGGCACTGGTTCCGGTCTCTGTCGATCCGGTCGAGAAAAAAGACCAGCACTATCAGCGTAAATGGTTTGAAAAAAGTATCACAGCCTATGATCTGGCCTTGATGACCCGGCAATTAGCCGTGTTGGTGGCGGCTGCCATTCCGCTGGAAGAAGCCATTCGTGCCGTTGGTAAACAGAGTGAAAAAGTCCATGTGCAAAACCTGCTGATGTCGGTGCGCTCCAAAGTGCTGGAAGGACATAGCCTGGCTCAGGCCTTACAGCAGTCGGGACGTTTTCCTGAACTGTATACCGCGACGATTGCCGCCGGGGAGCGCTCCGGACATTTGGATCTGATTCTGGATCAACTGGCAGATTATACGGAAAACCGTTTCGCCATGCAGAAAAAAATTCAGGGTGCCATGATCTACCCGATTATTCTGCTGTTGATGTCTTTTGCGATTGTAATGGGTTTGATGACCTATGTGGTGCCGGATATTGTCAAGACTTTTGACCAGAGTAAGGATGCCTTGCCGTGGATTACTGTCGCTTTAATGAAAGCCAGTGATTTTATCCGGATTGCCTGGCCCTTTTTACTGATAGGCAGTATCACCAGTTTCTTCCTGCTGGTACGTTTTTTAAGAAGCACCGCCGGGCATTATGCCTTTGACCGCCTGACCTTAAAGTTGCCCTTGTTTGGAAAATTATCCCGGGGCATTAATGCCGCGCGTTTTGCCAGTACCTTATCCATTTTGACCCAGTCCGGTGTGCCGCTGGTCGATGCTTTGCGGATTGGTGCAGCTGTCAGTAACAACTGGGTGATCCGTGATGCGGTAAATCTGGCCGCTGAAAAAGTCACCGAAGGCGGCAACCTGGCAACCCAGCTGGATCGCAGTGGTTATTTTCCACCGATGATGGTACAAATGATCAAAAGTGGTGAAGCCTCGGGTGAACTGGACCGGATGCTGGATCGGGCTTCTCAGATGCAGGACCGTGAAGTCACTACCTTGATCTCAACCTTGCTGGCTTTACTGGAACCGCTGATGTTGGTGCTGATGGCCAGTATTGTTTTGGTGATTGTGATTGCAGTGATGCTGCCCATTGTAAATATGAATAATATGATTTAAACAGAAACCGGTTAAAATTTTCAGGTGCTTGACCTGAAGCCGAATATTCTGAACGATATAAACACATGCGAGAGATTAAATGAAAAGGAATCTGAACCAGAGTCGAGGTATTCCAAATACGATGCGAATGAAGAGGGCTGCAGGTTTTACCCTGATTGAAGTCATGGTGGTGATTGTGATTCTGGGAGTGCTGGCAGCACTGATTGTACCGAATGTGATGGGGCGGGGTGAAAAAGCCAAGGTCGATACCACCGTCATCAAACTGCAAAGTATTGCAGGTGCACTGGATCAATATAAGCTCGATAATGGTAAATATCCAAGTATGCAGGACGGGGGGCTGGATGCTCTGGTGAATCAGCCGGCAACTGCAAAAAACTGGCTACCGGGCGGTTATGTTAAAGGGGGCTATCCAAAAGACAGTTGGGAAAATGAACTGCAATATGTGATGCCGGGAACCGAGGGCCGTGCTTTTGATCTGTACTCATTTGGGGCAGATGGTCAGGCCGGTGGGGATGGAACGGATAGCGATATTTATTATCAGCCTTAATCGAGAATCATTATAAATTCTCACTGAATGGAATATATCACTTCACTTTATCGCTTATTTTTGTATTCAGTGAAGTGATAATAGGTATTAATTATAAAATATAATATAAGCTTTTGAAAATTATATAAATTAAATAATAGAAACGATATGCGAGTTATAATAAGAATTATTCCCATGTTTATCTATTACAATTCTCGTAAGATATGAATAAAGCTACACTTTCTATTTATTTGAAAAAGCTCATAATGCTCTGAAAGGCACCTGACTCGCCAACGGAGAAACATATGAAAGCATTTATCTTGAAAGATGAAATCAACCAATTTCACTGGTTGATGCTGAAATCTGTTCTTCTGGTTTTAAGCATGTTGCCGGTCAGTCAGGGAATCGTTCATTTATGGCAGAACACCGAAGGTAGCAGCCAGATTATGGTGGCTTTCTTTGCCATCAGTGTGATGAGCAGTTTAATGGCTCTCTGTTTCTGGTCAGCATTAAATGCGAGTGTTATTCGCATTCAGGCCGAGCAAAGCTCAGCATTTGAACAGGCAGTAGTTTACATTTATCGTCATGTACCGATGCTCACTCTGGCCAGTATGATCTCTTATTTGGCGACTCAACTCTAAATACTGAAATGAAAAAACCGGGACTATAGGTCCCGGTTTTTTGTTTTCTCATTTCAATTACCGTCTCGACTTGAAGCTGACATCTACCTTACGCGGACGGAAACGCCAGCCGACTAGCAATAGCAGAGCTGAGAAGATCATGACAGGCCAATCGCTGAGTTTCGTATACAGGGTTTGGCCCTGCATGGCTGGAAGTTCACCCCGTAATATGGCTTCCTGATCCATCGGGGCTTTTTTCACAATATGCCCCTTGTGATCAATAAACGCGGTTACCCCGGTATTGGTGGCGCGAATAAACCAGCGGCCATTTTCTTTGGCCCGCATTTGTACCATCTGTAAATGCTGCAATGGGCCTGCTGTGCCGGTAAACCAGGCATCATTTGAAACAGTGACCAGAAAATCGCTCTGGCTGGCATTACGACGGGTTAAATTGGGATAAGCCACTTCATAACAGATAGCCGAACCCAGATGCTGATTTTTCACATTCAGCGGCTGCTGGTTATCAGCACCACGTGAGAAACCACTCATAGACGGGTCATTTTGCAGGCCAGGCAAAACCCAGCTTAACCAGCCGGAGAGGGGGATATATTCACCAAACGGCACCAGACGCTGTTTCTTATAAAGCCCGCTAGACTCGTCACCTGTGGCCATAATACTGTTATAGTATTTTGGATAGCCTGCTGTCTTGGACTCTTCCAGATCCCAGTACGGGATTCCAGTAATCCATGCTGTACCTGACTTTTCTGCCTGTACTTTCATGGACTCTAAAAATTCCTGAATATCGGTCTGGAACATGGGAATTGAGGACTCAGGCCAGACAATCAGGTCACGTCCCCATTCGGTTTTGCTCAGATTGGCATAGATCAGCAGGGTTTTAACCTGGTATTCGGTTAACCATTTCAGATCCTGAGGAATATTGCCTTGAATCAGGGAAACCGTTAAAGGCTTCTGATTTTTTTGCTCGACAAAGCTCAATTGTGCTGCGCCCCATGCACCCAATAACAAGATGGCTGAAGGAATAGCCCAGAAAAAGCGTTTGTTTAGAATTTCGACCAGCGCACATGCCAGAACGATGACCACAAACGACACCCCGAATACCCCAAATAATGGCGCATAGGCATCCAGATAACGCTCGGTAAAGGCATAGCCGACAAAGAGCCACGGAAAACCGGTAAATACCCAGGTTTTTGCCCATTCAAAAAGTACCCACAATGGGGCAAACGTGAGCGGGGTTTCCGGGAAAAAACGGCGATAAACAAAGGTCTGAACCGCTGTAAATAAACCCATGACCATGGCCATGATCAGGATCATGACTAGACTCATAACCGCGCTGGTATCACCATAGACATGGATAGAGGTATATAGCCAGAACGCTCCCACAAACCAGAGGCCGATTCCATAAGCCCAGCCGATACCGAATGCTTGTTTGGCACTACGTCCGCGTACACAGGCATAGAGCAGTGCCGGTGACAAAATGGCCAGCCACCAGTAATGATAAGGTGCCAATGCTAAGCTGAATATGGCTCCTGCAAACAGGGCAATCAATAATGGATAAATCAGAGGTAATGGTTTTTGTGGCGATGAAGTATGCACTAACTTGTCAAAAGACGCTCTCATTGGCGTACTGCTCGAATCAGATGAATAGAACGGGAATCTGCTGCAAGAATGGTAAATTGCCAGTTATCCAGTTCAATCACCTGACCTTCCAGATCACTTACCAGACCAATTTCCTGTAGCAATAATCCGCCCATGGTTTCCACTTCATCATCTGAGAACTGGGTATCCAGCATCGTATTAAAATACTCGATCGGGGTCAGAGCCTGAACAATCCAGGTGTTGGCGGTCGCTGGATCTTGATCTGGTACGATATATTGTGATTCTTCATCCGCATTGTCATGCTCATCTTCAATTTCGCCGACAATTTCTTCCAGAATATCTTCTAGGGTCACCAGACCAGAGGTGGTGCCATATTCGTCGATGACGATGGCAATATGAGTCTGGGTATTTTTCAGCATGCGCAGAAGCTGATCCGAACGCGCACTTTCTGGTACAAACAGCGGCTGGCGCATCAACGCACGGATATCCACTTTTGCAGATGGCTCGGTCAAAAACGGCAATAAATCCTTGGCCAGCAGAATACCCACCACATTATCCGGCTGATCCGATGAAAAGACCGGGAAACGTGAGTGTGCGGACTCCACCAGAACATGCAGAATATCCAGCAACTCATCATCTTCTTGCAAGCTGATCATGGATGTTCTCGGCGTCATGACCTCGCGAACTTTGGTTGCAGGCAGATCAAGAACGCCTTCAAGCATGGCAACAGTATCGGGTTCTAAAAATCGACGTGAATCTTGTACTAGTTTTAGCAGTTCGTCGCGAGTTTCGGGTGCAGTTCCCAGCCATTTACGTAAGCCGCGCATACCCCACGACGGGCCTGATTCCTCGTGCATGATCTTTCCTAAAGACTCTTAATATCTAAAAAAACGTGATTTTATCATACCGCAGAAAATACACTTGTCTATTGTAATTGTGCTGTAAAATCCTGATCAGATGGGTCAACAAGTATTTCACTGTCCGACTAAAACCGGATGCTGCAATGCCTGAGTCACTTTATGCTAAAATAGCCCGATTTTAAACTCCTGAGTCTGCCCATGTCTGAAGCTGAAATGACGCCTAGTTTGCAATTAAATACCCGAGGTCTGCGCTGTCCCGAGCCGGTAATGATGCTGCATCAGGCGATCCGTAAATCCAAAGCCGGTGATGTGATTGAAGTTTTTGCAACGGATAATTCAACGTCTTGGGATATTCCAAAGTTCTGTATGCATCTGGGGCATGAATTGTTGTTGCAGGAAGAGCGTTTAGATGAAAATGGCAATAAAGAATTTCATTATCTGGTGAAGAAAGGCTAATTGGGTTTAGGCAGATGAACTTGATCATTTGCCTTTTCTATTTAAGTACATACAGGTTCTACGGCTGTGTAAACCCTCTGCATTTAAAATAGAAAACCTGCTTGAACTAAAACAAGAAGAATTAAATAAAAATTTTTTACTTTCAAGCTCAACTCATAAGGAAAGCAAATAAACAGGTCAGATAAAACAGGCTAGGCTTAATCAATTAAATTCATTATAATGCCGAAAAAATAGTCATAAAAATTAAAAATGATAAGAATTTCTATTGCTCAGGTACTTAAACAATTGGGTTTAAGTGCGCAGAAACGTGCTTTACATGTTCAATTTTCTCATCCGCAACTCAATACAGAAGTTTTCCTGCAACGCATTGATGGTCAGCATGTTCTGAATCGGGGCGTGAAGGTTGAGCTCATCTGTCTATCTACCAATGCCTTGATTCCGCTAAAAAAGTTTATAGGCACACAGGTCGCCGTCGATCAGGTGATAGATCAGGGGCAACTGTTTCGCAGTTCCGGGATTATCACCCAGGCTGCTCAGGGGCAGAGTGATGGAGCCTTAACACTTTATAAACTGACTCTAGAAGATGCAACCTCGCTCTGGCATAAACGCCGTAATAGCCGCGTATTTATGGACAAAAATGTCCGTGAGATTACTGAAGTTATCTTTAAAGAATGGCAGAGTAAAAGTCCACTATTTGCCGCGGCACTTAAGCTAGATTTATCCGGTTTACAGCAGACTTATGATGTGCGTCCTTTTAGCATGCAGTCGAATGAAACCGACTATGATTTTTTAACCCGTTTATGGCGCAGTGAAGGGATTAACTGGCTGATTGATGAGTCTGAGCTGATGGTCGTGCATTCTTCTGCACCGATTGCAGCGCAAAAGCTCAGACTGATTGATGACAATCGCCACTATCAGGCATTACGTCGCCGGGCAGTCCGTTTTCATCGTTCCAGTGCGACAGAGCAGGTAGACAGCATTACCAGCTTTATTGCCGAACGGCAGTTACAGCCAACCGCTGTCCATATCCAGCGCTGGCATGCCGATCGCCTGAGTCAGGAAGAAGGCGCCGGTTCAGTACAAAGCAAGCATCAGCATAGCCAGATGCAGAACAATGCCAGTCTGGGACTGGAACAAGCCTGGCATATTAGTCCAGCATGGGTGACCGACCTTCAGCAGGAAGATCAGGCCACCCCAGCCTCAGCTGCACAAATCGAGAAGGTCAACCAGAACTTACAACATTTTTATGCTGCACAGGCCAAGCAATTTCTAGCGACATCGACGGTACGCGATGCTCAGGTCGGTTACTGGTTCAGACTCGATCAGCATCCTGAAATTGACCAGCATGAGGCGGCAGATAAAGAATTTTTAATCATCTCCAAGCACTTCTATAACCAGAATAATTTGCCGAAAGACCTGAATGCACAGGTCAGTGCGTTAATCCAGCAAAGCCACTGGCAGGTGACAGCAGTTAAGGATGCTGATGAGCGGCAGGCCAATCAGTTAGTCTTGCAACGTCGCAATATTCCCGTCGTGCCTGAATATCAACCTATATTGCATCGACCCCAGGCCTATCTGCAGCGGGCAAAAGTCGTCGGGCCAGCAGGGGAGGAAATTCATGTCGATAAATGGGGGCGAATCAAAATCCGTTTTCTATTTACCCGTTCGGATGACCATGCCCATGACAGTGGCGCAGGTAGTAATGACAGCGATACCGATTCAGCCTGGGTGGATGTTCTGACCCCGTGGGCAGGTGAAGGTTATGGGGTCCGTTTTTTACCACGCATTGGTGAAATTGTGGTGATTGACTTTTTTGATGGCAATATTGACCGGCCTTTTGTAGTAGGCCGAATTCATGAAGGTCAACGTTCAGCGACCAGATTTGATCAGAAAGGACAGCTACCAGAGACTAAAAAACTCAGTGGTATTCGTTCACAAGAAGTGCAGGGGCAAGGTTTTAACCAGCTACGTTTTGACGATACCACCGGGCAGATCAGCGCACAGTTGCAGAGCAGTCATGCAGCCAGTCAGCTCAATCTGGGCAACTTGAGTCATCCGAAACAACAGGCTGAAAGTGAAGGACGGGGTGAAGGCTTTGAATTGCGTACTGACCAATGGGGCGCAATTCGTGCCGGTGAAGGTTTATTGATCTCGACTCATAAACAGCAAGCTGCAGATGGCTCACATATGAATGCTGAACCGGCAAAAAACCAGCTGGAATCAGGTCTGCAGGCGAGTCAAGCTCTAAGTGAGGTGGCTAAAAATCAGCAAACTGATCCGCTTGAAATCTTTGAGAATTTAAAAAGCTTTATTGAGCAAATTGAACAAAAGGATCAAGACAAAGCAGCTGCCTTTAAACAGGCGATTATGATTCTGTCAGCCCCACAATCCATTGCGCTGAGTGCCCAGCAGGATATTCATTTATCTGCAGATGGTCAGATCAGCCATCAGGCAGCAGACAGTATTAACCTGAGTTCGCAGAAAAAGATTATTGGCCATGCCGCTTCAAAAATAAGTTTATTTGCCGCTCAAGAAGGTGTAAGAGCGTATGCGGCAAAAGGTAAAGTTGAACTACAGGCGCAGAATAATGAGATGGACATTATTGCGCGTAAAGGCGTCAAAATTATCTCTACTGAAGATCAGATCGAAATTACTGCAGCCAAAAAGATTGTACTAACCGCGGGCGGGTCACAGATTGAAATCAGTAGTGCGGGAATTTTGTCAACAACGGGTGGCAAGTTTGAGGTAAAGGCGGGGCAGCATTTATTCGTTAATGGAAGTCAGGTAAATACTTCCTTGCCAGCTTTACCTAGCTTTAAAAATCAGAACTGGATTGCTTTAGAGCATTTGGATGCTGATAATCAGCCATTTTCTAGCGTAGATTATAAAATATTTTTTGAAGGTAATCAAATCATTGAAGGTCAACTCGATGATCAGGGTAAAGCTCATCATAATAATGTACCTGAAAAGGCGATTAGAGTGGAATATGAGCAGGCTGAGATAATAGATAAACCTTGGGATACTTATGATCTGGTATTAGATCGACTCGATAAAATAGAAGAATAAGTGATAAAAATGGCAGATTTTTTACCTTCGAGACAAGAATTATTAAATGCAATGGCAGCTATAGCTGCTCCTGTGAATAAAGCAATAAAAAAGGGACAAGAAACTTTAACTGATATTGCAGACTGGCTTTGGGTTGTGATTCAAGGGGATTTTGCTGAAGAGCAGAGTACTGCTCAGATTGTTACCGGTACTGTGATCTCTATGATTCCATTTGTAGATCAGATCTGTGATATACGTGACTTATGTGCAAATGCTAAAAAAATTAAAGACGATTTAAATAACCCATGGGCATGGATCGGGCTGATATTAACCCTTATTGGATTATTTCCTGTACTAGGTTCCTTATTTAAGGGCATATTTAAAGTACTTTTGGCTCCTATACGTAGATTTATGATGAGACCAGGAGCAAAATTAGTACAGTTAACTGGCACTAATATTTATAAGTTAGCTGAACCATCTATTGAAAGTGGGATTACTGAATTAAATAAATTTTTAGCACGTCCCGCAGTAAAAAAAGCTTTAAAAGATGCCAAGATTACCAATATTTATAAAGCAACAGCTGAAAAACTTAGAGAAATTAAAACTAAATTAACCAAACAAGCATTGCTTGAAGTATTTGATAAATTAATTGGATATTTAAGGCAAACAGTTAACTTTATTGATAAATACGGTAGCCAAATTATTGGACAGAAAGCTCGAAAAATGTTACAGGATGTATTGGATGTGCGTCAAGTTGCTAACCAAAAATTGGGTGAGTTTTTAAAACCTGTTCAAGATTTTTTAGAAAAGTTAGCTGCTCGAATAGATAAAGAAGCAGACCATGCGTATAAAGCAAAAACTAATATTAAAAATTTAACCCAATTTAGAAGAGTATCAGACGATGAAGAGTTAGATGCTTTTAGACAAAGGAAACCTAATTGGGTGCATAAAAAAATTAAAGGTGAAGAATTACCTTTTGAGCCTGCAAGCCAAGACCCTAAAACAGCAAATACTCCTTTGCATCCCAGCTTAGGAGATACCCAGTTAGCCTTAAAAAGCGGCTATTCTCATCCTCTCCAAGGAAAATATAATACTTTTGCTGAAGATATGATTGAAGCTGAAGTTTTTAAAGAAGGCGATGTACTAGTACGTGTAGTCGCACCTGGGAGTTTGGATAATAGTATCTGTTGGATGAGAAAATCTGAGTTTGATAAATTGAAAAGCCGTGAGGAATGGAGAGATAAGTTTGCAGTTTGGGCAAGCTGGAATAGTAATGGGGAATATCTTGAGTATACTGTTCCAAAAGGTCAGAAACTGTATGGTTGGGAAGGTCCAGCAGCCTCTCAACAGCGAGGTGAGTTTTATTTAAAAGGTGGGGGAATACAAATAGTCTTGGATCCTAAAAATTTGATCCCTTCCGGCTTAAGTAAACGTAAATTAACTGGATGGGGGTATGGTACAGATACAATAATTGGTGATTTTTCAATTGTAGGTGTGCCAGCTTTAGAAACACGATTAGGAGATTATACTTTGGCTCCTCGTTCGGAAAATAAATCAAAATAATATATAAATTCTAGGTTTTTAATATGAATAATAGCGTCCATCCTAAAGAAGTCTATTTATTGGAAGAATTTAGTTCTTTAGATTTTTTTGAAATAATGAGAAATAATTATCATAATTTTTTAACAGGATTAGAGGGATTATTTGAGCTTTATATTCATAATTTGCCTTATGACCTGAGAACCTTACCTTTTTCAGAGCAGGCAGATATTAATTGGGGAGAAACAGTATTGCCAAATCTAAGAAATACGATGGATCGTATTGATATTGCTTATACAAAAATTAAATCAGGCGATTTTACATATCTTGATTGTGCGGCAGAAATTCGATCAAATGATAAAGGTCTTAGTGAGTTTTCTTTCTATTGGATGAATAATTTACCTCATAACAAAGTTAAACAATGTTGGGATTATTACTTAATTTCGAAAAAATATGCTTTAATTATTGAAAAAACATATCCAACATATTGGGATAAAGGGTTTCTTAATAATGAGTTTCCAAAGGCAGAAATATTTAATGGAATAAATATAAAGTTGCCAGGTTCTTATCCTATTTATCGTTTAGATCCAAGAAATATAGTTAGATCTAAAGAAAAAATAAATAAAACAGGGGTTTATGTATGCAATGAACATGATAATAAATTGATATTCCTGGCAAGTAGTAAAGAAGATGATAATGGTTTTGCGCCTAGATATGCATGTAGAAATAAGGAAACTAGAGAAAAATTATATTTTGAAACCTCTTGGACTTTAATAGAAAGAATTTCAGATCAAGGGGGTACAGTAGAGTCTATTGTTATAGAAAATTTAAAAGCTTTAGCAGGCCAAAAATGTCCGAAAACAGGCTATTGGTGGAGTCCCGCAAATCAGTCTAATTCACGGTATTTTACAGAGGGAGATATTTTCCCTAAATTAGAAAGTGATTGGGGCGAAACAATTTGGTATTTAGAAGCAACAAATAAAGATTTAATTGGCTAAAATAAAACAATCGTAACTTGTTTAAATCTAAAAATATTTAGGTATTTAAAATATCCTATTAAAATAAACCCGCTTTTGAGCGGGTTTATTTTAATTCATATCAAATTACATATTTTGATATGAGAAGCACTGCTTCGCAAGAATTACCCTAACATTACATATTCGGATAATTCGGACCACCGCCACCTTCCGGTGTTACCCAGGTGATATTCTGGGATGGATCTTTAATGTCACAGGTCTTGCAGTGTACACAGTTGGCTGCATTAATCTGGAAGCGTTTTGAACCATCATCATTTTCCATAATTTCATACACACCCGCCGGGCAGTAGCGTTGAGCTGGCTCATCCCATTTCGGCAGGTTCACTTCTACCGGAATTGAAGCATCGGTCAGCTTTAAATGCGCAGGCTGGTTTTCTTCATGCACGGTATTCGATACAAACACTGAAGACAGACGGTCAAACGTCAGCTTGCCATCCGGTTTTGGATAGTTCGGCTTGAAGTTCACTGCATCAACAGTTTTCAACGTCTTAAAGTCTGGCACCAGGTCATGTAAAGTGAAGGGTACTTTAAACACGTTCTGGTCGATAAAGTTAAAGGCGCCCCCCATCCATTGACCGAACTTGTGCATTGCCGGGCCAAAGTTACGCGCATTGTAGAGTTCTTCTTTCAGCCAGCTGTTGTTGAACTTCTCGATATAGGCAGTCAGCTCTTTGATGAAGAAATCTTCACCTTCGCTCACACGGGCAACTGCAAGATCACCACCTTTTTCTACACCGGCCTGGATTGCTTCAAATACCGCTTCACCGCAAAGCATGCCAGATTTCATTGCCGTATGTGAGCCTTTGATCTTGGCAAAGTTCAGGAAACCTGCATCATCACCGATTAAAGAGCCACCCGGGAAAGTGAATTTAGGCAGCGAGTTAAAACCACCCTTGGTCACAGCTCGTGCACCATAAGAAATCCGCTTGCCACCTTCCAGATACTGTTTGATTAAAGGATGGGTTTTCCAGCGCTGCATTTCCATAAATGGATACATGTGCGGATTGGTATAGGACAGATCCACGATCATGCCCAAAGTTACCTGATTGTTTTCAGCATGGTATAACCACCAGCCGCCTGAAGAACCGGTTTCATTTAAAGGCCAGCCGGCCCCGTGCATCACCAGACCTGGCTTATGTTTGGCCGGATCAATTTCCCAGAGTTCTTTAATCCCGATCCCGTAGTGCTGTGGATCAGCATCTTTATCCAGATTGAATTTTTGAATCAGGCGTTTACCTAAATGGCCACGGCAGCCTTCAGCAAAGATGGTGTATTTGGCATGCAGCTCATAGCCCGGGGTGAAGTTATGCGTCGGTTCGCCATCTTTGCCAATGCCCATATCACCGGTTTGAATACCTTTCACCGTACCATCTTCATGGTAGAGAATTTCAGCAGCTGCAAAGCCCGGGAAAATGGAGACTTCCAGCTCTTCGGCTTTCTGGCCTAACCAGCGCACCACGTTGCCGAGGGAAATGACATAGTTGCCATCATTATGCATGGTTTTTGGCACCATCCAGTGCGGAGCCTGTTTGGAGGTGGTTTCAGACAGCAGGAAGAACGTCTTGTCTTCAGTGACGGGCACATGAAGAGGCGCTCCCTGTTCTTTCCAGTCAGGGAAGAGTTCATTGATGGCACGAGGTTCGATAATTGCACCGGACAGGATGTGGGCACCGACTTCGGAGCCTTTCTCTACGACACAAACGGACAGATCGTTCAAGTTGTTTTCAATTGCAAGTTGACGGATTTTAATTGCCGCAGAAAGACCCGCAGGGCCTGCACCTACGATGACTACGTCAAACTCCATCGATTCACGTTCGATGTGTTCCATGTAGGACTCCTCATATGTCTATTCGGTGGCAACCATAATCAGCTGATTGGGTGCTGCCATGAGTGTTCTGAATTCCTAGACACAAAAATGCTAGTGTCTTTCATAATCTGGGCTAGTATAGTTTTAAACCCAGTTTTAGCCAATTGGCTGAAACATATTATTTTTCCGTCATTAAGGTCTTCTTTTATGGATAAGCCAATGCCAAACACGAATCCGACGAAAAAATTAACTGATCGTGATGATAAAAACTTAATGGACATCGCACAATACTTAAAAGATGCACAGGGCAGTCACAAAAGGTCAATCCCCCCTCTGGAGCAGTGGCAGCCAAAGCATTGTGGCGCAATGGATCTCAAGGTTTTGGCCAACGGCGAATGGTGGCACGAAGGTCAATTGATCAAGCGTCAGCCGATGATTGACCTGTTTGCAACGGTGCTCTGGAAAGAAAACGATAAATTCTATCTAAAAACGCCGGTGGAAATGATTGAAATTGCAGTAGAGGACGAGCCTTTATTTGTCAATCAGGTCGATCAGGTCGAGATTGAAGGCAAAACCTATCTGCAGTTGAGCACCACGACCCAGGACCTGATAATTGTGGATCAAGCGCACCCGGTATTCATGCGGGAATATCAGGGCGAACTGCGTCCTTATGTGCATGTCCGTTTTGGAATCAATGCCCTGATCCAGCGTGCTGCCTTTTTACATCTGGTGGAAATGGGAGAGCTCAGTGAAAATGCTGCCGGTGAAACCGTTTTAAGCTTAAAAAGTGGTGATTTAGACTTGCATTTGAGTACCTGAGGTTTAAGCTTTGCTTCAGGTATTTTGACACATCAATCCATTATCCCTTATGAGCGCCATTCAACCAGTTTCTTCAGTTCTTCATCCCATGCCCGAAGCGAGTGCAGATGCACCGATTGGTATTTTTGATTCGGGTGTTGGCGGCTTGTCAGTCGCTGTAGAAATCGCCCGTTATCTACCGAATGAGCGTTTTATTTATTATGCCGATACTGCACATGTGCCTTATGGAGCACGGGATGATCAGGAAATTCGCAACCTGACTGCCAAGGCTGTGGACTGGCTGTATCGTCAGGGCTGTAAAGTTGTAGTGGTGGCCTGTAATACGGCATCGGCTTTCAGTCTGGATTATTTACGTGATTACTATGGGGAAAACTTTCCGATAATTGGTTTAGTGCCTGCTTTGAAACCTGCTGTGCTCAATACCCGCTCCAAAACTGTTGCTGTTCTGGCCACGCCTGCCACATTTCGCGGTCAACTGATTAAAGAAGTTATAACCCGGTTTGCCGAGCCTGCGCAGGTTCGTGTCCTGCCAGTAACCAGTCTGAAGCTGGTTCCTTTTGTAGAAGCAGGAGAGCAGCGAAGTGCGGCCTGTCTGGAAACTTTAAAACAGATTTTACAGCCTGTTGTCGATCAAGGCGCCGATTATTTAGTCTTAGGATGTACACATTACCCCTTCCTAAAACCCTCAATTCAGTATATTTTTGGTCATAAGCTGACACTAATTGACTCAGGATTGGCAGTAGCGAGACAAACCGCCCGTATTTTGATTAAAAATGGGTTACTATTTGAGCATGGTGATCAGCAAAACTTGAAAATTAGACTGGTTGTGAGTGGGCAGAATGCTGACCAGCTCCAACCTGTTTTACAGCGCCTGATTCCGGCTGACCTCAGCTGGCAACTTAGCAATATGGATACTTGATTCCAACCGGCGCAGTAAAAATTATTTCTATAAATTTGGAAAAGTATTTTTTAATACTGGGGGAGTCATAGGCTGCAAATGCGAAAGCTTTTTTGTGCCTATGCGGTAGAAGAGGATAACCCATGCTCGATAAACGCTATCAGGTATTCATTTCCACTTCTGGGGCAGACATGCGGCCAGAGCGGATTATTTTGTCTCAAACACTGGTGGGTATGGGGTTCTTTTCCTGGGGACTGGAACAGCGTACTCCGCTCAATACGGCATTTGCACGCCGCCAGATTGATGACTGTGATTATGTCGTGATCCTGCTGGGCAGCCAATATGGGGAGCAATCGGTTTCCGGTGTGGGCTATATGCACTTGGAATATATTTATGCGGTCGCGAAACAGAAGCCTATAATTGTCTTTATGCATGAGGACCCGGACTCACGTGATCCTGATCTGCATGATAGCAAGCCGGAATTAAAAGAAAAATTTAAGGAATTTCGTCAGTTACTCCAAAATGAAGCAGATCAGGTGTTTAGGTATCGCAGCCTGCGTGATCTGGAAATGGCGGTACGTCTGAACATGTCACAAATTCTGGAGCATTATCCGGTAGCGGGCTGGGTGCGTCCGCAAAATACCCAAGCCTTGCATGATGAAATTGACCAGTTGAAGACCAGACTGGCGCAACTGGAGCAGGAAATGGGAACACGCGAGATTGATCCATTTCTGAGCCTGCCTAAAGTCTCCATGCATGAGCTACTTTCTTTTGAATATCGTATGCATGCCTATCAGGATGGCAACTTTAAAGAATTGAAGGTCCAGAAGAAATTGACCTGGGCACAATTACTGCAGATCTTGGGCTCGACTTTTATCAATCCGACGCCTGAAGAATTTTTTTCCAAACGCATGAATGAATATTTAAATGAAACCGGACTGGAAGATGCCCACGCAGAAATGCCGCGTGCACATGCGGTGGCTCGCGCCCAAATCAATATCCGTGCGCTGCATAGCATAAAAATGCAAATGCGCCAGAATGACTGGATTATTCCTTCGGGTCGTGATGATCGCCAGCGTCTGCTTTGGCAGGTGACCCCAAAAGCACGTAAACTTCTGGACAGTCAGTTATTGGGTAAAGATCGTACTTTTCCATATAAGTCAGCCTACTAATCTATATAGAGAATAAGGCAAAAGCTGTTAAAGTAAGCGGGTTGATACCATGACGGATGCACTGAATGTTTTCTACAGCCAAACCTAAAGTCTCGATTATATTGGCAAATTTAGGCACGCCAGATGAACCGACCGTGCCAGCGGTACGCCGTTTCCTGAAACAGTTTTTGTCTGATCAGCGCGTGATTGAAATTCCCAAACCAATTTGGCAAATCATTTTGCGTTTATTCATTCTGCCTTTTCGTCCCAAGCGTGTTTCTCATGCTTATGCGCAGGTCTGGCAGCAGGATTCTCCCATGCGTGAGATTCTGTTGCAGCAGGTCGAGGCTGTAAAAGCCCAGCTGGCCGCGCGTTACCCACAGTTTGAGCTGAATGTGGTACCAGCCATGACTTATGGCAATCCAAATATTCAAGATGTGCTCCATCAGTTATCGGCCCAGCCCCAAGACCATATTATTCTGTTTCCCTTATTTCCCCAGTATTCGGCGACATCGACTGCGCCATTGTATGATGCGATAGCGAACTGGATTCCCAAACAGCGTAATCTGCCAGGTATCTCGATGATTCGGGACTATTATCAACACCCACTTTTTATTCGCTCTTTAGCGCAAAGTGTGCGGGATTATCAGGCAGTACATGGACAAGCAGAAAAGTTATTGATGTCTTTTCATGGTATTCCACAGCCTTATGCAGATAAAGGCGATCCCTATGCCGATCGTTGCCGGATTACCGGTCATCTGGTTGCGCAGGAACTGGGCTTGACTGAAGATCAATATGCGATCAGCTTTCAGTCGCGTTTTGGCAAGCAGGAATGGGTCAAGCCCTATACCGATGTACTGATTGAAGAGTGGGCCAGACAAGGGGTGAAATCCGTGCAGGTCATGAGTCCGGCTTTTTCAGCAGATTGTCTGGAAACCCTGGAAGAACTGGCCATCCAGAACGCCGAGCTGTTTAGCTCGCTAGGTGGTGGGCAGTATAGCTATATTCCAGCGCTGAATAATCGTGAAGATCATTTGCAATTGCTCAATACATTGTTAGAAGCTAATCTTGAGGCGTTGACTCAAACTCTCGCCCATTAAAATATCTCGAGGTATTTCGTTCTATGCTACAAGTCAAAATTGTTCCTGTAACGGCCTTTCAGCAAAACTGTTCGATACTTTGGGATACGGACACTCAAGAAGCCATTTTGATCGATGCAGGAGGGGAGCCGGAAAAGCTGATAGCTGAGGTGGAAGCACTGGGTGTAACGGTCAAAGCCCTGTGGCTCACACATGGTCATCTGGATCATGCCGGTGCAGTAGGTGCCCTACAAAAAAAATGGAATATTCCGGTTATAGGCCCGCATCGTGAAGACGCATTCTGGCTTGACATGATTCAGGAAGTTTCTGCACGTTATGGCTTTCCGATTCCTGAAAAAGTCGAGGTGACCCAATGGCTGGAAGGTGGGGAAGTCTTGCAACTGGGTGATGAGGAGTTTGAAGTACGCTTTGCACCAGGTCATACCCCGGGCCATGTCATGTTCTATAACCAGAATCATGGCTTGTTATGGACCGGTGATGTGCTCTTTAAGGGTTCAATCGGTCGCACGGACTTTCCACGAGGCGATCATCAGCAATTACTGGACTCGATTCAACGAGAATGTTTTAGCTTACCTGATGACACTCGCTTTATTTCGGGGCATGGGCCCATAAGTAGCATTGGTTTTGAAAAACAGCATAACCCTTTTGTGGCGGGAAAGGCGGGTTGAGATAGCAGGCTAATTGTTAAAAAGACCAGCATTCGCTGGTTTTTTTATCTGGAAAAAGGATTGTTAGGAAGCTGACGGGCTTGCATAGGCAAGAACCCGCTTAGAAAGGCAAATAAAAAGCCTACCACAATAAACAGAACAGCTTGCTGAAAAATTCCAATACTCAGGCAAAGAAGGGCCGAGAAAAACATCCCCATAAAAACAGCTTTTAAGAGGATATAGCCCATATGAATGCTCTAAAAATAATGTAATGGTTAAGTTCAGAGTAGGAATGTGATTAGGCGATCAATATGGTTAACTTGCGTGTAATTTTCGCTTAACTTGATCAGGTTTATATGAGTATGCCAGCTATATTTCTATCTAGGGATAAGGAAAAAAAGCAGACTTTCTCCGGTTTTAGTCTTCTGGAGCATCGGCTTGAGGCGCATCTTGGGTGGGCAGTTTATAGTCTTCATTGGCCCATGCCCCCAGATCAATCATTTTGCAGCGCTCTGAACAAAAGGGACGGAATTCATTATTTTCCCAAGTGGTGAGTTTGCCACAACGTGGACATTTTAAACTGGTAGACATGGTTAAACTCCCGATAAATATGCAGCTTCGATTAGGCAAATATAGCCGCAGTTGGTAGACTGATGCGGTTTTTATTAGTTTGATCTGATTATGCCGATTCGTCAATTTCAAGCACAGCGTATGCATGCGCCTCGTAATTTTCAAAGTATCAGTCCTGAGCCGATTTGTCTTGAAATCGGAGCGGGCAAGGGAAAACATGCTTTACTCTTTAGCCGGACACATCCGCAGAGTCAATTGATTGCGATTGAACGAACCCGGGAAAAATTTCTGGCCATGCAAAAACAGCACGCGCTTGAAGGTCAGGCCAATCTGCAACCGGTTCATGCCGATGCGCTACCGTGGATTGTACATGCCCTTTATCCACAGCAAGTGGAACAGTGTTTTATTTTATATCCCAATCCGGAGCCGCATAATCCGGCACAGCGCTGGTTAAATATGCCATTTTTTGAATTCTTGTTATCCCGTTTAAAAAGCGGCGGTATGATCACTTTGGCCAGTAATATTCCGGAATATATTGCGGAAGCAGAACAACAGTTAGTGCAAGTCTGGCACTTGCCATTTAAAAAAGAAGTGATTGCTCAGGATTCGGCGCGTACACATTTTGAAATTAAATATTTGGAGCGGGGGGAGCTGTGTCAGCAGTTAATCATTCGTAAACCAGAAGGTTATATCACCCGCTTTGACAAGTTTCAGCCTCTGCAAGGCCAGAACGCTCAAGTGATGGAATAATTTGCATGAGCCAGCGTATTGCAATTGTCGGTGCAGGTCCGGCTGGATTGATGGCGGCTGAAGTATTAAGCCAGTGGCATTATGAGGTGCATGTATATGAGCAAAAACCTTCGGCAGCGCGCAAGTTTTTAATGGCAGGAAAAACGGGGCTGAATATTTCCCATGCTGAACCTATTGAGCAGTTTATTCTGCGTTATGATCAGGCCGACTGGCTGGCGCCGTGGCTAAGACAATGGGATGCTGCGTGGATTCAGAACTGGATGAAAAATTTGGGGATTGAACCTTATATTGGCTCCTCAGGCCGGGTCTTTCCCACCGAAATGAAGGCTGCACCGCTACTGCGTGCCTGGTTACAGCGCCTGACCGAGCAAGGTATTCAGTTTCATTATCGGCATCAGGTGGAACAGGTACAGCAGCAATACCTGCAACTTCAGGATATGAAGACTAAGCAAAGCCGGACCGAAGCGTTCGATGCGATTATTCTGGCCTGCGGGGCAGTCTCGTGGTCGCAGCTGGGCAGTGATGGAGCATGGCAAAGCTGGTTAGCAGCTGAAGAAGTGGAGCCATTTCAGCCGAGTAATGCCGGGGTGGAGTATGTCTGGTCCCAGTTTATGCAGCCTGTGTTCGGGCAGCCGCTGAAGTGTGTGGCGGCTTGGGTAGGGCAGGGAGATAAAAGCACTGGCGATATCGTTATTAGTCACTATGGTCTGGAAAGTGGACTGATCTATAAACAGGGCCGGGGGCTGCGTGAGCAATTAAAGGCTGGCCAGCCGATGCTGCTTGAGCTGGATTTATTTCCGGATCAAACGGTAGAGCAGCTGGCCAAAAAACTGCAACCCGGCAAAAAACAGTCTCTGGCCAATGTCTGGCGTAAAGCGGGTCTGGAAGGAGCAAAAGCCGCCCTAGTGCGAGAACTGGTGGCGAAATCCATCTGGCAGGATGCAGACCAATTGGCCCAAAAAATCAAACAGCTGTCTATCACTTTAAGTGGCTTTCGGCCAATTGAAGAAGCAATCAGCTGTGCAGGCGGAGTGAAGCGTGAAGCGCTTTCGGAACAGCTGCAACTTAAATCCAATCCGCAGGTATTTTTTTGCGGCGAGATGCTGGATTGGGATGCACCGACTGGCGGCTATTTACTGACCGCCTGTTTTGCCACAGGCCGTGCAGCCGGAGAAGGAGTGCATCAGTTTCTGTCGAATTAAAGCCGGGCTGAATAGCTAAATCAGACCAGAAACGGCTCAAATCCCCGGCTTCCTGTAAAGATGAAAAATGGTTTATTTCTGGGTGCTTTTTGCTGGGGGTTGCGTATTTTGAGGATACTGCAAGCGCCAATGTTCTAACTGTTCCTGAGCATGCAGATATTTACCCAGTCCCTGTACATTCTTGCTGGCTTCAGTGACGGTGCTGGCCTGACGTTCTGAACGCTTCAGTAGCTGTTCCTGATGTTCCCAGTATTGATACATCAAGCCCTGAATATAACGGCCCTGTTCAGTTTTAAGCTCCAGAGCCTTGAGCATGTTCAGGGCAGAACGAATATGGTCACGCTGACGTTGCTGGATAAATTCTTCAGTCAGATTTTCGTCTTTGCGCATCTGGTTCATTTCTGCTTCCAGATCCGCACTCATTTCCTGAAAGCGTAGCTCATAGTCCGTTAATACAGCAATGTCATGAGGATCATCAGCCGTTTGGGGGAAGGCTTTGACCGGATCGGTTTGCAGTTCTTTCATTACCTGTTCTGAGGCAGATGAATCTGGACTCGGCTCAGTATTTTCTGTATTTTTCTGATCACAGGCCATGAGAAATATGGCACTGCTCAAAAGCACAGTGCGTGTCATCCATTGCATTTTATTCATGATCAAATCCCATTTTTAGTCACTTCGCTGAAATACATATACATAAGTCCGATAGGGAAAATCTATCAGATCGTGGGCTTGTTTGGTCGTATATTGTTCAATCATCTGTTCAAATTTTTGTTTAAGCTGCTGCCGCTGTGTTTCTGGCATCGCTGCAATAAAACTGGTCGATAGCAGACGCTTGGACACCACCTGTTCCACAGGACCATGCTGCACGTGCTGCATATGTGTTTCTGCATACGGCTGGAATAAGGTTTGTTGTTTAAATACCTCCTGCCATTGGCCATGATGAAAACGTGGCGTCTTGCCTTCCAGGGGTGCGATATAATCTGCGAGAGCTTTTACCCAGTCTATCTCAATATCATGCTGGTTCCAGACCAGAACCAGATAACCCTGCGGTTTAAGTACCCGATAAATGTCTTTTAAAGTATCCAGGTGGGCAAACCAGTGAAATGACTGTGCACAAAACACGGCATTCACGCTATGATCCGGCAAGGGAAGCTGATGGCTCAGACCTTCCAGGGTGTGAATATCTGGATGGGCCTGTTGCAGTTGGTTTAGCATTTCCGGCACAGGATCAATCGCTGTGATCCGGCTGCCGAGCGGGCGTAAGGATGGGATAAATTTTCCCGTCCCACTGCCGAGATCTAAAAGATGCGCATCCTCTGGCAAAGACAGGGTGGCGGCCAGCCAGTGGCTGAGATCTGCCGGATAGTCAGGCCGGACCTGCTGATAAAGCTCGGCCGCTGCACTAAACCCCTGTTGCGCTGCAGGATGTAATGATTGTGTCATATTTTGCGCTTTTTAATCTTTTTCATCGTTATAAAATAGCATATTCACTTTTTCGGCCGCATTCATTGACTGAATTGTTGCCGAAGGGTTCGATTAACCAGCACGGGAAAGTTATGGATAAGCAGATTGTTTTTGAAGATGAGCATATACGTGCGGTTTTTATGCCGGGATCATCTTCAGAATTGATTTTTTCATTTGGAGATTTGATTACCCGTGCGAAGGGCTTGAGTATCAATGCCGAGAAATCCTTGGCAAAATTTGAATTTAATGTACTCGGTATTATGCCTAAGCATAAATCCTGGTTTCCACAAGGTTCCATGTGGAACATGTTGCAGGCTATTGCCGAGCTGATTGCACCTTTTCAGCAGAGGATTGCCTATGGCGGCTCGATGGGCGGCTATGCGGCAATCAAATATTCCAATGCCTTAGATGTACAGCGCGTGGTGGCCATGGTGCCACAATATTCGATTGATCCTCAAGATGTCGAAGATCGCCGTTATAACATGTTCTATCAGCCGGAGCTTAATCAGGGCATGCGGATTGAAGTAGAAGATGTCAGTGCAGCGCGTGAATATATTATTATCTACGATCCTTATTGCGCCGAAGACCGTGCCCATTATCTGAAATTGCAGGCGGTCATTCCGCAGCACCATGTCTTGCATTTGCCTTTTACCGGCCATGATGCCATCGCTGTGCTGGCCAGTTCCGAGTTGCTCTATGACTTTTTGGTACGGGATTATGATGCCAGCTATTTTTACCAGAAAATGCGCAAGGTCAAGAAAAACAGCAAGTTCTATTATCGTAAGGTGATCGAAAATATCCTGCCGCGCCATCGTCAGGCCCTGGGACGCATTTTAAAAAATAACGATCTGCTGCTGGATACCCAGTTTTTTGATGCGGCCCAGAAACAGGTCATTTTGCGGGAATTACTCAGCAATAAACAGGTAGATCAGCAGGATCTGCTGAAACTGGGGATTCATTTGAATCTGCCGCAGGAAAACCGTCAGCTATTGCTGGATGCTTATGGTCATGGGCTGGTGTTTAATGTGATCAGTAATAAAATTGAGAGCTATGCGGATGGCGCGATTGCACTGAACCATAAATTCCTGATTCCGATTTATGCCAAAGGCAACGGCTTGTTAACGATTAGCCTGAATGATGAGCGCTATCTGGTGGTGATGAATGACCGGCATATCATGAAACTGGTCAAGGAACAGGATACGCTCAGTCTGGGTATGCATCCGATTTTAATGAAGCGCTATGAAGACTTTTATATCTTCAGCTATAAACAGCTTAATCTGAGTACCAATGAATATGGCGCAGCCAGCTTTGTCGATTCAAGTGACAAGAATGTGCAGTTTGTGACTAAAAATGAGCTGGATTAACCAAAAAAGTTAATCTAAAACAAATATTTGACATAAAGCTAAGGTGGCTTAAGATGTATTTAGGTGGCAGGCTAGGGGGGCTTGCCACTCCCGAAGCTGAAAACAGAAAGAGGGGATACAGAATGCAGTCTATGCCGATGAAGATTGGTTTGATCCTGACTGTGATGCTGCCAAATCTGGCCTATGCAGAAAGTGTGCATCCTAAAGTTATTTTATTCAGTGCATCTATTATTTTTGTGATTATTCTGGCGATTTATGTGATGTGCAAAATGCGGACTTCCTTGCGTAATTATATCGATAAGCCGCTCGACTAAAAAAACAGGCAGTGAAACGCCAGCACTAACTTGCTTTGTATGCCAATAGCGGTTAAATCATGAGGTTATTGTCGAACAGGAACAAGGGAATTTATATGAACGGCGTTTTTCTGGACTATACATCCTTAGATAAGCAAGATCTGGATATGCAGGCTCTTCGGGCCGCTTTTGATGCACTGACCCTTTATCCGCTGACTTCTGCCGATGTGCTGCTGGAACGTGTGGCCGATGCCGAAGTGATCATCACCAATAAGGTGGTCATCAATGCCGAGACGATCCGGCAGTGTCCCCAGCTTAAACTCATTCTGATTTCAGCCACTGGCACCAATAATGTTGATCTGGCTGAGGCCAGGGCACGCGGTATTGTGGTATGTAACTGTCAGGCGTATGGAACCTCGGCTGTGGCACAGCATACCTTAATGTTGATGCTGAATCTGGCCACTTCATTTTTAAGCTATCAGCGTGCGATACAGCAGGGAGAATGGCAAAAATCTACCCAGTTCTGTTTGCTGGATGCACCGATTGTTGAGCTGGCTGGAAAAACGCTTGGAATTGTAGGTTATGGTGAATTGGGCCAGGCGGTCGCCCGACTGGCCGAAGCCTTTGGCATGCAGATCCGGATTGCTGCCTTGCCTGGTCGTCCTGCGGATGAATCGCGTATTCCATTTGCAGCGCTTTTGCCACAGGTAGATTTCCTCAGTCTGCATTGTCCGCTCACTGAAGATACTCATCATTTAATCAGTCATGCTGAGCTGGATGCGATGAAGCCCGGTGCATTTTTGCTGAACTGTGCACGCGGCGGCATTGTGGATGAACAGGCACTGGCACAGGCCTTGCGTGAAGGCAAGATTGCAGGTGCAGCGACCGATGTGCTCTCGGTTGAACCGCCTAAAGAGGGCAATGTCCTGCTTGATGCTTCAATTCCGAACCTGATTGTGACGCCACATAATGCCTGGGGCAGTGTGGATGCACGTCAGCGAATCGTGGACCAGTTGCTGGAAAATGTCGAAGCCTTTAAACAGGGCCAGCCGATTCGGCAGGTGAATTGATTCTCGCCATTTGTGTGCAGCTAAAATTTTCCTGCTACACAAGATGTAAAAAGCCCATGAGGGGCTTTTTTTATAGATCAGTCACCGCATAACTGGTGGCTGCGCCTGCCTGCGGTTGAGCTTGTGGCATAGTTGGACTTTCGGTCACTGTTGACGACTGGCTTAAAGGTTGCTGTTGAATGGGTGCAGGCTGTTGAGGATTGCCACCCCACACCTCTTTAGTTTGCTGAATTTTTTGATTGGCCTGTTGAGCAGCCTGCTGGGCGCCCTGATCTACTTTTTGTACCGTATCAGAGGTTACGCTCTTGGTATTGTCCCAGGCACGATCGACCCCCGGCTTAATTTTGGCAATACCTTTTTCAGTCACTTCACCGACTTTTTCGGCAGTATGGATTACGCCTTCCTGCGCTTTATAGGCAAACACATGCAACAGGTTCGGGTTTTCACCATAGGGTTTAACCGGTTTAGCGGGCTGAGTCGTGGTCTGTGCAAATGCCGGTATAGACAGCATTAAAGCTGCGCTTAAAAGAAGAGGAGTTTTGATATTCATTATGGAGCGACCTCGAATTTGTCTAAGAATGGTCTGAGTTTGTTTTTAGTGTAGCGGATGAAGGGTTGAAAACAATGAATATCCTGTGAAGAAGATATTAAAATAGAGAGATCCAAAGCATTGTCATTTTTATACTAAAGAAAAAAGAGGAAGAAATAATTTTAAATTTTAGGCGGCTTAAAGAAATAGCCCTATTTTTTTATCAAAATAGGGCCATCCATTTACTCACATTGGCTCAGGGCATCTTTCGCGAAATGTTCTCTTAAGGTGACAAAGTTCTTTTGTACACCTGCGTCATGCAGATTGAATTTTTGCGCGGTGCTGGTGCCGTCGCGCTGGAAAGTTGCCGAACCGGCATCCATCAAGGTCATGCCTTTAAATGACCATTGTTCAATAATGCGGTTATTTTCAATATCGCCTGTAAATTCAATCACACACTTATCGAGGAATTTGGTCAGTTTTGCCTGATTGTTGGTGGTTTCAGGAGATACGTCGAGGTTTTGTACTTCCTGTAAGACGCCAACTTCAAGCTGCGGAACTTTGGGTGCAGATGTACACGCTGTAAGAGCAATACTCGCAAGACCCGTCAAAATAAGAGCTTTAAATTTCATATGATTCTTTCTTGTTGAGTGTTGTTGAGTTGAGTATAGGGAATATAAAGTGAAATGCCTATATGTTTTGCTATCTGCAAATGAAAGAGAAAAGTATTCAATATACTTTTCTCTATGAAAAAAAATATGTCTATTACAGCTCTTTAGATTTATTTTGCTCTAAAAAAAATTTAATTTCTTCAATTTCATAAGCTGGAATTTTACGATGAATCATAGCATGGCAATTTGCACAGACAGGTATTAAATCATTTATTGGATCTAACTCATATTCTTCTCTTATTTCGGAAAGAGGTTTTTTATGATGAACATGAATAAAGTTTTTTCCAATTTCACCGTAAGTCTTTTCAAAGTCAAAACCACAACATTGGCATTTATATTTCCAATGTTTTAAGCACTTTTTACGAGCCTCGGGGTTTCGTTCATAAGCATTAATAGTGATCTGTTTAATACTACCTTCTTTATAGACAGTATCGTTCGAAATAATTTCATCTTGAAACGGATTGAAGGCTAAGGAATAACTTAAACTTTCATTAGTATTAATTTGTTTTAATTTATACTTATCATGCCACTCTGAAACTATTTCTGAGTTTTGAAGCAATTCCTTTGAAAAATAATTCACCATATCTTCAGCAATAGATGAAATAGGCTTACCAGAATTTTTTGATATTTTTTCAAAGGTCGAATTATATTGATCTATCAATACTTTAACAATTTTATCTTGATGTACTGATTCCCGCTGTATCAATAAGGAGTCTATTGTCTCGGCAATAATTGGAAAGTAGATTTTCTTTTCAAATAAGATTGAGCTATTTTCTTTATTAATTTGACTTAAAATTTTGTGAAAAATCGAGGCTGGAATAGCATTTCCATTACCTTCTGGTGTCCAATGTATATTAGGATCAATCTTATCTAACTCTTCTAATGAAATTAGAGGATTTAGTGATAATTTTTCAAATTCAAGATCCACAAAATTAACTTGTTCTATATTTTTAATAACATCTTTATCTTTATAAACATTAGAAACAATTTTTCCAAAACCGATTATTCCCTTATCACTTTTTTCTAAATTGCCTAATTTTACTAATAAGAAATTATCTCCATATCCAATCTTATGTTTACGATTAGTTTTCCACTTATGGATAGGTTTTTTATCAGGAATTTGAGAGATCATTTCTTTAATATTTGGCCAATTCCAGCGATCCGGATTCCATGCGAATAAATATGTGTTCATACTTCATTTGATATTAAAAACCCCGCTAATGTTATAGCGGGGTTTCATGTATTTTACAACCAATTGGGCTTTAGTGTTGAAGCACCGAAATATCTGCAACTTTCGTGAACAGATCACGGAGCTGAGCAAGCAGACGTAAACGGTTTGCTTTTAGCTCAGCATCATCCGCCATGACCATGACACCGTCAAAGAATGCATCGACTGGCGCACGCAGGGCAGCCAATGCAGACAAGGCAGCCGTGTAATCCTTAGAAGCAAATAGCGGCTCAACCACTGGTGTGATTTTCGCAAGTTCAGCGAATAATGCTTTTTCAGCATCTTCCACCAGATTTGCTTCAACAACTTCACCAGCAGGAGCAGCCTCTTTGGCAAGAATATTCGCAACACGTTTGTTGGCAGCAGCTAGAGCAGCAGCTTCAGGCAATGTACGGAAGTGATTAACCGCATTGACACGCTTGTCAAAATCCAGCGGGGATTTTGGTGTCAACGCCTGAACCGCTTGAATCACGTCAACAGCAACGCCTTTGTCTTCATATTTGGCACGGTAACGACCTTCAAGGAAGGCAACAGCATCGGCTAGAGTCTTCGCCGGATCTTTCAGTACAGCGCCGTAGGCAGCCAAAGCCAGTTTGATCAGTTCTTCAATTGAAACATCCAGCTCATTTTCAGTCACCAGACGCAGGATACCAATCGCAGAACGACGCAGTGCAAACGGGTCTTTAGAGCCAGTCGGTGCCTGACCAATACCGAAAATCCCCGTCAAGGTATCTAAACGGTCCGCCAGGGCAATCGTCGTACCGGTTTTGGTTTTCGGTAAAACGTCACCTGCAAATTTAGGTAAATATTGTTCACCTAAAGCTTCTGCAACTTCATCATTTTCGCCTTCAAGACGTGCGTAGTAAGTACCCGCAATCCCTTGAAGTTCAGGGAATTCGCCCACCAGCTCAGAGGTCAAATCGCATTTTGCCAGCAGCGCGGCTTTTTCAGCATCAGCAGCATTTGCACCGGTAATGGGCGCCAGTGCCACAGCCAGTTTGGCGATACGTGCAGACTTGTTCCAAAGCGTCCCCAATTCTATCTGGAAGATCATATTGGCCAGTTTCTCTTTACGAGAAGCCAGTGGCTGCTTCTGATCTTGCAGGAAGAAGAATTCAGCATCAGATAGACGCGGACGAACAACTTTCTCGTTACCTTCAATAATCTGGGCCGGATCTTTAGATTCGATATTCGATACAGTAATGAAGTAAGGCTGTAATTTATTTTCAGCATTTACCAGACAGAAGTACTTCTGGTTGTCCTGCATGGTGGTGATCAGCGCTTCTTGCGGCACGGTCAGGAAGCGCTCTTCAAAGCTGGCACGTAAAGCCACCGGCCATTCAACCAGCGCAGTCACTTCATCACGAAGGTCGCTTGGTACAATTGCAATCGCATTCACTTCATCCGCCAGTGCTTTGACTTGCTGGTCGATAATGGCTTGGCGCTCTTCAAAAGACGCCACAACGTAAGCTGCTTTTAACTTTGGAAGATATTCTTCCGCATGGGCCAGAGTAATCGCTTCAGGCGCATGGAAACGGTGACCATAGCTCAGGTTACCGGCTTGGTGGTCCTGAATAGTCGCTTCAATCACTTGATCATCTTTGAGCAATACCACCCATTTCACTGGACGTACAAACTCGGTACGGCTTGCCGCAGAGCGCATACGTTTAGCGATAGGTAAGTTGTCCAGCGCATTTTGTAGAATTTGCGGTAACAGCGCATCCAGGCTTTGACCTTTGACATCTTTGTAGTAGCACACTTTTTCAACTTTACCGGCCTGAAAAGTAGAGACCTGATCAACGCTAATCCCTTGACCACGCATAAAGCCTTCTAGGGCTTTCGTCGGTTTGCCTTCTGCATCATACGCCGCCTGTACAGCAGGACCATCAAAACGTTTTTGTGTATCGGCTTGCGCAGCGTCAACATTGACAATTTTTAAAGCCAGACGACGGGGCGCTGCGTATGCTTCGATAGAATCAAAAGCCAGTCCAGCATCGTTTAAGCCTTTTACAGTTTCTGCTTGCAGCGCATCACGTAATTTTTTCAGGCTTTTTGGTGGAAGTTCTTCACAGCCAAGTTCAAATAAAATGGTATGTTTAGACATTATTTGTTCTCCGCTGATTTTTCTGCTTGGGCTGCTTCTGCTTCCACTTGGGCTTTTAATTGTGCCAAGACTTCATCACGCAGATGCGGTTCAGCCATTGGGAAGCCCAGTTTGGCACGTGCAGCGACATAACTTTGTGCAATAGAACGTGCAAGCGTGCGTACACGTAAAATATAGCGCTGACGCTCAGTCACCGAGATTGCACCGCGTGCATCGAGCAAGTTAAAGCAATGAGATGCTTTAATGACTTGTTCATAAGCAGGCAAGGGCAGTTCAGCTTCAATCAGGCGAGATGCTTCAACTTCATAAAAGTCGAACAGATCGAGCATCTTCTCGATCGGGGCATATTCAAAGTTATAAGTCGATTGCTCTACTTCATTTTGATGGAATACATCGCCATAAGTCACTGTACCGAACTGGCCTTTGGTCCAGACCAGGTCGTAAACCGAATCTACCCCTTGTAAATACATGGCCAGACGTTCCAGACCATAGGTGATTTCACCAGTGACCGGGTAGCATTCAACACCACCGACTTGCTGGAAGTACGTGAACTGCGTCACTTCCATACCGTTGAGCCATACTTCCCAGCCTAAGCCCCATGCGCCCAGTGTTGGCGATTCCCAGTTGTCTTCCACGAAACGGATGTCGTGTACCAATGGATCAATGCCAATCGCTTTTAAAGAATCCAGATAAAGCTGCTGGATGTTGTCCGGGTTGGGTTTTAGTACCACCTGGAACTGGTAGTAGTGTTGCAAACGGTTCGGGTTTTCACCATAACGGCCATCTTTGGGACGGCGTGAAGGCTGTACATAGGCCGCGTTCCAGGTTTCAGGACCCAGCGCACGCAGGAAGGTTGCAGTGTGGAATGTTCCTGCACCCATTTCCATGTCGTAAGGTTGTAACACAACGCAGCCTTGCTCCGCCCAGTAGTTTTGTAAGGCAAGAATTAAGCCTTGGAAAGTATCAATATGCGATATGGCGCGACTCATGGTCATCCACTTAAAATTAGAGAAAAATTGTGCTCAATTATAAGGACTTTGCCGGAGTGTGGCAAAGGTTTAAGCTCTGATCCCTGTTTTTAAATCGTTTATGCGCTACCTGATTTCAAATGCACAGTTGGGATGGTTTTTTAGCCAAATCGCTAAACATCCAGGTAAAATCCAATAGCGTTTTATCATCAAAAGGTTCTAGCTCGATAGTAACTTTTGGTTCATACATTAAGCTAAATCTCTGTGCAAATCTCAGTACAAGACGATGAAAATTCTGTAATTCTACATGAGTGATTGTGATTGACTCTTTGAACTTGTCCTCCATTCCACTATGACGAGTAGCTGTTCTTCAGCCTTCATCTGACAAAAACGCATAATTTTTTCAGTGAGATCCGGAACAGGCAGGCAGATAGTGAGGTCTTTTACTTGAGCTAAAAGATGGATCAGTTCAGCTTGAGATAATAGTTGCTGAGTGGAATAGAAAAGAATGATGAGACTTTTTAGCACTGATTCTATTTGATATGATTTTAAGTATTTGATATTTATTTGTTTTATTTTAAGCATTGTGGTATCAGTAAAAAAATCAATTTAGAAAAGATATAAAATGAATACATCTTCAATAACACTTGGTTTTATAATACGCAAAATTTGTAAAAAAATCAGACCAGGCAAAGCGTGTTTCACTCAAATCTCGAATGGCTTAATACCTTAAAACCCAATTTTAAAGTTCTTCCTTTTAAAGATCGTTTGTTATGTGGAATCGGTGCATTGCTGGGTCTTGGAGTATCCTCCCTGCTGAGTTACTGGATACTGGGAGACTTTGAGGCTTGGTATATTGCGCCGATGGGTGCGTCTTCGGTCCTACTTTTTGCTGTTCCAGCCAGTCCCCTGGCACAGCCCTGGAACATTATGGTGGGAAATACCATTGCTGCGGTGATTGGTGTGACCTGTGCCTTGTATATTGCCAATCCGACCGAAGCCTTTAGTCTGGCAGTGGCTCTAGCAATTATCCTGATGATGACCACGGATTCCCTGCATCCACCCAGTGGTGCGGTGGCTATTACAGCAGTACTGGGCGGTAGTGCGGTACATGAATTGGGCTATGCCTTTGTTTTTTATCCGGTACTGCTCAATTCGGTCTTGTTGATGGTGATTGCAATTATTTTTAACCGGATGATTGGCAAGCGTTATCCACAGCAACAGGCCCAGCTGAATACTCGCTCCAAAGACCCAACACCGACCCAGAAAGTGACAATTCGGCCGCAAGATATTCAGGACGTGCTGGACCATCAGACCGAGCTGCTGGACATTAGTGAATATGATTTGCAAAAGATTATTTTAGAGGCACAAGACCTGGCCAATGCGCGTGCAGTTACCCAGTTCAGCTGTCAGGATATTATGACCAAGGATGTGGTCACATTACATGAAACAGATAATATTCAGCATGCTCTGGACAAGTTTAAGCAGATGAACCTGATGAGCCTGCCAGTGGTCAATGCCAATGAAAAACTGGTCGGAACCCTGGCGATGTATGAGGTGGTGGAATGGTTGAAGCACGCTGGTGATCTTCGCAGCAGCTGGGAACATCCGGTCAAAAACATTATGACCCGTAAGGTGGTGACAGTGCAGCCCTTGCAACTGATTCAGGATCTGGTGCCTTATTTTGTTGAACGTTCTTTTAATTATATTCCAGTGGTGAGTGAGCAGCAGCTGGTGGGGATTATTAGCCGGGCCGATATTATTGCCGCCTTAAATCAGGAACTGAACCATTTTAAAATGAAAGCTTAGACACTCAATTGCCTATAGCAGGGATGAGGCCTGTATTTTATTGAGTCTGCTTATCAGCCAGTTTTATAGAATTTGAGGTGTAGAAAAAAACAGGGCTTATCTTTTTGCAGACTAGAACAATTTGGAGATTCCCATAAAAAAGCACACCGGAGTGTGCTTTGGTCTGTATTTGAAAAGATAGATTAAATAAAGAACCAGTAAATAAATAGGGAAATCAGGAAAATACACATGATGTTCAGGACAAAGCCTACTTTCATCATTTCACTTTGCTGGATATGACCGGTACCAAACACAATCGCATTTGGCGGGGTGGCTACAGGTAGCATGAAGGCACAGGAAGCACCGATACCAATTACAATCACCAGAATTTCTTTAGGCATACCCATTTGGGCAGCAATGGCGGCAAAGACCGGAACCAGAAGTGCGGCAGAGGCTGTATTACTGGTAAATTCGGTCAGGAAAATAATGAAGGTTGCTACCACGAAAATAATCAGTAGTGGAGAGGCATCCCCAAAGGCATTGGCCAGAGTCTGACCCAGCACCAGTGAACTGCCTGAATCTTTCAGAACGGCACTTAATGTTAGGCCACCACCGAACAGATAGAGCACGCCCCAGTCGGTATTCTCTGAAATCTGTTTCCATGTCGCGGTGCCCAGAATGACCACCATACAAGCTGCTAAAATGGCAATCCAGGTATCGGGCTGGCTGATCCCGAAATTTTCCGTCAGCTTCTTGCTGAAAATCCAGGCGGTTGCAGTACATAGGAACAGAATCATGGTGGCGATACGGGTGCCGGTCCAGGGAATATCTTCAGTGATAAACTGGACCTTATGATTCAGTTTGGGACGCAGCACCAGATACAGACTGACCAGCATGGCAGGTAGGATAATCAGCATCATCGGTAAACCGATTTTCATCCAGTCGGCAAAATCATAGTCGAGCGCCTTGGCCGCAATCGCATTGGGCGGTGAGCCAACCATGGTGCCAAGACCGCCGATACTGGCGGAATAGGCAATCCCGAGCAGAATAAAAACAAAGGTTTTGCGTTCATGCTGCACATCCAGATGTGCAAGTAAGCCCAGTGCCAGCGGTAACATCATTGCTGCTGTGGCAGTATTGGAAATCCACATGGAAAGCAAGGCGGTAACGATAAAAATTGCGAGCACCGAGACGCCAAGATGCCCACCGGAGAGTGAAATAATCCACATAGCAATTTTCTTGTCGAGTTTCTGGATATGCAGCGCCGTTGCCAAAGCAAAACCGCCGAAGAACAGGAAAATTACCGGATCAGCAAACGTGGCCAATGCTGCCTGAGTTGTGATGGGAACCAGTTCCTCACCCGAGGCCATGGGCATGCCCAGCAGTACCGCCAGCACGGGAACCAGTAGTGCAGTAATCGTAATATGTAAGGCTTCGGTCAGCCATAAAATACCAATAAAGATTAATAGGGCTAAGCCCTTATTGGCATTTTCATCATAGGGCAAAATGTTATACAGACCATAGGCAATCAGGGTGGAAAGAATAATCAGAATCCAACCCTTACGGCTTCCTTTGGGCATGACATTGGTCGGGGTGGTTAAATTAACACTCATACAATCTCCTTACTCCATATTTTATTTGAAAGAATTTGTCCTGGTTATTATCGATCTAATGTAATGGATATTGTCCTGAAAAATATACTACTTAATGAGTAGCGCAGAATGTTGTAATAGTGCAGTACTTTGCCAGAGTGCATGCAGGCCAAAGATCAGCAGCAGTCCTAAGACCAGAGATCTAAAATGTTGTAGTGATAGCCGATGGCGAATCTTTCCACCTATCCAGACGCCGGCCAGCGCAAATATTGTGATCCAGACTAAAATATACTGCTGTTGGGGATTGAGCTGTAGCAGAAGAGGGAAGAGCACACAGAGCTGCACCAGTTTACTGACAATAAAATTCAGGTTGCTGACCATCACGACTTCAGTGGTAGAAATCTTGCAGCTCAGCAGATACATCATTAAAAAAGGGGCCATGGCATTGGTGGCTCCACCAATTGTCCCTGCCAGCAGACCGAACCCGAGCATGCTGCATACAGTGGGGCTGGCCTGAAAAGGCTGGTGGCGCAGCTGGTCCAGCACATAAAACAGGATCACTGCGCCGAGTAATAATTTAAGATAGCCCTCATTCAGCCAAAGCAGTAATTTTACACCGAGCAGGCTGCCCAACAGGCTGCTCAGAATCAGTGGCCAGTATTTTTTAAAATGATAAGTGATGCTTGCGAGCATCCCCCGGGAAGGATCGGCTTTGAGTAAGATCAGGTTAAGCAGCAGGCAGGGCAGAATGACCAGAGCGATGGCCAGACTTAAGGAGTATTGCGTCGAGAGTAACGCCGTACTCATCATTGGAAAGCCAAAGCCACTTAATCCGTGTAACAGCGCGGCAAATGCACAAAGACATAAGATGATCCATTCTGCCTGCGTCATTGAATATCCATTTCTAGAAATACATGACTAAGTTATAGCGAATCTGCGGTAGGGTAAATAGCCAGCTTGAGATCGGCTTTAAAAAATAGAAAGAAAAATCAATAAAAAAACCGCAATAATTTGGGGGAATTATTGCGGTATAAAAGTTCACCACATTCAATCTGGGTGAAAAGTTAAAGGAAAATAAGGGTTATTCTTCCAGCATCAGGTTCTTTTTTGGAATCACCAGCCATAAGACCAGATACACCAAAATACCCGGAAAGGCTGCGCTCATCACCGAGAGCAAAACAAAAATAAGACGTAATAGGGTGACGTTCCAACCAAAACGTTCAGCAATACCGCCCATGACACCTGCAATCATATTGGAGCGGTTTGAGCGATATAAACCAACATTGGTCATACATATCTCCTGAAAAAAAATAAGCTTGAATCTTTACAAAATGATTCATGAATTAAAAGATGGAGCTTTTTTGCAAATTTTAAAGCGTATCCTCCCGATTAATTCGTTAAGTAATGTTAATAAAGATTAATTATTTAGGCTCCAGCCTCTAACATAATGAAAAATTCATTGATTTATGTCAAAAATTTATACAACTCTTATAAGCCCTATGGCATATATAGCCCTATTGCGGTGCGTGAAAAGATGAAATCAATTGTGTCAGTTTATGCATTCAATACTTTGAGTCGGCTGGGTCTGGTATTCGCTGGTATAGCGGGGTTGTTGGCCTGTGATCGTCATCAGGTTCAGCCTATGCAGGAAATTGGCAGATCGGAACAGGCCAGTGGGATCAGCATAACGGCGGCCAATACCGTGCCTACAGAGCCGGTGGTCGCCAAGTCCTTGACCCAGATCGCCTCCCAGACCAATTTTCGGGCCGAAACAGCCGGGGAGTCTCAGCCTGTACCTGAATATGCTCAGGATTTTGTAGGACGCTATTGCGCTAAAATTCAGTGTGATGGCCGTTTTGTACCCTGTCTCGAGGGAACAGCTGAATTTATTCTGACTTTATTGGCAGATGGTACAGTGCATCGCAGTATTGTGCAGCATGGTAAAATTTTTATTGATAATTCAAAGAACTCCGATGATGGCAATATCACCTATCGTAAAGATCGCTGGATCGTGAATCCGGAACGTACCGAGCTGATTATCCAGCGTAAAGAAGGTGCCAGCTTTTATTACATTATTAAAAATAGCAATCAGCTGGTGATGAATCTGGAAAAAATTCACAGTGAAAAAGAAACCATCAATCAGGAATTATTTGAGCGTGGCTATCCGGCACCCTCTAAAGCTTATGTGTTGAGCAAAAAAGATAATTTCCCGCCGCAATAAGCGATCAGACCTTGAATAAGGTCATGGGCATCGAAGGGTAAAAGCGGATTGGCTTGTTCGAACTTAGAATATACTTATAAAAATTAACAAGATAGGCGTTATGATCTAAATAGTAATGATCGGTTGATCAATAGAAAATTATTCTGAGGGGGGAGAATGGTGGGTCGTCCGCGATTCGAACGCGGGACCAACGGATTAAAAGTCCGCTGCTCTACCGACTGAGCTAACGACCCATTCAAGATATTGCTTTAAAAGCGAAAAGAGCTTCGTATCAGAAGCCTTTAAAAGATGGTGGGTCGTCCGCGATTCGAACGCGGGACCAACGGATTAAAAGTCCGCTGCTCTACCGACTGAGCTAACGACCCATCTCTAGGTACATCAAAATAAATGGTGGGTCGTCCGCGATTCGAACGCGGGACCAACGGATTAAAAGTCCGCTGCTCTACCGACTGAGCTAACGACCCTGAACCAACACTCAAACTTGGTCTGAATGTGCAGTGCAAGAAAAAGAGATTTCCTCAACACCACTTCGTTTTGATGGAGCGTATTGTAGCAAGTTATCAACTGAGCGCAAGTAAAAATTAGCAAACTTGTGGATGTTTGTTTATAAATGCAACAAATTCACTCAATCTCTTTAAAAAATACGCTTTGAAACTAAAAACGGTATTGATAGGCTTGAATATTGTTGAATATTTCCTGGGTCAATTCGCAATATTCTGTCGCATTTGGAAGCAAAACCAGCAAGCGTTCATCGGTTTTTTGAGGATCAAACGCCTGTTCTTTAAGCTGGTTTTTCTGGTATTTAAAGGTACCCGTAGTTTCCACTTGCTGCTGGATACGCAAGAACACCGGAATTGCATAAGCAGGCAAGCATTGCTTAAAGGTACTCACCATCTGTTTCAGGTCCTGTTCGTTCAGTTCACTGCCTGGCTGCAGGGTAATGGCCGCCATGCCGGCACGGCCATTGGTATTGGGAATTTCTACGCCATAGACCACTGCTTCAACGATCTTGTCATATTCGGTCAGCATGTTTTCAACTTCAGTAGTCGAGACATTTTCGCCTTTCCAGCGGAAAGTGTCACCGAGACGGTCTACAAACTGGGCATGCCGAAAGCCGATATCACGCACCAGATCACCGGTATTGAAATAGGCATCTCCCTTAGTGAAAACGTCGGTCATAATCACGGACTTGTTTTTTTCCGGATCGGTATAGCCATCAAAAGGCGAACGACGGGTAATCTTGCCAATTAACAGGCCAGTTTCACCTTTTTTTACCCGTTTGCAGTGACCCTTGGTATCACGGACTGGTTCATTTCTCTCTTTATCAAATTCGATAATTGCATAGGGCGTGGGCGAAAAGCCGACCGTATTGTCAAAATTAAACACATTACTAAAGCCGACATTGCCTTCGCTGGAGGCATATAGCTCGAGAACTTCTTTAATCCCAAAACGTGCCTTGAACTTGTCCCAGATATTCGGGCGCATGCCGTTGCCAATCATTTTGGTGACGCGGTGGCCGTGTTCCTGCTCCGAAGGCGGTGCATCCATCAGATAACGGCATAATTCGCCGACATACCCAATTGCGGATGCATCGAATTTTTTGACATCTTTCCAAAATGAGGAAGTCGAGAATTTACGCCGAATGGCCAGTGCGCTGCTTCCTGCAATCACGCCACACCAGCACACGACCATCCCCGTGGCATGATAAAGTGGCAGGGTGCAATACATCACATCCTCTTGATTCAGGTTCAGTACATGACCATAGGTGCCATAGGCCAGTGTCCAGCGTCCATTGCTAAAGATGACAGCTTTTGGCAAGCCGGTGGTTCCCGAAGTATAAATATAGAACAGGCCGTCTTTGCCCTGCACTGAGCCGGTGGTAGACGGGTTGAATTTCGGGAACAGGTCGATTTTTTCTGCTAGATTGACAAAGCCTTCGGGTGCCTGTCCAGCATCTGTTTGTGTATCTTGGTCTGCAAACCAGTGGAAGTGACCCGCAGCAATAGCCAGCTCATGCCGGATTTCATCAAGTGCGACACGGCACTCTTCCCCGGCGATCACAGCAAACGGCTTGACCAGGTTGATGCTATGCGCAAGGACTTTGCCAACCTGTGAGGTATTGAGCAGGGCAATGGTCACGCCAATTTTTGCCAGACCAATAACTGTCGCGATGAGTTCGGGGCGGTTTTCGATCATGACCGCCACCACATCACCTTTTTGTGCGCCTAAGGAAAGATAGAAATGAGCAATCTGATTGGCCCAGGCATTTAAATGCGCATAGCTATAACGCTGTTCTTCAAACAGTAAGGCGTTTCCGTCCGGATTACGCAGGACCGCTTTCTCAAAAGCCATACCTAGACCGGTTGGGGTATTGGGAGTACGTAAATAAGCCTGTTTTAGTCCATGCAGCAGGTTTGGTATTTTATTTAAAAAAGCTGGAATTTTGGCTGCGACATCTGCAATACCAATCAGATCGGGTTGGTTCATCTGGCTCATGATCTTCCTATTTATTTTTCGTATCCACTACATGTGATTTATATGCAATAAACGCTTAACTATTATCTTTTAACGTTTAAAGTCTAGTGCAATCAACCTATTCTGACTAAATTTAGCAAAAAAAACCTAGTCACCGAAATGACTAGGTTTTTTTATCTTCCTACAATTGGGCGAATTATGACTCCGTTGCAGGATTTGCTTTTTTAGGTGGACGGCCACGTGGACGGCGTGGACGAGCAGCCTGCTTGTCGGCTTTCTCCGCCTCTGCTGCTTCAGTCGCTGTTTGATCTGCGGCAGGTGAATCCGCAGTTTCAGTGATAGGCGCTTTCTGTTCAGCTTGAGGCTTTTCTTCACGAGCTTCGCTGACTTCGGCCACTTCTGCAGCTGCTGGCGTGTCCGTCACTTCTTCAGCTGTTACGGCTTCTTCGGGCACTGACTCGACTGCTGTGTTTTCCGGGACTTCAGCAGTTACAGTCGCACTTGTTGGCGCTTTCGCCACATCGGCCTGAACTGTCTCAGCGCTGGTCACTTCAGCTTGCTCTGCTTTTACTGCCTCAGCCTCTTCAACAGATGCATCAGCCAGTTTTTTTGCCGACCCGGCCTGAGCTTGCTGCTTCGCCTGCTGTAAGGCTTGCTCTGCTGCAAGTTTAGCTAAACGACGGCGCTCTCGCGGGTCATTGGCTACACGCGCGGTTGGCGTAGGCGCTGGCGGTGTTAAATCCAGAACTGGTGCAGGCTCTGCTTCAGGCTGTGCCTTGGCAACTTCTACATCCCGGGTGACAGGCTTTTTCTCAGGCTCAGGCGCTGCTGCTTTGGCTACAGTCGCATTATATTCCTGCGTAAACTTCAGCAAGGCACGGTTAAAGGTGGGTAATAGACCAAACTGTTCAATCAGCACAGAACAGTCTTCACCATATACATGGCGAATCAGGCTGCCCACTGTAAACTGACCCAGAGTCGGAATTTGCGACGCAGTCAATTGTGGTGTTTTGGCCTGGTGAGATCGACCTTCACGCTGTTGACGACGGCGCTGACGCGGATCATTGCTGGCACGTGGCTTGGTCGACTGAGCTTCAGCCTTGACTTGTGGTTCTTCTGCTTCAGTTGTCTTCACCTCAGCCAAGAACTCTTTAGCCGGTGGAGCCTCTACAGGTGCATCAGCTGGCGCAGTCACTTCAGGAGCTGGTGTTGCAACCGGTGCTGCTGTGCCGTTTAATGCGACAATTTCACTGCTTGCCTGGTCAATATTCACCACCATAGCTGTCGGCATAATGTCCTGACGCGGTGCATCTATCATCTCAACCTGAGGCTGTTTCTGGTTGATAGCTGCTGCTTCAGGCACTACCGGTGTTTCCACTGCTGGTTCTTCATTCAGCACGCTTGGATCGCGGTGACGATTCGGGCGTTCCGGACGTTGCTGGTTGCGGCGGTCACGACGTGGCACATTCTGTTGCTGCTCATTGTTCTGAGCATCATGGCTCTGTGCAGTGTCGTTATGATGCTGACGGCGAGAATGACGTTTATGTTCACGTGCTTCTTGACGTTGCTCTTGACGTGATACCTGCACTACTTCTTCCACCACCTGATGAGAGGTGTTGGCGTGAGATGTCGATACAGTAGAATTTTCAGACTGAGTGTGTTCACGTGTGTCTTTATGACGGCTAGGGCGCTGCTTTTTATGCGGACGCTGTGATTTTTCTTCACGCTCTACCAGTTTTTCAGTCTGCTCAGGCTCTTGCTTGTGTGCCACGGTAGAGGGCGCAAGATACACATTACTTGATGTTGCTGGTGCCACGCTGGCTACTGGTTGCGCCGGAGCTGCTGCATTGACCCGGCCAAACTGACCACGGCTAACCGCACCGCCATTTACCATTTGCTCAATCGCGGCAGCAGCATTATTTGCTGTACGGGACTGATCTACAGTGGCTGCCTGTTTTTGTACAAACAGGTTTTCTAACCATGCACATGGGCTGCTTGATGCTACAGGAGCTGCTGCCTGAACAGGGGCCTGCTGTGCAACTTGCGGTTGAGCCGGCTGGTTTTGCTGATTACGACGTTTATTGTGATTGCGGCCGTTGTTTTGTTGTGGCTGTGCAGGCGCTGGTGCAGCATGTTGCGCATGCTGTTCTTCTTCTAGATGCCATTCAGAAGACTCATAACCTAACTCTTTCTCACTTGAACGAGTGGCTTCCGTACGCTCATAGCTGGTCGGCGCAAAGCCTTCAGCATTATACGTGATTTCATAATGCGGAGTTTCCAGGTGGGGGTGCGGCAGCACAGTCACCCGTACATTGGAGGTTTGTTCCAGATAAACTAGGCTGTGACGCTTTTCATTCAGCATGAAAGCCGCGATTTCAACCGGAACTTCAACCTGTACTTCACCATGACGTTCACGTAGGGCAATTTCTTCGACTTTACGCATGATTGACAGGGAAAGTGAGCGTAAATCACGTACCATACCGGTGCCATGACAGCGAGGGCAAACATAGCCAGTCGCTTCTTCCAAAGACGGACGCAAACGCTGACGGCTCATTTCCATCAGGCCGAAACGGGATAATTGACCGAACTGGATACGTGCGCGGTCACTTTGGGTCGCTTCGCGCAGTTTGGCTTCGACCATACGCTGGTTGCGGTCTTTGGTCATGTCGATAAAGTCGATCACGACTAAGCCGCCAATATCACGTAAACGTAATTGACGTGCGATTTCTTCAGCGGCTTCCAAGTTGGTGTTGAGTGCGGTGTCTTCAACGTCCTGACCACGGGTCGACTTTGCCGAGTTGATGTCAATTGACACCAGGGCTTCAGTCTGGTCAATCACGATTGAACCACCAGACGGAAGTTTGACTTCACGCTCATAAGCGGTCTGAATTTGGCTTTCAACACCGAAATGGGCAAATAAAGGCTCATTTAAGGTATAGGTTTTCAGCTTGTCAATTTGACGCGGCATGACGGCTTTTACAAAATTATAAGCTTCGTTATAGGCCTGCTCTGAGTCAATCAGGATTTCAGCAACATCATCACGTAAATAGTCACGAATGGCACGGGTTACGACACCAGCTTCTTGGTGCACCAGCATTGGGGATGGACCAGAATTGGCTGTGCTCTGGATTTGAGCCCAAAGATCCATCAAGTGTTGCAGATCAAGTTGTAACTCTTCCTGAGAACGGCCAATACCGGCAGTACGAACAATCACGCTCATACCACGCGGCACGTTCAGGGAAGCCAGCATTTCTTTGAGTTCTTCACGTACTGCACCTGAAATCTGACGGCTGATACCGCCACCTTTCGGGTTATTTGGCATCAGCACCAGATAACGACCCGCCAGTGAAATAAACGTAGAAAGGGCAGCGCCTTTATTGCCACGTTCTTCTTTTTCCACCTGAACCAGAAGTTCGGTGCCTTCAGTGATCAGTTCGCGGATGTTTGACGTTTGGCGAGGATCGGCTTTGTAATAAGAATTGGCGATTTCACGCATCGACAGGAAGCCTTGGCGACCTGCACCGTATTCAACGAATACAGCTTCTAAAGAAGGTTCAACGCGAGTCACGTGACCTTTATAGATATTAGATTTTTTTTGTTCACGGGTACGGTTTTCTAAGTCGAAATCGTAAAGACGCTGACCAGTGACAAGTGCAACGCGAATTTCCTCGGCATGTGTTGCATTAATCAACATACGTTTCATGGGTGTAACACCTTATAGTGATACACAGCAAAAAATCGCTAGACACGTAGCGAACATCACACATCACGGATCAACGGCCCAGATACTAAATGTAAAGACATTGTGGTCTGAGTCTTTTTTTACCGGCTGCTACCTGTATAGATCAGCTTCGGCTTTGATTCACGTATTGAGGATGACAATACGGCTTCAATCTTTAAATGATTAAAGTCACCTGAACGCTTCACTGGCGGACGAGCGGTGCATTGGATGTGAGTAACTTTCACTGTCACGTTGTTCGAAGATCAACCCTTCTCTGTAGATAGGGGGTCTTGATACGGAATTATCATCGTATCTTTACAAACGGTGCAGATCCAATGCATCAAACACTGTAGCCTGAAGTCGTTTCCAGGGTGCGACTAATCTGATGTGTATCAGTTTACGTTTAAAAACCAACTAGGTTGGCGACATATTTTTTCAGACAAACTGATTTATGTACCTGAGGTACAATTAAACGCAACAGTTTGCTTTGTTTGCCGATATAATAAGCCTTCGGCGTCGGCATAATTCTTTGGGGACCTTCCCGTATCATGTGAGTCTTTAATTGAATAATCAAATTCAGAAAAAAATCTGAAATGCTTCAATTTTTATTCACAAACGATGGTTTCCGTGCGCTGACTATATCAAACCTTGCATCATCTGCCTATGGGCTAAGCTTATGTTTCTTGTGTAAAGCATAATCTAAATGATCATTTTTTATTCAATTTAAGTCAATTTCAGGTCACAGTAACTGTATGAATTCTACGCAACAATGGCAAAGTGTCACTTGGTTTGAAGTGGATGAGCACCAGGATGGTCAGCGAATCGATAATTTCCTGTTTAGTCGTCTGAAAGGCGTGCCCAAAAGCCGTATCTATCGCTTGATTCGGGAAGGCCAGGTTCGTGTGAATAAAAAACGGATTAAGGCAGAAACCAAACTTTCGATTGGGGATCAAATTCGTGTAGCACCGATCCGTTATGAGCAGAAAGATGAAACTGCAGCGCCCGTCTCCGACAAGGTCGCTCAAGGTCTGTTGGCCCGTGTGATTTATGAAGATGAAGGCTTAATGGTGGTGAACAAGCCTTCCGGTATTGCCGTACATGGCGGTAGTGGTGTGGCCTATGGCCTGATAGAGGGGTTACGTGCTGCAACCGGGAAAAAATATCTGGAGCTGATTCATCGTATTGACCGTGACACTTCCGGCTTGGTGATGATTTCTAAAAAACGGAGCACTTTAAAAACCCTGCAAGACCTGCTGCGAGAACATAAAATTCACAAGACCTATGCTGCGGTGGTCAAAGGCCAGGTGAGTCTGGACAAGCAGTTGATTGATGCCCCTTTGTATCGTTATGAGCTGCCAAATGGCGAACGTCGCGTGCGGGTGTCTAAAGAAGGCAAAGAGTCCAAAACCCAGTGGAATGTGCAAGAGCGCTTTATGCATGCCACATTGGTCTATGCCTCTCCGCTGTCGGGGCGTACCCACCAGATCCGTGTGCATGGTTTTAGTATTGGTCATCCTTTGGTGGGGGATGAAAAATATGGTCACGAAACCGAATATAGAGGACCTAAACCACGCCGTTTGTGCTTGCATGCCATGCGTCTGGATATTCCAGGCTATCCGACAATTGAGGCGCCCTTGCCTGAAGATATGCAAAGTCTGGTGGCGCAGCTCAGAGTGCAGAAGGCGGATAAGCTGGTCACACTTGCCGAAGATGAAGAGTAATCTTTAGCTTTTTAATGAGTCTTCCTGATTTTGCTTTATTTGAGTGAGGAAAATTCCCTTCTTTATTAAAGGTAGAGATGATTCAAGACAATTTCTAAATCAATGAAGGGCGACATGGATGTCGCCGTTACTCTGTGGTACAAGGACGTGCCATCAGAGTAACAAAGGATTTTTGCTACTTTTCATCCTTGAAAAGTAGATAATACCTATACGAAAACAGCTGCTCACTGACATTAATTGTGGTAGTGAATTAAATTTAACTAACCTCTCCCAAACCCTCTCCTAGAAGGAGAGGGCTTAAAGATACTGAATCAAATATTAGGACCTTATATGAACTCACCTGTAAAACTGGTTATTTTTGATTGGGATGGCACCTTATTCGATTCAGTCGGTCAGATTGTGGCAAGTCTCCAGTTTGCAGCCCAGCAATTTAATCAGCCGCTGACCGATGCCGATGCCAAAAGTATTATCGGTCTGGGTTTGCCTGAAGTTGCCCAGCGTCTGTTTCCGACAGTGCCAGAATTACATAGCGATATTTTACAGGCTTATTCTGAACATTATGTGGCGAACTCTACTGAAGATTGCTGGTTCGCTGGTGTGGCGGAGATGTTACAAGAGCTGGCAGAGCAGGGCGTAAAACTGGCGGTCGCGACCGGAAAAAGCCGTAAAGGGCTGGATCGGGTCCTAAAGCAAACCGAGAGTGTCGAGCTGTTTGCAGTTACCCGCGCGGCCAGTGAAACCCGCTCCAAACCTGATCCGCTGATGCTGGCTGAGATTCTGTCTGAAACTGGTGTGGCGTCGCATGAGGCGATTATGGTGGGAGATACCTCCTATGACCTGGAGATGGCACAGAAGATTGCGATGCCGAGTGTGGGGGTGAGTTATGGCGTGCATACGCCTGAAACGCTGGCACAGTTTAATCCCTTGACCATCGTGCATGATATTCGCAGCCTGAATAGCTTTTTATTGGCTAAAGTTCAATGGAAAGAAGCGATTTAATCGCTTATCTTGAGATCGGTAAACTTGCAGGCACTCGGTTTGAAAAGAGTGCCTGTAAATGCACTCAACTGCCGGATATGTTCTTATCTTTTAGTCTAAAGCTGCAAACTTGATCAATTTAAGCGTAGAGCAATGTTGATGAATTTGCTGTGGATTTAGTCGAATTCATAACTTAAGTCGCTGTTTTATTTAAAATAATATTGGATTTATTAATAGTTAATAGCTATAGCGAAAAATAAAATAACTATTGGCATTCATCTCTTAATTTTCAGATTCTTAGATTGTATATGTTTATGTCTTATTCAGGACGGCCAATCCCAGCTCATTGTCAGGTCGTTTCCAGCTTGCTGAACGACTTCTTCTGGATGTAGGCATAAACTTCATTTTTGCAGTTTAAGGAAACACTGATGTCGAATTCTGCTGTTGTTGAATCAGTTGCACACGCCCTTCGTCGCGCTGAATTATCACAAACTGCGATCGCACCGATTCGCCCTGAACTTGGTGGTGAAAGTGCGGACGTGGATATTGCCTATGCCGTTCAAGAAGTCAATACAGCGCGTGCGTTGTCTGAAGGCCGCCGTCTGGTGGGTCGTAAAATCGGGCTGACATCTAAAGTGGTTCAGACACAACTCGGCGTAGATCAGCCTGACTTTGGCATGTTGTTTGCAGACATGGCCTATGGCGATGGTGAAGCAATTCCTGCCGGTCTGTTGATTCAGCCTAAAGTTGAAGCGGAAATTGCATTGGTGATCAAAGAAGATTTAACCAAAGAAAAACACACCTATGCAGACATTATCAGTGCAACTGATTATGCACTTCCTGCAGTTGAAGTGGTCGATAGCCGTATCGAGAACTGGAAAATCAGCCTGATTGATACCGTGGCAGATAATGCCTCTTCGGCTGCATTCGTTTTGGGTTCACGTCCGGTGAAGCTCGACAACCTTGACCTGGTGAACTGCAAGATGGTCATGACTCGCGGTGCTGAAGTGGTCTCACAAGGGGTGGGTAAAGCATGTTTGGCCAATCCTTTAAATGCAGCGGTCTGGCTTGCAGATGAGATGGTACGCCGTGGTCGCCCATTGCTTAAAGGTGACATCATTCTGACCGGTGCTTTAGGCCCAATGGTGGTTGCTCAGCCAGGCGATGAGTTCAAGGTTGAGATTGAAGGCTTTGGTTCAGTAACAGCTGCTTTTGCTGCTGAATAATGGAATTTTGAGAGTACATTCATGAAAAAGATTAAATGTGCAATGATCGGTCCCGGCAACATTGGTACGGACTTGCTTTATAAATTACAGCGTAGCGAATGGTTGGAGCCAGTGTGGATGGTGGGCATTGACCCAACGTCTGAAGGTCTGGCACGTGCAGCGAAAATGGGTTTAAAAACCACGGCTGAAGGGGTAAACGGTCTGCTGCCGCATGTTCTGGAAGATGACATCAAAATTGCCTTTGATGCGACTTCTGCATACGTTCACGCAGAAAACAGCCGCAAGCTGAATGAGCTGGGCGTATTGATGATTGATTTGACACCTGCAGCGATTGGTCCGTTCTGTGTGCCGCCTGTAAACTTAGAAGCGTTATTGGCTGCTGGCGAAGTGCCGAACGTAAACATGGTAACGTGTGGTGGTCAGGCGACCATTCCGATGGTCGCTGCGGTTTCCCGTGTTCAACCGGTTGAATATGGTGAGATCATTGCAACCGTATCCACCAAGTCGGTGGGTCCGGGTACACGTAAGAATATTGACGAATTTACCCGTACCACTGCCGGTGCAATCGAAAAAGTCGGTGGTGCAAAACAAGGCAAGGCGATCATCATCATTAACCCGGCTGAACCACCTTTAATGATGCGCGATACCGTACATTGCTTGGTTGAAGGTGAGCCGGATCAGGCGGCAATCACTGAATCAGTGCATGCCATGATCAAAGAAGTCCAAAAATATGTACCGGGCTACAAGCTGGTCAATGGTCCTGTGTTTGATGGCAACCGTGTGTCGATCTTCATGGAAGTCGAAGGTCTGGGTGACTTCTTGCCAAAATATGCGGGTAACCTGGACATCATGACTGCGGCGGCTGCACGTACTGCAGAAATGTTTGCTGAACACGTATTTGCAAAAGAACAGGCTTAAGGAGCAACCACATGTCTAAGATTATTGTTCATGATATGACTTTGCGTGATGGTATGCATCCACAGCGCCATCAAACCACTGTCGAGCAGATGATTGCGATTTCAACTGCACTTGATGAGGCGGGCGTACCGTTAATCGAGGTGACACATGGTGACGGGCTGGGTGGCTCATCAGTAAACTATGGTTTTGCTGCGGCAACAGATGAAGAATACCTGTCTGCTGTAGTGCCACGCATGAAGAATGCCAAAGTATCTGCATTGCTTTTGCCGGGTATCGGAACAGTTGACCATCTAAAAATGGCCCATGAGATTGGTGTATCAACCATCCGTGTGGCAACGCACTGTACGGAAGCGGATTGTTCTGAACAGCACATCACGGCTGCGCGTAAGCTGGAGATGGATACTGTAGGCTTCCTGATGCTGGCCCATATGGCAACTCCGGCTCAACTGCTTGAAGAAGCGAAGAAGATGGTGTCGTATGGTGCAAACTGTATCTATGTAACGGATTCTGCAGGTTATATGCTTCCTCATGATGTAACCGATCGCGTTGCATGCTTGCGTGATGCGCTTGATCCAAGTATTGAACTAGGTTTCCACGGTCATCACAACTTAGGCATGGGCGTGGCAAACACGGTTGCTGCGGTGGATGCCGGTGCAGTGCGTGTCGATTTGGCCTCTGCCGGTTTGGGCGCAGGTGCAGGAAATACACCTCTTGAACTGTTCATTGCCGTTGCCAACCGTATGGGGATGGACACCGGGGTTGACCTGTTTAAAGTACAAGACGTGGCAGAAGACCTAGTAATTCCAATGATGCACAACCCGATCCGTGCAGACCGCGATGCGGCAACACTGGGCTATGCAGGCGTTTACTCATCATTCCTATTGTTTGCGAAACGTGCAGAAGCCAAATATGGCGTATCTGCACGCGAAATTCTGCTGGAACTGGGCCGCCGTGGCACAGTCGGTGGTCAGGAAGACATGATTGAAGATCTGGCATTGACCATGTCCAAAGCCAAAGAAGCCGAAGCTTAATGTGTTTTTAACTGTCTAGCCTTTAAACCGCTGCGCAGTTATTTTCAGATCAACGTCCGATGTAGGTCATCGGGCGTTTTGTATTTTAAGAAGAGGAGCGCGAAGTAGAAGCGTTACTTGCTTAAATTTAAATTATAGCTAAAGCATATCGGGTTATAGCTGAAGTATATTAATATAATCAATTGCTTAGAAGAATTAATATGGGGATTTAAACTTAAAAGCGCTTAATTTTCTTGTTTTATATTTAAAAAACTAAAATTTTGTTAAAAATAAATGACAGAACAAGGGTTTAGAAAAAACCCCACGAATATCGAGCAAAATATCTTATTGTTTAAAGCTCTTAACCTGAGCGGAGGGTGAGTCAGGAAAAAACAAAAATAGGGTGCATGACTTAAATCTTAATACTCTGGTCGGATTCCGTTTCTGGCCATTGTTCAGCATGATGGCGCCCTAGCTTTATTTGATTATTGGGAATAAGTCATGCGTCGTCAAAATTTATGGATAGCAATGCTGGCTGCAACAGCAACTTTAGGAACCACTGCAACTCAGGCAGATTTTATTGACGACAGTCAGGTCCAGCTCAAATTTAAAAATTTTTACCTAGACCGCCAGATTAAAGACGATTCCGCTAAAAACTGGGGTTCGTGGTCTCAGGGGGTGATGCTGGATGCCAAATCTGGCTATCACGATATTGGCGGCGGTATTCAGGTTGGTGCAGACCTGTTGGTGCAGCATGCCTTTAAGCTGAATGGCCGTGACAGAAATCCAGACTTTATTTTGCCGCATGATGGTAAAGAGTCGAAAGACAATTTTGGTAAAGTCGGTGCCACCTTAAAAGCCAAAGTATCGCAAACTGAATTGAAAGTGGGTGAATTATTGCCGGTTTCTCCAGTCTTAGTGTTTGATCCATCGCGTCAGTTACTTACCACGTTTAGCGGTGCATGGTTAGAATCTAAGGACCTGAAAGATACCAAGTTAACGCTGGCCTATATTGACGGCATTAACAACCGTTATGACAACCAGTTTCGTGACTTGACCTTGTTTGCACCTGGGAAAACTTTACCGGATCAAACAAAAGGGCACTTTGATCAGGGCCCTACATCTGACGGAATGTGGATTGCAGGAGTAGACCATCAATTTACTCAGGAACTGGGTGCAAGCTATTGGTACGCAGATGTACAAGACATCTATCAGCAACATTTTGTGGGTTTAAACCATACTGCTGCTTTAGGTGAAAAAAGCAAACTGACCAGCCATGTACGTTACTTCGATAACTCGGATTCAGGTAACAAACTCTATGGTGAGATTGATAACCAGGCTTTATCAGTAGGCACTAAACTTAATCATGGTGCGCATACGGTTGGTTTGGGCTATCAGCAAATGCTGGGCGATTCAGCATTCCCGACATTAGGGGGATGGGTGCCACAGCCTTATCTGGTCAACTGGGGAGTTGCGACTTTTACCAATCCTGATGAAAAATCATTGGGTTTAACCTATGGTTATGATTTCTCTGAACTGGGTGCCAAGGGCTTGAATGCCACCGCCGTATATATGCTCGGGAAGGATGCAACTTACGGCACCAAAAAAGATCAGGATTCAGACGAGTTGAACCTGATTGTGAATTACACAGTGCCAGAGGGCAAATTAAAAGGCTTAGGCGTCCAGGCCATGTATATCGATGCTGATTTTGATTATAAGTCAGATTTGCAGGAATACCGTGTGGCGACCACCTATACCTATAAATTCTAAGCATTCAGCAGATTTAAACCGGCGATGCAACAGCATCGCCTTTTTAAGCCCTAAAGTCTGAGAAAACCTAAGGAATTAAAATAAAATATTTATGTAAAACAAATATTTAAATTATATTTTTTTTATAGCATACAATCGTAATTTTGTATCAGTTGACTCGGCTGCAGCGGTTAAGATAAGGGTGTAAAGAAGTCATTGTTAATGAGTCAACTTGGCGTTGACCTCTGTTATCAGATGGACACGCAAGCTAAAAACTGTAAGAGGAATCAACATGAGCACTGTTCAAATCCCAGAATACAAAACAGATCCATTTTTTGGTTTAGAAGACAAATGGATTGAAACGGCAGAAGGTGAGTTGACGCACTATCACGAGATTGGTGAAGGTACACCAATTCTGTTCCTGCACGGTTCAGGTACTGGTGTATCTGCGGCGGCAAACTGGTGGTTAAACCTTCCAGCCATTGGTGAGCAGGCACGTTGTATCGCCATTGATACCATTGGTTATGGTCAGACTGTGGTAGCGCCTGGTACGGCTTATGGTATTCGTGCCTGGGTTGATCATGCGGTGCGTACTTTAGATGCACTGGGTATTGAAAAAACCTGGTTGGTCGGTAACTCACTGGGTGGCTGGTTGGCTTTCCAGATGGCACTTGACTATCCAGAACGTGTTCTTGGTATTGTTTCTATGGGGACCGGCGGTGCGAAACAAACTGCTGCATTGAAGGCGCATGCAAATCCGGTGCTTACTGAAGAAGGGATCAAGAAAACTCTGTCGATGTTTGTCGTAAACAAAGACCTGATTACTGATGAACTGGTAAAAGTACGTTTTGCGTCTGCTGCAAATGACTATGCATCAAATCGTTTGATGGATGTGGTGGGTGCACGTGACCGTGACCGTTTTGAATTCCCACTTGATTTTGAAAAAATGAAAGAGATCACAGTTCCTGTGCTGTTGATCCACGGTACGCAAGACGTGGTAATTCCTGTATCACGGACCTGGGATATTCTGAATATTGTGCCAAATGCCGATGCCCACATTTTCAGCCAGTGCGGCCACTGGTCCCAGGTGGAAAAAGCAGAAGAGTTTAATACCATTATCAAAAACTACCTGCTGGCACACGGCGTAAAATAAGCCCGAGTAAAAATATAAAAAAAGGATGCCTTGCATCCTTTTTTTATGGCTAAACGATTTTATGGGGACAGCTAAAGCAGTCACCTTTCTCGTGTAGCAAGTTTGATAGTAAGCATCCGGCTAACACAGCCTTACCAAGCGATCCTATAAGCCTTAATTTAGTTCCCACCTAAAAACAAGTGGGGACTTAATCCATGAACATGGATATATATTCAGCAACACCTCCTGTTGCTAAAAAACGCAGAACATACAGCAAAGAATTCAAACTCAGTATTGTCAATGCCTGCAAAAATCCTAATACCTCGATCGCTTCGGTCGCACTGCAACATAGTATTAATGCCAACCTTGTCAGTCGTTGGATCAGGATCTTCAGCCATCATGAGGGTGCCGTGCAGGATCCTACTCATGTGAATCCAGCATTTATTGCTTTGCCTTACACTGCTGCAATCAGCCAACCTATTGATGAGAGGATCACGTTGTGTATCACCGTGCCTCATACGAATAATGATATTCAGCTAAAATGGCAGACATCAGAAATACCTGCCTTGGCAGAATTACTCAAGGCACTTGCAACATGATCCGCATTGATGAAATCTGGTTGTCTACTCAGCCCATGGACATGCGTGCAGGTATGGATACGACCATGGCTCAGGTGGTGAGAGCCTTTGGCTACATCAAACCGCATTGTGCTTACCTGTTCTGTAATAAACGTGGCCATCGCATGAAAGTACTGGTACATGATGGATTGGGCATCTGGCTGTGTGCCAGGCGGCTGGAACAGGGCAAATTTCACTGGGCTCAAGTTCACCAAGGTGAAAGCGTGGCCCTCAGCCCGGAACAGTTACAGGCACTGATCCAAGGTTTGCCCTGGCAGCGCATTGGACGACAGCAGGTGGTGACGATGCTTTAAACCAGGCTGTTCCATTCTGCTATTCTCCAAACGTTCTATTTCATTCTTCTCATGACCTCAGGCATACTGCGGTCATGAATACGCTGCCTGACTTAAGCCAACTGACCCATGAACAACTGCTGGAATTCACCAGGCAGTTGGCGCTGCAGCATCAGTCTCTAGCACAATCAAACCAGCAATTAGATGCCAGAGTTCAACATCTTGAAGTCACCAATCAGCAATTAGATTCTAAAGTTCAACATCTTTCTATTCTCAATCAAAAATACGAGCATGAACTCGCACTATTTAAACAGCACAAATTCGGCAGTAAAAACGAACATCTCACTGCAAAACAAATCCATCTTTGGGATGAAGCGGTCGAAGAAGATATTGCAGCCGTTGATCTGGAACTGGAACGGCTGAATGCAGATAAAACCGATGCAGCGACACACAAAGCCAAAGCAAATAAACCTAAACGTCGACTGCTGCCCGATCATCTACACACCATCCGTATTGAGCATGAACCTGCATCAACCCAATGCAGTTGTGGCTGCCAGTTACGTCGTATCGGCGAAGATATCAGTGAAAAACTGCATTTCAGACCGGCACAGTTCTACAAGGAACAGCATGTCCGTGGCAAATGGGTCTGTGATCAGTGTGACACCCTGACTCAGCAAGCGATGCCTGCCTATGTGATTGATAAAGGCATTGCTTCACCTGAACTGCTCAGCCATGTGCTGGTATCGAAGTATGCCGATCATTTACCGCTGTACCGTCAGCGTCTGATCTATCAGCGGGCGGGAATCGAGCTTTCTAGATCAACGTTATCTGACTGGATAGGTCGCTGCGGTGTAGAACTGGAGCCTCTGGCCAATGCCTTAAAAGAGGTGGTACTACAACAGCAGGTGCTGCATGCAGATGAAACACCGGTCACCATCATGCGGATGGGTGAGAATGATAAAAAACCGAAGAAAGGTTATGTCTGGGCCTATGCCACTACACAGTACAATCCAGTTCAGGCGGTGATCTATGACTTTCAGGATAGTCGTTCAGGCCAGCATGCTGCAGAGTTCTTGAAAGGCTGGCAGGGTTATCTAGTCTGTGATGATTACAGTGGTTATAAAGCACGCTTTAAATCAGGCCAGGTCATTGAGGTGGGCTGCATGGCCCATGCACGTCGTAAATTCCATGAACTGCATGTAACTGGGAAAAGTCAGGTCGCTGAACAGGCATTAGTGCTGATTCAGAAACTGTATGCGATAGAAGCAGAGCTCAGGAAAAAGACCGATGGTACAGCGGAAGACCGCCGCGAATACCGACAACAGCATAGTCAACCAGTGATGCAACAACTATATGAATGGCTCAACCAACATCATCTGACGGTGCCATCGAGTTCTCCCACCGCCAAGGCCATCAATTACACTCTGAAGCGTTGGCCAGCTTTAAGCCGCTATTTGGATGATGGCAATCTACCGATTTGCAATAATTGGGTAGAGAATCAAATGCGACCTTGGGCCTTAGGGCGCAAGAACTGGCTGTTTGCTGGCTCGCTGCGCAGCGGCCAGCGAGCGGCGAATATCATGACTTTAATCCAGTCAGCAAAGCTGAATGGCTTGGATCCGTATGCCTATTTAAGTGATGTGCTGAAAAGGCTGCCGACACATAAAGTGACCCAGATTGAAGAGTTACTGCCACACTGCTGGAAACCTAAATCGAATTAAAAATTGGTATGGGATTCAGCGGACGCTTACGTTTGATAGATATTTTTAATCTGTTTTAAGTCTAGATTGAGGCTTTTTTAGAAGAAAAAACACTTAAATTTTCATTAGACTTAAGTTGTAAAGCAGATGATTTTTGAGCGGCAGTTCCTCATCTGTAGCCCAGGTTGAGGCTGATTTTGAGGCACCAAAAAGCTGGTCGTTATGAAAAAACCAGAATACAAAGCGGGTTTTAATAAGAAAATAATAAAAGCAAATAGCACAGGTATGTATGGCGCAACCTGTGCTGTCAAAAAAGGGGGAAATTTATTTTTGTTCGTCGCGATTGATATTGAGATAGAACACGTGGGTCAGTAACTCCAGGAACTTGTCCACGGCCATTGAATTTCCAGCTTTGCGGTAACTCACGTATAAATCCAGATAAGGCAGTTCAACGTCAAGCGGACGAATGACCGTATTATTCATGGTCAACGGGGCAATATAGCCCGGTAAAATCGTGCAACCTAAGCCCATACCAATCGAGTTGATGTTGAACAGGATATTGTCAGCTTTTTGCACAATGTTGAATTCAAGATTGTTGGCCTTGGCAAAGTCTAAAATCGCATTGTGCAGGGTCAGTGACTGTTCGGCAGCAGGAATAATAAAGTCTATGCCATTCAACTCTTTAACCGGAATTCGTTCATGTTTGGCCAGTGGATGATCTTTAGGCAAAATAAAGATTAGCGGCTCACGCAGGACAAACTGGCTTTCAATTTCGTCGCTATGGAAGTTGTGACGGGTAAAGGTGAGATCTAGATCGCCTTTTTTCAGTAATCTCATTTGCTCGGTATTGTTCAGGCTGAGCAGTTCAATTTTCAGATCCGGGTTTTGGACACGCAGGTTGGGCAGAATATACGGAAAAATCTTCATTTCGGCCACCGGCACAAAGCCGATGCGCAGCATCTGCTGCTTGGCCTGCGACACCTGACGCGCCATGGCAACCGCTTTATCGGCCTGAGCTAGGGTCAGACGGGCCTGTTCCAGAAATACAGCACCTTCTTCTGTCAGCTCGACCTTGCGTTTGGTACGGTACAGCAGTTGTACGCCGACATCTTCTTCCAGATCCTTAATCTGCTGGCTGAGAGAGGGTTGCGCTGTATAAAGTTTGAGTGCTGCCTTACTAAAGTTCAGTTCTTCAGCAACAGTGATAAAGTAGCGAAGGTGTCTTAATTCCATGTCATCAGCCCAAAGAGTAATCCAAAAAATGTCTTACTATAATTTGATAGGAGTATAGTCCATAAACAACTATGTCGTGAAGATGATTTTGTCATTTAGGAACTAAATACCTTAGAGGGGTTGATTGGTGTTTTAATATAAAAATAAGCGTGGTCAATAATTGCTTAAACCTATTAATTAAAACAAAAAAAATATTTCCCCAAAATCCTGCAAAAATCCATTATCCATTCGAGTTGAGTCTATTTATTGTGTGTCCATAGTGGCCACAGGAGAGCTTTTCATGAGTGGAAAAATTGATGTGCGCGAAATCGACGCTTTGGTCGATGCACAAAATGGACGTATCACGCCATCGATCTATACTGATCCTGACATTTACGAATTAGAACTTGAACGTGTCTTCGGTCGTACATGGTTATTTCTATGCCATGAAAGCCAAATTCCTAAGGCTGGTGATTTCTTCAATACCTATATGGGTGAAGATCCAATTATTGTGGCACGCCAAAAAGACGGCTCAATCAAAGCATTTTTAAACCAGTGCCGTCACCGTTCGATGCGGGTCAGCTTCGCAGACTGCGGTAATACCCGTGCATTTACTTGCCCATACCACGGCTGGTCATACGGTATTGATGGTTCACTCAAAGATATCCCGCTTGAAGAACGTGCTTATCCACATGGGGCATGTAAAGAACAATGGGGTCTGGTTGAAGTCAATCGTGTGAAGTCTTACAAAGGCTTAGTCTTCGGTTGCTGGGATGAAACCACACCTGATTTAGAAGAATACATGGGCGACATCGCCTGGTATCTGGATGGTGTGGTAGATCGTCGTCCGGGCGGGACAGAAATCATCGGTGGTGTACACAAATGGGAAATCGACTGTAACTGGAAATTTGCAGCGGAACAGTTTGCTTCTGACCAATACCATGCTTTGTTCTCTCACGCTTCTGCGATTCAAGTTCTGGGGGCAAAACCGGATGATGAATCCTCGAAGAAACTCGGTGCTGCGCAAACAGCGCGTCCGGTGTGGGAAACCGCCAAAGACGCGATTCAATATGGTTCACGCGGTCATGGTTCAGGCTTCTTCTTTACTGAAAAGCCGGATGCCAACGTATGGGTGGATGGTGAGGTAGCGAACTATTTCCGTGAAACTTATGAAGAAGTCAAAGAGCGTTTAGGTGAAGTGCGTGCGCTGCGTCTTGCAGGTCACAACACCATGTTCCCGACATTATCTTGGTTAAACGGTACGGCAACACTGCGCGTATGGCACCCACGTGGTCCAAACAAAACTGAAGTTTGGGCATTCTGTATTGCGGATGCTGAAGCGTCGCAGGAAGTAAAAGAAGCTTTTGAACGTTCGGCAACGCGTGCCTTCGGTCCGGCCGGTTTCCTTGAGCAGGATGACTCGGAAAACTGGATCGAAATCCAGAAAGTGCTTCGGGGTTATAAAGCGCGTCAAAACCGCCTGATCATGGAAATGGGTAAAGGCAATGAGAAAGTTCGTGAAGATGATATTCCGGGCATTACCAACTACATTTTCTCAGAAACTGCAGCACGTGGCATGTACCGTCGCTGGGCAGATTTATTGATCCATGAAAAATGGGAAGACGTGGAAAAAGCCGCTGACGAATACGAGAAGGAGCTTGTGAAATGAGTCAAATCAGCTTAGAACTGCATCACCAGATCAGTCAGTTCCTGTATCGCGAAGCAAAATTGCTGGACGACTGGAAGTTCCGCGAATGGCTGGATGTATTGGCAGAAGATATTTCGTATACGCTGCGTACGACACCGAATGCGCAAACCCGTGACCGTCGCCGTTCGATTGAGCCGCCAACGACCTGGGTATTTAACGATTCTAAAGACCTGCTGGAACGCCGCGTTGCCCGTTTGGAAACCGGTATGGCCTGGGCGGAAGAACCTCCTTCACGTACTACACATATGGTGTCTAACATTATTGTGGAGCCGACTGAAGTTGACGGTGAATACGACGTGTATGTCACTTACCTGTTGTACCGCACCCAGAAAGAAAAAGATGTCACCATCTACTGCGGTAAGCGTCACGACAAAATCCGTCAGGTCGATTCCGAGCAAGGCTTCCAGATCTTCAACCGTAAGATCACACTGGACCAGGCGACTTATAATTCACACAACCTGAGCGTGTTCTTCTAATGAATAAGATTTTTGTTTGCCAAGTTGACGAACTGGACGAAGGCGAAGCGTTAAAAGTAGATTGTGGCGTAAACGGTATTGAAGCGCTGGCAGTATTCAATAACGGTGGTGAGTTTTTCGCCATGAATGACCGCTGTTCACATGGTAATGCCTCAATGTCTGAAGGTTATCTGGAAGATGACGGCACGGTGGAATGTCCACTTCATTCAGCGCGTTTCTGTCTAAAAACTGGTACAGCACTCTGCTTGCCAGCAACTGATCCGATTCAGACTTTCCCGGTAATTGTGGAAGATGGTCAGTTATTTGTTGAGATGGCAGGAGAGTAAGCATGGGTTGGCTACAAGGCGAAGTTGCACTGATCACGGGTGGCGGTTCAGGTCTCGGTTGGGCTCTGGTCGAACGTTTTCTGGAAGAGGGCGCACAAGTGGCGGTTCTTCAGCGCTCCCAGTCAAAAGTCGATGCGCTGAAAGCACACTTCGGAGATCGCGTGCTCGCAATCGCAGGTGATGTGGCCAGCTATGAAGACAACGTCCGTGCGGTGAATGCAACCGTAGCGCATTACGGAAAACTCGACTGTTTCGTGGGCAATGCCGGGATCTGGGATCATTATGCCGATATCGTCAATACTTCGGGCGAGCAGCTGGAAAAAGCCTTTGACGAAATCATGGGTATTAATACCAAATCTTTAATCCTAGGAGCGAAGGCTGCGCTGGATGCATTGATCGCTTCTGAAGGTTCTATCATATTTACTTTGTCTAATTCAGCACTGTACTCCGCTGGCGGAGGCCCTGTATATACTGCATCCAAGCATGCCGGTGTCGGGGTGATGAAGGAACTGGCTTATGAGCTTGCGCCTAAAGTACGAGTGAATGCGGTTGCACCCTCAGGTATGAATGTGAATATCAAAGGCGCGGCATCCTTGGGTCAGGATAATCTGGGCCTGCTGGATGCTCGCGACCCTGAGAAAATCGCACGTGGTATGCCACTGAATTTCTTGCCTGAACCGGAAGACATGACCGGTTCATACGTGCTCTTGGCATCGCGTCAAAATAACCGTCCACTGACCGGTGTTCTGATTAATGCAGAATGTGGTTTGGGAATTCGTGGCTTACGCCAGCCACGCGCCGGTTTCTTTGACGACTAAAAATCTAGTCTAGTCGAATGGACTTATCGGCAGCCTGTTCTGGGCTGCCTTCCTTATTCAGGAGTCTCTCATGGCCGTTAAACTCATTTGTGCATCGCACAGTCCGTTAATGGAATTTGCTTCACCGCAGGATCAATCCAAAGAGCAGAAAGTACGTGCTGCTTTTGAACAGTTGTCTGCTGAAGTAAAAGCCTATGATCCCACTCTCATTATCACATTTGGTCCAGACCATTTTAACGGTTTCTTCTATGACCTGATGCCAAGCTTCTGTGTGGGGATTCGTGCCAAAGCCGCAGGCGACTGGGATTATGGCAAAGACAATGACCATATTGATGTACCGGAAGATCGGGCACTGGCACTGGTTCGCTGGGTGCTGGATGAAGGGGTCGACGTTGCATACTCCTACCGTATGCAGGCGGACCACGGGGTGACTCAGCCATTACATTTCCTGTGTGCAGGCAAGCTTGATCGTTATCCAACAATTCCGATTTTTATTAATGGCGCTGCAGCACCGATGCCGACCACCAAGCGTACCATCGCTTTGGGCCGTGCAGTTGGCCAGTTTATCAAGTCCTTAAACCTTGAAAATGAGCGCGTACTGGTGCTGGGTACAGGGGGGCTGTCCCATGATCCACCGACACCACAAATGGGTTCAGTACCACCAGAAGTGGAAGAGTTTCTGATCGCCGGCCGTCACCCAACAGTTGAAGCCCGGGAGGCGCGTCAGGCAAAAATTATTGCTGTTGGTCAGAAACTCGCAGCAGGGGATACCTCGGTTGCAGTGCCACTCAGTCCGGAATGGGATGTCGCATTACTTGAAAAATTCAAGCAGGCCGACTTCGCTGCACTGGAAGCCATGACTGAAGCTGACATTCGCCGTGATGGTGGCCGTGGCGGTCAGGAAGTCCGTTCCTGGATGGCGGCTTTTGCTGCTTTAAGCGAAATAGGCGAATACGACATGACCACGCATTGCTATGAAGATATCAGTGAATGGATTGCGGGCTTTGGCATCGTATCTGCAGAGTTAAAAGGTTAATGACATGAGCAACATCGAAAGCATCGTGATTGTAGGCGCAGGCCAGGCAGGTGCAAGCGCGATTTTAGAACTGCGTGGCAACAAGTTTGAAGGCAACATCATTCTGATTGGTGATGAAATACATCTGCCTTATGAACGTCCACCACTGTCTAAAGACGTGATTCTAAAACCTGAAGAAACCAAAATTGAAATCCTGTCCGAAGAAAAACTGGCAGATTTGGGTGTCGAGCATATCCGCGGCAATGGCGTGGTGAAAATCAATGCTGAAGCGCACACGGTTGAGCTGCAAAATGGTGACGTTGTTGCTTATGACAAGCTCTTGCTGGCCACCGGTGGTGCAGCACGCCGTTTGCCAAACTTCGATGCCTTAGGCAAGCACGTCTACACTTTGCGTAATCTGGAAGATTCACAAGCGCTGGTGCCTGTATTACAGCCGGGTCGCCGTATCATCCTGATCGGTGGTGGCGTGATCGGTCTGGAACTGGCCTCCAGTGCTCGCTTCAAAGACTGCGAAGTGACTGTGATTGAAATGGGTCCAATGGTCATGGGGCGTTCATCTCCACGTATATTGAGCGAGTTTTTATTGGCCCAGCAGCGTCTGGCTGGGGTCAATGTGCGTCTTGAAACCAAGATTGCAGACTGCCGTCTTGAAGGTGAAGAAGTTGTCGTTACTCTTGAAGGTGGTGAAGAGCTGCGTGCTGATGCAGTTGTTTACGGTATCGGGATTGTGCCAAATGCACAGCTGGCGCTTGATGCCGGTTTAGCGGTGGATTGTGCGATTCAGGTGAATGAACACTGTCAAACGTCTCATCCTGATATTTATGCTGCAGGCGATGTAGCGACCCAGCTGCGTGACTGTGGCAATCATCGCCGTGTCGAAACCTGGGAAAATGCCAATCTGCAAGCCGGAATTTTTGCCCGTCATGTGATGGGGCTCGAGCAGCCAACCCCTAATCCGGCGTGGTTCTGGACCGATCAGCTCAATATCAACTACCAGTTCGTGGGTGATATGACAGCAAGCGAGTGGGTTGTACGTGGTGAAATGAATGCCGAGCAGGGGGCTGATTCATCCTTTGTATTGTTTGGTGTCACAGATGGCATCATCGTCGGTGGCATCACGGTGAATGCGGCCAAAGACATGCGTCATCTGAAAAAACTGATCAGCAAGCAGGCGGCTTTTGAGGCGGATAAATATCTGGATTTAAGCCAGGATTTGCGTAAGCTGGTGAAGTAAGCTGAATGTTTAACAAAGGCAGATCTTGGGGAACTGGGGTCTGCTTTTTTTATGGCTACTTTATTTATTGTTTTGGCATGACCACTATTTATATTGCGACGTTTAATTACTTTGTGCAGTTGTGTCTTACTTTTCAAAGATGAAAAGTAACAAAAATCTTTTGAGCGTTTGAGGATACTTCCTTGTATCCCAAACGCTCGAGCGGCATCCATGCCGCTTGTAATACTGCTAATCGTGGATTTGAACAGAACTTTTGGTTTAATTCTTTTTATTATATTTAATTGAGTCATTTATGAATTCAAATTCATCTTCTATGCTGGTGACGGCAAGTATATATGCGCTTTTGGTGCTGATCTGGGCAGCGACGCCGCTGGCGATTGTCTGGAGTGTGGCGGAGGTGCATCCGATGTGGGTGCTGATTATCCGCTATTTTGGTGCCTCCATCATTGCGCTGCTAGTGCTCAAGCTGATGCGCGGTCCATTACCTTTTGACCGGACCTCGATGCAAAGCTATCTGGCCGGAAGCTTGAATTTAATTGGCGCCCAGCTGTTTATTTATCTGGCTGCCAACTATTTAACCTCAGGTCTGATGGCCCTGATTTTTGGATTCTCACCGCTGATTGCCGGCTTGATCGGGCATGTGATTTTAAAAACCCATCGGCTGGTATGGCTGCAATGGCTGGGAATGGCGGTTGCGGTAGCTGGCCTGAGTTTTGTCTTTGCCGATTCGGCAGATTCAAAAATTAACCCGTGGGGCGTGGTCCTGATGCTGATCAGTATGGTGTCGTATATCAGTTCGATTTTCTGGGTCAAACAGATTAATGCACCGCTAAAACCAATGTCGCAAGCCACCGGTTCATTATTGGTGTCTGCGGCAGGTTCACTGTTGTTAATCCCGTTTATCTGGCAGCATTTTCCCACACAGATGCCAGGTACCCATGCCATGATCGGGTTCCTGTTTACCATGATCATGTCATCAATTGTGGCCATGCTGTGCTATTTCTGGCTGATCCGCCGTCTGGCTGCGTCTACCGTCTCTTTAAGTAATGTAATGACCCCGGTGATTGCCTTGGTGTTGGGAGCCACACTTAACAATGAAATTATTAGCAGTCATGCTTTCGCCGGAATTGCGGTGGTGATGTTGGGCATTGTCATGTATTTCTGGAAAGAATGGCGCGAACAGTATTTTTCCAGAACTTAGCGGCACAGCAAACAGGAAGGGCCTCAGCTGTTCTTTTTAGAACTTCAGTGGATCATCTCTCAATCTCACGACGCTACAACAATTTGTAAAACAACTGCTGCTTATAAACTGATTAAAATACTGGTACATAAGACAAGAAAAGCTGAATGCAGCTTGTTTAGGACAGTTTCAGGATGTCTGAATCAAATAAAGTTGTGGTCTATGCTGCCCTGTTTGGGAATCTGACGATTGCAGTGGTGAAGTTTATTGCAGCCTATATGACCAGCAGTTCAGCAATGCTGAGCGAAGCCATCCATTCCGTGGTGGATACTTTAAATGAAATTCTGCTGCTGTATGGCATGAAAACCTCCCAAAAACCGGCAGATGCCCAACATCCTTTTGGCTATGGTCGCGAGTTGTATTTCTGGGCATTTATTGTGGCTCTGATGGTCTTTGCCCTAGGCGCCATCGTTTCCATTTATCAGGGCATACAGCATATTTTACAGCCTGAGGAAATGCAGGACCCTGTCATTAACTATATTGTGCTGGGTATCGCAATTGTATGTGAAGGGTTTTCCTGGTGGATGGCTTTAAAAGCCTTTCGCAAGCAGAAAGGCAAGCTCGGATATTTTGCCGCATTCCGACGCAGTAAAGATCCCACCACTTTTACCGTATTATTTGAAGATACTGCTGCCTTGACCGGCTTATTGATTGCCCTGGTCGGAATTTTCCTGGCCCATCAACTGAATATTCCCGAGCTGGATGGTGCAGCATCAATTCTGATTGGCGTTGTACTGGCGATTTCAGCCTGGCTTTTGGCGCAGAAAACCAAAGGTCTGTTACTCGGCGAAGTTGCAGATCCCAAACTGCGAGACCATGTTTTAAAAGTAGCCCAGCAGGATCATGCCGTTCATAGCGCCAACGGTCTGCTGACTGAACAGATGGGCGCGCATCAGGTGATTGTATTTTTAAGTCTGGAATTTAAAGATGATCTGACTTCAGATGAAATTGAACACTGTGTCAATCGGATAGAAGCCCAGATCAAACAGTTACATCCTGAAATTATTGCCCTCTTTGTCAAGCCGCAAACCAAGGCAGTATGGCTGGAACGCACCCGGGGCCGGGTCTAAACACCCCGCTTATCAGGTGAGGCTTCAGCTTAAGTGGATAGCGCCTGTTTTAAAAGGATGGTTTAGGCGTTCAAGCTGGCTTTCTTTGAGAGCCAAAAGGCTGCTATATTTGAGCTGGGGTGTACATCAGGGCAGCATATCGAAAGTCTGTTTAATCCGACCAGTAACTACTCGCAAAGTTTCGAAGCTCTTCCTTTTTTTGTTTTTTTTGCTAAAAATAACAAAAACATAAATGAATACCCTGATCAGATTTCATAGTATGCTTAGATACGCAGGTATAGAAGTTGGTATGCTAATAACAAAGATACTTCGCTTGAGCGCCTCAAGTCGATGCTGTCTTGCATATAGCAAATAATAAATAGTGGATGTTTATGCAAGATTTTTTTAAAACTAAAAAGTTTCAGCTTGAGACCGAATCCAGTTGGAAGCATCTCTGGTCCAAGCCGGTATTTGACTATTTGCATTCAGCGCATTTTGATGGTCAACGGTTCAAAAATCTGGAGCCCTCTTCGCTTGAGCAGAGCCGCTTCGACTTGTATAAATGGTTATTTACCAGAAAGTCCAAAACCTGGGAAGTGAACCTGAAACAGGAGCAGGCCGACTTCCTGTCGCGTCCGCGTGCCTTGCCACATCACCGCCCCGATGCTTCTTTGGATGACTGGCAAATCTGGTTTATCGGCCATGCCACGGTCCTGATTCAGATTGGGCCTTATAACTTTCTGACCGATCCGGTCTGGTCAGAATATGCCAGCCCGTTTTCATCCCGCGGTCCACAACGGGTGATTCCTGCTGGGATTGCCCTGGATGAATTGCCTCCGATTGATGCGGTGCTGCTTAGCCATAACCATTATGATCATATGGATCTGGCCACACTTGGCTGGTTGCATCACAATTTTAAGATGCCGATCTATACCGGTCTGGGAAATGCCTGGTATCTGCCTAAAGACTATAATGTGATTGAAATGGACTGGTGGGAAAACAGCTTTTTCCAAAACATCCGGATTGTGTATACACCTGCGCAGCATGCCTCAGGACGCGGCACGCGTGATCAGAACTGTGCCTTATGGGGAGGATTTTCCTTGCTGCATGGTAAGGAACACTGTTTCTTTGCCGGCGACAGTGGCTATTCTTCGCATTTCAAGGAAATCCGCAAACGTCTGGGTGAACCGCGAATTGCATTATTGCCTATCGGGGCCTATGAGCCGCGTGAGCTGATGCGTTATATCCATATGAACCCCGAAGATGCCTTTCATGCCCATCAGGACCTGCATGCGCGCTGTTCTCTGGCCATTCATTACCGGACTTTCCAGTTGACCGATGAAGACCGTGACCAGCCTGAAAATGTTTTGCAGGATATTATCCAACATTCTTCCAAGCTGATTAACCCGTTTTACTGTATTCGTGAAGGCAAGCGCATTATTGTCTAGCTGCTGGATGCTGTTCTAGGACAATGAGAAGAATCAGCAGGGCAGGCTTCATGATCGGTGGGCTAAATCCTGCTGTCCGTGTGATAGGGGAGCTAAGCCCCATCAGCCAAAAAACATTCATCTCTCCAGAAAGTTCAAGCTGGAGTTTTCGCATAGCTCCCCCGATTCAGCCACCGTCCAACAATCCTGAGCCAAACCGTACAAAGTAGCTAAAAACTTAAGACTCATCCATCACATCTTCCAGAAAATGGCGCTTATTTTCACTAGAAGGTAGCAGGCAGGTATTGGTTTTTCCAAACCACTGATAACGGTTTAAAGCAACCTGACGATACAGAAAATCGCGTGCAACGCGTGGAATAATATACCCGATATTCATGAATGAAAAAGGCAAGCCGAGTTGCTGCATGACTTTTAGCACAGCAGTCGATTCGGTATAGAGCTGCCCCTCTTTAATGACGAGCAGCGTCGTATACTGCTCCGTTGACATCTGATAATGCTGAAGCAGGGCAGAGCCTAAGGGAGATTGTGCAGAGACCAATTTAAACTGGATTTTTCGGTCATATCGGATTAAAAAACGTGCCCAGCGCGTGCAGATGACACACACGGCATCAAATAAAATAATGTCGTATTCTTGAATGATGTCTTCTAGCGTCTTGCGCATGGTTATACTTGTTTTGTGATGGGCTGTTTTCATATTGCATGAACGACCAACAAAAAACCACCCGAAGGTGGTTTTTTAGGCTCTTCACTCAAGTTTTAGAGAAAACTTGGTAAGTTTTTCGCAGGATCACTTTCACGCGCGGCTTGTGCATCGGCCACAGTCATGCCCAATGCTTTGGCGACACCTTCACCGTATGCAGGTTCACATGCATAGCAATTACGGATATGGCGGTATTTGATGAAATCCAGTGCATCCCCCATCGCGCCGGCAGTGTTATTGAACAAGGCCTGTTTTTGTTCATCGTTCATCAAGTTGAACAGGGCTCGTGGCTGGCTGAAATAATCGTTGTCGTCTTGGCGATAATCCCAGAAATCCGCATCACCGGTAATTTTCAGTGGAGGTTCTCTGAACTCTGGTTGTTCCTGCCACTGGCTGAAACTGTTTGGCTCATAATGGGGCAATGAACCATAGTTGCCATCCATACGGCCCTGACCGTCACGGCGGTTCGAATGCACAGGACAACGCGCAGCATTGACCGGAATTTGTGAATGATTCACGCCAACACGGTAGCGCACAGCATCGGCATAGTTCACCAAACGGGCCTGTAACATGCGGTCCGGTGAATAGCTGATTCCTGGAACCAGATTACTTGGCGCAAATGCCGCCTGTTCCACATCCTGGAAATAGTTTTCAGGGTTGCGGTTCAACTCGAACTCACCCACTTCAATCAGTGGATAGTCGCCTTTTGGCCAGACTTTGGTCAGGTCAAATGGATGATAGGGGACTTTTTCTGCCTCTGTTTCCGGCATGATCTGCACGTACATTGTCCATTTCGGGAAATCACCACGCTCAATGGCATCAAATAGGTCGGTCTGGCTGCTTTCCCGGTCTTTGGCAATCAGCGCTGCTGCTTCCGCATCGGTCAGGTTTTGAATGCCTTGCTGGGTGCGCATGTGGAATTTCACCCAGAAGCGCTCATTTTGGGCATTAATAAAACTGTAGGTATGGCTGCCGAAACCGTGCATATGACGGTAGCCATCTGGAATGCCGCGATCTGACATCACAATCGTCACCTGATGCAGGGCTTCAGGCAATAAAGTCCAGAAATCCCAGTTATTGGTGGCACTGCGCTTGTTGGTTTTTGGATCGCGTTTAACCGCTTTGTTTAAGTCCGGGAATTTGCGAGGATCACGCAGGAAGAATACTGGGGTATTGTTGCCGACTAAGTCCCAGTTCCCTTCTTCCGTATAGAATTTCAGGGCAAAACCGCGAATATCACGTTCTGCATCAGCTGCGCCGCGTTCACCTGCTACGGTAGAAAAACGCGCGAACATCTCGGTTTTTTTGCCTACTGCAGAGAAGATCTTGGCACGGGTATAGCGGGTAATGTCATGGGTGACGGTAAAGGTACCGAAAGCGCCCGAACCTTTGGCATGCATACGACGCTCAGGAATCACTTCACGCACAAAATTTGCCAGTTTTTCATTCAGCCATAAATCTTGGGCAAGCACGGGGCCACGTGTACCAGCTGTCATGCTGTTCTGATTGTCTACAACAGGCGCACCAGCTTCAGTGGTAAGGTGCGTGACAGGACATTTTTTAGAGTCATCGCTCATTGTATATCTCCATTATTATCATCATATTTTGAGGACTGCGAGAAGAATCTATGCAGAGTATCACGCTCAATCCAATATGAACCGTTCTGTAAATTGATTTTAAAGTGGCGTTGCTATAGCGATGCGATCTTCAAAAACCGAAAAATTAAAAAATGCAAAAATGTCTAGAAGCAAAATAACATGAAAGTTGTGGTTATCTTATTGCTCTAAGCGGAGTGTTAGGCTCTGAGATTAATCAGAATTATGCATTTTGACAAATAGAATATTATGTTTGCATTAACCGTTTATTTCGATCATTCAAGTTTTTGTTATTTATTTAAAATTAAATGAATTCACGGGTCTGGCGAGTTGTAGTGGATGGCTCCGTTACAGCAGTCTTGGCCTAGGTCATTTGGCATATAAAAGCTATACAGCACATGCGCCTCACTGATTTTTCATAAAAATTTTTATTTTAAAAACTGCCTATGCTGGGGCGATTTATTGACTATACTGGGATGAAAACAGCCATAAAAATAAAACAGGAATTAGAGCAATGCAGACATGGACGACCCATCAAATTCACAACCAGTTTGATGAAAAGCAGGATTATAATTTATTTGAAACCGATATCGTATTACAGCAAATTTTACAGCGCTATGGCAGCCAAGATCAGGCCACCTTGTCTAAAATGGCACAAATGGCTGGTTCAGCCGAATATTATCAACATGCCGAACTGGCCAATCAACATCCTCCCATCTTGCATGCCTTTGATGCCCGTGGCCGTCGTAAAGATTTCATTGAATTTCATCCCTCCTGGCACAAATGGATGGGCTTGAACCGTCACTTCGATACACATGCCTATCCATTTAACCACCCGCAATCCTCATCCAGATGGGTGGAGTGGGCGGCTCGATTTTATCTGGCTGGACAGGTCGAGTGTGGCAACCTGTGCCCCAATTCCATGACGCTGGGCAGTATTCCGCTCATCCAGCGTGAACCTGAGCTATGGGCAAAGCTGGGTGAGCAACTGCTATCGACTGAATATGATGAGCGCGATGTACCGATTGCCCAGAAAAAATCAATTTGGCTAGGCATGGGCATGACCGAGAAGCAAGGTGGTTCAGATGTGCGGGCGAATCAGACCATTGCTGTGCCAATTGCGGAGCCGGGCCGTGGCAAAGCCTATGTGTTGACCGGACATAAATGGTTTTTTTCTGCGCCGATGTGTGATGCACATTTGGTGGTGGCGAAAACCGAGCAGGAAGGATTGGCCTGCTTCTTTGTACCACGCTGGCTGGACGATGGCACAAAAAATAATATTCATGTGCAGCGCTTAAAAGACAAAGTCGGCAATCGCAGTAATTCCAGCTCCGAGGTCGAATTTAATCAGGCCTGGGGCATAATGATTGGTGAAGCCGGGCGTGGGATTCCCACGATTATCGAAATGGCGAATTACACTCGGCTTACCTGTTCGGTGGGCAGTACGGCCATGCTGCGCCAAGCTCTGGTACAATGCCTTGCCTATACCCGTCAGCGTAAGGCTTTTGGCAAGCATTTGGTTGAACAGCCCTTGATGCGCGCCGTGTTGGCAGATTTGGCTTTAGAAACTGAAGCGGCCATGCAACTTAGTTTCCATTTGGCGCATTGTTATGAATCCGATGATGCCTTAGCACTGGCATGGAAACGCATCATGACACCGGCATCTAAATTCTGGATTTGCAAACGGGCTGTCGAGCTGACAGGCGAGGCGATGGAAGTCTTGGGCGGTAATGGTTATGTTGACGATGGTATTATGGCGCGCATCTTTAAAGAAGCCCCGGTAAATACCATTTGGGAAGGTTCAGGCAATGTCATGTGTCTGGATGTACTGCGTGCCATTGCACGTGAACCTGAGTCGATGGAAATGCTGTTTAAAGACTGGGCATCTACCGCTATGCACAATGAAATGCTAAAAACGGAACTGCAGTCTTTATTTAAACTCTTCCAGCAGCCGCCCGAAGAATTAAAGTTTATGGGACGCAGTCTGGTTAGCCGTCTGGTGATTTTGGCCCAAGCAGTGTTGCTGACACGTCATGCCCCGGACTATGTAGCTGATGGATTTATTCAAACCCGCTATAGCGGGTTTCATGGCCGTGTGGCGGGAATGATTGAGGCGAAGCAGGTGGATGTGGAACGGGTGTTGGGGCGGGTCTTGGCAGCTTAAGAACCTGTCTTCTATTTTCTGGATACTGTAATCCACCCAGCTTGGCTGAATAAAAAACCATTGTACAAAGTACAGAAAAGCGTATGATCAGCTTCTCTCAAGCTCATGGAAATGAGCGCCTACATGCAAGAAATAATGCAAGCTGAACGGGCTTGAATTTCAACCCCGTGAACCCATTAATCCTATAAGCAATAACTGAAATCCACAGGGGGTGCAGGTTGGTTCAACCGAAAACCTGAACCGAGGCTAAAACTCATCAACTGAAAAAGGACAGCGCGATGGCAAAGAAAAAAGCACTGCCAGAAGTGGTCATTCACAACTTCGTGGCGAAACACATGCATGAGGTCAACAAGAGTCAGGTCTTTGTAGACCGGAAGAAAAATGCGAAACGTGGCTACACCAAGCACAAACAAGGGCGATATCTACAAGATGATCGCCCTTTTTTATTACTGCATTTTTTGGCGGCTGGTGTTTAAGCCCCGACAATCCGGGTGGTTGCTTTCACCATATCCCCCAGACCATGGGTTTTAAAATAATATTCAATCCGGCTTTTCACCACCAGAGGATTATCCATTTTTAAGGCATGTGCCAGCATCTCTTGCGCATCGTTCATCGGTACATGACAGATCGCCTTGCGGACCCGCAAAATATTACTGGAACTCATCGACAGGGTATTAAAGCCCATTGCCATCAATAGAATTGCAGAAAGCGGATCTCCTGCCATTTCACCACAAATACTGACCGGCTTTTCATTACGATGACAGTCTTGAACCAGGCGGTCCAGCGCGCGTAAGACAGCAGGATGCAAATGAGAATAGACATTGGCCACCCGCGGATTATTACGGTCAACTGCCAGCAAGTACTGGGTCAGGTCATTGGAGCCGACCGAAAAAAAGTCCACCAGTTCCGAGAACTCATCAATCTGATATAAGATACTGGGCACTTCCACCATAATACCGATTTTGGGTTTGGTAATTTTGACCTGTTCTTCTTCCTGAACGGCATGATGGTCGCGTTCCAGCAAATATAAGGCTTCTTCGACTTCGCTGACACTGGTCACCATTGGCAGCAGAATATGCAGATTATTCAGCCCGATACTGGCTTTCAGCATGGCGCGAATCTGGGAAGAGAAAATCTCCGGATGATCGAGGGTAAAACGGATGCCACGCCAGCCCAAGGCTGAATTTTCTTCTTCAATGGAAAAATAAGGCAGATCCTTGTCGGCACCAATATCCAGGGTACGCATGACCACCGGTTTGTTGGCAAAATGGCTCAGCTGCTGGCGGTAAATGGCGCGCTGCTCTTCTTCACCAGGAAAGCGATCTCGCAGCATAAAAGGAATTTCAGAGCGATAAAGGCCAACGCCTTTGGCACCCCGTTGAACGCCACGAACCACATCAATCATCAGGCCGGTATTGACATACAGTTTCACCACAATGCCATCAGGGGTAATGGTATCCTTGGTTTCATACTGCCGCAGATCTTTGGCAATCAGTTCTTCTTCTTTTTGAATTTCTTTATAACGGGTACGCAGGCGGCGCGGCGGATTGATAAACACCCGGCCCTGATGTGCATCCACAATCATTTCTACATCATCAATGCTACTGATTGGCAGCTCGGTCACCCCGACCACGGTAGGAATGCCGAGGGCACGTGCCACAATGACCATATGCGAGTTCATGGCCCCTTCAGAGGTTACAATCGCTGCAATCTTATCGACCGGCAATTCGACCAGAGCAGCCGTCGAAATTTCTTCACCAATCAGGATACTTTCGTCGGTGAGTTCACGGTGGCTGGAATCCGCTTCCTGTAAGCGTGCCAGAATGCGCCGTCCCAGATCTTTCAGATCTGCAACCCGTTCCCGTAAATAGTCATCTTCCATCTGGGCGAACTGGGCCACATGGCTATCAATTACAATACGGACTGCGCCTTGTGCCCAGTTTCCATCACGAATTTCAGCTTTAATTTCAGCCGGCAGGGCATTTTCATCCAGCATGCGCAGGAACACACTAAACAGAGCGCGTTCTTCGGCCATCAGTGCATCCTGCATTTTTTCATCCAGCGCCTGAATTTCTTCACGCACTGAGTCTAGGGCATTGTCCAGAAGCTGTAATTCTTCACTAATATCGTCGGCTTCGCGATCTGGTACAGCGCCCAGATCGGCAGGCGGATAAAGAATAACAGCGCGGCCCAGTGCAATTCCGCCAGAGCCAGAGATTCCCTGAAAGGTTTTATAGGCAGGCAGATTGCTGGGCTTGCGAAAGACATCAATATTGCCAACCGCGTGGGCATGTGCAATCACGCCCGACAGCTGGGCACAAAGCGTAACCAGAAAAGATTCCGCTGCTTCAGAGAAATCCTGAGGTTCTTTGTTCTGGACCACCAGTACACCCATCACTTTGCGACGGTACATGACCGGCACGCCGAGAAAAGAGTTATAAATCTCTTCTCCGGTTGCGGGCAGGTACATAAAGCGTTCGTGTTTGGAGGCATTATCAAGGTTGACGATTTCTTCACGCTGCCCGACCAGACCCACCAGACCTTCACTGGTATGCAAGGAGACATGACCGACAGACTCAGAGTTTAGACCCTTAGAAGCCATCAATAGATAACGCTGGTTGCGTTCATCCAGTAGATAGATGGAGCAGACATCCACATGCATGGCGGCAGCCACATGATTGACCATAATCTCGAGAGATTCATGCAAACTGGCCGAGGCATTGATTTCTTGAACAATGCGTCTTAAAGTGTCCAGTTGCATATTTGACATCAGTTCTGCTCCGTCATACTCAGAATTTTAATCGGATACTTATTTATAACAATAGCCAGCCAAAAAATCTGCATATTGATGCGATTTTTTAAGGTTTTTGCTGTGGGAGCTGCTGGCACAACTCGATCATTGCCTTGCGATAAACATCACGTTTAAAATTCACGACCTGGCCCAATGGATACCAATAACTGACCCATTGCCACTGATCAAATTCTGGTGGGTCGGACAGGTTCAACTGAATGTGCTGTACCGGCGCCGTCAATTTGAGTAAAAACCACTTTTGCTTTTGACCGATACATACCGGATCTGAATCCGTACGTATATAGCGGTGTGGCAAACGATAACGCAACCAGCCTTTGGTTTGCGCAACTATTTGGACATGTTCAGGCAGTAAGCCAACTTCTTCTCTCAGCTCACGATAGAGTGCCTGCTCGGGGGTTTCTCCAAATTGGATCCCGCCTTGTGGAAATTGCCATGCATTATGACCAATGCGTTTTGCCCATAAAACCTGTCCAGCATCGTTTGCCAAAATGATCCCGACATTCGGTCGGAAACCTTCAGAGTCGATCATTTGGCTACCTAAAAAATTTGTTTAATTTATGCCTTTGCTTCTGGGGGATGTTTATTTCTTTATCCTGCACACAAAAAGCAAAGTTTAAAAATGTTAAAATTGTTATGATCTTAACGAATTTCTATCGACTAGCGGAGATAGATTTACAAATTTTTTCTTAAATTTCAGTTTTTACGAGTATTTTCATGAAATTGGCACTATTTGATCTCGATCACACCTTGTTAAATACTGATTCAGATCATTCTTGGGGAGAGTTTTTGGTTCATGAAGGTCTGGTTGATCCAGTTCAGCATCGCGCCATAAACGATAAATTTTATGAAGATTATAAAAAAGGCCAGCTGGACCCGATTGCCTATAACGAATTTGTATTCCAGTTTTTAACCCGACATGAGCAGGATTATCTGACCGAATTACATCAATTGTTCATGCAAAAAGTGATTCGCCCGCAAATGCGTCCGGAGGGTTTTAAAGCCATTCAGCGTCATAAGGAGGCCGGCCATGAAATTGTGGGAATCACCGCGACGTCGGACTTTATTACCGCGCCTATTTTCCAGGAGTTTGGTATTAGCGAGATTATTGCCACCAATGCTGAAAGGGTGGAGGGTAAATATACCGGCAAGGTGATTAATATTGCCTGCTATCAGCAAGGCAAGCTGGCACGTCTGGATCAGTGGCTGGCAGGCCGTCAGGTGCAAGAGTCGTGGGCCTATTCTGATTCGATTAATGACCGTTTCCTGCTGGAGTATGCTGACCATGCCATTGCTGTCAATCCGGATGACCGCCTGAAAGCGCTTGCCATTGAGCAAGGCTGGGACATTCAGGACTGGTCAATTTAATTTATTGTAGTGCTACAGCACAACGCCGGTTGTGCTTTTTTATGCCCACTAGGACGAAAGTCGCAGTACTTTTTAGGCTGCGCGTGCCGGAACAAACATGCTATGCTCAGGGACACAAAATAGCCATAACATGATAACAATAGCAAAAGCTGAGGTGCTGAATATGACTCTAGTTCGACCGCGTATGACACATTTATTTGCACAGTTAGGTCTGGATTCAAGTGAAGAAGGAATTGCCAAATTTATTCACGAGCACCAGTTACATAAAGATCTGACCTTACTGGAAGCTCCTTTCTGGAATGAAGCTCAACGTCAGTTTCTGACAGAAAAAATTGCATCAGATGGAGAATGGGCGATTGTAGTCGATCAGCTCAATGAATCCTTACATGAAACAACCCGTTAAGCCATTTTAAGGGCTTAGAAAGAAAAAAGAGGAAGACCTGGTATCTTCCTCTTTTTTTTAATTTTTACTAAAAAACTTCTGGTCTTGGACTAGATTAATGAGTGCGTTTCCAGATCGTGAGCTGCGCCAGACTATGCTGATATTTACGTGCAGTTTCACGAATGACAAAGGGCACATCCTGCGGTTCAGCCAGCAGCTCGAAATGTTCATTGAGAAGCGCCGAAATTCCTTCGAGTGTGGTTAAGGCTTTTCCATCTTGTACAAAACCACCCAGCCATTCACTGCGCGCCGTATGATCTTCCATCCAGGTATAGGGCGAACTCAGCATCAGGATTCCACCAATATTCAGGCGTTTATAAATCTCCTTCAGGAAGGCTTTGGGATGATGCAGGCGGTCCAGCAGATTGGCAGCCAGAATAAAATCATATTCTTTAAAATGCGGTTTCAGGTTACAGGCATCGGCTTGGAAGAATTCAACTCTGGATTTGTGCTGCGCCAGTCCTAGTTCCTTTAAGCTAAAGCTTTTATCCTCCATCAGGTCACCTTCGACTGGAATGCGGTAGTGCAGGCGATCTTCCTGAATCAGTTTTACGCCCATCTGGATAAACCGTGCGGAAAAGTCCAGCCCGGTGACCTGATCAAAGTCACGTGCCAGTTCAAAGCTGGCACGTCCGGTGGCACAGCCGACATCAAGTGCTTTGTGGCAGGGCGTGGCTTGGAAATAAGGACGCGCCAGATTGACCAGCGTCTGGGCAAAGTTGGAAACATTGAAATAATCAGCGCCATACTGGAATTCCAGATATTGCGAGACCAGCTGATCACTTTCATACTGCGACTGGAATTGTGGTAAGGCATCCGCGGCTGCCACATAACGAAAACCGGCATGCTGGAAAAAATGCCGTCTAAAGGCATAACGTGAACTGTGTAAGGCCTCATTTCCGGCTGAAATCCAGGAGCCGCCTTTAATCAGGTGATGCTGGCCATCAAAAGTAGGGGTACTAAAATCATCATAAAAAGGATGTACCTGAAAGCCTTCAAACGGATAAATGGCAGTTTCGGTCCATTGCCAGACATTGCCCTGAACATCATAAAAATCGCCCTGCTGAAACTGATCAACCGGGCAGGAGTGGGGTGCATATTTCAGTTCGATATTGGCCTGTGCCGGACTGGGTAGAGTCGGGTCCAGACCCGACACAGTATAGAGCCGATACCATTCATCCTCGCTGGGCAGACGAATCGGCTGATCGAGCTGCTGTGATTTCCACTGACAGAAAGCTTTGGCTTCATGATAATTTACCTCTACCGGCCAGTCCCAAGGCATGTGAACCTCTTCCAGCATCAGCCGCAGGAACCAGCCAAGTTCAGTCTTGACCCAAAAGGTGGGATAGGTCGCCTGAGAAAATTCTAACCATTGCTGTCCTTCTTCACTCCAGTAATCGGGATATTGATAGCCGTCTGCTTCGACAAACTCTAAGAATTCCTGATTCGACACCAGATATTGCGCCGCCTCAAAGGCTGGAATGTCGGCGTGATGATGGCCATATTCATTGTCCCAGCCATAAAAGGGGCTGTGAAAATCTTTATCTAAAATGACCGGTCCAGCAGGAACGGCCAGCAGGCGGTTTTCGGGAGCAATGCCGGTGATCACATTGGCACGCCACAACGGATGGTTTTGCACATAGTGTAATTGATGTTGGCGAATCAGCACCGATGAGGTTTCCAGATGAATACGCTCATGCTCAATCGCCATGATGATGGTCCACCAGGGATGTTGCCAGTTTAGGGGAAGCGCTAAGGGCGCATGCTCCAGAATATTCAGGATCAGGGCGCGAACCTGATGCCGGTAATCACGAACGGCCTGCACACTGGGCCAGTCATAATTCTGCTCATCCAGATCATCCCAGCTCATTTCATCGACCCCAATAGCGAAGAGACTTTCAAAGCGTGGATTCAGGCGTTCCTGGACAAGTTTGGCTAATAATAATTTATTAATGAAAAAAGTCGCCGTATGACCAAAATAAAAAATCAGCGGATGGCGTAAAGAGATGGGTTTACGATAATAGGCTTCATCATTTTTTAGACAGTCAAATAACTGCTCATAGGTATCGAAAGTATTCAGAAAATACTCACGCAAGACCTTGCGCGCGCTGTGCTCATCTTTAAAGTCAAGATGCGGCGTAGGTTTGAGGCTGGGCCTGAGAGACTGCCACAGCTCAGCCTCATCAGTTCTGTCTTGTGCCGTAGCAGATAAGGTTTTGGAATAAGAATGAAGCTGCATCCGGTCCGTCCCTTCAAATACATTTTAAGTATTCATTGTATTAAATGAATTTGTTTATCTTAAAAGTACTCTAAAGCCATCATGAGATGCGAGGTATTCGGTAACAAAATGCTGCATCGCCATAGATGCAGCAGAGCAGAGTCAGATTTAGAGCCCAGGATTTTGCATCAGCTGTACCAGGGCTTCCGCCGCTTTGGACTGGGTTCGGCCCGGATGCCAGACCATGCCCAGACTGCGGTTCATTTGCAGATTAATATCCAGTTGCTGCAAATCATGATTGACCAGGGTTTTCGGTAAAACTGACCAGCCCAGCCCGATGGATACCAGCATGCGGATCGATTCCAGTGGGTTGTTGCTCATGGTAACTTTAGGTTTGATACCGCGTTTTTCAAACTCGGCCAGCGTGATCTGCGAGGTATAGGTCTGTGAAGAGGGCAACAGGCTTGGGTAATTGAGTAAATCTTCCAGACTCAATTTTTTTTGCTGGGCCAGAGGATGAAACGGGGCTGCCACAAAAACCAGAGGATCATTCCAGATGGTGACATAGTTCAGGCGTTCATTGCCACGCGGCGGCAAGGTGAGAAAGGCCAGCTCCAGATCACCGGCAATCACCTGTTCATGCGCCTGTTCAGAATCGACAAAATGTACATCCAGAGTGACATCCGGATACTGTTGCACATAGTTACGTAAATGGCTCGGCAGATGATGCAGGCCAATATGATGGCTGGTGCCAATCTTTAATTTTCCCTGTATCTGACCCTGTTCATGGCTCAGGGTATAATGAATATCTCCCAGCTCGTTCAGCCAGTTTTTGACTTTAGGCAGCAGTGAATGGGCGGCATGGGTGGCCTGTACGCCGCGGCCAGCAGACTCAAACAGCTTGACCCCAAAATAGTCTTCCAGACTATGAATACGTTTGGTCACGGCAGGCTGGGTAATAAAAAGCTGATCTGCAGCTAGGGAAATTGAGCCGGTTTCCATAACTTTTACAAAGGCTTCAAAGGCTGTGAGATTCATTTTGATTACCTATAAAGAATTTTCATACTTAATTTTATTATTGTAATTATTTGGGAATAAATCAAAGTGAAATTATGTAAATTTAAAATTAATTGGCCAGCTTGTTCATATTTGAGTATTTTTTAATAAATAAAGTTTTTCTCAGCGCATTGGGACACGTCTGCAAGATTCATCTAATCCTCCCGATAAGAGACATCTGCCTGTGCATCCATCCACTGCTTTGTATTTCACAGAGAGATGATTTTTGAGATGATCCGGCTGAACTTTCAGAGTTATCGAGGAGCAGTTGATCTTCTTTAGCGGACGCTCTCTATGAACGTTGTCACGATTCAGGATCTGCCATGAGTCGTTGTGACCGTTGTTGCAGTAGTTGTGGGGGAGGTGGTGGCGATTGGCACCTCCAGTTCATAACTACTCTGGACTAGGCTTAAGCTTTAATGTCTTGCGTGGATGCCTGTTTCTGGCCTTTTCGATTCCATATCTGTTCATGAAAGAAGAAAGCAAAGGCTTGCACAGTCGGTTCAAGTAAGCTGAGAGTGATTGCCATCCATACATTGCCGGTGACTACATAAGTAACGAGCATGGCGACCGTAATGTGCATGAGGTAATAACTTAAGGTCTTTTTGAAAATACGCTGGTTGCTGTGGATAAAATGTTGAATGCGAGCCATAACGATCACCACTAAAGACTGGAGTTTATTAAATGATAATTATTACCATTTAAAAGGTAAAAAAGAAATTCTGATTGATGATTATTGGTTTATTGAATGATGGTTCTTACAGAGGATAAAAGGTGGCAGAAAACAGCTAGATTCATACGGAAAATAGAAAGCAAACTAGGGGGAGAATAAGAGTATAAAGGCAGGGAAACTCCTGAAAACCTACTTAAAATCTTTGCGTTTAAGCAGATCAGGCGCTGAGTAAAACAGGTTTAAAATATTCCAAAAGGTTTTTTAATTAATAAAAACGATAAATTAGATTTATGTAAAAACGTGGTTATAATCAATATCAATGAAAGAATTACCCAGTCCAGTGGAGCACATCGACATGGCAGGCGACAACCAAAAAGCAAAGACTTTGTATGACAAATTGTGGGATGACCATTTAGTAAAACAACGAGATGATGGCTCTGCATTACTGTATATCGACCGCCATTTATTGCATGAAGTGACTTCTCCACAGGCATTTGAAGGCTTGCAGCTTGCGGGCCGTAAGCCTTGGCGTTTAAGTGCCAACGTGGCGACTCCTGACCATAACGTTCCGACCTCAACCAAAGAACGTTCTGAAGGAATTGCCGGGATTGAAGATGATACTTCACGTATTCAGGTCCAAACCTTGGATGATAACTGTAAGACCTTTAATGTGGTGCAGTTTGATATTAACGATATTCGCCAAGGGATTGCTCACGTTGTCGGTCCAGAACAGGGATTGACCTTGCCGGGGATGACGGTGGTCTGTGGTGACTCGCATACTGCAACACATGGCGCATTCGGCTGTTTGGCTCATGGCATTGGAACTTCAGAAGTTGAACATGTATTGGCTACCCAGTGCTTGGTTCAAAAGAAAATGAAGAACATGCTGGTCCGCGTGGACGGCAAGTTGGGTCAGGGCGTTACCCCGAAAGACGTGGTCTTGGCCATTATTGGTAAAATTGGGACCGCGGGCGGTACGGGTCACGCGATTGAATTTGGCGGTCAAGTGTTCCGTGATATGTCCATGGAAGGTCGTATGACAGTCTGTAACATGGCCATTGAAGGCGGGGCGCGTGTGGGTATGGTGGCTGTCGATGACAAAACGATTGAATATGTGAAAGGCCGTCCTTATGCACCGAAAGGCGAACAGTGGGATGCTGCAGTTGCGTATTGGAATACCTTGCATTCTGATGAAGGTGCGCACTTTGACACAGTAGTCGTGTTACAAGGCGAAGAGATTGAACCACAAGTATCATGGGGAACTTCTCCTGAAATGGTGATTCCTGTGTCTGCTGCTGTTCCAACGTTGGAACAGGCCAGAGATGAGGTGCAACGCAATGACTGGACCCGTGCATATAACTATATGGGTTTAACCGCAGGTCAAGCCTTGGCGGATATTCAATTAGACCGTGTGTTTATTGGTTCTTGTACCAACTCGCGTATTGAAGATATTCGTGCAGCCGCTGAAGTTGCGAAAGGCAAAAGAGTGGCCAGTAGCATTAAACAGGCCATGGTGGTTCCTGGTTCTGGTTTGGTCAAAGCCCAAGCTGAAGCTGAAGGTTTGGACAAAATCTTGATTGAAGCGGGCTTTGAATGGCGCGAACCGGGGTGTTCAATGTGTTTGGCAATGAATGCTGACAAATTGCAACCGGGTGAACATTGTGCGTCCACCTCTAACCGTAACTTCGAAGGTCGTCAGGGCAATGGCGGTCGTACTCATCTGGTGAGTCCAGCGATGGCCGCTGCTGCCGCCATTGCCGGTCACTTTGTGGATGTGCGTTCATTCTAATTTAAGTCCTCATTCCAACCTTCCCTGAGGGAGAACGAATACCCTCTTAGGTGAGGAGAGGATGAGGGAGAGGTTACGGATTCATTGGGAAATAATCATGAAAAAATATACCGTTGAACAAGGTATCGTTGCACCATTAGACCGTGCCAATGTGGATACCGATTTAATCATTCCAAAGCAGTTTTTGAAATCGATCAAACGTACAGGTTTTGGCGATAACTTATTTGATGAATTACGTTATCTGGATGAAGGCTATCCGGGTCAAGACAATTCAAAACGTCCTATCAATCCAGATTTTGTGTTGAACCAGCCGCGTTATCAAGGTGCAACGATCTTAATTTCTCGGGCTAACTTTGGGTGTGGTTCAAGTCGTGAACATGCACCCTGGGCTTTGGAAGAGTATGGTTTCCGCACCGTGATTGCACCAAGCTATGCTGATATTTTCTTTAATAACAGCTTTAAAAATGGCATGTTGCCGGTCATTTTGTCTGAAGAAATTGTAGATCAGTTATTTAAAGAATGTGCGGCGAGTGAAGGTTATCGGTTGACCATTGATCTGGAAGCGCAGGAAGTTCGTACCCCAGCGGGTGAGGCTTTTAAATTTGAAGTCGATCCATTCCGCAAGCATTGTTTGTTGAATGGTTTGGATGATATTGGTTTAACTTTACAGGCAGCAGATGATATTCGTGCCTATGAAGAAAAAACCAAGCAATCACGTCCATGGGTATTTGCTGAAATTCAGCCATAAAACAGTAAAAATTATCATGGCATGACTGCTTGACCCTTGCTAATATCAAAAGATTATTGAGTTTTTTTGATGGGTAAGACAGATCTTATGGCAAATGATTGGAAACAGTGGCTTGCTTTAACTGCAGTATCGATGCTGTTGGGCGCGTGTCAAAGTATCGATACCCTGAAACTCAAGCATGGACAGGATAATACGCCAAATCCATCCCATGCCCGGATTTACTGTGCTGGAACATCGGACTGTCAGTTTGAGCGTTGGAATGAAACCCCGATTGTCCATGCCGGCAATGGCCGAATCAGTGCCGAAGCGATGAAGCAGAATCTGGTGCGCTTGCAGGCCGAAAACCTGAAGCAGGCGAACCCGATTTATTTATCGGTACCGGCAGGACAGCATGAACTGGTGGTACGTTTTTATCCGATTAGCAAGGATAAGGCCGAAACCCTGCACCTGTTCCAGCGTTTCAAGGCCAACCAGAACTATACCTTTAAAATGTATCGTGAGCGTAAAGCACATAATAAAAGTTTATTAAATGCCTCTGCACCAGATCCGCTTTGTGTGGATTTACTACAGGAGCAGAAAACCATTCGTCGTTTTTGCAAACCTTATAACGCAGTCACCGGGATTGCAGAGTTTGTAGAAAGAAAAATTTAACCCCTCAGGCACCTGCCTGACCCTATAAATGGAAAATCTCATGTCTAAACAAATTTTGATTTTAGCTGGTGACGGTATTGGTCCTGAAATCGTAAAAGCCGCAGAGCAAGTGCTGACACGAGTTAATGAAAAATTTAATCTGGGTTTAACATGGGAACAGGGCTTACTCGGTGGTGCTGCGATTGATGCGCATGGTTCGCCTTATCCGGAAGTAACCTCTGAGCAGGCCAAAAAAGCCGATGCGATTTTGCTGGGTGCAGTGGGTGGTCCTCAATGGGATAACATTGAACGCTCGATCCGTCCTGAACGTGGCCTGTTAAAATTACGCAGTGAACTGAATTTATTTGCCAACCTGCGTCCAGCGATTCTTTATCCGCAACTGGCTGATGCTTCAAGTTTAAAGCCTGAGATTGTGGCAGGTCTGGATATTCTGATCGTACGCGAATTAACAGGTGGTATTTACTTCGGTCAGCCACGTGGTATCCGTGAATTGGAAAATGGCGAGAAGCAGGGTTATAACACTGATGTCTATTCAGAATCTGAAATCAAGCGTATTGCCAAAGTTGCATTTGAAATGGCCAGTTTACGTGGTGGTAAAGTGTGTTCGGTAGATAAAGCCAACGTGCTGGAAGTCACCGAGCTTTGGAAGCAAACTGTCACGGCATTGAAAGAAGAACACTATCCAAATATCAACCTTTCACATATGTATGTCGATAATGCCGCCATGCAACTGGTACGTGCGCCAAAACAGTTTGATGTGATCGTGACCGGGAACCTGTTTGGTGACATCCTGTCTGATGAAGCCGCGATGCTGACCGGTTCAATTGGTATGCTGCCATCGGCGTCCTTGGATGAAAACGGCAAAGGCATGTATGAGCCTTGTCATGGTTCGGCGCCTGATATTGCGGGTCAGAATATTGCTAACCCCTTAGCGACTATTCTGTCTGTAGCGATGATGCTACGGTACACCTTCCGTGCAGAAGAGGCGGCAAAAGCCATTGAAGACGCGGTTGGTAATGTACTGGATCAAGGTCTGCGTACGACTGATATTATGTCTGAAGGCATGCAGAAAGTGGGTACAGTGGAAATGGGCCAGGCTGTCGTCGCTGCATTGAACTAAATCAGATAAGGTGAAAAAACGCAGCTTGAGCTGCGTTTTTTATGTACTCAGATTTAACCTGTCAGCAGGTGCGGCCAGTAGTACGAACCGCAGTGGCAATATTGTTTTTAAGCAGAAAGCTGATCTTGCATTGCAGATTGACATCATAACCAGTCACAGGGCTGATATTGGTCGGTATTGGGACAGCGCCTGTGCCTGCTGCTGGAAACTGGGCAATGGGCAAAGGAATCGTGAGGGGACGCTGTACAATATAGCTGAGTTGTTGCTCGCTCAGATGCGGCCCGCTGATCTGCTGATAGCCTAAACGTTTCAAGTCCAGATTCTGGTCAATCAGTTCGCTACTTTGCCCAATAAAGCTCTGTAGATAAGCTTCCCGATCCACTTGAGAGCTGCTGAGAGTAGAAGTGCAGGCGCTCAAGGAGAATAGCAGAGCAGTGAATAATCCAAGCGAGCTGGCTGCCTTTGGATAAGCAAATAACATAATTTCACTCCCATCAGGGCGATATGAAAATTATAGTAAAGTTGGGAAGTGATATTGTTGTAATTTGGCAGACGGCCAATTGCATCATCTGGCGTTTAGGCAAATGCTGAGCTGGCTTTAGAGCGATCAGGGCCAACTATTGGTTTTATAGTTTTTAAATGGGTGGAGATTTAATAGAAAGCATTGAGGTGCTCTAGAGATTCGGCAAAATTTTTCAGATATAACAGGTATAAAAAGAGTCATCAGGGACAAAAAAAGCCACTAAAAAGTGGCTTTTTGCTTCCGCTCAAACTTAGCGTGCACGATAAGTGATACGACCCTTAGTCAAATCATAAGGAGTCATTTCTACCTTCACACTATCGCCAGTCAAAATACGAATATAGTGTTTACGCATTTTACCTGAAATGTGGGCAATCACTTCGTGACCGTTCTCTAAACGTACACGGAACATAGTATTAGGAAGCGTCTCGGTGACAACGCCTTCGAACTCGATGAGTTCCTCTTTATTGGCCATAGCCTACCTGAATGAATAAATTGGAAAGGCGCAAATTATAGGCGATTTTTTTGCGAAAAGCAAGATGAAACGGGCGGTAGACTGATCATCTGTCAGTAAAACAAGCAAAGCGGTGTACAAAAGTTTTAACTAAAAAAATGCGAGTTTGTGTTGTCAGTTTGGTCAATCGCAGTTAATCTAATTTTAATCTTTTTAAGTATAAATGAAGTACATACAAGGAAGGTTTTTGAGTGAGTCAGCTAACGGATGCATCCGTCGTATTGCGTTTAGGTTATCAGGCAATTCGTCGTGCAGGGTTACCTACAGAAGAGCTTCTGAGCAAAGCCGGAGTGGCTTTAAATCAGGTGGAGGCCAATGATCGTACTCCATTAAGTGCTCAGTATGCCTTCTGGGTTGCCGCAGAAGAAGTCAGTAAGGATCCAGATATCGGCTTACATCTGGGTGAGCATTTACCGCTTTATCGAGGGCAAGTGATTGAACATCTGTTTATCTCTTCTGAAAACTTTGGCGAAGGGCTTAAGCGGGCATTGGCCTATCAGCGTCTGATCAGTGATGCCTTTGATGCTAAACTGGTCATTGAGGATGATCGCTGCTATCTGAGTAATGGAGAACAGCGTTTTCCAGAAAGTCTGGTTAACCGGCATTTTACCGAATGTGCGATGTCAGGCGTGCTGCGCTTTTTTAAATTTATTACAGAAGGACGCTTTGAACCGATTTATATCGACTTTAACTTTTCCAGAGGAGCAACCGATGATGAATATTTCCGTGTTTATGAATGTCCGGTCAGCCTAGGACAAAAAGAGACCCGATTATATTTTGATCCCAGTATTCTCGATTATCCACTGTGGCAGGCAGAACCGGAACTGTTACAGCTGCATGAGCAGTTAGCAATTGAAAAGTTGCAGGAACTGGCACGCTATGATCTGGTGGGGGAAGTACGCCGTGCGATTGGTTCCACCCTGGAAAGTGGCGAAACCACTTTGGAAACGGTGGCGGCACAGCTGAATATTACGCCACGCCGTTTGCGAACCCAGCTCAGTGAAGCCAATACCAGCTTTCAGCAGATTCTTTCAGATTATCGCTGTCGTCTGGCCAAACGTTTGCTCGCTGGCACCAATGAAAGTGTTGAACGGATTGTCTATCTGACCGGATTTTCAGAGCCGAGTACATTCTATCGGGCTTTTAAACGCTGGACCAATGAGACCCCAGTAGAATATCGCAAGCGCAAACAGCGTTAAGTTACCTCCCTAAGTCCCTCCTAACATGAGGGATTTTTATTCCTTTATTTTGACCGGCATGCAGTTGCTGATAGGAAGGATTAGGGAAGGTCAAAATTTTTAAGATTATTCTGGCAGGTTAAGCCAATGCGGCCCTAAAGGAACCTGGGGCAAATTAAACTGTTGCGGATATTCAGCCTGGATAAAATATAGACCATCCGGGGCAGCGGTAATCCCAGCAGCTTTACGGTCTTCAGCTGCGAAAATGCTATCAATATGGTCAATATCATACATGCCCTGACCAATTTCCAGTAAACAGCCCATGATATTACGCACCATATGGTGCAGGAAGCCATCGGCTTGAATGTCGAGCACCAGATATTGACCATGCCGGATCAGACGGCAATGACTGACATGGCGGACTGGCTGCCTGGATTGACAGGCGGCGGCACGAAAGCTTTCAAAATTATGCGTGCCTTCAAACTTCGTTGCAGCCTGTACCATCTTGTCTACATCCAGCGCATCGTAAATATGGGTCACCTGCTTATGCAGCAAGGCTGGACGTATGGGATGATTGTAGACAATATAACGATAACGGCGGGCTTGGGCCTTAAAGCGCGCATGAAAATTTTCATCCATTTCTTTGATCCACTGGATCGAAATATCTTTCGGAAGCTGGCTGTTACAGCCACGTAGCCAGCCATGAAGAGAGCGTATTGCACAGCTATCAAAATGCGCAACCAGATTTGTGGCATGTACTCCGGCATCTGTGCGACCCGCACCATGCAAAGTGACAGGTTCATTGGCGACTTTCGAGAGTACTTTTTCAATAGTTTCCTGCACACTAGCTACGCCCGGCTGCTGCGTTTGCCACCCCCGATAGTTGGCTCCAGAAAACTCAATCCCGACTGCAAAACGTTGCATATAGACCTCAAACCCTGACTAATCGTACCAATGGCGATGCCATTGTTCTACAGTATCGTATTGTAAATACATTTTCAGGGCTTTTGCATACAGATCGGCATGTCCATAACTGTCATTGAGTAAAATCTGGCATTCATGGACCCATTCGGCAATGGCATAGCGCTGGTCGGTCGCGCCAAATGGGACCTGGGTGGTGAGTACCGAAATACAGCCTTGTGCATAAAGTTGATCAATAAGCGTAACCAGAGCCTGGTTTACGGCCAGGTTGCCTGTTCCAAAGCCCTGCAGAAACAGAAAATGCGGAGGCCATTGCAGAAGGTTACGCAGATTAGCTAACTGCTGACTTAAATCAATCGGCTGCATCATGATGCTCATGCAGTTAAAGCCGGCAGCTTTTTCAATATCCTGAAGGGTGACCCGATACACTTGCTGTGAAGGCTGAAGGGGAATATGCGACTTTAAGCCGGTAAACGCATTCAGTTCAGTGGTATGTTGTTTTAATGCTGTTTGCGCGTGCAGCAGTTGTTGGTGAAAGGCCAGATAAACGCCCGGGGGGGACTGAAGCACTGACTCTAAGGCAAATCTCAGGTTGTCTAAAGCATCACTAAATTCGCGGATCGCATCTCCCTGAACATTGAGCAGGGGATACTGGCTGCCGGTCAATATCACATGCGCAGACTGGGCCAGACAATGGGCCAGCACAGCACTGGCATAACTGAGCGTGTCTGTGCCATGAATGATGATAAAATACCGGATTTCCTGTAATTGCAGCTCTTGAATGAACTGTACCAGTTGCAGCCAGTCTGCGGCTGTACAGGCGCTACTGTCTTTAATGACGGGTGCACGATAGCATTGTACAGCATAGTCTTGATGCAGTAGATGCTCAAGCTTAGGCAGGAAAAGCTCAGCCGACATGGGAGCAAGCGGATCGCCCACACATCCGAAAGTACCGCCCATATAAATTAATGCAATATTATTTTTCATCATAAAAAAAGCAGCCAAATCTGACTGCTTTAGTGTAAATCGAAATATTTTAAGAAGCGATTCTATTCAGTAACTGCTCAGCCTGCTGCTGCTGTTCAGGACTGTATTCATTTTCAGATTCTGCAATGACTTCACGTGCGGCTGCATAAGCGCCTAATTGAATATATTGCTCGGCAAGTTCGAGGTTCAACTCGGCTTCATTCACCTCACTTAATTCCGGAAACGATTGTACCAGTGGATCACCTTGATCTGTTGCTGCTGGAGCAGGAGGAGCAGGAATTTCAAAATTAACTACTGTCGCAGCCGGTACTGGCTTTTCAGTTTCAGGGTTATCGAATTTAAAGTCCAGTCCAGAAGTTTCCGCAGGTACTTCGCTTGCAACAGGAGTCGTCAGATTTGACAGGTCAAATTCAACCTGCGCTTCAGTGGTTTTTTCAGCTTCTGTCGCAGGTGTATCCAATGAGAAAGAGAAATCTAAAGGTTGAATCTCTTCATTCGATGGCGTAACCACTGTCGGCTCTACATTTGCCGCAGGTTCAAGCTCTAATTTAAAGTCCAGACCGGGTGCTGGTTCGCTTGCTGCTTCTGGTGTGCTCTTAATATCTTCAACTGGAGCCGCATCTTGAAAGTTAAAATCTAAGCTATTGGCTGCTGGTGCAGATGTGTCTTCTACTGGCAGGGTTTTAGTCGCAGCACTAGCAGGTTCAAAGTTAAATTCCAGAGGTTGGATGTCGGGTACAGGTTCAGAGGCGACGGCCGGTTTACCTGGCTGTAATTCCTGCTGTAACTGTTCAAATGCCTGCTCATTAGAGGGTGTTGGAGCAACCAGACTATCAAAGGCACTCTGAGCCGCTGCATTATCCTGTGCTGTCACAGTTTGTGGCTGTACGCTTTGAAAATCAATAGTTTCTTGAACAGCATTTGCTGCTTTTGCATATTCACTTTGCTTAGCTTCAGCTTGGGTTAAAATATCATCCAGCTCTAAAGAGCGAATATGGTTAATCAGTTGAGAAATCGCAAATTCATCTTTTTGCAAGATATGAATATCAAGCAACAGTAAATACAGTTCATGTTGGGAATTATCCCGATTTAAAGCCTGATTAATGTTAGCTTCGGCTGAAAAGAAATTCCGTTCCTGAATCAGGGTTTCAATCTTTTTACGGGTATCGTCAGAGAGCGGTGTAACCGTCTTTTTCGCGGTTGCTGGCTCTACCACCTTGGTTTTTTGCGGGGTCACTTTAGAAGCTGTAGTTGGCTTCTTTGCCTTCACCGTTTTGGTTTTTGCCTGATCTGCTGCCTGAGCATCTTGCCGTTTTTTGAAAACCAGCAAAACAATGATCAATATTACTAATGGAATCACATAAATCAGCATGTTATTACCCCTTAAAGAATAGAAGAGCGTTGGTGTTCGCCTATTCCAAATAAATCTTCATGTATAACTTTTTAATGAGTTGGCTTCTTATCTACCTGTTGTGCTTTCAGCTGTTGTTGCAGTTGAGCAAGACGGGCATTTAATAATTGAATTTTGTGATCCTTCTGATTGAGAGCCAATTCTAGTTCAGTTACGTTTCTCTGTAATTTAACGGTTTTTTCTCGGGCTGTCATAACTTTTAATGACAACTCTTTTGAAGTTTGCTGTTGTTCTGTGTTCTGATTTGCAGAAACATGGCTGGAATTGTTCTGGTTCTCAGCCACCAAGCTCATTTCTGCCTCATTCAGACGGTATTTGGTTTTCGCAGCAGGGCGTGTAGGAGCCTCAACCTGCTTGTGCTTTGCCACTTTCACTGCCGACACTGTGCCAATACCATCCAGATTCAAGGCTGCACCTTTACGCAGGCGATTCACATTGCCACCGATAAAGGCGTGGTCATTACGCTCTTTCACTTGTTGCATGATTTCATGTACAGGACGTTGCTGTTCCTGAGCAATCCGTGAGGCAATGCTCCAGAGCGATTCATTGGATTGCACCACATAGCTGGCAACCTGAGAGGCTGTTGTTTTAGGCGGGGCTTTGGCTTGAGTAGGTGCTGCTTGTGCCTGTTTTTGTGCCAACTCTTTTTGATATTTCTGGACCAGCGGGTCTAGTGATGCCTGAGATTGGGTGGTATCTGTTTGTGCTAAAGCCTGTGCTGGAGTAGCTCTGCCATCAGAATCCACTACAGGTTGAGTTGCGACCTTCTGCGACTCAGTAGTGACTGTCTGCTCAGGCTGAACCGCATGAGGCATTGTAATTGCTTTGGGAATCGAGCTGCTCGATAGAGGTGGAGGTGTCGTTGATTGTACTACCAGAGATTTTTCTGCAGGAAGGGCAGTTTGGGCTCTTTGCGGCGCGGGATGATGCTGGGTACTCACCGGCAAGTTCAAGGCAATATCTTTTTCGCTGGCGACCACAACCGGGGACAGCGTATGCTCATTTTGTTTCAGGCTGGCTTGCAATAAATCTGTTTTGGTCTGCAGCGAGGTCCGGATATGCTGCAAACGGGCTGCATTTCCTTGCTTGATCTTGACAATAATATTCAGCTCACGATCGGTCACCGGACGTGATGAGGTGATGGTAATGACCCCGGTTCCGTTGCTATTACGGCGAGTAAAGAAATTCAGATGACCTGGTGGCTGATGTACAGCGCCCATGGCGATCAGATCTTCTGGTGTAGCCAGACTGACTTCAAGCGGAGTATTGATATCAGATTGTCGGAAGATCATTTCTGCATACAGCAGCTCCCCAGGTGCGGACTGGACTTGTACGGGATCCACATTAATCGCATAACTGGTCTGTGAAGCAATAATGGCTAAAATGGCAAGTTTTAATTTGTTATATACAGTCATCTTAATCGTGAGCTCAGTCATTATCGCATAGCGAAAAATCATAGATTAACGGGATGTTTGTTTTTTGTAAAATGTTTACATAATACTTACACAAAAAAGCCGATCAATAAAGACCGGCTTTTAGAATTTACGACTTAAATGCGATTATGCATTTTTATAGTCAATCAGAATACGCAACATACGACGTAAAGGCTCAGCAGCACCCCACAGCAATTGGTCGCCTACAGTGAACGCGCCAAGATATTCTTTGCCCATGTTTAGCTTGCGCAGACGGCCAACCGGAACACTCAAGGTACCAGTGACAGCCACAGGGGTAAGGTCGCTCATTGATGCTTCACGTGTATTTGGCACAACTTTCGCCCAGTCATTTGATTGACGGATGATGTCTTCCACTTCGTTTAATGGCACATCTTTTTTCAGCTTGATCGTCAATGCCTGGGAGTGACAGCGCATAGCACCGACACGAACACAGTGGCCATCAATCGGAACAATTTGCTGGTTAGCCAGAATCTTGTTAGTTTCTACCTGGCCTTTCCATTCCTCTTTCGACTGACCGCTTTCCAGCTGTTTGTCGATATATGGAATCAGGGAACCCGCCAGAGGCACACCGAAGTTAGCAGACGGGAAGCCTTCCCCACGTTGCAATTCTGCGATTTTTGAATCAATATCCAGAATTGGTGAGCGTGGGTCATCCAGCAACTCTTTGGTATTATTGTATAAATAACCCATGCCGGTGATCAGTTCACGCATATTCTGCGCGCCTGCACCAGATGCAGCCTGATAGGTCATTGAGGTTGCCCATTCCACCAGATTGTTCTGGAACAGACCGCCTATGCCCATCAGCATCAGGGAAACAGTACAGTTACCACCCACAAATACTTTGGTGCCCTTGACTAGACCGTCTTTGATGACATTCATATTGACAGGATCAAGCACGATGATGGCTTCATCTGCCATACGTAAGGTAGATGCTGCATCAATCCAGTAACCATTCCAGCCTTCGGCTTTCAGTTTCGGGAAAACCTCAGAGGTGTAGTCGCCACCCTGACAGGTAATAATGACATCCATCTGCTTCAGACTGTTAATGTCTGTTGCATCCATAAGTGCTGGGGCAGTTTTACCGCCAAATGCAGGTGCTTCACCACCTGCATTACTGGTGGAGAAATAGAATGGCTCAAAATGAGCAAAATCATTCTCATCAACCATACGTTGCATAAGGACGGAACCGACCATCCCGCGCCAACCGACCAGACCTACTTTCATGTCACTTTGCCTCGGTGCGTTAAAAAATTCAGAAGATGTTCGAGTGTATCAAAACGGGATTCAACTGCAATAGCTACACAATCAAAACATCAATATTCTTGAGAAAAATATCTGCTTTATGATACATACAAAACTGATAAAGTCAGTTTTCTTTAAGAAAAAATAATAACTTAGTACAGAGTAAATTTTTATGATGTGGATTATCCAGAGTGTCGCTATTGTCGTTATTTGGCTCAGTTTCTGGTCACTTATTCCACGAGATGAGTGGTGGATACGTGGCGCAGACTTTCCACGCCTGCAAATTCTGGTCTTGGGCTTCATTGCTTTTATTCTGTTTTTAGCGGTCGATCATCCCTGGAGTTGGGTGAGCCAGCTTATTTTTGTCGGGCTGATTGCAGCCTTGGCCTATCAGCTAAAAATGGTACTGCCTTATACCTTTGTCTGGAAAAAGCAGGTGAAACAGGTCAGACAGGATCAGCTGGATCCCCAGCGCCAGATTTCCCTGATCGTTTCCAATGTACTGACCACCAATACCAAATACCATCTGCTCATTGAGAAAATTCAGACTTTGCAACCAGATCTGGTATTAACTCTGGAAACGGATCAGGTCTGGCAAGATGCACTCGCTATAATTGAGCAGGATTATCCTTATCGGGTACCTGTGCCGTTGGATAATCTGTACGGCATGCATCTATATAGCAAGCTCAAGCTCAGTAATACTGAGGTCAAATTTATTCTGAGCGATGATATTCCTTCAATTCACACAACAGCGACTTTGCGTTCTGGCCAGACCGTGCAGCTGTACTGTTTGCATCCCAAGCCGCCCAGCCCGACTGAAGCCAAGGATTCCACTTTACGCGATGCGGAATTATTAATTGTCGGGGACCAGATCAAGGATCTGGATGAAAGCTGTATAGTCATGGGTGACCTGAATGATGTAGCTTGGTCCAGAACCACACGTTTATTCCAGCGTATCAGTGGCTTACTTGATCCGCGTGTCGGGCGGCATTATATCAATACTTTCCATGCGGATTATCCTTTATTACGCTGGTCACTTGACCATGTGTTTCATAGTCGTGATTTTGCTTTGGTGCATATGGAGCGTTTAGCCCATATAGGCTCAGACCACTTTCCGATTTATCTGATTTTACAAACGGGACGGATATTTGAGCATTTACAGGAAGAGCTGGAGCAAACCGATGAGGATGAGCAGGAAGCACATGAAGCAATTACGGAAGGCATTGAAAAAGCTGAAAAAGAAGAAAAACCTGTCACTGATGAGGTGGCGGTGGCTTATAAAGAGGGAGCTAAATATCCCTAGTTTTATGGGAAAAGTGTAGGATATGGCTTACAGCAGTTGACGCTTCTTGCGAATAGGCAGCTAGGGAGGAATCTCGTATTCTGGACTCATCAGCACAGGGAGTCGAGAAAGGATATTCTCATAAGGAAGACGAAGCTGAATGAAATCATTATGGAGATGATGCTGAAAGGGAAATCAAAAAACAAAAAAACCAACATGTGAAAGCACAACCTCATTAACCCGGGTTTTACAGGATGTAAAACCCGGGTTAAATATTTTTCTTTTATATTCAATTGAAAATTAAAATAATTTTTATAGCAAATAAACCCGGGAAAACACGAAAATGGCAGTTGCGATGTCGATATCTTTGTATTTGATCGGGAGTTTAGTAAATAGATTCGTAGCCTTCCGGGCGGGTCTTAAAGCGACGGTGAAACCACATATATTGAGTGGGAGCAATTCTCAGCTGCTTTTCAATAATCTGATTGACGCGGGTAGCATCATCGACTTCATTTTCACTGGGCAGATTAGCGACCACCGGTTCAATCAGGACATGGTAATGCGGATCTTTAATATCGCCACTACGATAAAAATATAAGGGAATAGGGACGGCTTTAGAGATTTTGAGCAAGCGACGGTGGGCGGTAACTGTTGCCGCGGGAATGCCAAAAAATGGTGCCATAACGCCTTGTTTCAAGCCAAAATCCTGATCTGGGCTATACCAGATGGCATGGCCATTTTTAAGATGACGGATTAAGCCGCGCATGTCATCATGGTCAATCTGGTGGGCATAAATGGTGGCCCGGCAACGATAAATCAGCATATCGAGCAAAGGATTATTTTGGGGACGATAGACCACATCTGGTTCAAAATATTGAGCACACAGATAGCCACCAGCATCCAGTAAAGTCGAGTGGGTACCTAAGAGCAAGACCCCTTTGCCTTCTGCCTGGGCATTTTGGATATGTTCCAGGCCTTGAATAGACACCCGGCCCTCAAACCATTTCGGACAGTACCAGGCATTCAGGGTTTCAAATACCCCAATCATTTGGTCAACAAAAACCTGACGTGCATGTTCTTGGACCTGTTCAGGTGTCCATTCAGGAAAACACACTTCCAGATTACGGACCGTGGTTTCACGGCGCGATTTTAATCTGTTAAACGCCAGGCCGCCCAGAAAAGTGGCCACACGATGCTGAATGGCCCACGGTAAAATGGCCAATATCATCAGAAAAACAATGCCAATCCAGATGGTCCAGTATTGAGGCAGTAAAAATGACCATTGAAATTCACCGGGCTGGTACTGGGGCTTTTGACTCATAATGCGATGTTGGAAGCTAAATTGTTTGCAGTGTAGCAGAAGCGCTTTTTGAAATAAAAAGTGCATCAATAAAAAAGCATCTGTACGAATACAGATGCTTAGTTGTGGATTGTGAGGAAAATTAACCCTTGGTCATATTTTCTAGTTCATCCCAACGTTCCATTTTTTCCAGCAAGATCTCGTCAATTGTGCCGAGACGTTCAGAGGCTTTGGTTGCAGCCGCTGCGTCGGTGACAAACCAGGAACCATCGGCCAGTTTTTCAGAAAGCTCAGCTTGCTCTTTTTCCAGCGCTTCAATTTCAGCCGGCAACATTTCCAGTTCACGCTGATCTTTGTAGCTGAGTTTTTTCTTCGCTACAGAGGGCGCCGGTGCTGCTGCGGCTTCTGCCTTCGCCTGGGCTTTTTTCACTGCCATTTTCTGGTCAACCACGGTTTGATCCGGACGCTGTTCCAGATAATCCTGATAGCCGCCGATATACTCATCAATATTGCCTTTTCCGTCAAAGACCCAGGTCGAGGTCACCACGTTGTCCATAAAGGCACGGTCATGCGAAATCAGTAGCAGGGTGCCTTTGTATTCGGCCAGCATTTCTTCCAGAAGTTCCAGCGTCACCATATCCAGGTCGTTGGTGGGTTCGTCCATCACGATCAGGTTGGATGGTTTTAACAACAGTTTGGCCAGCAGAATACGGTTACGTTCACCGCCAGACAGGGCTTTTACCGGGGTGCGGGCACGTTCCGGCGAGAACAGGAAGTCTTGCAAATAGCTGTAGATATGACGGCGGTTACCATTGACATCGACATGGTCTGAACCTTCAGAGACGTTGTCTTTGACCGACTTTTCCAGATCCAGCACATTTCTTAACTGGTCAAAATAGGCAATTTCTAGCTGAGTACCGGTTTTTACTGTACCTCCATGTTCCAGCTGACCCAAAATGGCTTTGATCAGGGTGGTTTTTCCGACACCGTTGTCGCCCACCAGGCCAATGCGGTCACCACGCATCACCAGTGCCGAGAAATCATTAATAATTGGGGCATTGTCACCAAATTTTACGCTGAGATGTTCAATTTCAAACACCACTTTACCTGAGCGTTGCGCTTCCTGAGTCGACATGCTGGCTTTGCCTTGCTGGAAGCGACGGGCTTTGGATTCTTCCCGTAGGGCTTTTAAGGCACGGACACGACCTTCATTGCGAGTACGGCGCGCTTTAATACCCTGGCGAATCCAGGCTTCCTCTTCAGCCAGCTTTTTCTCGAACAGTGCATTTTGCTTTTCTTCAGCTTCCAATTGCTGGGCTTTTAGATCCAGATAGCGCGAATAGTTGCCTTCATAGCTGCACAAAATACCGCGGTCAAGCTCGACAATACGGGTTGCAATGCTATCGACAAAAGCACGGTCATGTGAAATAAACAGCAAGGTCAGGTTATTCTGCTCTAGCAAGAATTTTTCCAGCCATTCAATACTCTCGACATCCAGATGGTTGGTTGGTTCGTCGAGTAGCAATACATCTGGCTGCGTTAGCAGGGCACGTGCCAGCAGGACGCGGCGTTTACGGCCACCGGACAAGTTGGCCAGGTCGGCTTCCGGATCCAGTCCCATTTTACTGAGGATTGAGTTGACTTTGGTTTCCAGGGCCCAGCCATCCAGCAGATCCATCTGGTGTTGTAAGTTACCCATGCGGTCACAGGCTTCCATATCACCGAGCACACATGCTTCGCTGGCTTCATGATAAGCACGCAGGACTTCTGCAGCTTTACCAGCACCGTCTGCGACGATATCTGCGACCTTGCCAGAATCCATCGGCACGTCTTGGGCCAGCATGGAAATGGTGATGCCATTTTGTAAGGAAACTTCACCAGCATCCGGGAGTAAGCTTCCTTCAATCAGTTTAAGTAAGGTAGACTTACCTTCACCATTACGGCCAATCAAACACACCCGTTCGCCGCGTTCCAAGTTAAAATTCGCGCCGTCGAGCAAGGCAGGTCCGCCAAATGCCAGTTGGACATCCCTTAAGGTAATATAGGCCATAATGTTTCCTGAAATCCCAAATGAGGACTTAAAATGACTAAACAACAAAATCTAAATGATCAGGCGTCATTTTCCGCACCCATTGAAGATTTGCAAGTGCGAATTGCATTTTTAGATGATTTAGTTGAACAACTGAATCAGCAGGTGAGCCTGCAGAATCTGGAAATTATCGATTTGAAAAAACAAATGCAGCTGTTATATCAACGTGTTGAGTCTGCTGACCTGTCTGAAGGAATTGATGCTTTTGACCCGATTAGCAACCGTCCACCACATTATTAATTTGCAAGTGATTGTGAAAAAAGAAACCCTGCTGATCGTAAGGGTTTCTTTTTTAGAAAGCTTGCAGCGCATCAGCCTCGGCACCTATCGATAATTTTTGCCGCTTTTTAGATGATTTTTCAGATATATCCACCTTCGTCCACGTAGAAAACTGTTTGACCTTTCACGCGCTTCCTACTCTAATAGAGTATTTCAGGTTTATGCTTAATCTTGCCTTATGCGCCAAAAAGTTGTCCTTCTCGATCTTGAAAATAACTTTCCTACAGCCCAGCTGCTACGTAATATCGTCGAGCATTATCCGAGTTTATATCTGTTTAACTGTGCAGGAAAATTCGAATTTGCTCTGGAAGATCTTACCGAGCTTGCCAGTTGGATTAGCAGTGGACAGATTGTGATTCTGGATACGCCAGAAGCACCACATAAAGAATATGAATATGCCGTGATCGTCGGGCAGTTGATGGCCTTGTTGGAAGCCGATACGCAAGTTGAGCTGATTTCGGCTATGGACAGTAGTGAGCTGCTGATGGACATGCTGCAAGCCTCAGAAATTCCGTGTAGCCTGATCCAGATTCAGCCGGATGATGCCGCTTCTGCCCAAGATAAACCGAAGATCCAATTGCCCAGCATTCAGACCATCAAAGCCAAGCCTGCTTTGCAGCTGGTCAAAAAATATTGCGATGCCTTGGGCAAGATGAGTGGCAAACCGGGGACACTGGAAAGCTTGAAAAACTCGGTCAGCCATATCCTGCAAGTGCTGCCAGCTCAGGCACAGCATGTCATTGGAATGCTGATTAACCTGAAAATTGTCAAACGCTATGACGAGCAGGTCAGCTTCCGTAAAAAGGTATTAAAACAATGGGTGCAACTGGATCTGGAAGAGCAGGGGACTGTTGAAAAGCTCTCGCTGGATCAGGCGCTGTCACAGCTTCATAAGGAAGAGCCAGTGACTGAAGCTGCTCAATCTTCTATTCAGTCGGTCCAGCAGGAATTGTTTAAAAACTTCAGTAAATTTGATCCTGTACAGCTGGAAGTGGCACGTAAACTGCGCGCATTGCAGGGTGATAAGCCCAAAGATATTTATGCACTGCGTGACTTGCTGGAGCAGTTATTTCCGAAGTCCGATGTGCGCCTTTTACTTAAAGAGTTGATTGAAAAGGGATATGTTTATTGGAATGGGCACGAAGTATTATATAGCCATGAGATGTTTCTAAATTAGAATCAGTTTATAAGAGCATATGAAAAAAATACTGTTAGTGTCGACTTGCTGGCAATGATGGGCTTTCAGGCAACAACACAGTAAAGACCTTCCGCCTAGCAGAGTGGCCAAGCTGGCTTTACAGCAGATTGACTCAGATAAAGCCGAGTTTAAAGCGCTATTCGTGGGCAAATTATGATTAAAAAATCAGCCTAAACAGTTCAACTCTTTCACTAATGTTTTGAAATCCTGGTTAAAAGCGTGGCCTATCTCTATCCAGCGGACAATTGGTCAGTTAAAGCAGGATCGGCTACTTCATAGCCAGGATCAGACAGTAAGTTAGGAGATCCAGCTCAAGCCCGCTAACTGCAACAGATCCAACTGTATAGTGATGATTTAATAAAAATTGCTACTAACAGCTGTTTTGTAAATACAATTCTGTACGGGGTTTGGAGTAGTCAGCTGTACAGGATTTATTCAAGCTTTGAAGCAACAAAATATTGTAAAACAGGAGAGTAGCAAGCCGGTTTATAATGACCAGCTGATTCAGGCCAAGGAAAATCTGGATGCCTTCAGTGTGATTAATGCCGCGAGTATAGCCGCTATGATCGGCCAGCCCGGTACTGAAATCCTGTCTTAACACAAACGAATCAAAGTTATAGAAGAAGAGAATAAAATAGTATTTCGCAAGCGATGCTTGCGTTTTATATTGTGCTTATGCAACTCTAATATAAGAGCATAAAGGTTAAACTATGGAAAATACCGGAATCTGGGTGGCGCTCGTCATCATTATTTTTGTGCTGGGGTCGATCTTTGGACTGCGCATTAGTCCTCGGGAAAAAGCCTTAGGCATAATGCGTGACAAAGCCCGTAAAATAGGGCTGCACCCGCGACTGGTGGTTGCACCAGAATGGACCAAAGTTCCCAAAGCGACAGAGAGTCGTGCCAGTATGGTGGCATATTATAGCATCCTGCTCCCAGAGGCGCGGTTGCCACTCATGCGTGCCCGTGTGGTCGACAATAAGCTCGAGCTGGTGCAGGGCGATGATAAATTTGCAGATTTTCCCATTGCATTAAAGGGCATTTATGCTATTGATATGCAGGCAAACTGTGTAGGAGTCTATTGGGATGAAGAAGCTGATCTTAGAGCGACTCAACTAGACGAGATCAAGACACTTTTACATGCTTTGACTAAACTTTAATTTTAGATATGAACAGGATTAACGGTTAATATGGCGAACGCTCCTCGGTCCACATCAAAAAGCAGCACGGCAAAAACTTCCGACGCTGGAAGTAAACGTGCCTTGGTGATTGTGGAGTCGCCTGCAAAAGCGAAAACAATCAACAAGTATCTCGGTCCAAACTACATTGTGAAATCTTCGGTAGGTCATGTGCGTGATCTGCCAACCGGCGGTTCTGCCAAGAGTGCAGAGAAAAAACCGGCGACACGAGTCAAATTGACCGAAGCTGAAAAAGCTGAAAAGGCACAAAATGCGTTGATTAACCGGATGGGCGTCGATCCAGAGCATGGATGGAAGGCCAAATATGAAGTCCTTCCGGGTAAAGAAGGCGTGGTCGCTGAACTGAAAAAGCTGGCCTCACAAGTTGACGAAGTTTATCTCGCAACGGATTTGGACCGTGAAGGGGAAGCGATTGCCTGGCATTTAAAAGAAGTGATCGGGGGAGATGATTCACGTTACCAGCGTGTGGTCTTTAACGAAATTACCAAAAATGCCATTCAGGAAGCCTTTAAACAGCCAGCACGTCTGGATACCAATAAGGTCAATGCCCAGCAGGCACGGCGTTTCCTGGACCGTGTGGTCGGCTTTATGATCTCGCCGCTACTTTGGGAAAAGATTGCCCGTGGTCTGTCTGCCGGTCGGGTGCAATCGGTGGCGGTCAAGCTGGTTGTCGAACGCGAACGTGAAATCCGCAAATTTATTCCTGAAGAATACTGGCAGGTTTTTGCCGATACCCAATCCAATAAAGACAATATCCGTCTGGAAGCGGTCAAGCAACATGGCAAGACCTTAAAGCTGCGTAACAAAGATGAAACCGACGCGCTTTTAAACCTGATTAAAGATGCCGAATACAAGGTCATCACGCGTGAGGATAAGCCGACCAAGGTAAATCCAAGTGCGCCTTATATCACCTCGACCTTGCAGCAAGCCGCCAGTACCCGTTTAGGGTTTTCGGTGAAGAAAACCATGATGCTGGCGCAGCGCCTGTATGAAGCTGGTTTTATTACCTATATGCGTACCGACTCGACCTTCTTGAGTACAGATGCTGTCAATATGGTGCGTGATCATATTGAGTCCGAATACGGTACAAAATACTTGCCGGCCCAGCCGAACCGTTATGGCAATAAGGCGGGGGCACAAGAAGCCCACGAAGCAATCCGTCCATCAAATGTGGCATTGAAAGGCGATAGCCTGGCCGGAGTAGAACGTGATGCGCAGCGTCTGTATGACCTGATCTGGCGCCAGTTTGTCGCTTGCCAGATGACCCCGGCAGAATATCTGTCCTCGACCATTTTAGTGGATGCCAATGGGGTAGAACTGAAAGCCAAGGGCCGTACGCTGGTATTTGACGGTTTTACCAAAGTTCGTGGTCAGAACAAGTCTGATGATGATGTGCTGTTACCGGCGGTTAAAGTCGGCGAAGTACTAAAACTGGAAAAACTCGATCCTTCTCAGCACTTTACCAAGCCGCCAGCACGCTTTACCGAAGCTTCATTGGTGAAAGAGCTGGAGAAAAAAGGCATTGGCCGTCCATCAACCTATGCTGCGATTATTTCTACTATTCAGGATCGGGGTTATGTGAAGCTGGAAAACCGTCGTCTCTATGCCGAAAAAATGGGCGAGATCGTCACCGATCGTCTGGATGAAAGCTTCAATAACCTGATGAATTACGACTTTACTGCCGATCTTGAAGGACAACTGGATAAGGTTGCGGATGGCGAGCGTAACTGGAAAGAGCTGCTGGACAGTTTCTATGGTGATTTCAAACAACGACTGACCAATGCCCAAGGCGAGAACGGAATGCGCCGTAATCAGCCGGTAGAAGTTGAGGCAGTACATTGTAAAGAGTGTGACCGTCCGATGCAGATTCGTACTGGAACTACGGGAGTATTTCTGGGTTGTTCAGGCTATAACCTGCCACCGAAAGAGCGTTGCAAAGGTACATTTAACCTGACCCCGGTTGAATCTTTGGCTGCCCTTTCCGATGATGACGCTGCAGAAACAGCAGATCTGATGTCTAAAAAACGCTGTCCAATCTGCTCAACCGCGATGGACAGTTATGTGATTGATGGCGGGCGTAAACTGCATATCTGTGGGAATAACCCGGATTGTGCCGGTTATGAGCTTGAAGAAGGCGAGTTTAAAATCAAGGGGTACGACGGCCCAACCATTCCATGTGATAAATGTGATGGAGAAATGCAGCTGAAGACTGGCCGTTTTGGTCCTTATTTTGCCTGCAACAACTGTGATAATACCCGCAAAGTCCTGAAAAATGGCCAGCCTGCGCCGCCGCGTGTGGATCCGATCAAGATGGAACATTTGCGCTCAACCAAGCATGATGACTACTTTGTGCTGCGTGATGGGGCAGCAGGTCTATTCCTGGCGGCAAGCAAGTTCCCGAAAGTTCGTGAAACCCGGGCCCCTAAAGTAGCCGAATTGCGGACTGTGGCAGATCAAATTGATCCAAAATATCAGTTCCTGTTACAGGCACCCGATGTGGACCCTGAAGGAAATCCGACTCTGGTAAAATTCAGCCGTAAGAACCAGGCCCAATATGTGGGTTCGGAAACACCAGAGGGCAAGCAGACCAAGTGGTCTCTGGTATATCAGGATGGCAAATGGGTGGAAGCCTAAAGCTTAAAAATATTCAAAAAATGCTGACGAATGTCGGCATTTTTTATTTATGATGTATGCCATTTTAAAAATAACGATAAGGCAGTTTTGGGGCAATGTGGAAAAAGATTCGGATTCTGATTTTATTGGTGATTCTACTGATTGTGGCCGTTAATGCCTATCGGGACCAGAATCAGGACTGGAATAAGCCGGTTTTTGTCCTACTGCATCCGGTCAATGCTGATGGATTGGCCACTACTCAAAATTATATCCAGCAGCTGTCAGTACAGGATCTGGAAGAGGCCCGGACTTATTTGCAAACCTCTGCACAGCAGTATCGCGGAAAGCCGACTTATTTTTATTTTAATCTGGGGCGTGAACTGAAGGAGTTGCCGCCTAAAGTACCTGAACAGGCGTCTTTATTGCAAACGGTAGGCTGGAGCCTAAAATTCAGGTTTTATGCTTGGCAACAACATCAGGACTCAGATCCGTCAGCCAACGTGACCTTATTTTTAAATTACTATGACCCGGCCCGAACCAGCCAGTTAAAACATTCCACCGCTTTACAAAAAGGTCGGATTGGTTCAGTCAATTTATTTGCCTCCGAAAAACAGGCTGAACAGAATAAAATTGTGCTGGTACATGAGCTATTGCATGCCTTTGGAGCCTCGGATAAATATGACTTGGCCACAGGCCAACCTATTTTTCCAGTAGGTTATGCTGACCCCAAGCAGCAGCCTTTATATCCACAGGCCAAAGCGGAGCTGATGGCGGGCCATCTGCCGATATCGCAAAGCACCAGTAAAATGCCCGCATCTTTAAAGCAGACCCTGTTGAATGAAATAACGGCTATTGAACTTGGCTGGAAACAATAAAAGAGAGTGTGGATAACACTGAAATTATCCACAGTCTATAACCAGCCTGAGGGATAAAAGTAGCACTTTTACACCTTTTGTTCATTTGAATTGAGTATGATCAATAAGAGAAAAAGATCATTGGAGATGAAAGAATGAAAACAGTAGGCAATGACTTGGTGCGCAGCCAGCTGCATCAACAGCGAAAATGGTATCTGGGACTGGGTATCTTATTGATGATTTTCGGTCTGGTCTTACTGGCTACTTTACCTTTTGCCACCTTGTCCGCAGTCTTTATGTTCGGGGCATTGATGATGATGGGTGGAATTCTGCATTTTATTGCGGCATTCAAAATTTTTCAGGGTGGTTTTCGCTGGTTCTGGGCCTTGTTCGGGGTTTTATATCTCCTGGCCGGATATTATGCTTTTAGCACCCCTGTACAGACAGCAGTGGTCTTGACTCATATTCTGGCCATTATCCTGATTATTGCCGGGGTTATCCGTATCCTGAATGCGCTTTTGTTCCGTACTGCACGTGGATGGGGCTGGACTTTATTATCCGGTGTATTCACCCTGCTGGCTGGTGTAGTCATTTTACAGTCCCCTGATGCACCATTTTGGGTATTGGGCTTATTTCTGGCCATTGATATTCTATTTCAAGGCGTGAATTACCTGTCACTGGCTACCTATATCCGCCGCGAAGTTCCAAAAAGTTCAGCAGAATTTTAAATAGACAGTTAAACACAGCTCTATATATTTGTGTTGCATGATGAATAAAAAACAGGGAATCAGTGGATGGCGAAAATCTTTGTACTTGCACCGGATTCCTTTAAGGAAAGTCTGAGCGCTGTCCAGGTCTGCCAGGCCATGCAGAGTGGCATCCTTCAGGTCTGTCCGGATGCTGTCTGCTTGGCAGTGCCGATGGCAGACGGCGGTGAAGGAACGGTAGATGCCTTAATCTCTAGCTTAAAGGGGCAGCAGGTTTTTTGTCAGGTCACCGGCCCATTGGCCAGTCAGCGGATCAACACCTATTTTGGTCTGGTTGATGAGGGCTGGACCGCCGTGATTGAAATGGCCAAGGCCAATGGCATTCATTTGTTAGTCCCCTCACAGCGTAATCCGATGCTGACCTCCAGCTACGGAACGGGCGAGATGATCCGGCAGGCGCTAGATCTGGGTGTGGAAAAAATCATTATCGGGTTGGGGGGAAGTGTGATCAATGATGCAGGTGCGGGGATGGCTCAAGCGCTTGGCGCGCAATTTCTGGGCGCCACCGGTGCCTCCATTCAGGTCTGTGGCGGTAATCTAAATGGTATTCACCAGATTGATTTGACCGGACTGGATGCGCGGCTGCAACACACCGAGATGGTGATTGCTTCTGATGTCAATAATCCGCTCTGCGGTACCCAGGGAGCTTCTGTAGTTTTTGCTCCGCAAAAAGGTGCGACGCCTGAGATGGTGCAGCAACTGGATCAAAATTTACACTATTTTGCCGACTGCATTGAACAGCAGCTCGGACAGCAATTTCAGAATATTCCCGGGGCAGGGGCGGCTGGTGGTTTGGGTTTTGGCTTGATGGCGCTGACTGGAGCAAAGCTTCAATCTGGTGTGGAGCTGGTGATGCAGATGACAGGTTTGGCTGAAAAAATTGCCCAGGCAGATATGGTGCTGACGGGCGAAGGCAAAATCGACAGTCAAACCGCTTTGGGTAAAACACCGTTTGGCGTCGCTCAGCTAGCCAAACGTTTGAATAAACCGGTGGTTGCTTTTGCAGGTGTAATTGGTGAGGGGGTTGAGTCGCTTTATCAGGCGGATTTTACAAAGATGGTGGGGATTAACCCGCCGGACTGTTCATTGGAAGAGGCATTAAAAAATGCCGAATTCAATCTGGAAAAGGCGGTTGCCGGATTCATTCAATCGCAAATATGAAGGTATGAGTAGATGTTACTTTTAAGGATGAAAAATAATAAAAGTCTTGTGCTGGATTGAGGGCAGATCCTTAGACTGCAATCCAAAAGCCATAATTAGGAACGCGATCTGTTAAACTATCCTTATCCACAGAATGATGAGTGACCATGAGTTTAGCCGCCCTAATTGATGAATTAAATCCACAACAAAAGCAAGCTGCGACCACCGAAGCAAAGCACAGTTTGGTTTTGGCCGGGGCGGGCTGTGGCAAGACCAAAACCATCGTAGCGCGGGCGGCTTATCTGATTGATCAAGGTGTGCCGGCCAATCAGATTCAGATTTTGACCTTTACCCGCCGTGCAGCCAGCGAAATCGTGGCACGGGTCGAGTTGGCACTGGGTGAACAGGCCAAAGGGCTGCGCGCTTCGACCTTTCATACCTTCTGTATGTATCTGCTGCGCCGTATTCCAAAAGCTTTCGGTCTGGAGCAGTTTTCCATTATTGACCGTGATGATCAGCTGATGCTGTTTCGCCTGATCCGTGGCCGTGATGACAAGAAAAATCCAAATTACTTGCCTAAGCCGCAGGAACTCTGTGACCTGTATTCTTTTGCACGAAATACCCGGCAAAAGCTTAGCTTGGCGCTGGAAAAACAGATGCCGGAATATCTGGCGCTCAAAGACCAGATTGCTGACATCATGAAAGAATATGAGGCACGTAAAAAAGCACGCAGTTTTCTGGATTATGACGATATTCTGGCGGTGGTGGCCACTGCTTTGGCGCAGTCTGACGGTCTGGTCGACTATGTCGCCTCAATTTGCCGGTATATACTGGTCGACGAAATGCAGGATACCAATCCATTGCAATGGGCCTTGCTGGAGCCGTTAAAAGATCGGATCAGCCTGTTCTGTGTCGGGGATGATGCCCAGTCGATTTATGGCTTCCGCGGGGCGGATTTTGAGAATATCCATCATTTTAAAGAGCGCGTGCCAGATGCCCAAATCTTCAGGCTAGAGCAAAATTACCGTTCTACCCAGGAAATTCTTGATCTGTCGAACTGGCTGCTGGATCAGTCCGAAATCAATTATGACAAGCGTCTGGATGCGTATCGCGGTGAAGGGATCAAACCGAAAATGCACATCTTTCCGAATGAGTTTGATGAAGCCAAATGGATTGCGATTGATATTAAAGAGCGCCATTATATCCATGGGGATAAATGGTCAGATCATATGGTCTTGGTGCGCTCCAGCTTTTCAGCCCGTCATATTGAAGCAGCCTGTATTGCTGCAAATATTCCTTACCGTTTTATTGGCGGCATGAAACTGCTGGAAACAGCCCATGTTAAAGACCTGTTAAGCCTATTGCGTGTGGTCGCGAATCCGCTAGATGACATTGCCTGGATGCGCTTTCTGACCTTATGGAATGGGGTCGGCGATGTCGGTGCAAGCAAGTTGTCTCAGCAATTGCTGATAGAGCCAGAGATGGAAATGATTGCCGGAAAATTAGAAAAATTTGGCAAGATTCCGCTGGAAACCATTTTGATCATGAAACAGATGGCAGTACTCAAAACTGAAGTACAGGCCTGTGTAAGTCTGGCTGTACAGGCAATTGAATCTCAACTGGCTGACAACTATAAAAAGGACTGGAATCGCCGTGCAGGGGATTTTGAACTGGTGAAACAGCTGGCCTCCAAGCATACCCAGCTCAGTGAATTTCTAGAAGAATATGTTTTAGACCCGGTATCTATTTCCGAAATCGAACGTCAGTCCGACAGTGATGTGGTCACGCTGATTACCATTCACTCAGCCAAAGGAACCGAACAGAAAGTCTGTTATGTGGCTAATGTCACGCCGGGGCAGTATCCACATGCACGGACCCAAGGTGATTTCGATGATGTTGAAGAAGAGCGCAGGGTGTTATATGTGGCACTGACCCGGGCGCAGAATGAGCTGATTCTGACCAAGCAGAACCTGAATCACTGGGCGCGTGAAACCGTGGATGAGCAGGGTCGCAAAGTCGAAAGCTATTTTATGAATGATCTCACCCGTAATTTGTGTACCATGGAAACGCATTACAAAACCAGGCAGCAGACCGTTAAAAGTGCCCTGATCGAACGCCAAGCGATTAATTTAGATTTTGGCATTGATCTCGATTAAACTGTCATACTTGGGTTTTACGCAAAAAGTAGAGTAGGCAGGTGCTTTTTGATTATTTTTGCCTATCTTCTTAAGGTGATCCGATGAAAATTTTAGTCCGTAACTTGGAACGCACGGTAACAGAAGCTGAATTGCTGACTTTGTTCCAGCAATATGGCACTGTGGAGACTTGTACGCTGGTACTGGATGCCGACACGGGTAAATCCAAGGGCTTTGCCTTTGTAGAAATGCCACAGGGCCGTGAAGCAGTTAAGGCAATTAAAGGCCTGAATACCCTGCGTTTGCATGGCCGTGGTATTCGCGTCAAACAGGCTGAAGACAAGCCGCAGGCTTAAACCGGGCGGTATAAAAAAGAGCATTATTGAATGCTCTTTTTTTGTGGAGATAAAAAGCTGTAAATGTGAGTAAAGCTGTAATCTTAGATGTCTTAAACAAAAAGTCAGTCTAATAGAAGAGCGCTTGCAAATCTTGGATTGCGTAATGAAGGCGGACGTTTTACTTTAAAGAGGCCAAAATATGTTTTAAATCTCAGGAAATCTCGATGACACGAGTTGCTCGCTACCATGCAGACCGTACCAACCAGAAACTTTATTTTGCTCGTTTAGCCTGCCAGCAGGCCGAACAGAATGATCATGTGCAACAGGCACAGGCGTATCGTGAAGCCGCTGTGTTTCATCTGCATGGAGCCTTGCTGGCCTTTCTGCAGGAACTGGTTCGCTACTACCGTTTAAATGATTTAACTCCGACCTTAAAGTCGATTGAGGAACAGCTGGCTGCCAAAGGTCAGATCTCGCCTGAAGTGTCGGTTTTGCAGCGCCTAGCCAAAGACGGTTTTATTGCTGAATTAAAACGTGCCCACCGCCTGTGCGAGTACGCACCCGAACCGAGTGTACCGCAAGGGGAAGACGAAACCTCTTCAAATCTCATCATTAAAGTCACACAGTCTCCACAGGCCTGGCTGCCTGATATTGCTATACTTAGAGAGTGGCACCGTGACCTGACCTATCTGATTGATGGCTTTCGTAATGAGATGGTAGAGTTCTAATCCAATGGATTAATGGCACTTGAAATTATTATTTCTAACCTTATATCAATTATTACTCTGATGATGCAAAGTGCAATCGTGCTTTGCCACCATGTTGAACATGGAGGATATATGTCTATAGAACAGTTGAAAGACTTATTTGGTAATCAAGAGGCGATTTTAGAACTCGTTCAACTTGAAGGTGGCGTGTTAGCATTAAGAAATGCAGGCTCGGAACAGCAGCCTCTGGTCATGATTCAGTTTAATGATGAAGTAAAAGCGCTTTTGGGTGACCAAACACCTGTGATCGCACAGCAGATGATTCAGGCTGCCTTATACGGCTTGCTGGAACAGCAAGTCAATGAGTGGCAGGCAGAAGTAGTGGATGAAAAACCGAAATATCTGAGTTGATTCATCCCGGTCCAGCAGCACATCTTCGGATGTGCTTTTTTGTAGTTCTCAAATTAAAAAGTGCCTTGTATCACTGCGGTCCAGGTTTTTAGTTTTCAGGGAAGAGACTTAAATTCTCCTCTAATAAAAAAGTTGCCCGGATGGACAACTTTTCACTGAGCAAGCCCGGCTTAATGTGAGCTGTGCTGATGGGCCACTTCAATCTGGTGCAAAATATAATGGCTCATGTTCTTCGCCATTTCTTCCTTGGCATAATACACTTCACCGACCTGATCACGGCGAATGATTTCGGCTTCTTCCTTGTTTTCTGCGCAGACCAGAACCTGAATTTGCGGATTCAGGGTTTTGGCAATGTCGATAATTTTATGAATATCGACAATATCCATGGGAGAAAGTACCAGTAAGCGTGCGTGCTGGATATGTGCCTGAATCAGTACGCCGGCTTCAGTGGCAATCCCGGAAACCGCAGCAATCCCTTTTTTACGTAGATCTTCGACAATTTCACGGTTTTCTTCAGCAATGACGACCTTGATGTTGTGCTGCATCAAGGACAGGGTGATACGGCGACCGACTTCACCATGACCGACAATCACCACCTGATCACGCAGATAATCCTGTGATACTTCATCTGGCAGCATGGCCAGCGGGTCCCCGCTGCGTTCCAGTAAGCGTGCCAGGGTTGAGCGTTCACGAATCCATTTTTGTACCGGCTCAATTGCAGAAAACACAAAAGAATTCAGGCTAATGGAAAATAAGGCCCCTGCCAGAATCAGGTTCTGTGCCTCCAGGCTTAACAGTTGCAAGGACAGGCCAAGGGTTGCCAGAATAAATGAAAACTCACCAATCTGGGCCAGTGAAGCGCCAACGGTTAAGGCCGTATTCAGTGGATAGCGGAAAAACAGTACCAGTGCCATGGCCGCAATGGTTTTACCAATCATAATAATACCGATGACTGCTAATACATGCAGCGGCTGTTCAACCAGAATACGCGGATCAAACAGCATCCCGACCGAAACAAAGAACAGGATCGAGAAAATTTCGCGTAGCGGTAAGGTTTCCTGTTCAGCACGGTTACTGAAGTCAGACTCTTTAACCACCATACCGGCAAAGAAGGCACCCAGTGCCATCGAGACACCAAAGATCTTGTAGGCGCCAAAGGCAATTGATACGGCCGCTGCCACCACGGTTAAGGTGAACAGTTCACGTGAACCCAGACGTGCAACCACCTGCATAATCATCGGAACCAAACGTTTACCGATAATCAGCATAAAGGCAATAAAGCCGATCACTTTAAGCAGGGTCAGCCCTAAGGTCATCCAGATACTTTCATCTACTGAACCTTCTGGGGCCTGACCGCCCAGAAGAACTGCAGTCGCTGGTAATAAGACCAGAGCAAGCACCATTACCAGATCTTCGACCAGCAACCAGCCTACCGCAATACGGCCGTTGATGGAGTCAAGCACTCCCCGATCACTCAGGGCTTTAAGAAGTACCACAGTACTGGCACAAGACAGACTCAGACCAAAAATCAGTGCAGAGCCAAAGCTCCAGCCCCACATCATGGAAATACCCATTCCCAGTAAGGTGGCAACAGCAATCTGTAAAATTGCACCGGGGAGGGCAATCCGGCGTACCTGCATCAGGTCGTTTAGGGAGAAATGCATACCGACGCCGAACATCAGGAACATGACGCCGAGTTCTGCAAGCTGGTTGGCCAGATGAATGTCACCGACCACGCCGGGAGTATTGGGACTGATCAGAATGCCGGCCACTAAATATCCGATCAGGGGAGGAAGGCGTAAACGTGCAGCAATATAGCCAAACAACAGCGCTAAGCTGAAACCAACAGCCAGTAAGATAATGAGTTCTACGTCATGGGGCACCAAACACTCCTTTATTCTGGGTTTAACGGGAAATAAGCTGAAAAAATACCAAAGTAGGTGGAAATTTTATCAAGCTGCATAAAAATAGTGCAAAAAAAAACGACCTTTAAGGTCGCTTTTTTTAAAAAGCTAAAATTATTTGATTTTAGCTTCTTTGAAAATCACGTGTTGACGGATTTTTGGATCAAATTTTTTGATTTCCATTTTTTCCGGCATAGTACGTTTGTTCTTAGTAGTGGTATAGAAATAACCTGTACCAGCTGAAGAAACTAAGCGAATCTTATCACGCATTGTCTTGACTCCTTACTTAGATCTTTTGGCCTTGAGCACGCAGGTCAGCAACAACCTTTTCAATGCCCAATTTGTCGATGATACGCATACCTTTAGTGGTTAAACGAAGACGTACAAAACGTTTTTCGCTTTCTAACCAGAAACGGTGGTTGTGCAGGTTCGGCTCGAACCGGCGCTTAGTTTTGTTGTTGGCGTGTGAGACGTTGTTACCAACGACTGGACGCTTGCCGGTAACTTGGCAAACCTTAGACATGGTGTAACTCCATTGATTTAGCCAACAGCAAATCTGTATGGCCAGTCAAAAATAAACGGATTGAATTCATTCAAGGGGCGTTTTATATCAAAAATACGCTTAAAAGACAAGCGATTTTGTCTAAAAATAAACATGAGCTGGTGTGATAGCTTATACCTTGATCAGTTATCGAAGAAGCGCCTTTGAAATCAGCTTATGAATTGGCTTATTAAACGGCGGAAGAATATATTTCAAGCTATACAGCTTAGGATTCGACATTACCGAGCGTTCATGCGACAAACTGAAGAAGCCTTCTGGTCCATGATATTTCCCCATACCGGATGCACCGACTCCACCAAATGGAAGATCATCCTGCGCAACATGCGTGAGTACCGTATTTTGTCCAAAATGCCCTGAATGAGTACGCTGTGCAATATAATCGGCACGCGCTTGATCAAAGTCGAAATAGTATAATGCAAGAGGACGCGGACGGCTATTAATAAAGTCGATAACATCGTCGATTTGATCATATTCCATGATTGGCAACAGCGGACCAAAGATTTCGTGCTGCATGATTTGCATGTCGGGCATGACATTGGTCAGAATGGTCGGTGCGATCTTGCGAACCTCGGCAAGGTTTTCCTGATGCGGATTAAATTCAATAATCTGCGCACCCTGTTCACGAGCCTCTTCCAGATAACCTTGCAAGCGCTGATATTGCTTGTCATTAATAATCGAAGTGTAATCCTGATTATGCTGGATATCCGGATACATGTGCTCAACACAGGCTTTAAAATGGTCGATGAACTCTGCGGTCTTGCCACGCGGCAGGAACATATAATCCGGGGCAACACAGGTTTGACCTGCATTCCAGAGTTTACCCACTGCAATCCGCTGTGCCACATCACGCAGATCAATGGAAGGATGCACCAGCACCGGAGATTTTCCGCCCAGCTCTAAAATCACCGGTACCAGATTTTCTGCTGCGGCTGCCATTACCGTTTTACCTACTGAAGTAGATCCGGTAAAGATCATCTTATCGAACGGCAGATGCGAGAATGCATCGGAAATCATGCCGCCCCCATTGATCACAGTCACCAGTTCTTTGGGAAAAGCCTCAGCCAGGGCTTTTTCCAGTACAGCACCAAATTCTGCCGAGGAACTGGATACTTTAATCATGGCATGATTCCCGGCAGCCAAGGCACAGATCAAGGGCCCAACAGACAACAATAAAGGATAGTTCCAGGGTGCAATGATTCCGACCACACCCAAAGGCTGATATTGCACCCAGGCTTTGGCCGGCTGGTGAATAAGGCCAACGTGACGTTTGGATGGCTTCATCCACGCCGTCAGATTTTTGCTGTAATATTTAATATGTTCCAGACAGGTCAGCAGCTCGCCGATTTTGGTTTCGCCAATCGAGCGGTTACCATAGTCCTGATTAATTGCATCGGCAAATTGATCTTGATACTTAACTAAGATACGCTTAAGTCGAGCTAAACGATCGATACGCTCCTTTGCAGTCGGCAGAGGATAGCGTAGATAAGCGTATTTTTGTTGAGCCAGCATTTCATTTAAGTACTGGCTGTCCAAAAAATGTGGTGTCATTGGTGTTGTTTTTGTATGACTGTTCATGCCGCACTACCATTATTCAAATCTCGGTTAATCAATTTTTAGAGCAAATACTCTAATTAGTCAAGTTACTTTGTGTGTTAGCCTGCTAATGCATGCACAGAATGGTTATTTTTAGGATGTCCCAAACCAAAACCTTAAAAACGAAAGAGCGTATCTTACAGCTTAGCTTAAAGTTGTTTAACGAGCGCGGTGAGCGGTCTGTAACCACCAATCATATTGCGGCTGAGCTCGGCATGAGTCCGGGCAACCTGTACTATCATTTCCGCAATAAAAACGAAATTATTAAGGAGTTGATGGAGCAGTACCAGAAGCAAACGCTGGAAATGCTGGCTTTGCCGGATGACCGTCAGCTGGATACCAATGACAAGATTCATTATTTTCAGGTATTGAGCAGTCAGCTCTGGGCTTATCGTTTCCTGCATCGAGATGTCTACCATTTGGTTGAAAATAATGAAGATTTTAGGAAAATGTATCCGCGTTTTGCCGGGCAGGTGATGCAGCAGGGACAGAAGATCTACAAAGGCTTTGTAGATGCCGGCCTTATGGAAATGACTGATTCTGAAATTGAAGCACTGATTATCAACTTATGGATTGTACTGACCAACTGGACTAACTTTTTATATATGTCGGGACATATTACCGATTCAAATAAACTGGAAGAAAAGTGGGTGTGGCAAGCCTTACGTCAGATGGTTTTTCTGGAAGGGGCGTATTTGCGCGGTGAAAGCCGTCAGACTTATGAAGGCCTGTTAAGCAGTTTGGGGCCTTCCGATCTGTTTGCCAGTCTTTCTTCTGGAAAGAATATTGAAGCTGAATCAGCTATTCAGAATATTCCAGAAACGCGCTAGAATACTTGGCCTATTTTAAATTTAACTGATTAGTGACACAAACCAACATGAATATGACGACTGCTAATACCGCACGTTTATTGATTACTTGTGAAGACAAGCCGGGCATTGTGCAGGCTGTTTCAAGCTTCTTGTATCATCAGGGTGCTAACATTACTGCGCTAGACCAATATGCGACAGCAGCGCAGGGCGGACGTTACTTCATGCGCGTTGAATTTGAATTAGATAATCTTCAAAGTCGTAAAGAGAGTATTCTCCAGACCTTTGCAGCAAATGTCGCCGAGCGTTATGCCATGCAATGGCGTTTAGCACTGGTCAGTGACGTTAAAAAAGTCGGTATTCTAGTGTCCAAGGTGGACCATGCCCTGCTTGAGCTGTTATGGCGTCATGCACGCGGCGGCCTTCCATGTGAAATCACCAAAGTCGTGTCCAATCACGAAACCTTGCGTGAGGCGGTAGAAAACTTCGGTATTCCATTTGAAGTTGTGCCTGTGACCAAAGAGAACAAGCGCGAAGCCTATGCACGGATCGATGAGTTGATGCAGGGCAATGACCTTCTGGTACTGGCGCGTTATATGCAGATTCTGGACGAAGAGTTTGTTAACACCTGGGAAATGAAGGTGATCAATATCCATCACTCATTCCTGCCTGCGTTTGTAGGAGCCAATCCGTATAAACAGGCCTATGACAAAGGGGTGAAACTGATCGGTGCCACGGCTCACTATGTGACAGCTGATCTGGATCAAGGTCCGATCATCGAGCAGGATGTAGAGCGGGTAAACCATGACTTCACAGTTGAGCAGCTACGGGAACTGGGGCAGGATGTCGAGCGTAATGTGCTGGCACGTGCGGTCAGATGGCATCTGGAAGACCGAATTATTGTAGATGGCAATAAAACGGTCGTGTTTCAGTAAACTCCTGAATCTTCATTTAAAAAAGGCATACTCAGAGTATGCCTTTTTTGTTTGCAACAAAAAAAATGCTGAAAGCATGGATTTTGAGTTGCAAATGAAAACACTTCTCATTTATTATTGGCGTACTTTCATTGTACTAACCGATGAGCTTGATAGGTTGTTTCGTATCATCTCCTCAAGGTAAAAGATTTAATGAGTCAATTTGCAGCTCCCATGACCCCTCCGCCGCCCAATCAGATGAAAAAGAAAGTCGTTTCTATTCTGGCGGCTGTACTGGTAGGGCATGCGGGTCTGCTGTGGGCAGTCAGCCAGATGAAAACGCCTGAGCTGAAGCCCGTGGACAAAGAGCCGATGAAAGTACGTTTCATCAAACTTCAGGAAGCACCAAAACCTTTACCACCGAAGCCGAAAGCAGAGCCGAAGCCAGAACCGCCAAAGCCGAAAGAAGTTAAAATTGTAGAAAAACCGCTACCGCCACCACCTAAAAAAGTCGAAAAAATTGAACAGGTGAAAAAGGCGGAAGCCCCTAAAGTCAAAGCAGCGCCTGTGGTCGAGGACCACCCGGATCCTAAACCGGCGGTTCAGACGGTGGTGACTGAAACCAAAGTGATCCCGACTCCGCCTCCAGCACCAGTTACACCGCCTGCTCCTGTCACACCACCAGCGCCGACTGCACCGCCATCACCAAAAAGTGTTTCGATTGGTGGAGGAGTATCCTGGTTACGTTCACCTAAAGTGTCATTATCACCAGGCGAATTAAAAGCATCCTGCTCTATGGTGATTGATATAGCGGCTAATGAGCAAGGAAAAGTAGTGTCTGCAAATGCACGAAATTCAGATTGTAGTCCAACGATAAAGCGCAAGGTCGAAGCGGCAGTACGTCGGGCACAATTGACCAAATATGTTGAAAATGGAGTGGCTTATCCAACACGTGTGGAACAGCCATTTGATTTTAAGATGACCAAATAACGGCTAACCCATTAGGAGTTCGGATATGAACTTTTCAGTTTATTGGCAACATGCTGATGCAGTCAGTAAAACACTGTATTTCGTGTTATTGGCAATGTCGATTGCGACATGGACCATCTTTGTACTGCGTCTGATGGGCACTCGCCAGCTGAAACAGATCGCTTATAACAGGCTGGCTCAGGCCGTGGATCAACTGAAAAGCAAATGCATTCCTTTGACTTTCGAGCAGCGTAAAGCAGTGGCTGAGCAGGCTTTGCTGCGTCAGATCGCAGTAGAAAAGGCCAACGCTGAAAAAGGTGTATCCGTACTGGGAACGATTGCTTCCATTTCGCCATTTGTAGGTTTATTTGGTACGGTATGGGGGATTTTCCATGCACTGGTGGCAGTCGGTAAAAGCGGTCAGGCCGGTCTTGCTCAGGTGGCAACTCCAGTCGGTGAAGCATTAATTATGACCGGTCTGGGGCTGGCCGTCGCGATTCCTGCGGTACTGGCCTATAATATTGCAGTGCGTTTTAATCGCGGCTTGGCACACGAGCTTCAGGACCATGCACATAGCCTGTTGATTGATACCATGTTGCAACAGGATTCTGCGGCAAAAAAAGTTGAGACAAAAATGAGCCAGGAAAGTCTGGTTGGAGGTCAAGTTTAATGGCTTTTCAATTGGGTGAGGATAACGATACAGGCATGAATGAGATGAATCTCATTCCCCTGATCGATATTATGCTGGTATTGATGATCATTTTCTTGGTGACAGCGACCGTGGCGAACCCATCAATTCCATTAACTTTACCGCAGACCACGGCTGAAATTGTCGATCTTCCGCCTGAAAATATTACGATCAGTATTAATGCAGAGGATGAAGTGGCCTGGAATGGAAATATTCTGACCTTGGCGCAGCTTGAAACCCGCTTTAACGAAGCCAGCCAGACTGAACGTCAGCCGACCATCGTGCTAAAAGCAGATAAAGAATCACGTTATGATACGGTGGCTCAGGTGATGTCGCGTGCGAGTGGAGCCGGACTCAGCGATATTGCTTTTGCAACCGAAAATTAATGATGAGAGATAAAAAAAGCGGCTGATTTCAGTCGCTTTTTTTAGGGATATTTTCAGAGATTAAGGATTTTTTAATAACGCCATAAAGTGACTACGCAATTTGTTCAGTTTCGGTGGAATAGAAAAATTGCAGTAACCCTGATTCGGATTACGGGCAAAGAAATTCTGGTGATAGTCCTCTGCCGGGTAGAAGGCTGGAGCTGGACTTAACTCAGTGACGATATTAATCCCTTCATCTTTCAAGGCCTGAATTGTAGTATCTGCTGCGGCTTTCTGTTCATCATTGAAATAATAAATCACGGAGCGATACTGGGTGCCGACATCATTTCCCTGACGGTTTAGGGTGGTCGGGTCATGGGTGGCAAAGAATACGTCCAGTAACTGGCGATAACTTACTTGCTGCTCATCAAAGTCGATTAGAATCACTTCTGCATGCTGCGTATCGCCGCGGCAGATCTGCTCATAGGTTGGATCAGGCTGATGACCACCTGCATAGCCGCTCACCACCTGCTGAACACCCTGAATCTGTAAAAATACCGCTTCAGTACACCAAAAACATCCACCGCCAAAAAGTGCTTGTTGCATGATGAAATCCTCATGGAATGGGGTCGGGTGATTATTGAATCTTGTGCCAACAGTATGAAAGATCAAAAAGCCTGTAGACACAGGCTTTTTGTAGTCGGTTGTTTAACGAGGCTGTGCGGCAGTTTCCAGCTGAATCAGTAAATTGCCATGACGGTCTAATAATTTTAGGGTTTTGCCAAACACCTGATAATGGGTCACTTTGCTAAGAGCTTCATTAAATTTCTGGTCCAGATTGTCATTATTTGTGCAGGCCATGCGCGTTCCTGCCATCTGGCCCAGACTCAGCGTGTCTTTGCTGGCAGTATAGCTGCCCATAATACGGTTACAGCCGTCTGCACCTGAAACACGTTGCGTCGCAGCATCGAATTGCAGGCTTGGGATATTATGTGCAGTTGGTGCAGTCTTGATTTCGGTATTACCAATCTGGGTCACCATCCAGGTCCGGTTTTGTAAAAGCTGTAAATTCTGGGTGGTTTGTGCTGCTGAATTGCCTGGAAGAGTTTCACAGCCCATGATGCTTAAAGTCGATGCCATAATTATTGCTGCGGTTAGTTGTTTTAACATGAAAATTACCTCACTTTTTGAATAGCTAACTGTATATAAACAAAAAAAGAATTTATCTGCCAGTCAATTTTGTATCCTGAAGATTGACTGAATCGGGTGTTAATAAAGTTTTGAAGCCGGCAAGCCGAGGCGAATCTGATCTGAATATTCTTTGCTCGATATCTGTTTTTGCTGTTGAATACGCGGATTAATATGCGCCTGTTGATACCAGGTCTGCATATTCCAAGCTTGATCTAGTGCTTTTAGATCATAAAGGTAATTGGGCAAGTAGCCCGAGACCAGAAGACGATAATCTGAAGGCAGGGCCTGCTGGGAAACGGCCTGCACCATATCAAAAACCAGCGTCGTGCAGTTACTGGTCAGGGTATTATACCATTTAGGTTCTTCAGCTAGCGCATCGGCCTGACGCAGATACTCTTTGAACAGGGCCTTGGCCTGTGCTTTGGGCATATTGACCGGAAAGAAATAGACCTGTTCGTTTCGGATATGGCTGCGTGTATAGACAATATCTTTTTCATCCGAAGCCACCAGACTCAGCTCGTATTTTCGGAAAAAGCCGCCAATCGCAGAAAACTCTTCATGTTTTTCTTTACGGATTTCAATTGAAAAAGTCAGCGGTTTTTGGTTGGCAAAATCAAAGCTGACCAGCGTGTGAGCGATTTCAGGACCCATCCAGTAGGAGGTGATGATATTCACTCCAGTGATCTGGTTCAGGTCGAAGCTGCGGCTTTCCCAGCGTTCGACATATTTTCCGTCCGGCTGCCAGTCGAAATTTCGGATATTGTGTAAAGTGACTTGATCACCTTGCTGTTCAGAGGATAACAGCCGCGAAACTTCTGGGTTCCAGTCACGATCCTGACGCGCTTCAATACTGAAATATGCAAACAGGCTGATCAGGAACACCAGCAGGTACAAGATTGTATCGACCTGGCGTGAAATCAGATGACGGGTGAAATAAATACCGAGTACGATGAGGGAAAATACCACCCAGCAGCCGATCAGGAGCATAGTGCCTATTTTGCCCAAAGGCTGCTGTATCCAGAGCATCAGGCTTAACCAGAGGCTGGAAAGCATCACGAATAGAGTAAACAGGCCACCCAGTAGCCACAGACTCCAGTGCTTTGCCGAGGGCGTGCGTCCTTGCATATCTAACCTTTTACTTAAATAGGCTTTATTTTTGATAGGTGGCAAATTCAAAAGCAATCCCGCTTTTGTCATCTATGTGTTGTGCAGATGCTACTTTTTTGAAGTCTGCCGGAATTTCCGGATAGTAGGCATCACCTTGTACATCCAGTTCAATATGGGTCAGTTCCAGGCGGTCGGTTATCTGCATAGTCTGTCTGAAAATTTCACCGCCCCCAATAATGAAAACCGTATCCGGCTTTGCTGAGGCTTTGACATCGGCAACCGCCTGATGCAGTGCCTCTTCAATACTATGCGCGACTTTGGTGCCGGCAAAAGACCATTCGGGATCACGGGTAATCACCCAGTTCACCCGTTTAGGCAAGGCGCGCCCCATAGATTCAAGGGTTTTACGGCCCATGACAACTACGCCGCCTTGAGTGATTTCTTTAAAATGCTTGAGATCAGCTGAAATATGCCATGGCAGATCATTGCCCTTGCCAATACAGCGCTGCTGATCCATAGCCACCACGTGTACCACTTCTAAATCTTGAAATGCCATAACAGCCCCTAAAGGTTGAATCCCGATGTCTCCCTCTGACCAAAGCATCTGCAAATGACACATGCTGTTTGGTCAGAAGAAATAATCAAGAGGGATGATTCAATAATAAATTAAACGGCAACCGGCGCTTTAATCGCTGGATGAGATTCATAACCGACAATTTCAATATCTTCAAATTTAAACTGGAAAATATCTTTAACTTCAGGATTCAGCTTTAACTGACATAAGCCTAAAGGCTCGCGGCTTAATTGCAGTTGAGCCTGTTCAAAATGGTTGGTATAGAGATGGGTATCACCGCCAGTCCAGACAAAATCGCCAACGCCCAGATCACAGACCTGCGCAATCATATGGGTCAGCAGGGCATAGCTGGCAATATTAAATGGCACACCTAAAAACACATCGGCACTGCGCTGGTAAAGCTGACAAGACAGCTTGCCATTGTGGACAAAAAACTGGAACAGGGTATGACAGGGCGGTAAAGCCACCTGATTGGCTTCCTTCGGATTCCAGCCCGAAACGATCAGACGGCGTGAATTCGGATTGGTTTTGATTTCATTAATCAGCCATTTGATCTGGTCAAAACCGTCCTGGTGATAGCTGCCATCCTGGTTTTGGCTGGCACCGAAATTACGCCATTGATGCCCATAGACCGGACCCAATTCGCCTGCAGGGCGGCCAAAACGCGCAGTCTGTTCTGCGGTTGCCCATTCATCCCAAATCGAGACTTTATTGTCTTTTAAATATTGAACATTGGTATCGCCTTTCAGGAACCAGAGCAGTTCAATGACGATGGAACGGAAATGAACTTTTTTGGTGGTCAGCAGAGGGAAACCTTGGGAAAGATCAAAACGCATCTGATGACCAAATACCGAGCGTGTGCCTGTACCGGTACGGTCGCCTTTATCGCCACCCTGGTCGAGAATGTGTTGTAAAAGGTCAAGATATGGGCGCATAGTTCTCTCTGTTTAAAGCTATTGAAAATTGCCATGTTAAAAATAAAAAAAAGATCAGCTCGAGATTAATTTACTGTCAGAATGGCAATTTAAATTGCACTCATCATAGCATTTTTTAACGGGCTTTCATCGTTCCGCCCACAATAAAAAATGCCGCTTGAGTGTCAGCTTAAAGCAAAATAATGGCCGCAGATGAATGGTTCAAAGGTGTGCTATGGATCAGGCTTAGCCACCGATCAGGCCAGGAGTGGGCCGAGTTTAAGTTTTAGTTTCGACCACTTTTATTTGACGTGCTCATGATGTACCAGTGATTCAGGTTTTTTTTATGGGGGCTTTATTGCCTGAGTTGTAAACATGCAGATCCAGTGCTGAACCAGTAAACTTTTGTGCTTGTTGAATTGTATATTTCATGCAAATTTTAAAGGTGACCCGATTTTCATCAGTATGTTGTATTTTCAGTTTAATTGCCCCCTAAAGGCAATATAAGTAGAGCGAATCTGGGAGCAATATACTCTGGTTTTTCAATGCTAAAAGCAGAAAATGCGAGATGTATAGATCAGTGCATGATTAAAAAGTTGAGTAAAGAAGAAAATTTAAAAGTAGGGGCTAATGTTTAAAAGAGCTAAATAAAATTTCACTATTTTCATGAAAAGTGCAGAAAAAAGAATCTCAAAAGAAAGAATGCTTTAGTTATACTTTAACAACAATAGAAAAATTTAATTACATTTTATTCGTGAAGAATAACATTTAACCGTCTAGTATTCTCCGTTTGTTAAGAAATGAAAGCCAACATCTACGGCGAGGAGGAGTAGGTAAAAACATGGTTTATGATCAGCCCGTGAATGTGAGTGCAATACATGCTCCTGTTCAAGCGAATATCATGTTGCGTTCTCAAGCAAGACAAAACCCGAAAAAAACCTCATCCGCTTCTGCAACTAAGGCAGTCGGTTCGAGTAACGGTCACCGTATCAATATTGAAAAATTCACCAGTTATTTACAGGGAATTACACGCCGGACCAGTACCCAAAAGTGTGCACGTAGTATCCGTGTGGGATTGCAGTCTTCCGGGGCAAAAATTGTCAATCATCCGGTGGCCGCAGCGGACTGGGGAAGTACCTTGAAACAACTGGGATATAAGAAAATTAATCAGTCTTTTGACCGTCCTAAAAAAGGCGATATTTATATTATTGACCGTACCGCCAAGCATCGTTATGGACATATTGCTGCTTATTCAGGAAGTGCCTGGGTATCGGACTTTAAGCAAAACAGTCATGCAATCTATCGCACCAAGAACCTGACTTATAGTTATTATCGTCTGGCCCCAGACCTTTAACTTAAATACTATCAGCGTCTTAATTGTTACAGCGTCTGGCCCGATTGACATGGATGGACGCCAGAAAAAGTCCAATTGCTGCAAAGCCCAGACATTGTAAAGCCAGCGCAAATTTTTCCCAGTCCTGTGCATGTTGCGGCAGATAACCCCATAGGGTGATCATTGCGACAATCGGGATGACCCGGCTGAGCGCAGCAAAGCCATTGGCATAAGGATGGCCGGCAGGAGTCTTGAAACGCAGCTGGCGCAGTCCATAGTTTAGTAGGCCAACTCCTACACTGAAGCTGATCCATATCGGGCCGAGCTGAGCCACAGTAGAAGCGCTATATATCAGAAGACAGACAATGATGACCACCACCAGTTTCATCTGACGGGTACAGTGTTTGGAATACCAGTGCTCAAGCATGAGGTGGCTTTGGGTTTTTCCGGTTCTGGTTCAAGAGTGACAGGGGCGAAAACAGACAGATGCTCAAAGTCATAAAGCCAATCCCCTGAGCACCCGGAAGTAAAATCTCACCCTGCTGCATGTGCATAAAAACCAGACTGATCACTAAAGCCAAAGGAATCCAGGTCAAGACGCGATAGAGCAGGCCAGTCGGCTTTTTAGAGGCAAAGTGAATTTTGCAGTAACGGCAAATCAAAAAAATAATACCTGTGCCGACAAACATTAAAATGGCATCCAGTGGCAGCGGTTGCATCCAGTACAGTAGCGTCGTCATGGCTGCAATGACTATAAAAAACAGCAGTTTTTGCAGAAAAGATAGCTGCGGATTAAACCAGAACTCAAGCATACGAATGGAGGAATGAAAGGACAAAAACTACTTTAGCATATTTTTTCAATAAAAAAGCGAGGCCGCTGCCTCGCAATGTTGTGGGTCTAATTAACAGCTTTTCTGAGGACCCCAGTCATAAATTTTCTTCTGGTAGGCATACCACATCATCCAGAGGCCAATCAGAATCATTGGCAGGCTCAGGAATTGTCCCTTGCTCATCCAGCCAATAAACAGCTGGCCATTGTCCGGTTCACGGAAGAACTCGACGATGAAGCGCGCCAGGCCATAACCGATCAGGAACAGTGCCGATACTGCCATGCGTGGGCGTGGCTTAGCGCTGAACCACCACAACACAACAAAGAGAATCAGACCTTCACACAGCGCTTGGTAGAGTTGTGAAGGATGACGTACCAGCTGCAAGGGGTCTGTCGGGAAAATCATGCCCCAGGCAAAGTTTGGATCTGTAACTTGGCGGCCATACAGTTCACTGCCTATAAAGTTACCAATCCGGCCAAACATCAGACCTGTCGGTACGCAAGGTGCGATAAAATCCAGGGTCTGGAACCAGGTCATGTTATATTTCTTGCACCACCAGAGCATGGCTAAAATCACACCGAGGAAGCCGCCATGGAAACTCATGCCACCGGTCCAGATCTGGAACAGCCAGAGAGGGTTTTCCAGAAACTGGGAAAAGCCATAGAAAAATACATAACCGACCCGGCCCCCAATAATGACCCCCAGCGCCCCAAAGAAAATCAGGTCAGACACCATATCCGAGGTCCAGCCACGCTGTTTGGCACGGTAGGTTGCCAGTCCCCAGGCAAATAAAAAGGCCAGTAGATACATCAGTCCATACCAGTGGACTTGCAAGGGCCCGAGCGAAATTGCCACGGGATCAATATTTGGATAGGTCAGCATTCCTGTTCCTTGTGATTCTGTTTTGAACAGATTTTAGCTGAAAGATAAGAAAAATGTTGTACATTCAATGTGTAAAGATCGAGAGCAGCAATTATGTGTATAGTGGCCTTAGCCTGGCAGGTACTGGAAGATACCCCGGTCTGCCTGATTTCAAATCGTGATGAATTCTATCAGCGTCCAACGCATGCTTTATATGAATGGGAACATAGTCCGATTATTGCCGGGCAGGACTTACAGTCTGGCGGGACCTGGATGGGCATTACCGCTTCAGGAAGATGGGCAGTGATTACCAATTTTCGTGATGGACGGGACCAGAATCATTATCCCACCTCACGCGGGCATATTATTCAAAAATTTCTGGAATCAGAGCTGCCGCCAATCCGTTTTGCCCGGGAACTGGAAAAGCATCAATGTGATTATGCCGGTTTTAACCTGTTTATGGGCGATCAGCATCAAGCGGTGTATATGAGCAATCGGGGTGAAGCACCACAAGTGCTGGCGCATGGGGTGTATGTCGTCTCAAATGGACTGATAACAGAAGACTGGCAAAAAAACCGCCATTTGCGTAAGCGCTTTACCCAGGAGTTTCTGCCGATGTTGCAACAGGACCGTATTTCGGAAGCAGAGCTGTATGATGCAGCTTGGGATATCTTGGAAGATGAACGCCAAGTGATTCCAGATCTGTTACCTCAAACCGGGATCTCGGTCGAAATGGAACAGCTGCTGTCTTCGACTTTTATTCAAAGCCCGACTTACGGCACCCGTTGTTCGAACTTCCTCAGAGTGAAAAGGGGGCAGTGGCAATGGCTGGAAAAATCCCAGCAAGGTGACATGGCAGGACAAGTGGTAGAGAAAATCATCACACTGCAATAAAAATGCCGACATTTGTCGGCATTTTTGAGAGCTCTGGATTAAGCCTGGGCTGTTTCCAGTGCTTCCCCTGCGATTGCACCACCATCTTTACGGGTAATCACCACAGTGGCAGAGCGAGGTACTTTACCTAAGCGGCTATAACGCTCACTTTGGTTAGCAGGCCATGCGCCGCCCGGGTGCTGCACGTTAACAAAGATTGCTTTGTAGTCCGGGGTAATGGTAACACCGGTAATTTCACAACCTGACGGGCCAACAAGGAAACGACGTACGCGATCATTGCTTAACTGCGCACCGACAAAAGTTTCTTGTCCTTCCTCTTTGGTGGTTGCAGCAAAGGCTTTATGGCCATCACCCACGGAACCAGGAAGTGCAGCAAGCATCATACAGTTGGTTTCGTCGGTATATTGGCCATCATCAGTTTGAATCCATAAGATACCGCGTGGATCGAACCACATGCCATCCGGGCTAGAAAAGTCATTGAGATTATCCAGACCAGACAGGTTGATGTTTGAAGCGGCACGTGCTTCGGCGCCAAACAGGAAGATGTCCCAAGTAAACGTAGTGGCAGTGACAGTGTCATCAGTTTCACGGAAACGGATGATATGACCATTCATATTGCCTGAATTGCTGGCACTTGAACCTTTGAAATCGACATAACTACGCGGATTTGCAGCATCCGTTGGGTAGGCACGACCACGGTTACTGTTGTTGGTCAGGGTAACATAGACTTCGCCATTTTCAGGGTTTACCGCCACCCATTCCGGACGGTCCATTTTGGTTGCACCCACATGGTCGGCGGCCAGACGAGCATGGACCACAATATCTGCTGCATCTTTGAAAGAATAAGTAGTATTGGCATGATCTAAACCATTTTTACCATAACTTAGCTCAACCCACTGGCCTGTACCATCTTCTTTAAATTGTGCAACGTACAGGGTTCCTTTATCCATATACTTGTCACCTGCGGCATAGCCACCATTGACATCTTTAGGATCCCAAACGGCTTCAGAGACAAACTTATAGATATATTCGCCCGTAGCATCATCACCCATATAGAATGCAAGTGGCTGGCCCACAATCGGATTACTAGAGCGGCAATCTTCATGAGCAAAACGGCCGAGTGCAGTACGCTTAACCGGGCGAGTGTTTGCACTGAAAGGGTCAATTTCAACAATAAAGCCACAGGTATTTATAGCATTACGGTAGTCACTTAAAGCATTGCCATTCGGATCAGCCGTAATGTTCCAGCGGTCATACAGATCACGATCGCCTGTGAGTTCCGCATCTGTCTTATCCCAAAGGTATTGACTTTCTGAAGACTTGCCACGGCCATAACGTGCTAAAGCAACTTGTTCATTATCTGGGCGTACATCACCCTCATCACGAGAGAAGTAACCACTCCAGTTTTCTTCGGCAGTCAAATAAGTGCCCCAAGGTGTATACCCATTACCACAGTTGGCAAAAGTACCACGGGTTAATGTCCCCGTTGGTGAAAAGCGGGTTTTGACCAGGTCTGAGCCACGTGCCGGTCCGCGCAGTTCCATTTCTGTTGCAGCGGTAATACGGCGGTTAAATGGGGAGTTCAAATTAATTTTTACGTTTTGAGTGTTTGGATCTTTCTGAATTTCAATGACTGAAACACCGTGAGCATTTACTTCACGAATAATCTGCTCTTCAGGACGTTTGCCATCTTCTGTTGTAATCACACCTACTGGTGTATGTAACTCAGATTGTTGTAGATACTCATGGTTTAAAACCAGTAAACCTTGTTTTGATTCTTTTAATGAGTAATTTTTCTTGGTTGGGTCCATGCCAAAGAATGACATCCCGTCGTGGTTATCACCTGCGCGGAATTGGTAAGATGGACCTGAAGGTAATTCAGAATCTGTTTTTTCAGGATAGCTGCTATTGATCGGATCGCCAACAGCATACAGAACATTAAGCTCGTAGCCTTCAGGCACACTAAAAAAGTTCTGGGTATTTTTTTTAACCGCTTCAAAAGACAGCTTGTTTGGACGTTGCGCCAGGTCGCTCCATACATGCTTATCATTTTCTTTATCTGGGTTAGGTGGGGTCGGTCCAGAAGAGGTATCATCGTTGTCATCAGAGCAACCGCTTACAGACGCTGCAAATGCCAAAGCCATGGCGCCGCTGCCTGTTTTAGCAATAAAGCTGCGACGGTTGATATATTGATTCAGAATCGTTTGGAAATGGGTATTATTTGAGGTATTGCTATCTTCGGTAAGGTCCTGACAAGGTATCATTTCTTTATTTTGCATTTGAAAGTCCTGTTAAAATCAAGTGTTCAGTTGTGTTGAAGTTGTTTCATACCATAAGCCTACTATATGACAGTACGCTTAAGGAAATATTGCAATAAAGTGAAATAAGTTATTGGAATTAAAAATAAAAAAGAGACGGTTGTAGCCGCCTCTTTTTATTCTCGATTGATTCTTTAGGTCTCGATATCTTTTAAACGTCTTTTCTCAATCAGCTTCCCGGTCAACAGCCCAGTCTCAAATAACAGCCACATAGGAATGGCCAGCATAATCATCGACAAGGCATCGGGTGGCGTCACGAACATGGCCACAAAAAAGCATCCGACAATAATAAATTTGCGTTTTTCAACTAACTGTTCGGTACTCACCACTCCAATTAAAATTAACACCAGAGTAATAATCGGGATTTCAAAAGTCAGGCCAAAAACCAAAAACAGTTTTAAACAGAAATTGAGGTAACTGTTAATATCCGTCATGGGAGCAACAGTTTCAGGGGCTACACTGATAAAAAAGTGCAGAATCGAAGGTAAGGCCACAAAATAAGCAAAACTGATTCCGAGATAAAACAGAATAATACTGCCCAAAAGTAGCGGCAGTGCCAGACTTTTTTCTTTTGCATACAGAGCAGGCTTAATAAAGGACCACAACTGATACAGAATAAAAGGCATAGTGATCATCAATGCCAGAAAAAAGTTAAGCTTAAAGGGCGCCATAAATGTCGCTGTCACATCTGTTGCAATCATGGTCGATGTGGCAGGAAGCTGTGCACGTAGAGGCTCAGACAAAAGCTGATAGGTAGAATTGGCAAATGGCAATAAACAGAAAAACAGGCCGATCAGCACCGCCACAATTTTAAACAGGTATTTGCGCAGAATGACCAGATGCTGGGTAATGGGCATCTCTTCAAGCAGCGGCTGTTCAGGAATGGCTTCGGAATGGGCAGTAGGCAAGGAACTCATACGGCTACCTTCATATCCAGATATTGTTGGGGGTGGTCTACAGTGGTTTTAGGTTGACTGCGAGAGGGCAAGTACACCGCAGGAAGGGTGGTTTTTAAAGGTTCATAACTTAAAGATTTATAGCTGAGAGTTGATTGATCTCGAGTCATGCTGTGCTGCACCTGATCGGTTTCAAGCGGTTTTTGCAAATTCTGTATTTGTGCCTGCATTTTTGCTTCAAGCTCCTGAATACGTTTCATCTCTGCCTGCATTTGTTCACGCAGTTCCGATAAACGCAATTCACGATCCAGGTCATTTTGAATATTGCTGACGGTACGTTTAACTTTGCCATACCATTTGCCGACAAAACGTACAGCTTCAGGTAGCTTGTCCGGCCCCAGCACCAAAAGTGCAATGATCCCGAAGATAAACAGCTCGGTCATTCCAATATTGAGCATGGCAGTCTCTTAGCTTTTGACTGAACTTTCAGGTGTTTTTACTTGTGCATCAATCGTGCGTGGCTGTTGCAGCTGCGCTTGTTCAGCTTCTTCATCTTTCACTGACTTTTTAAAATCCTTGATTGCACCACCTACATCTTTGCCCAGGTTTTTTAACTTTGATGTACCGAACAATAAAATCACCACAATTGCAAAAATCAGTACATGCCAAATTGATAATCCAGCCATCATTTTATCCTCTTTATATTATGGCTCTATCTCAACAGGCTTTTATGACTCAGAGGTGACGGTTATATTTCTTTTTGAAGACAAGAGAAGAAGCAAGACTGAATATGATAGGATTTTTTACATTGATACAAATGAGTCCTGTCGGGTATGGCGCTGCTTCTGCCTCTGATCTCTTTTTTAACCGGATATTGGGGCGTTCAATATTTAAAATCCCTTCGCCCCTTCATGGCAGCAATGCTGGCCCGGGTGCTGATTCCACTCGTTATCATTTATAACATGGTGTTTTATCAGCAAGGCAGCCTGTGGCTGCTTGGCTTTAGCGTATTCAGTTCCATTCTGCTATTCAGCCTGTTTTATGCTTTAAGTAAAGATAAACTCCGTGCCCTGTGTTTTAGCTATTTAAATGGGGTATGGCTGGGTTTTCCTTTTGCTCTGGCCGTTTTTGGACCTAAGGCCAGTAGTACGATTGTGGCGCTGTATATTGGGGGTTCACTGTTTGGCAATGTTGCGGCTATTCTGGCCGTCAGCTCCACACGGCAGACTCCCCAATTTATTCTTAAAAATGTCCTGATCTCTCCACCTGTTATTGCTTTGAGTATTGCCGCAGTCCTGTCGTTTTGGGACTTGAGGGCTTATGAAATGCATCCGGTCGTGCAATGGGGGTATCAGGCCAATAAAGTACTGGTGACTTTTAGCGGAATGTGCATTTTAGGCATGTGGCTGAGTAAAGTGCGGATTCATTTACGAGATCTGCAACGTAGCCTGCTGCTTATCAGTGGCCGCTTTATACTTGCGCTGGGACTGACAGCAGCCGCTTATTTCACTTTGCCGATTCCACCTCAACTCCTTATTTATGCCGTCATGCTGATGTATTTTTTATTACCGCCTGCGGCCAATATTGTGGCGCTAGAAACGCATTATCAGGGTACAGGCCATTCAGCCAAATATATTGCGTCAGGAACAATTGCCAGTGCCATACTCATCGCGCTTTATGGCATGATCTTGCATATCTGGGTGCCGGGTTTATAAATATTCGATCAATACCGGGACATGGTTTGAATAAGAAAGGGCTTATTTATCGCTTTCTAACGCCCTCCTCAAAGGGAAGAAGGGCTTTGTTGTGCTCGCTTATTTCTCTAGACTGGCTTTAAACAGCTGCATGGCCTGACCACGATGACTGATTTTATTTTTCTCCTCTTTATTCATTTCTGCGCTGGACAACTGCAATTCAGGTAGCCAGAACAGGGGATCATAACCAAAACCATTTTCGCCACGAGGAACTTCCAGAATTTCACCTTTCCAGATGCCCTGAAAAATTTGTGGTAGTGGATCTTCGGCATGCTGGACCAGCGCCAATACACAAACAAACATACCGTCAATGACTTCATTTTCTTTACGCAGCGGCTTGAGTTTGCTTAACAGCTTTTCATTATTAGCTGTATCATTGCCATGTTCGCCTGCATAACGTGCCGAGTAAATTCCCGGTGCACCGCCTAATATAGGCACACAAATACCGGAATCATCGGCAATCGCAGGTTTGCCTGAAATCTTTGCTGCATGACGGGCTTTAATAATGGCATTTTCTACAAAGCTTAACCCATCTTCGACCGCATCTTCGATATTCAGCTGACCTTGTGGAACGACGTCGACAGGCAGTTGTAACTCTGCAAACAGTTTTTCAAATTCAGCAATTTTACCTTTGTTGTTACTTGCAAGTACCAAGGTTCCCTGAGATAACCAAGCCTGAGCTGACATATATTCGCCACTTATGAGTTGAAAATACGGAACAGGTGATTTTAACCGAATTCAATCTAAAGTCGCTAATTTTACCTAAATTTGTACCACCTCATCTTTTGAGGCGGTGAGCTGCTTCACCAGATGCTTTAAATTGCTGCTCCAGCAAGCCGGTTGATCTGCAATCAAGTAGGTGTTCATGGTGGCAAAAGGCTCATGAATTTCCAAAACGTCTACTGCATTTCTAAAATGTGACTGCTCAACATAGGAACGCGGTAAAATTGCCATTCCCATATTCATGCTGACACAGCTCATAATACCGTCCAGGCTACCCATTTCGATAATATGACAAACGGCGAGCTGTCGACTCTGTAAAAATAAATCGATGACACGACGGTAACTGCATCCTTGGCGGAATGCGAGAAATTTCTGTTGTTGGAGCGTTGCGGCAGTCAAGGGCTGCATGGTATTTTTTGAAGTTACCACCACCAGCTGTTCTGTAAACAGATGCAGATTATACAAACCATGCACTGGCTCAGGACTGGCAATAAAGGCACAATCCAGCTGAGCATTCTGTACGGCTTCAATCAGTGTACGGCTGGGGGCGGTCTGCAAGCTGAAGGATAGGGCAGGGAAGCTTGCAGAAAATCTGTTTAAGATCTGCGGCAGATGGACAGCAGCAGTAGTTTCCATACTGCCAATCTGGATCGGATGCGAAAGATAGGGCTTTTCCTCAATAAAAATACTTTTCACTTCATCATGCAGGGACAGAATTTTTCTGGCATAAGTGAGCAGCTGTTCGCCAGCTCTGGTCGTTCTGACTGGTGTTTTACGGTTCAGCAGTTCAGTGTTTAGCTCGGACTCAAGTTTTTTAATGTGGCTGGTGATATTGGATTGAACCGTAAACAGTTTGTTGGCAGCCAGAGAAAAACTTCCCAGCTCAACAACCGTCAGAAAAATTTCCAGGGATTTTAACTGCATACTTTTATCTCAAAATATCTCAAAAATAGATAATAGCTATCTCTAAGAATCATTTTACATGATGATGGTTTTTCATTCTAATGCATGAATGATTTAAGTTTATGCAGTGTTAAAATTATGGCAGCTTTTTTTAAACAAGGTTTGCTTTATCTGACGATAGGGCTGACAGTGCTGTTTTTTCAACAGCTGGATGCTCAGTTTCAGCAAAAAACTGGCTACAAAAATCTCTTTGAGGACGTGCCTGAGCATTTTGGGCAATAGTTCAGGCCATAAAAAAGCACCCGAAGGTGCTCTTTTGTAAATCCAGCTTATTGTGCCTGAATCCATTTGTCTGCACGGTCACGTGCCTGACGGATTTGATCTTGAGTCAGGTTGGCTGCCAGAGCCGTTTTCTTGCCTTCAGAAAGACTGATAACCTTATTGTCCAGCATGCCGTCACGGGTAGAAAGCTCATACCACTGATAGGCGCCCATATAATTTTTCTTTTTCTCTTCCATCATGGCAAGGTTAAAGCTGGCACGGTTATCGCCACGGCTAGCTGCCTTTTCAAAATACTGGCGGGCAAGCGTTTCATCTTTTTTAGTACCGATGCCATCTGCTAGCATACGGCCTACATTTAGCTGGGCTACGGCTAAGCCTTGATCCGCAGCAGCTTTATACCAGCTAAAAGCCTGACGCTCATCTTTTTGAATGTCTTTGCCATACTGATATTTAGTCGCCAGATAGAACTGTGCTCCTGGTTGACCGGCTTTGGCAGCTTTAATCAGGCTATTAATGTCCATAACTGAATATTGGGCGGCTTGGCTTGCCACCGATGGGCTTGGCGCAACATAATCTGCATGGGCATTTAAGCTAAAAAGTCCCGCCAGTAGCGTCGTAGTGATTAATAATTTTTTCATAGAGCGCTCACTCGATAAATTGCGACTTCACCAAACAGATTAGGAAGGTGCTTGCTGAGCAAGCTGTCCTGTTGATTCCCATTTACAGCGAGTCGATTAATAATATTAATATTATTTTCCGCACAAAGAGCTTCAAAGTCACGGAAGGTGCATAGGTGAATGTTGGGCGTGTCATACCACATATAAGGTAAAGCCTCCGAAACCGGCATTTTCCCTTTTAAAGCCAGAAAAGAACGGGTTCTCCAGTGGGCAAAGTTCGGGAAAGTAATAATCGCCTGTTTACCTACGCGCACCATATCACGCAGTAATACGTCTGGTGCATCTACGGCCTGTAAGGCCTGTGCCATTACAACATAGTCAAAAGACTGATCGGCAAAACGGCTTAAACCGAGATTTAAGTCCTGCTGGATGATATTTAACCCGCGACTGATTGCAATTGCAATCTTTTCCTGATCAATTTCTAATCCATACGCACGAATATTGTGTTTTTTGCTCATGTGCGCGAGCAATTCACCATCGCCACAGCCGAGATCCAGAACACGTGAGCCTGGCTTGATCCAGCGTTCAGCAAGTTGTTGGTCAATACGCATTACACAGCCTCCTGCGGGGTTGTTTTCAGGTGTTCTTCACCACCCAGGAATGCACGCAGGGATTTAACGTACAGCGGAATTGGAAATAAGAAGGAGTCATGGCCCTGCTCAGCATTAATGTCTAAATAGCTGACCGGTTTATGATTGGTAATTAAAGCATCCACGATTTCTTGTGAACGCTCAGGCGCAAAACGCCAGTCCGTAGAGAAAGACACCACCAGGAATTGACACTGGGTATGTGCCATCGCCTTAACCAGAGACTGTTCATATTCACGTGAAGGATCAAAGTAATCCAGCGCTTTGGTCATAATCAGATAAGTATTGGCATCAAAGTTGCGGCTGAACTGTTCACCTTGATAACGCAAATAACTTTCTACCTGGAACTCGACATCAAAACCATACATAAATTTGCCTGATTTTAAATCACGGCCAAACTTCTGTTTCATGGCTTCTTCGGACAGATAGGTGATATGACCCACCATCCGTGCCAGAATCAACCCGCGTTTTGGATAGCTGTCATGTTCCAGATAACGGCCATTGTTAAAATCCGGATCAGATAGAATCGACTGGCGCGCTACTTCATTAAACGCAATATTTTGTGCCGAAAGCTTTGGAGCACTGGCAATAATGACACATTTCTTTAAACGGTCTGGATAATCCACCGACCATTGCAGGGCCTGCATGCCACCGAGCGATCCTCCAATGATCGCATACCAGACCTGAATACCAAGACGGTCAGACAGGATGGCTTGAGTCTTGACCCAGTCCCGTACCGTTACCAGTGGAAAGTCTGGACCGTACGGGCGATTGTCATTTTCTGGATTAGGAGAGATAGGACCGGTCGAACCACTACAGCCGCCAATATTGTTGAGCGCCACCACAAAAAACTTGTTGGTATCGATGGCTTTGCCTGGACCAATACAGGCATCCCACCATCCGGGTTTCCTGTCATCTTCATGATGATAGCCCGCTGCATGATGATGGCCTGACAAGGCATGACAAATCAGAATGGCATTGGACTTATCGGCATTGAGTTCACCGTAAGTTTCAACCATCAGTTCAAAACGTGGGAGGATGCGACCGCATTCAAGCTCTAACGGCTCTTCAAATTGGAACTTTTGTGGGACTACAATGCCCACTGAGTCTGCTGGAAAAGACACGGGAATGATTCGCCTTAAAACTTTAATATGAATAATAAAAGGATACCATTTGCAGGTATCCTTCAAAAGTCATTTTAATGCTATGAATGATAGTTAATTCTTATACTGTAGCTTAGACCGCTGCAGCAATCACCTGATCAGTGCTTAATACTCCCTGTTCAATCAGGCGGTTGGTACAGGCAATAATGGCTTCAATTGAAGAGGTCACAATGTTGTCGTGGACTCCGGCACCGAATGCAGACTTGCCTGTACCTTTGACTTGAAGCTCAATCAAGGCCAAAGCTTTGGCATGGGCACCTGAACTGATGCTGCGCTCTTCATAGCTTACAACATCAATTGGCAGTTGCAGCGCATCTAAGATCGCAGAAATCGGACCATTGCCTTGGCCACGTACATGACGAGACTGACCTTCAATCTCAAGATCAAGTTCAATCACCTGACTGCCATTTTCATCAGACAAACGATAGTTCTTGGCTGAATAATGGGCATCTTTAGCAGCCACATAGGTTTCTTTAAACAATTTCCAGATTTCAGTAGCAGAAATCTCTGTACCGTCTTCATCGGTTTTTTGCTGGACGATTTGCGAGAATTCAATCTGTAAACGACGTGGCAAGGTCACGTTGTAGTTGGATTCTAACAAATAGGCAATCCCGCCTTTCCCTGATTGTGAGTTAACCCGGATCACTGCATCATAGTCACGGCCCAAGTCTTTCGGGTCGATTGGCAAATATGGCATATCCCAGATTTCTTCGTTTTTCTGGAACTCAAAACCTTTTTTGATCGCATCCTGATGCGAACCGGAAAAGGCAGTAAAGACCAAATCACCAGCATAAGGATGGCGTGGGTGTACAGGCAAACCGGTACATTCTTCAACAGTGGCAATAATTTCGTTAATGTTGGAGAAATCCAAGTTCGGTGCAACACCTTGGGTATACATGTTCAAAGCAATCGCAGCCACATCGACGTTACCGGTACGTTCGCCATTTCCAAAGACACAGCCTTCCACACGATCAGCCCCGGCCATAATGGCCAATTCAGAAGCTGCAATACCGCAACCACGGTCATTGTGGCAGTGCACCGAAATGATCACGCCGTCACGACGCTGGATATTGCGATGCATCCATTCTACCTGGTCGGCATAGACGTTAGGACCTGAAACCTCAACTGTTGCCGGCAAGTTCAAGATCACTTTATTGGTCGGAGAAGCTTCCCAGATTTCAGTCACTGCATCACAAACATCTTTAGCCACTTCCAATTCAGTTGCTGTAAAACATTCAGGGCTGTACTGAAAAACAAACTCGGTTTCAGGCTGTTTGGCGGCGTATTCTTTAACTTTGCTTGCGGCATTAATGGCAAGCTGCTTGGCCCCAGCAACATCAACATTTAAGACTTTTTGACGGAAGGTCGGCGAATTCGAGTTATAGATATGCACGATCGCACGTTTTGCACCTTGCAAAGATTCAAAAGTACGCTGAATCAAATGATCACGTGCCTGTACCAACACCTCAATGTAGACATCGTCCGGAATATGATTTTCTTCAATTAATTTGCGGGTAAAATCGAAATCAATTTGCGATGCAGATGGGAAGCCGATTTCAATATGTTTGAAACCGATTTTGACCAGCATCTGGAACATTTTGAACTTCTGCTCGATGTTCATTGGCTCAAAGATCGCCTGGTTACCATCACGCAGGTCGGTACTCATCCAGATTGGGGCCTTGGTGATTTCATTATTCGGCCATTGACGGTCTGGAAGATCGACACGTTGATACATGCGACGATATTTTTTACTTGGATCTGCCAACATCATGAAAGAGCTCCTTTGTAGTCTGGCGTACCGTGCTCTTGGATGAAGCGGTCGCGGGAACTACGGCATAGATTTTGTCTATAATTGTGTTCATGCAGAAGGTCAACGTCAGGAAAAAAGCCCAGAATATTTTTGGAATATCGTCATCTGGATTTGCGGGACTGCTGCATGATTACCCTATACCCCAGAGTTTAATCCAGTTAGGGCGAAATTTTTTTGCTTTTTTTATAGATTTTAGTTGTATCTTAATAAATATTTTCTTGTAAACCATTCAAAGTGAAAAAATATTTTATGGTTGGCTTTTATTGTTGTGGGTTTTTCTTTGATTCTATCAGTCTGGCTAATATTTTACTGAATCAGTTTGAAAAATAAAAGACTAGGGTGCTTTATAGCTTGCTGGACTCGCCTTAGGTCGACCTAAAGCTCAGCCCATTTGCGTATCAGGTTATGATAAAGATTGGTGAGTTTTATAACTTCAGCATGCTGATCACCCAACTCGATTCTTAAATTCTGAATTGTCTGATCCAGATTAAACAGCATATGGCGCTCTGCATCATCCCGAATCATGCTTTGTACCCAAAAGAATGAAGCGACCCGGCAGCCAGAAGTGACCGGCGTCACTTCATGCAAGCTGGTCGACGGATACAGAATCATATCGCCAGCGGGAAGTTTGACTTCATGATAGCCATAGGTGTCTTCGACCACCAGTTCACCACCTTGATATTCTTCCGGCTCACTTAAAAAAACCGTACAGGATAAATCGGTTCTAAGCCGCTCGTTGCTACCACGAATACGGCGGATCGAATTGTCGACATGGAAACCGAAAGCTTCATTATTTTCATAGCGGTTAAACAGAGGAGGAATAATATCCAGCGGGATCGCAGCGGATAGAAATAAAGGATGCTGACCCAAGGCTTCCAGAATAATCGTACTTAAGTGCTGAGTCAGGGGATGATCTTCAGGCAATTGCTGATTCTGTTTGACGCTAGCAGACAGTGTGCCAGCAGTCACTTTGCCATTGACCCATTCAACTTGAGCCATTTCTTTGCGGAAATACTGTACCTGCTCTTTGCTCAATACATTTGGAATATGATGCAGCACGAAAAACACCTGAATAATTTTGTTTGAGTGAGCATAGCCCCAATGCTAGAGCTATGCGAGTCCGATTTAATTAGTATTTGAAGTTCAGAGAAAGCACGGCACTACGGCCTTCTGCTTCGGTTGCATAGTGAGAGGCATAAGCTTTAGTGAAATAACGCTCATCAGTCAGGTTGTTGACATTCAATTGTAAGTCAACATTCTGGTTCACATGATAACGTGCCATGGCATCGTAACGCACATAGCCTGGAACCCACTTGGTATTGGCTGCATCACCATAAATTTTATCCATTGCAACAGCACCCGCACCTAAAGTTAAAGCAGGCGTTACAGCATAGGTAGTCCAAAGGGTTGCAGAATTTTTAGGTACATTCTGCATTTGCTTACCTTTGGCAGGGTTGTCAGGTGTACATACCCCTTGACGGTTACAGGATGGGCCCGGATTCACAGTTTCACTGTCGAGATAAGTATAACCAGCAGATACAGCCCATTTATCCGTAATTTGACCATTTACGCCCAGCTCAAGACCGTCTACTTGGGTTTCGCCGCCATTGGTATATGTAGCAGCATCCAATTGAATCCGTGTATTTTGTTTTTCAGTACGGAACACGGCAGCGGTTAAATTCAGTCTTTCATTTAACACATCCCACTTTGTACCGATTTCAAAGGTACGGCTTTCTTCTGGATCAAGGTTACTGTAAGCAGCTCCAATACCTTCAGAACCATCACCTGCATCGACGCCAACAGGATTTGCTGATGTGGCAAAGCTGGCGTAAATCGAACCATTTTCTGTTGGTTTGAAGGTTAAACCTGCTTGATAAGAAAAGAAGTCGGTATCTGAGCTGATTTTTGTACCTGCTGGAATCATACTGCTACCAGAACCTGAGTTTTTGTTATAAACCAGCTCGGTATCAAATTTATCCCAACGAACACCCAGATCTAACAACCATTGCGGATTAATCTCAATATTATCCAAGAAATATACGGATGTATTTTTAGTGGTAGTGGTCGAAATGCCACGATTTGCAGTGGTTGAACCTAACCATGGATCATTTGAATTTGGATTATAGGCACTCGTACACCAGAAGTTTGATGCTGAACCAATAAGACCTAAACAGCCATTCGTTGCATTTAAGTTTAATTCGTTATTAACATTTGGAAGCGTAGTTGTAGTCACACCTAAATCTGTCAGGTTATAGCTGCCTTTATCAGACTCTTGGTGAGAATATTCCACACCTGTATTAAAGCTATGGTTTAAAGCACCCGTATTAAATTTACCTGTTAAAGAAAGTTGATCGGTAAAACCTTCTGTATCTGTAATACGGGTATTGGCACGACGTACTACGCTACCATTAGAAATGTTGAGTTTAGAGTCATCCGGTTGAGTCCAAACATAGTCATTTTTAGATTTTGAGTACTGGGTAATATTGGTCAGCGTTAAATTGTTATTTAAATCATGTTCTAATTTAAGTGTGCCAATCTGATTTTCCTGCTTTTGGAAATCACGATCTTTCCAGCCATAATAGATACCTTGTTTTACATCGAGCGGCTTGCCAGTCGCTGTTTGGTTTGCAGGATTCCAGTAAGGCACCCCTGAATCAGGTGTATCATCCGATTTTAAATAGTAATAACTTAAAGTAGCACGGGTAGGGGTGTCCAGACCAAATACAATACTTGGCGCAATACCGGCACGTTTATATTCAGCACCGTCTTTTTGACCTGCTTTTTCATTCTGATGTCCCATCACGGCAACACGTGCCGCAATACCATTACCAAAGTCTTTGTTACCATCTAAAGTAATACGTTGATAATTATCTGTACCGCCAGCAACTGAGCCTTCTAGAAAATCGCCCGCTTTAGCGACTTTAGAAATCATGTTAATGCTGCCGCCAGTGGTGCCTGCACCGCCCATGGCAGAAGCAGAACCTTTGGTCACTTCAACTTGTTCTACCGCAAACATTTCACGGTTTTGAGAAGTGGCATTACGCACGCCGTCTACATACATCGAACTTTCAGAGTTATAACCCCGGATAAACGGACGGTCACCATTCGGGTTGCCCCCTTCACCTGCACCCAAGGTAATCCCTGGAACTGTACGCAAGGCATCGCTTAAGGTAGTGACTTGTGTATCTTCGATTAACTGTTTTGAAATGACCGAAACTGACTTAGGGGTATCAAGTAAAGGCGCAACAAATTTGTTATTGGCAGATTGATCTACTTTAAGGCTGGGCGCTTGTTCAGCTTTCACTTCCTGGTGAATCGTCTCAAGCTTGATGATATTTTCATCCGCCATTGCCTGCGCGGCTACAATTGACAAAGAAGAGGCAATCGCGGAGGAAACGATCTTTTTGCGTGTTGTTATGTAAGTCATGGTAAAAGAATTTATCTTGATTTAGGTTTGAAGATGATAGTAATTATTATTATCATTTCTATATTTGTAAGATTGGTATTAACGATAATAAAAAACAGACCAATAGAAAAGTAAATGAAGTAAATAAACAACTTGTTGTTAAGTGTATGTATTTTATAAAAATTGAAAAATATGATAGTTTCTTTTAATTTAATTGATAATAATACTTATTTAGATCTGCGTTGGTTTTAAGAAAAATTTTGAAAATTACAAAAAAACCCTACATTAAGCAGGGTTTTTTTATAAGAAATATCAATTAAATATTAGAAGTCATATGAAATAGATAACCAGTAGTTGCGGCTTGGAAGGTAGGTACCAGATGTACTACGGCCAGTTGATAAATACTTATAACCTGTTACATCATTGACTGTCTTATGTTCTGTAAAATCTTTATCTAATAAGTTATTTACTGACATATTCAAGCGTAACTGATCATTTACTGTATAACTAGTACCTAAATTAAATAAGTTATATCCGGCGAATTTATTACCATACATTTTATAAATTTCAAAGTTGTCACCTGAGGTGGGTATGCTTGAGAAGCGTGTACGACTTGATTTATATTCATGTTGCAGCCAAACATCAAGTGCTGGATTAATATGCCACGTGGAGGTCAGGTTGAAGGCATCACGAGGGTTGTTATTGTAGTACAGACCTTCGTTTTCACCATCTGTCACTTCACTCTTAGTGTATGTATAAGAGGCTTTGAGATCCCACTCAGGTAAGATCGTATATTGTAAACTAGCCTCAGCGCCATACACTTTAGCTTCTTGGGCATTGATATCTTGCGAACATTCATCCACAGGACAAATTGCTTGATCACTAATATCGTTGCTTATGATGGCATCTTCAATTTGATTATAAAATGCTGTAGCTGTGAAATTAATTTGGTCGTTCGGCTGTAGATTAAAACCGAGTTCGTAGTTGGTAGAGGTCTCAGGTTTTAAGTTTGGATTACCAAAAACATAGGTTTCACCTTGACCACTCATATTAACGAGACCATTTTCAAGATCTTTAGCACTAGGAGCTTTGTATCCTGTAGTAATACCACCTTTAATGGTTAAAATATCGTTGGTATTCCATACTAAGTAAGCTCGAGGGCTAAAGTGTCCTCCAAAGCCTGAATGATCTTCATAGCGACCACCAAATGTTAGTCCTAACTGATCAGTAAGTCGCCATTCATCTTCTGCATAAATAGCCCAAGAGTTTTTATCGAATTTATTTTTACCCGTAATGTGATGAGCAATATTGTCTTCAATTTCTGATTTCTTAAATTCTAAACCACCCGTAACTTTATGGTCGCCAAGCTGTGAAATTATATGGCTATCTGCCACAAGATCAGTACTTTTTAAAGTACGGTCAGAACCAATGCGTGGGTCAGAGCTACCTTTAGGGAAAGCATCGCTTGGTAAGGTTCTTCCTTCTGTTTCGGTTTCTGAGTGACTAATATACGTTTTCCACAGACCAAAACTATAATCACCTTCATGACCTACAGCCACTTGGTTGCGTGAAAACTCAAGCTCATCTTTATAACCACTGGCTTTTTGGGGAGTGTCTTGTGTACCTAAACGGTTATCAGCATTGTCATAGGTTTGCGAGGATTGAAAGCCGTCTAACCACAGGGAATTTTGACTATCGGCTTGGAAAGTCAGTTTTGCACCGACATCGTAGTTTTCAGCAGTTGTTGGGCGTGGATCACGAGAAGTTCCCTCACCAATACGTTCAGATTTTTGACGATCTAAATATGAACCACGTAGTTGCAGACCTAATTTTTCATTTACAAGTGGACCATTGAGTAAGAAGCTGGTTTTCCAAGAGTCCGCTTCGGCATTATTTTCCATAACATTACCGCTGACAGTAATGTTGCCATTCCATTCATCTGATACTTTTTTAGTAATGATGTTAATCACACCACCCATGGCATCTGAACCATATAGGGTAGACATTGGACCACGGATGACTTCAATACGTTCAATCGCTGAAAGAGGAGGCATAAAACTTGTAGCTGCTTCAGCGAAGCCATTTGGCATAATGTTATCATTGGCAGTTGTTTGACGACGGCCATCAATTAAGATAAGTGTGTCATCAGCTCCCATTCCACGCATGCTGACATTTAGGCCGCCGGTTTTACCCACACCATTACGAACATCGATACCAGGAACATCTGCTAACAAATCAGCAATACTGGTCGCATTTTTCTTTTCAATATCTTCTTTTGTCACTACACTAATGGAAGCTGGTGCATTCTTAAGCTCTTGTTCAAAACCCGATGCTGAAACCACAATTGTTGACAGCTGATGTGTAGTTGTTGGAGCAGCTTCCTGAGTAGTCTGTGCAACAATCGAAGTTGCGGTGACTCCCAGAATGGCTCCAACAAGAGGACGAAGAGTAAAAGTATGCATAACCAAAATTCCAGTTTGAGAGAGTGTAGAGTTTTGTATTAAATTCGATAGAGAATATTAATAAGAATGTTTATCATTTGCAATAAAAATAAATAATTAACTTTAGGCAGGTTACAAAAGAAGAAAGCGCTTTGAAGAAAAGAGAGGCAGGGAAGATAAATTAAAAAAATTAGAAAAAGAGCGTATTTTTTGTATATCCTTTAAGGTTGTCATATAATGTGGCACATTTTTTTATAAACCTGTTATTACCAAATATATAGAGGAAGCCATGCAAGTAACTTCTGAAGCGGTTTCGGGCGTTGCCCGTCGTTTAAATGTTTCTGTACCGACGAGCCGTATTAATGAGCAATTTGAAGCTCGTTTAAAACGTACTGCTAAAACTGCGAAGATCAACGGCTTCCGTCCAGGTAAAGTGCCTGTGAACGTGGTTCGTCGTGAATACGGTGCAGGTATCTATCAGGAAGTTGTAAACGACATTATTCGTGATACAGTATTTGAAGCGATCCAGCAAGAAAAAATCAATGCTGTTGGTATGCCAAATATCGAAAAAACTGAGATGAAAGATGATGCTTTAGTATATGAAGCAACTGTTGAAGTTTATCCAGAAGTTGAAGTGAAATTCGAAGGCCTGGAAGTTGAACGTAAAGCGTCTGAAGTCAATGACAAAGACGTTGACACTATGCTGGAAAACCTGCAAAAACAACGTGCTTCTTGGGCTGAAACAAAAGGCATGGCGAAAAAAGACATGCAGGTGACTTTTGATTTCGAAGGTTCAATCGACGGCGAGAAGTTTGAAGGCGGTTCTGCAGAAGATTTTAAACTGGTATTGGGTTCTGGCCGTATGATCCCTGGCTTCGAAGATGGCATCATCGGTATGAAGAAAGGCGAAGAGAAAGTTATTGATGTAACTTTCCCTGAAGACTACCAGGCTGAAAACCTTGCGGGTAAACAGGCTCAGTTTAAAATCACTGTAAAACTTGTTGAAAAGCAAAAACTTCCAGAAGTTGATGCTGAATTCCTGGAAATCTTTGGTGTTTCTGCAGAAGAAGGCGTAGAGAAATTAAAAGCTGACGTTCGTAAAAACATGGAACGTGAAGTGAAAAATGGACTACGCAATCAAGTGAAAGGTGCGACTTTTGATGCGCTGGTAGCTGCAAACGAAGTTGAACTTCCAGCTGCAATGGTTGCTCAGGAAATTGATCGTCAGCGTCAACAGATGATCCAGCAGTTCACGCAGCAGTTTGGTGCACAAGGTGCAAAAGCATTTGATTCAAGCATGCTTCCAGATGACCTGTTCAAAGAACAAGCTGAAAAATCAGTTAAACTTGGCATACTGGTGAGCAAGGTTCTGGCTGATGCGAAAATTGAAGTAGATCAAGCGCGTGTAGATGCGTATATCGAAGATATGGCTTCTTCTTATGAAGATCCAAACGAAGTCATCGAATACTTCAAAAATGACCAGCAGCAACGTGCTCAAATCGAAGCAGTTGTACTTGAAGATCAGGTAGTGGATCACATTCTGGCATCTGCTAAAGTGACTGATACGACTGTAAGCTATGAAGACTTATTGAAAGAGCAGCAAGCTCGTCAACAAGGCTAATCCTAGCTGGTCATAAAAAGGCGCTTTATGCGCCTTTTTTTGATAGCGTAATTTTACCTGATATTCAGTTTTTCACAAAACTAATGCAAAAAATATCTTGGAATTGCAAGCGAATATTTTGCAATTTCAGTCATTATCCCTCATATTGTGAGTATGGATTAAGTCACAAAAATTTAGGAATAAATAAACGTATGTATGTTCCAATGATCGAAAACGCTTTAGTTCCAATGGTGGTAGAACAATCCTCTCGTGGCGAGCGTTCTTTTGATATTTATTCACGTCTTTTACGTGAGCGGGTTATTTTTCTCTCAGGTGAAGTTGAAGACCACATGGCCAATCTTATTGTGGCACAAATGTTGTTTTTAGAAGCTGAGAACCCAGATAAGGATATTCACCTGTATATTAACTCACCAGGTGGTTCAGTCACTGCGGGTATGGCTATTTATGACACCATGCAGTTTATCAAACCTGATGTGGTGACTTACTGTATGGGACAGGCGGCTTCAATGGGTGCGTTCCTGTTGAATGCCGGAACCAAAGGCAAGCGTTATTGCCTTGAAAATGCGCGTGTCATGATTCACCAGCCTTTAGGTGGTTTCCGTGGACAAGCTTCGGATATTGAAATTCATGCACGTGAAATTCTGTTCATTAAAGAACGTTTAAACCGTTTAATGGCTGAGCATAGTGGTCAGGACTATGAAAAAGTGGCACGTGATACTGACCGTGACAACTTTATGACTGCTCAGCAAGCGAAAGAATACGGTCTTGTGGATGAAGTACTTACTAAACGTCCATAAGTTTTACAGATTGAGATATTGGAGTAAATATGTCCGAACATCCTCAAGGACAAAAGCATTGTTCATTTTGCGGTAAAACGCAGTCTGAAGTCGGAAAGCTGATTGCAGGCGAGGACGCATACATTTGTAATGAATGTGTGGACGTATGCTTAGATTTGGTTCAAACCAGTCAGCAGGTCGAAACCAATGACTGGGCGAACCGTCCTTTACCGAAACCGCATGAAATCCGTGCAGCGCTCGATCAATATGTCATTGGTCAGGATCTGGCGAAAAAGACCTTATCTGTTGCAGTGTATAACCATTACAAACGTCTGAAAGTACAGACCAATGGTAAGAAAGCAGATGACTCTATTGAAATTGCCAAGAGTAATATCCTGTTGGTTGGTCCAACCGGTTCAGGTAAAACCTTATTGGCACAAACCCTTGCCCGTCTTCTAGATGTGCCTTTTGCCATGGCAGATGCAACGACCCTCACAGAAGCAGGTTATGTGGGCGAAGATGTTGAAAACATTGTACAAAAGCTTTTGCAAAAAGCCGATTATGATGTGGAAAAGGCACAAAAGGGGATCATCTATATCGATGAAATCGATAAAATTACCCGTAAATCTGAAAACCCATCCATTACCCGTGATGTATCGGGTGAAGGTGTGCAGCAGGCTTTACTGAAAATGATCGAGGGTACGGTTGCTTCTATTCCGCCGCAAGGAGGACGCAAGCATCCACAGCAGGAATTCATTCAGATTGATACTGCAAATATCCTGTTTATCTGTGGCGGTGCCTTCTCTGGCTTAGAGAAAATTGTCCAGCAGCGTCAGGAAAAAGGCGGTATTGGTTTTACGGCTGAAGTACGTAATAAAGATGAAAGCAAAAAGCTGTCTGAGCTATTCCGTCAGGTCGAAGCCAATGACCTGGTGAAGTTTGGTCTGATCCCAGAATTTATTGGTCGTTTGCCAGTCATTGCAACACTGGATGAGCTGGATGAAGATGCCTTAATGCAGATTCTGACAGAGCCAAAAAATGCCTTAACCCGTCAATATCAACACCTGTTTGAGATGGAAGATGTGGATCTGATCTTTGAGGAGTCAGCCCTACAGGGGATAGCTAAAAAAGCACTTGAGCGAAATACAGGTGCGCGCGGTCTGCGTTCGATTCTGGAAAACGCACTCCTTGAAACCATGTATGATCTGCCAAGCCGCACTGATGTAGGCACTGTAGTGGTGAATGAGGCGGTAATTAATGGAGAGGCTGCACCGGAATTCAGGGCGGAACGCCAGCCCCAATCTCAGGAAGAGCCGGTCAGCAAGATTGATTTAAAGGTAGTAAATAGTCGATCTGCCTGATTGCTATTCGTCAGAAACGTGCGAAAACTTCGTGTTTTCGCACGTTTTTTATTTCCAAATTCTAAACCCGAGTGTTAATCTCAACATCTGGGCGTGGACGCCTAAAATAAAAAAGCAGGGCACCTGCATATGCAAGAAGAAGAAAAACGCAGTGAGGGATAAACATGCGTGGAGTCGCAATAGTACTCATCAGCAGTTTGGTATTGATGGGGTGTCATGGTAAAAAAGCCCTAGTTGAGCCTAGTCAGCCACTCAGCACTTTAAAAAATATTGATCTTGAAAAAAAGCCGGGTTTTATCGAACAGCATCGTATGGGTATGATGAGCATTGGCGGCTGGGTTAACCAGAAACAGGGACAAGCTTTCCAGACCGTTCAACCACAGCATACTGATGCAGCGATCGTATATTTATATCGTCCAGATTCCAACTGGAACCGCCAGGAAATTGTGGCAGCCAGTCTGTTTATTAACCAGCAGCATATTTCAAGTTTATTGCACAACCATTATTACTGGGTAGAGCTTCCGGCGGGTAGTTATCGTCTGAGTAGCAGCCGACCTTTAGGCGCTTTACATTTTCAGAAACCCAAGTATCTGGATTTCAGTGTTGAAGCGGGACAGTCCTATTTTATTAAATATGATGAAGAAAATTTTAATACGCGCCGCAGTATGTCTGGGCCTTTGATGCTCATGCCGCACAATGTAGGGCTCAATGAAATTGCATTTACCCAGCTCAAATCACATAGCTTTAATTTTGTTGCCCAAGACCAGAAAACTGGCAAGGTGCGTAAAAAGGCCCAAAAAATTCAGATGCCTAAATATGATCCTGCAACTGATGTACAGCTGATTGCACCTTTTAAACTTTGGGATCCACATAGCTGGTAATACCATCAGTTCATAAAAAAGCACCCAGATGGGTGCTTTTTTATAGCTCTTAAATTAGCCCTCAGCAGCATCAACTACTGGAATCTTACCAATTTTCGCCTGCCAGATTTTTGGAGCAGTGGCGTGTACAGAGGTACCGTTTACGTCCACAGCCACAGAAACCGGCATATCTTTCACTACAAATTTGTAGATCGCTTCCATACCCAGGTCTGCAAAAGCAACAACTTCCGCTTCACGGATCGCTTTAGACACCAGGTACGCAGCACCACCAACAGCCATTAAGTAAGTCGCTTTGTTGTCTTTGATGGCTTCAACAGCAGCAGGACCACGGTCCGCTTTACCGATCATGCCAAACATGCCAGTCGCTTCAAGAACTTGACGCGTAAATTTGTCCATACGTGTTGCAGTAGTAGGACCAGCAGGGCCAACGACTTCATCACCGACTGGATCGACTGGGCCTACGTAATAGATGAACTTGCCTTTCAGATCTACAGGAAGCTCTTCACCATTGTTCAGCATGTCTACCATACGTTTATGGGCTGCATCACGGCCGGTATAGATGGTACCGTTAAGAAGCAGGGTATCACCTGGTTTCCAAGAATTCATTTCTTCCTGAGTGATGTTGTCAAGGTCAACGCGCTTAGAAGAAGACGAGTCCCAAGTCACTGATGGATAATCTTCAAGGCTAGGCGCCTGAATATGTGCTACACCTGAACCATCCAGGGTGAAATGTGCGTGACGGGTTGCTGCACAGTTCGGAATCATACCAACCGGTTTACCCGCAGCATGACATGGGTAATCTTTGATTTTAATATCCAGCACCGTGGTTAAACCGCCCAGACCTTGAGCGCCAATACCAAGTGCATTGACTTTCTCGAAGATTTCTATACGAAGCTCTTCCAGTTTGTTTTGTGGACCACGACGAAGCAATTCGTCCATGTTGATCTCTTCCATCAATGCTTCTTTGGCCAGCATCATGGCTTTTTCCGCAGTACCCCCAATACCGATACCGAGCATACCAGGAGGACACCAGCCGGCACCCATAGTCGGGACGGTTTTCAGTACCCAGTCCACGATTGAATCTGACGGGTTTAGCATTGCTAGTTTAGATTTGTTTTCTGAACCACCACCTTTTGCAGCAACCGTAATATCCACTTTGTTGCCTGGAACAAGTTTGTGATAGATCACAGCAGGTGTATTGTCTTTGGTGTTCTTTCGACCAAATGCAGGGTCTGCCAATACAGAAGCACGCAGTACGTTTGAGTTTTCTAGATAACCTTGGCGTACACCTTCATTAATAGCATCATCCAGGCTCATGGTTAAATCAAATTTAACATCCATGCCCACTTCAACAAATACGTTGACGATACCAGTATCCTGGCAGATCGGGCGATGGCCTTCTGCACACATGCGTGAGTTGATTAGAATTTGCGCGATTGCATCTTTCGCAGCCTTGTTCTCTTCACGGTCGTACGCACGGCTCATCGCTTGGATGAAGTCTTGTGGATGATAGTAAGAAATGAACTGAAGCGCATCTTTTACGGATGTGATCAGGTCATCTTGCTTGATAATAGTTGTCATACAAATATCTCTTGAGCGGGCTGATAGCTAGCGGGCTAAATTATAAGACAAAAGGATCAGGTTGTGGGCATTTTGCGGGGACATTGGCTGAAAGTTTATAGTTTGAGCAACTGCTCGCTGGAAAAGTTATCCGGAACTGTCATAAATGATGAAAAAAATTGCCTATATTTAAACTTATATTACAGCTTTATTTTTATAAAAATAAATTACTTTATCATAAATAATTGATTTTTATACATTAATATAATTTATTGAATATTTTATTTTTGTCATATAACTGTCATATATCTGACTCATAATGAGCGCATTAAAAGGAGACCTTGAACATGACTACAAGTATCTTAATGGTTGCAGGCTTTTGTATTTATATCGCAGCAACGTGGATGTACGGCCAAAAAGAAGATCAAGCTTAAGCTTTATCTTCTTTTTGCATTTTATACTCTCAGTATTCTATTCTTCTTCAAATCTTCAAATCTTCAAATCTTCAAATCTTCAAATCTTCAAATCTTCAAATCTTCAAATCTTCAAATCTTCAAATCTTCAAATCCTATTATTTTACGTGATGAAACACAGCTATTTTGTCCTATTACATTCTTAACTGATCAATACTGAAAGCCTGAATACCCTTACACATAGTCGGATTCTCAGCGCTTAGACTAAAGATTCTTTAATTTTACTAATGGGCAACTGGAATGAATAATATTAATGTAAATGACATCAAAGAACATGCCTCGGTAATTGCATCATGCGGCACGCAAGTCGGAAAAGTAGATCATTTAGAAGGGCAGGACTCAATTAAACTCACCAGAAGTGATGATGAAAATAACGAGCATCATCTGATTCCTTTGAGCTGGGTAAGTGAGGTGAAAGGTGATCAGTTGGTACTCAACAAAACTGCAGATGAAGTTCGTGCACAATGGACTACGATGTAATTGATGTTGATTTCTATATAAAATAGAATGTAGAAAAGAGCTAAGTCTCGATAAAAAAGCCAGTCATATTGACTAGCTTTTTTATTACCATTAGAAATATTTAGGACACTTGGTCTGGCAATAAAAAACCATTCAATGAATAGAATGGTTAAATTCAATGTAGAAAGCTAAACTCAAATTCACCCCAATTATTGCAATTGATAGAAGTATCAATTAATCAAAATTAATTTTATTCATTAGTTTAAGACTTAGTTAATGAATATTTATCTGGCCCTTTATAGATTAATATAAAAGGTGACTCTGAGATAAAAAGCACTGATGAAAATCATAAACTGTATAATATTATGAGGGATAAATGAAAAAGGGATCATCGATTACACGTGTATTGGATATTGTGGAAGCAATCTCTACAGCCAAGCATCCTCCTACTCCCTTGGATTTATCCATTCAACTTGATATTCCTAAACCTAGTATTCATCGACTTCTACAGACGCTAGAGCAGGAAGGTTTTGTTACCTATGATACGTATGGTGGTTATATTATTGCCGACCGTACCTGTAAGATGTTGATGGCTACATGGGAACAAGAATCTCGAAAAGTTGAACGACTGGCAATTCTTCAAAAATTATCTAATCAGATTAATGAAACTTGCGGGATTGCTATTTTAAAAAATAATCAGATGCTTTATACCGATCGAGTACAAACCAATTGGCCACTACAGATTTATTTGCCTGTAGGTTCAGAAGTACCTTTATGGTGCACCTCTAGCGGAAAATTATTTTTAAGTTATCAGCCGAAAAATAAACGTAAAAATATTGTTGAGCATTTACCTATTACTCAACTTACCAAAAATACAATCACTGACCCCAAACTTTTAGAGCAAAACTTGGAAGAAATTTTTAATAAAAAGCTAGGAACAGATAATGAAGAATTTGTTGCGGGTATGGTAGCTTGCTCTGTTCCTATTCAAAAACAGGACAATATTGTTGCATGTTTATATATCCATGCACCTACTATAAGAAGGTCATTAGATGATTTACTCGCATTTGAACCTTTATTAAGGCATGCGGCACATGAACTGAGTAAACTTATCGAAAATGAGGCATAAAAAAGAAGAGTAAATCTTTTAAAGATTTACTCTTCTGATAAGAAGAAAATAGGGAAAATTAATTTAAAGTAGGCATGGAGAATTGTGCGCCTTCTCTAATGTTGGCAGATGGCCAACGTTGCGTGATGGTCTTACGGCGGGTATAAAAACGTGCGCCATCTGGACCATAAGCGTGTAGATCACCAAATAAAGATCTTTTCCAACCACCGAAACTGTGTGATGCAACGGGTACTGGTAGTGGAATATTAATTCCTACCATCCCCACTTGAATGTGATCTGAGAAATAACGTGCAGCCTCACCATCACGAGTATAGATACATGTTCCGTTTCCATATTCATGTTGATCAATCAGGTCCATCGCTTCTTGCATCGTATTAACTCGCAAGATTTGTAACACTGGGCCAAAAATTTCTTCTTTGTAACTCACCATGTCAGGACGTACCTGGTCAATGAGTGTAGGTCCTACATAGAAACCATTTTCATAGCCTTCAGGCGCTGCCTGACGGCCATCTACAACAATAGTGGCACCTTGCTGTTCCGCACTGTCAATATAGCCAATCACTTTAGCTTTATGTTGAGCGGTAATCACTGCACCGAAATCATTACTTTTGTCAGAAAAATGACCGAATTTTAATTTTTGGATCTCATTTTTTAGTTTTTCAATAACTTGATCAGCAATTTCATCACCTACTGCGACAGCTACTGATAATGCCATGCAGCGCTCACCAGATGAACCAAATGCAGCACCAAGCAAAGAGCTAACGACATTATCTATATCCGCATCAGGCATAATAATAGCATGATTTTTTGCTCCACCTAGAGCCTGACAACGTTTGCCTTGTGAGGTAGCAGTTGTATAAATATATTCAGCAATTGGGGTAGAACCTACAAAACTGATCGCTTGTACACGAGGATCATATAATAAGGTATCTACCGCTTCTTTATCTCCATTTACAACATTTAATACACCATCTGGTAAACCAGCCTCTTTTAAAAGTTGGGCAATAAATAGTGTAGAAGATGGATCGCGTTCTGAAGGTTTCAGTACAAAAGTGTTCCCACATACAATTGCCATTGGGAACATCCACAGTGGAACCATAACAGGGAAGTTAAATGGTGTAATGCCCGCAACCACACCTAAAGGCTGCATTTCACTCCAGGAATCAATATTAGGTCCTACATTTTTGCTGTATTCACCCTTTAGGAATTCAGGAGCACCACAGGCATATTCTACATTTTCAATACCACGTTGTAGTTCACCTGCTGCATCATGGACAATTTTACCGTGTTCACTACCGATTAGCTCACAGATTTTATCTGCATTTTTTTCAAGTAATTCTTTAAACTTGAACATAACCCGGGCGCGCTTGAGTACAGGTGTGTTACGCCATGCAGGAAAAGCGGCTTCTGCAGCGGCAATGGCCTGTTCGACTGTTTGCTTACTTGCAATCGCAACTTCATTTTCAGAAGTGCCAGTTGAGGGATTAAAAACTTGTTGAGTACGATGAGCCTCTAAGCAAGTTTCACCATTAATAAAATGTCCGATAGTTGTCATAATCTAATTCCTTGAATAAATATAATTAGGTTAGCTTTTTAATCTTGAATTACCAAAGCTTGTTATAAAGTTCGATCATTTCTGAAATAGAGGGTACACGTGGGTTATTGCCTGGTGAGCCAGAAGCTAAAGCCTGCTCTGCCATAGTCTGAATAACTTCATCAAAATATATCTTTTCGACTCCAAATTCTGCAAGAGTAGGGACTTGTAGCTCTTTGTTGATTTGAATGAGTGCAGATACTAGTTTTTGGTTGGCAACATCATCATGATCATCAATATGTGCGACCCCAATTGCACGGGCACAATCAGCATAGCGTTCAGGTGCAGCTGCAATTGAATATTCAGTAATCAAGGGCAATAACATGGCATTGGAAAGGCCATGTGGTACATGGAAAAAAGCACCTATTGGTCGACTCATACCATGAACGAGAGCAACAGATGCATTTGAAAAGGCGATACCGGCTAAAGTAGATCCAAGCATCATGCTTTCTCGCGCAAGTTCATTATTTGGTTCATGGTAGACACGCTTTAAGTTAGGACCGATCAAACGCATAGCAGCGATAGCCTGTGCATCACTATAAGGACTTGCTTTTTTACTCACATAAGCTTCTATGGCATGGGTTAAAGCATCAATACCTGTATCTGCTGTTGTCCGGGCAGGTAAAGACATAGTTAATTGATAGTCTACGATCGCAGCAATAGGAAGAAAGCCTATTCCGGCACAGAGCATTTTTTCACTCGTTGCATCATTGGTAATAATCGTAAAACGTGTACATTCAGAGCCAGTACCAGCTGTCGTTGGAATGGCAATAATAGGCAAACCCGTTTCATTGACCTGGCGAGGGAATTTGTAATCACGAATCTCACCACCAAATTTTCCTAAGATACTAATAGCTTTGGCACTATCAATTGGGCTGCCACCGCCAACTGCGATAATTGAATCATATTGACCTGATCTGACTTTGACTACACCAGCTTCAATAGAGCTCGATGTCGGTTCTGGGATAGTTTCATCAAAATATTCAGATGTGATATTTGCCTCACTGAGAATAGTTTGGATTTCTGAAATATAACCCAGCGATACCATCACTTTATCCGTGATAATAAGTGGTTTGCTACACCCTATAGTTTTTAATATGTCGGGAATCTTGAACCTGGAATTTTTTCCAATTTCCATAATTCTTGGTAAATTAATAGTATGAGTCATTCATATCTTCCTTTATTAATAACTTTTCGACTTGTTTTAGAAAGAACCAAACATTGTTCCAAGTGTAATAACACCAGTCAGTGCAATTAATGGAATAATGACTGCGACGACAAACATGTCATAATAGGATTGTTTATGTGTTAGTCCACATAAAGTAATAATGGTAATTACCGCACCGTTGTGAGGGAGGGAATCAAGAGCACCAGAAGCCATGGAGGCCACACGATGCATAAGTTCTGGATTGATTCCGAATTCTGTTGCCAAATTCATATAGGTTTCACCCATCGTATTTAAGGCAATACTCAAACCACCAGAAGCAGAACCTGTAATTCCGGCTAAGACATTAATTACGATTGCCTCTGAGATTAGAGGATTATGAGGTGCAAGCCCTACAAGAAAATCCCTAAGAATGAGGAAGCCAGCCAAGGAGGCGATGACTGAGCCATAACCTACTTCTGATGCTGTATTAAAAATAGGCAAGAAAGAAGAAGATACACCTTGTTGTAGTGACTCTTTAACATTGGCAATCCTGTTCCAGTTACAAAAAATAATAGTTAAACAGGCAAGTACTAAAGCGCAGATAATGGCCCATAAACCAACAACAGAGTTAAGAGAGGTATTACCAAATTTATCTGTGGCCAAATATGAAACGTCAAGTTGAGGTAAGATCAATTTAGTTAAAACAAGGTTGGTCACAATCACCACAATAATCGGGGTAAATGCGATCATCAAGCTAGGACCTGCTTGGTGACGGGGACCTTGATGATGTTCTATATGATTGCCATAGCCCTCATTATTTGCAGCAGCATGCGCAATTCTACGATTAAGCCACCACATACCTGCAATCAGCATAAAAATTGAGGAAATTATTCCCAAACCAGGGGCCGCATAAAGATCTGTTCCAAAAAAAGGCATTGGAATAGCATTCTGAATCGCTGGTGTACCTGGTAACGCAGTCATTGTAAAGGTCAATGCACCTAACATGATTGCACCTGGAATTAACCGTTTAGGAATATTTAGTTCTCTAAATAATGCAGCTGCAATTGGAAAGACTGCAAAACCAACAACAAACAGCGACACCCCACCATATGTCAGCACTGCACATGACAATACAATCGAAAGCATTGCACGGTGATGACCTAAGTTATTGACGAAGAAGTTAGCAATAGTATTTGCTGAACCTGAATCCTCCATTAATTTCCCAAAAATGGCACCAAGTAAAAATAATGGGAAATATTTGATGATGTAACCACCGAGGCCAGTCATAAAAACTTGCGAGTAAAACCCGAGTAATTCATGACTATACCCGCTCCAGAGCACGGCAAATAATGCTAAAGCAGGTGCCAAAATAATTACGCTAAATCCTTTATATGCTAGATACATGAGCAATATTAAGGATAAGACAATTCCTATCAGTCCTATCATGGGCACACATCCTGTTTATCTTAAATATTCTTATAATTTCCGTATAATGATACGATTCGTATCATTATTGATGTATATAATTTATGCAAAAAGAAGTCAAGTTCTTTTGGTAACGTATTTATATTAGTAAACAAAATTATTAATAGAGGATTTTTTACGTGAAAAATAAATATATGTTTTAAATATAAATTTATTAAAAAACAATAAAAAAAACCACCCTTATGGGTGGTTGTTAAAATCTACAATATATCTATTGACCTTGCTGATCCGCTTGAATGGCTGTCAAGGCAATAGTGAACACGATGTCATCTACTAATGCACCACGTGACAGGTCATTGACCGGCTTGTTCAAGCCTTGCAGCATTGGACCTACACTAACCACATTGGCAGCACGCTGTACGGCTTTATAGGTGGTATTGCCGGTATTCAGATCTGGGAAGATGAATACATTGGCGCGGCCAGCCACTTGCGAGTCTGGAGCCTTTTGACGGCCTACACTTTCTACAGAAGCAGCATCGTACTGCAATGGACCATCAATCAGCAGATCTGGACGACGTTCCTGAGCGATACGGGTCGCCTCAGCAACTTTTTCAACTTCTGCACCTGCGCCTGAAGTACCGGTAGAATAAGAAATCATCGCGATACGCGGATCAATTCCAAATGCTTTGGCAGAGTCGGCAGACTGAATGGCAATTTCAGCCAGTTGTGCCGCGTCTGGATCCGGGTTAATTGCGCAGTCACCATAGACATACACTTCATCCGGTAACAGCATGAAGAAGACTGAAGACACCAAGGAGTAATCTGGAGCAGTCTTGATGAGCTGGAAAGCAGGACGAACAGTATTGGCAGTCGTATGCACGGCACCAGATACCAGACCATCGACCTGATCCAGTGCCAGCATCATGGTACCTAGCACCACGCTATCTTGTAACTGCTCACGGGCCTGCAACTCATTGATTTTGCCTTTACGCAGCTCGACCATCGGGGCAACATAATTTTCACGGATCAGGTCAGGGTCAATAATTTCCAGATCATCTGGTAATTCAATACCACGAGCTTTAGCCACTTCAAGCACAGACTCTGGCTTGGCCAGAAGAATACACTGAGCGATATGGCGTGACTGGCAAATGGCTGCTGCCTGTATCGTACGCGGTTCATCACCTTCTGGTAATACAATGCGTTTTTTCGCTGCAATAGATTTTTGTACCAGTTCGTGGCGGAAGGCAGACGGAGAAAGACGCGGCTTGTAAGAACCATTAAGGGTGGCGTTCAACCAATCCGGATTAATATGACTGGAAACGAAACGCGTCACCTGTTCAGCACGCTCAATATCATCTACTGGAATTTCATTGCTGAGATTGGTCAGCTTTTGTGCGGTTTCAAAGGCACTTAATTCTGTATGCAGGATCGGCAGCCCTTGTTTGATCGCAGTCTGGCAGAACTCCAGTACCAGATCATTCGGCTGGTAGTGTTCAGTCAGAACCAGTCCAGCCAAAGGAATGCCATTGCTGCTGGCCAAACTACTTGCCAGCAGAACATCAACACGGTCTGAGGCACTGATGATCAGCTCACCTGCAACAAATTTATGCAGTTCATGTTCGATATTGGCAGAAATCAGGCTGCTGTGCTGAACGCGGCGCTGTTTAGCTTCACCTTCATTGATCCAGTAAGCAGAAATGTGGGCAGCCAGATCTGAGATACGTGGCACACTCAAGGTTTTGCTAAAAGGCACCAAACCGATGACTGGCAGCTTTTCACACCCAATATGTGGATGAGTCTGCTGAATCGCAGCAACAAATTTTTCTGTATCTTCAGTCAGGCGCAGAGCAGGGTTGAGAGTAACCGGAATCTGGGCAGATTCTTCTGACAGGCCTTTGGTGCGCATCAGCAGAATTCCGGACAGGCGTGTTGAACTTAAGCCACCGAAATTGCGGATCTGCTGTTCTAACTTGTCGGCGGTTTGTAAAGGCTGCTGAATATCCGCATTGCTTACGATCACGACTTTGGCATCCAAAGCCTGAGCAAGTGCGGTATTCAGGTCATCGGCAAAACCGTCAGTGGTATTTGGCAATAAACCTTGCACGATGATCAGGTCATGCTGCTTGGCAATCTGGCGGTGCAGACGGACTGCATCTTCAAGCAGTTCATCCTGTTCACCCTGACTCAAGCGTTGCAGAACCGTGTTATAGCTAATCGGCTCAACCGTCTCACTCTGAGAGATATGATGATAGAGCGCTGTGGTACGGTCTACGGTGTCTGCTCCTTCCTGAGTGAAAGGTCTGAGAAATCCAGCCTTAACACCCTGACATTCCAGTGCATATACCAAACCCAGACATGCAGATGTTAGGCCTACACCTTCCCCAGTCGGAACCAGTAAAATCGTTTTCATACGTATATCAACAATTATAAATATCAGATAAAAGAGGGTTGCGCTTGCTTAAGCAAGCGCTGGTTCAGCTTCATACTTTTTTATAGAAGCACTTTCTACTTCAAGCTCAACCACATTTTCGGTTTCTTTTGCGATGCGAGCTTCTTCATCCGTTGGCACCACCCAGATTTGTGGACCTGTTCCGTTGTCGATGCGGCCTTCAGTGCCACGCTTTAAGTTATTATTGCTGTCTTTATCTAGGTTAAAGCCAAAGTGTGGTAGGTAAGCCATAGTTTTTTCACGGATATAGGCAGAGTTTTCGCCAATACCACCGGTGAAGAACAAGCCATCCAGACGAGGTAGGCCACAGCTTAGGGCGGCCAGAGATTTTGCTAAACGGTAGCAGAATACTTCAATCGCCAAAGTTGCATCTTCATTACCATTTTCAGATGCTTCGATCAGGGTGCGCATATCATTGGACAGATTGTCAGATAGGCCGAGCAAGCCGCTTTCTTTATTGAGCATTTTGTCAATTTTATAGATATCCCAGCCCAGGTTGGCAGCCAAGTAGCTATGCAGACTTGGATCGACATCACCACTACGCGTGCCCATCACCAGACCTTCAAGCGGAGTTAAGCCCATTGACGTATCAATACTTTGACCATTCCATACTGCACAGGTCGAGCTGCCATTGCCCAGATGTGCAGTCAGCCAGCCGCCTTGTTTAAAACTGCCTGCCAGTTCAGAACCGCGATCTGAAACATAGGCATGGCTCGTGCCATGGAAACCATAGCGGCGTACACCGTGCTCAGTATAAAGGAATTTTGGTACCGCATAACGGTAAGCATGGGCTGGCATGGTTTGATGAAAAGCCGTATCAAAAACTGCAACTTGCGGCAAATCCGGGAACAGGCGTTGAGTCGCTTCAATTCCGATTAAGTGTGCCGGGTTGTGGAGCGGGGCGAGTGGAGTCGCTTCACGAATTTTTTCAATAATCTCATCGGTAAGCAGCTCGGCTTTAGTCAGGCTGCCCCCATGAACAACACGGTGTCCAATCGCATCCGGCTTGTAGTTGGCCAAACGCTCGAGACCGACTTCCAGTGCTTTTTTATGATCTGCAAATGGAATATGAATATCGACTGGCTCATTACCAACAGTCACGCCTTTAATGCGGGCATTTTCTGTGCCTAAATTCTCAGCTAAACCATGAATACGGAAATCTTGCTCCTCAAGCAATAAGGCAAACTTGATTGAAGAAGAACCACAATTAATAACTAATACTGATTTAGACACGACTGATTACCCGATTTCTAATTAAAATTCTCATCCATTTGGTTGATCTGTTTGCTGACAAATGCGAGGCAATATAGATCTGTGAACATGTTTTAACATTAGTTTTTTTACTGTCCTAGATAGACTTTAGCAGATTAGACTTAAGCATTATCGACCCAAGGAACAATAATAATTAAAATTTATCGGCTCATAGTTTTCATTTATAAATAAAATGATGTTGAAAATATGAACGATTTAAACACTTTAATCTATTTATTACCGTATTTTGGCTGAATAGTTTTCCAGTGTAGCGCTTAAAATGCGCTCTAAGATGACAAAATACAATTTTATAAAAAATTCCTGTCTATTGTGACCTGCGGGTTTTATTTTAATATTTGAGTTGCAGATCATATAGATTCAGCCTTAGGAACAAGGCTGAATCCACCCTTCCTTATTGGCGAATCTGACCATCACCAAAGACAATCCATTTTTGTGAGGTTAGGCCTTCCAGACCGACCGGGCCACGGGCATGGATTTTATCGGTTGAGATTCCGATTTCTGCACCCAAACCATATTCAAACCCATCGGCAAAGCGGGTAGAGGCATTCACCATGACAGAACTTGAATCTACACCTGCTAGGAATTCACGTGCCAGACTATAGTTTTCAGTAATAATTGAATCGGTATGATGCGAACCATACTGGTTGATGTGCGCGATTGCTTCTTCAATGCCAGACACGACTTTAATTGCCAGAATCGGTCCCAGATATTCGGCATACCAGTCTTCTTCAGTGGCGGTATGCACCTGTTGTCCCAGAATGCGCTGGGTTTCACGGCAGCCCCGCAGTTCAACCTGTTTCTCTTGATAAAGCTCAGCAATTCTTGGCAGGAATTCTTCTGCGACTTTCTCATCGACTAGTAAAGTTTCCATGGCATTGCAGACGCCATAGCGATGAGTTTTGGCATTCAGCGCAATAGGGAGGGCTTTCTGCAGGTCGGCTTGTGCTTCAACATACACATGGCAGTTGCCATCCAGATGTTTAATGACCGGAACACGCGCTTCATCAGTAATGCGTTCAATCAAGCCTTTGCCTCCACGTGGCACAATCACATCCACATATTCAGTCATGGTAATCAGATGGCCCACGGCAGCACGGTCGGTGGTATTGATCACTTGTACCGCAGTTTCAGGCAGACCGGCGACATTCAAGCCATGTTGAATTGCAGCTGCTATTGCCTGGTTGGATTCCAGTGCTTCCGAACCGCCGCGTAAAATAATGGCATTTCCTGATTTTAGCGCCAAGGATGCTGCTTCTAGGGTGACATTCGGGCGAGATTCATAAATCATGCCGACTACGCCCAGAGGAACACGCATTTTGCCCAGCTGGATACCGGATGGGCGATAGGCCATATCGGTAATTTCACCGATCGGGTCGACCAGACTGATCACATCTTTAAGGCCTTGTAACATATCTTTAAAGCGTGCGGGGTTGAGTTCCAAGCGATCCAGCAGGGCACTATCCAGATTGTTCTTATGTGCTTTGGCCATATCCAGCTGATTGGCTGTCAAAATAGCTGGCTGGTTATTTTCTAAAGCAGTATAGATTGCTGATAATGCGTTGTTTTTCGTTTGGGTAGACGCGCGAGCCAAAATGCGAGAAGCCTGGCGTGCCTGCTGTCCTACCGTTTGCATATATTGTTCAATAGACTCTTGCATAGCGGTTGATCACTCAGAAATTTCACTTCGATATTAACAGCCTGTTGCAGCACAATGAAGCCCGTCACTTAAAATTCATAAGCTTTTCACTGTTTCTAAACATTTTGAAATTGTTTTGGCTTTAAAAGCAGATAAGTGGTGATTGAATCAGTTGCTTGTGAAAAGCACCTCTGTATAGAATGCTGAAGAACGACATTGAAGTCCTAAAATTACTAAAGAGCAGGATGCGTGTTCAGGCTCAGCGGAATGAACCTGACATAAGAACTGTAAATAATGACTTGCACAATAAAAATAAGGCAAGGATGAAGGAGAGGAATATGAATTCCATTATCCAGATGGATGCCCAAGCATTAGACCAGCATAACCATTACGGTTTTTTTGATCTTTATGATAAGCACTGTTTTAAACAGCCCGCCCGTACTACATGGATTGAGGGCTGGAAAATCGAATATATCGCCATTTCCCGGCCTGACACCCTACATATGCGGCCCATGGTGATTATTGGCGGCGCTTTTCAGAACTTTAATTCCTATAAATATTGTGTGGAACAACTATTTGATGCAGGTCCAATTATTCTGATCGACCTGCCTTCTATGGGGGCTAACCAGCAGATTAATAATGTCGATACCGGTGTATCGGCTGGAACGCTGGAGCTGGAAACTCTGGCAGGAATGCTGGGGCAATGGCTGGAACAGATGCAGTTACCGAAAGTTGCAGTTCTCGGCATGTCATTGGGGTCGGTGGTTGCTTCATGTCTGGCAGATCAGCGTCCTGAACTGGTAGACCGCATGATCTTGATGGGTGTTATGCAAAAGACCCGAAAAAGCTGGCGTATGCTACTGGAAGAGTCTTTGCAACTGATGAAAGAGCAGCGCATGGAGGAGTTTGGTCAGGCCGTGATTTTATATCTGGTCAATCATGCCCGTTTAAATGAAACCCGAATGTCGCCTACAGCGAAGCGCCTGTTCTTTAAGCAAATGTCTGAATTCACGGCCACCGAACAGGAACGCTATGATATTAACTGCAATCGCTTGTTAAGACTGACCAATGTACCTATTCCCCAGTGCAAGGTGTTGGTGGCTTGCGGACAGTATGACAGTTTTACCTTGCCGTATGAGAATGCCAATTTTGCCTTGCAATGTCCAAATATGCAGTATGTACAGATTAGGGGGGCAGATCATGTGCCTCAGTTACAGCGCCGTAAGGAAACCATGAATCTTTTTGCAACCTTCTTACGCGATGAACCTGTGGATCAGCTGGAAGGAATTATTCCGTTCAGCCGTGAACAGATGCAACAACTGGAACGCCGTGGGGAAGAGCGGATTTGTGTGCAGGCATCTCAGCGTTATCTTAGCCATCGTCATTCTGAGCTGACCTTCAAGGCAGAGATTGTGGATATGAGTTTCTTTGGGATATTGCTACAGCTCGAATCAGGGCAGAGCGCACTGGCAGCAGCTTATCCACGAGATTTGGCTTTGCATTTAGAAGATGAGGAGGGTGAATTCAAGATTGAATGTCTGGTCTTTGAACATGATGACACCCAGTTGCGTGCCTTATTTAAGCATGGCAGTTTTGAAATCGCAGAACGTTTATTACATTTTGTCCAGACGCAAAAAATGCTGTCACAAGCTGAAGTATTTGAAACTGCCATTTAAAAGCTAAAATGAAAATATAAAAAACAGCGTGATCAAACGCTGTTTTTTTTCACCGCATGCACCATCCAGACCAGATCGCCTAAATGTTCATCCTGCTGAATGTCCTGATTTTCAGGACGAGGCTCGACAAAATAACGTTGTGGTTGTTGTACTGTGACCTGAGTAAATCCGGCCTGCTGGAAAAACTGTTGCAACTCCTGTGGAGATTTAAAGTGAAAGCTAAATGCACTGCGTGACATGAATTTCAGTAGACGACTCGAAGCCCAGATAAAGTTGGCCAGTCGGTTTTTGATGGGTTCCGGGTAAATATCACTTAAGTAATGCACTTCACTAAAGTTTTGGCCGTAGTCAGTTATGCCTTTAAGTAGAGTAAATAACATGTTCTGGTCAAAATAATTGATCAGGCCTTCGCTAATGACTACCAAGGGCTGTGCAGGGTTAAACACCTGAAAAACCTCAGCCAGTTCTTCTGAAAAAATATCGGCGCTGAGTACTTCTGGAGCAGTTTGATCAATCTGGCGCAAGGCAGCAGTTTTGGTTTTGGCCATCTCTGGTAAATCCAGCTCGCGATAATTGAGCTGGGGGAATTTCTGTCTAAAGTTCCAGCTGCGTGGCGACAGACCTGAGGCAATTTCCAGAACCTGTATAGCAGGATGTTGCTGAATCAATTGACACAGATGTTCATCAATCATCTGGTGGCGTTGCTTGAGCGTAGTACGCATACTGCCCCCCACATAATGTTCCGCCCAAGACTCCAGCGGATGCACCATTTTTGCCAGAAATTTGCCTTTAGAGGTGGCAAAGACCGGATGGGAGATGCCCATTTTGTACCAGATATAGCCGGTATAATGTGCAGTAAAAGAAATATGGCGATGTTGTGAAAGTGCATCTGTCATGGGGTTCTGACCTTATTGTTTTTTTAATTGAGGCTCAATTGAGCGGGTTTTCTTGCATCATAATCAAAAAGGAACACTTTGTCGTGTTCCTTTATCGTATTGGAGAATTTAAAACAGCAGCAAAAGTCTTAGCGCATCTGCTGCTTAAACACTAAAATTTCATCCCGGATCATGCGCCAGTCATCGCCTAAGTCCAGTTCTGCTCCAATCTGAACAGCCGGAATTTTGCCGCGCATACGTTCTAAACGCTGCTGATCTGGCAGAGGTAAATCCTGAATGGCTTCAAGAGCAATATATTGTGCAGCACGGTCATTACAGACCAGACCCATATCACAGCCAGCTTTTAATGCAGCCTGAATACGTGCATCGGCACCTCCGGCGACACAGGCAGCCTGCATGCTTAAATCATCGGAGAACAAGACCCCGTCAAAGCCAAGTTCCTGACGTAAGACCTGTTGAATCCAGAACTCGGAGAAGCCTGCCGGATTTGGGTCAACTTGACTATAGATGACATGAGCCGGCATGAGGGCATCCAGTTGCGACTGTAACTGGATAAAAGTCTGCATATCTTTTTGGCGAATATCTTCATAGCTACGCATATCGATGGCAGCAGCAATATGTGAATCTGCCTTGACTGAACCATGTCCCGGAAAATGCTTGCCAGTTGAGGCCATCCCGGCACGTTTTATGCCTTTGAGAAAAGCGCTGGCAAGCGGAACAATATCCTCAATCTTTTTGGCAAAACTGCGATCACCAATCACATCGCTGATGTCATTTAAATCCAGGACCGGGGCGAAGCTGAAATCAATCCCGACCGCCAGCACTTCGGTTGCCATCAGCCAGCCACATTTTTCTGCCAGTTCCAAGGCCCGGGCGCTGTCTGACTGATAAAGCTCACCAAATTTTCCCATAGCGGGTAGCAGGGTAAAGCCCTGTTTCAAGCGTTGGACCCGCCCGCCTTCCTGATCCACGGCAATCAAAATATCCGGGCGAACTTGGCGCATATGATCAGTCAGGGCACGGACTTGAGCGGGTGACTCGATATTTCGACCAAACAAAATGACGCCGCCGACTTGCGGTGCAGTCAATAGTTGAATATCTTCTGAAGTGAGGGTAGTCCCTGCGATGTCGAGCATCAACGCGCCAATCATATAAGAATCCGTTTGATAATTTTTAGAGAAAAACAATACCTGAATTTTGCAATGATTTGCTACACTTTGTCAGCACAGAATATGATAAAACTACACGACATAAACATATTAAGTTGTTTAAGATGCTGAATACTTTAGATTCTGCTCAAAAAGCAACACGGTCAAATTGGTCCTTAGGCCAAGGAAGTACGAATTATTTATGAAATTTCAAACATTAGCTTGTGCAGTTGCGATTGCAACAGGCGGATTATTTTTCACCCATGTCGTAAATGATGCGATTGCTGCCAATAATACCGAAGTGGTCAGCAAGGTACTCCAGCCGACTCAAGAGCAGGCTTTGGTATCTCGTCAGCTGGCAAGTCTGGTAGACCGTCAACACTATTTGAATATGCGGCTGGATACACAGACCTCTCAACGTATCTTGGACTTTTATATTGATAGTCTTGATGCAGATCACAGCCTGTTTCTGGCCTCTGAAGTTGAAGACTATAAAAAACGCTTCGGAGCCAATTTTGGAGCCAGTCTGAAAGCAGGTAATCTGGCCGGCCCTTATGAAATTCATGAGAAATACCGTGAGCGTTTGGGACAGTTCTACACGTTCATGCTGGAAGAGCTGAAAAAACCGCAAAACCTGCATCAATCCAATGTTTATATTGAAACTGACCGCGAGAAGTCACCGTTCTTTAAAACAGAGGCTGAACAGCGCGCACACTGGTCGAATATGCTGGTTTCTCAGCTGATCAATCTGACGATTAGTAAAGAAGAAGAACAGGCGAAGCAAAAGGCATTAAAGGAAAATCCTGAACTGGCCAATGGTCAGGATCTGACTGGACCGGAAGATTTGACCCCAGCACAGACGCTGACCAAACGTTATACCCGTCAGTTAGAGCGTTTGAGCCGGATCAAGAGTGATGATGTACTCGACAAAACGCTTAATGCCATGATGTTGACGTATGATCCGCACAGTAACTATTTCCCGCCAGTCGATGCGATGGAGCTGAACCGTCAGACCACCCTGCAACTAGAAGGGATTGGGGTGTCAATTCGCCCTGAACGTGGCAATGAAGATTACACTAAGATTGAAACCATTGTCGAAGGTGGTCCTGCTAGCAAGTCAGGTCAGGTTAAATCGGGTGACCGTATTATTGGTGTGGCGCAAAATGGCGAACAGATGGTGGATGTCATTGGCTGGCCAAGCAATGAGATCGTGGGACTGATTCGTGGTAAGCGCGGCACCAAAGTCAGCTTGCGTCTTTTGGGGGCTGGTGCAACCATGGGACAGGCGCGTAATGTGACGCTGGTACGTGATGTCATTCAGGAAGAAGATGCTGGTGTGCGAACCCGTACGGTAGACATTCAACGGGATGGTAAACGCTATCAATATGGTGTGATTGAAATCCCGTCTTTCTATCTGAATTATCGTGCCCGTCGTGCAGGAACGGACTATCGTTCTGTCTCGGAAGACACCAATAAAGCCTTAAAAGAGCTGGCTGCAAAAAATGTAGCCGGGATCATTGTTGACCTGCGTAACAATCCGGGCGGTTCGCTGGAAGAAGTGGCACGTATGTTAGGTCAGGTGATCAAGTCTGGTCCGGTCGTCCAGATTCGTGATGGTAACGGTAATGTTAGCATTTTTGAAGATGATGACGGCGGCGCACAGACCTATGCTGGTCCGTTGGCGGTCATGGTAAATCTGGCCTCTGCATCTGCCAGCGAAATCTACTCGGCGGCGATTCAGGATTATGAGCGTGGGATTGTGATTGGCAGTACCACTACAGGTAAGGGAACTGCACAGGTGCAACTGGATTCCCTGGCTCATGGTCAGGCGACCTTGACCCAGCGTAAATTCTACCGGGTGACCGGGGGAAGTACCCAGAACAAGGGGGTGATTCCGGATATTAAACTGGTGGATATTTATAATGAAGAGTTTGGTGAGCGTAAAGCGAAGAATGCCCTGAAGTGGGATACCATTCCGACAGCTCCGTTCAAACGTGAAGGTGTGGTGCAAAAATATGTACCGGAACTGGCTAAGCTTTCACAGCAACGTGTATACCAGAATCCGCAGTTTAAATATCTGGAACAACGTAAACAGATTATGAAAAAAGCGGATGAGCAAAAGCGTGTAGTGCTGGACCTGAAACAGCGTAAGGCAGAGCTTCTGGCCATAGAGCAGCAAACCTTGGATGCTGAAAATGTACGCCGTAGCGCTACTGGTCTGAAGCCTTATCCAAACTGGGAAAGTTATCAGGCTTCTATGGATGCCTTAATTGAGACACGTGCCAAAATGAAGGCCAAAGACCGTCCGGCCTTGCCTGAGGAAGAAGCGTTTGTGATCGAAGCTGCCAATGTCTTGCATGATCATGCAAAATTGCAGGGTAAATCCTAAGTTAAAATTTCTAAAAGCAGCCTGTGGATACAGGCTGCTTTTTTATAGTAGAAACTATATAAAAATCTATATAAAAATTAGAAGGATAAATGCTATTTATATAGGGAAAAAGAAAAAAACTGTGACTCTAGTCGAATAATTCAAGTGAACTTTTTAGTTTTAAGCATTTGCTAAAGTCCAAAAGCCTCCTAATATATTCAGGATATTTTTTTCCTTGCAAAAGTATGGATATTTAGAATGGCAAGGCTTATTTAAAATGAAAAAAATAGGGTAGTGATTGCCTTCTAGATGGGAGGGAAATTCTATTTAAATAGAGCAGATTGAGCTGGATGGATGTGGCAAGACAGGTGCAGAGCAAAATAAAAATGACAGGTCAAATGGAACACTGTAAATGATGGATATGCATTATGATGTGAACTTGGCCTTGGGATCAGCATTGATGGCTCTGGTGATGTGCTATTTTGCTGTTTCATTTGAGCAGAAATTGCTGGGCAGCCAACCGCTTGAATCTAAAAAAATGCTCATACTCGGGGCAGGTGCCTTGTTTACTCTGGCGCTCTGGTCAGTTCACTTTATTGGTCTTGTTGCATGCCAGTGGCCAGTTCAGCTGAATATGAATTTTGAACTGAATATTATTTCGTGTCTGATTGCCTTTACCAGCTCAAGCCTTGCTGTCTGGTTGATCAGTTGCCAGATTTTTCCCTTGGCCCGTCTACTCCTCAGTGCCATCGTGATGGGACTCGGTATTGCCGGTTTGCATTATATTAGCATGAGAGGTTTAAGCATCGACCATTACAATAGTGCTTATGATCCGCTCGTCATGCTTTGTTCGGTGCTGGTGGCTATCGCGGGATCGGGGCTGAGCTTCTGGATCGTCTATAAATACAGGTATTCCAACTCTCCCATTCTGATCCGGTCTATGGCTGCCAGTTTTTTTACCCTTAGCCTGATTGGTCTGCATTATGGATGCATGGCCGGCGCCAGTCTTTCTAGCGGGGCTGAGCAGCTTAAGCCGATTAATTCTTTCAGCGTCGAGGTTTTGCTGGCCCTCGCTTTGATCAGCAGTCTGATACTGTTAGGCGCCCTAAGCGTGGCAATATGGGAATCTTGCCTTAACTATCGCAACCTGTAACTGGCTTGGGTCAATAAAGAAATTGAGAATCGGGGTATTCAGGATACTTTGACCCAATTACCCAACCGTTTATATCTGACTGAATATGTGCAGCAACTATTTTCTGCGCAGCAGCCTCAGCAGAAGTTTGCCTTTTTATATATTGATCTGGACCGCTTTAAAGCGGTGAATGATGTCTTTGGCCACCTGTCTGGAGATCAGTTATTGATCCAGTTCAGTCACCGTATTGATTCTTTGCTCGATGAACATACGCAGTTACTGCGCATAGGCGGTGATGAGTTCCTGCTGGTCATGGAAAATACCGCTGTTGAACAGGCTTCAAACATGGCGGAACAAATACTAGAGCAGATTCAGGATGGTTTTCTGATCAATGGCAAAACGATTAATATTTCAGCCAGTATCGGTATAGCCTTATATCCACAACATGGCACCAATCTACAAGATCTTCTGGTCAATGCAGATACCGCTATGCTGAATTCTAAATATCAGGGCCGTAACACCTATTCGCTATTCAATTGTTCTTCTGAACAGCATGAAAATAAAAGCCAGTCCAAACTGATTAATGATTTATATAAAGCGGTAGAAGAGCAGCAATTTATTCTATTTTATCAGCCAAAATTTAATTGCGATGATCAGATTTGTGGGGTAGAGGCCCTGATTCGTTGGCAGCATCCCTTACATGGCCTGCTGGAGCCGAGTATGTTTATTGGCGGTGCTGAAAAAACTGGCCTGGTGATTCAGATAGGATATTGGGTCTTGGAACAGGCCTGCAAGCAGATTCAGCTCTGGGAAAAAAGTAAAACTGATTTTTTCCCGCTGGCGGTGAATTTATCCGCAGTCCAGTTTGAGCATAAGCACCTGTGCAGTACACTGGAGCAACTCTTAAAAAAATACGCTATTCAACCTGGCCATCTGATGATCGAAATTACTGAAACCACTGCGATGCATTATATTGATGCCAGTATCCGTACCCTGGAGCAATTGCGCAATATGGGGATTCAGTTGGCAATTGATGATTTTGGTACCGGACATTCCAGTTTTTTATATCTGAAAAATTTGTCCGTTGATGAGCTGAAAATTGATAAGGAGTTTATTCAGGGGCTGACTGAAGGTTCAAAAGAAGAAATGATTCTGGAAAGTATTATCCAGTTGGCCAACAAGTTAGGTTTAAAGGTGACAGCAGAAGGGGTAGAAACGAAACAGCAGGCTAATATCCTGATCCGCCTTGGTTGTCAGCAGATGCAGGGCTATCTGCTGGGTAAGCCGATGACTGTTGAGCAGCTTGAAGCATGTAATTTTCTCGGCTTGGATTAGAGTTTGCAAGGCCGTCCTATGCTGGGCTTTTCTGTCTTCAACTGTTCAGCCCTCCCTTCAATTATCATTAAATACGGTATAGAGCATTGGGTAGACAGAATCAGTTCAATCTATAACTGAAAATTTAGCCCAAAATTGGATTGAATAACGACCGGATAGCGCCGTAAATCAGCCTGATTCCAGACTAAACGGTGTAACTTCAGATTAACCTTCATCTTTTGATGCAACTCGAAGGGGGCAACAACCAGGAGGAGTAAAAATAAACTAGCAGTCACGTATTAACAGTATATTTTTATATTTTTAAGGCTAAGATAAAGAAAACGAGACAAATAAGGAGAATAATGGTGTTATTACTGGAGGAAATTTATAAAATCAAAAAACCTCAGTATTCCCAACATTTTAATTTGCGAGTTCAGCGAGGATTAAGCTGGTTAAAGAAGTCGATCGAGCTGGATCAGGAGCTGGAATTTAAGTTTATCAGCCTATGGATCAGCTTTAATTCTATTCATGCCCATGAAGGCGCGGCCAATCCGGAGCAGCATTGCCTGCATCAATTTCTGGAACAGCTTTGCCAAAAAGATGTGGACCAGAAGCTGAGCCATATTGTCTGGGAGAAATACAGTCAGCCAATTTTATCCCTTTTGGACAGCCCTTATACTGATCAGGGTTTCTGGGATTATCGCCATCATAAAATCAGCCTGCAAAGTTGTCAGGAAGCATTAGCCCAGCAAAAACACCAGCTGCAACAAGCGTTGCAAGAGCGTAATTTAAGCAAAATTTTATTTGCAATTTTTAAGCGTCTATCCACCTTACATCAACAAATGTTGCAGGGGGGCACCACCTGTCACAGTGCGCTGAATCGAAAACAGTTACAGGATGGCTGCCGGGTTCTCGCCGCCTTAATGCCGGTCTTTATCCATATCCTGCTAGAAAATTCGGCTGCACTGGATTCGGGCAAGCCATTTTATCCGGCTGTACAAATGAGTTAATGTTGAGTCCGTATGCGAGATTGTTGCCATTGATCAAGCATTATAAACAGGATAGCGCCGAGGGCCAGGCCAAGACCGAATAGACAGGTCATCTTCCAGCCACCGTGATGCCAGGCATATACACCAAGTGCAGAACCACAGGCGCCACCAACAAAATACAAGGTCATATAAATAGAGTTAAGGCGTGATTTGGCATCTGGGCGTAACTGGAAAATCACGTTCTGATTGCAGCTATGGATAATCGCCAGGCCAAGGTTAATCAGGGCATAGCCGATTATATAACTGATTAAGAACATGCCGCCAAAATATAAAAATAACCAGCTTCCGGCCAGAAGCGAACCGCCCATCCAACTCAGCTGCTTGATATACCCCAGATCAGCCCATCTGCCAATAAACCGTGTCGACAGTGCACCAAAGACACCCACTATAGTCACCAGACCGACTGTTACATCCGAGAGGAAGAACGGTTGCTGGGTTAACAGTAAGGCAATTGTAGAAAATAGCATACTCATCGCGGCAAAGGCACAGGCCCCGATTAGCGAGCGAAGTAGCAAGCGTGGTTCCTCACGCAGTAAAAGTCCCATGGACTTGAAAATAACGCCATAAGTCAGGCGCATACGCGGCATATTCGGCAGTTGACCTTTCAGATAAACACCTAGAACCAGCAATGACATGCTGCTCAGGGCATAAATTGTTTTCCAGTGAAACAGTTCAGAAAGCAGTCCCGAAATACTGGTGGAAAGTAAAATACCCACCAGTAGGCCACTCATCAGAAAACCCACCACTTCTCCAGTTTTTTCCGGTTTGACCGCCATCGTGGCCAAAGGAATTAAAATCTGCGCAGCCACCGAAAATAATCCGGCAAGCATCGTTCCGATCCAGAGCATAGGCAGGTTGGTGGCCATGGCACAGATCAGCAAGCCCAGGGCTGCACCAAACATTAACCAGGGGATTAATCTGGTTTTATTCAGCATATCGCCCAAAGGTACAATAAACAGCAGGCCTAGGGCATAGGACACCTGAGCAATAGTCACGGTAAGAGCCACCTGAGATTCAGGTACCTGATAGTATTCCTGAATGGAAGAAATTAAGGGCTGAGCATAATAGTTGGCCCCGGCACATAAACCGCATGCAATCGCCATCAGCCATAAGAGGGATTTATTTTGACTGATATCGAGAGAGGGTTGCATAACAGGTACCTTATATGAGGGGGAAAGCAGCCGCAATTGCAGCAAAAAATACAGAAATTGCAGATACTATAGACCAGAAATTTGGATGATAAAGGTAGCAAATATAACTAGAACTGTAACGCAAATGGAGATTGTTAAACTGCTTAAACGAGTCTCTACGCGGGATTTCGACAGATGAGAGTTAATTAAGCGCATATATTTTGGGCAGGAACAGGGGAAATAGCTCCCATGCTACTGAACTTATAGAAAGCTGCCGGGCTTGTTGTAGAGTAAAAAACAAAAACTGGATCACTCTTCGCCCAACTTTGGTGCAAAAGAGCAGGAGTAGAGATTTAACTTGGGGATTGAGTATTAATTCAGGAAATAGTTCAGAATATTTTTTCAAGGGTTCAGCCTTCAGTTTTAGACTTACATCGCATGCGTCCAAGTCATAAAAATAAGCCGGACTTATCACAATTAATTCATATTTTTTATAAGTAAACGCCTAAAAAGTTATAGGAAAACAGAGGGTTTTTATGCAAACGTCTTTGCTGGAAAGATCAGCCTAAAGTTGTCAAAAAAGTCAAAAACTCAACCCCACATGCCGGAAAAAGTACCCTATTAGGGGCTTTAGCAGAGCTTTGGGAAAATACCCGACCGAGCTAGAAACATCAATTTTTTTGTCAGAATAATCAATGTAACAAAATAAATCAGAATACTGGAGGTGCTTAAAAGACAAGAAAGCTGGTTTATTCTTCAAAAAAATAAATATCGTTTATAAATTCGGCAAATCAAAACATAAGGCCGAACTGAATAATATTATATGAAACCATCATTTTTATGAATCATCAGTTCAAAATATGGGTATTTATTAAATAAATAATAGGTAGTATTTTCTAGAAGTTTATTTAGAATCCAAAAATTCAACAAAAACACATCCTGAGGGGAAACATCGTCAATCACGATGTTTACTTAAGAAAAATTAGCTTGAGGAACGCTCATGCAGATTGGAATTCCAGCCGAAACTGTCATCGGTGAAAATCGCGTCGCTGCGACGCCTGAGACAGTAAAGAAATTGATCAGCGCTGGTCATAGTGTGGTGATCGAACGTGGTGCAGGGCTAAAAGCTGCCTATATCGACAGTGCCTATGAGCAAGTTGGCGCCAAAATTACGGATGATGCCTACACCGGTAGCCAGATGATTTTGAAAGTTCGTGCACCGAAAGGTGAGGAAATTCAGAAGCTGTCCGCCAATACCACGGTGGTGGCAATGTTTGATCCATACCGCAATACCGAGCTTGACCAGTTCGCGGCACAGAATGTGTCTGCATTTGCACTTGAGCTTTTGCCGCGGACTTTGTCCCGTGCGCAAAACATGGACGTATTGTCATCGCAAGCCAACCTGGCAGGCTATAAGTCTGTGCTTTTGGCGGCTGCTGAATACCAGCGCATGTTTCCAATGCTGATGACTGCTGCGGGTACGGTGAAACCGGCCCGTGTGGTGATCATGGGGGTCGGGGTGGCTGGTCTGCAAGCGATTGCGACCGCGAAGCGTTTGGGTGCCATCGTTGAAGCCACAGACCTGCGTCCAACTGCCAAAGATCAGGTTGAATCGTTAGGTGGTAAATGGTTAGACGTACCGATGTCTGCTGAAGAGCAACAAAAAGCGGCAGATGCTGCCAAAAATGGTTATGGGTGGATGCCGGGTGAACAGTACATCCAGGATCAGGCCATTATTGTCGATAAAGCGGTATCGAATGCAGATATCGTGATTACCACTGCGCTATTGCCAGGCCGTGATGCACCGCGTTTAATCCGAGCTGAAACTGTAGCCAAGATGAAACCGGGTTCCGTGATTCTGGATATGGCGGTGGAATCCGGCGGTAACGTTGAAGGTTCAAAGTGCGGCGAAACTGTTGTCACTGAAAACGGTGTGAAGATTCTGGGTGTACCCAATATTCCATCGACGGTATCGACTGAAGCATCAGCGCTCTATGCACGTAACGTCTATAACTTTGTAGAAACCCTTTTTGATGCTGAGAAGAACTTTGTTCTGAATCAGGAAGATGAAATTCAAAAAGCCCTACTTGTCACTCACGGCGGCCAAGTGCTGTTAAAACGTGGTTAAGGAGCAGACTCATGGTTGAAACAATTACGATTTTTGTCCTGGCCATCTTCGTGGGTTACTACGTGGTTTGGGGCGTAACTCCTGCACTGCATACCCCCTTGATGGCGGTGACCAATGCCTTGTCTTCGATCATCATCGTAGGAGCGATGATTCAAACTGTTGGCTTGCCAATGGTGGGCGTAGAAGGCAGCGTACATTTCCAGACCATCAATGTGGTCAGTGTACTGGGTGCGATTGCGGTATTTCTGGCCAGCATCAATATTTTTGGTGGCTTTGCCGTGACTGCACGGATGCTGGAAATGTTCAAACCGAAGCAAAAAAAGAAAGAGGGCTAATCCATGGAATTTATTAAAGACTATGCGGATTGGTTCTACCTGGTAGGTGCCGTACTTTTCATCTTAACGCTACGAGGTTTGTCGGGCCCTAAAACTGCGATTGCAGGTAACCGCTACGGCATGATTGCCATGGCAATTGCAGTGATCACCACTTTCTTTGTGGCTGATAATCCTGTGATCTGGATGATTGTTGGAGCTATGCTGCTGGGTGGGGTTGTAGGAATTGCGCGTGCACGTACTGTGCCCATGACCCAAATGCCGGAAACAGTAGCTTTGATGCACTCTTTGGTGGGTCTGGCAGCGGTACTGATTGCTGTCGCCGCGATTATCCATAACAACAAGCTGGCTGAACTGGGTCCAGACCTGTTGACAGCCAATGGTGTGACTTTCCATGAAATGAGCAAGGTTCATTTATTTGAACTGTTTGTAGGCTGTTTCGTCGGAGCGATTACCTTTACTGCATCTGTATTTGCCTACGGTAAACTGGCGGCAAAAAAATGGGCCAAAACCATTTCAGGTGGCTGGGTCAAACCGGTTCAGGCACTAATCTTTATTGCCATGCTGGCAGCAGGGGTTTACTTCTTCCTGACCGGTAATATGAACGCTTTCTGGATCATGACAGCTCTTGCGCTAGCCTTTGGCTGGGTGTGGATTGCCCCAGTGGGTGGGGGTGACATGCCGGTTGTGGTTTCTCTGTTGAACTCATTCTCAGGCTGGGCAGCGGCAGGCATTGGTTTCACGCTAGAAAACAACATGCTGATTGTTGCAGGTTCATTGGTCGGTTCCTCTGGTGCGATTCTGTCTTACATCATGTGTAAAGCCATGAACCGTTCCATTATCAACGTACTGTTTGGTGGAGCGATGGGTGGCGGTGCTGCACTGGCAGCAGCAGCGAGCGAACAAGTACAGCGTAACCACCGTTCAGGTTCAGCAGATGATGCCGGCTTCCTGATGTCAAATGCGGACAGCGTAGTCATTGTACCGGGTTATGGTATGGCACAAGGCCGTGCGCAAAATGCAGTCAAAGAGCTGGCAAACTTGCTAAAAGAGCAGGGCGTAACAGTTCGTTTCGCGATTCATCCGGTTGCAGGTCGTATGCCAGGTCACATGAACGTACTGCTTGCTGAGGCAGATGTGCCTTATGAGGATATTCTGGAAATGGATGAGATTAACTCGGACTTCCCGGCAACTGATGTCGTACTGGTGATTGGTGCAAACGACGTTGTGAACCCGGCAGCAAAAGATGATCCAAGTTCTCCAATTTACGGTATGCCAATTCTGGAAGCGCATAAGGCACGTACCATCATGGTGATCAAGCGTTCTATGGCCACCGGTTATGCCGGTCTGGACAATGACCTGTTTTATAATGATAAAACCATGATGATCTTCGGGGATGCGAAAAAAGTGGTTGAAGACATGACCAAAGCCATTAACGGGACAGGTCACTAATCTTGCCATAACCCTCTCCCTTCTTTTTAAAGGAAGGCTGAGTAAGACTAAGAACCACCTTCGGGTGGTTTTTTATCTTTAATTGTCTCTATGGGTGGCTGAACGAGAAGAAGAGCAAGGCCAAATATAAAAATATTTTTATAGTGCGGCGGGTGGTGCCGATTTTTTTTATTCCGGTTTTCGCACAGGTCTTCAGTTGGAAGATGCGATAGATTTGTATCCTGTCAACATACAGGTCTGTTGTGAGTAGCAGCGGTGTTCAGTATGGTATAAGGTTTCTTTATCAAAAAATCCAATTTATCTTTTTTTCAAAAAATAGCTCTGATGATCTATTTTTTGAGTGACCGGACACTATAAAACCCGACATGGATATAGTGTAGCTGTATAGTGCGTACAGTCCTAAATTTGAGAGAAATGGGTTTGGTCTAAGAGGATTTAGCCCGGTTAAGTTTGCTTTGTAATAGCGGGCTACAGAGTAAGACTGCGCAGAAAATCAGACTCAAGCCCAGCAGGCTGGAAAAATCCGGTACTTCATGCCAGAACACGTAGCCCCAGAGGCCCGCAAAGACAATCGCAATATAATTGACCGGACCAATCTGTCCCGCAGGGGCCAGTTTATAGGCTGTGGACATAAAGAGCTGGCTGATATTGGCCAGAAGTCCGGCGGCAATCAAATAGCCCAATTCAGTCAGGCTGTAAGGACGCCAGAGCCAAAACATGGGAATGACCGAAATTAAGCTGCCGATCAGGCAGAAATAAAACACAATGCGTTCCGGAGGCTCGGTCTGAGTTAGAGCACGTACCGTTACAAATGCCATGGCGGCCAGAAAACTTGCTCCCAAGCCAATGACAGCCATCAGGTTAAACAGTCCGGTATCAGGTTTGGCCACACAGATGACACCTACCAGACCAATACTGGCAGCGACGATCATACTGGCTGTGACTTTCTCCTTTAAGAATAGCCAGGCAATTAAAGGAATAAAAATAGGAGAAGAATAGGTAAAGACCATGGCATTTGAAAGTTTCAAATGGGCAATGGCATAAAAGAAGCCATACATGGCTATCAATCCGACCACAGAGCGCCAGATATGCATCCAGATTTTTTCTGTCCGGAAAAAACCAACTCCCTTATTTAAAATCAGCGGGAGAAAAATAAACAAGCCAACCACATTGCGGAAAAAGACCACAGTGGCATTGTCTACAGTTTGTGAGGCATAGCGGATACATACACCCATCATTGAAAACAGCAGAGCAGAGCAGGTCAGCAACAAAATCGCTTTAAGCAGATGCGAAGTGGGAGGAGTGGACATGAAACTCAGAGGGCTAGAAGATTGAAACTATTCTAGCCGAAATGGAGTATGAAAGGCTTATTGGCTGTGTGCCAGTTGGGCTTCAAGTAGCTTGATCTGTTCTTCCTTTAACTGAATCAGCTGGTCGGCATCATTATGCTGAGCTTCTAAGGTCGCTTTCTGGTCGTTGAGCTGGGCTTGCAGATCTTCCAGTTTGGCTACTTCTTCTTTGGCCAGTGCAGGCGTGGTCGGAACGGCTGTGTTCATCATATCGTCCGTCACCAGAACCTGTGGCGCTGCGGATTCGTTCTGGCGGCCAGCAGATTCCTGAAGTGGCTCAGCCACAGGTGGAGCCGCTGGACGAGTGATCACAGTCTGTTCCTGTTCAGTGGTGGCTGCGGGCGCATGATTTAGCCATTGATAAACCACGACCAATATTGCCACAGCACTTAAAGCCCCAATGATTCCTATCAAAAGTTTAGGATTATTCCTTTGTTCTACTGACATCGCTTGAACCCGATTTTATTTTGCTGAACGAGGTTTAAACTGAACCACACCGACTTCATCCGGAGCAGCTGGTGTTTCAGGTTGATCGATATGCGTCGGGCGGTTTTCTTCATAACCGCACTCGATACATTCAATCCACTCATTTTCACCAGAGGTCAGCATGACAACCCGGTCCAGTGCCTGGCATTTTGGACATTTTGCGCCTGCAATGAAACGACGTTTAATGGTCATCATACTCACCTTGTGATCAACTTAAAAAACCTAGTTTAAGCGTTTTTAGACGCGTTCGTCCAACCTTGATGACGTAGTAACGCATCTATTTTTGGCTCGCGTCCGCGGAAATTGATAAATGCATCAAGTGCCTGATCTTTTCCGCCAACTGCTAGAATATTCTGTCTAAACTGCTTTCCGGTTTCAGTGTTAAAAATGCCTTCATGTTCGAAGCGTTCAAAGGCATCACTGGCCAAAACCTCTGCCCATTTGTATGAATAATAGCCAGCTGCATAGCCGCCTGCGAAAATATGACTGAAGCTGTGCTGAAAACGGTTATAGGCGGTGGTAGGCAAGACCGCATATTTTTGACGGATCTCATTCAGGCAGTTCTGAATCTGCTCGGCATTGAGGGCCGGATGGGCACGGTGGATGCTTAAATCAAATAAGGCAAATTCAAGCTGACGCAATGTCTGCATACCTGACTGGAAAAAACGGGCATCCAGCAAGGATTTCAGCAGCTCTGCTGGTAAGGATGCCTGGGTTTCAATGTGTGCACTGAGCAAGTCCAGACTTTCCTGATCCCAGGCCCAAAACTCCATAAACTGGCTTGGCAATTCGACAGCATCCCAAGCTACGCCGTGAGTCCCTGCCACCGCAATATTGTCGACTTCGGTCAGCATGTGGTGCAGGCCATGGCCAAACTCATGGAACAGGGTGATGACTTCATCATGGGTTAGCAAGGCAGGGCGATTGCCCACCGGTGGGGTAAAGTTACCCACCATATAGCAAATCGGTTTTTGTAGGCCATTTGCGGTTTGCATCCGTGAACGGAAGCCGCTCATCCAGGCACCGCCGCGTTTACCCTGACGGGCATACAGGTCGAAATAGAAACCGCCAATCACCTCATCCTGATCTTCCAGTTCAAAATAACGCGCATCTGGATGCCAGACGGGTGCTTCACGTTCAATGACCTGAATGCCGTATAAACGGTTCACAATACTGAACAGACCTTGCAGGATTTTCGGTGCAGGGAAATACGGCTTTAGTGCTTCCTGAGACAGGTTAAACTGCTGCATTTTCAGTTTTTCTGAATAATAACCACTGTCCCAAGGCTGTAAGTCAGTAATGCCGTCTTCCGCTGCAATCGCTTTCAGTTCAGCAATTTCTTTTTCAGCCGGGGCACGCGCATGCGCTGCCAGATCACGCAAAAAATCATCTACAGCATCGACACTGGGTGCCATTTTACTGGCCAGAGAATATTCAGCATAATTGTTAAAGCCGAGGAGCGCAGCCATTTCCTGACGCAGACTTAAGATTTCTTCCATCACAGGGGTATTGTCAAACTCAGACTTATCGGACTGATCTGAAGCACGTGTGGTATAGGCTTTATAGATTTCCTCGCGCAGATTGCGGTTTTCAGCATGGGTCATGATGGCCAGATAAGACGGAAAATCTAAGGTCGCCACTGGCTGATCCAGTTCATGCTGTTTGCCATATTGTTTAAGCAGTTCAATATGGCTTGCCGATAAACCTGCTAGCTCATTTTCATTTAATGGCCGGAAGTAGGCTTGAGTCGCATCCAGCACATGATTGGAAAAGTCCGAAGAAAGCTGGGATAAACGTGCGGAGATTTCTGCATAACGTTTTTTGGCCTCACCTTCCAGAGCGACACCGGACAACTTAAAGTCACGAAGAGCCAGCTTGACTGCACTTTGCTGTGCTGCAGACAGCTTTGCGAACTCAGCTGCATCATGCACATGCTGATAGGTCTGATAAAGGGCCGTATGTTGGCCGAGCTGAGTATAGTATTCACTTAAACCCGGTAATAAGGCTTGGTAGACTTCACGGGTTTCGGAATTATTCATCACCGCATTGAGATGCGACAACACCCCCCAAGATTCACTCATATTATTTTCAAGTGTGTCGACATGTTGCAAAATCGCAAGCTGTGCCTGAGCTGAATCCGGTGTTTCAGTGAGTTCATTCAGGAATTTTTGACCTTCAGCAATACAGCTTTCAATCTTTTGTTTGAGTTCTTCTAGGGTAATCTGATCAAATTGTGGAACAGGCAAAGTTGCCTTTTCTAAAGTCATGTTGGTCTGCCAAATTAATTTTCTATATTGAATCTAGATGTAGGGCCTTGGATTGGGGAAATCAAGGTGGTTAAAGTTTTTTCTCTAGCTTTGTATTTAATATTTTCAATTTTTTATTAATATGTTGAAGTTGTTCAATCAACCCACCCTCAGATGAGGGTAAGGCTGCTAGCTCATTTATATCGATGATGGGGATATTAGTGATTTTAGTTTTCCATACGTTTAGAGGATGTTGATACCAATATATGTGGCTTTTATAAGGATCGGATTATTGGCTAAAGCATCTCTAAGGCCGCCGTATTGCCCCCAATCGTATATCTGGCTTTGATTGGGTGGAAATACTTTGACTCCATTTTTAAAAATACCAGTTTTAAAATCTTGTTTTTCAGAATTTAATTTTTTAATTCTAAATGTCGCGCGCGGGATCGGTCGATCACTAGATATTTTTACATGATGAGCAATAGATTTTCCAATATTTTTAACATGAAGTTGAATTACAGACTCTTTCCCAGAATGAGGGGTAGCAAAAATAATAAGTTGTGGTTGCTGATTGGACTTAAATACTGCGTAGGTTAGGAGTAGAGCCATTAAAGAAGTGATCAAAGTAAAAATAGTTAGGGTATCCATTTTTATAATTTCTCCTATTTTAATATTTTAATTATAGATATAAAAAAGAGCGCCTTAGCACTCTTTTTTATATTACCCTCGGTGAAAACTATTCACCCTGGGATTTTGCATTGGACTTTTTCTTTTTGGCCTTGGCTTTTTTCTTTACTTTATCTTTAGCCTTTGCTTCAGACTTTGCTGCAGATTTTTTAGCAGGTTTTTGACTGTAAGAGCTGGGTTTTCCTTTAGCTTTTTTGCGTCGTATGGGCTGTTCCCCATCTGCGTTCAGACTGGAGCGCGACTCACGCTCACTTTTGCCAAAGACTTCTTCGGTCGCTGCAGGGCGCGATAGCGGTTTCTTGTCGGCCACACGTGGTGCACGGACACGAATCGCCCGACCTGCATGGGTCAGTTGCTGGACTAATTCAAAATCAATCTTACGTTCTGCCAAATTGACACCGGCTACTTTGATTTTCACCTCATCACCCAGACCAAAGACCTGTCCCCGGTTTTGTCCGATCAGATTCTGACTGGCCTGATCGAAGACAAAGAAGTCATCACCGAGCTGGCTAACATGGATCATCCCATCAACATACAGGTCTTTGAGCGTGACAAACAGGCCGAATTCAGCAGTGGCGCTGATCACCCCGATAAACTCATCACCCAGATGTTGCTGCATATAGTGACATTTCAGCCAGGTCGTCACAGAGCGGGAAGCTTCGTCGGCACGGCGTTCTGCGGCCGAGAAATGCTCGCCTGCATCATCTAAAGCGGCACCTGACACCGGGTACGGTTTTTGTGCCAGATGGGTCTTGATCGCACGATGCAGAAGCAGGTCAGGGTAGCGGCGAATTGGCGAAGTAAAATGCGTATATGCTTCATAAGCCAGACCATAATGCCCCGCATTCTTGGCACCATAATAAGCCTGCATCATTGAGCGCAATAACACGGCATGAATACTAGGTGCATCAATCCGGTCCTTGGTGGCTTCAATCACCGCCTGATAATCGGCTTGGGTGGGTTGTTCTGGAAATTGCAGGCCCAGAAGTTTGACAAACTCACGTACTTTCTGGATGCGTGAAAACTCGGGCGCTTCATGGACGCGATACAGCATCGGTACTTCATGCTTGAGGGCATATTCAGCCGCCGCGACATTGGCGAGCAGCATGCATTCTTCAATCAGCTTGTGAGCATCATTACGGGTGCGTGGCAAAATTTCCTTGATTCCGCCCAGCTCATCAAAAGTCATATAGGTTTCGACGGTTTCAAATTCCATCGCATGCCGTTCGGCACGTAAGCCTTTAAGCACTTGATAAAGCTGAAATAGCGTGTTGAGCGATTTACGTACATTACGGTCTTCGGTAATAGCTGTGCTGTCGCCTTCAAAGTATGCAGCCACCTGATCATAGGTCAGACGTGCTTTGGAGTGCATCACTGACGGATAGAACTCATATCCAGTTACCCGGCCAGCACGTGACAGCTTTAAATCACAGACCATGCAGAGACGGTCAACATCCGGATTTAAAGAACATAGTCCATTGGATAATGCCTCTGGCAACATCGGCAAGACAAAATGCGGGAAATACACAGATGTACCACGCTCTTTGGCTTCATCATCCAGTGGCTTGCCTGGACGGACATAATGGCTAACATCGGCAATGGCCACGACCACCCGATAACCACCGCCCGGGCGTTTTTCTGCATATACCGCATCATCAAAGTCACGAGCATCTTCACCATCAATGGTCACCAGCGCCAGATCACGTAAATCGACCCGGCCTTCGCGGTCTTTGGCTGTCGGCTCTTTAAAGCTTTCAGCCTCATGGATGACTTCTTCCGGAAACTCATAGGGCAGGCCATATTCCAGAATGGTTTGCGGAATAATGATTTCAGTATCGGCCCGATCCGCCATCGACTGGACAATATGTCCGGTAGCAAATTCTTCCTTGGTCGGATAATGGTCAATCGCCACCCGGATCGAATCACCGACTTTGACCTGAGCATGCTCGATCAGCTCTTTTTCAAGAGTAATCGGTTGATGGGCATTCGGGGGCGCAGGTTGTACAAAATATTCACCTTCATACTCTGCCACTTTACCGATGACCTGTTTTACGCGGTGCTGCATAATGTCGGTAATAAAGCCCCAGGCCTTGCCTTTACGATCAATCGAAGTCTGACGCACCTTGATGCGGTCACCATGAAAAACCTGACGCAGTTCACGCTCAGGTAGAAGCAGGTCGTCCTGACCTGAGATGTTCGCCGTTCCCATCCCTTTAGAGTTGATATATACCGTAGCTTCGTATTCGGGCTGTTCTGTGGCAATCTGGAATTTATAACCGTCTTTCATCAGTTGCCCATCACGCACCATGGCGATCATGCGATGACTGAGGGCCTCAATACTTTTTTGATCAGCAATTTCAAAATATTCCACCAGGTCTGCATGGGACTGGGCGTTATTTTTTTCTATAGTTTCGAGAATGAGCGTACGGCTCGGAATCGGGTTCTCATAACGTTCGGCTTCAGCTTTTGCTTCAGGATCGACCCAGTTTTTCATCATGTCTTTAAATTTGTCCTAAGAGGTAGGTTTAGCATAAGTCATGTACGCGCAGACTGCACGTAAATGATTGCAATAATCTATTTAAGCTTTCGGTTGGTGCTGCATTACAGATAATGGGAAATATCCAAGGATTTTCTAGCAAAAAATTGATGAAAACCAGTGAAATTGTTTAAAAAGTATGTAAACGATCAAAAAACTGCATTTTTTTTTCAAGCTGTGCTTGCAGTGCCATGCTGAAATTTGTATTATGGCCGCACGTTACGGTGAGATGGGTGAGTGGCTGAAACCACGTCCCTGCTAAGGACGCATACGGGCAACTGTATCGAGGGTTCGAATCCCTCTCTCACCGCCACGCTTACTTATGTCGCGCTCATAGCTCAGCTGGATAGAGCACTTGGCTACGAACTAAGGGGTCGGGAGTTCGAATCTCTCTGAGCGCACCAATAAGTACAGCAAGAATAACGTATCGCCAATCAGGCAAACAAGTTACGCGCTCATAGCTCAGCTGGATAGAGCACTTGGCTACGAACTAAGGGGTCGGGAGTTCGAATCTCTCTGAGCGCACCAACTTGAACAATCAACCGCTTGCAAAGCGGTTTTTTTGTGCCCAAAATTCACCGTATCCCAAAAAATTCATGCTAAAAATAATGCTCAGGCGTTTCCAAGCCTAGATGGCGTGATACAGGCAGCCGGCGATCTTCTGGTTGGTAAACATACCGTTCAAAGTTTTAAAGCTTGCTGTCCCCAAACATGTCGAGTACTGGTCAGGAAGTAAGAAAATCAATAAATATATTGTCTATGAATCTGGAGCATTCGGTCTGACAAAATGTCCTGATCGTGGAATCGATCAATTATGTATTCAGCATCTGAGTAAAAATAGATTTTAATTGAATTAAATATTAACTTGGTCAATTCTTGGATTTTGCCAGATGTGAGTTATTGCTTTTAGCTCTAAATTTGCAGAAATATTCTTTAAAAAACTTAAATAGGCTCGTATCGTTTAATTACTGTACGTTCAGTTTTAATTTTATTAAAAACACTTAACAACTGATAAAAACTCTATATAATGCACCCCATCAAGACGTCGCGCTCATAGCTCAGCTGGATAGAGCACTTGGCTACGAACTAAGGGGTCGGGAGTTCGAATCTCTCTGAGCGCACCAATCTTGATAAGAATTTTGAAAAAACCGCACATTGATGCGGTTTTTTTTGGTCTATGTTTTTTTTAATATTTATACAAAAAATCAATAATAACAACAAACATCAAGATTTTAATTTTATTGAGTAGCACACCTTGCGGCTGATGCCGATCACCCCACTGCTTTACGGTCACCAGCATTTTATTCGGACTGAGAGCCAACCATTCTAGTTTGTCAGCGCCATAAGAAATCGGCGCATCCAGCATCAGGATGCTGATGCGAGGCTCTCCTAAATGACGTTGCATTAGCCCATTTACTTTAAAATTTAATACCGGAATTGGGAGGTAGCTGATATTTCTGCTGAATAGCCGCCTGCTGGTCAATGACTTTGATTGATATTAAGACAAGATGTCGGACGATGGCTTCGCTATAAAGCTGAGCCTTAGACTGGTGCTGGTCTTAACGATCGACAAAAGGATTCTAGGGGCTGGCTATGCATAAATCAGGCGGCCTGCGCCCGTCAATTCAGCCAGTTACTGGGCATTACGCTGAAATATATCAAGCTTATTGGGCAGATTGGCTGTACATAAGATAATTTTTGCAAAAGCAGATAGGGGTATCGGGAATACGCTACTGATCACTAAATAGGGTGTTAATCTTTTCATTCCATCGCCTAGGCAAGTGTTTTTGATTTAATGAGGATTTGTCTAAACTAAAATCCTGTTATTACCAAAGCAAAGTTATGTAATTAAGCGCATAAGCCATGAGTTTTAAGCATATTTTGTTATAGTATGGAACAGGATTATATTTTTTGATGTGACGCTATGACTGAGTCAGCACCAACCTTATCGACCCGCTATTTTCTGACTCTGGAGGAGTCTCAGGATGGATTTGCCTTGGCCACTTTTGGCAAAAAGCAGATCAGCCGTTTTCTGACCCCTTTGGTCAGTATCGGGATTATTATCTGGGGTTTTTCCATGGGTTTTGATGGGGTCGGGCGCTATTATGTGGCACTTGGGGCCTTTTTCCTGATATTGCAGGCAATTATGCGTTACTGGTTTTTACCGATGATGTTCAAACGCCAGTTTATTAAATATCAGTTTGGCAAAAGTGAGCAGGGGATTGACCTGTTTCAGGACTATGCGGCAATCTTTAATAATGGACGCAGCAAGATCGTGCATTATAATGAAGTACAAACTTTTGCGATGGGTAAACTGACCTATATGCTGGAACTGAAAAACCGTACAGTTATCATTATCCCTAAGCGTGCTTTTAAAGATACAACTGAACAAAGCCTTTTCGAAAATACTTTCAAGCAATAAGACAGATCAAGATAAGGAACCAGATCATGAGTACCCGTCCATCAAAAATTGTCTGTGTGGGTCGCAGCTATGCAGATCATGCCAAAGAATTGGGGAATGCAGTACCTGATCGTCCTGTCCTGTTTATCAAGCCGCCGAGCGCCTTAAGGTCGCTGGATGCGGGAATTACATGGAATCCGGCTTGGGGCAACTGCCACTATGAGTGTGAGTTGAGTTTGCGTATTGATCGCACTTTAACTCAGGAAAGCGATCCTGCCAAAGTATTAGAGGCGATTGGCGCTGTGACGCTTGGCCTGGATTTGACCCTGCGTGACCTTCAGGATGAGCTCAAGAAAAAAGGCCAGCCTTGGGAGCGTGCCAAAGCCTTTGATGGTTCCTGTATGCTGGCGGACTGGGTACCTGTAGCGGATGTGATCACGGACTGGAAAGATGTGCAGTATACGCTTGACATCAATAACGAGCGGCGTCAAACAGGCGATACGGCTTTATTGATTTTTGATCTTGCTACCTTACTGGTCGAGATCAGTCAGGTATTTACGCTGGAAGCCGGAGATGTGGTGATGACCGGTACGCCAGCCGGTGTTGCTGCCCTGCAATTCGGTGACCGGCTGAACATGACCCTGAAAGGCAAAGAAAAAGACTATCTATGGTCAACTTTTGTGAAATAAGGCCTGATGTTTAGATCAAGGAGCCAAAAGGCTCCTTTTTTTATGATCATCATGGAGTCAGGAGAAGCCGATCGTGGCCAAAGCTATATGCTTTGAGTCAGCGCTTCAATATTTTTAAAGTCTATATTGGATTGTTGCTGCTTTGATCGTATTTTCCTTCAAGTGAAAAGCAAGGTTATCAATCAACCATTATCAGGCCTTAGAGGTTAAAGCATTTGCCCTCATGTTTTATTATGTGGCTTCTAGGGATTACAGCAGGTGATCTTAAATCGGCGGCCAGCGATATTACTGCCCTCTGATAGATCGCCTTAGGTTCTGTGCCGATTCTTTCCCTTCTCACAGCCTTAACTTTATGGGGCGTACATGTGCTTCTACATAAGCTATTTCTGCCCACTGGTGCTGTAATTGGCTGAAAATCTCTAAAGAGTTAACCTCATAGATCGGAAAACCCCTCTCCAGAGAGAGGGGTTGTCTTGTTTATTTATTCCGGAACAGGTCAGATAATGGAAAACTCAACTTATCTTCCAGATATTGATCGGTGGCCAAAATATTAGAAGAAAGTTTCTGCATCCATATTTCCTCTGCGGCAGGATCATTCAGATGCTGCTTGTGCGGCAGAGGATAAGGCAACTGTAAATAAAAATTCCAGAAACTCACCTGATCCAGGTCACGTACCAGCACATATTGATTATCCTCGGTGCATTTGATCAGATTCTGTTTTTCAAACATGTCCACATAGCTAGGCCAGCGTCCAATTTCGTCCTGTCCCAAAACCTCGAGTGCTTCGGCTTCACTGACACATTCACCCGTTTTTTGTTTTTTATAAAATAGTGCCAGTAAATCCAGCAATATAATCATCGGATGGCGTTTGCAGTCACGGCCAGATTCAAAAGCGGTCAGGGCATAACTAATCTCTACGCCCAGCAGGATAATATTCCATGACAGATAAATCCACAGCAGAAAAATCGGTATGGCTGCAAAAGCACCATAGATAATTTCGTAGCTGGTAAAGTTGGTCATCACAAAACCAAACAGGTTCTTGAGCAGCTCAAATACGCTTGCACTAAACAGGCCCGCAATCAGGGCGGATTTGATCGGTACACTTCGGTTGGGAATGGTCCAGTTTAAAATAAAAAAGCCCAAGACCGTTAAAGAAAAAGAAATGATCCAGAGTAGAAAAGTTCCATTCAATTCATATCCGGTAAAATTATTGCTCAGGACATTGAGTGAAGCCAAAGTTGAGGAAATGACAAAGGCACTGCCCAGTAAAATGGGGCCAAGCGAGATAATGGTCCAGTAACGCATAAAGCCTATGAGTCCACCACGAGTTTTATTGACCCGCCAGATCCGGTTAAAGGCAGTTTCAATGCTGCTGAGCATCAGGATGGTGGTCACAAATAAAAACAGCACACCAATCACGGTTAAATTGCTGGATTTATCAGTAAATGCACTGAGTGCCTTGTCAAAAGCAATCGTGGTTTTGGGTAAAAAGTTACTATAAATCAGCTGTTGTAACTGTTGTCGGGCTGGCTCCAGGGCTTTAATGGAGGAGATAATGACCAGAAAGACTGTCAGCATAGGCACCACCGCAAATAGGGTGGTATAGGTTAATGAACCCGCCTGTTCCCGGCAACGATCATGTTCAAAGCGGCCAAGGACAAACAGAATAAATTGAAACCAGTGTTTCTCATAAAAAGGTAACTTCTTTATATAATCCAAAATCATCTGTACTCAATCTCGATTTTTCTAGTCATCATGTATTTTCCCTGACCAGCTTAACCAAAAAATATGCAAAATACCGTATAGTTTTATTTTTTAGTAATGAATAAGAGTCAGCATGCAACCTTATATCCTTGTTTTATATTACAGCAAATATGGCTCGACCAAAGAAATGGCACATTTGATTGCAAATGGTGTAGAAGCCGCAGGCATGGCAGTAAAAATCCGGACTGTTCCAAATCTTGCCACCGTGGTCACTCAGGCGGAACCCAGTATTCCGGCAGAAGGGGATATTTACTGTACGATTGAGGAACTGGCGCAATGTTCAGGTCTGGCCTTAGGTTCGCCGACACGTTTTGGCAATATGGCCTCTGAAATGAAATATTTTTGGGATCAGACCACCAGTCTATGGTTGAATGGAGCCTTGCATGGCAAGCCGGCCTGTGTGTTTACCGCATCAGGCTCAATGCATGGCGGACAGGAAAGCACGTTGCTGACCATGCTGCCGCCTTTGTTTCATCATGGCATGTTGATTATAGGATTGAGTAATGCGGTGCCCGCCTTATCGAATACCAAAACGGGTGGCACGCCTTATGGTGTCAGTCATGTCAGTGGGCCACGCCATGATCAAGGCTTAAGTCAGGATGAAAAGATTCTTTGTGAGGTACAAGGTAGACGACTGGCCGAAGTTGCCTTAAAACTGCATCAGGGTTAAGCGTTTAAATTCAAGAGGAAATGAGGAAATCATTTCCTCAACTGGCTTAGTCTGTGTTTTGAGCTTTTAGGCTAAATCTATGTTTGCAGCTTAGGCACTGGTAGTCTAAAAAGAGGTTACGGTCTACCGATACACCGGCTTTTTTACCAAGGAAATTGCCTACCACTCCACCAGTAATGCCTACGCTAATGGCTCCAACAAAGGTGCCTACCGTACCGCCTACAATCACGCCCAAAGGCCCGGCAACTGTCCCGATGGCGGCTCCAATCGAAGCTCCGGATGCCGCACCTCCTACGGTTCCCGCCGTCGCTCCTGCTGAAGCTAATAATACACCACCGGTTTTTTTTAATAATTGCTCATGGTCTCGTTTTTCGATGTCGGCCGAACTACATTTAGGACATTGCATAGGTTTTTCCATCAACAATTGGTATTGGTTTATCTAGAGTAGATGACTGTTATGAAGCACATGAATCAATTATTCATTATAGCTAATGGTATAGCGAAGCATGATAAATGCTCTATCGGAAAGCTGCTATATTGATTTGATTCTAGATGAATTCAGGCTAAGGCACTGTATCTTAGCTGTAAATAAACTCATATTTCAATCAAGTAACCCCCCTGCATATCAAAAATAAAGGGTGACACGGTATCAAACCACAACACTGATTTTGATGAAGCATCCGACTGAAAGCTGAGAGTGCTTAAATGATTGCTGCTGATCCTTATGTCGGACTTAAAGGATTGACTCAAGATGGAAGATATTGATCTAAGTCTAAACCTGCAAAGCCTGAGGTGTATATTGCGTTAATCTGGCTGTAAATAAGCTGGATAGTGACTGATTAACTATATTTTCAATAGAATGTGATATTTATACTTATTAAGTAGATGTTTAAATAGAAACATAATTTATCTTATCTTTAAAAATAAAAAGAATAATAGCGCCTGTTTTTTTAGAGTTTTTTTATTATGTGATTTAATTCCTGTTAGATGTATTGGGTATAAGTTGGATAAAACGAAATAAGCATCTTAGAACAGAGGATATTAAGACTATAAAAATGTTTAAAAAAAGCGCCAGATCTGGCGCTTTTAAATGAAATGCTAGGACTTAGTCACGTACGAAATTAACCGTACCATTGGTCAGCGACTTTACACGTGCCAATGATTCAACACGATAGCCTTTTTCAAGTAACAGTTCACGGCCTGGCTGGAAGGATTTTTCAATCACAATACCAATACCGACAACTTCAGCCTTCGCTTGATGAATCAGGTCAGCCAGACCTAGCGCAGCCTGACCATTTGCCAGAAAGTCATCAATGACCAGAACTTTATCGGTTGAGCTGATGTGTTTGTTAGAAATGGCAATCGTACTTTCAGTCTGCTTGGTAAACGAGAATACCTTAGAACGGTATAAATCCTCTTTTAGTGTTAAAGACTGATATTTACGTGCAAAAATCACGGGAACACCCAGTTCCAAACCTGCCATTACAGCAGGGGCAATACCCGAGGCTTCAATAGTAATAATTTTGGTAATACCGCTATCTTTAAACAGACGCGCAAATTCTTGACCAATTTGTTGCATCATTACAGGATCGATTTGGTGATTTAAGAAAGAATCAACTTTCAGAACTTCTTCAGACAGAACGATACCTTCAGCCAAGATTTTCTGTTCTAGTGCATGCACGGGGAGAATCCTCAAAAGCAGGTGCTTTTTCAAGCAAAAGCGTATTGTAAAAAGCACCCGGAAAAAATCAAGCTAAATTCAACAAAAACCTTAGTTGCTTGCCCCTTTATAGTCGGTGAGGAGTAAACCATAGGAGGTTTTCTTGTCAACATGCGTCACTTTGACTGGAAGATAGTCAAGTTTAGGGGCAAGCCAGAAAATAGTTTCACGACCTGCCTTGCTGTGTTTCATCACCACCTTGACAGTATTAAAAGTGCCGTATTTAGTCGTAATATTTTCTGTACCCTGTTTGACAAATTTGCGAGGCTCGATTTCTTTAGCATCCGCAATATAATAGTTGGATTTTAAACCTGATCCTTTCAAATCCTCACGAATCTGCAACTCGGCATTCAGTTCATCCAGTACATCTGCTTTCCAGGCAAAAGAGCGCTTTTCCTCGTCTTTCTGAGTCTGAACTGTTTTACTGGAAGGGTTGAAATTCATAGTCAAGGTGTTGTTATGTACTAGAATTTTACTGTTACGCTTGAAACTGCTTGAACCAATCTTGCCATTATTAAAGGAAAAACGGCTGGTTTCTGTAGCAGACGCAATTCCTCCGGCTTTGGCGGCAAAGACATAAGTCCAGTTGTTGCCAGATTTGCTGAGGGTACGAGTCGCAGAACCCAGATTTTTGCCATTATAATTAAATTGATAACTGGCCTGAAAGGGCGCAATAGCAAAAGCCTGGCTCATTCCAGTGAATAACAGTACAGTGCTTAAACCGGCAGTTATTCCTAAAGTCTTGAATACCGTTTTTGCCATACCTAAGTTTCCTGTGTTATTTAAACAGCGCATCTATTGTTAAGTTTACGCTTTATTATTTGGGTGAAATATGGAAATTGAAGGGAGACGCGCCTCAAAACTGTATATTTCATGTAGTCTTTTTCGATTTTGGATAAAAAAATAACATGCTTTTTATTTTAAGCAGGATCTTTTTGTCTGATGGGCGTAACTTTATCGTCATCCACCTCGTCATTATCCATGTCATTACTTCTTGCTTGGGAAAGCTTGTTGAACAGAGCTGTGAGGTTGACGTTGCCGATGACCACCAGCTCCGCTTCACGTAATACGGCGTGATTGACATGAACTTTGGCCAGCGTGTCGATTACAGAGCGGTTCTTGCCTAGCCAGCGATTCAGATCTAAATACAATAAGTCATCGATTACTTTAATTACGCCTAGTTTTTCCAAAATCATGCCGAGCGGATCTTTGTTTAAAACACGCTGATAGAAAAACAGCGCAAAGCGAACCCCCAATTTATAGAAAATATTTGGATATTTGGCATCAATCAGTTGGGTATCACTGATCTGCTCAAATACAATCAGTTGGGTTGCCTTATTTAGCTCCATCTGCACCAGCTTCAGGTCTACTGATAAAGTTACTACTAGTCCCTTGTAGTCCAGTGTGGCATACAGGCGTAACCAGTCATCATGCAGATCGGCATGCAGATCTTTAAGAGCAGCAACGTTGTCAGTGACAAAGCGCTGGAAGGTGGCATTCAGGAAAACTTGTGATAATGGAAATTCACGCTCATCCTCAATAAATCCCTCGGCCTTTTGATAGGCTTGACGGAGTCGTTGAGAAATATTGGAAATAAGCGTTTGCATACTGAAGCATCCTGGCGGTTATATTTTTTGATTCGGAAGTTATCTTGTCGAATTATATAAAAAATACAAGAGTTCACGCTTGAAGTTTAGCAAAATAAATTGCACCATTTTTAGGGTTTTGGTTATGTAGCGTTAATGGTTTGATGCAATTGGCATTTTTAAAAATAAAATGTGATGTCATTTTGCTTAAATGGCGCTGTGAATATTTTTTTTGGGGAATGAACTCGGCCTGAGTTCGGCAAATGTGATGAATCATGATATTAATGCCTCTGGTTAAAGTCTGGTGGAAAGATCCAGTTTTTAGCAGTGCCGTGCTGGCAGCAGTGGTCTTGCATCTGGTGGTGCTGACTCTGGAATTTGCAATGCCGCAGGATGAGAAAACCTCGACCAAGGAAATTGCCGTGAGCCTGCGTCAAAGTGAAAATAAAGTTGAGCAGGCAGATTTTCTGGGGCAGACCGATCAGCAGGGTTCAGGCAAGTTTCGCGAAGTACATCGTATGTCGAGCGATCAGCCATCGCCTTTTGCGGAACAAAAGGCCGGGGAAGAGCAGCAGGACAGCCCGGATATGCTGCAACAGCAGCGTGAGCTGAGCTTTGAAGAAAAAGTCCTGATGACGACTTTAAGCTGGCAAAAACAGGCGGAAGAAAATCAGCGGAAGAAAATGCAGGAACAGCTCAATAGCCAGTTCCAAGCCAAAGCCGCCATGGTCGCAAGTCTGGAAGCGCAATATTTACAGCGACAGCAAAACTTTAGTCGTCAGCAAAAGATTAAAACAGTGGATGGTATTCAGGCCAAGCAGGATGTGTCAGCGGCTTATTTGGAAAAATTCCGTCAAAAAGTGGAGTTTTATGGTAACCGCTATTATCCGGATGCCGCCCGACAGCAAAATCTGGCTGGTGAAGTGCGCCTGATGGTCATTTTAAACCAGAACGGTGGAATTCGGGCGATTCGCCTGATTGACAGTTCGGGACATCATTTGCTGGATGAAGCAGCCAAAGCATCAGTGCGTAAGGCTGCACCTTTTGGGGCTTTTGACAGCAAGATGAAAGATATTTCTGAACTGCGTATTATCCGAACCTGGCGCTTTGATCCGGCAGAGGCAGAATTTGAAGTACGTTAATCCGGCGCTGTTTCATAATGGCGTAGTGTCTTGCAGACATCCATGCTGAAATAGCAATACCAGTTCTCTTTACCGAATTGTTGCACGGCCTGGTGTTCAGCGTCCTGATGCCAGGCATGAATATCCTGCAGGCTGCTCCAGTAGGAAAGTGCAACCTCAGTTATTCCTTCAGTTAAACTTTCATAATGCTGAAATTATTCTTCCACACGATGATAATAACCGTGTTCTCCAGAACTGTTCCAAATCACATTTAAAAATTTGCCTTCAATTTTTAGATGCTTTGGAAAAATCCTCAGATGCTTTTTATATTTACGCTCAGGTTTTAAACCGATGCAGTTGCCATTTTTCCACCATCTACCTTCAGCATATTGCTCTAGGGCTCCATAAGCCAGATACCATTTAAATTTACCTTCAGGCAATAACAGCATTTCAGAGCCTGTTTCCATGACGCCATTTAAATAATAATGACCTGTCCAGACTTCATCTGCTTTTTGAAACGGGGTTTCTTTACATACCGTCTTTGAACTTGCATAAAGCGTTGAAGATAGAAGGGAAGTACCCACGAGTAGCAATACCAGAAGAATCTTTTTCACTTTTATCCTGAACTTTAGCTAATCAGCTTTATTGTTATGAGCTGTATTTTATAGCTTTGGTTGAATTAAGTAGCATTGACTTGATTGCTATTTACAGGCATAAAAAAGCGAGCCTAAGCCCGCTATTCTTAATAGTGAAATCTTAATTTTGTTCCAGATAAGGATTGTCAATACCAAGTTTAGCCAGAATGTCGATTTCAATACCTTCCATTTCTTCGGCATCTTCATCTGAAGTTTCGTGATCATAACCCATTAAATGTAATATGCCATGCACCAGCATATGGGTGAAATGTGTCAGAGGAGCTTTGTCTTGCTCAGTGGCTTCCTGTAAGACCACTGGAATACAAATCACCAGATCGCCAATCGGAAAGGCATCCAGAAATTGTGCCATTTCATCTGGAATATCACTGGGAAAGGACAAGACATTGGTCGGTTTATCTTTGCCACGATATTCCAGGTTGAGCTTATGACTTTCATCATGATCGACACAGGCAATCCCCATTTCGCAATCACTTTGGGTGCTGATATGGCGTAACACAGTTTCTGCGACTTTTTTAATATAGGCACGTTTCAGCACCAGCTCAGGTGACTGAAAGTTTTGCTGCAAGGAAAGATTGAGTTTCAAAATGAATCCTTAAATAATTTAGTCTTGATGTTGCTCATCCGCTTTTGCATCATTGTCCGCAACTAAAGCTTCTTGACGGGCTTTGCGTTCCGCACGCTGTTCTGCCGTTAGACGTTGCTGTTCGCTATCCCAGCCTTCATAGGCTTCAACAATTTTCTGCACCAATTGATGACGTACCACGTCGCGTGAGTGGAAGCGAGTAATATGAATTTCTTTGATCTTGTCAATGACACGTAAGGCATGCGCCAACCCAGATTGTTGACCACGCGGTAAATCTACCTGTGTGATGTCACCGGTGATAACCGCACGCGAACCAAAACCTAAACGGGTCAGGAACATCTTCATCTGTTCTGGTGTGGTGTTTTGTGCTTCATCTAAAATGACAAAGGAGTGGTTTAAAGTCCGACCACGCATATAAGCCAGCGGTGCCACTTCGATAATTTGACGTTCAATCAGCTTGGCCACTTTTTCAAAGCCCAGCATTTCATACAGGGCATCGTAAAGAGGACGCAGGTAGGGATCAATTTTTTGGCTCAAGTCACCTGGCAAAAAGCCGAGTTTTTCACCGGCTTCAACCGCGGGACGCACCAGTAGAATACGCTGGATTTCATTACGTTCCAGCATGTCGACAGCAGCTGCTACTGCAAGATAGGTTTTACCCGTACCGGCAGGGCCAATACCAAACGAAATATCACTTTGCAAAATGCGCTGAACATAACGCTTCTGGTTGGCACCACGCGGATTAATGCGTCCTTTACGGGTTTGTAACCAAACGGCATCCAGACCAGTATGTTCCTGATCTTCAATATCTTCCTGAAGCTCGAGGTCAGTCTGACTGCCTTGAATCATCATATGCAGGGTGTCGGCACTGATTTGCTGGCTATGTTCAGATTCTTCGTGCAGGCGCTGTAAGAGCGTTTCCGCTCTTTCCACAGCAGCGATTCCACCATCGATAAAGAAACTTTCACCTCGATGGGAAATTTTGACATCTAAACGTTGTTCAATTTGCTTCAAATGACCGTTATAAGTGCCCAAAACGGCTTGTAAACGGTCAATTGAAATTCCAGGGAAAGCTACTGTACGTCGAATCGTTGCAGTCAAGAGTGTTCCTTATACAAGTGTCGGTATATCCCCTACATTACGCCACGTCAGGCTCAAGATTCAAGAGTTCACCGTAAACAAAATTTAAAGTTTTAATTTCGGTAATTTCAATTTCGGCAAAACGTCCAACCCAAGCTGGATCGCCAATAAATGAGACCAAACGGGTATTATCAGCCGTGCCTATAAGCAGGTTTGGATCTTTATCGGATACTTTCTCAATCAGCACACGCTGAATGCTGCCGAGCATGGCATCAGTTTTCTCAATACTTGAATGTTTGATCCATTGCTGAACTTTAGCCAGGCGTTCTTTTTTTACGACTTCAGGTGTGGTGTCTTCAAGCTCTGCCGCCGGTGTACCAGGGCGTTTTGAATAGATAAAGCTATAAGAGTGATCAAAATCCAGGTCTTGGATAAACTGATAGGTTTCTGCAAAGTTTTCATCAGTTTCACCCGGGAAGCCAATGATAAAGTCTGACGACAGGTGCATATCGGGACGGACTTTACGCAGCTTGGCAATCTTTTCGATATAGACATCAATGGTGTGGTTGCGCTTCATCGCTTGCAGAACATCATTGGAGCCGCTTTGGACCGGCAAATGCAGGTGTGACACCATCTGTGGCAGATCGCGATAGCATTGGATCAGATCATCATTGAATTCCAGTGGATGCGAAGTGGTATAACGGATGCGGCCAATACCCGGAATTTCTGCAACTAAACGTAACAAGTCGGCAAAGGTACAGATGTTGCCGTCAAAAGTTTCCCCACGGTAGCCATTGACGTTTTGACCGAGCAGAGAAATCTCACGTACGCCTTTTTCAGCCAGACCTGCAATTTCTGCCAGCACATCATCCAGCGGGCGAGAAACTTCTTCACCACGCGTATAAGGTACGACACAGAATGAGCAATATTTTGAACAGCCTTCCATAATCGACACAAAGGCCTTATAGCCTTCCACACGCGGTTCAGGCAGGAAGTCGAATTTTTCAATATCTGGAAAGGAAATGTCCACCAATTTGATTTTTTCTTTTTTAGGTTTTTCGACCTGTTCAAAATGCTGATCGAGCATTTGCGGTAAACGGTGCAGGGTTTGTGGACCAAAAATCATATCCACATAATTGGCACGTTTTTGAATATTGTCGCCTTCCTGAGAGGCCACGCAACCACCGACCCCGATAATCAGATCAGGATTCTGTTCTTTGAGCTTGCGCCAGCGGCCCAGTTCAGAAAAGACTTTTTCCTGTGCCTTTTCACGGATTGAGCAGGTGTTCATAAGCAGTACATCGGCTTCTTTGGGATTGCTGGTCAGGACATAACCATGTGAGTCGCCCAACAGGTCTGCCATACGATGACTGTCATACTCATTCATCTGACACCCTTGCGTTTCGATATACAGCTTTTTGACTGAAGGATCGCTGGCTAGGGTGTGCGCTGGCTGGGTAACAGTGTTTTCTGAGGCAGCTGGGGCACCATTCGGAATGAAGGTTTGAACCGTCATGAAGGCTCCTACAAAATAATAGCTCGAATGTGAATGAACTGGCAGTTGATGAACACGCAGCTCAAGAAGGATTCAGTTCACAGATTGAAATCTTTAAATGGCGCATATTTTAGCAGGAAAGTGGCTTAAACTTATAGCCTAAATTAGGGGTAGAAAAATATTCATTTACAGACAAAAATAATCTGAAGATTAAAATTGCTGAATTATTAGGTTACATAACTGAACAATACAATTGGTTATAATCTGCTAGCAAGCTCTTATGATAAGCAGCATATGCTCGGCACAAAATTGATGATAGAAGGCAGCTGGATGTTAAAAGGTACTCAAAACATACGCAAATACTATAAGTTAATGACCTTAAGTTTCGCCTGTATCTGTGCGGCAAATACCCAGGCTGCCGAAGCACAGTTTAATGATGCCTTACGTGCTGCAAATGCAGGAAATACTCAATTCTTACAACAATATCGACTTGCTATGCAAAATGACGTGCTGGGCTACTATCCGGAATACTGGATTCTGAACCAGAATCTTGCTTTGCAGCCGGCCAACCAGATCATCAACTTTGTACAGCGCTATCCACACTCCGCCATGGCTGAAAAGCTGGCAGCCGATTATGTCGAAGAAAAAGTTAAAATCGCTGACTTTGCTGCAGCCCAACCGGTTTTACAATATGTGACCAATGCTGACCGGGCTGAAGCCTGTGCAATCGCACAAGTGCGTGCCAAAAGTGGTGATCCCTTGGTCTATGCCGAATTTAAGGATGTTTGGCTGACAACAAATTCCCAGCCAGATTCATGCAATGGCTTGGGTCGCATGATGTTATCCAGTCCACTTATGACTACGGAAGACCGTCAGCAGCGCCTGTGGGTGCAGTTGCGTGCCGGTCAGTCTGGACAAGCCATCGCGACGGCGCAAGATTTAGGTCTGAATCTGTCTCTGGCCCAGCTAAATAGCATTCAGGCCAATCCAACCGCTTATTTATGGTCGGCACCAAAAAGCACGACTGTTGACCATGCTTATCTGGTATATGCCTTAGGTCGCTTGGCAGATACTGATCTGAATTCGGCCTTATCAATAGTCAAGCGGACTGCTGAAGGAACTCCAGCAGAAGTACAAAAAGCCCTGTTTCGGACAGTAGGTTATATCGGCGGCACGACTGTCATGAAAAATAACTATAACCGTGAAGTGCTGAATGCGCTGGATGCCAGTTATGGGTTGCCATTTAGCTCGGAAGAAGCTGAAATCTATGCCCGTCAGTCGATTCGTTTTGGCGCCTGGGAGAGTCTGATTCGTGCGATTGACGCCATGAACGTGAACCAGAAGCAGGAGGACCGCTGGCAGTACTGGCTGGCGCGTGCCAGCGAGCAGCGTTCAGACCGCGCATCGAAAAAGACAGCAGAAAATATTTACCGGAAACTGGCCAATGGTGAGGACTATCATAATTTGCTGGCACGGGATCGTTTGGGGCAAGTCGTAGCAGGCGCGCCAAACGCTACCCAACCGTCGAATCAGGCCATGCAGCGCTTAAATCAGGATGTGCATTTCCGTCGTGCTTTTGCCTTGCGCGATATTGATGCACCAGCAAATTATATTAACCGTGAATGGAACTGGGCAGTGCGCCAGGCTTATCTCAAGCATGATGATGACCTGCTTTTGGCCGCAGCAAAACGTGCGCATGACATGGGGTGGCATGATCGTGCCATTTATGCCGCCGATCGTACTGTCAAGAAGCATAATTATACCTATCGCTATCCAATGCCGTACCAGAACTATGTGGTGAGCCATAGTCGTACAGTGAGTCTGGATCCAGCCTGGGCTTATGGCCTGATGCGTCAGGAAAGTCGTTTCAATACAGTTGCACGTTCCCATGTCGGGGCAGGCGGCTTAATGCAGATCATGCCAGATACGGCCAAGCTGGTCGCGCGCCAAATGGGAGAAGCATATAATCCGGCTGCGTTAACCGATATGAATACCAATATCCGTTATGGAACCTTCTATTTATCAACAATTCAGCGTCAATTAAGCCAAAGTCCAGTGCTGGCAACTGCAGGCTATAATGCCGGTCCAAACCGTGCACGCCGCTGGCAGCCGGAATTTCAGAGTATTGCAGCAGATCAATATACGGAGTCTATTCCTTTGCTTGAAACACGAGACTATGTGAAACATGTTATGACGAATGCGACGTATTACGGCATTCTATTAGGGCAGGGTGCACAGTCGATCGGAAAAAGAATGCAGGCGATACCTTTACGAAGTACTCAATAATTCAAAATATCTGAAGGGATAAAGTAATTGTGTTCAAAAAAGGAAAAATGGATGCCCGAATTTGTGGTGGAGGGGTGGTACTACTCGGTTTAGCCACGAGTCCCCTTGCCCTTGCAGAGCCCACCGGCTATATCATGGAAGTGCAAATGGTACCGGCGATGTGTTATTTGTATCCGGAGTATTCAAAAAAAAGAAAATGCCTAGAAGGCTATTCGTTGAATATTTCGGGTCTTTATCCGCAAACCACCAGTATCTCGTGTAATACCAACAGTTCTGCCACACTTTCGCCCTTACAGGCCAAGGTGGTAGCACGAATTATGCCTGATGAAAGTACCCGGGCTGGCTTGTGGCGCAGTATTGGGGGCTGCGTACCGATGAATGCCAGTCAGTACTTTCGGACCATCATTAATTATGCTGACCGTCTGAAAGTACCTGAAGAGCTGACTGAGCAGGAAAGCCAGACAATTGCTCTGGATGCGCTGCGCAGAAAGTTTCTGAAAATCAATCCACAATTGCCGTCGACGGCTATCCGGTTTCACTGTGTTTCTACGCGCCCTAACAGTATGCTGACTTCACTTAAAGTCTGTTATAACAGCAGGGGCAGTTATAAGGCTTGTCCGGCCAATCTGTTGAATACATGCCCAGCTGTGGTGACAATTAAAGGTATATACTGAGCTTTTCTGCCGATTTAATTTATATTTCCTATCAGACTTTTGTTGAAATCCATTCCCTTTTACATGCATCTGGACAAGGATTGGAGTACAATCTTTGCCGTTTATGATTATTAAGATTAGATAGAACAGCTATTTAATCGCATTAACTATCCTCTCAACTGGAGATAATTACATGAAGCAACCTGTTCGCGTTGCCGTTACTGGCGCTGCTGGTCAAATTGGTTACAGCCTTTTATTCCGTATCGCTAGCGGTGAAATGTTGGGTAAAGACCAACCAGTTATTCTTCAATTATTAGAAATTCCTGTTGAGAAAGCTCAACAAGCGCTGAAAGGCGTAATGATGGAACTTGATGACTGTGCTTTCCCATTATTGGCAGGCATGATCGGTACTGATGATCCTAAAGTTGCATTCAAAGATGCTGACTATGCATTGTTGGTAGGTTCTCGTCCACGTGGTCCTGGTATGGAACGTGCTGACTTGCTTAAAGTCAACGGCGAAATCTTCATTGGTCAAGGTCAAGCACTAAACGAAGTTGCAAGCCGTGACGTTAAAGTTCTGGTTGTAGGTAACCCTGCGAACACGAATGCTTATATCGCTATGAAATCTGCTCCAGACCTTCCAGCGAAAAACTTCACAGCAATGTTACGTCTTGATCACAACCGTGCCTTGACTCAACTTGCTCAAAAAGCGGGTGTTGCAGTTTCTGACATCGAAAACATGACGGTTTGGGGTAACCACTCTCCAACAATGTATGCTGACTACCGTTTTGCAAATGTAAACGGTGAAAGCTTAAAAGACAAAATCAACGATGCTGAGTGGAACAAAGACGTATTCCTTCCAACTGTTGGTAAACGTGGTGCTGCGATCATCGAAGCACGTGGTCTGTCTTCTGCTGCTTCTGCTGCAAATGCTGCAATCGACCATATGCGTGACTGGGCGCTTGGCACTAACGGCAAATGGGTAACTATGGGTATCCCTTCTGACGGTTCTTACGGTATCCCTGAAGGTGTAATGTTCGGTTTCCCTGTAACCACTGAAAACGGTGAATACAAAATCGTTCAAGGTCTTGAAATCGACGAGTTCAGCCGTGAGCGTATCAACGTTACACTGAACGAGCTTGAAGAAGAGCGCGCAGCAGTGGCTGACATGCTTAAATAATTTAATTTTTTAATTAAATTAAAAGAAAGGCACTCTGGTTAGGGTGCCTTTTTTATTGAACAAAAAATAACATCCTGTGAAGGAGAGACAACTGAGTTTGTTGTATAGGCAGGCTAAGGTAGATACAAGATCATAATTCAAAAGGGGGAGGTCATACAGATGTTAGAACAACGCTCAACCTTCGAACTTTTTTTTGAGCAATTGGGACTGGACTCCAGTCCTGAAGCGATAGATGAATTTATTAATACCCATCAAATTGGTATGGATGTACCGCTACACAAAGCACCATTTTGGAGTAAGTCACAACATGACTTTTTAATCAGTCACTGGAAGAAAGATGATGACTGGGCCATATGGGTGGATGTGCTAAATGAGCAGTTACATACTGAAGCCGTGGGCTCAGGCTCCTGTAGCTTGCCCAGTGGCAAATCAAACTAAAGTTTTTGATATTAATATTTTAATCATCTAACTTACTGATAAGTTGAATAATGGAGTTTGTTTATGCTTATGGAACAACAGGTTACTCTGGAACTACTTTTTGAACAACTTGGTTTACCGTCAGATGAAGCTTCAATTGAGCAATTTGTTAAAGATCATCAGTTAGATGCTAAAGTGGCTTTGCCAGATGCCGAATTCTGGAGCGAAGGACAGAGTGCCTTTTTACGTGAACACTGGCATCAGGATGATGAATGGATTGTCATTATTGACAAGTTAAATCAGTTGCTTCATGTGGAAAGTGACAAAGCAGCAGAATAAGCCCCATAACGTACAAAAAGACACAACAAACCTAGTCAATTGACTAGGTTTTTTTTCGATTGTCTTATAAGTTAGATCTATAATTAATGACAGTTTCTCTGATAAATATAAGGAGGACGAGATGCTCGGAAGGACCCCATCTTTAGAGTTGTTGTTTTCACAACTCGGCCTGGCCAATAGTCCGGCTGCTATCGAATTGTATATACGTACGCATCAACTGCCTGCACATATTTCTCTGCATGATGCGCCGTTTTGGAATAAATCACAGCGCTCTTTATTAATTAGTCATCTGGTGCAGGATGATGACTGGGCGATTTGGGTGGATGAGCTCAACCAGCAGTTGCACATGGATGCTTATCGCCGTCAACTTGCCTGATACAGGCTTTAAAAGCATTTAGGATTCAATGAAAAAGCGCCTGATCTCAGGCGCTTTTTTCTATAAGGCAGGTTAAAGCGAGTTTAGTGCATTTTACTTTTGAGCAATTTTTCGAACCATTCTAGGGATCGGTACGCTTCAAAGGCGGGATGCTGCTGTAATAATTCCAGATCAAATTCGGAGCTCGTGCTGTATTTTTTTAACCAGTGCCGGGTTAATGCCGGCTCATTTTTACTGACAGAGGCATAAGCCAGGAAGAAATAAATCTCACCATGCTCATAATGGGTCATGGGTTTTAGGATTTGCTGGGTAATCAGGGCATAACGGGGCTCTTTGGTGAGTTCAAAGAAAATCATATACGCCTTGGCCAGATGTAAAGAGAGATTGATATACAGGCGTAGCGGCATCTCCTCAAATTCAACTCGTCCTTGTTCGAGCAGTACAACCGCTTCTTGCAGAAAATGAACCTGTTCCTGATAGAACTGGCTTAAGCTCACCAGTTGCAAGCGAAGATCGGCACGTTCAAGCGCTAATTCCGGCGTATTGCCTTGTAAATACAACTGGTCAGTTTCACCTAGACGTTCAATAATCTGCTGGCTGTTTAATCGCATGCATGCCATCCTTAATTCTCAATAATGCTGATATGAGGCCAGAACTTAAAATTTAAAGCACGGCCGCATCACTACGTAGCCAGGCTGTAATGGATAGACGCTGATGTTTGGCCTCTAAAACCTCATGCAAAATATCACTCTGAAACAGGGCAAGACGATTTGGTTCAGGACGAATGGTATGCCATACCTCGTGTTTATCCTGCAAGCGTAATTCTCCGCCCCAATCCTCTTGCCATTGGTCATGCAAATAATACACTGCGGAAATCATTCTGCTATTTTTGCCTTTTGGATTATCGCGATGTAAGGCATAAAATTCTCCTGCTTCATAACAGGAAAAATGTGCTTCCACTTCCTTGATTCCCAAATAAAAGACCCGGTTGAAAATCTGGCCCAAAGCCAGCAGGTTTTGTACATGCTGGTGAGAAATACTAAGATTTTCATTCAGCCATAAAATCCGGTCACTACGAATGTTGCTGACCACCCCATTTTGAATGGCAGCATCACGGAAATAAGCCAGATTGCTACGACACTCAGCCATCAACTGTTTAATATAGCTTGCATCATAAGCATGATCGATCAGACTAAAACCCTGTTGATTCAAATCATCAAGAATTTGGTCAATAGACCAGGACTTTGGGAAATGAGCAGCATCCATAAAATAAACCTGTGAAAAGGGGAAAAAATGTTCAGTTATTCTAGGGGAAGAATCCGATCTGAACGAAACTATTTTTCATGTTAAAATGGTTGTTGATATGAGGAAATAATGAAACATGAATTACCGTCACCATTACCACGCGGGTAACTTTGCCGATGTCATGAAGCACGTACTACTGCTTCAGCTGTTGGCTCGACTGAATGCAAAAGATAAACCATATCGCTATGTAGATACACATGGTGGTGCGGGTAAGTATGATTTATCGACCTCTGAGGCACAAAAATCAGGTGAGTTCTTAAACGGTATTCATCGTCTGGTCAAGCTGGACGATTCAATCAAGCGTAATGCACCGCAAGGGGTTCAGCAATATTTAAAAGTTGTTGAAAAAATGCGTGAAAACTTTGGCAAAGGAGCGTATCCGGGTTCGCCGTGGTTTGCTCTGGAAGGCATGCGCGAAATTGATAAAGCCACTATTTTTGAAATGCAGCGTGATGTATTTCAGCAGCTTCGTCAGAATATTTTTGACAAACGCGCAGGCTTGCATGAACGGGATGCCTATGAAGGGTTACTTGCGGTCATTCCACCGAAAGAAAAACGCGGTCTGGTCATGATTGACCCGCCTTATGAACAAGAGCGTAAAGATTTCCCGCAATTGGTTGAACTGATTGCAGCGGCTTATAAAAAATGGCCGACAGGTGTGTTGGCGGTTTGGTATCCAATTAAAGACCGTGCCATGATTGAACGTTTTGAAAAGAAAATGTTCAAGACCGGTATTCGTCGTCAGTTAATTTGCGAACTCTGTGTCTGGCCAGACGATACTCCAGTTGGCCTGAATGGTTGTGGTCTCTTGGTCATTAACCCGCCTTGGAAATTCTCTGAAGATGCAGATGAAGCATTACAGTGGTTATTTCCGCATTTACGTATGCAGGAAAATGGCGGCCATGCTGCGGTACGCTGGTTGGTCGGTGAATAATTTTTTCAGAAAATGGTCATAGTTAGGATCGACAAATATGACAAATACAAGCAAACCGGAAAGCGATTCTTCATTAGACTTGCCTTTTGATGGGATTACCTTCGAGGTGGAAGAAGAAGAGCATACCCAGGAAGGGCAGAAAGTTAAGCGTCGAGGGATCTATCTGTGGCCAAATCTGATTACAACCGCTGCGTTGTTATCAGGCTTTTATTCCATTATTGCCAGTATGAATGGTGAGTTTCAGCAAGCCATTTATGCCATTTTTCTGGCCGCTTTATTTGATGGTCTGGATGGGCGTGTTGCACGTGCAATCGGCGCGCAAAGTCCGTTTGGTGAACAGTTTGACTCACTGTCAGATATGCTGGCCTTTGGAGTGGCACCAGCCATTTTAATGTATAGCTGGGGACTGAGTGATCTTGGTCGCATCGGTCTGGCAGCCTGTTTTGTTTATACGGCCTGCGCGGCTTTTCGTTTAGCGCGTTTTAATGTGCAGATTGGCGTGGTCGATAAACGTTACTTTATTGGTGTGGCCAGTCCTTTGGCAGCGATCATGATTGTTTCAATGGTTTGGGTCGGGCTGGATTTTCCTGAAATCTTCGATACCCGAGAGCTATCCATACAAATATTAAATGCAATAGTGATTATTGGTAGCGGTTTATTGATGATTTCCAATATCAAATACTATTCATTTAAGACTGTAGAGCGTAAACGTGTCCCGTTCTTTGTGTTACCAATCGCCGTCTTTATCTTTGCTGCGATGACTTATAATATTCCGGTTGGCATTTTAGTGATTTCTATCATCTATGCCTTATCTGGCTTTGTTACCACTTTCATGGCAAAAAGACAGCACGTATTATAAAAAGATTAAGGAGTCTGATATGCAGTTTCTTCAAGATTTTTTAGATCGTTCGAAACAGCTGAATCAGACTCCGACTGTTTCGTCGAAGCATCTGGCTTATCATGGCCCAACCTCAAGATACAAAATCATTCATCAGGGATTGATGATTCCTGGTCTACCCGCCCCCCTGCATTATCTCAGTTTTCTCAGCATTATCGGACAGCCCAATGCACCGATGCTGGCGAATCCCAGTGCGATCCAGACCACTGCACTAGATACTGCGACAGTCATTTGCAGTTCAAGCCCTCACATGGTGGGGCAGTTACAGAGCTATTCAATTCAACAGGACTGTAAATTTTCATCGGGCATGTTTCAATTTTTGGATCGGGAAAAGTTGACCGGACACTTTCCACACTTTCAACTCCAACGCTCTGATGCCGAACTGAGTTTTGATCTCAGCATTCATACCACTGATCTGGTGTCCCACTTTACCCAGATGCGATTCTCCCTGGCAGATCATTGGTCATTAGTGTGTCATTGTCAGGGTACTGTGACCTATAAAGATCAGAAATATACAATTGAAAGTCTCGGAAGTTTTGAATACGCCCGCAGTTTTAATTTTCCTTATCTTCCTCTGGCTTTTTTTAGCTATCAGATGATTAACCTGAGTAATAATCGGCAGCTATTGTTGGCTCAGATCCGTAATAGCCTGAATCAGATTGTACAGTCGAGAATCTATCTACGTGATTTGAATCGTATGCAAACCTGGCTGTTTGACCAAAAGGTTTATTTTAAAGTGCATCGTGTCTACCCGAGTGTCAAAACGCCAAATGGACAAAAGATGTATTTGCCACGAGAGTTTGAGTGGTGCTATGAAGATGATCGGGGAAACCAGATCTGGGTGCAGGGCCAAAGTCGCGGTGATTTTAAATTTGGCATGGCAGCGGGCTATGTGGGCAGTTTTCATTATCAGGTAAAAATAAATGAGCAGACTGAAAAAGGCGATAGCGGCTATATAGAGTATGTGGATTGCCGACCTTTACGCTTTCAGGAAAAAGATAAGGCAGAAAAACTATTAGCTAACCTGGCTAATCCTGTGCCTTTTTTAATCAAGAAATAGAAAAAAAGGGGTTTTTGTGGAATAAATAACCAGTTGAGATGTTATTTTAAGAAAAATTCAAAAAGGGTGTTGCAAGCCTTCTGAAATGCTGTAGAATGCACATCCATCGGCAGTGATGAAGATTAAAACTTGTTAAGAAACAAAGGTTTAGCACAAGGTGTTAAATTTAAGTGTCTTGAATGAGTTTAAAAATAATTGGATTTACTGGTTGACTTTCTACAAAGAAAGCGTAACATAGCCGACCTAGCTTGCTGCTGACGAAGTAGCAAGAAGATCATTAAGAGATTATGAAGAACAACTTGTGTGGATTTTTACTGGTTGATTGATCGAAATATTATCATTGATTGATTGGTTTAAATTACTCGAAGTTTATTTGAGAGAATTTGTCAGAAAATTGATGAGCCAAGATTGGTGTCCTTTAGGCACTACTGATTTTAAACTGAAGAGTTTGATCATGGCTCAGATTGAACGCTGGCGGCAGGCTTAACACATGCAAGTCGAGCGGGGCGAAGGTAGCTTGCTACTGGAACCTAGCGGCGGACGGGTGAGTAATACTTAGGAATCTGCCTATTAGTGGGGGACAACGTTCCGAAAGGAGCGCTAATACCGCATACGCCCTACGGGGGAAAGCAGGGGATCACTTGTGACCTTGCGCTAATAGATGAGCCTAAGTCAGATTAGCTAGTTGGTGGGGTAAAGGCCTACCAAGGCGACGATCTGTAACGGGTCTGAGAGGATGATCCGTCACACTGGGACTGAGACACGGCCCAGACTCCTACGGGAGGCAGCAGTGGGGAATATTGGACAATGGGGGGAACCCTGATCCAGCCATGCCGCGTGTGTGAAGAAGGCCTTTTGGTTGTAAAGCACTTTAAGCGAGGAGGAGAGTACCCTGGTTAATACCCAGGAGTGCTGGACGTTACTCGCAGAATAAGCACCGGCTAACTCTGTGCCAGCAGCCGCGGTAATACAGAGGGTGCGAGCGTTAATCGGATTTACTGGGCGTAAAGCGCGCGTAGGCGGCTCTTTAAGTCGGATGTGAAATCCCCGAGCTTAACTTGGGAATTGCATTCGATACTGGGGGGCTAGAGTATAGGAGAGGATGGTAGAATTCCAGGTGTAGCGGTGAAATGCGTAGAGATCTGGAGGAATACCGATGGCGAAGGCAGCCATCTGGCCTAATACTGACGCTGAGGTGCGAAAGCATGGGGAGCAAACAGGATTAGATACCCTGGTAGTCCATGCCGTAAACGATGTCTACTAGCCGTTGGGGCCTTTGAGGCTTTAGTGGCGCAGCTAACGCGATAAGTAGACCGCCTGGGGAGTACGGTCGCAAGACTAAAACTCAAATGAATTGACGGGGGCCCGCACAAGCGGTGGAGCATGTGGTTTAATTCGATGCAACGCGAAGAACCTTACCTGGCCTTGACATACAGAGAACTTTCCAGAGATGGATTGGTGCCTTCGGGAACTCTGATACAGGTGCTGCATGGCTGTCGTCAGCTCGTGTCGTGAGATGTTGGGTTAAGTCCCGCAACGAGCGCAACCCTTTTCCTTATTTGCCAGCACTTCGGGTGGGAACTTTAAGGATACTGCCAGTGACAAACTGGAGGAAGGCGGGGACGACGTCAAGTCATCATGGCCCTTACGGCCAGGGCTACACACGTGCTACAATGGTCGGTACAAAGGGTTGCTACACAGCGATGTGATGCTAATCTCAAAAAGCCGATCGTAGTCCGGATTGGAGTCTGCAACTCGACTCCATGAAGTCGGAATCGCTAGTAATCGCGGATCAGAATGCCGCGGTGAATACGTTCCCGGGCCTTGTACACACCGCCCGTCACACCATGGGAGTTTGTTGCACCAGAAGTGGATAGTCTAACCCTCGGGAGGACGTTCACCACGGTGTGGCCAATGACTGGGGTGAAGTCGTAACAAGGTAGCCGTAGGGGAACCTGCGGCTGGATCACCTCCTTAACGAAAGATTGACGATTGGTAAGAATCCACAACAAGTTGTTCTTCATTGATGTATCTGAGGGTCTGTAGCTCAGTTGGTTAGAGCACACGCTTGATAAGCGTGGGGTCACAAGTTCAAGTCTTGTCAGACCCACCATCTGCCATGAAACAGAAAATCAGAAACATTAAATCTAAATGATAAGCTGGGGACTTAGCTTAGTTGGTAGAGCGCCTGCTTTGCACGCAGGAGGTCAGGAGTTCGACTCTCCTAGTCTCCACCATAGATTATAGAGCTTAGTGAGTTTATACTTGTTAACCTCTGTGATTTATCACAGTTTCTAGACCTGACGAAGGCTAGAAAAATCATTAACAGCATATATTTGAGTTGAAATAATTTGTTCATACTCATAGATAGAACGAAAGTTAACAGTAATTTATTACCTGTTAATGACTGTCCTTGAAATGAGAACTAGCGAAATTAACTGAATCAAGCGTTTTGGTATATGAATCTAATTGAAGCTGTACAGTGCTTAAGTGCACAAACGCCAACTGTGTGATTGACTGAGAAACTGGTTAATCATGTTGCTCATCCTGCTTGTAGGGATGAACGACTGTTTGGGGTTGTATAGTCAAGTAATTAAGTGCATGTGGTGGATGCCTTGGCAGTCAGAGGCGATGAAAGACGTGATAGCCTGCGAAAAGCTCCGGGGAGGCGGCAAATATCCTGTGATCCGGAGATGTCTGAATGGGGAAACCCACTTACCATAAGGTAGGTATCAATAACTGAATACATAGGTTATTGAGGCGAACGCGGGGAAGTGAAACATCTCAGTACCCGTAGGAAAAGAAATCAATTGAGATTCCCTCAGTAGCGGCGAGCGAAAGGGGAAGAGCCCATTAAGTTATCTAAGTTTTAGTGGAATGCTCTGGGAAGTGCAACCATAGTGGGTGATAGTCCTGTACACGAAAGGGCTTAGATAATGATGTCGAGTAGGGCGAGGCACGTGAAACCTTGTCTGAATATGGGGGGACCATCCTCCAAGGCTAAATACTCCTGACTGACCGATAGTGAACCAGTACCGTGAGGGAAAGGCGAAAAGAACCCCTGTGAGGGGAGTGAAATAGATCCTGAAACCGCATGCATACAAGCAGTGGGAGCCGACTTGTTCGGTGACTGCGTACCTTTTGTATAATGGGTCAGCGACTTATATTCAGTAGCGAGGTTAACCGAATAGGGGAGCCGTAGAGAAATCGAGTCTTAATAGGGCGTTTTAGTTGCTGGGTATAGACCCGAAACCGGGTGATCTATCCATGAGCAGGTTGAAGGTTGGGTAACACTAACTGGAGGACCGAACCCACCGTCGTTGAAAAGCCGGGGGATGACTTGTGGATAGGGGTGAAAGGCTAATCAAACTCGGTGATAGCTGGTTCTCCCCGAAAGCTATTTAGGTAGCGCCTCGGACGAATACCATTGGGGGTAGAGCACTGTTTCGGCTAGGGGGTCATCCCGACTTACCAAACCGATGCAAACTCCGAATACCAATGAGTACTATCCGGGAGACAGACTGCGGGTGCTAACGTCCGTAGTCAAGAGGAAAACAATCCAGACCGCCAGCTAAGGTCCCTAAATCTATATTAAGTGGGAAACGATGTGGGAAGGCATAGACAGCTAGGAGGTTGGCTTAGAAGCAGCCACCCTTTAAAGAAAGCGTAATAGCTCACTAGTCGAGTCGGCCTGCGCGGAAGATGTAACGGGGCTAAAATATAGTACCGAAGCTGCGGATTTACGCTTATGCGTAAGTGGTAGGGGAGCGTTCTGTAAGCCGATGAAGGTGGATTGAGAAGTCTGCTGGAGGTATCAGAAGTGCGAATGCTGACGTGAGTAACGATAAAACGGGTGAAAAACCCGTTCGCTGAAAGACCAAGGGTTCCAGTCCAACGTTAATCGGGGCTGGGTGAGTCGACCCCTAAGGCGAGGCCGAGAGGCGTAGTCGATGGGAAATTGGTTAATATTCCAATACTTCTGTGTAATGCGATGAGAGGACGGAGTAAGTTAAGTCAGCCTGGCGTTGGTTGTCCAGGTGAAAGGTTGTAGGCATGCATCTTAGGCAAATCCGGGGTGCTCTATGCTGAGAACTGATAGCAAGCCAGTTTACTGGTGAAGTGGCTGATACTATGCTTCCAGGAAAAGTCTCTAAGCTTCAGTTACACAGGAATCGTACCCGAAACCGACACAGGTGGTCAGGTCGAGTAGACCAAAGCGCTTGAGAGAACTCTGCTGAAGGAACTAGGCAAAATGGTACCGTAACTTCGGGAGAAGGTACGCTGCCGGTGGTGATAGGACTTGCTCCTTGAGCTGCTGGCAGCCTCAGAAACCAGGCCGCTGCAACTGTTTATTAAAAACATAGCACTCTGCAAACACGAAAGTGGACGTATAGGGTGTGATGCCTGCCCGGTGCTGGAAGGTTAATTGATGGGGTTAGCGTAAGCGAAGCTCTTGATCGAAGCCCCAGTAAACGGCGGCCGTAACTATAACGGTCCTAAGGTAGCGAAATTCCTTGTCGGGTAAGTTCCGACCTGCACGAATGGCATAATGATGGCGGCGCTGTCTCCAGCAGAGGCTCAGTGAAATCGAATTCGCCGTGAAGATGCGGTGTACCCGCGGCTAGACGGAAAGACCCCGTGAACCTTTACTGCAGCTTGACATTGAACTTTGATCTTACCTGTGTAGGATAGGTGGGAGGCTTTGAAGTGGCGACGCCAGTTGCCATGGAGCCATCCTTGAAATACCACCCTGGTAATATTGAGGTTCTAACTCTGTCCCGTGATCCGGGACGAGGACCATGTCTGGTGGGTAGTTTGACTGGGGCGGTCTCCTCCTAAAGAGTAACGGAGGAGTACGAAGGTGCGCTCAGCGTGGTCGGAAATCACGCGTAGAGTATAAAGGCAAAAGCGCGCTTAACTGCGAGACCAACAAGTCGAGCAGGTACGAAAGTAGGTCTTAGTGATCCGGTGGTTCTGTATGGAAGGGCCATCGCTCAACGGATAAAAGGTACTCTGGGGATAACAGGCTGATACCGCCCAAGAGTTCATATCGACGGCGGTGTTTGGCACCTCGATGTCGGCTCATCTCATCCTGGGGCTGAAGCAGGTCCCAAGGGTATGGCTGTTCGCCATTTAAAGAGGTACGCGAGCTGGGTTTAGAACGTCGTGAGACAGTTCGGTCCCTATCTACCGTGGGCGTTGGAAATTTGAGAGGATCTGCTCCTAGTACGAGAGGACCAGAGTGGACGAACCTCTGGTGTACCGGTTGTCACGCCAGTGGCATCGCCGGGTAGCTATGTTCGGAAGGGATAACCGCTGAAAGCATCTAAGCGGGAAGCCTACCTCAAGATAAGATTTCCCCGAGACTTTATGTCTCCTAAAGAGCCGTTGAAGACTACGACGTTGATAGGCTGGATGTGGAAGTGTAGCGATACATGAAGCTGACCAGTACTAATTGCTCGTGAGGCTTGACTATACAACACCCAAACAGTTGTTGTATAAAGCACAATTGATTCGATATCCAGCAAAACAGCTTGATTCAGAAGCTCGTTAGTAAGACAATATTCAACTCAGATATCCCTGTTAATGTATTCTATTTGACCAAGCAACGGCAATGAGAAACATCGTTTCGCAAGAGAAATGATTTCGATATAAGACCAAACGCAAAGTCATAACAGTTGTGCTGGCGACCATAGCAAGAGTGAACCACCTGATCCCTTCCCGAACTCAGAAGTGAAACCTCTTTGCGCTGATGGTAGTGTGGGGTTACCCATGTGAGAGTAAGTCATCGCCAGCTCATTATTCAAAATCCCCCTGCTAAAAAGCAGGGGGATTTCTTTTTATAAAAAGAAAAATAAGAATGAGATTAATATCAATATTAGCGCATGTGAAAAGAAATGGTCTACATCAGTAGGTTGCGCAGTGATCGGGATCAATGAACTATGCTTTAATGATTCGGACTCAGCTACCCATCAAGTGGCTTTAGACTATTTAAGTATTCTAGACTACTATGTTGATAATTATAAATAATTGAAATTAAAGTGAATTTTTTTTGTGTGGGTTTGAGCAATTTAAAAGATTACTCTGATGAGTTGAGATTACCTGTGCGAGAGCAATTTATACAGTATGTATCTTTGAAGTAACTTAGTGCTGCAGGTAATTTGGAGTTACTTGCAGCATAGCGCTGTTTGGATCGTTGGATTGCACATACAAAATGTTTAGTGCGTGTGTTGAATTAAAATAGCTGAACTATTATTGTGAATCTAGCTGCCTTCGGGCATGCTTTAGAGCAGTCCGCAGACCTTCAACAATCGTTGGATGGTAATAAGGCTTATCTAGTAAATCATCAACAGTAAGCGCTTCATCTATCATCCACGCCAGTAAATGTGCTAAATGTTCAGCTTCATGGCAAAACAATTCTGCACCGAGTACTTTACGCGAGCCTTTATCAACATAAATCTCGGCAGCTCCCTGATTTTTCGCATTTATAATGGCGCGTCCCTGTTTTCTAAAGTCAATAGATCCTGTCACAAACTCAATGTTGCGATCTTTTAACTGTTTATAATTTTGTCCCAGCATCGCCATTTCAGGTGAACAGAAAACAATACCTAAAGGCGTTAATGTTTTGACCTCTTGATCAGGATTTGCCCTTAGGCAGTGTTTAGCAGCATGTTTGCCTTCATGAGCCGCTTCATGCTGAATGGGGGTGGAAGTGTATGCATCGCCGACAATATAAATCGGTAAATCAGACAATTGCTTGGTTTTACTGTCTACAGGCAAGTTTTTTAAGTCCTTAAAATTGAGATGAATATTTTCAAGTTTTAATGTGTTCAGAAGTGTTTTACGGCCTGTTGCCGCCATTACACAGTCCACTATTAAGGTTTGATTTCTACCATTTTCCATATAGCTTAGTTCAACCCCATTTTCAGTGTTTTGATAATCACTTGGCAAAGTTTCAAAATGTAGGTTTAACTCTTTGCTTAACTCCTCGTGTGCGAGCTTTTGCAAAGCAGGGCTGCTGAGTGCGCCAATTCTTCGGCTGCGTGCAAAAATATGGGTATTTACCCCTAAACGGTGCATAGCTTGAGCAAGCTCGACGGCAATGACACCGCTGCCAATCACGGCTAAGGATTTTGGCAGTTTTTCCAGTTCAAAGACCTCATCTGTCGTGATAAGCCGCTTGCCCAGTTTTTCTTTCAATTCCTGATCGATACTTGGCGTTGTTCCTACAGCGAGAATAAAGCTTTTTGCCTGATAAGACTGATTGTTGACTTGAACCGTATTGGTATCAATGAATTCGGCGCGGCCTGAAATCTTATGTTCAGTTTTCCATGAGTCGACATCTTTTAAGGTTGCACGGGTAAAGCGGTCTCGTAATTGCTGTACATGCGGCATCACCTGGGAGGTGTCTATTTTAACTTGTGCAGTTAACCCTAAACCTCCATGTTGTTGCATTTCATGCATGCGGTTTGCAGATAAAATCAGAACTTTACTTGGCATACATCCAACACGAGCACAAGTGGTGTCCCATGGGCCATCATTGATGATCAGGATATTTTGAGTATATTTTATGGCTTCTTTATAGGCTGAAATTCCGGCAGTTCCAGCGCCAATGATGATAAGGTCGTACATTTGTTACTCTTATTAAAATCATTATTGATAAGCTAGCATACAAAACATTTGGCTTACCTTTATTTACATAAAAGCTTATCTATGATTACATAAGGCACAATAAATATTGATAACAAACTCTATAAATAAGGGTTCTGGGGAATGATATGATTAATCAACAATTGAGCACAAAATTATCGGCTCTTGCATTGGCTTTATTGTTAGCTGGCTGTGGCGGTGGTGGTAGTGAGGGTTACTATAATACAGGCACAGACCAACCTTCAACAGGTGGTGGAGCAGATCTGCCTGAAGAAAATAAACTTACGAATGTACAGATACAATACTTACCATTAGTTGAAAAATTGAATGCACGTGGGGACACTTATACAGTATCTGTGCGTGTTATGAATGAGGGTGCTATTTTACCAAATATGGATGTAAAAGTTGAATCCACTGATGCTTCTAAAAACAAAGCTGCGATCGAGTATATTTCTTCAGAAACAGGTGAAGAAGGAAGTGAGACTGGATTCAAAACTGATGGTCAAGGTATAGCCCGCTTTAATATTAAGATTGATTCAGGATTAAGTGAAGAGGTAATAGCTGAAATTCTTAAAGGTGTACAAGTAAAAGTATCTGTTAATGATAGCAAGGGCAAAACACTAGCATCTGAACCATTTGTTATATCGAGTTATGATCCTAAAGCAAATCAAGATGTTGAATCGCCAAGTAAATATGATTTATCAATTTTTACTGATAAGCAAGCGTTAGCTGTGATGAATGATCGTATTACTGTTCAAGTAAGACTAAAAGCGCTTAATAGTGTTGATACTGTTAATAATAAACCAGTACATATTTCTCTTGAAAATCAATTAAGCAATATTTCAATTGAAAGTAATCAAGTTGCATCTACAAATACAGATGGTTATGTGGCATTCACAATTGCTTCAGCATCAGGGAATTTAACTGATCAACAGATAGCTAGTATGTTGGCTCAGGGGTTAAAGTATAAAATTCATGTTGTAGAACAAGGGGTTGTAACTTTGGAAGAATCAAAAGTTATTGACTTAGTGAAATATATTGATGAAAGCTTGAATGGTGGTATTGAGTCATTTGAGTCAAAAGTGAAACTTGGTGCATTAAAATCTAGTAACGAAAATTATGTTCAGCAAGTTGAGTTAGCCTTAGGCGATGAATACGCTAATCAAGATATCACAATCTCTTCACGTGCAATTGAATATAGTAAAGGTCAATATTATTTCTCCAATAATATTGGTTTATATCCATTAAGTTCTACCATTTGTACACTGAATAATTCTCCAGTAAAAAATGAAAATGGTTTTGATTGGAACAATAATCCGATTACTTATACGTCATTGGTATCTGAAAAACTGAAAATGGGGGGTAAAGATATTAATAATGTTGTATACCTAAATAAAGCTGGTGCAATTGATTCAAAATACTCTTTCTTGAAAGTAAAAACTGATGACAAAGGTAAAGCAATTATCGATTTAGTTTACGATAAATCTTATTCAAAGTGGTTGAAACTTAGTTTAAGTGCTCGTGTTGAAAATCAATCTGTTCCATTCGGCTTTACCTACGATTTTCAATTACCACTATTAGAGACTGACTATGATGATCAGACTGCTATAGGACCAAACATGATTAGCCCTTTCGGAACATCTGATGATTGTTTTAATGCTCAATAATTTATAAAAAAACAGCGCTTCGGCGCTGTTTTTTATGGGGGGATTAGATTTAAAAATTAAATCGAAGTTCCCACACTGACTCCTACAGTGGGCTTCAGGTTCATCGAACTACAACCGACAAACGTCAAACTTAGGCATACAATCAGCAATAACTTATTCATGAATTAACCCCTGAGATTTTGCCTGATTAAAGAGTACTGCTGAGCGTGTACCGCTACGGCACACCATTAAAATCGGTTTCGGCAGCTCATTATAATAGCGGGCAAACTCTTCAATATTGGCCTGGGAAATCTGTCCACTTACTACAGGCTGGTAGATCACGCTTACCTGAGACCTTTCCGCAATTGAACGTAACTGGCTCACACTTACCTTATTTCCTGGCTCCTGATCGGGAAGATTAACAATCACCGATTTAAAACCATCTTTTAATAACTGTTCAAACTTAGCCGATGTCATCTGACCTGTTATGCTGACATTTGAGTTCAAAGCGCGACTTAAGTCACTGGCTGCAAAACTTAAAGAAGCGCAGCTCAAGCTCATCAGCAGTAAAGCTTTGTACCAGAAGGACTTAGTCATCCAGTAAGTCCATCTGTTTTGCCAGTTGATATAAATTATTAGAACGGTTACCTGTACGGCAGAACATCAAGATCGGTTTTGGCAACTCATTATAATGATTGGCAAAAGTGCGTACATCAAGTTCGCTTATCTGGCCCGCGACCACAGGCTGAAATACATAATCCAGACCCGCCTTACGCGCTGCTTCCTCAATCTGGACACTGGAGGGCTGTTCAGGGCCGCCTTCCATGTCTGGACGATTGTTAATAATCGACTTAAAACCTTTTTCTACCACCTGATCAATATGTTCAGGACCAATTTGACCTGCAAAGCCTACATTTTCGCTCATGATGTCACTCCATTATCGCATTTATCTTGATATGCTTTATGATAGCATTAAGCTGAAAATATGATGTCTAGTTCTGAAAACTTTATAAACGATTACAACTATAAAATAACGCAATGGAGCGCGTATGTACGCTTATACAGTCGAACCACTGTATGTCAAAAGCGGTCAGGAAGTGATTGCTGCAGATTTCTATCGTCCTCAACAGATCGACAAGCCCGCTGTCATCCTCATGGCTCACGGTCTGGCGGCTTTACGCCACTTTAAACTGATCCAATACGCACAGCGTTTTGCCAAAGCCGGTTATGCGGTAATACTCTTTGATTATCGCTATTGGGGAGGAAGTACGGGTCGCCCACGTGAGCTGGTATCAATCCGGGCTCAACTTGATGATTGGCATACGATGATTAACCATTTACACACACGTAAATCTATTGATGCCAAACGTATTGTGCTGTGGGGAACTGCGCTAAGTGGCGGGCATGTATTAACCCTTGCAGCAGAGTTAAAAAATATTCAGGCGGTGATGGTTCAGGTACCTTTTGTGGATGGAGCCGAAAGTGCCAAACTTTATCCCTTACAGCAAATGCCCAAAGCCCTGAAAATTTCCAGTCAGGATTATATGGGAGCAAAGGTCGGCATGGCACCCAGAACTTTACCTGTGGTTGACCGGCAGGAACTGTGTTTTCTGCCGACCCCGGACAGTTATGAGGGCTATCTCTCCATTGTAAATCCGGATCATTATTGGAGTGGCTATATTCCGGCACGAGCGTTCTTTAAGCTAATCCGTTATCGTCCTATTCTGGATGTGCGTAAGATCGCGGTGCCTGCGCTTTTTATTGCGGCTCAGCAAGATAGTCTGATACCGATTGAGTCCAGTAGGGAAACAGCGACCAATATTGCTCCTTTTGTACAATATCATGAGTGGAATATGCGACATTTTGATATTTATCATGGAGAATGGTTTGAAAAAGCGATTTCGACCCAATTAGAATTCTTACATCAACATATTGGAGTGCGTTAGATGATCATTGTATGCTCAGAATGTCAGGCCAAAAACCGTGTGCCTGAAGAGAAGCTGAGGGAGAATCCTGCCTGTGGTCAATGTCATCAGGCGCTGGTTCCCTTGGCCCCGATTGAACTGAATGAACAGAATTTCAGTCTGTTTGTCACCCATAGTGACCTGCCGATTCTGATTGACTTATGGGCAGACTGGTGTGGTCCTTGCAAAATGATGGCACCGCATTTTGCCAATGTTGCCCAGCAATATCCTAATGTTGTGTTTGCCAAAATCGATACCGAAGCCAATCCACGTTTAAGTGCTGCATTTAATGTGCGGAGTATTCCGACGCTGGTGTTGATGAATAAAACGGATGAAATTGCTAGAATAAGCGGTGCATTACGCTCAAGCGAGCTACAAAAATGGCTTGATCAGCAGTTAAATGCCTCATCCTAATTCACAAGCCTGGAGTTCAAGTGTCAGATTCTCATATTAAACCAGAGGGAATTCTTTCCCTGCAGACCATTGCAATGCCTGCGGATACCAACTGGAGCGGAGATGTATTTGGTGGCTGGATTGTTTCACAAATGGACTTAGCCGGTGCGATTCATGCCGAGCGTTTTAGTAAAGGTCGTTGTGCTACTATTTCAATTAATCAGATGACCTTCTTGGTTCCAGTAAAAGTGGGTGATGTGATTAGCTGTTATACCCAGATTTTAAAGGTGGGTAATACCTCTATCCAGATGGAAATTGAGGTATGGGATAGTCACGATGATTCGCGTCCACCTGTACGGGTGACAGAAGGGGTATTTACCTTTGTCGCAGTGGATGTCAAAGGCAATAAACGCCTGATTCCGGAAGAAGCAAAACAGAAGTTTTTAGAATCTCGACAAAACTGAATAGAAAATAAAAAAAATCCCAGCTCATTGTCTGGGATTTTTTTGGTTTTATGATGAAATCAGGCTTTCTTCAGCTGGCTCTTGGCCACCCAAGCCCAAAGCATTTCACATTGAATCGGTTCCTCACCAGATTCATCGGTGATGATGACCCGAACCAGCGTTTCCCCTCTGTCTGAATTTTGCATCAATTGCTGCTGTTCAGCAGTTAGGGTAGCCACTGCGGTCATGGCGCCTTTGCTGGGCCGCTTATAATCCACTTTTAGGCTTTTGATGAGTACAATGGCACTATCCGGAACGTTCATCGCCGTGACAAAACCAGTCGCAGTTTCTGCCAGCAAGGCCATGGCACAGGCATGGAGCTGACCAATATGGTTCTGCATGGCTTTATGATTGGCGATGCTCACGATCACCTTGGACGCACTGATGTGCTGATAGCGTATTTTGGCCGACCCCACCATGGGCACCATCCGGCCAAAAGTTTTACTCAGTAAGGTGGTTTGAATACCTTGAGGTAGTCTTGATGTGGCTTGAACCAGTTTCGTCAGTCGATTGCGATGTGCCATAATTTCCTCAGCCAGACAGGACGCTGTCTTAATCCTTAAAGTTGTTGAACTGTAAAGGCAAACCGAATTGCTGTTCCTTCAGGAATGCCATCACTTGTTGCAAGGTATCGCGTTTCTTGTCGGTCACACGAATCTTGTCACCCTGAATTGAAGATTGCACTTTAATGCCACTTTCTTTAATGGCTTTATTAATTTTTTTCGCAGTATCAGAGTCAAGACCATCTTTAAGCTTGATGACCTGAATCACATTTTTACCAGAAGCTGTCATTTTTTGCGGATCAAGCGCCTGAATGTCGACTTTACGCTTATAGAAGTGGTTTTCCAGCATGGTATACACTTGCTCACATTGGAAATCACTTTCAGTGATAATTTTGATTTCCTTGTTCTTTTCATTCAGTTCAATTGAAACCTCCTGTCCACGGAAATCAAAACGTGTTCCGATTTCTTTTTGAGTGTTTTGAACTGCATGATTTACTTCAAAAATTTCTAATTCTGAAACAATATCGAAAGAAGGCATGGTTTAGACCTTTACAAATGGAAAGAATATCTGAGATGCTAGGGATGTTTTCTTCATTTGCCAAGTGTTGTTTATATCAAAGGAGTGCGCAATGATCCGTAAACAAGAAATTACAACATTTGAGTTCCCAGAAAATGCCGTAATCTGGGATGTACGCGATGCAAGTGCTTATGCTGAAGCACACGTGAAAGGGGCAGTGAATCAGCCTATTAACGATCTTTCAGCAGACAGCCTGACTCAGGTGTCGGCGGATCAACCAATTTATATTTTATGTGGCGGTGGAAGCAAAGCACCACGTGCAGCTGAGAAGTTAGAAGCTTTCGATAATTCACGTGAATATGTCATTCTGATGGGGGGAACCCGTGCTGCTCGTGAAGCAGGTATGCCCTTAGAACAGAGTGCATAATTGACTTTGTAAAAAAAAGCGCCGTCAGGCGCTTTTTTAATGGGGGTAATATTTTTCCCTTTCCTTTTAGAGAGGGGCAGGGAGAGATGAAATATTTTCACAATAAAATAAAACCCTCCCCCTCGCCCTGTCCCATAGGGAGAGAGAACCCCCTTAAAACAGGATTCTATATTTGCGGCTTGAAATACGGTTTTTTGGCTTTTACTTTTTTCTGAAAACGCGTCACGCTGAGTTTTTTGACGAGATCCGACGGAACAGGACACGCCTCTCCAAGGATCTGGGCTGCCAGAATTTCACTGCATAATGGCGCAAACAGAAAACCCTTGGAACCCAGTCCCGCGAAACTGTAAATTTCTTCTCCGGTATGCATTTGACCCAGTAGCGGAAAATAATCCTGACTTTGTGCCCTCACCGAGGCACGGCCTTGCCAGGTCTCAGCGGCTGGCAGTGATTGGGCATATTCGGGGAAGACACTGTGGATAAGTTCATAGTTATGCACATGATCTTCTGTCAGTACGTCTGTGTCTTCGCGATTTGGATGAAAAGAAGCTCCAAGCAGCAGTTGTTCATGATTCAGCTGCATACAGTAGCCGCCATAACTATAGGCGGTTTTTAGGTTTAAGGGCTGGTTCTGGTTGTTTACCCAGCTGACCTGGCCTCGAATCGGTTTGAGTACCGGATAATCTGTGAAGAACTGCTGGCTTTCTCGCGCCGTACAGACAATCACATGATCAAACTCCCCGAGGAACTGCTGATCTGCAAACAGTTGAGTGTTGGTGGCTGTTTCAATGCGGCTGATTTTGGCCTGTGCATAATGAATATTAGGGTGTTGCAGAATTTCCTCCTGTAGCTGGTGCGGCGAAACAGCACCAGCTGCCAGAAGTTTTAAACTAGGATATTCGCTGTGTAGCTCTTGAGATTCCACCGCCTGCAGGGCCAGAATGCCTGCTGGATATTCATCTGCCAAACTGAGCAGTTGTTCAGGCTTTTTCAAAGCCAGCTGGCTGACCTGAATCGGACGAAAAGCTTTAAAGCTCTGATAATGATTGAGGGCATGTTGCCATGCCAGCGTCATCAGGTGTGCGCTGCTTTGTTCAATTGGACCGAGTTTGGGGTTTAGTAAAGCCAGAGGATTACCCGATCCTCCTGCAAGTGGCGCTGACTGGTCGTAAATCGAGACTTGATGACCACGCTGAGCGAATGCCCATGCCGCACTCAAACCTGCAATTCCGGCGCCAATTATGGCAATCTGGCGGGGCTGGGTATTTAACTCAGGTTTTGATTCAGTTTTTTTTTTGAGCAATATCCGATTCTGACGGACTTTCATTCTCTTCAGCAGGTTTCCAGATGGCTTTTAGCATTTCACGTTTATGGCCAAAGCCGCGGGGACGGGAAATGGAAATACCGTGATTTTTTAAGCCGCGCTTTAATACGCCTGCCACACTAAAAGATGCAAAGGTGGTTCCTATCTCTGATAGGCGCACAATATGCTTTAAAACGTTTTCTTCCCACATATCCGGATTGCAAGAGGGCGCAAAACCATCCAGAAACCAGGCATTTACCGGCGCGGTTTTTTCGATGACAGGAAAAACTTCATGTGCATCTCCCAGCCAAAGATCCAGACTAAACCGCTCCTCAGGAAAGCTCAGGCGATGACAGCCTGCCAGAGGCATCGGATATTGGGCAATTAGTTGATCCGCCAGTGGTTTGAGTTCAGGCCAGACATGTAAAGCCCGGATCAGATCCGGTTTGGACAGAGGGAATTTCTCGACTGAAATGGCATGCAGATGACTCTGATTATCAGGTCGAAGCTGTTGCCAGAGCTGCCACAGTGCCAGAATATTGAGCCCTGTACCAAATCCTGTTTCGCCCACACAAAAATATTCAAAAGCTTTGAGTTCTGTCAGGCGAGTGGTGAGGTCATTGCCATTTAAAAACACATGCCGCGTTTCTAATAAGCCATTATCTTTAGAAAAATACACATCACCAAACTGCTTGGAGACAGGCACATCAATGCCATCGACCAGTTGCCAATCCAGATCGGCGGTTTGAATTGCATGAGACAAAACGGGCACAACCTTTACTATGTCAAAGAGAGTGGTAGCTTACCATTGCCGGCGACGTTTGGTATAAACATAGCTGGCAATCAGGAAGCCCAGTAGTACGCCGACAGCCAGCGTTGCAGCACCATACAGGAACATCTGGGCACTACGTTCGCTTTGTAAGACCTGAACCTGAACACCGAGATTATCGTTCTTTAACTGTAATTCCTGATTCTGGGCCAAGGCTTCAAGATTGGCTTCTTCCAGCTGTTGCAAACGGGTGGCCTGATCTTTGACCAAGGCTTTGACCCTGGCTTCTTGCTGAACCTTATTGCGGGCAATTTCCTCTGCAGTTAAAGGCCTATTTTCAGCGGCTGGACTGGTCTGGGCAGAAGTGGCTACAGCCGGGAGAATTACAGGCTTTACAGTGGACTGGGTTTGGACCGCTGTCTCTGGCGCTGCTACTGTCTGACGGTCCTGAATGGCGGGTGCAGGTAAAACCTCAACCGCCCACACCGGAGCAATCATAAAATATAGGCCAAGCATACTGGCAGTAACAACACGCATGAACCTTATCCTTGAGGAAATGCTTTATTAAATGGCTTGACGTCAATGTGTGCGTAGACCCCTTCTTTCAGGAAAGGCTCATCCTGTAACCAGGCATCCAGTGCTTCACGATTATCGAAGTCGACAATAATGGTACTGCCATAAAAGCCCGCTTGAGGATTGGCCGGGTCTTTAGGCATGGCACCTGCCACAATCAGACGGCCTTCGTCATCGAGTTTTTGTAAACGGGCAAGGTGCTGGGGACGAATTGCGAGGCGTTTTTCAACTGTACCTTCTTGATCGGTGCAGCTCACAACAAATAACGGCATGCTGGCTCTCTTGGTTTGTAGTTGGACTTATTCAGCGGTTTTAAAGTATTTACGCAATACAATAAACTGAATAATGATAAAGGAAAACATCACGATCATGTCACCAAATGCGGTAAATTCACCCCAATATTTTCCATCCATCCATAAATAGGCGAAAAAGGTATGCAAAAATGACATCAAGACAAACATCCCTACCCAGGCATAGTTGAGCTTGACCCAGCCTTTATCGGTTAAATTGAAGACAGGACCAAACAGGCGCTGGATTAATGGCTTTTTATCTTTGCTAAACCATGGCGACAAGAAAAACACCCCGGCAAAGACCAGATTCAGCAAAACGGCTTTTAGCCGGATATAGAAATCATCGCTCAGGATCAGGGTAATGCCACCAAAAATTACCGTCATAAACAGTACAATCCATTGCTGCTTGTCCAGACGGAATTTCTGCATGACGAATAAGGCACCGTAGACGACCAGCATAGAGATGATCAGACCTGTGGTCGCAACAAGAATATTATTATTGTCGACACCTCCAGCAGAACCGATCAGTTGTAGCAGTTGATGGTCAGTGTCTTTTGGATCTACAGTTTTATATAAATAAAAGAAAATAATGAGTGGCACAAAGTCTAAAAGTGCTTTCATGTTAGAGTATCTAAATCTGATCAAATAAATGTCTATAGTATAGAGATGCACGGCGTAGATTTACATACACATAGTAATATTTCTGATGGGACTTTTAGTCCACAGCAATTGGTTGACGCTGCGGCGGGCAATTTCATCCATACTCTGGCCCTGACTGATCATGACACCATAGATGGTCTGACGCTGGCTCAAGAAGCCGCTAAAAATCATGAGATTAAGATTGTTTCTGGGGTTGAAATCTCCAGCCAGTGGTCACGTCCTGCAACCAAGAAAAATTATGGTGTGCATATTGTCGGGTTAAACATGCAGGATCTGGCCCCTTTACAAAAAGCGCTCAATCAACAAAAGAAAATCCGGGCTGAACGCTCTAAACAGATTTGCGATCTGCTGATTCCTTTAATTGGTCAGGATATTTATGCAGATGTGCTTGCCAAAGTGGATCAAGTTCCGGATCGGGTAACACGGACACATATTGCCAAAACGCTGGTAGAGAAGGGGATTGTGACCCGCCCGCAACAGGCCTTTGATAAATATATCAAGGAAGGCAAAAAAGCCTATGTTAAATTTGATGGCCTGAATCTTGAAGACACCATTCAGGTGATTCATGAAAGCGGCGGCTTCGCCGTGCTGGCACATCCAACCAAATATGACTTATCAGCGACCAATATCCGTTACCTGATCGAAATCTTTGCCAAGTTTGGTGGTGATGCCGTAGAGCTACCGCCCGCGATTGATCCAGCTTCAACCCGGCAGATGGTGGACCGGATGATTGCAGAGCATGGGCTCAAAGTGTCGATTGGCAGCGATTTTCACGGCGACCATATGCCCTGGATTAAACTGGGGAATGTGCCGAGTTTAAAACCAGGGCAGGTCGGGATCTGGGAGAGTTTTGTTTAGTTATTGCCTCAATTTCTAGCTGCTCCCCGAGTCAGAGAGGGTGCAGGAGCAGAGAAAACACCAGAAAAGACATTAAAGCAAATTATGATCTTGAGCTTTAATTGGTGGTGGCGTCGGTTTACCCAAAGTTCCTAGCAGTTCAATTTCAATCGTACGCACCATAGAGTCCAAGGGCAGGTCATTACTCTGTGTGCCAAAAGGCTCCTCAATTTCTGAACTTAAGGCATCCAGACCTAAAAAGGTATAGGCCAGAATTCCCACCAGCAGGGGGGTCAGCAAGCCGAGAGTTGAACCCAGACTAAAGGGTAAAATAAAACAGAAAAAATAGACGGTACGGTTGAGCAGAACCGAATAGGCAAAAGGCAAGGGCGTCGTTGCAATCCGGTCACAGCCGGTTTGTACAATACTAAGCTCGGCCACATGATCATTCATCTGCATATAAATCACGTCAGAAATTTCACCTTCTTTGAGTGCCTGCATCAACTCCCATTGAATCAGGCTCAGCGTATACTGCGGGGCATTGGCTTGCTGATACAGCTGGGTAATGGCCTGCTGGCTCATGCCACTGGTTTCAACCAGTTCGGTCGGGTTCGCCGTTTGGTGGCGCAGGCGATCTCGCAGGACATTGGCAAAAACAATCACATGCTGAATCACCCTTTCACGGCGGCCTTGCGACAGCATTCGGCAGTCACGGTCAAAGTGCCGAGCGTTGGCAATCAGAATGCCCCAGAGTTTGCGTGCTTCCCACCAGCGGTCATAACAGGCCGAGTTTTTGAAACCAAGAAAAATAGAGAGCACGACCCCGATCACGGTAAAGCCGCTCAGTGGTAATTCTGGAAAATCAAGATAACCAATATGCGCCAATCCGCCGACAATGGCCGAGATCAGCATGACCACACCTAAAGGGGGCAGAACCTTCGGTAAAATTGTCCCCCGCCAGGAAAATAGCAGTTTAAACAGGCTGGGCTGGTCACGTACGATCATTTATTGGAATCATCACAGTTTTTTTCATGATCTTCGGAACTTGTGCCTGCTTTGTCAAGTGCTATTCATGGTGTTCTTTTCAGGTTTGATGAGGTGCTGCTCGGCAAAGGAGAAACTGCCCTCGAGTGCAATAATACAATGATCAATCAAATGAATGTCGACCAGTTGACAGGCCTGCTGAATCTGTCGGGTTAAGTCGAGATCTGCCTGAGACGGATAGGCTCTGCCCAAGGGATGATTATGAGCAATAACAATTGAGGTTGCCTGCTGGGTAATCGCATAACGTAGCAGTTGATTAATGGAAATATCACATGCATTAATGGAGCCATAAAACAATTTTTTAAAACTGATTTTTCTCAAGCCAGCATCCAGACACAGCACGGCAAATACCTCCTGGCTTTCTCCCAGCAATTCAAAACGTAAATAATCTCTTAGCCGTTTGGAGTTGCTGAGTTCGAGTGCATCCTGTTTAAGATGCTCAGCAATATAACGCCGTCCCAATTCCTTGACCGCTATTAGTTGGGTGTATTTGCTGATACCTATTCCATGAAACTGGCTGACCTCCTGTAATGGTGCATCCAGCAAGGCGGTTAAATACCCGAAATGCTGAATCAATACACGTGCCAGTTCGACCGCTGAATGCTGCTGTGAACCTGAACGGAGAAAAATAGCCAGCAGTTCGGCATCGGATAAACTTTCTGCCCCATATTGAATTAAACGTTCGCGTGGCCGTTCCTGTTCTGGCCAGTTTTTTATAGAAAATTGCATGATGATTAGACTTATTTATTATGAATTATTGGTTTTCCCCCAAGCGCATCTCTTGGGAATGTGATTATTTAATGCTATTGTGAGCCCCACTGCAACAGAAAGGAAAGCTGTTCGTGAGCTTTGATCTAAGTGTAATTTCTCATAAAAATATCATTTTAGCAGTCACTGGCGGTATTGCTGCCTATAAAAGCGCCATTCTGGTTCGCCGTCTGAAAGATGCCGGTTTTAATGTGCGGGTTGTCATGACCCGGGGGGCACAGGCTTTTATTACACCTTTAACTTTTCAGGCGTTGTCGGGCAATCCTGTGCATACTGAACTGCTGGATCCTGAAGCAGAAGCCGGCATGGGGCATATCGAGCTGGCCCGCTGGGCTGACCTGTTACTGGTTGCACCGGCCAGTTGTGACACTCTGGCAAAATTTGCGGCAGGTCTGGCTGATGACCTGTTGAGTACCTTATATCTGGCAACGAATGCCCCTGTTTGGGTGGCGCCTGCCATGAACCAGCAGATGTGGGCCGCCAAAGCGACGCAGCGTAATCTGGCGACGTTGATTGAAGATGGCGTGCATGTGATCATGCCGGATGCAGGCTCACAGGCCTGTGGTGATGTCGGCCTTGGCCGTATGCCGGAACCGGAAGAGCTGGCTCAACAGGTCACCGAATATTTTCACAAGGCCCAGCGTACAATTGCAGAAAAATTTGGCATGCTGGCCGGTAAACAGATCACCATTACTGCTGGCCCGACGCGTGAAGCGATTGATCCGGTACGTTATATTTCTAACCACAGTACCGGGAAAATGGGCTTTGCACTGGCTGCAGCCTGTTATGCAGCAGGAGCAAACGTGACCTTGATCGCAGGCCCTGTCAGTCTGGATACGCCGAATGGGGTCAAACGTAAAAATGTTTCCTCTGCGGTGCAAATGCTGAATGAGAGTATGCAGATGCTAGAGCAGGGCTGTGATATTTTTATTGCGACTGCAGCAGTGGCTGATTATCGTGTTGCGCAGGTGGCCGAGCATAAAATTAAAAAAGCCGGTGATGAGCTGAATGTCGCACTGGTGAAAAACCCGGATATTGTGGCTACGATTGCCCAGCAGGAAAAGCGCCCATTTATGGTCGGCTTTGCCGCAGAAACCCGTAATATTGAAGAATATGCCGCGGGGAAACTGGTTGCGAAAAAGCTGGATATGATTGCCTGTAATGATGTTTCACGCGCAGATATCGGTTTTGCTTCAGATGAAAATGCCATGACCGTGTTTTTTGCCGAGCACTATCATCTGGACAAGCGTGATCTGGACAAAGCTTCCAAACAGGAAATCGCACAACAGCTGGTAGAGGCGATTCATACTGCCTTACATCATAATCCTGCTGTAGAAGAAGATTTTTAATAGCATATTCATAGGATCGATTAATACTTGGTCTGCTAAAAATCCCTGAGTTGATCAGGGATTTTTTATGTAAATTTTTAGCATAGGTTTAACTTTAAAAATGGCGTAATTTAAGTTAAATAGATTAACTATAACTTAAGGTTATAGACCAAGGATGAATATATCCATGGCGCAGCAAAAGTATAGAATAGATCACAGAATAATCTGAAGATAAAAAGTGTGACACAGATAAAATGCAGTTGGAAGGAATCACAAAGAGGGCGATATGAAAAAAATCATGATGGGATTTATGATCGCCTGTCTGGCAGGATGCAGCTATTTTATATCGACTGAGGAACTGGCCCGAAATATTCAGGGACAAATGCAGCGTGAATTTAATGCCAATCCCGATTATCAGGATTATCATTTAAAAGTGCTGCAGGTGAAAATTGTCCAGCGTACCGGCAATGGCTTTCAGGCCATTTCACAGTTGAGCTATCAGGGGCATGAGTATCCGATCGAGGTGCAGATTGCCAAGGCTGGTGGAGGCTACAACTGGTCCATTGAAAAAGATGCTTTTACTTTTATTGATGAGATTGAGATTGAAAAATATCGTCAGCAACTGGATCAGGAACTGGCACAGCTCGCGGCGTCCCTAGAGCCTGTTAATGAAGCGACTACTCTTGAATCGGTGGCAAACTCTTATCCGGCGGTAGAACCGGTATTACATTCGGCCTCTGATAATGTAGAGCCGATTCCGGTAGGCAATATCACCGCTTATAGCCAATAGTTTGCTGGATGCTAAAAAAGCACCGGGGGTCGGTGCTTTGTATTTTTAGGCTTCGACCTGATGCGCTCGTACATAGTCTTCAGTACGCTGCATTGCTTCCTGAATATTCACCAGCGCCGTTTCTACATCTTTGAGGGTTTTGGCATTGCCGCCGCTTAATGCCTGACGCCATTTACGTGCACCTGGCAAGTTCTGGAACAAGCCTAGAATATGACGGCTAATAATCGATAAAGGTGCGCCTTCAGCCATACGCCGGGCAATATAAGGCAACATCTCTTGCATGATGTCAAAACGATCTGGCGCTTCCAGATTCCACAATTGGCCAAGTTCAGCCAGCAGATAAGGATTATGGTAGGCTTCGCGGCCAATCATGACCCCATCCACATGCTTGAGGTGTTCAAGTGTTTCGGCGTAGGTTTTAATGCCGCCATTGATTTCGATGGTGAGGTTCGGACGGTCCTGCTTCAGACGGTAGACATCTTCATAACGCAGCGGAGGCACTTCGCGGTTTTCTTTGGGAGAAAGTCCTTGTAACAAAGCAATCCGTGCATGCACAATAAAGTTGTTACAACCAGTTTTCGCCACGGTATCAACAAAATGCAGCATTTCTTCATAAGACTGCATATGATCAATACCAATGCGGTGTTTGACACTCACGGGCATCTCAACAGCATTACGCATTGCATCAATACATTCAGCCACCAGATCAGGCTCTGCCATTAAACAAGCACCAATTTTATTATTCTGTACCCGGTCACTTGGGCAGCCGACATTCAGGTTGACTTCGTTATAGCCCCAATCCTGTGCCATTTTGGTACAGGTGGCCAAATCTTTAGGGTTAGAGCCACCCAGTTGTAATATGATCGGATGTTCTTCCTGATTAAAATCCAGATGGCGTTTGCTATCTCCATGAATGATGGCACCTGTAGTGACCATTTCTGTGTATAGAATGACATTTGGATTAAACAGACGCGCAAAGAAACGGTAATCTTTGGTGGTCCAATCCATCATCGGGGCTACACTGATTCGTGGAGATGGAGTGTTTTCAATATTGGAGTGAATCGTCATTTAAACATCATGCCTTTAATCTATCTTTCGCAACTCGCACAAATCTGTGTAAAGCTATATTGATGAATGGGTCAGTCGCATTCCCAGTGAATTTTACACCATAATCAAAAAATAGTTCATGATGTAAATAAGAGAATCCATTACAGCACAAAACAGCAGCCAGGAAAGCCGGAGGATTCGGCTAATTAGCGCCATCGCGCAGGCTGGCTAATGGGGTGGCTGATGATGCAGCCAATGATCAAGTTGAAGGTGACGCTGATTTCTTCAATACTTGATTTGCGGATTAATCCAATCTTGCTGAATACAGTAAAACTGACGGTGATGAAAATGGCAAGGCGGTGCTAAAAATCGATCCTGATGATGCTACTGTACATGGCGGCATAGTACCTGATTGGGCAGATTTGTTAATCCTTGACAGTAAGTCTGCATCAGATTTACACAATTTAATTCATAGCCAGATTATTAGCGGTTAATGTTCAAACTCGACACTATTTGCAGTTAATTATCTAAAAGGAGCGTTGTGCTGAGGCAGGGCGTTCCTTTAGCTTTTTTGAAGCGATTGGTAAGGGGGCTTTTAGCTTGATCAAGCGGGATCACTGAATTTTAGTGAGAACTCATAGATCAGAAGACTATATAAAAAATATCTCAAGATGATGGAAATTCAGTAGATAAAATCCTGCATCATTTTCTATTTTAATTTGCCAATCTTAGCGACTTTAAATAGAGCCTAAACGTCTTATCTCCAAAGTTTATGCGCCTGAATAAATGTCTATTTCACTCAACTTGGTTTGAGTCATGGATGCGGGTTAAGCATTCATATATAATTACGCCAATTTTAAGTTATTACTTCACGGTCTGGGCACGCATTATAAGTGTGTGCAAAACTGTGTACATATTGAAGATTCCCTATGTTTAAAGATCAACTCGCTAAAGAAGTCGCGGCCCGCAGAACCTTCGCGATTATTTCCCACCCCGATGCGGGTAAAACCACCATGACGGAAAAGCTGCTGTTATGGGGTAAGGCGATTCAAGTTGCCGGGATGGTAAAAAGCCGTAAGTCAGATCGCGGTGCAACGTCTGACTGGATGGAAATGGAAAAAGAACGCGGTATTTCCATTACCACTTCTGTGATGCAGTTCCCTTATAAAAATCATGTAATTAATCTGCTGGATACACCGGGACACGAAGATTTCTCGGAAGATACCTATCGTACCTTAACGGCAGTTGACTCGGCATTGATGGTAATTGATGGGGCAAAAGGAGTCGAAGAACGAACCATTAAATTGATGGAAGTGTGTCGTATGCGCGACACGCCAATCATTTCGTTCGTCAACAAAATGGACCGTGAAATCCGTGAACCCTTAGAGTTACTGGATGAAATTGAAAGCGTCCTGAAAATTCGCTGTGTGCCGATTACCTGGCCAATGGGCACAGGGCGTGATTTTGCCGGGGTGTATAACATCCTTGAAGATAAATTTTATGTTTACAAGGCCGGTTTTGGCTCGACCATTACCGATATTGAAATCCGTGATGGTTATGACCATGCCGATTTGCGTGAAAAAGTGGGTAAGCTTGCCTTTGCGGCCTTTGAAGAGTCCTTGGAGCTGGTGCAAATGGCCAATGATCCATTAGACCATGAGGAGTTTTTGGCTGGCCGACAAACCCCCGTGCTTTTTGGTACAGCATTGGGTAATTTCGCGGTAGACCATGTATTGAATACTTTTATTCAATGGGCACCGCCACCTAAGGCCCATCCTACCCATGAGCGAGTTGTAGAAGCGACTGAAGAAGGCTTTAGTGGATTTGTATTTAAAATTCAGGCCAATATGGACCCGAAACACCGTGACCGTATTGCCTTCATGCGGATCTGTTCAGGACGCTATGAAAAAGGCTTGAAAATGAATCACGTCCGTCTGGGTAAAGATGTACGGATCAGTGATGCATTGACCTTCTTGGCCGGGGAGCGTGAACAGCTGGAAGAGGCATGGCCTGGGGATATCATTGGTTTACACAACCATGGAACTATTCAGATCGGCGATACCTTTACTTCAGGTGAAAATTTACGCTTCACCGGTATTCCACATTTCGCACCTGAAATGTTCCGTCGTGTGCGTTTAAAAGATCCTTTGAAGTCGAAGCAGCTGCAAAAAGGTCTAAAAGAGCTTTCCGAAGAAGGGGCAACTCAGGTGTTTATGCCACAAATCAATAATGATTTGATTGTGGGCGCAGTCGGTGTCTTGCAGTTTGATGTAGTAGCTTATCGTCTGAAAGAAGAATATAAGGTGGACTGTGTGTATGAGCCGGTAAATATTAATACCGTACGTTGGGTTTCTTGCGATGATGAAAAGAAATTCAATGAATTCAAGAAAAAAGCCCATGATCAATTGTCCCTCGATGGCGGTGGACATTTAACTTATCTGGCACCTAGTCGGGTGAACTTGCAGTTGATGCAAGAGCGTTATCCGGATATTCAGTTCAAGGCGACACGTGAACATTAAACGCAGCAAAAATAAAACAGCTTCTTTATGAAGCTGTTTTATTATGTAGAATCATTAAGATAAATGAGCTATTTGAGAAGAAAGAGTGATGGGCATACAGGGGAAAATAGGGGCTGCATCAATCATTACGATTGGTCTGATACTGAGTGCCTGTGATACTAAAAAACAACAATCCGATTCGCACGAACAGTTTGCAAAATCGGCTGCTGCGACCGAAAAAGCTGAGGTTTTACCGTACTTAAACATTCAGGAGCAAGACGCAAACATCGCTTTGCCTTTTTGCGAAACCCAGCATTGTATTAATCTGGCTATTCAAACCGTCCATACCGAAGATGCCTGGTTAAATCAATGGATTGCCAAAAGTCAGGCGAAGGTGATTCAGGACCAGATTGGGCTTAAACAGGATATGAGCTTACAGCAGGCTATCAATGCCTATGTAAAAAAATCGGATGCTTGGCAGGCTGAATTTTCCAGTAATAAAGCCTATGAGTTGTCGATGTATACCCGAATTGCCTATCAGCGTAATCAATATGTCCTGATGCAGTTGGGAGTAGATACAAAACAGGAAGGCGTGAGCATTAAAGAACGTTATTACTTCTTTGTGGCAGATCGTAAAAAACAGAAAACGGTCACTGTGCTGGATATTCTTGAACCCAAACAGCAAGTGGCTATGAATGACATTGTGCAACAAGCGTATCAAAAGTGGTTACAAGAGCAAAAGGCTGAAGTCAAACAGCAGGCACCCAAAAAATTGTATTGGGGACAGGCAGACTGGTTCTTTGATCAAGAGGGTATAGGTTTGCATTATCGTACCCATGAAACTGTACAAGATGGCAATCAGCTGGATATTTATTTAAGCAAAGAACAAACGCAACAGATATTGAAAGCTGAGGCTTATCAGCATATGTTTTAATCAGACGTCGTAAAATACCGATATTGAGTCGAAGTTCATTTAACCAGTTTAAGTTATAGGTCGCATTATGCTTAAAAATAAAACCATCTTTAGCCTCAGTCTTCTTGCAGCAGCAATGGCACTAACAGCATGCCAGCCTAAAAATACTGAACCTCAAGAGGATAAAGTAACTCAATCACAGACTATGGCTCAGGCTGAGGTATTAAAACTGGCTGGGGATGTAGAAAAATTAACTTTAAATCTACCAGAATGTGAGGGGAATAATTGCCCTGAAATGAACATCGAGCGTCTTTCCAGTAACCAGCCTTTTATTGATGAATTTATTGATCAGCAAATTTTAAAACGTCTGGATCAGACTCTGGATATTTCCGCCAAGTCGTTGAAGACCAATCCGCCGGCAGTAAGTGCGGAAGAGTCAGCAGCCTCCAGTCCAGTTCAGGCAGATGAGCCGGCCGCCTCGGTTGCCATTGAAACTCCAAAACAGCAACTGGAAAAACAGGTTACTCCGTATGTAGAAACATTTTTATCTTTAGATAAGGAACTGAAAGACTTAGGTTCCAGTCATCAAATTAGCCTGATGATTAAACCGAAAATTCTGAATGCCAATCAGCCTTTGGCAACCGTGGTGTTAAATTCCAGCAGTTATTTGGGCGGGGCGCACGGTTCCTCTTCGCAGCGCTACTATAACTTTGATCTGGAAAAGAAAAAAATTGTCGAATTGCAGGATATTTTAGCGCCTAATCAAAAGGCTGCTCTGGAAAAGAAAGCCCACGAAGCCTTTAAACAGTGGGTCATTGATTCTGAACTGGCCAGCAATGTTGAGGAATATGAACAGGCATGGAAATTTAAGTTATCGGATAATTTCTATTTATCGACTCAAGGTTTGATTCTGCAATATGGAGAATACGAAATTGGTCCGTATGTGGTGGGATTGCCGCGCTTAACCATTCCTTATGATCAATTACAAACGGTCTTGAAAACAGCCTATTTACCACAGGCTGAAGTCGAAAATGAGCAAGCGGCCAGTGCGGCCCGTGACAGTAAAGCCCAGTCTTAATGTCTTATTCGCTGTTTGATACCCATACCCATTTTGATGTTCCCGACTTTGATTCGGATCGGGAACAGTTGGCCTATGCCGCCAAAGCGATGGGGGTAGAGCGGTTAATTTTGATCGGCTTTGTCCAGTCCAGATTTCAGGACTTGCTGCACAGCCAGCGCTTTCTCAATCAATTGCGGGATGCGCCGCGGAGTTATCTGGCTCCTGGGCTGCATCCATTTTATATTGAGCAGCATCAAAGTTCACATTTGGCAGATTTAGAAGCGTTGCTCAGCACTGAAGATTGTGTAGCAATTGGAGAAATTGGCCTCGATACCTTTTTAAAGCAGCACAAGCAGGACGCAATTTTTCAGAAGCAGCAGCATTTTTTTGTAGCGCAACTTGAATTGGCGCAGCAGTTTGACAAGCCGGTATTACTGCATATCCGAAAGTCCCATGCAGAAACTCTGGCGATCTTAAAACGGCAGCAATTCCGTTTGGGCGGTATTGCCCATGCTTTTAGTGGCGGCATAGAGGAAGCCAAGGCCTTTATTAAACTGGGGTTTAAAATTGGGGTGACCGGGCAGATTACCAATCCCAATGCTAAAAAACTCCATGCCGTAGTTCAGGAAATTGGTCCTGAACACCTTGTTTTGGAAACCGACTGTCCCGATATGACACCCTTATGCTGTCAAATTTCTACGCAGCATCGAACCCGCAATACCCCGGCCAATTTACCTTATGTACTGCAAGGACTGGCGCAAAGCTTAGCTATGGATCAAGAGCAGCTGGCTGAACAGCTGTGGAAAAATAGCCATCAAGCCTTGCATTTAGCGCTCTAGTGTAAGGGTTTGAACCAGCCGGAAATTTGACTTCCTTTCATCAGGTCTAAAAAAAGATGCATTATGCAATTTCTAAAATGCCAGAGACTTGGCATTATGCTTCTAAATTATTTTGAGTGAGATTCACATGGCACAAGGACTTTTGGCGGGTAAACGCTTTTTGATCGCAGGTATTGCAAGTAAATTATCAATTGCTTTTGGTATTGCTCAAGCCTTACATCGTGAAGGTGCAGAACTTGCTTTTACCTATCCAAATGAAAAACTGAAAAAACGTGTTGATGACTTTGCCGCACAATTTGGTTCTGAACTGGTGTTTCCTTGTGATGTGGCCGTAGATGCTGAAATTGAAGGCACCTTTGCTGAACTGGCAAAGCATTGGGACGGTCTTGATGGTGTGGTTCACTCTATCGGTTTTGCACCAGCCCATACTCTGGATGGTGACTTTACCCAGGTGACAGACCGTGAAGGTTTTAATGTTGCTCATGACATCAGTGCGTATAGTTTTGTAGCCATGGCGCGTGCTGCAAAGCCGTTATTGGCAGCACGCCAGGGTTGTCTGCTGACTCTGACTTATCAAGGTTCTGAGCGCGTGATGCCAAACTATAACGTAATGGGGATGGCCAAAGCGTCTTTAGAGGCAGGTGTACGCTATCTGGCATCAAGCCTGGGCAAAGAAGGTATTCGTGTAAATGCAATCTCTGCCGGTCCAATCCGTACACTGGCAGCTTCAGGTATCAAGTCTTTCCGTAAAATGCTGGATCTGAATGAAAAAGTGGCACCGCTAAAACGTAACGTTACCATTGAAGAAGTGGGTAATGCGGCCTTATTCCTGTGTTCTCCATGGGCTTCAGGAATTACGGGTGAAATCCTGTATGTGGATGCCGGTTTTAATACCGTTGGTATGAGCGCAGAATTGATGCTGGATGCTGAGTAAAATGCATTAAATTCTCTCTCCCTTTGAGAGAGAGTTAGAGAGAAGGGTTCTAGAATTTTAAATAATTAATTTACCTCTCCCTTTGCGACACAATGTTTCTCATCTCCTAAAAGGAGAGGGAAAAAAGAAATAAAAAAGACCGCACAAGCGGTCTTTTTTAATATCCGGGAAAAGCGATTAAGCTTGACCTTCAACCGCAGTCGCTTGCGCGCGTTGCAAGTTGGCTTCAAATTCAGCATCGAAGTTGATAGGAGTGAGCAGTAACTGCGGGAAGCTGCCTTTGGTAACCATGTCATTCACGGCTTCACGAAGGAAGGGGAACAAAATGTTCGGGCAGTAAGCACCTAGAATATAAGGTAAACGTTCTTCTTCAACGCCATCGACCAGAAAAATACCGGCTTGAGTCACATCAACGATAAACGCAGTCTCGCCCTCATTATTGGCTTGAACGACCACTTTTAAAGCCACTTCAAAATGAGTCGGATCAATTTTTTCTGCCGAAGAAGACAGATTGATATTTAACTCAGGTTGCCATTGCTTGGTAAAAACTTGCGCCCCAGGAACTTCAAAAGAAATATCTTTAGTGTAAATGCGCTCTAATGCCAGTTGTGGTTGAGCTTGTTGTTCTTCACTCATTCTTTAATCCTTAATATAAAATAATGATTTTAGTAAATTAAGCCAGTAAATCGTCAAGTTTGCCTTCACGCTCTAACGCATAAAGCTGGTCAAAACCGCCGATGAATTGTTCATTGATAAAAATTTGTGGCACGGTACGGTGATTGGTGCGCTGCATCAATTCAATACGTACTTCAGGTGCTTCATTCGACAAATTGATTTCTTTGTACGCAACGCCTTTGCGCTCAAGGAGCTGTTTTGCACGGACACAATACGGACATACAGTTGTCGAATAAATAGTGACTTCAGCCATGGTCAATCTCCTGTTCGCAGATTATTTGCTTTTAATTAGAGGTAAACCTTGAGCTTTCCAGTTGCTGATTCCGCCATCAAGACGATAAGCATCTGCATGACCGACCTGCTGGAGTGCAGAACCTGCAACCTGCCCAAGATTACAAATGAACACCAGCGGGCGATCAGATGTTTTTAACTCATCAAGATGTTTTGTAATTTGGCTATAGGGAATGTTGCGGCTCCCACTGATGTGGCCTTCGCGAAAATCTTTGCCATCACGTAAATCAATCAGCATGGCATTTTTGGCTTTGACTAAAATGCCCAGCGATTGCGGGGAAATTTTACGACCGTTACGTTGACCTTCGATAATGAAGAATAAAACCACGAGTACCGCGAGTGTTCCAAACAAGAAGGGGTGATTCCCCATAAACTCGAACCAACGTTCCACAATCCACCTAATTACAATTTTGAAATTGCCAAGAGTATAGCTCATAAATATGGTGATCAAAATCACCGCTTCAAGGGCTAAGGCTTAAGAAAATTAATTTTTTTGCTGTGCTTCCGTGATTTCATCAATTAAACGCAGATAGCTGTCCAGTCGGCGGGGTAAAATTTCACCATCTGCTGCTGCTATACGCAGGGCACACTGCTTTTCGTGTTTATGGGTACAGTTCCGGAACTGGCAGTGACCAAGCAGATTTTCAATTTCTGGAAAGCCGCTGGGGATCTTTTCTAAAGGCAGATGCCATAAACCAAATTCACGGATTCCCGGTGAGTCAATCAGGGCTGCATTTTCACCAAAAGGAATCAGGCGAGTCGAGGTCGTGGTGTGTTGCCCCAGCGCTGAGTTTTCAGAAATCACATTGGTCTTTTGTGCCGCATCCGGTACGATGGCATTGATTAAAGTGCTTTTACCCACACCCGACTGACCGACAAAGGCAACGGTCTCATCATTCAAGCGGGCGGTTAATGCAGATAGGTCTCCATCCGACTGGGTCTGCATCACTTCATAGCCTAAATCTTTGTATTCATTCAATAGTTCCAGAATAGGGTCCTGCTCTTTAAGTAGGTCGGACTTATTCAACACCAGTAATGCCGGAATTTGAGCGTCGGCACAGGCGACCAGATAGCGGTCAATTAAACCCGGGGCAGGTTCAGGCAGTGGTGCAAATACAATGACAATCAGGGAAATATTGGCTGCCACCGGTTTGACCTTGTGATAACGGTCAGGACGGGTCAATAAGGATTTACGCGGATGAATCGCGGTGATAATTCCGAGACCAGTATTCGGATCGGCTTGCCATTTTACCCGGTCGCCGGTAACCAAAAGTTCGAGGTTGGTCCGGGTATGACAGCGCCAGACACTGTCTGGTTCAATGGGTTTCCAGAACGGTTCCGGCTCACCATCGGCGACCACAGGTTTTTCAGGATGCGGCTCAGGTACCGACAAGGTCTGAACTTCGAGCTGGCGGCCATAATGCTGTACCACTAAGCCTTCCAGGTCCTGGGAGGTATCAAGATCTTCCTGACGCGTTTTCTGCTGTTTCTGAATACGGCGCTGCTGTTGTTCGGTCAAACGACGCTTACGGATTAAAGCCATTCAATTCCTAAAAAACCATGGGTGCGAGAAGGCAAAAATAGCATGAAGCCGAGGGTGAATACAGCCAAGTCGCAGGAAATTTGCTACTATATTATTTTTAAACTGATTAGATCACACAATTTATGAGCAGCACACCGGATAGCCGCCTGATTTGGATTGACCTGGAAATGACAGGTCTGGACACTGACAATGATCAGATTATTGAAATCGCCACCATTGTGACGGATGATAACCTGAATATTCTTGCTGAGGGTCCTGTGCTGGTTGTGCATCAGTCAGATCGTATCTTGAATGCGATGGATGAATGGAATACCCGTCAACATGGCCAGTCCGGTCTGATTGAACGTGTGCGCCGCAGTAAATTAAAGGCGCAGGATGCCGAGCGGGAAACCATTGAATTCTTGAAAAAATGGGTGAATCCGAAAGTATCACCAATGTGTGGGAACTCGATCTGTCAGGACCGGCGTTTCCTGCACCGTCTGATGCCGGAGCTGGAACAGTATTTTCATTACCGTAATCTGGATGTCTCTTCAGTCAAGGAGCTGGCCAAACGCTGGCGTCCTGAAATCATGAGCGGTCTTAAGAAAAATGCCTCGCATCTGGCGATGGATGACATTCGTGATTCGATTGCCGAACTGAAATATTACCGTGAATATTTTTTCATTATGAATAAAGACTAAGTTCAAGTGACATGAAAAGAGGCTTAAGCCTCTTTTTTTATTTTGTTGAGCGCGTTTTTTCTAGAGTGAAAATATTCAATGCGATCAAAACAAACCCACAGGAGCAATAACCCAATCAGATGAGGCTGTGTTCATTATGGCGAAGATGACAAAGCCAAATCATCCTAAGCGAATGAGACTACTGTGAGAATGGGGTTGTGTGTTTGGGGCGAGGCAGAAAATAAAAATAAAGCAGGTTGCACAGAAGCTTCCAACCCAGAAGGTGATAAATAGCATGACCTTTCACCCTCTTTAGCTAGATGACAGCTGCTTAATGGGTTGCTGATATTTCATTTGTTGTGGGCAGGTTGGCGTGCTCATCAGAGCTGATGATCGTTGAAATGGATTGAACATTTAATGGCAGTAAAAAAAAGCGGATTTTGCTAAAATGATCGAGTATTTTTATTGCTATAGATGACCTATGACTGATCTGCTTCAAGATGATGAATATGAACGCCGTTTTGCCGGTGTGGCCAAGATTTATGGCGAGGACAGCTTTCATCATTATGAAAACAGTCATGTGATGGTTATTGGTATTGGCGGGGTGGGTTCTTGGGCGGTTGAAGCACTGGCACGAACCGGGATTGGCGAGCTGACCCTGGTCGACATGGATGTGGTTGCAGCATCGAATATCAACCGTCAGTTACCGGCCATGACCACCACCTTGGGCTGTGAGAAAATTGAAATTATGGCGGAGCGTTGCCGGGCCATTAATCCCCGCATCAAGGTGAATCTGATTGATGACTACCTCACCGCTGAAAATGTGAAAGAGCTGCTGGCTGGACAGCCTGATATCATTCTGGACTGTATTGATGACGTCAAAGCCAAATTGGCGCTGATGCTGCATTGCCGTTTTAACAAGCTACCTTTAATTGTTTCTGGCGGTGCCGGCGGGAAATTAGATCCTTTAAAAATTCGCGTGGCTGATTTGTCCAGGACCGAACAGGATCCGATGCTGGCCAAATTACGTACCCAATTACGTGCCAAAGGTATCTGTAAAAAGCCTAAAGAAAAATTTGGCATCACCTGTGTCTATTCAATTGATAATCCATTCTCAGGTGCCGAGGTATGTGCCAGTGCTGGTCTGCGCTGTGGGGGTTATGGCTCAGCTGTTGTGGTGACCTCCAGCTTTGCCATGATCGCCGTCTCAGAAGTACTGAAAAAACTTGATGCGAAGCGCAGTAAAGCCTGATTAGGCCACTTAAAAAACACAGAGCCTAGGCTGTAGTTTATGTTAAATTTACAATAATGATTTTATACACATAACAAAAACAATGTCTTGGAGCAACTATGTGGTTTTTGCTAGTGCTGATTTTGGGGATTGCTGCTTTAGCCTTCTGGATGTGGAAGCGTCCTGATCCGGTCCAACGTGATCAGGCCAAGGCTGTGCAGCATGATTTATGGATTGAGCAGATGGACGCCCAGCTCAAGCATGCGGCACGTTTAGCTGCTGATCCTGATCATCCGGACCATGAACGTGCCTATCAGATTTATCAGAGCCTGGCACAGCAGCAGGAATGGCCGCAGGCCTATGTCGGTATGGCCTTGATGCATTTAAAGGCGCAGGGGCGTGAGCAGAATTCAGAAAAAGCCATCAGCTTGTTTGAAAAAGCTTTCAGTTTGGGAAGTGAAGAAGCTGCCTATCATTTGGGCCAGATGTACGATGGTCATCCTCAGCATGTGAATGATCCTGAAAAAGCCTTGTACTGGTATCGGCATGCGGTGGCTCGTGGTCATCTGGATGCCCAGTATCGTATGAGCGCGCTGACTGAAACTGACCATGGTGCAGCAGAACAGCAGCGGCTGCAACTTTTGCTTCAACATGCCAGACAGGGCCATGCCAATTCACAGTATCAGCTGGCACAGCACTATCTGGCAGAGGGCGCTCAGCAGGACCTGAGTTTAGGCATGCATTACCTGTTTCTGGCCGCACAGCAGGATCATCTGATGGCTAATCAGCAGATTGCTGATGCGTATGCGCGCGGCAAAATTTTACCGCAGGACCACAAACAGGCGCTGTATTTTATTAAGCGCTGTATTCATTTAGGCGACCAGAGCGGGTTGTATGATTATTATGCTGGTGTTTTATTGGGCTGGATTGATACTGACCAGCGTCAACGGGTGTTTCAGCATCTGTTGCAGCAGTCCAGAGAACATACAGATGCCCAGGCTAAAACCTTAATCGGTCTGGCCTATTTTCATGGCTGGTATGTCGATAAAAATCAGACCATGGCTTTTCGTTACTGGTCTGAAGCAGCTCAGAGCCAGCATCCGCAGGCACTTAATCTGATTGCGGCACTATATTTTGAATCTTATCTAGTTGCCCATGAGCCGGAAAAAGCTTTCCTGCTTTATCAAAGTGCAGCAGCAATGAAGCCTGATGATAATTTTAACCAGATGGGGCAGGCACTCTGCTATTTAAACGGAGTCGGTGTTGCCAAAGATACCGCCAAAGCCACCCGGATGATTCAAGCAGTTGCCCAGCAGGAGCAGCTCAAGGCTGAATCAGAAGCGAGTTTGGTTTATATGGTCGGACGTTTTTATAGCCAGCCGGAATATCCGCTTCCGACACGAGAAAAGGCCGTGCAATATCTGAATCAGGCAGTTGCCCAAGGTTCTGCGGAAGCAGCCTGGTTTCTGTATCAGGCTTATGCGGGGCTTCATCCGGTCTTTGAGCTCCATGACGAATTGGCCAAACGTTATCTCCATCAGGCCGCTCAGCTGGGTCATGTACAAGCTCAGGCAGAATTGGGCTTGATGTATCTGCAAGGCAAGATGGTAGAGCAAGATCTGGCCACAGGACTGAAGTATCTTCAGCAGGCTGCCAGCCAGCACAATGCCTTGGCGTTAAATGCGCTGGGAGAGGCGATGGAGCAGGGAGTAGGCGTCACCCCGGATTTGGATCAGGCTATGGCTTATTATCGTCAGGCCGCGGCGCAGGTAAATGCAGATGCTTATGGTCATCTGGGACGTTTATATACCAAAGGAGTTGGTGTGGAACGTGATATTGCCACGGCACGCGAATGGCTGGAAAAAGCCAGCCTGTTGGGACATCAGTCCTCAAGTGAGCTGCTCAAGCATATTAATGCTTATCTGCATGTCGGCTAAGCAACGCAAAAAAACCGCTGTCTAAACAGCGGTTTTTTATAGGAAAAATGCTTTAAGGTATTTGCCTGATCGGGCTGCCACCTAAAGCTTGCATCAAGGTTACATAAGCATTGTATTGGCTTTGTCGGGTCTGTACCAAAGACAGGCGCGCGTTGCGTGTGGTTTCTTGTGCATCTAGCAGATTCTTTAAGGCCACTGCTCCATTTCGATAACGCACTTCCGTCAGACGTTCTGTACGTTCTGCCAGTTCGACATTACGTTGTTGTAACGCGACCTGTTTGGTCAGCTCAGTACGATTGGACAGGGCATTTTCCACATCGGCAAAAGCCTCATACAGGGTTTGACGGTATTGCAGAATCGCTTTTTCATATTCCAGTTCATTGACCTGTAAATCACGTTTCATGTCATTCCATTGCAGAAACGGCAGGGTCAGACCGGCACCCAAAGTGGCAACCGGATTTTTCAGGGCGCTGGAGAGTGAGCTGCTACTCCCTACGCCCACTCCTGTACTTAGACTGCCGGTCAAGCTGATCGATGGATAATAGCTGGCCCGGTTGGCATCTTTGTTGGCCAGCGCTTTGCGTAAACGCAGCTCGGTGGCTCGCAGATCAGGACGACGGGATAACAGGCTGGCTGGCAGTCCTGCTTCAATATCAGGTAACTGTATATTTGGCAGGCGGCTCGGTTCTTGCAGGCTGAGCTGCTGTACCGGCATATTAAGCAGCACGGCCAGACTGGTACGGGTTTCCACGCGTTGCTGTTCAATCTGGCTTAAAGTGGCTTGCTGGCTTTGAATGGCCTGTTCTGCCTGTGTCAGTTCCAGACCCGATACGGCACCGGCACGATACTGGACTTTGACCAGATCTGAAGTACGCTGTGCAGTGGCCAGATTTTGTTGTACCACAGCATGCCGTTCATTCAGATAGGCCAGCTGCCAGTACAGTTGTGCCGTGGTTCCAATCAGACTTTGCGCTGTGGCCTGCAAGTCCTCTTCAGATGCCAAGGCTTCCCAGCGTGCGGCTTCGGTCTGGTTGGCGAGTTTGCCAAACAGGTCCAGTTCATAGCTCAGGGCCGGGTAGCCTAGTGAAATACCGGTTGAGCGATCACCATCACCCTCCAGACTAAATTGATGTCCAGTCGAAATTCGCGCATCTCCAATCCGGAGACCTTGCTGGCTTTGAGTCTGTCTGGCCTGAATGCGGGCCTGCTGTAAGTTGATACCGGCCACTGCCAAATCGCTATTGGCTGCCAGCACTGCATTGACCAGATCGTTCAATTGTGGATCTTTAAATAAAGTCCACCATTGATCCGCCAGAACGTCGGCATGGATGTGCTGGCTTAAGGCCTTACTGTTTTGAAAGCCGTTCGGCAATTCAACGGCAGGTTGCTTATACGGTGTTTTTACTACTGCGGCACAGCCGACCAGTGAACTTCCTAGAATCAGGGCACTGGCCAGTTTGGTAAGAGTCAGGTGCATATCAGATTCCTTATTCTCGAGAAAGTGCATCAACTGGATTAAGACGGGCCGCATTACGTGCCGGAATAAAGCCGAACACAATACCAATCAGGCTGGAGCAGACAAAGGCGGCGACAATCGAGGTGGTCGAATAAGCCATCTGGAAAGTATCTCCGGCAAAATGGGTAATCAGTTGACCGATTCCCAGCGATAAAAGTACCCCCAAAATCCCGCCCAGAATACAGACCAAGACGGCTTCAATCAGGAATTGCTGCAAAATATCACTTTGACGTGCTCCGACGGCCATACGCACCCCAATTTCCTGAGTCCGTTCGGTGACTGAAACCAGCATGATGTTCATGACCCCAATTCCGCCCACCACCAGTGAAATCACGGCAATTGCTGAGATTAGCAAGGTCATGGTCTGCGTGGTTTGCTGAATGGTTTCACGGATACTGTCCGCATTTTGGGTAAATACATCCTGCGCACCATGACGTTGAACCAGCAGGCTCAGGATGGCATTTTCAGCAGCTGCGCTCGGATATTCATCCTTAATCCGTACAATAATCTGACGCACATTGGACTGACCGAGCATACGGCTCATGACGGTGGAGTAAGGCAGGTAGACATTTAGTGTGTCATTATTGCCCATCATGCCTTTTTGCGCATCAATTACGCCAATAATCCGGCTGGGCACGCTGCCCAAGAGCAGCACCTGACCAATCGGGTTACTTCCATCTTTAAAGAAGGTATTTTGGGTATTGGTATCAATTACCACGTCCTGGGCCTGCTCGACCACACTTTCATGATCAAAAGGCTGACCAGATTTAAAGCTCATCCCGCGTACATAGAAGAAGTCTTCGCCCACACCATTCACAGTGATCGAAGCTTCAGTTTCTTTATAACGTGCGGTCACATTGCTGTTGACGGAGGGGCTGACGCCATCCACATAGGGCTGCTCTGCCAAAGCGTCTGCATCCGCCGGAATCAAGGTTTTGACTTGGGAAGATCTGGAATTGTCTCCAAAGCCTCGCCCCTGAAACACGGTAATGGTATTGGTTCCCAGGCTGCTGATATTTTCCAGAATCTGTTTCTGTGAACCGTTCCCGAGCGCGACGACCGAGACAACCGAGGCAATTCCGATAATAATTCCCAGCATGGTCAGGAAAGTTCGCATGCGGTGTGCATTCATTGCCAGCAAAGCCATGCGGAAGGCTTCGCCAAGACGGTCTACGGCCGAGCGCCAGCTGGAAATTTTCTTTTGTTCATTATAGACCAGACGTTGTTTTTCAAAGCCATCATCAATTTCAGGCACATTTGGCTGATCCGAAATGATATTGCCGTCTGAAATCTCGATAATACGCGTCGCATTTTTGGCCACGTTATGGTCATGCGTGACCAGAATAATGGTATGACCTTTGGCATTCAGTTCACGCAGAATACGCATGACTTCAATACCGCTATTCTTGTCGAGTGCACCGGTAGGCTCATCGGCAAGAATGACATCGCCGCCGTTCATCAAAGCCCGGGCAATTGAAACCCGCTGCTGCTGACCACCGGAAAGCTGACTAGGGCGGTTCTGGGTTTTTTCACCCAGCCCCAGATCTGTCAGCAATTTCGCTGCACGTTCATGACGCTTACTGGAATCTGCACCGGCATAAATGGCCGGCACTTCGACATTGCCTGCGGCATTTAAATCTCCCAGCAGATGATAACGCTGGAAAATAAAGCCAAAATATTCACGACGCAGCTGGGCCAGTTCATCCGCTTCGAGCTTGCGAGTTTCCCGGCCCTTGACTTTATAGCTGCCCGAAGTCGGTTGATCCAGACAGCCGAGAATATTCATCAGCGTCGATTTGCCGGAACCGGACTGGCCCACAATCGCCACCAGTTCACCCGGATAAATCTCCAGATTGACCCCTTTTAAAATCTGGACCGTGCTTTCACCCGCAGGGAATTCACGAACCAGATTCTTGACCTCAAGCAGAGGTTGCTGTTGTTGATTCATGCTTACATTCTCATTGGGCCACGGCTGCCACGTTTTGCACTGTCATTGGAGGTGTCAGAACCGTCGGCAATGACCACCTGATCGCCACGTTTCAAACCTTTCAGAACTTGGGCCGTGACTCGGTTATTCAGGCCAATCAGCACAGGGGTAAGTTTCGCTGTACCATCTGCCTGTAAAACACGCACCATGGCACGCTGTGCCTTGCCTTGTTCAATCAGGGCAAGCTCAGCATCAGAGAGCTGCAAACGGGCAGGGCGTTCACCTGTTGCATCACGTGATTTGTCCTGGGCTTCGGTAGGTGCAGCTAGACCTTCGGTGTTACGACTGCCTTCACCACGCTTCTGGCGCTGGGGACGGTTCGAGCTTTGAATCGCAGCTGCCGGAATGGTCAAGACATTTTGTGCTTCATCCAGCACAATATACACTTGCGCCGTCATATCAATACGCAGTTTGCCGTCTTCATTGGGAACGTCAAACAAGGCATTATAATAGACCGCCGTACTTGAAGAAGAGCCTGTGCTGTTATTGGATTCGGTATTAATTGAATTGGGAGCAGGCTCGACCTGACGCAATTGCGCATAAATTTTCTTGTCACTATTTCCCAAAGTGGTGAAATACACCCTTTGACCTTCCTGGACTTTCATGACATCAGCTTCAGAAATTTCGGCTTTAATGGTCATGGTGTCGAGTTGCGCGAGTTTGACAATGGTCGGTGCGCTCTGATTGGCGTTTACCGTTTGACCTTCCTCAGTCACAATCGCCACAATAGTGCCATCCATCGGCGCGACAATCTGGGTATAGCCCAAATCTTCTTTGGCGGTGGCCAAGGTCAAACGCGACTGTTCAATCTGGGCATTGATGGCCTTAATATCTGCCTGTGCGATTTTATAACTGGCCAGAGCCGCTTCATACTCTGCACGTGAGGTCGCATCCTGTGCATACATGATGTCCTGACGGCGATATTCAGCCTCAACCTTGGCCAGATTGGCCTGTTTTACAGCAAGCTGTGCCATCTGGTTTTTAATGCTTGCTTCAGCTGTTTTTAAATCATTCTCCTGACGCACTGAATCAATCTGTGCAATCAGCTGCCCCTGTTTGACCTGATCACCCAGTTGTACATACATTTTTTTAACCTGACCGGATACCTGAGCACCCACACTGACCATTTTCGTGGCTTCAAGTACCCCGGTTGCCAGTACCGAGTTTTCAATATCGCCAATACTTGCTTCCGCAGTAATAAATTGTGGCGGCTGTTCTTTGGGTTTCAGGAAGTACCATCCAGCGGTAATAAGTACAATGGCAATCACTGCTGCCATGATCAGTTTTGTTGGTTTTATTTTTGGCATGATAAACACAGATTCTGGTCAGAAGATAAGGGCCGATTATAAAAGAGAAACTAGGATAAATCGTGAACTTTTTAATTTATAATGAGAATTATTTTCTATTACTGCTGGGTACAACAATAAATAAAAACTTAAATTTTTTATAGAATTTATTGATCAGCCCAACTCATCATTGGAAGAACTTACTTGAGTCTTGCTGGTCTAAACATGAGGTGGTTGACCAGCTTGGTTTCAGGCTTATTTTATAAAATGAGGCTTAGGCTGGGGAAAGCTGTGCCCTGACTAAAAAAACTGAAATCGCGCTAAGTTAAGCTTATGTATAAAAAAATAACTGAGATTTTTAAAGTGATCTTTGTTGTAAAGATAAGTCCACCTTGTCTCTGGTCTGCTTAATTGTTAGTCAATATTTTAGACTAAAGACTAAGTATTAAAAACTAAAATATCTATGTTTTACATATAGATTTAACTAAATAAAGCTTGTAATATCTAATTCCATAAAAAAAATATGTCTTTATTGTAGAAAGATGATATGGACGTTTTTGTGTAAAAAAAATACGACTTTACTAAGGAAATCGATGGGGTTCACAAATGGAATGGAATGAAAACTATAATATTGGAATTGAGGTGATTGATAATCAGCACCGTCAAATTTTAGATTATATTAGTAAGCATCCGGCTAACACAGCCTTACCAAGCGATCCTATAAGCCTTAATTTAGTTCCCACCTAAAAACAAGTGGGGACTTAATCCATGAACATGGATATATATTCAGCAACACCTCCTGTTGCTAAAAAACGCAGAACATACAGCAAAGAATTCAAACTCAGTATTGTCAATGCCTGCAAAAATCCTAATACCTCGATCGCTTCGGTCGCACTGCAACATAGTATTAATGCCAACCTTGTCAGTCGTTGGATCAGGATCTTCAGCCATCATGAGGGTGCCGTGCAGGATCCTACTCATGTGAATCCAGCATTTATTGCTTTGCCTTACACTGCTGCAATCAGCCAACCTATTGATGAGAGGATCACGTTGTGTATCACCGTGCCTCATACGAATAATGATATTCAGCTAAAATGGCAGACATCAGAAATACCTGCCTTGGCAGAATTACTCAAGGCACTTGCAACATGATCCGCATTGATGAAATCTGGTTGTCTACTCAGCCCATGGACATGCGTGCAGGTATGGATACGACCATGGCTCAGGTGGTGAGAGCCTTTGGCTACATCAAACCGCATTGTGCTTACCTGTTCTGTAATAAACGTGGCCATCGCATGAAAGTACTGGTACATGATGGATTGGGCATCTGGCTGTGTGCCAGGCGGCTGGAACAGGGCAAATTTCACTGGGCTCAAGTTCACCAAGGTGAAAGCGTGGCCCTCAGCCCGGAACAGTTACAGGCACTGATCCAAGGTTTGCCCTGGCAGCGCATTGGACGACAGCAGGTGGTGACGATGCTTTAAACCAGGCTGTTCCATTCTGCTATTCTCCAAACGTTCTATTTCATTCTTCTCATGACCTCAGGCATACTGCGGTCATGAATACGCTGCCTGACTTAAGCCAACTGACCCATGAACAACTGCTGGAATTCACCAGGCAGTTGGCGCTGCAGCATCAGTCTCTAGCACAATCAAACCAGCAATTAGATGCCAGAGTTCAACATCTTGAAGTCACCAATCAGCAATTAGATTCTAAAGTTCAACATCTTTCTATTCTCAATCAAAAATACGAGCATGAACTCGCACTATTTAAACAGCACAAATTCGGCAGTAAAAACGAACATCTCACTGCAAAACAAATCCATCTTTGGGATGAAGCGGTCGAAGAAGATATTGCAGCCGTTGATCTGGAACTGGAACGGCTGAATGCAGATAAAACCGATGCAGCGACACACAAAGCCAAAGCAAATAAACCTAAACGTCGACTGCTGCCCGATCATCTACACACCATCCGTATTGAGCATGAACCTGCATCAACCCAATGCAGTTGTGGCTGCCAGTTACGTCGTATCGGCGAAGATATCAGTGAAAAACTGCATTTCAGACCGGCACAGTTCTACAAGGAACAGCATGTCCGTGGCAAATGGGTCTGTGATCAGTGTGACACCCTGACTCAGCAAGCGATGCCTGCCTATGTGATTGATAAAGGCATTGCTTCACCTGAACTGCTCAGCCATGTGCTGGTATCGAAGTATGCCGATCATTTACCGCTGTACCGTCAGCGTCTGATCTATCAGCGGGCGGGAATCGAGCTTTCTAGATCAACGTTATCTGACTGGATAGGTCGCTGCGGTGTAGAACTGGAGCCTCTGGCCAATGCCTTAAAAGAGGTGGTACTACAACAGCAGGTGCTGCATGCAGATGAAACACCGGTCACCATCATGCGGATGGGTGAGAATGATAAAAAACCGAAGAAAGGTTATGTCTGGGCCTATGCCACTACACAGTACAATCCAGTTCAGGCGGTGATCTATGACTTTCAGGATAGTCGTTCAGGCCAGCATGCTGCAGAGTTCTTGAAAGGCTGGCAGGGTTATCTAGTCTGTGATGATTACAGTGGTTATAAAGCACGCTTTAAATCAGGCCAGGTCATTGAGGTGGGCTGCATGGCCCATGCACGTCGTAAATTCCATGAACTGCATGTAACTGGGAAAAGTCAGGTCGCTGAACAGGCATTAGTGCTGATTCAGAAACTGTATGCGATAGAAGCAGAGCTCAGGAAAAAGACCGATGGTACAGCGGAAGACCGCCGCGAATACCGACAACAGCATAGTCAACCAGTGATGCAACAACTATATGAATGGCTCAACCAACATCATCTGACGGTGCCATCGAGTTCTCCCACCGCCAAGGCCATCAATTACACTCTGAAGCGTTGGCCAGCTTTAAGCCGCTATTTGGATGATGGCAATCTACCGATTTGCAATAATTGGGTAGAGAATCAAATGCGACCTTGGGCCTTAGGGCGCAAGAACTGGCTGTTTGCTGGCTCGCTGCGCAGCGGCCAGCGAGCGGCGAATATCATGACTTTAATCCAGTCAGCAAAGCTGAATGGCTTGGATCCGTATGCCTATTTAAGTGATGTGCTGAAAAGGCTGCCGACACATAAAGTGACCCAGATTGAAGAGTTACTGCCACACTGCTGGAAACCTAAATCGAATTAAAAATTGGTATGGGATTCAGCGGACGCTTACTTATATTAATACTTTGGAACAGGTAAAAAGCACGGGGGAGCGCGATAAAATCAAAGAGGTGTTGGATGACTTAATTGACTATACCCAGTCGCATTTTAGCTTTGAAGAAAATTTACTTGAACAAGTCAGTTATCAATATTTGCCGTCTCATCGCGGAATACATGAATTATTCGTTAAACGATTAAATGATTATCGTCTGAAATTTGAGAAGGGTGAGTCAATTGAAAAAGATTTGTATCGCCTCTTGTCTAAATGGTTGATCAACCATATTCAACATGATGATCAGGACTATGTTGATGCAGTGCGCGACAATATGTTGAGCTATCTACGTAAACAGGAAGAGAAAAAAGGCAAAGGCTGGTTTGCACGTTTTTTTAGTTAAGCGCTGGGTGATAAAAATAAGTCTTTACCACACATGGCAGCAATGGCCTGTAAGATGAGATGTTCAGGATTTTCTCTGGACATCCCTTTAATGGCAGCATCAATGCTGATCAAGAGTTGCGGCCAGACCAAAAAAGCCTGTGGACTGAGGCGACGTAAGGCCTGCTGATATAGACTTACCTTGGTTTTCCAGATACCGAGTTGCAAAGCATTTTGTGGTTGTTCAAACAGTTGCATCAACAAACGCATTTCCTTGCTGATACTCCACAAGATCAGGCTTATCGGTTCACCCGAGGCTGTTAAATATTGAAAAATTTTTACCGATTGAGCCAAGTCTCCTTTTAGCAAGGCATCACTTAAATCATAAGTACTATAGCGTGACTGGTCTTGCAGGCAGGCATATAGATGATCAATCTGAATCAGATCAACTTCAGGAAAAGTGTCACTGACCCGCATCAGGCTGTTTTTTGCAGCCAGCAGGTTATGCTCGTGATGCTGCTCCAGCCATTGCCATGCATCATTTGCCAGTTGAATGCCCAGCTTTTGCGCTTCTACTCCCAAAATTTGTTGACGATCTTTGGGATAATTGGCCGAAAGTGAAACATTCACCCCATTGGCATCAATCAGTTGAAAGAAACTGGATTTCAGGCTGTTACTGTCCTGCTTGGGCATAACCACCAACAGCAGGTTGTGCTCATTATGCTGCAAATAGCTTTTCAGTAATTTAAGAGCACTCGCATCAGGCTTGATATTGCCATGCACTTCCACAGCAAGTTGCGTGGAAAAAAGAGACAGACTATTTAAGGCATTAAAGACATTTTTCCAGTCAGCTACTGAACTGATATCATAACGCTGACGCTCAATGTCCTGTTTTTGCCAGCTGGCACGAAAGGCATCAAGCAGGTTCTGTTCCAGCAGGGGCTCCTGACCATGCAATATCCAGGCTCCGCGAGCATCATCAATACGTTTGAGGGCCTGGAGATAGTCAAGTTTCATCGCTTAATCTTATGGGGTAGCCGGAGTTGAAGGACGATCTTTAACCAGCGGTAACCGATTTGAAGAAATCTGGCGCGCAATCTGCTGGGCAATATCATCAATAAGGACCTGATTTAAGAACTTTTGTTCCTGGTCATCGGTATTTACGGTTTCAATATTATATTGATAAGTACGGGTTGCTACCACCGTACGTGCTTCGGTAATCGGCTTGCCTTGCGCATCTTCTATACGGAAAGTCACATTCAAACGTAACAAGGTCTCTACTAGCTTGCCATTTAACTCCAAGCGGCGCGGCGTATAGTCCAATATATGCAATACATAAGCATTAGGAGCCTTGTTTAGCTGTATACCAGCGGCACCCAGATAGACTGCAAGCTTTTCCTGAAGTTCTTCAGTATGGGCAGGTAAGGAGAGGCTCATGGTGGAGTAAGCCAGTGGCGCGGAATTCGGAGTAGTTCCTTTTAAATGAAAGTCACAGCCCGCCAAGCCTGCACTTAGACCACAAGTTAAAACAATTGCTGCTAAACGTTTGCCCAAATGCATATTTTGTCCTCTATTCTTCCCTGCGGAAAATATTTGAAATCCTGAAACGGATTGTAAAGTCAAAGCCCGTTGGCTGGCAACGGGCTTTGTTTGGGAATTGTGAAATCCTTTTGTCCCCTCATCCTAACCTTCTCCCAGAGAAAGAAGGGATTGGCCCTTTCCTAAAAGGAAAGGGCCAGGGAGCGGTAGATTTTTAAACCACCAGGTTCACCAGTTTATTTGGTACCACAATTTCTTTCTTGGTTGGCCCTGTCAAGAATTGCTGTACTTCCGGCAAGGCTTTGGCTTGTGCCAGAACCTCATCTTTAGAAGCATCCACCGCTATTTCAAGTTTGCCACGCAGTTTGCCGTTGACTTGAACCACAATGGTTTGAGTATTGCGGGTTAAAGCAGACTCATCCACTTGCGGGAATAGGGTTGAGTTCAATTCAATCCCAAACTTAGCCAATAAAGTTTGGCTTAAATGCGGTGCAAACGGAGCCAATAAGGTAAGAAGGGTGGTAATGGATTCACGTGCAACCGCCACGTCATTGTCATCTTTGGCTTCAAACTTATTATTCGCGTTTAACAGTTCCATCATGGCAGCAATGGCCGTGTTAAAGGCGTGACGGCGTTCAATGTCATCACCCACTTTTTGGATAGTTTCGTGCGTTTTACGACGCAGGTCTTGTGCCGCGGTTGAAAGTTTTGCTGTATCGATAACAGACGCAGAATTGCTTTTTTCCAGGAAGCCTGCAGCCAAACGCCATACACGTTTCAGGAAGCGGTTAGCGCCTTCAACACCGGCATCTGACCATTCCAGAGATTGATCCGGTGGCGCAGCAAACATCATGAATACACGTGCGGTATCTGCGCCGTACTGGTCAATAATCGCTTGCGGGTCGATACCGTTGTTTTTCGATTTCGACATTTTTTCCTGACCACCGACAATGACATCTTGACCATCGCCCTGATATTTTGCAGAAATGATGCGGCCTTTCTCATCACGTTCAAGATCGATGTCGGCTGGATTGAACCAGGTTTTTTTACCTGACTCAGCCTCACGATAGTATGTGTCTGCAAGGACCATACCCTGGGTAAGCAAGTTGGTGAATGGTTCGTTACCTTGTACCACACCTTCATCACGCATCAGTTTGTGGAAGAAGCGTGCATATAACAAGTGCAGAATCGCATGCTCAACACCACCAATATATTGGTTCACTGGTAACCAGGTTTGGCTGGCTTCAGGTTTGACCAGGCCCTCGGTAAAATCAGGAGATGCGTAACGCGCATAGTACCAAGATGATTCTACAAAGGTGTCCAGAGTATCGGTTTCACGACGTGCGTCGCCACCACAACATGGACAAGTGGTTTCATAGAACTCAGGCATTTTGTTCAGCGGGTTACCTGAACCATCTGGAACCACATCGGTTGGAAGCACAACTGGAAGCTGTTCTTCAGGTACTGGTACCTGACCGCATGTGTCACAGTTAATCATTGGAATTGGACAACCCCAGTAACGTTGACGAGACACGCCCCAATCACGTAAACGGAATTGAACTTTAGAACTTGCCAGGCCTGTTGGTTCTAATTTAGCAAGGAATGCATCGTATGCACCCTGGAAATCCAGACCATCAAACTCGCCTGAATTGACCAGTTTGCCTGCTTTAGAGCCGTACCACTCTTGCCACTCTGTCGCATCAAAGTCTGTGTCTTCTGCACCTTTGGCATCAATGACCTGTTTGATGGTCAAGCCATATTTGTTGGCAAATTCAAAGTCACGTTCGTCGTGTGCAGGTACGGCCATCACCGCACCTGAACCGTATGACATCAATACATAGTTGGCAATCCAGACTGGAATATCTTCACCAGTCACCGGATGTTTGACTGAAAGACCGGTTGCCATCCCTTTTTTCTCAGCCACGGCCAGATCGGCTTCAGCCACTGAGCCCATACGGCATTCTTCAATAAATGCAGCAAGTTCAGGATTGTTTTCAGCTGCTTTTAATGCCATCGGATGTTCTGCGGCAACTGCCACATAAGTCACGCCCATTAAGGTATCGGCACGGGTGGTAAATACCGTTAAGCCATTGGCATAAACCTCAGGATTTGCTGAAGGGAAGGTGATATCCATCCCTTGTGAGCGACCAATCCAGTTGCGCTGCATGGTCAGTACTTGTTGTGGCCAGCCGTCTTTTAATGTATCTAGATCATCTAATAATTCTTGTGCATAATCGGTAATGCGGAAGTAATACATTGGAATATCACGCTTTTCGACCAATGCACCTGAACGCCAGCCACGACCATTTTCCACCTGCTCATTTGCCAGTACTGTCTGGTCTACCGGATCCCAATTCACAGTGGAAAGTTTGCGGTAAATCAGACCTTTTTTATACAGCTGAACAAATAACCATTGTTCCCAGCGATAGTATTCTGGGGTACAGGTCGCAAATTCGCGATCCCAATCTACAGCTAGACCGAGTTTTTTCAACTGGTCACGCATGTAGGCAATATTTTCAAAAGTCCATTTTGCCGGAGCCACCTGATGAGCAATGGCTGCGTTTTCAGCAGGTAGACCAAAAGCATCCCAACCCATTGGTTGCAGGACAGTTTCACCTTTTAAACGGTGAAAACGGCTGATCACGTCGCCAATCGTATAGTTACGCACATGACCCATATGCAGCTTGCCACTCGGGTAAGGGAACATCGAGAGGATATAACGACGCGGACCTTCTACAGTGTCGGCAACTTTAAAGGCTTTGCGAGATTCCCAATCCTGCTGGACTTGAGGCTCAATCGCACTGGCTTGATATTCAGGGTCAATGTGAGTAGTCATATACGTAATACAAGAGAATGGTTAAAAAATTTAACGCACAGCATAGCGCAAAATGCACCTAAAAGTGAATTTTGCGCACGGGTTTCTGCAGGAAAAATCTAAATCGGTATTTCAGGGAGTCTTAGACTGATGGACGTTCGGACTGACCACGCTCCAAGGCTTCATTGGCTTCGCGCTGTTGCTGGTCATTTTCAGTCCCAGCCGGATTTGGGCGACCATGCGCTGGATGACCATTTTCAGGCTGAACCGCATTTTGACCAGTTTCTGAAGGCGTTGTTGCTGAATTGGTCCAGCCATAAGTGGTGACCGTTTTAACTTTTTTAGAAGACTTTGGTGGCGGCGTTTTGGTGTAGTGGGTGGTGCCTTTGGCGTCTACCCATTTATAGTATTCCGTTGCAGAAACATGGCTAGTCATACTAAAGAGTAATATACCAACACAACTACCTAATTTCAGGAAAGCGCTTTTCATTTGTTATATATCCTTAAAAAATAGAGTTATTTGAATGGTTTCTGCTCTAGAAAGGGGGGGAGCTGTCATTGGATTTATTGTGTAATATTAAAAAATAAAAAGAAAGTTTTAAGACCGAAAAAAGTCAGGAGATAAAGTTTATCTATAAAAAATGATATTCAATTAGATAAAAATTCATTCTTTTTTCTTATGTAATGCATATTAAAAATTTATAAAATTAAAGAGATAACAATATGAAAATGATAAATATTTTCTAGATCGGTAAGAACTGTACAAAAAATCCAAGACTAAATTGTACGTAAAACCAGCAAATCAGGTCAAAAAGTAGGAAGAGAGAGCGTGTTTAAAACTTGACTTTAGAGTCTGAAAACACAAGAATGCTGCAATAGTTTTATATGCCTTAAATCGATCACCCTTCGAATAAGTGTCATGTCATGCAATGGGCAATTTTTCTAGCCGAGAAATTGAACAAAGCCAACAAAATATGTTTACCCCAACATGTTTTAGATCTTGTATTGCTCGAACAGCAAGAAGATCAGATTTTTTTCCTATTGCTATGAAAACTATGAAATTTGTGTGCTATAACAGTGCAGACAGTTAACAAATGAAACACTGCAAATGCCTCCCATTTGTGCAGTGAATAATATTAGGGTGAATCACGTTGGAACTTTTATCTGGTGGTGAAATGCTTGTTCGCGCATTAGCGGATGAAGGCGTTGAACATGTTTTTGGATACCCAGGCGGCGCAGTACTGCATATTTACGATGCGCTCTTTCAACAGGAAAAAGTCAATCATTATCTCGTACGTCATGAACAGGCTGCCGGTCACATGGCCGATGCTTACTCGCGCGTAACGGGTAAAACAGGTGTAGTGCTGGTCACTTCAGGCCCAGGTGCAACCAATACCGTCACACCAATTGCAACAGCCTATATGGACTCAATCCCAATGGTGATTTTGTCGGGTCAGGTTGCAAGCCATCTCATCGGTGAAGATGCTTTCCAGGAAACCGATATGGTGGGTATTTCCCGTCCGATCGTGAAGCACAGCTTTCAGGTACGCCATGCAAGCGAAATTCCTGCGATTATCAAAAAAGCATTTTATATCGCAGCGAGTGGCCGTCCAGGTCCAGTGGTTGTAGATATTCCAAAAGATGCGACCAATCCCGCGGAGAAATTTGCTTACGAATATCCTGAAAAAGTGAAGATGCGTTCGTATCAGCCGCCTTATCGCGGTCATACCGGACAAATCCGTAAAGCGATTGACGAGCTGCTTCATGCTAAACGCCCGATTATTTACTCGGGTGGAGGCGTGGTTCAGGGCAATGCTTCGGCGCAATTGACTGAACTTGCCCATTTGCTGGGCTTCCCGGTCACGAATACGCTGATGGGCTTAGGGGCTTTCCCTGGCGATGATCCACAGTTTGTCGGCATGCTCGGGATGCACGGAACTTATGAAGCGAACATGACCATGCATAATGCAGACGTGATTCTGTGTGTGGGTGCGCGTTTCGATGACCGTGTAACCAATAACCCGGCGAAGTTCTGTCCAAATGCCAAAGTCATTCATATTGATATTGACCCGGCGACTATTTCAAAAACTATCATGGCCCATATTCCAATCGTGGGTGCGGTAGAGCCGGTATTGACAGAAATGTTGAACCAGTTGAAACAGATGAATGTTTCCAAGCCAAATCCTGAAGCAATTGCGGCATGGTGGAAACAGATTGATGAGTGGCGCCAGGTCAACTGCCTGAAGTTTGATGTACCGACTGATGGTTCGATGAAACCGCAACAGGTGGTACGTGCTTTAGACAAGATCACCAACGGTGAAGCGATCATTACCTCTGACGTTGGTCAGCACCAGATGTTTGGTGCATTGCACTACCGCTACAAGCGTCCACGTCAATGGATCAATTCAGGCGGCTTGGGCACCATGGGTGTTGGTCTTCCTTATGCGATGGCTGCAAAGCTTGCATTCCCGGATCAGCAAGTGGTGTGTATTACGGGTGAAGCCTCTATTCAGATGTGTATCCAGGAGCTTTCAACCTGTAAGCAGTATGGGCTGAACGTGAAGATTTTATGTCTGAACAACCGTGCCTTGGGTATGGTGAAGCAGTGGCAGGATATGAACTATGAAGGTCGTCATTCCAGCTCCTATGTAGAGTCTTTGCCTGACTTTGCCAAGTTAATGGAAGCTTATGGCCATGTCGGGATTCAAATTGATCATGCAGATGAGCTTGAATCGAAGCTTGCTGAAGCCATGGCAATTAACGACAAATGCGTATTTATTAACGTAATGGTTGACCGTAGTGAACACGTCTATCCGATGTTGGTTGCGGGTCAGTCGATGCAAGATATGTGGTTATCAAAAGGGGAGCGCACGTCATGAGACATATTATCTCTGTACTCGTAGAGAACGAAGCGGGCGCACTTTCACGTTTGGTTGGCCTGTTTTCTCAGCGCGGCTATAACATTGAAACCTTGAATGTGGCACCGACTGAAGATCCAACGCTTTCACGTCTAACGCTCACTACATATGGTGATGACCACAAGATTGAACAAATTACCAAGCAGCTGAACAAGCTGGTTGAGGTGGTTAAAGTTGTAGACCTGTCTGAAGGTGCACACATCGAACGTGAACTCATGCTGATTAAAGTCAAAGCACTGGGTTCATCGCGTGACGAAATCAAGCGTACAGCTGATATTTTCCGTGGTCAGGTGGTCGATGTCACACCAACGACCTATACCATTCAAGTGGCGGGTACGACTGAAAAAGTTGATGCGTTTATTGATGCCTTGGCAGAAAATACCATTCTGGAAGTGGTTCGTTCAGGTGTATCTGGCATTGCGCGTGGCGAAAAAGTTCTAACTATCTAATTTTTAACATATTCTACTCATTGTGAAATGAGAATCTCAGTCAATGAATACGAATAAGATCATTGGCTGAGGTCAAAGGAAGCATAAGCATTCAAGTGGAGACAGCAATGCAAATTTTTTACGATAAAGACTGTGATTTATCTATCATCCAAAGCAAAAAAGTAGCGATCATTGGTTATGGTTCACAAGGCCATGCGCACGCGCTTAACCTGAAAGATTCTGGCGTTGATGTAACTGTAGGTCTGCGTGCAGGTTCTACTTCTTGGAAAAAAGCTGAAAATGCTGGTCTTAAAGTTGCTGAAGTTCCTGCTGCTGTAGCACAAGCTGACGTAGTGATGATCTTGACTCCGGATGAGTTCCAATCACAACTTTACCGTGACGTCATTGAACCAAACATTAAGCAAGGTGCTACTTTAGCATTCGCTCATGGTTTCTCTGTGCTTTATAACCAAGTGGTTCCACGTGCTGATTTAGACGTAATCATGGTTGCGCCTAAGGCACCAGGTCACACTGTACGTTCTGAATACCAACGTGGTTCAGGTGTTCCTGACCTTATCGCCATTCACCAAGATGCTTCTGGTAATGCGCGTAACGTAGCACTTTCTTATGCTTCAGGCGTAGGTGGTGGTCGTACAGGTATTATCGAAACTTCATTCCGTGAAGAAACTGAAACTGACTTGTTCGGTGAGCAAGCGGTTCTGTGTGGTGGTGCTGTTGAACTGGTTAAAATGGGTTTTGAAACTCTGGTTGAAGCGGGTTATGCACCAGAAATGGCATACTTTGAATGTCTACATGAACTTAAGCTGATTGTTGACCTTATGTTCGAAGGCGGTATCGCAGATATGAACTACTCGGTTTCTAACAACGCTGAGTACGGTGAATATGTAACGGGTACTGAAGTGATCAACGAACAGTCTCGTGAAGCAATGCGTAATGCGCTTAAACGTATTCAGTCGGGTGAGTATGCGAAGATGTTCATCCAGGAAGGTGCATTGAACTATCCGTCTATGACTGCACGCCGTCGTCAAAATGCTGCACATGGTATTGAAGTGACAGGTAACAAGTTACGTGCAATGATGCCATGGATTCAAGCAAACAAAATCGTTGATAAAGAAAAGAATTAATTTTTATCTTCTGATTGAATAAAAAAACCTGCTCGAATTGAGCGGGTTTTTTTATTTATTATTTTAAGTTTTCAGTTATAAGAAATGAAAAAAAGCTAGTTTTTTTTTAAATTATTTTTAGAGTGCTAGTTAAAGCGGGAGTAAATAAAAGTGTAAAAGTAAAAGGCTTAGGGTCTGGAGTTAAATAATAAATATTGATGGACAGGGGATTTAAGTTATCTGGTGTTTATTTAATATAGGAGTAGATTAAATAAATTATCATGTGAATATCGATTTAATTAGAGCCTTAACAGATTATTTAAAACAATAAGATAATATTCACAATATAGTTAAATAAAGGGATTGATTTTAAAAGCTCAAGAATAAGAAATTTTAAATAGCTTAGAAATTAAAAGATAGATTACGCGATAAAAACAAATAAATTCTAGATAAAGTGTGATGTAGTGTGAAAAATATAAGAAAAAGTGAGAGATAAATATGATTTTTCCCTACAATTTGTTAAGAAGTGTAATTTGGGAAACTTTTAGTAATAATTTACTTTTATTAAGAATTTATTGTATTTCAGTTACTTGTGTTAATTATATTGGGAGGTAGATTATATTAAATTTTAAGTAATTATTGAAAACAATTTGTAACAACTGTGGTATTAATTAGCTATCTCTATAATTTTATGTCTCCTAATAATGTTTTTATAAATATCCCTACGAAATAAATATATTATTGTGAATAGTATTATTTTTGTATGTTTTCAAACGAATGATAATAAGATAAAAAAACGGTAAGTAGTTTTGCTCATAAGAATAAGAGTCTTTTACTCACCGTGAGACCAAATAAACAAAAATATTCTTTTTAAAAGAATGGAGAAAGACATGAAAAAAACGACTCAGGCAGCACTGGCAGCATTAGTATTAAGCGTTGGTTTTGGTTCAACAGCCGCATATGCAAATGAGCTTGAAGCAAGACCAGGCCCTAAACCAACTAAACCACACAAACCGGGTAAACATGGATGTGGAGATAAATGTGACGGAAAAATTAAAATCGATTTGAAAGTAGATCGCCATTGTGATCTAGATATTGGAACGTCCACAATGACATTGGCAGGCACACCAGGTGGTGATTATTCAGCAAATGGACATTTCGATGTACGTACCAATGCAGGCTATAGCCTACTCATTAGTGCGCCAGCAACTTTAGCGGGTAGCGCAGGTTCAGTACCAGTTGCGGTTACTACACGTCAAGATGGAGCAGGTTCTGATTACACTGGTTCTACTTTACCAAGTACTGGTAATGCAGATGTTCGCTTTAATGTTAAAGCTCTTGTAACAAGTAACGCTATTGATAATGCAGATGCAGGAAATTATACCGGTAACTATATTGTAGCGGTAAAATTCTAATAATAAGAAAAAAATTTCTTATGTAAAGTAATGAATAGGAGATGTGGAAAGCATCTCCTATTTTAATAAAAATTATATTGCATGGAATTGGAGTTAAATATGAATAAAAAAATTATAGGATTTTTTTTATTATTCTTAGTAAGTACTTCTTTGTTTGCAGGAATAAGATTTACTCCTATACAACTTTATATTCAGGATTTTAAGAAACAGAAAAGTACGACTATCAGTGTAGAAAGTAGTGGGGTTGCAAGTTCAAAAATTTTTGAAATTAATGCATTTAAATGGACACAAGATGAACAGGGAGAGGATATTTTAGTAGAAGATAATACTTTATTATTTAATCCAAAAACATTTGAATTAAAGCCTGAAAGCAAGCAGCTTGTGAGAATTGGCTTTAGCCAGCCTCCCTTACATTTAAAAAAACAAGAATCATGGAGAGTTGTTTTTAAGGAAGTCACTCCTATTGAAAATAAATCCAATATTAACTTTTTGTTTAATTTTTCATTACCATTATTTGCTGGAGAGCAACTGCCGCCTCAACTTGATATAAAGTTAGAAAAAACAAATAACTCAGCATACTTGAATATTGATAATACAGCAAAATCTCATGCAAAAATTACTGAGGTAGTTGTATTGGATAATAAAAATAAAGAAGTTTTTAAAAAAGATTTGACTTTGTATATCCTAAGTGGAAATAAGATTAGGTATAACTTGGGTGACTTTGAGAATAACAATAGCGAACTAAAATTAAAAGTAAAGGTTGAGGAATATGGATACTTAGAGTTTCCTGTAAAAGGATAAAGCTGGTCTAAAGAGAATAAAAATAGTAAAAGGATAATACTATGAAAGCTACTAAAATTCTCATAATGATAGTGTGTGGTATGGGTGTAACAAATACAAATGCAATAGATAATCAACAGGTAGATCAGAAAGAAAATGTGGAAATTTTTATTGTAAATATATGGGTGAATGGGCTGGATTATAATACTGAAACAACTACCTTTATAGAAGGTGGAAAAAGATTTATAGAGTGTGAAGCTTTAAATAAAATTGGGATTCGAATTGAGGGATTTCAACACCATTTAACTAAAAAAGACTTTTGTTTATTAAATCAGCCAGATGTTATATTTGAAGATGACCATAGCTTACAAGCAATAAAAATTAATTTTCCTTCAAATTATTTCCAGGAAACTGCTTATGACTTGGAAGTAGCAGCACCTGAAAAAGCAAATTTTGGAGGCTTCGTAAACTACAGTTTATTTTATAATAGAGATGAAGAAGATCAGGAATTTAATACGTTTTCAGAAGTTGGTATATTTAAAGATTACTGGTTGTTCAAAAATGCTTTTTTGTACCGTAAAGATCCCGAAGAGTTTGAACAGCAGTTTTTACGGGTAAATAGTACCTTAGATATTGAGTTTCCTGAAAAGTTTCTAAGCCTAACTTTAGGTGATACAACTAGTCGTTATAATGCGCTTAATAATTCATTCCGGTTTGGAGGATTAAGTTTTGGAACCAATTATACAGATCGGCCAGACTTCGTATACTGGAACACTCCTACTTTAAATGGCAGCGCAAGCTTACCTTCAACCATTGATTTATATATTAATGGGATAAGGCTTTATCGAGATTCTATTACACCTGGAAATTATAACCTACCTGCAGGTGCAATTTTTAATCAGGCTGGTGATGCTCAAGTGGTGGTAGAAGATATTCTAGGTAACCGCACTGTTCAAAGTTTCCCAATTTATATCAATAGTCGCTTATTAAAACCAAAACTAAATGAATATAATATTTCCTTAGGGAAGCTGAGATATAATTATGATTATGTCGATGATGATTATCGTGACTTTTTTACAAAAGTATTTTTTCGACGAGGTATTACTTCCTCTACCACATTAGGGGGAGATCTTCTATATAGTGAAGAAACAATTAACTTTGACTTTTTATGGACACAAGGAGTGAGTAAGTATTTTGTCTTGGATACTGCATTTTCAGTGAGTGAAGCGAAGGAAGAGGAGGAACAAGGGTATGCTGCCTCATTAGTATTAAGTCGAAGTTTTAAAAATTGGTCTTATAGCCTGAATAGCCGATACTTTACTGAAGAATATAAATATTTGAGCAATGATCTGTATGATTCTAGTATTAAAACTTCAAGTGCCTTAAATTTTAATTTTTTTAATTTAAAAATTGTTGATGGGGTGGGATTTAACTACATTTATCAGTCTTACTATAATGATCAAGGCTTTGATAATGACCGTCAAATTATTGATATTAGAGCAACAAAAAGATTAACAAAAAATCTGTATTCAGACTTTGGTTTCTTTAAAGATTTTGGTGAAGGTGGCGATCAGGGTTTTAATATTGCATTTAATTATGATTGGGGAGACAAAGGACAAATCTATCTTGATCATGATACTGAAAATAATGAAACGAGTTTAAGTTATAGTCATAGGACGATGACTCAAAATGGTTTTGATTATGTTTTAGGCGTTAATCGTAGCGATGATGAAGTAAATTATAATGCATATGGCTTATGGAAAACGAGTATCGGTAATTTACAGTTATCACATGATGAATTTGAAGATCGACGTAATTCACAAGCCTTATTTGAAGGAGCTCTGGTCTGGTTGGGTAATAAAGTTGCATTAACTAAATATGCATATAATGCTTTTGCTCTGGTCAATGTCGATCAGCATCCAAATCTTGATATTTATCGTTCAGCAACACTCGCTGGCCATACCAATGATAAAGGTTATATCTTTATCCATGACATTATTCCTTATATTCATTACGATATTTCTTTTGACCAGAATCAGTTGGCCATGGATGAAACTTTTGAATATTCTTCAAAAAAACTCATTGCATTGGACCAGCGCGGTTATAAGTTTAATTTCCCTGTTCATAAAACCAAGCGTATTGCGGTAAAAATCAAAGATATTCAACAAAATAATTTAATTATCGGTTCTGAAGTCCTGGTCGATGGTTTAAGTGGCGAACCTTCTTTTGTGGATAGTCAGGGTATTGTCTATCTCTATTTGTTTAAAGCTGGATCCTATAACCTTAAAGTCAAAACTCAAGGAGGAAAACAGTGCCAGGCCCAATTTACTCTTAATGAAAATCAGTTCCAAAATTCAAACCAACAAGTTTTAGAAGCTATATGTGAGTAGGAGTAGAAGAAAATGAAAAAACTCTTTTTATTAATAATCGCCCTATCGGTTAGTGCAATTACAGAAGCAGCAAAATATTGTTCAATAGATGGTTTTAGTAATTCAGAATTACGTCTAGCCAGCTATCAGCGTAGCCAGGCTGCTACCTCCTTTAATATTTCATGTGATACCAGTTATTCTATTTTATTTAATAGTCAGAATTTAATCAGTCCGGACGGCATGAGTTATGTATCTAATGGTCCTTATAAATTAAGAACTAAATTAAATTTAAGTGGTGCCAATAGTAGTTTGTGGGGAGTGAGATTAAAACAGAACCCTACACAAAGACAGAAGTATATAGTCTCGGTTCAACTGGTGGATAATCCTTATAATGGTGTTCCTGCGGGTCATTATCAGGATCAGATCTCAGTAGATATCGATTTTTAAATGCTAAGAGTTTGAATATAAAAATAAGCTGATGACGATACTAAAACCGGAAAGACTTGAGAGGACTCTAAATGGACACCCGTGGTAAGTGAGTATCTGGTGTCTAAGCAGATATTCACTTAATTCCATCCTCTGAACAGGCAGTGATGAATATTGTTATGGAACTGTATTTGAGCCTCATGATTCATCAAGTAGTCATATGCGGTTTCTATGCTGAATGAAAAATATAACTAGACAGGTGCGGGATGTCACAAACTTCCATCTCAGAATTATTAAAACAGCGACCAGTTCTTCATAAAATCCAGTTTGATTTGAAAGGTCAGCGCAGACCGGTCAGTCCCTATAAAACTGCCTTGGAGAGTCTGGTATGTCCCCGCCTAAAAATTGCCATTGTGACCGAAACCTGGCCACCAGAAATTAATGGGGTGGCACATTCATTGCTACAGCTTTGTAAAGGTTTACAAAAGCAAGGCCATAAAATCTTATTGATTCGCCCAGAACAACAAAAAACCTGTAGTGAATTCAAAGCCTATGCTGAATGTCTGGTCAAGGCGCATCATATTCCCCGATATGCACATCTACAGTTTGGTCGGCCTCAATTTTTAAAAATTTATCAGGCAGTTGAGGATTTTTATCCGGATCTGGTGCATATTGTGACGGAAGGTCCTTTGGGGTTGGTGGCTCAGCAAGTGGCAAAGCTGCAGGGAATCCCGGTATCGAGTGGATTTCATTCCTCCTTTCAGGATTTTAGCCGTTTCTTTGATTTGGCTTTTCTGGTTAAACCGATCCAGAATTATTTAAAGTGGTTTCATAACAATACTGCTCTGACATGTGTGCCTAGTCAGGAAACGGCACAAGCCCTGACCGATTTTGGGGTCACTTGCCGGCTTGCTGTTGTAGGCCGTGGTGTCGATACGGATACATTTTCACCAAAGTGGCGCTCACCCGAATTGCGTTATGCTTGGGGTGTCTCTGCCACGACTCGCGTGATGCTCTATGTAGGCAGGCTTTCACCAGAAAAAGAGGTGAATGTCTTGATTCAGGTGTATTTGAGAATGCGCCAGCTGTATCAGCAGAATATACGTCTGGTCATCGTAGGCGATGGACCTGATCGGGCTAGGTTGGAGCGGCTTAATCAGGATGGAAGTGTTATTTTTACAGGAAGTTTGTCGGGTCAAAAATTATCACAGGCTTATGCCAGTGCAGATGTATTTTGTTTTGCCAGTCAGGTCGAAACCTTCGGTAATGTGGTTTTAGAGGCAATGGCAAGTGGTCTGCCAGTGATTGCGTATGATTATGCCTGTGCGCATTTACATATCCGGCATGGTCAAACAGGTTATTTAAGTGCACGTGGAAACCAGCAAGCTTTTATACAGAATATGCTTGAGCTGCCAGATCTGCTCTGTCTACAACAGATGGGGAGTCTGGCACGTCAAAAAGCTGAAGAAGTTGGCTGGCAATATCCAGTGTATCAATTTGAACAAGCCTTGTATTCGGTGGTTCAACCTGAAAAATACAGGGCATAAAACAATAAGAGCTCTACAATGAAATTTCAAAATGCAAAACTCAAGTTTTTGGAAATTGATTTAAAAGGCTGTGTTTATCTTAATCATTTTTCCCGTTCGGAGCGTATTACCACCTTTTTTAAAATCGTCAGCCGCCTTGGAGATGGGATTTTCTGGTATCTGATGGTGTTGAGTGTTTGGATCGTACAGGGCTTGATATATAGCCTGCAAATTATCTATCTGGTTTTAGGTAGTACGGTAGGAACTTTAATTTATAAAGTCCTTAAAACCAAGACGGTACGGCCGCGTCCCTATCAGGTGCATCAGGTGATCCGCTTGGGCGAACATCCGCTGGATCATTTTAGCTTTCCTTCAGGCCATACCCTACATGCTGTAATGGCTACGGTGGTACTGGGTTATGTGGTGCCTGCATTACTGTTTCTGATGCTGCCCTTTACCATTTTGGTGGCTTTGTCCCGCATGGTGCTGGGGCTGCATTATCCAAGCGATGTGGTGGTAGGGGCCTTACTTGGTGGCGTGCTGGCAATGGCGATTGTATGTATGGCGCCATTTTTAAATATTGTGTTGTAAAAAATCAAGCAGAAGCCCGGCGAAAGGCTCGCAGAATTTTGCAGATTTGCTAAAGTACAGCATCACACTAGATATGCTTAGGAATAGATATGGGTTTACGTTGGACAGATACCCTCGATATCGCGATTGAATTGTATGAAGCGCATCCGGATGTTGATCCGCAATGGGTTCGCTTTACCGATCTGCATGCCTGGATTTGTGCACTGCCTGATTTTGAAGATGACCCGAATAAATCGACCGAAGGCCTTTTGGAAGGCATTCAAATGGCATGGATTGACGAAGCCCGTTAATTGCTGGCTTGAAAAAAGTAAAATTTTTACCTCTGAAACGAAGAAACAAGTCCATTATTCGGTATAATGCGGCAAAATTTCATGTCAACAATTGACTTAAGGAGCCGATCATGGCTATTGAACGTACATTATCTATTGTAAAACCAGACGCAGTTGCTAAAAACCACATTGGTGATATTTTTGCTCGTTTTGAAAAAGCGGGTCTTAAAATCGTTGCAACTAAAATGAAACACTTGACTCAAGCTGAAGCTGAAGGCTTCTACGCTGAGCATAAAGAACGTGGTTTCTTTGCTGACCTGGTTGCATTCATGACTTCTGGTCCAGTGGTTGTTTCAGTTCTTGAAGGCGAAAACGCTGTTCTTGCTCACCGTGACATTCTGGGTGCAACAAACCCTAAAGAAGCTGCTCCTGGTACTATCCGTGCAGACTTCGCTGTAAGCATCGACGAAAACGCTGCTCACGGTTCTGACTCTGTAGCATCTGCTGATCGTGAAGTGAACTACTTCTTCGCGCAAACTGAGATTGCTCCACGTACGCGTTAATACGCAGTATTCAAACCAGATAAGTGTTATTATACTTATCTGGTTTTTTTATTCTCTGAATAATTTTTTGCTCAGATATTGAGCTTCTCCTTTCATCTTTAGACATGGTTTAGGTAATACACATGAGTACTGACGTGGTCGCTACATCAGCAGTTTCTGATGCCCAGCAACAATCTCTGTCCACTCCTGCACAGCAAAATTCTGTGGAAAAAGTGAACTTACTTGGCATGTCACGTCCACAAATGGAAAAATTCTTCGAAGATCTGGGCGAGAAGAAGTTCCGTGCCGGACAGGTGATGAAATGGATTCACCAGTTTTTTGTAACAGATTTTGCCGAGATGACCAATATCTCAGGCAAGCTACGTGAAAAACTGGAAAAGATTTGTGAAATTAAAGCGCCAGAAGTGGTGCATAAAAACTATTCCAAAGATGGCACCCGTAAATGGGTATTCCGTGTGGGCGACGGTGACGGTTCTCTGGTCGAGACGGTATTGATTCCGGCAGAACATCGTAGCGGTTTACGACGTACCTTGTGTATTTCATCCCAAGTGGGCTGTGCTTTGGACTGTTCTTTTTGTTCCACCGGCAAACAGGGTTTTCAGCGTGATTTGACTCAGGCAGAAATCATCGGTCAGCTGTGGATGGCCAACTATTCCTATATGGAAGATGTGCCTGTACTTGAGCGTGAGCGTTCGGTCACGAACGTGGTGATGATGGGCATGGGCGAGCCATTGCTGAACTACGATGCCGTACTTAACTCGATGCGAGTGATGCTGGATGACTTTGCGTATGGTATGTCCAAACGTCGCGTGACTTTATCAACTTCAGGTGTAGTGCCAAAAATTGATCAGATGGTGAAAGATATTGATGTGGCCCTAGCGATTTCATTGCATGCACCAAATGATGAACTGCGTAATGAGTTGGTACCGATCAATAAAAAATATCCACTTGAACAATTGATTGCCGCCTGTCAGCGTTACATTGCCAAAGATGGTAATGAAAGTTCGCGTAAACACGTGACGATTGAATATGTGATGCTGGATGGGGTGAATGACCATCCTGAACATGCGCAACAGATGATTAAATTGTTGAAGAACCTTCCAAGCAAGATCAATTTGATTCCATTTAATCCATTTCCGCATGCGCCATACGGCCGTTCTAGCCGTAACCGGATTATTTCTTTCCAAAAAACTTTGTCTGATGCCGGTTTTGTGTGTACGATTCGTCAGACGCGTGGCGATGATATTGATGCTGCGTGTGGACAGCTGGTCGGACAGGTTGCTGACCGTACCCGCCGAGCGGAGCAGTGGAAAAAGAAAATTGCGCAATCAAATGAGATTATGCGCTCACAAGGATAACAAGAGGTCGCCAATTGAATAATCTGACATCCAAACTTGCTTTGATTTCAGTGCTGTGTGGGTTTTGGGGGTTAACCGCGTGCCAAACGCCAGAACTGGGTCAGAAAGACCCGGAAAAAGCCACTAAAGTCCGTACACAATTGGCGGCAGAATATCTTAAATCAGGTGATCTGGATTCAGCAAAACGTGCGCTCGATCAGGCACTGGAAAGCAATTCGCGTGATTCTCAGGCCAACATGATGATGGGTGTGCTGCTTCAGCAGGAAGGCAGTCCACTCAATCTGGAAAAAGCCGAGACTTATTTCAAGCGTGCCATTTCCGCAGACCCGAAAAATGCACAGGCGCGAAATAATTACGGTACCTATTTATATCAGCTTGGGCGCTATAATGATGCGATTGAGCAGTTTAAAATTGCGGGTGCAACTTTAGGGTATGATCAGCGATTTCGTGCCCTAGAGAATATGGGCCGTATTTATCTGAAAACTGGCGATGTTGTGAATGCTGAAAAAACATTCAAACAGGCGCTACAGGCTAATCGCGATTCGTATATATCAATGTTAGAGTTGGCAGAAATTTTTTATCTGAACCAGCAGTTCCCGGCAGCGACACAAATGTATGAACATTTTGTGCGTGGGGTGGGACAGAAAAATCAGAGTGCCCGCGCACTCTGGATTGGCATTCGTACCGCGCGTGCCAATGGTGATCGGCTAGGAATGCAGGTATTGGTTAATCAATTGCGTGCACTCTTTCCTGAAAGCCAGGAATACCAACGTTATTTGCAATTACAGTACAGTACTGAGGCCGTATGGAAGTAAATCCTAATTCACCATCGAATCATTCGAGCGTAGCTCCAAACGCGTTAGGAAATGTTCAACGTCCAGGTGAGTACTTGCGTCAGATTCGTATCAATCAGCAATGCGATCTGGACGATGCAGCCAATGAGCTGAATATTCCGGTAAAAACCCTGACTGCGCTTGAGCAGGATGACTACAAGTCTTTGCCTGAAGCCACTTTTATTAAGGGCTATTATCGTATCTATGCCAAGTTTCTGGGGGTAGATGCTTCTAGCATCATCCAGCGTTTTGATGAAATTTATACGAATGATACCGGCCTGCTGCCCAATCATGCCCTGAATAATTCTCCGATCAAAATTATGGGGAAACTTCCGGGTTCGAAGCGTGATCGTAACCGTAAATGGTTAAAGCGCATTTTGATTGCCTTGACGGTACTGGTGATTCTGGGGGTATTGACGACGATCATACAAAACTGGTCCAGCAATAACAGCCAGGATGACAGTGAAATTGCCGCAGACCCCTCTTCTCATATTGAAGTTCTAAATCTGGATAATGGCACAGCCATGATGGGCGACCAGTTAAAACTGGATTTTCAGCGTCCAACCTCGGTTCATATCGTGGATTCCACTGGAAAGGTACTGGCGACTGGCCGTCAAGCTTCCACCTTGCAGCTTAGTGGTGAGTCGCCATTTCAGATTCGTCTGGATGATGCCACTGCCGTATCACTCAGTTTAAATAATGAAAGTATTTCATTGTCTCCATATACCGTGAACGGAAAAGCAGAATTCCGTTTGTCACGTTAAGGGTGAGAGTAGGTCGAAAGAATGATTATTAATCCAATTCAGCGTCGTTCAACACGTAAAATCCGTGTGGGTTCTGTCTATGTGGGGGGGGATGCCCCTATCAGTATTCAGTCAATGACCAATACTGAAACCTGTGATGTGGATGCGACCGTTGCACAAATCCAGCGGTGTGTGGATGTGGGTGCGGATATTATGCGTGTATCTGTGCCGACCATGGAGGCCGCAATCGCCTTTGGCGAAATCCGCAAGCAGGTCAGTGTGCCTTTGGTTGCTGATATTCACTTTGACTATAAGATTGCCCTTGCGGTTGCAGACTATGGGGCGGACTGTCTGCGTATCAATCCGGGAAATATCGGTTCTGAAGCCAAAATCCGTGAGGTGGTGGCTGCTGCAAAGCATCATGATATTTCCATGCGAATCGGGGTAAATGCCGGTTCTCTGGAAAAAGATATTCAAAAGAAATATGGCGAACCGACGGGTCAGGCTTTGCTTGAATCTGCGATGCGCCATATCGACATTCTGGATCGTCTCGACTTTCAGGAATTCAAAGTTTCGGTTAAAGCCTCCAATGTCTTCTTAACCATGGATGCGTACCGTTTGCTGTCGCAGCAAATTGATAACCCGCTGCATCTGGGAGTGACTGAAGCGGGTATTTATCGTACCGGTTCAGTGAAATCCGCGATTGCCCTCGGTGGCCTGCTGATGGAAGGCATTGGTGACACTATGCGAATTTCCCTGGCGGCAGAGCCTGAAGAAGAAATTAAAATCGGCTTTGATATTTTAAAATCACTCAGTCTGCGTTCTAACGGCATTAACTTTATTGCCTGTCCAAGCTGCTCACGTCAAGAATTTAATGTGATCAAGGTCATGCAGGTTCTGGAAGAGCGTCTGGAAGATGTGCGCGTACCAATGGATGTTTCGGTTATCGGCTGTAAGGTCAATGGTCCAGGTGAGGCCAAAGAAGCCGATATTGGTGTAGTGGGTGCAAGTCCACGTTCACTGGTGTACCGTAATGGTGAAAAAAGCCATTTAATTGACACAAATCAACTGGTTGATGAAATCGAAGCAATGGTTCGTCAACGTGTTTCCGAGCTTGAAAAAGCTAAATCCAAAGAGATTATTCGCACAGGTTTTTCTGAGTAGATCATGAGTTCAATCGTCGCAATCAAAGGTTTTAATGACATTCTCCCAGCGCAAACCCCGGCTTGGAGACGTCTTGAACAGCATCTATCAAGCTTGATGGATACGTATGGCTATCAACAAATCCGTTTGCCGATGGTTGAGCAGACCAATCTGTTCAAGCGTTCTATTGGTGATGCCACGGATATTGTTGAAAAAGAAATGTACACCTTTTTGGACAAGGGAAATCCGCCTGAGTCATTGACCTTGCGTCCTGAAGGAACAGCAGGTTGTGTCCGTGCCATGCTGGAGCATAACCTGTTGCGCGGTGCAGCACCGCGTGTATGGTACATTGGACCGATGTTCCGCTATGAAAAACCGCAAAAAGGCCGTTACCGCCAGTTCCATCAGTTTGGAGTGGAAACCTTTGGTGTAGCTACCCCAGATATAGATGCCGAACTGATCCTGATGACAGCGCGTTTATGGAAACGTATGGGGGTAGCTGACAAGGTTCAGCTGGAACTGAATACGCTGGGTGAATCGGATGAGCGGGCAGCATATCGCGCCGCACTGGTGGAATTCCTTGATGCTCATAAAACCGATCTGGATGAAGATTCACAGCGCCGTTTAAGTACAAATCCGCTGCGTATTCTGGATTCTAAAGATGCCAAGACCCAGTCAATTCTGGAAAATGCACCAAAATTGCACGACTTTATGGGTGAAGACACGCTGGCGCATTTTAATCAGCTACAGCAGTATTTGACTGAAGCCGGTATCAGCTTTGTGATTAATCAAAAGCTGGTACGTGGTCTGGACTATTATAATAAGACAGTCTTTGAATGGACCACAACGCATTTGGGTTCACAAGGTACAGTATGTGCCGGTGGCCGTTATGATGGTCTGGTTGGTCAGTTGAAAGGCAAGGCAGACCAGTCTGTCCCAGCAGTCGGTTTTGCGATGGGTATAGAGCGTTTATTGCTTCTGCTGGAGCAAGTTGAAGACAATACGCCAACACGTGACTGTGAAGTATTTCTGGTCGCTGATCCGGCCTCCCAGGGCAAAGCGTTGGTGCTGGCTGAACAGATCCGTGATCAGCTTGAAGCCACAGGCAGTGCGATTCGCTTAAAGGTGGGCTCACAAGGCTCAATGAAATCGCAAATGAAAAAGGCAGATCAGGCGGGTGCCTTATATGCAGCGATCGTCGGTGAGCGTGAGCTGGAAGCTCAGAGCTTTACAGTCAAGGAGTTGTCAACTGCCGAGCAGACGAATGTGCCATTTGCTGAATTTGTTGCATTTTTCAGTATTAAAATTTCTTCAAAATAATCGATAAAACATTAGGAAAAGGGTAATCACATGAGCGCAATGAGTGATGATGATCAACTTGAAAGTTTGAAATCCTTTACGAAAAAGTATGGTTCTTCAATCATTACCGGGATTTTGATTGCGTTGATTGCCTTTTTCGGATGGGAATACTGGCAGAAGAAAAACCTGGCAGAAGCACAAATGCAGACTGCTAAGGTGCAGCAGTTGATGGATGACGCGCAAGCCCAGGATGGCGATGCATTTGCCAAGCTGTCTGAAACAGCGGACAAAATTGTCAAAGATGCTCCGGATTCTGCTCAGGCCATCCAGACCCAGCTGGTGATGGCAAAACTGGCTTATGATAAAGAGGATTATGCTGCCGCTGAAAAGGCCTTGCAGAAAGTTGAAAACTCGAAGGTCAAGGATGCAGGTCTGATTCAGGTGGTGAAATTGCGTCTGGCCTATGCACAGCTGGCTCAGAAAAAATATGATGCTGCGCTTAAAACATTAGATGCAGTGACTGAACCGGCATTCAAGGCAACTGCGGATGAAGTGCGTGGTGATATTTATGTTGCCAAAAATGATATTGAAAATGCTAAAAAAGTATATCAAAGTGCATGGGATGCATTAATGGAACGCAAAGAAGAACGTCAAATTTTACAAATGAAACTTGAAAGCGTAGGCGTGCTGGTTGATGATCCTGAGATTGAACGCCCAATTATAGAAACACAAGTGGACGAAACTGAATGAATAGAACATATAAAATCACCTGTGCCTTGACAGTTTTGACCCTTGCACTTGCGGGCTGTGCGGGTAAAACCAATAAAGCCCCAGAAGTTAAACCGAATCCATTGCCTAAATTGACTCAGGCCAAAACGTTGGTTCCGGTGTTTTCGACCAATGTTTCTGCCACTGAAGCAGCAGATCCTTTGCGTCTGCGTCTGGGTGCAGACCAGGGGCTGATTTTTGCAATTGACCCTAAGGGTGAAGTGAGTGCATTTAATGGCAAGCAACGTGTCTGGCAGAAAAAAGTAGCGCAAGATTCTCTGAGTGCAGGTGTAGAAGCCGCTGACGGAATTGTGGTGGTAGGCACGAACAAAGGTAAGCTCCTGGCCCTGGACCAGAAAACAGGTGAGCAAAAGTGGACTGCCCAGTTGACGGGTGCCATTTTAGCACCATCGCTGATTCATGCGGGACGTGTCATTACGGTAAGTAATGATGGTACGGTGTATGCGCATGAAGCCACCACTGGGACACAGGTATGGACCTATAACCTGCCGAATGTACAGTTCAGCTTACGTGGTATGGCTGCTCCTGTGCCTCTGGATGCACGTAATATCCTGATTGCCTCTGCTAATGCCTATATTTATGTCATCGACGCGATCAGTGGTGTGCCGAAAATGCAGCGCCGTGTCGCTGTGTCGGATGGGCGTTCAGATATCCAGCGTCTGGTGGATATTGATGGTGAACCTGTGGTGGCTGGACAGTTTGTCGTGACCACCAGCTATCAGGGCCAGGTGACGGTACTGGATCTGGCCTCACAGCAGGTGGTCTGGAGTGAAGATGCCAGTAGTATTCAACGTCCGGAAGTGGTCGGAAATGGTGTATTTGTGGCACAAAGCAATGGTAAAATCAGTGCCTATGAAATTACCACCGGCCAACCGCTTTGGGAAAATGACCAGTTGTTGAATCGTCAGCTGAGTAACCCGGTGATGCTGGGGAATGAGCTGGTGGTAGGTGATCTGGAGGGTGTATTGCATCTGATCGATCCACGTAATGGACAGATTGTCGGTCGTGCCAAAACTTCAGGGGAAGTCCGTACTTTGCGTGTGATTGACAATCAACTCTATGTGTCGACACGTAAGGGTGCATTGAGCATCTGGCAGAATCGTTAATTTTACTTGCCTTATGTTAAACTAGGCGCAACCGTATTTTTGAACCGCGGGGCGATTGAAAACTCAATGCCCCGTGTTTTTATTTCGGGTATTTACCCGCTATCTTCCTATACTTTCTGATGTGCAGGCCTCTATAGACTGCCTGATATTGAATAAAGGTTAATCTATGAAACCCGTAATTGCGCTCATTGGTCGTCCGAACGTCGGAAAATCAACCCTGTTTAACCAGATTACCAAGAGCCGTGACGCATTGGTGGCAGACTTTGCCGGCCTGACCCGCGACCGTAAATATGGCGATGCCGTCTACCAGAATAAGTCATTTATTGTGGTGGATACCGGCGGTATTGGTGAAAATGAAGGGGGCATCGACTCCTACATGGCGGAGCAGTCCAAAACCGCCATTCATGAAGCTGACATGATCATTTTTGTGGTCGATGCACGTGCCGGGCTGCTGGCTTCTGATGAACAGATTGCTCGTGAATTGCGTACCCTTGGCAAAAAAGTCTTTCTTGTCGCCAACAAAGTAGATGGCGTACATGCAGAAGCCGCGCTGGTAGAATTTTATAAGCTTGGAATGGGTGAGCCTTTACAGGTAGCTGCCAGCCATGGCCGCGGTGTGCAGCAGATGTTAGAAGATGTGCTTGCGGATGTGCCTGAAGATGAAAACCCGGAAGAACATGACAAGAATACCGGGCTGCGCCTGGCGATTATTGGCCGTCCAAACGTGGGTAAATCTACACTGGTAAACCGCCTGCTGGGTGAAGAACGTGTGGTTGCATTTGACCAGCCGGGAACCACCCGTGACTCGATCTATATTCCTTTTGAGCGTGACGGCCGTCAGTACACCCTGATTGATACCGCCGGGGTACGCCGTAAAGGTAAAGTGGATGAAATGATCGAGAAATTCTCCATCGTGAAAACTTTGCAGGCGATGAAAGATGCGCATGTGGTGGTGATTGTGGTGGATGCGCGTGACGGGATTGTGGAGCAGGACCTGCACCTGATCGGTTATGCGCTGGAAGCTGGCCGCGCCATGGTAATTGCGATCAACAAATGGGACAACATGTCTGAATATGATCGCAAGCAATGTAAGCTGGATGTCGAGCGCCGCTTTGACTTTATTCCTTGGGCGAAAATTCACCTGATTTCGGCCCTGCATGGTACTGGTGTGGGCGAGATGTATCCTTCGATTCATCGTGCCTATGATTCTTCTCATCTGAAAGTATCACCGGCCAAATTGACCCAAATCCTGAATGATGCAACCGATGCGCATCAGCCGCCAACGGTACAGGGCCGCCGAATCAAGATGCGTTATGCGCACATGGGCGGACAAAACCCGCCGACGATCGTGATTCACGGTAACAAGGTGGATAAAACGCCTGCGGATTACCGTCGTTATCTGGAAAACGTCTTCCGTAAAGTGTACAAACTTGAAGGGACACCAGTAAAAATCGAGTTTAAAACCTCGGAAAACCCGTTTGAAGGTCGTAAGTCACAGATAGACGAACGTACTGCTGCGCGCCGCCGTCGTTATGTACAGAAATTCAAGAAAGCAGAGAAGAAATTTAAACGTGGTTAATCGCCATATTTAAATGTAAAAAGCCTGCGAAAGCAGGCTTTTTTATTTGTTCCTGTTTTAGATTGAACATTTTTTTGCTTTTTGATAAATACGGATATTTTCAAGATTAGCTAAAGCTACGTCAGCATCGGCTTGAGAGGCAGCAATATTATTTTGATTGTTATTGCCAGTAAAAGCATTGGTGATTTCAGTTGCGCGTGCAACTGTTTGAGACTGGCCTGCAAACGCAGAGAGTGCACCACTTGCAATGCCTGCCAATTTAGAAACAGGATTATTAGCTTGATTGAGGGCATGTTGACTTGCTTCTAAGCTGCGTTCAAAACTGCGCGCTTCTACCGCCAAATCGGTACAATCTAAACCTTTTAAGTATGTGGTTGAGTAGACACCGTTATTTTGATTTGAAGCATGATTATAATTAGAAGCATAAGCACGGTCTGCACGTGCAACAGCAGTATTCGCCTGCAAACGGCTGCGCTCCATATTGGCTTCAGCCTGATCCATGATTGCGCCGTTTCTAGCTCCCATAACTGCTGTAGCAGCTTCTAACCAAGAGCTAGCTTGGGTTGAAAATGATAGTGTAATAATTGCAGTGCTAAGTATGATTCGCTTAAACATATGACCCTCTGTTTTTCTATGTATAAAATTGTAGCTGAATTGTAACGGGTTTTTATGCGATTAAAAATAGCTTTAAAGCTCATGTGTTATTTTAATTAATCACTACATTTTATTGTTTTACTTAAGTTTTATTAAAGTATATTTTCGGGTATTCCTGACTCTTGGTCAGAGAGGCAATTAGTTTGATTTATACTTTAAGCTCTAAATGCAACATTTTTATAAGGGCAACTATTTTTGAAGTCTATTATTCATATTAATTGGATCGCACTGGCACCAAGACTTAGACATTTACAGGGCCTGGATCGTAAAAACTATATTCAGCAGCGTAAACAATGGATTTATGGCTATCGTAACCAGTTGCTCTCCACACAGTTGGGTTGCGTGATTGATCAGCAGGATTTCAGCCTGGCCGAATACGGCAAACCTTATCTCCATACTCATCCAGATTTCAGCTTTAATCATAGTCATAGCCGAAATTTCTATGCTCTGGCAACCAGTCATCAGGTTCAGAACTTAGGGGTTGATATTGAAGATCTCGACCGAAAGGTTCGTTTCGAAGCCTTGGCACAACACGCTTTTCATCCTGAAGAACTCAGGCAATGGCAGGAGCTGAGTTATGATCCAGAGTACTGGTTCAAGGTCTGGACCACGAAAGAAGCTGTCTTGAAGGCTTCAGGATTGGGGATTCGGATAAATTTAAATGAGTTGAATACCCAAGTCTATCCGGAGCAAAATGGTGGGCGCTGCGAACATCCAGATATAGGAATGTATGCTTATCAAAATTATGTTCTCGTGGGCTGCATGCTTAGCGTGGCTTGGCAAAGTGAGCAGTCATGCAAGGGTTTTAAATTTCCAGTTATTCAGATTCATCCAGGTGTCTAAAAGCATATTCACTATTTTTTTATTTTTTGGCAAGCCATAGATTACTGATCCGGTTGACGAACTGGGGACTTATTTGGGAGAGATGGAACAAGAACCGGCTTTTAAACCCGACGGGATGGTGGGTTACTTGCCAGATGGAATCTTTGAGCTGCGCGAGTTTAAGAATATCCTGCGCCACATCTTCTGCTTTCAAATGCACGCCTATTTTTTTGATGCTTTCCGCCTGCATATCTTTGACCATCGCGGTACTTACGAAAAGTGGCATCACATCCAAGACTCGAATCCCATAAGGTTGCCATTCAATATCCAGGCTTTCAGTCAGGCCGCGTACTGCAAACTTGCTGGTCGCATATGAAGCCAAATCAGCCTGACCATAAATCGCAGATGCTGAGGATAAATTGATGATCCGGGCGAAAGAGGACTGTTTTAAATAGGGAAAAGCGGCATGACAGCCATTGAGAGTGCCTTTGATATTAATATCCAAGGTTCGATGATGTGATGGAATGGGGGTATTTTCAAAAGGACCTGAATATAAAATACCGGCATTATTGACCAGGATATTAATCTCACCGGCCCAGGCTGCGAACTCACTCAAAGCTGCTTCCCAGCCAGCATAATCTGTTACATCAATAAAGCCGGCCTTGGCATGTTCACCGAGTTGCTGGGCCAGTTGTTCTGCCTGCTCCACGTTAATGTCATAAATACCGACTTTGTAGCCGTGCTGGTAAAACAGGGCAGCTGTCGCGGCACCAATTCCTTGTGCAGCACCACTAATCAATATACTGTGCATGTGCTTGATCTCCTTATTGTCTTTTTTTTTGAGCATAGCAAGAAATAGGCAGAATAAAGCGGCTATTTGGTAAAGATGAGGTGTTAAAAAGTGGAACAATTACTCCAGATCATGCGTGAGTTACGTGAAAAATGCCCCTGGGATCAGCAACAGACTCCCGAATCTCTAACCCGATATGCGATAGAAGAAGCGTATGAAGTAGAGGCAGCGGTACGTTCTGCTAATGTTGAAGATGTGCGGGATGAACTTGGAGATCTGCTGTTACAGGTGGTATTTCAGGCACAAATGTACAGCGAGCAGGGTGCTTTCGATTTTCAGGACGTGGTGCAGGCGATTAGCGATAAACTGATTCGTCGTCATCCGCATGTGTTTCAGGCCGAGCAGTTTGCACAGCTGAGCCCTGAAGATGTGTCAGTATTATGGAAGAAAATTAAGCAGACAGAAAAGCAGGGCAAACCCCGTTCACGCCTGGATCAAGTCAAGCATGCGCCAGCATTGCAGCAGGCCGACGAGATTCAGCGGAATGTAGCCAAAATTGGTTTTGATTTTCCTGATGTGGCAGGTGCGTATGGCAAGCTGGAAGAAGAATTAAGCGAACTCAAGCAGGCCATAGCTGCACAGAATTCCGATGAAATACAGGAAGAATTTGGCGACTGCTTATTCTCATTGGTGAATATCGGCCGTAAACTTGGAGTTTCAAGCGAAATGGCATTATTGGGAACGATCCATAAGTTCCGGACTCGCTTTGCCTTGATGGAAGATCAGGCCGACAAACAACAATTAAACCTGGAAAGTCTGTCACTGGCTGAGTTGGATCAGCTCTGGGAGCAGGCCAAGTTAGAATTAAAAAAAAGGGCTGCTCATGAACACCTTACAACCTCGAACAGGTCTGACATGGATTAGTTTTCTTCTGCTCGGCTGCTGGCTTGGTTGTCTGTCAATTGCGACTACTGCTCAAGCAGCGGGAACAAATGGAACAAATTATACGGAATGGAAAACCCGGCAGCAGCAACAGGATGCGCGTCTACAACAGAAAGTAGCGATCTCTCCTGCTTCTGAAAGTGATTACTATCTGGCCAAGCCTGCTTTATCAGTCACTTCGGCTGTCGATAAAATTAGCCTGAACAGGGCAAATGTGGAGCAGTTACAGCAGTTGCATGGGATTGGACAGAAGAAAGCGCAAGCGATTGTTGAATATCGGCAGAAAAACGGTAAATTTAAAACGATTGAAGATATTCAGCTGGTCAAGGGAATCGGGCCAGCTTTATTTGCCAAAAACAAGGCTAGACTGGGGCTGTAAGCAGACTGAAGAGACGATGAATTGCCAATCAATCTGAATGCTAAGAATGAGATAATCAAATTGCCCTTTAGCGGTGTAAGCGATATGATTAGCGTCATCTTAAAAATTTACGTTCAGACGTAGGAGACAGCGTCTTTTGCAAACTTTGCACGCGTCAAAATGTGGTTTATCAACCGCTCAATTACCTTCTTATATTCTCGATGTGATTGATGCCTTAACCAAGGCAGGCTATGAAGCTTATATTGTAGGGGGGGGTGTCCGGGATCTGATGCTGGGTTTAAACCCCAAAGATTTCGATGCTGTCACCAATGCCACACCCGCTCAGGTCAAAGAGGTATTCGGACGGCGTTGTCGGATTATCGGACGACGTTTCGAGCTGGCGCATGTCTATTCCGGCCGTGAACTGGTGGAAGTAGCGACCTTTCGTGCGCCGCCTAAAAAAGCAGTTACCTCTGCTGCGGGCATGATCCTGCGTGACAATAACTGGGGCACCATCGAACAGGATTTTGCCCGCCGTGATTTTTCTATTAATGCACTGTATTATCAGCCGCGCAAAGCAATTGTGCTGGACTTCTGTCATGCAGTAGAGGACATCAAAAGTAAAACCTTGCGTTTGCTCGGTGATCCGACATTAAGATTTGAGGAAGATCCGGTCAGGATGCTGCGCACTTTACGTTTTGCAGCCAAACTGAATTTCAATATTGATGAGGCCATTCTGGATATTTTTACGCCGGAAATGACCCAGCTGTTACGTGACGTTTCTCCGCACCGTCTATATGACGAGTCACAGAAACTCTTTACTATGGGGCATTTGAACCGGGTATTGCCGATGCTGATTGATTTTGGTATCTGGCGTCAGTTATTTGCTGATCTCCAGCCTGATATTACGCCGTTTATTGAGCGTGCAGCAAAAAATACAGATCAGCGTATTTCAATTGGTAAAACCATCAATCCCGCTTTCTTTTATGCGGTATTGCTATGGCAGCCATTTTTAGAGCGCTGTGAGTTTTATCTTTCCCGCGGTGTGGTGGCAGCTGAAGCACGTGCCCAAGCGGGGCTGGATGTACTGAAGCGTCAGGCCACGCGCACGGTCATTCCACGTTTTGCTGAAACCTTTATTCGTGAAGTCTGGGAAATGCAAACCCGTCTGCTGAATCCAAAACCACAGCAAATTGATGCTTTGTCAGGACATGCGCGTTTCCGTGCCGGCTTTGACTTCCTGCTGCTACGTGAAAAATCGGGCGATGCAACGGCACAAGGGATGGGCACCTGGTGGGATGAATACCAGCAAATGAATGGTGATGAAAAAGAGCGCGCCATTGCCCAATATAACCGTCAGCGTGCCAGAAACCGTCGTAAGGTTTCTCAGGAAGAGCATCTGGAGCAGCGTCTAGTGGCTCAGGAAATGACTGAAATCGAACCGTTGGTGAATGAGCCGGAGCCGCGCAACCGTCGTGTACGTAAAGCCAAATATGAGGCCGAGCGTAAATCCGTTTCCCAGCTAACTGCCAGTGGCGAAATTGGTGCAGATCACCCGATTACCAAACGTAAACGTGTACAGCGTGACTTAAGCCAGGTTATTTTTGGGCCAACACAATGACAGTCAGCTATATCGGTTTGGGAAGCAACCTTGGCGATTCACGCCAGATTTTAGCAGAAGCCGTATACAAGCTGGCCAGCCTGGGGGCGGTCAAAGCGTCGCATTTATATCAAAGCCCGCCCATGGGTCCACAGGACCAGCCGAACTATTACAATGCTGTGGTGCAACTGGTCACAGACCTTGCAGCGCTGGACTTGCTGGATCAGCTGCAGGCCTTTGAGCAGGAAGCAGGCCGGGTGCGTTTACGACACTGGGGCGAGCGTACGCTGGATCTGGACTTGCTGATTTATGGCGATGAACAGATTCAGCATGAGCGTTTGATTGTGCCGCATGTGGGAGTGCTGGAGCGCGACTTCGTGCTGCTGCCTCTGCTGGATATTGATCCTGAATTACAGCTCAATGGACATATATTAAAAGACCTTGACATCGTTAAGCACTCAGCCTTGACGGTCTTCGATCGCACCAACTGGGCAAATATTTAATTTTGAAATAATTGGCAGTTCGAGAGAACTTCAAAAATAGAGGAGTATCTTCATGATCAGTCTCAGTGATTTAAGACGATATAAGGCTGAAGGACGTAAATTTTCTTGCCTGACTTGTTATGATGCAAGTATGGCTAAAGCCATGGAAATTGCCGCAGTCGACAGTATTCTGATTGGTGATTCCTTAGGTATGTCCATTCAGGGTCGCGACTCAACACTGCCTGTGACTGTAGAAGATATGGCCTATCATACGGCAGCGGTACGCCGTGGCAATCAGCATGCTTTGATTATGACCGATCTGCCATTTATGAGTTATGCCACTTTAAATGATGCCTTGCAAAGCTCGAAAACTGTAATGCAGGCTGGTGCGCAAATGGTCAAGATGGAAGGTGGCGCATGGCTGTCGGAAACGGTTCAGGTATTGACCCGTAACGGTATTCCGGTGTGTGTCCACCTGGGCTTAACACCGCAGTCGGTGCATGTCTTTGGCGGTTATAAATTACAGGCACGTACCCGTGCAGCCGCAGATCAGTTAATTGCAGATTGCAAGGCGGTGGTTGAGGCGGGTGCTGCACTACTTTTACTGGAGTGTGTACCTGCGCAACTGGGTCAGGAAATTACTGAGCTGTTCCCGCATGTTCCGGTCATTGGAATCGGGGCAGGGTCAGCGACCGATGGCCAGGTACTGGTGGTACAGGATATGCTGGGCTTGACCTTTGGTCATACTGCAAAATTTGTACGTAACTTTATGCAAGAGCAATCGGGTGCAACTGCCATTCTGGATGCATTCAAAGCCTATCATGCGGCAGTATTGGATGGCTCATTCCCGGCACCTGAACAAACATTCCAAGTCGAGTTGTAACATGAAAACAGAAACAACCATCCAAGGTTTATCAGCTTCACTGAATCCTGCACGTTCGGCACGTAAAATGATTGGCTTTGTACCGACCATGGGTAATCTGCATCAGGGGCATCTGAATCTGGTACGTGAAGCACGTAAGCTATGTGATGTCGTTGTGGTCAGTGTTTTCGTTAATCCGATCCAGTTCGGACCGAATGAAGACTTTGATAGCTATCCACGTACCCTGGAGCAGGATCAGCAGCTCCTGGCGGAAGCCGGTTGTGACATCGTATTTGCTCCAAGCGTGGAGCAGATGTATGGTAACAAGCCACGGTTGACCAATATCAGTGTAGCTGAGATCACCAATGACCTGTGCGGTTTGCAACGTCCAGGCCACTTTGATGGTGTTGCTGTTGTCGTGACAAAATTGTTTAATATTGTTCAGCCAAACTATGCGTTCTTTGGGCAAAAAGATTATCAGCAACTGGCTGTGATCCGTCAGTTTGTCCAGGATCTGAATATTCCTCTGGAAGTGATTGGTGTACCGATTGCACGGGCGGAAGATGGTTTGGCACTCAGTTCACGAAATGGATATTTAAGTGAGCAGGAGCGTGCAACTGCACCGGTGATTTTCCAGAGTCTGCAAGCCGCTGAGCAGCAGTTACATGCTGGCCAAACGCTGGAACAAGTATTGAGAGGCATTCGTGAAACGCTGACCGATGCCGGACTTGTAGTCGACTATGTGGAAGCACGTAGCCTGGAGCTACAGAAAATTCAGACGTTTAATCAAGATGTGGTGATATTGGTGGCAGTAAAACTCGGTACCACACGTTTGATCGATAACTTGCAGGTCAAGTACGCAGTTGGCTAGGATGAAAGGATGGTAGGGCATGAAGCGCATTTTAATTGTCACGGGGCAATCTGGTTCAGGTAAGTCATCTGCTTTGCAGGTACTGGAAGATCTGGGTTATTACTGTATTGATAACTTGCCTTTGGCCTTACTTCCTGAGATTGTAGCAAAACTGGACAATGACAATAATCTGGAATTGCTGGCACTCGGGGTCGATGTGCGCAGTACCCGGGCGGATCTGGAAGAGTTTAATCATGTGTTTGAGCAGCTACAGCAGCATGGCTCGGTCGATATCATCTATTTGACCACACAGGATCAGGAGTTGATCGCCCGCTTTAGTGCTTCACGTCGTCCACATCCTCTGGCTGCACGTTTTAAAAGCCTGAATCAGTGTATACAGGAAGAAAAAATCCTGCTGATGCCGATTCAGCTGCGCTCTACCGTGCACATTGATACCACCGATAAAAGTGTGCATGACCTGAAGCATACGTTATTGTCCCGACTGGGACAGACCGATCAGCTGATTTTGATCTTACAATCCTTTGGTTATAAGCACGGGATTCCTCTGGATGCCGATTATGTCTTCGATGTACGGCATTTGCCTAATCCACACTGGGAAATTGAACTTCGCAAGTTTTCAGGCCTGGATCAGCCGGTGCAGGAGTTTTTGCAAAAAAGCGCTCAAGTCGAAGATATGTTTCAGGATATTTATCATTTTCTGGACAAGTGGCTGCCGACCTTTGCTGAAGGACATCGTCATTATATAACGGTGTCTATTGGTTGTACCGGCGGGCAGCATCGTTCTGTTTATATTGTGGATAGACTAAAAAAAGCGCTTGAGGCAAAATGGTCTATTCAAGTCCTCCACCGAGAAATGAAGCACTGGTCATGATTGATACGACTGTTGACGTGATTAATAAACTGGGTTTACATGCGCGTGCATCTGGTAAACTGATTGAAGTAACGACCAAGTTTCGTTCCAGTATCCAGATTGGAAAGGCGAACAAACTGGTAGATGCGAAAAATATCATGTCCCTGTTGATGCTCGGTGCAGGCAAGGGAACCACTTTACGCTTGGTGATTGAAGGCGCAGATGAGGACATGGCCTTATCTGAAATTCAGGCACTTTTTGCAGCAAAATTTTATGAGGCAGATTAATCGTGGCACGTCGACCGCACAGTTTTACTGAAGAAGACTTTGAATCTTTAGAAGGACGTGCAAGTAAAACTGAACAGAAAAAAGCCGTCCAGCGGATGGCTGCTTTGGGCGCACAGCTGGCTGAGCTCAGTGTAAAGCAGATCAAAAATCTGCCTGTAGAAGAGCGTCTGATTGATGCCTTGCTGGATGTACAGAGCATCGGCTCCAATGAGGCACGCCGTCGCCAGTTTCAACGGATTGGCAAACTGCTGCGTAATGAAGATGAAAGCATAATTTTGTCTTATTTAACCCCAAAACAGGGTTTAAAGAAGACCGCTCAGCTGCAACGCTGGGTCGAACGCATGATCAAAGATGGTGATCCGGTCATTAATGACTTTAGCAAAACTTATAATGCAGCAGAGCGTCATACCATTCGCCAGCATGTTTTGCGGATTCACCGCGATTTGAAAGCTCAGGCTGATGAAGCGACTCTAGCCGAGTCAAAGCAGAAGCTATTCAACTATGTGCAGCAGGTGGCATTGATCTCGGATAACTAGTTTCTTATCAAAAAGCGGCTTTAGTAGCCGCTTTTTTTTATGGTTAAACATCCCTTCCAATTTTTCTAGAAGCTAACGCTAGATTTCGGTTAATTGTAAACTAATGTAGTTTTTGTAGTAGAAACGTGGATTATCTTATTGCCTAAGTTGCATTCTTCTGGAGGTTTTAGGGAGCATTATTTAAGTATTATTAAATAAAAAGAAAGGCTCTCGTTGTTATAAATTCAACCTGTTACTCAATTTTTGAGCTCTAAATAACAGGATTTAGAGGGGTGAAACATCATTCATTTCTTTGACCAGTTGTTAAAACAATCTTATTTACTGTAGTTCATCAATATGGAGGAAATATAGAGAAAAGATGAACTTATTAAGGTAATTAATATTGTCTTCACTATATTGTATATAAAGTTATACTTACTTGAAGCTCTTCTTAATATTCGTAGGTCGCTGTTTTAATAAAGAAATGTATCTCAATAGAAATTAATTAACAATTTCTTTGCTTATGATGGAAGTTTTTCTACTTTAGAAAGTATAGAATCTTTGTTATTGCTTGTATAAATTTGGTCTATCGTATTAATTTTTCCACTAACTATCATAAATAGAGGCAGACATGGAACTAAAACTGCTAGAGGTCGGACAGAATACGGAGCAACTAAGCTCGTGCCGTATATCTCTCATTTTAGGTGTCTATACCTCCAATAACTTATTAGATACCTTTTGTAAGATTTCCCGAAGGATTTTAGGCGTTAAAACCAGTATTCTGGGCTTTCATGGTGAACCCTATATCTGGTACAGCTGTGCACAGGGTTTTCGTGCCCTGCACGCACTTCAAGAGCAAGAGCTACCCTTTAAAGAAGCAGATGTGGTGACCCAGTTGCATCCTGATTACGCCGAGCTTTCCCAGTATGTTAAAAATCTTGGAGTCGCTCATCAGCGCTTGGTGGCTTTCAATCTTAAAGAAGCTGCCAATTCCTCTTTAGGGCAAGTGGTTTTCTTTGATGATGAAGCTGCGCCTTTCGATCCTGAAGACGTGGCCACAGTCAAACAGTTGGCAGAGAGTCTGGTGGGCCGGATTCGCCTGAGTGCAGAATATGATGAGTTGAAAGAGTTGCATGAACAGCAATGTGCGTTGAATTTCAGTAAGACCAAATTCTTTCAGATTATCGCCCATGACCTGCGAGCGCCATTCCATGGCTTGCTGGGTTTTTCAGAAGTCCTGTCGCAAGAGCGCGATACTCTGGATGAGGCCAGTGCACAGAATATTGCTGACTATTTATATGACACGGCTCAATCGACTTATAATCTGCTTGAGAGCCTGTTAACCTGGGCGATGGCTGAGGGCGGACGCTTTGTTTATCATCCAATTAATTATGAGCTGAAGCAGTCCAGTAAAATTGTCTGTGACGTGCTAAAGAGCCTGGCTTTGAAAAAGAATATTGAGCTTATCGATAATATTCCGGAAAGTATCAAAGTCCATGCCGACATTAATATGATCACCTCGGTATTACAGAACCTGGTATCCAATGCCCTTAAATTTACTCCGGTAAATCAAGGCGGGCAGGTGATTCTGGAGGCTGAGATGGAGGGTGAGCAAGTCAAGATTACGGTTCAGGATACAGGTCTGGGTATGACTGACGAGCAGATACAAAATCTGTTCAAGCCGAATCTGGTTGTCACGGTCAAGGGAACGAGCGAAGAGAAAGGTGCCGGTCTGGGGCTGGTGCTGTGTAAACGTTTTATTGACCTGAATCAGGGGCAGATCAGAGTAGAGTCAAGAGAAGGTCACGGCACCACTTTTACTGTACATTTGCCGAAAGTGATTAATGAACACCAGGCTTTGGTGATTGAAGATCGGCAGTTAGAAAAATCCTGAAAATAGGTCAGTTTCCGCCTAAAATATTCCCCCTGAGATCGAACTCCTGCTATAACTAAACAAAAAGTTTCAGGGGAAGAATGGAGCGATGAACGCCGTCCAGTTGCAGAAAACCTTAAGAGCCAGCCAATATGCTGAGCAGGTACTGGCCAAGCATCAGGCCAGCTTAGAGCAGGATTATGCGGTTGATCAGTTTCAGGGTTTCCTGAGTAGAACCGAGATTGATCATTTGATTCAGGCTGCTGTCGGGCAAATACAGGATGAAGCTGAATGGATGCGCGCCTTGCGTCTGCTCCGTGCTCGCTTGATGTTCCGCTGGATCTGGCAGGATGCCAATCAACTCACCCATGTGGTTCAGCTCACCCGCGAACTCTCCGATTTTGCTGATGCTGCCATTTGTGTCGCCAAAGATTTTGCACGTATTTCGCTGGTTGCCAAATATGGTGAACCGATCGGGTATAACGGCAAGGTGCAGGACCTGATTGTCATCGCCATGGGGAAATTGGGGGCACAAGAACTTAATCTTTCTAGTGATATTGATCTGGTTTTCGCCTTTGATGAACAGGGTGAAAGCAATGGGCGTAAATGCATTGATGTGCAGCAATTTTGTATTCTGTGGGGGCAAAAACTTATTCATCTGCTGGACCAGATTACAGCCGATGGTTTTGTCTTTCGGGTGGATATGCGCCTGCGTCCTTGGGGGGAGGGTTCTGCATTGGCCATTAGTCATGTCGCCTTGGAAAAATACCTGAGTCAGCATGGCCGTGAATGGGAGCGTTATGCCTGGATTAAAGCACGTATTGTCAATCCGAGTCCGGAAGGTGATGAACTGCTGGACATGACCCGTCCTTTTGTGTTCCGTAAATACGTCGATTACAGCGCATTTGAAGCCATGCGTGAAATGAAAGCCATGATCGAGCGTGAAGTACAGCGCCGGAATATTGAAGATGATATCAAGCTCGGTGCCGGTGGTATTCGCGAAGTCGAATTTATTGTGCAGGTATTTCAGTTGATTTATGGCGGCGCCAAACTGGAACTGCAAGACCGTCAGTGCCTGGTAAACCTAAACCATCTGGATGATGCGGAGTTGCTGGATGAGCAGGCAGTGGCTGATCTGGAAGATGCCTATCTGTTCCTGCGTCGGGTGGAGCACGCCATTCAAGCCTTGAATGACCAGCAAACCCAGTGTCTGCCGGTTGAGCCGGATTTGCGCCAGCGTTTGGTCGATACCTTGGGTTTTGCAGACTGGTCTGAATTTATGCATGTTCTGGATCAGAAACGTGCCAAGGTCACCTATCAGTTTGAGCATCTGATTAAGGAAACCGGGCCAGATCCTGAAATCAAAAGTTTTGCCCAACTCGAACAGCGACTTGATGAAGTATTGGATGACTCCGCCAAAAATTTGGTGCATGAATTCTGGTATGGACATGCCTTAAAAAAATTACCTGCCAAGGCCACTCAGCGTCTTAAAACCTTTTGGCCTTATCTGATCGAAGCGATTCTGAAATCAGATAAACCGAAAACTGCATTGGTCCGGCTGATGCCGCTGGTCGAATCTGTGATGCGTCGTACCGTCTATCTGGTGATGCTCATCGAGAGTAAAGGCGCTTTACAGCGACTGGTTAAAATGGCAACGGTCAGTCCGTGGATTTGTGAAGAACTTACCCATTATCCGGTCTTGCTGGATGAGTTTCTATCTATGGATTTTGAACTGCCTAAACGTCAAGATCTGGAGGATTCTTTACGCCAGCAATTGCTGCGTATTGAATTGGACCAGATTGAAGACCAGATGCGTGTACTGCGCCTGTTTAAAAAATCCAATGTACTAGCGGTGGCCGCCAGTGATGTATTGGCGGAAAGTCCACTGATGAAAGTCTCCGATGCCCTCACGGATATTGCGGAAGTATCGGTGAATGCTGCCTTACAGCTGGCCTATCAGATTACCGTGAAAAAACATGGTTTCCCGCTAGATGCGGAAGGCCAGCGTTGTACCTTAGATCATATGGCTTTTACCGTGATTGGTTATGGTAAGGTCGGCGGGATTGAACTCGGTTATGGCTCGGATCTGGATCTGGTGTTTATTCACTATATGGATGAACAGGCTGATACCAACGGGCTAAAACCAATCAGTGGTTTTAAATTTGCGATGCGTGTAGCGCAAAAGTTTATGTCATTGATGACGACACAGACCTTGGATGGCCGCGTCTATGAAGTCGATACCCGTTTACGTCCATCTGGCGAAGCAGGCCTGCTGGTCACCAGCCTGAAAGCCTTTGAGCATTATCAGCTGAAAAGTGCCTGGTTGTGGGAACATCAGGCGCTGGTGCGTGCGCGCAGTATTGCCGGTGAGCGTTGCCTTCGGGACAAGTTTGAGCAGCTACGCTGCCGGATTCTGACCCAGCCGCGTGAACAGGCACATGTACGTGCCGAAGTACTGAAGATGCGCCAGAAAATGAAAGACCATCTCGGTTCATCCAACGAGCAAAAAAAAGATGGAATTTTTCATTTAAAACAAGATGCAGGTGGTATCGTTGATATCGAATTTATGGCACAGTATGCGGTATTGGCTTGGAGTGGGACGAATAAAGATCTCGCCCATTACTCCGACAATGTAAGAATCCTTGAGGATGCCGCAAAGACAGGTTGCTTATCCAGCAACGATGCGACTGCTCTGATTCAAGCTTATCTCCGTGAACGCGCAGAGAGCCACCGCTTAGCCCTTGCAAATCAATCCATGCAAGTATCTGCAAGCGACTGGCACGATACCCGAATGACCGTTTGCAAGTTATGGCAAAGACTGATTGATCCAGCTGCAGCATTTGCGCTGGAGAGTGAATAATTGTGAAAAATTGGAGTTTGTGGCATGAATTTGGCTGATCGTGATGGTTTTATTTGGCAAGATGGACAACTGGTTGACTGGCGTGAGGCAAAAACTCACGTATTAACACATACCCTACATTACAGTATGGGGGTGTTTGAAGGTGTCCGTGCTTATGAAACCCCGAATGGAACGGCTATTTTCCGTCTAAAAGAACACACCAAACGTTTATTGAATTCTGCCAAAATCTATCAAATGAAAGTTCCATTTGATCAGGCAGCATTAGAACAAGCTCAAATTGATGTTGTTCGTGAAAATAAATTAGCATCTTGCTATTTACGTCCAATTATTTTTATTGGCTCTGAAAAGCTGGGTATTGCGGCAACAGACAATACTATTCATGCTGTGGTTGCAGCGTGGAGCTGGGGTGCTTATCTGGGCGAAGAGGCGATGGCGAAGGGGATTCGTGTGAAAACTTCTTCATTTACTCACCATCATCCAAACGTGACCATGTGTAAGGCGAAAGCTTCTGGTAACTATACCCTGTCTATCCTGGCTCATCAGGAAGTTGCGCATTCGGGTTATGACGAAGCAATGCTGCTTGATCCACAAGGTTATGTATGCCAAGGTTCAGGCGAAAACGTCTTCCTGGTACGTGATGGCGTCATCCATACGCCTGATATTGCCGGTGGTGCACTGGATGGGATTACCCGTCAAACCATTATTACTATTGCCAAGGATCTGGGTTATGAAGTGGTAGAGCGCCGTATTACCCGGGATGAGTTCTATATTGCTGATGAAGCATTCTTTACCGGTACTGCGGCTGAAGTAACACCAATCCGTGAATATGATGACCGTCAAATTGGTGAAGGTGTCCGTGGTCCGATTACCACTCAAATCCAGAAAGCCTATTTTGATGCAGTTCAGGGCAGAGATCCTAAATATGCACACTGGTTAACTTATGTGAAATAAGATACTCAGTAATAAAAAAGGACTCATTCGAGTCCTTTTTTATTACTTGAAGAATTTATTAAATCTGATAAAAATCCCGATACCAGTCCACAAATTGCTTCACCCCATCGTCAACAGAAACAGAAGGTTTGTAACCTACACTTTGTTCAAGAGCAGAACTGTCGGCTAAAGTATCAGGCACATCCCCTTCCTGTAAGGGAAGCATTTCGATTAGGGCTTTTTTGCCAACAGAGTTTTCAATAGCTCGTATAAAGTCAATTAATTGTACGGGTGTACTATTGCCAATATTAAAAATCCGGAATGGTGCATTACTGGTTGATGGATCTGGATGATTGCTATCCCAAGTTAGGTTAGGCTCAGCAATTTGGTCACTGGAACGGATTACACCCTCAGCAATATCCTCGACAAAAGTAAAGTCACGGGTATGGTTGCCGTGGTTAAAGACTTGAATCGATTTGCCTTCTATAATGTTTTTGGTAAATTTAAAAGGTGCCATATCTGGGCGCCCCCAAGGACCATAGACAGTAAAGAAGCGTAAGCCTGTAGTTGGCAGTTTGAATAAATGGCTATAACTATGAGCCATCAACTCATTGGCGCGTTTGGTTGCTGCATAGAACTGAATGGGATGATTCACGCCCTGCTCTTCACTAAACGGCATTGTGGTGTTGGCCCCGTAAACACTACTTGTGCTCGCATAGGTCAGATGGGGTGTCTTGGCATAGCGGCAGGCTTCAATAATATGGGTAAAACCGACAATATTACTTTCGACATAACTCATCGGATTTTCAAGAGAATAACGCACACCTGCCTGTGCAGCCAGATGAATCACCCGGTCAAACTGGTGTTCCTGAAAACATCGATCCACTGCTGTCTTGTCTGCTAAATTGGCATGAATGAAATTAAACTGCCCTGTACTTTGCTCAGCTGTTGTAACCAAGTGGTCTACACGGGCCTGTTTTAAAGCAGGATCATAGTAGTCATTCATATTATCGAAACCGACTACATCATCACCACGTTCAAGCAGCTTTTTGGAGACGTGAAAGCCGATAAAACCCGCTGCTCCAGTTACAAGGACTTTCATTCATCACCTCCAAAAATATCACGGGTATACACTTTTTCTTCAACATCACTGAGATCTGCTGAGCGACGGTTAGCAATGATGACATTTGCTTGTTGTTTAAAAGTATTGAGATCGGTCACTACTTTAGATTTAAAAAACTCAGTTTCTTTTAGGCTGGGTTCATAAATAATGATTTCAATGCCTTTGGCTTTCAGTCGTTTCATCACACCTTGAATGGCTGAAGCACGGAAATTATCTGAACCACTTTTCATAACCAAACGATAGATACCCACTACAGATGGGTTTTTGGCAAGAATTGAATCGGCAATAAAATCTTTACGCGTACGGTTAGAGTCGACAATTGCCTGAATCAGATTGCTTGGAACCTGATGATAATTGGCCAGTAGTTGCTTGGTATCTTTTGGTAGACAGTAGCCACCATAACCAAAAGAGGGATTGTTATAATGATTGCCAATACGTTGATCTAAACATACCCCTTCAATAATCTGGCGGGTATCAAGATCAAAGGTTTGTGCATAGGTATCCAGTTCATTAAAATAAGCAACACGCATCGCCAAGTAAGTATTGGCAAATAACTTGATCGCTTCGGCTTCGGTAGAATCAGTAAACAGGATTGGGCTGTCTTTTTTAATAGCGCCTTCAATCAGCATGTCAGCAAATAACTCAGCACGTTCTGATTTTTCTCCGACAATAATCCGTGAGGGATATAGATTGTCATGCAGTGCTTTGCCTTCACGTAAAAATTCTGGAGAGAAGATAATATTGTCGGTATCAAACTTTTCTTTTACTGCTTTGGTAAAACCGACCGGCACGGTAGATTTGATAATCATCACGGCTTGAGGATTAATCTTAATTACATCACCAATGATACTTTCAACACTTTGAGTATTGAAGTAATTAGTCTTGGTATCGTAATCCGTCGGTGTGGCAATAATGACAAAGTCGGCATGCTGATAAGCTTCAGCTTTGTCGGTGGTTGCACGGAAATTGAGTTGCTTTTCTATCAAGAATTTAGAAATATCTTCATCCTGAATTGGAGAGATTTTTTGGTTTAACATCTCGACTTTGCTGTCAATAATATCCAATGCAATAACTTCATGATGTTGTGAGAAGATCATGGCATTGGAAAGGCCGACGTAACCGGTACCTGCAACTGCTATTTTCATATCAACCTGGTTTGTATTCTTTATTTAAGGAGCTTATCTATAACCTGATAAAGGTTGGCGAAAGCGATATTGCATCATATCACAAAGTATTTTTAGTGTTATGAAAGCATTAAAAGCAATATGATAACTTTGCTTTAGAGGTGGTATTATATGAGGTAGAATGCTGGCGGAAGATGAATACATGCAGGACAAGGTAAACGACTCACTCTCCAATCAGGCTCCAATGCAGTCTGAACAGAATATAGTGCTGTGCATGAAGTGGGGCACGAAATATGGGGCAGAGTATGTTAATCGTCTCTATAATATGGTTAAACGTCATACGACGGTTGACTTCAAAATGGTCTGTCTGACTGATCGTACTGAGGGCATTGATCCAGCTGTTGAATGTTTTCCTATTCCACCATTAGCTTTACCACCCGGTAGTCCTGAACGTGGCTGGAATAAACTTTCGACCTTTGAACCAGATTTATACGGGCTACAAGGTAATGCCTTATTCTTAGATCTAGACGTGGTCATTGTTGATAATATTGATGAGTTTTTTACATACCCCGGTGATTTTTTAATTATTCATGACTGGAAGCGGCCGTGGCGGATTACCGGAAACAGTTCTGTTTACCGTTTTAAACTGGGAGCTTTTCCAGGGCTTTTACCTTATTTTCGCGAAAACTTTGAAGAAATTCGAAAAAAATTTCGTAATGAACAGGCTTATCTGTCTTGGTATGTCGATCGTGAAGGCCAGCAGACTTATTGGCCAGATAGTTGGTGTAAAAGTTATAAATATCATTGTCTACAAAAGATTCCGATGGCTTATTTCAAGCCGCCAGTGAAGCCTGAAGGTGCCAAAATTATTATTTTTCATGGGGAAATCAATCCACCGGAGGCTATTAATGGTGGAGGCGGCAAATGGTATCGCTATGTATTGCCTTCACAGTGGATTAAAGATGCATGGCAATAATCCAGTACGCTCAAGACTGATTTTTTAAAGTGATCAAGCAAATGCAGAACATTGATATCGTGATTGCCTGGGTAGATGGTAATGATATTGAATTGAAAAAAAAGCGCCATAAGTATTTGACTGGTGAAGATGCGTCGGATGCGATTAGTGATACCCGTTTTGCCAGTAATAATGAAATTTATTACAATGTTGCCTCAATCCTGAAATATGTGCCTTTTTATCGCAATATTTTAATTGTGACCGATAACCAGCGACCCGCGTTTATTGATGAGTTTGCAGCTCAAGGTCTGTGTTCAGCCGATAAAATCCGGATTGTGGATCATCGTGAAATTTTTAGTGGTTATGAGCAATATCTGCCTACTTTCAATACTCGGTCTATTGAAAGTATGCTCTGGAATATTGAAGGACTATCAGATTACTTTATTTATCTGAATGATGATTTCTTCTTTAACTCAACCGCTCATATTGAAGACTTTCTACAAGGTGAGCATTTGGTAATTTACGGTCATTGGCAGAATAAGCTGGCTTTAAAAACCAAGCTGAAATATCGCCAGTTTATGAATAAACAATTTGCTAAGCCTATTCAACCTAAACATATGATTGCACAAATGCTGGGTGCGGATATTTTAGGTTTTAACAAATTTTTTGAAATCCATCATTATCCACATATCGTTGATCGTCAGATTTTGAAAGATTACTTATTGTCGCATCCTCGATTACTGGAAACTCAGGTCAAGTTTAAGTTTCGTAGTGTGGAGCAACTTAATCCAATCTCACTGATGAATCATCTTAAAATTCAGAAGCAACAGGTTGAACTCAAGCCTGATATTGAATTGGCCTATCTAAAAAATGAAGATAGTCGCAATAATTTTATTCAGGCACTCGATTACCCTACTATTAAATATGGCTGCATTCAAAGCCTAGACCAGCTGGACGCTGCAGCTGCTCAACAGATCAATGTAGCAATGCAGCAGAAGCTGGCGGGCTATTTACCGAATTCAATTTTAGTTTAAAGGTTCATGATGAAAGTTGTTACATATCTCATTAATTTGGACGGAAGTCATGAACGACTAGCGCGAGCAACACAGCAGCTGAATCAAGTCCATTGGCCTTTTGAACGTTTTTCTGCAGTCGATGGGCGTGGAAAAGCTTTAACTGAGTTCGAAAACTACGATGCTCAGGGAGCAAATCAGACCCTTGGACGTAGTCTGATGAACTCAGAGTTGGGGTGTTATCTAAGTCATTATGGTTGTGCAGAGAAATTTTTAAGTACAGATGCGGACTATTTGGTGGTCCTAGAGGACGATATGAAGATCGATCCAGACTTTAAAGATAAGCTTGATGGTACGATTGAATATCTGGATCAACATAAAGAGCTGGATTGGTATTTGATTAATATTGCAGCCAAAAAGAAAAAATTGAGCAAAGATATTACAGAGATTGATGGCATGAGTTTGTGGCATGCATTTTATTTTCCTATTCGTGGTCTAGGTTTAGTCTGGTCACGTAAAGGCGCCGAGGCGTTTATGCAGGCCGGAAAAACCATGACTATGCCTGTTGATATATTCTTTCAAACCTGGCTTAGTAAAAATGGGAAAGGTTTAGGGGTATGGCCCGCTTTGGTTAGACCCGCAGGATTAGACAGTGATATTTTAGGGACTGTTGCAGCGCAAGGTATTTCTCGTAAAGAAAAAGAAGGGCGTGGACTTTCTCACGGTATCAAAAAACAAAAACGGATGTGGCGTGATCGTTGTTATGCACTGAAACATTTAGTGTCAGTGAAGTAAATGTAAGTTGTATGAAAAATATTGTAATTAGTTTAAAAAGTGCCACTGCTCGCCGTGAGCACATTGTGCAAGAGTTTGGTAAACAGAATATTGAATTTGAGTTTTTTGATGCACTAACACCTGATCTGGCTCGTCCTTTAGCTGAAAAAATGCAACTCAATATTCAGAATGAATTTTTAAGCCCGGGTGAATTAGCTTGCTTTATGAGCCATGTGTCGATTTGGCAAAAAATGGTAGATGAGCAAATTCCTTATATGGCTATCTTTGAAGATGATGTGTACTTAGGTGAGGCTGCTGCTGAATTATTAAACAACTCAGCCTGGATCAGTCCAAAGTGGGATATTATTAAGACTGAAGCCTTTGCAAATCAAGTCTTTCTAGGCAAAACCAAGTCAGAAATAGCACATGGGATGCGTCATATTGTTCAACTCACGGGGAAGAATTTAGGGACTGCAGGTTATATTTTGAGTCTTAAGGGTGCTCAAAAATACTTGCAGTATGTTGGACAGATTCAATTGATCCCGCTAGACCAAGTGATGTTCAATGAATTTATACGGCATCAATTTCATTCTGTGTATCAAATGACCCCCGCTTTATGTATACAAGAAATGATACTTTTTCCTGAAAAGAAAACGATTCTTTCTAGTGATTTGCTTGCTGAGCGGAAAGCCCGGATGAAAAAGCAAAAGAAAAAAGGTTGGGCAAAAGTTCAGCTGGAGATTTTACGTATATTGAAACAAGTAAAATATGCGTTAGTCGGTCAGCGTGTAGAGTTTAAATAAAAGTTGCTCTAGCAGTAAAGTTGAATATTTTGATATAACCCGTTTAAAAATACAAACGTGATGAAATGATAGGAACAGCTTGAAATGCGCATTCTAGTAACTGGTGGTGCTGGATTTATTGGTTCAGCGGTAATACGTCATATTATTGAAAACACCCATCATCATGTTTTAAATGTAGATAAGTTGACTTATGCAGGTAATCTTGAGTCACTTCACTTGATTGAAAAAAATGAACGTTATACGTTTAGTCAAACGGATATTTGTGATCAAGCACAAATAGAAACTATCTTTCAGGAATTTCAGCCAGACGCTGTGATGCATTTGGCTGCCGAGTCACATGTTGATCGCTCTATTGATAGTCCTATTGCATTTATTCAAACCAATATTATAGGGACTTATAGTTTATTAGAGGCTGCACGAAAATATTGGTTAAGTCTAACCAATGAAGCGAAAGAAGCTTTTCGTTTCCATCATATTTCAACTGATGAAGTCTATGGTGATTTAGAGGGAACCACAGATTTATTTACTGAGACAACCTCATATGCGCCAAGTTCACCATATTCTGCAAGTAAAGCCAGTTCAGATCATTTAGTCCGCGCTTGGTATCGAACATATGGACTACCAATAATTGTGACGAATTGTTCAAATAATTATGGACCATACCATTTCCCAGAGAAGCTCATTCCATTAGTAATTCTCAATGCTTTAGAAGCTAAATCTCTGCCAATTTATGGAAAAGGCGATCAAATTCGTGATTGGTTATATGTTGAAGACCATGCACGTGCTTTATATAAGGTGGTGACTGAAGGTATGGTAGGGGAAACTTATAATATTGGTGGACATAACGAAAAACAAAACATAGAAGTTGTAAGAACCATTTGTAAAATCTTGGATGAATTAATGCCTCGGACCAATGGGCAGCAGTATAAGTCGCTTATTACTTTTGTGAAAGACCGTCCAGGGCACGATTTACGTTATGCCATAGATGCTACAAAAATCGAAAAAGAATTGGGTTGGGCGCCGCAAGAGACCTTTGAAACAGGAATTCGTAAAACGGTAGAGTGGTATTTAAATAATTTAGAATGGTGCCGTCGTGTGCAAAATGGCAGTTACCAGCGTGAAAGATTGGGTGTAAATATATAATGTCAAATCAAACCAAAGGAATCATTTTAGCTGGTGGTTCGGGAACAAGGTTATACCCAATCACAAAAGGTGTATCCAAGCAGCTATTACCAATTTATGATAAGCCCATGGTGTATTATCCACTTTCAGTACTCATGCTTGCAGGAATTCAGGATGTACTGATTATTACAACGCCTGAAGATTTGGATGGCTTTAAACGTTTGTTGGGTGATGGATCACAGTTTGGTATTCGATTGGAGTATGCGATTCAGCCAAGTCCAGATGGTTTAGCTCAAGCATTTATTATTGGTGAGAAATTTATCGGTGATAGCAATGTATGTTTAGTGCTAGGTGATAATATTTTCTATGGACAAGGTTTTACCCCGATGCTACGTCAAGCGGTTGCACGCCAAAAAGGTGCTACGGTATTTGGCTATCAGGTTAAAGATCCTGAGCGCTTTGGTGTAGTTGAGTTTGATGAACAAAAACGTGCAATTTCATTAGAAGAAAAACCAAAGCAGCCGAAGTCACATTTTGCGGTTACAGGATTGTATTTTTATGACAATGAGGTGATTCAAATTGCGAAGCAAGTAAAACCCTCTGAGCGTGGTGAGCTGGAAATCACAACTGTAAATCAGATGTATTTAGAACGTGGTAACTTAAATGTTGAGTTGCTAGGCCGTGGCTTTGCGTGGTTGGATACTGGGACACATTCAAGTTTATTGGAAGCAGCCCAGTTTGTAGAAACCATTGAAAAGCGTCAAGGTTATAAAGTGGCTTGCTTGGAAGAAATTGCTTTGAATAATGGTTGGCTCAGTAAACAACAAGTATTAGAAATTGGTCAAACTATGAGTAAAAATGATTATGGTCAATATTTGATCTCACTGGTCAATTAGGTAAAACTGTGTATAAAAAAATAATACATGTGGGTATGGCTGATAAGTTCTTGCCTCCTCTGATTGACTTTATACAGGAAAAATTTTCACCAGAAAATAATACCTTTTATCTTTATGGCGATGAGAGTGTATATGGTTTCTTGCGAGATAGAGGTGTATTTTTTTTAGGAGAAAAAGAAAATAATGTGAGTTATTTTCAACTTCTCTTAGAAATGTATAGTGCTGATAAAATTATTTTACATGGTTTATTTAGTTCAAAAGTTATAAAAATCCTATTTTACAACCCATGGTTATTAAAAAAATGTCATTGGTTAATGTGGGGTGGTGACTTGTATGAAACTAAACAAAAGAATGGATTATCTGGTTATTATAAAAAGATCGTTATAAAAAATATGGGGTATTTGCTGACATATCTTCCTGGAGATATTGAATATGCAAGAGCAAAATTTAGGGCTAAGGGAAAGTATTTAGAGAACCTTGGTTATTTGAGTAATATTTTTAGCCTTGATCATTATTCTGATAAAAATAATAGTGAAAATATTAATATTCTATTAGGAAATTCTGCGGACCCTGCAAACGAGCATATTGCGGCTTTGGATATACTTGAACAATTTAAAGATTCAAATATTAAAATCTACGTGCCTTTATCATATGGAAATCAAATATATGCAGAAAAAGTGATTAAATATGGGAAGACTATATTTGAGCATAAATTTGAAGCATTGACTGAGTTCATGCCATATGAAAAATATCAGAGCTTTCTTCAGAATATAGATATTGCTATCTTTAATCATCAAAGACAACAGGCAATGGGTAATACCATCAGTCTCTTGGGAATGGGTAAGATAGTGTATTTGAGAAAGGGAACATCTCAGTGGGAACTATTCAAAGACAAGGACATTGAGGTTTTTGATATTGAAACATTTAATTTAACTAATACTCAAAAATTAGTTAAAAATCAAAGTAAGATAAAAAGTTATTTTTCAAAAGAAAATTTTGAAAAAAAGTGGAAAAAATTATTGGAGTCTTAAGAAATGGCATATTTATCTAAAGAACAACTCAAGGAAATGGGTTTTAAATATTTAGGCGAAAATGTAAAAATCAGCGATAAAGCTTCCATTTATAATTGTGATCAGATTGAGATTGGCGATCATTCACGAATCGATGATTTTTGTGTTATTTCTGGTAAGGTGATAATAGGTAGAAACGTACATATTGCCCCAATGTGCTTAGTTGCAGGTGGTGAAAAAGGTATTGTCTTTAAAGACTTTTCTGGTTTAGCTTATCATGTACAAGTTTTTACACAGTCAGATGATTATAGTGGAGCATCTTTGACCAATCCAACTATACCTACGAAATATAAAAGAGAAACAAAGCAAGAAGTTTCTTTAGGTAAGCATGTAATTGTGGGAGCAGGAGCTATTATATTTCCTGGAGTACATATTGCTGAAGGATGTTCAATAGGAGCTTTGACATTGGTTAATAAAAGCACTCAACAATGGGGGATTTATGTCGGAAATCCTGCAAAACGAGTAAAGGATCGAAAGAAGGATTTATTAGGCTTAGAGCTTGAGTATATAAATGACTGTATTTCAGTATAGAGTGAATTAATTCAATATGTTTTTTGAGTTTATAAGTTCTAATCAATGCCTTCAAAATAATGTTAATTATGAAAGGCTATATAGATTTAGATTTTCGAAAACGGATATTAAGAAGTTTGCTGAAGTTACAGGAGATAATAATCCTATTCATTTAAATGAAGACTATGCAAGGACAACAGTTTTTCAGCGCCCAATAGTTCATGGTTTTTATGTGGGAAGTATATTTTCTAGGATTTTTGGTACAGATTATCCAGGCATTGGTACCATTTATTTAAATCAATCAATGAACTTTAAAGCACCAGTATTTATAGATCAAACTTATTATGCCCATATTATTGTTGATCAAGTTGATAAATATAAGGGACATATTAAAGTTTTAACTCTTGTGACTGATGAGTCTGGTACTAAAGTTTTTATAGGTGAAGCAATCTTAAAACACTCGATGTTTTGTATAGATATTTGATAATAAATGAATTGGTAGATCAATGATTCCTTTTAATAAAGCACCAGTATTGGGTTCTGAGACTAAATATCTAGTAGAAGCAATCCAATCTAAAAAACTTTCAGGTGATGGAAAGTATTCTAAACTGTGTCAAAAATGGTTTGAAGATAGCCTCAACTGTAAAAAAACCTTACTTACGCCTTCATGTACACATGCACTAGAGTTGGCTGCATTACTTCTCGATATAGTAGAAGGTGATGAAGTCATTATGCCAAGCTATACCTTTGTCAGTACGGCAAATGCATTTGTTTTACGGGGTGCAAAAATTATTTTTGTAGACATTCGTCCTGACACGATGAATATAGATGAAACAAAAATTGAAGCAGCAATTACATCGAAAACAAAAGTGATTGTTCCAGTTCATTATGCAGGTGTTGCATGTGAAATGGATGTGATTATGGATTTGGCCGAAAAATACAATTTGTATGTAGTAGAAGATGCTGCTCAGGGGGTGATGTCTACTTATAAGGGAAAAGCATTAGGTACTATTGGTCATTTAGCAGCATTTAGTTTCCATGAAACAAAAAACTATACGAGTGGAGGAGAGGGTGGTTTACTGCTGATTAATGATGAAAGTTTTATAGAAAGAGCTGAAATTATAAGAGAAAAAGGAACAAATCGGAGTCAGTTTTTTAGAGGTATGGTCGATAAATATACTTGGAGCGATATTGGTAGTAGTCTATTACCAAGTGAGCTACAGGCTGCTTATTTATTAGCACAGTTAGATGACGCTGAACTTATAAATCAAGAAAGGTTAAAAGCTTGGGATTATTATTATAAGGAATTATGCAACTTAGAACAGAGTCAAAAAATTGAGTTAACCGAGATTCCTCAACATTGCAAACATAATGCTCATATGTTTTATTTAAAGCTTAAAGACATAAGTGAAAGAGAGAATTTCATTCATTTCTTAAAAGATAAAGGAATTCAGGCAGCATTTCATTATATTCCTTTACATAGTTCACCAGCTGGTAAAAAGTACTCTGAATTTATCGGGGGTGATGAGTTCACTACTAAAGATAGTGAAAGATTGGTACGTTTACCTTTATGGTATGGTATTTCTGTTGCAGAACAGAGACTAGTAGTGAGAGCTATTTATGAGTTTTTTGAAAATATGAGTGGTACCAATTAAAAGATGGATTTATTAATTACTGTATATATCCCGACTTTCAATAGATTGTCTCTTTTAAAGAGAGCTGTAGATTCTGTATTATCACAATCTTATGAAAACTTTGAGCTTATTATCGTAGATGATTGCTCCACAGATGGAACGCAAGAATATTTAAAAAACCTAGTATCGATAGATTCACGTATTAAATATTTTCTTAAGGAAAAAAATAGCGGTGCATGTACAAGTCGTAATATTGCAATTGAAAATGCAAATGGACAATTGATTACTGGTTTAGATGATGATGATTACTTTCTATCAGATAGACTGGAGAGGTTCATAAGGTGTTGGGATTCAAAAGCCCATAATAACATTATAGCCCTAACATCCGGTTATCAAAAGTCGAATACTAGCTCCTTACGAAATAAGCCTATGCTTATAAAACAGAAAGATCTATTATTTGGAAATTTTGTTGGTAATCAAATTTTTACAGAAACTAAAACACTTCAATATTTAAAGGGTTTTGATGCTAATTTAAAGATGTGGCAAGATTTAGATATGTGGTATCGTGTATTAAGTTTAGGTAATATTCAAAAAATTCCTCATGCAACTTATTTTTTTGATACTAGCCACCTCTTGGGTCGCATCAGTGAAGCAAAGGAGAGTAAAATATTTGAAACAACGAATTATTTTGTTGAAAAACATAAATTAACTCCTTTTGAAAAAAGAATGCTAAATAATCATCTATATTCTTACGGTGTGCTTAAAAGTAAAGATCAGTTTGCAAATATTTGTAAAGAAATCAATAAAATTTTCCGCCTTATTCGTTAAAGCAGATTAACAGATAATTCTTTTCTTTTTAGAAAATCAGGCTTCAATAAAAAATTTTTGATAATAAGTATCTTTTTTATTGGGTTTACTGCTATCAAATTTGTAGGTTAATTTGTATATCTTATGCTTGTCCTTTTTTAAAATATAATTATCTTTATCATTTACTTCTTTAAATAAAATTTTATTAAGTATATGACGATAATCTCCTATTTTTTCTAATTTATTTAATTTATATTGGAAAGGTTTAAAATTTCTATATAAAAGTTCGAAATAATAATCGATAAGGAAATAATCAATTAAGAGGTCATTTTTGACCCAATAATCAAAAAATAAATCTCGAAAAAGTTGTGCTATTGGATCATTTTTTCCAAACTTTAAAAAATTACCAGCCCATCTGCCTTTTGAAATAGAGTAATTTGGATAAATATTACTAGTAAGACTAAAAAAATCACTTTCAGTAATACATGAAGGCAAATTTTGTATAGTTAAATATGTAGAATCGATCCATATACCCCCATGATCAGCTAAAAGGCTAAATCTTAAAATATCTGATAATTGTGTATAAGAAATTTTTCCCTCTAAAAATTTTTCTTTTATATAAGCGGGTAGGGTTGTATAGTTTTCATAATTATCTAAAGTAATAACTTTAACTTCAAAATTATCCGAATTATATAACCTAAGATTGTTAATACATTTTTTGACAAGTAAAGGAGCATTTTCTTCTCCTTGAAACCAGCAGACCCAAATTATATTACTTATTTCAAAAGTATTATTATTTATTTGAGGGGAGTATTCAATTAATAAATTTTTATGCAAAGTTTGTAGTGAATTAACGATTAAATCGGTTTTAATATTATATATTTTTTGAGATAGAGATTGAGGAAAAATACTAAGTTTGGAAACTTTAAATAACTTATTAACTAGTTTTAGTCGAGGAGCAAGTGTTAGCGCTAAATTATCCATTTGCTTAATCCTTCTTTGATTATCTTTCAATACTATGACTTAGACAGAAATAGACCATATAGTTATTGGTATCTGGATAGAGGGGTACTGGTTTAAGAGTATTTTCATCTAAGTAACTATATTATATGATTGGGAGTATAATCGATATACGGTAAGGATTACAGACCGTAAGATACCATATTGCTGCTCATCCACCTCATAGTATAGATTTAATGCTATTATGCCATCGTTAGATTATGTTCTCAATATAATAAGAAAGCCTGTATCATCAAATGGAATTTTTTAATTAGATTCTCCCATTTCCTAGAAAAAGTTTTATCTGTTTTAGGGCGTGTCCTCATTTGAAGAATTGGTTTTAAATACTTAAAATCCTCCTTTGAGTTATTTTTATTTCTACATTTTAAATGGCACGCACTCTTCTTACCGATGATATCTGGCAGAAAATTCAAGATACTATGCGATTACATGGTTGCTACTGTTCAAAGAATAGTAGAAATATCATGGAAGCGATCTTATGGAAACTGCGTACAGGCGCCACATGGCGGGATATTCCCCAAGAATTTTGTCCTTGGCAAACTGCTTACAATCGCTTTAATCGTTGGGCAAGCAAGGGATTGTGGGATAAATTTTTTTTAGATTACGAGGCGTCCTGGATCAAGAGTGGGTATTCATTGACGGAAGCTACATACGCGTGCATCAACATGCAAGTGGAGCTCGGCATGGTTTCAAAAGAGCAATTGGACAATCACGTGGTGGACGAACAACAAAAATACATCTTGCAACCGACGCGAATGGATTACCGATTGATTTTAAAATCACTGGGGGTGACGTCCACGACAGTCAAGTTGCAAAACAACTGATTGATACTGTAGACGAGGCAACTTATCTTATTGCTGATAAGGGATATGATGCTGGGCAGATTAGAATATATGCCCAGAATAAGGATATGATTCCCATTATTCCAATGAGATCAAATAGTAAGAGGTCGAATAAGGAGTTTGATAAATATCTATATCAATTAAGACATTTAGTTGAAAATGCATTTGCGAGATTAAAACATTTCCGTGCTATTGCTACCCGATTTGATAAGCTTGCACGAAATTATCAGTCTATGATCTACATTGCTTGCATGTTTATTTGGTGCAAAGCCAAATGAGGACACGCCCTAGTTTCTCTACAATAAAATGTAATACCTTGAAAGTCAAAATCTATAAAGTAGGTAGGTTTTATATTCTAATAACATGATAAATGTTTTTACCTCCTTTAACCTTCCTAAATCTTTTATACCCCCACAAATACTGTTCTGGAGCGACATTAATCATGCGCTCCATTTCTTTATTCAGCGTATCGACTGAAAGCTGCAAATCTTTGGCATTAATCTCTGCAGATAAAGTCTGCACATGCACCTCAAAACCAGATAAATCTTCACGTCTTAAACAGCTGAGTCCAACCACAGAGCATTGCGTTTTAGCTGCCAGTTTAGACAGCAAAGTGGAGGACAAGGCATTTTGTCCAAAGAAAGGCGAGTAAATTCCGCCAGACTCTTTAGGTACATGATCCGGTAAAATTGCAGCAAATCCGCCCTGTTTTAAATGTTTAAATAAGGCGCGAACCCCTGTTTCATCGGTTGGAACCAGAGTCGCATTCAGTCGTTGTCTAGCTTCCAGCATAAAACGATCAATATCTTCATTCTTGCTGGGCTTGTACATAATGACTGGTGAGGTATGTTGATTCACCCAGACATTCAAAAGTTCCCAGGTACCAAAATGTGGAACCACGGCCAAAGTTCCATTTGGGTTTTTCAGCGCGTCTAAAAAAATATTTTCCCCGTGCACGACCTTGATCTGCTCAAGGGCAAACTCCGGTGCAGAACCCCAAGTCTTGATTGATTCTGCATAGGTCATGCACTGACTTTTCAGGCTACGCTGGGTCAAATCAGCGTGTTCAGATTCAGAAAGTTCAGGATAAGCAGAAGCTAGATTGATTTCGGTCACCCGACGTGCGGAGGAGTTGCTCAGATAAAGAAGAGAACCCGCCAGCCGAGCTAAATTTTGAATCAATCTGAGGGGGAGTCTTGAGAAATTTTTGAGTAAGAGGTACATGGCATCCAGAGTATTTGATTAAGATTCTTTATCCGGATTACCCTTCAATACCATATAAATCAAGCCGATAAAAATAAACAAAGCGCCAATGATGCTACTTAAGCAGAAATAGACAATACGCTCATTGGTATCTAACTGGAACAGGTTATTTGCAAGGATATAGCGCATAAATAGCCATTGCACCACAGAAAATACAATCAGCATAATACTACGATTACGAACAGCAGGACGCATCGCCATTGCTAAATCACCTAAAAATAGAAACTGAGGCTATTATGCCACTGTTGGGAACTGTTCTCAATGTAATAAAAAAGCCCTGCAATTGCAGGGCTTTTACTTGAAATCGCCAAGAATTATTCTTGAGATTCAGCTTTTGGTTTTTCACGTAAACGAATACCCAGGTCACGCAGTTGAGTTGCTTCAACTGGTGCTGGTGCTTGAGTCAGTGGACATTCAGCCGTTTTGGTTTTCGGGAATGCGATTACATCACGGATTGAAGATGCACCAGTCATCAGCATGACTAAACGATCTAAACCAAATGCCAAACCACCATGTGGAGGTGCACCGAATTTAAGCGCATTTAACAGGAAGCTGAATTTCTCTTCGGCTTCTTCTTCATCAATGCCAAGCGCTTCAAAGATCGCTTTTTGCATTTCTAAAGTATAGATACGCAGTGAACCACCGCCGATTTCAGTACCGTTTAATACCATATCGTAAGCAACAGACAATGCTTCACCCGGATTGTTCTTCACCTCTTCAACGCTTGATTTTGGCAGCGTGAACGGGTGGTGAACAGAGGTCCACTTGCCATCATCAGTTTCTTCGAACATTGGGAAGTCCACCACCCAAAGCGGTGCCCACTCACAAGTCGCAAGATTCAAGTCATGACCGATTTTCACACGAAGTGCACCCATCGCATCATTCACGATCTTCGCTTTGTCTGCACCGAAGAATACGATGTCGCCATTTTCAGCGCCCACGCGTTTCAACAGATCCAGCACGATTGGCTCGATGAATTTTACGATCGGTGATTGAAGACCTTCGATGCCTTTTTCAAGCTCGTTGACTTTAATATAAGCCAAACCTCTTGCACCGTAGATGCCGACAAATTTGGTGTATTCGTCAATCGCGCTACGTGGTAAAGCGCCTGCACCCGGTACGCGAAGCGCCACGATACGGCCTTTAGGATCTTTAGCAGGGCCTGCAAATACTTTGAACTCTACATCTTGCATCAGGTCAGCAACATCTACGAGTTTCAACGGAATACGAAGGTCCGGTTTGTCAGAAGCATAGTCACGCATGGCTTCTGAATATGGCATACGCTGGAACTTGTCGAATTTGACGCCAAGAAGTTCATCGAACATCTTCACAGTCATGCCTTCCATCAAATCCATGATGTCATCGTCACTCATGAACGATGTTTCAATGTCGATCTGGGTAAATTCTGGCTGACGGTCTGCACGCAAGTCTTCGTCACGGAAGCATTTTGCGATCTGGTAGTAACGATCAACACCACCCACCATCAATAACTGTTTGAACAGCTGTGGGGACTGCGGCAGTGCATAGAAGCTACCATTGGATACACGGCTTGGGACTAAATAGTCACGTGCACCTTCAGGGGTGGCACGGGTCAGAATAGGAGTTTCAACGTCTAAGAAACCATGATCATCCAAATAGTTACGGATCAGGTTGGTTACTTTAGAACGGAAACGTAAACGGTCTAGCATTTCCGGACGACGGATGTCGAGGAAACGGTATTTTAAACGGATTTCTTCAGAAATATTGGTGTTTTCATCGTTCAGCGGGAAGGGTGGAGTTTCAGACTGAGCCAAAACTTCAATTTCTTTACCCAAAACTTCGATTTGACCGCTCACCATGTTGGCATTTTCAGTACCGGCATAACGGCGACGTACACGGCCTGTAATTTTTAATACGAATTCAGAACGGGCTTTATCTGCTGTTGCAAAGGCTTCAGGTGTATCTGGGTCGATAACCACTTGAACCAGACCGTCACGGTCACGCATGTCCAGGAAAATCACACCACCGTGGTCACGGCGACGATGTATCCAGCCACATAAGGTTACAGTTTGGTCGATTTGAGCTTCGGTTAAAGAACCGCAGTAATGAGTTCGCATCATAGCGTTAAAAATCCAACTATATGGGTTAAGGAAGCGTATACGTAAACAGCGTACCGCCTTAAACAAAGCTAGGATTATGCCTCTTTGGACATATAGTCACAAGAACTTGGGACAAAAACAGTCGCATTTTAAAGTGAATAAGCGGGAATAAACAAAAAGCAGGGACGTTCATCAGCCCATGCGCCGGTTTCGGTCCAGCAGTAAAAACAGCAAGCAACCCAGACTAAAAACAATCAAAAAACCTTGGCTAAATTCATTGATGGATCGGCCGCTAAAATAGTACAGATCAGCTTGCCAGACTTCTGCGGGGATATAACGCATATAATCCCAGACCGAGAGTCCACCGGTCATGAGGGACAGGCCAAGTAGCCCTGAGCCCGCTATTTTAATCCGGGTACTGACCGCCAGATATTGCCGGTGGGTCTGATAATAATGCAAGCTCATCCACAGCAGAAATGGCAGTGCTAAAAACGAAGTACCGATTTGCAGGAGGCGATGCAGAGGATAACTGTGTCCAAAAATGAGTAATTTCTGATTTAAAAAGTCATGAAAAGCAAAAGTACGAAAATCGACATGGGTCAGACCATCCCAGACCAGATGGGTGGCTGTTCCCACAATCAGGGCCAGACACATGCCGACAAAAAACTTAAATACTGCAAAAAAATCGTGCATTTTCAGTTCATGCTGAATGCCAGTCAGGCGGTAAATCACAGGTCGATAAATGAAATACCACAGCGCACAGAAGCCCAAGCCAATCCATAAGTTAGGATAGATCAGCGAGGACCATAAATGTGTGGTGCTGGAACTGTCCTGACTAAAGAGACGATATAAATCCGGTACCATACAGCCAATTGCCAGGGCAGCGACAGGAAACCGGTTTCTGGTCAGATAGGAAATGGGTGGAGCAAGTACTGCATGAGATAAGGTAAAGGGCATAAATTGAAATACAGACTAAAATTTTTAAACATCATGAAGTGCCATAGTAATAAATTTAGCGGCTATTTATCGTAAAAGATTGCAAATCAATTGATATGTTATAATATAACAAAATCAAAAATGGCCGATTTGAGCTGGGATCATGTCTTTTCACAAGAATTTAATAACATTGTCAATTTTTTCGGTGCTGACACCGAGTGTATGGGCAGAACAAACATCATCTACGCGAATGCAAACGCTGGAGACCATTCAGGTGATAGCGCCTGCCTTGAACCAGACCGCAGCAGATTTTGCAGGGGTACATCATATTGTGGACCAGAAAGCCTTGTCTGAGCGTGCGACCAGCATTGGAGATGCACTGGCAGATGAGCTCGGCGTATATTCCAACCAGTATGGGAGTGGCGCGAGTCGCCCGGTGATTCGCGGGCAGGATGGGCCACGGGTCAAAGTATTGCAGCACGCTTCCGAAACCGCCGATGTATCTACCTTGTCGCCTGACCATGCCGTGACAGTTGATCCGATTCTGGCCAAGCAGGTTGAGCTGATACGTGGCCCATCTACACTGTTATATAGCGCCGGTACGGTCGGTGGTCTGGTCAATGTCAGGGATCAGAAAATTCCCACCCAGCTGCCTGAAAATGGTCTGGAGGGCACCGCGGGCTTGCGTTATAACTCGGGCAGTGATGAAAAGCTGGCCAGTGTCGGAGTCACTGCGGCAGTGGGGGAAAAGTTTGCGTTACGTGTAGAAGGATCTCAACATCAAGCCCATGACTATATTGCTCCGGATTATTTCCATGAGCATGAGGGCGAATTAGAAAAAGAACGTCGGGTTGGCAATACTTTTGCTGAAGGACAAACGGTCAATGTTGGTGGCTCATGGGTTCATGACCGTGGTTTTGTCGGGATGTCTTATAGCAACCGTCAGGATCAATATGGTTTACCGGGACATAGTCATGAATATCATGGCTGTGAAATTGATGGCGATCATTTTCATTGCCCAGCTTCTAAACAGAATGATCATGCAGCTGGGCCATGGATCGACTTGAACTCTGAGCGTTATGATCTGCGAACTGAACTGGAACAGCCGTTTGCCGGATTTGAAAAACTACGTGCGCATGCCAGTTTTACCGATTATGAACATGATGAGCTGGAAGAAAATGCAGTCATCAGCAATTTTAAAAGCCGGGGGTATGACGGCCGTTTAGAATTGCTGCATGTGCCTGTGGCAGGTTGGGAAGGGGTGATTGGAGGCCAGTTCTCAAGGCAAGATATTGATTTATCGGCACCCCAGTCACATGGCCATAATGACCAGGCAGATCATAATCATAATGTACTGATGGCAGATACCCGCACCCAAAAATGGAGCGTATTTGCACTTGAGCATAAACAGCTCGGCGATGTACAGCTGGAACTGGGCGCACGTATAGACCATCAAAAAGTCAAGGTTGATTCTGAGCAGAAAGATTATTCGGGCACCGGGCTGTCTGCTTCGGCAGCTGCCCACTGGGAATTTAAACCCCACTATAAGCTCTCTTTAGTGGGTTCACATCAGCAGCGTTTGCCGCTGGCTCAGGAGCTGTATGCAGACGGATTGCATTTTGCGACCAATAGCTATGAAGTCGGTCAGCCTGATCTGGAAAAAGAAAGCTCAAATAATCTGGAGCTTGGCCTGTATTATCAAGGGGATCAGCTGGACTATCAGGTGCATATTTATCATAACTGGTTTGATGATTATATTTATGGAGCAACAGTGGCACGACAGGGGAATTTAAAAGGAATTCAGTATACTCAGGCTAAAGCCAGATTTTATGGAACAGAAGCACAAGCGGGTTATCAGATCAATGAACGCTATAAGCTGAGCGTATTTGGTGACTATGTACGTGGTAAGATTGAAGGGGAGGATGCGCCACGTGTACCAGCAGGTCGGCTAGGCACCCAAGTGGAAGCCGATTTTGCTGATGGCTGGTCAGGTCTGGCTGAATATTATCATGTGTTTGATCAGAATAAGGTGGCAAGCGATGAAGATGAAACACCGGGCTACAATATGCTTAATCTGGGGTTAAGTTATCACCATACACTTGCCAATCAGAATGCCTATCGCGTGTATTTTAAAGCCAATAATCTGCTGGATGATCACGTCTATTCCCATAGTTCATTTCTGTCCAATCTTCCTCAGGTTGGACGTAACTTTAGCGTCGGCGTTCAGTACGATTTCTAGCAGTATTGATAAAATTAGAGTTCAAATCAAAGAGCTGTCACTGAAATCCACTTGAAAAATCATCCGATTAAACCTAGCCTGAGCAGATTAGGTTAGGTTCTTTCTTATGCGTATCTTTCAGCGAATTCACAATAAACTCAACTGGTCAAATCGCCGTTATGCGGTACTTATTCTGGGTATTATAGCCGTCGGCTATCTGGCATCAGCGATTTATCAAAGCTATAAACCCTTGCCAGCAGGGCTTAACTATACGGGCAAGCTGCGCCATGCTGAAGTGAAGTTTCTGGCGGATCAGACCTATCTGGATGCCCAGGGCAAGCAGCATCTGGATCAGCAGATTTTCAATGAAATGCTGAAGATGATTGAAGAAGCCAAATCCCTGATCGTACTGGATATGTTTCTTTTTAATCAGCAAACTGGTATGTCCAAAGAGCAGCATCAGGCGCTCAGTACCGAGCTGACTCAGGCCCTGGTGAATAAGCGGCTATTACATCCTGAAGTCGAAATCAGGTTTATTACCGATCCGATTAATACGGTCTATGGCGGCGTGTCGGCTGACCACTACCGTCAGCTGCGCCAGCAGGGAGTCGATGTCATTGAAACGGATCTGACTCCGTTAAGGGCTTCAAATCCAAGCTGGTCAGGCTTCTGGTACTTATGTTGCCAGGGGGTCGGCAATAATCCGGACAAAAGCTGGTTGCCGAATCCGTTTGGAACAGAAAAAATTACCCTGCGCAGTTATTTTGACCTGTTTAATTTTAAGGCCAATCATCGCAAAACCCTGGTGGTAGATACAGATCAGGGCTGGAAAGCTTTAGTCACTTCGATGAATCCGCATGATGGCAGTTCAAAACATTCCAATATCGGCTTGCTGGTTTGGGGGCGGCCTGCGCTGGATATTCTGGCTACCGAGCAAACGGTTGGCATGATGTCGAAGGCCAGTATGCCTGCGGTTATAGCAGGAGAATTTGAAGCTGATAAGACCCAGCCACAGGTGCAGGTGCTGACTGAAAAGGCAATTTATGATGCCGTTTTAAACCAGATTCAGACTGCTAAAGCCGATGATCAGCTTGACCTGGCAATGTTCTATCTGTCTGAGCGCAAGATCATTAAGAGTTTGATCGCTGCTCATGAGCGCGGGGTCAAATTGCGTGTATTGCTGGATCCCAACAAAGATGCTTTTGGCCGTGAAAAAAATGGCATTCCCAACCGTCAGGTGGCTTCGGAACTGCATAAGGCAGGAATCAATGTACGCTGGTGCAATACACAAGGTGAGCAATGTCATAGCAAGATTTTAATCAAATCCAATATCCAGCAGGCTGAAATGATTTTGGGTTCTGCCAATTTCACCGCGCGTAATCTGAAAAACTATAATCTGGAAACCAATATACGTGTGCTGGGACAAAAAGACGCAGCAGTTTTCCAAGAGGCCCTGCAATACTTTAATACAGCCTGGTTCAATCTGGATGGTCGTCAGGAGAGTGTGGATTATTCGCAATATGCAGATGATTCATGGTTGAAATACTGGCTGTATCGCTTTATGGAGTGGAGTGGCTGGTCGACATTTTGATGCTTTCTCCTAGCCCTCTCCTGAAAGGGGGAAGGCTAGGAGGAAGAGATTAGTTTTCTGGATTTGGCGGAATCAGCTGATCCAAATCTTTATCTGACATCATATCGAGTTCTTTAATATCAGTTTTAATCTTCCATTGCTCTTCATTCTCTACCGGATTGGGCAAACGTGCTTCAAGCCAGTCACATACCACATCGGGTGGAAAGTCAGCATGATTACACTGGATCACCCATGACAAAAAATCTTTAGCCACACCATTCATATAAGGGGGCGGGGAAACCGGAAGAAACTGGGTCGGCAAGCGCTCGTTTTTGGAAATATAGTTCAGGACATGCCCCAGTTCCTGGACTGTTTGCCATGCCAAAGGATGATCGACATTGATCTGGAATTTAAACCACCAGGCCTGTTGGCCATCCGTGCCATAACTATCAATCAGTTCTTTTTGAACACTCGGGACTTTACAAAAATATTCATACAAACGATCGAAACTTAAGTCAGACACAGTATTTAACTCGAAACCATTAAAAAAATGGATTCTAGCATAACCCAGACACCCCACTGAGAAAAACCCCAGATTGAATCGAGGCCAGGCGCGAAGCCTTACAAAAAACTGTAGAAAAATCCGGAATATTCATATTTTCTCCCGATCTTTTGTTTAAAATGTAAACAAGAGGGTGTCGGGGGAAATGTACATGCAAAAAGTTTTATTTAGCGCTGTATTGGCAGGTCTGTGTTCTACTATGTCTGGCCTGTCTATTGCCGGAAATGCCTGGACCGGTTATGGCAGCAGTGATCGATATAACAAGCCCTACCATCCTTCGTCACGTCCAGATTATCCGCACCATTCACATAGACCTATGCCACCGAATGCGCACAATCCGCAACGTCCGCCGCACTGGGGCTATCCGCCAGCCCACAACCAAAGTGGCCTGAATATCCGTTATCAGGCACCGACCACCATCTATCAGAATAATAATAGTTATCGCTGGGTCAATGGCGACCCGAATGTGGCCCGAATTGAAAGTTCCAATTATACCCTGATCACGGATTGGCAGCGTTTGGGACTGCCGGCACCTCCTGCGGGAACTTACTGGATTTATGAAAATGGGCGCTATGTGCTGGTACCCAATCGCTAAGCTGAAATCCCTTCTGACTGAAGAGGAAAGTAGAGGTACAAATTAAAAGATCAGAGTTAAGCCCGATATAAAAATTCTTCTTTAAATTTTATCTTGCATTACTGAAATCAAAGCCCGCCTAAGCCGAGGAGCCAACTGGCTGGGAGGCAGGCGTTGATTATTTTTGCGTGATTAGGTATTTCATCTTTCCCCCGATTGGCGTATAGAAAGTAAAGATGAGGCAGAAAATAGCAAACACAGAGCATGCACAAAAATAGAGGAACTGAATAAAAAATTATTTGAACTTTTGCGCTTTTTTTAAACTAAATTGCTATAGTGTAGGAGCGGTATCTTGAATAAATAGGAGAAAAAAGTGCTAGATAAAATTCAAACAAAAATTAGTCAACTTGCAGCAGGTAAAAAACTCATTCTTGGCACGGGCATCAAAGCGGATGAGATGCAGAAGGTGCTGGAATTGTGTGAGTCCCTGGAATCGGATGGGGAAATTAAAATTGTGAGCAAACATCTTAATCGTAAAACTCAGCAGCAGCCAGATACCATTTTAATTCAAAAAGTTTAATCATAAAAAACGCCTGCAGATGCAGGCGTTTTTTTAAGTGCTCTTTTAAGCTTGGGTTGTGAAATAATCTTCAGAGAAATTCATGATGATATCGGCACCGGTTTTTACTTTGGTAATGCGTAATGCCAGTTCCGGCAGAATGCGTTGTGCAAAATAATGTGCCAGCGCAAGTTTATTCTGGTAGAACTCGCCCTGTTTATCTTTAGCGGCATTGGCAATACGGGCAAACATATAAGCGAAGCTCAGCAAGCCAACAGCGTGCAGGTAATCCACAGCGGCGGAGTTAGAAAATTCGGTATTTTCACGCGCAGCTGCTAAAACATAGTGGGTCACAGATTCAACTTCAGTCGCTGCATCCAGTGTGGCATCTTTAATAAAATTAAGATCCGCCTCTAAACCATTGGTAAAGTCACGGATTTCCTGAATATACTCTGCAATGAATTCACCGTTACACTTAATGGTTTTACGGCCAATTAAATCTTGAGACTGAACGCCATTGGTGCCCTCATAAATTTGCGCAATACGCAGGTCACGGATACATTGTTCCATGCCCCATTCTCGAATATAGCCATGACCACCGAAGACCATCTGTGCATCGAGCGTGGCCTGGAAAGCAGTATCCGTCAGATAAGCTTTTGCAATCGGTGTTAAGAGCGCAACACGGTCATTGGCCTTTTTCACAGCTTCCGGATCGGTCGAGAACTTGGTAATGTCCAGCTGTTGACCTACATATACCGCGAATGCACGTGAAGCTTCATTGTTGGCACGTGCATTCAGCAGCATACGGCGTACATCACCATGTACCAGAATACTGTCAGCCGGTTTGCTTGGAGATTGTGCACCAGATGCGCTGCGGCCTTGCAGGCGGTCTGTGGCATATTGGGCCGCATTTTGATAAGCAAATTCAGAAGCGCCCAGACCCTGAATGCCCATGGACAGACGTTCATAGTTCATCATGACGAACATGGCAGCCAGGCCTTCATTTTCTTTGCCGACCAGATAGCCTTTGGCACCGTCAAAGTTCATCACGCAGGTCGCAGACGCTTTAATCCCCATCTTGTGTTCGATTGAACCTGGGCCGACCGGATTACGTTCAGCTAAGGTACCATCTTTATTGACCAGGAATTTTGGCACGATGAACAGAGAAATACCGCGTGAACCTGCAGGTGCATCCGGTGTTTTTGCCAATACGAGGTGGATAATGTTTTCCGCCAGGTCATGGTCACCGCCAGTAATGAAAATTTTGGTCCCAGTAATGTTATAACTGCCATCTTCATTGCGTTCAGCTTTGGTTTTAATAATTCCCAAATCTGTACCTGCATGCGGTTCAGTTAGGCACATGGTGCCTGACCATTCGCCTGAATAAATCTTAGGCAGATAGGTTTCTTTCTGGGCTTGAGAGCCGTAGCTGTTTAAGGCCATACCTGCACCGACAGAAAGCAGCGGATACAGCATGAAAGACGGGTTGGTCGCAAACAGCATTTCATCAGAAAGTACGGTCAGCATTTTCGGCATTTCCTGACCGCCCCATTCAGCATCAGCCCCTAAGCCAATCCAGCCACCTTCTGCATACTGTTTAAAAGCCTCTTTAAAGCCGGCAGGGGTGGTCACATTGCCATTTTCATATTTCGCGCCTTCTTCATCCCCGCTACGGTTCAGTGGCAACATCACGTTTTGCGCAAACTTTGCCATTTCTTCCAGAATGGCTTCAGCGGTTGCTGCATCGACATGGGCAAGATTTTCATTGGCTTGCCAGAATTGTTCTGCATTAAACACATCATTTAAGATGAACTTCATATCAGCAAGCGGCGCGTTATAAATTGGCATAGTGTCACCTGTTTATTTTTCAATTCGGTAGGTTGTTTCTAAAGCTTGAAAGCACAAGTTTTTAGAGAACAATTATTTAAATGTTGATCCTTTATAAAGAAAAAGGACCGCCAAAGCTATGACCGTCCTTTCGCTATTTCTGTACTCATGAGTACAGCTTTTTTAATATCGGCTAGATATTACTTTAAAATGCAAAGTGTTCTGCATCTAAAGCCATCAGTGGCTCTACACCAGTTGCGATCACATCTACATGTGAACGAACGCGTGGCAGAATCTTCTTGAAGTAGAAGCGGGCAGTCGTGATTTTGGCATTGTAGAAATCAACTTCTGTCGTACCAGCAGCCAGAGTTTCCTGCGCAACCAGTGCCATACGTGCCCATAGGTAAGCCAGCGTTACATAACCCGAGAAGTACAGGTAATCGACTGCTGCTGCACCCACTTCTTCAGGGTTTTGCATGGCGCGCATACCGATTTGCATCGTTAAGTCACCCCATTCTTTGTTTAATGCCGCAAGCGGTTCAATAAACTCGGTCAGTGCACTGTTGTCTTTGTTGGCTTCGGTAAATTTGTGGATGATCTTGGTGAAGTCTTTCAACATTGCACCTTGAGTACCCAAAACTTTACGGCCTAACAGGTCAAGTGCCTGAATTTCAGTTGTACCTTCGTACAGGCAGGCAATACGTGTATCACGTACGATCTGCTCCATGCCATGCTCAGAAATAAAGCCGTGACCACCGAAGACCTGTACGCCATGCTTTGCTGCTTCTGAACCGGTTTCAGTCAGGAACGCTTTCGCAATTGGCGTTAGAAGTGACAGGATATTGTCGGCAAACTTACGGTCAGCTTCTTCAGTGCCGTGTTCAACCACGTCAGCATATTGAGCCAGCAGGTAAACCAGCGCACGACCACCTTCAGCAAATGCCTTTTGCGTGAACAGCATGTTACGTACAGCCGGATGTACGATAATTGGATCTGCCTCTTTTTCAGGTGCTTTAGGGCCAGAAAGTGAGCGCATCGCCAGACGGTCTTTTGCATACGCAAGTGCGCCCTGGAAAGAACCTTCAGAAGCCGAAACGCCTTGTATGGCTGTACCGATACGCGCTGTATTCATGAAAGTGAACATGCAGTTCAGACCGCGGTTTTCAGGACCAATCAGGAAGCCTTTGGCATTATCAAAGTTGATCACACAGGTTGCATTGCCATGAATACCCATTTTATGTTCGATGGAACCACAACGTACGCCATTACGATCGCCTATGCTGCCATCCGCATTGAGGCTGAATTTCGGTACGATAAACAGCGAGATACCTTTGGTGCCTTTAGGTGCGCCAGGAAGACGAGCCAGTACGATATGGATGATGTTCTCAGCCATGTCATGCTCACCAGCAGAGATAAAGATTTTCTCGCCAGAAATTGCATAGCTACCATCTGCTTGAGGTTCAGCTTTGGTACGGATAATACCTAAATCAGAACCTGCATGAGATTCGGTCAGACACATGGTTCCTGTCCACTCACCTGAAACCAGTTTAGGCAGATAGGTATTCTTTTGTTCGTCTGAACCATGGTGTTCCAGAGTACGGACCGCACCGTGAGACAGGCCAGGGTACATGCCCCATGCCCAGTTCGCTGTACCGACCATTTCAGAAATACTGATACCCAGGGAGTTTGGCAAGCCTTGGCCGCCATATTGTTCTTCGGCAGAAAGAGAAGGGAAGCCTAACTCGATATATTTTTGATACGCTTCTTTAAAACCGGTCGGGGTCGTTACTACACCGTCGTTCCAGCTACAGCCTTCGCGGTCACCCACTTGGTTTAAAGGTGATAATTCATTTTCACAGAAGTCAGCCGCAGCTTCTAAATACTGATCAACCAACTCACGGCTTACGTTGTCCTGGAATGCTGGAAGTTTTGCATAGTGTTCTTCAGCATTTAATAGTTCATGCAATACGAACTGCATATCACGTAAAGGCGCTTTGTATTGTGGCATATCGGTTTCCTCAATACTGGTTTAACCAGCGTTATAATCCTAAATTAAATACAACGTATCTTCATTGACACGTATCGGCATGAGTCTAATCCTGCAACATCTTCCCTCGCGGTACAAGCATTTCAAGGGAATTTCTTGGTGACTGTAAAGTCAAAGATTAGTATATATCAATGATCAAAAGTATTGAGGGTAAAGACTTTTTGTAAGTTTTTATGAGGCAGGAAAGGTCAACGCATAATAATGCCAGCCAATAAAAAAGCACCCGGAGGTGCCTGATTAGTGAATCATGTTTTTATTGAGATGCAGCCGTTGCTACAGGTGCTTTGGGTTGAAAGCGCACCATACACTGACCATTAATGGTTTGGTCAGCGATTTTAACCTGTACCGCCTTGCCTGGGGCTTGGCCCTGACAGGCCCGAGCAAAAGCAGTCTGTAAAGCCTGGCGTTCTGCCAGATATTGATCGTACTGTTTGACCAGTTCGGCACGTTTTGTATCGGTTAATACGTCAGCGCCGTTCATACCGCCACGGAAATTCCCCTGCATCGGGCGGTGTTCACCGCGCATACCACGGAATTCACCACGTTGTTTCATCTCTTTGCGGTCAGCCTTAAAAAAGATATTACACTGGCCTTCAATAGTTTTATCGCCGGCTTTCACTTGTACTGTGCTGCCAATGGTCTTACCCTCACAAGCCTGCTGCATCTGTTTGCCCAGCTGCATCCGTTCGGTGCGCATGGCCTGGTAGTGTTCGCGCTGCTCAGGAGAAAGCTGATGGGCTTTTTTAGCTGCATGATGCTCATGATGTTTCATCATGTGTGGATGTTCTTTGCTGTCTGGCACCTGGCTGGTCGATTGACAGGCGCTGAGTAAGCTCATAGACACAATGCTGGCACCGATTAAACCTACTTTTGTCATTGCTTTCATCTCGCTACCCCATTTATTAGAAGCTGATTTTTTAGAATGTTTAAAGATTAAATAATAAAGATGAAGAAACAATGGAGGGTTTTTTAATCCCGTGTTCGTTACAATGATGAATACAGAAGAAAAATCGAGTTCTTGCTTTGAAAATTCGTCGTATTCCGATTGCCTTACGCCTGTTTTTAACTGTGCTGTTGACGACGCTGCTCATCACGACGGTGAGTCTGGGCGTATTGCATCTGAATATGCAACGGAACTTCACCCGCTATGTGGCGGATGTGGAAATGCAGAAACTGGATCATGTGATTGAAAACCTTGCAGACGTTTATATGGTTTATCAGGACTGGGGCAATGCCATTCAGGCACAGATTCTGCAAATTGAAGGGGAAGCAGCGCCAGATGATTATGACCGCTTATCACGCTGGTGGTTACGTCGCCAATATGATATTGCCTTGCAGCAGCGTTATTTTCAGGAACAGACTCTGGCCAGTGTTACGCCGTCCAGTATGGTTGAGCCCAGCTTGGCACCGCGACCCGTCAATCAGGAAGAATTGCGCATACTGGCCTCAAATATGCCTTCTCAATTTCAGCCCTTTGAAGGTTTGAGATTTCCACTTAGCTCGAATCAAGGCGCGTTCCGAACCGATCATAAAAATAAGGGGGAGCAATCGGCAGGGCGGCCAGCAGGCAAGAAACAGTTCATTCAAATGCCGGACCGTCTGGGACTCAGTTCGCGTCTGTCTCTTTATGATGCAAAGCGCCGTTTTGTGGTGGGAGAAGCTTCAGATGAGCAGATTTCCTATCGTCCGATTATGGTAAATAAGCAGATTGTAGGTTATTTGGGCTTAAAGCCGGTTTTAGATCAGGATGATGCTTTAAGTATTAATTTCTTTAGTAATCAGAAGCGTTACCTATTTTTGGTTTATGGTTTAAGTATTCTTGCCAGTCTGATTGCAGCGTTGTTGTTGGCGACTTATTTTAAAAAACCGATCCAGCGTTTACTTAATGGTACCCGTGAACTGACCCGAGGTAATTATCAGCATCAGGTCAAAGTAAAACGTAATGATGAACTCGGTGATTTATCCAGTGAATTGAACCAGTTAGCAGTGATTCTGGATCAGCATGAAACATCGCGCCGTCAATGGGTGGCAGATACCTCGCATGAGCTGAAAACACCGCTTGCGGTCTTGCAGGCTCAGATTGAAGCCATGCAGGATGGAATCCGTAAACCAACACCGGAACATTTTGCCTCGATGCTAGGTCAGGTGACGAGCCTGAAAAAGCTGACTCAAGATCTGGCTGCTCTGGCACAGGCTGATTCACAGCAGTTGCAATTTTATTGTGCCACGGTCAATCCTTGGGAAGTGGTACAGCAGGAACTGATGAGCTTCCAGCCAAAATTTGAACAGGCGAAGCTGAGTGTGACTGTCGAAGGCGAGGGGGCAGAACTGGAACTGGATTTGGATCGCTTTAAACAGATTGTGGGCAATCTGCTCAGTAACAGTATTCGCTATACTGAAGCCGGTGGGCAGGTGCATATCCATACGGAGCATGATGACAGCTCGTGGACTTTATATATTGATGACAGTCCATTTGGTTTGACAGATGAGCAACTGGCCCGGATTGGAGAGCGTTTCTATCGGGTTGATGATTCGCGTACCCGGGCCACTGGCGGAACAGGGCTCGGTCTGGCGCTATCATGTAAAATTACTCAAGCAATGGGCGGCAGCCTTAGCTTTGCACATTCACCGCTGGGTGGTTTGCGCTGCAAGCTCAGCTTTCCTAAACAAATGAAATCTTAAAGGAAATAAATTCATGAAACATATCATGCTGGTTGAAGATGAAATCGAACTTGCACAGCTGGTGCGAGACTATCTGGAAGCTGCTGGTTTTGAGGTCAGTATGTTTCATGATGGGCAGGAAGCATATAACAGTTTTATCCAGCGTAAACCCCATCTGATGATTCTGGATCTGATGGTGCCGCGTATGGATGGCCTGACGATTTGTCGTAAGGTGCGTGAGCAATCGGATCTGCCTATTATTATGGTGACCGCGCGGACTGAAGAAATTGACCGGGTACTGGGCCTGAATATGGGCGCAGATGACTATATCTGTAAACCGTTTAGCCCGAAAGAACTCGTGGCGCGTGTACAGGCTGTACTTCGCCGTCTGGACCGTAAGGCGGAGCCGGAAAGTAATGACCTGTTCCGTATGGATAAGTCACAGCAGCGTATCTGGTATCAGCAAAAAGCCTTGAATCTGACCCCAACCGAGTTTCGTTTACTGGAACTGTTCCTGGAACATGTCGGTCAGGTCTATTCACGCGCACAGTTGCTGGATCATATTAATCCGGACAGTTTTGATGTCGCAGACCGGGTGATTGACAGTCATATCAAAAACCTGCGCCGTAAAATTTCGGATGCTGCGGAAACCGGTAACCGTCATGAGTGGATTCAGGCGGTGTACGGGGTGGGTTACCGTTTTGAATATCCTGAGGACTAATTTTCAAGCCTGTTAAAGAAAAGCGAATAGACTGGGGGTATTCGCTTTTTTATGATGAGCAGAAAAAAGTTGAGATGCATTGATGACCCTCATAATCCGACTAGAACAGGCTGAAGATATTCAAAAGATTGCAGAGCTGACTCAGGCGGCCTTTGAACATGTAGAGTATTCAAGCCACACTGAACATTTTATTGTGAATACACTGCGTAAAAGAAATAAGCTCACTGTTTCATTGGTCGCCACAGATGATTGTCAAATTGTGGGACATGTGGCGATTTCGCCTGTACGATTATCCTCAGGAGATCAGGGCTGGTATGGCTTAGGCCCAATTTCAGTTGTACCATCTCGTCAAGGCTTCGGTATTGGCTCAGCATTGATAAATGCGGCTTTGAAGCAATTAAAAACCCGCAATGCTCAAGGATGTGTGCTATTGGGTGATCCAGCGTATTATGCACATTTTGGATTTAAAGCGATTAAAGATTTGAGGTTGGCAGATGTGCCAGCCGAATATTTTCAGGCGATCAGTTTTATTGGGTATTTTCCACAAGGGGAGGTATTCTATGACGAAGCATTTAATGCTACACAATAAGTATCAATTGAGTTTGACTATGTCCTTTCGGTCTTTTTTTGCTCCATAGCGCTGGCATACGACGCTTTGCTCATCTGTAAGTTCCTTTAAAATGGTTTTTCCATGCTTTATGGCACTATTACATGAGCAGTTGCTCAATACCATTCACGAGTTAATAGAATGGTTTTATTGTTCCAATCTCATTTTCTACTTAAAGACACGGTGGTTTTTAGGCAAGTGTACGTCAGTCATTCGCTAGAAATAAATCAAAAAAAGCTGTGGGGGATTGCTTAAATTATCCACAGCTTTGAGTTGGGTTGTGAAGAAATTATGATGAACAGCTGACCATGACTTCTGGTACATCGCTTGGTAAGGGAGCTAAATCTTCAGCTTGTTCTAGGTCTCGCTGTTTTAAATAAGGCTGGCTTAAAAGTTTAAATAGCCGATCGACTTCGGAAAAGTCATCCCGCCCCGCCAGTTCAATGGCTTTCTGTGCCATATGGTTACGCAGAATATAATGCGGATTGGCCAGCGCCATTGCACCATCCAATTCTGCAAGGTTTTGATGTTCACGGATCGTGTTATATAGACTTAAAAAGCTTTCAAATTGACGGCGATCCAGACAATCATCCTTGATCGCGTCATATTCCCTATTTTGCAGGCGAAGGAAGCTTTGGGTGTAATCCAGTTGCTCACTTTGCAAAATTCGTAAAAATGCCATGGCACAGTCAAAGCTGTCTTTATGAAAACGAGGCAGGCCCATTTTCTGGTTTAAGCCATTCCGATAATGTTCAAGGAAGGTCGGTTCATAATGTTCCAGACATTCGGCCAGATCCTGTTTCCATTGTTCTTTGTCATAATTTTCAGGACACAGCGCAACCAGATTATTCAGCCACATCCACAGATTCCAGTGGCCAATGCTTGGCTGTTGCTGATAGGTATAACGGCCCTGATAATCTGAATGGTTGTTAATCCAGTTAGGGCGGAAACGCTCCATAAACCCATATGGACCAAAGTCCAGGGTGGAACCGGTAATATTCAGGTTATCGGTGTTCATTACTCCATGTGCGAATCCAAGCAGTTGCCATTGGGCAATCATTAGAGCCGTACGCTGGATAACCTGGCTGACAAAAGCCAGAATCGGTTGTTCAGCTTGCAGACATTCAGGATAATGCCATTCGATACATTTCTGGGTAAATTCAGGCAGTAACTCAGGCTGATATTGATTGATCCATTCGAAATGCCCGAAACGGATATGGCAATCTGAAGTCCGCAGTAACATGGCACCAGGCTCCAGTTTTTCCCGCTGTACGCCTTGAGCCGAAGAGGTAAAACCGACGGCATTACTCGATGCAACCCCTAAACAATTTAAAGCATGTCCTGCCAGATATTCCCGAATCACTGAACGCAGTACAGCGCGGCCATCTCCCATACGTGAATAAGGAGTGGCTCCTGCTCCCTTTAAATGCAGGTCAATGGTCTGGCCCTGCTGATCTAAAATCTGTGCGATCAGCAAACCTCGTCCATCGCCTAACTGTCCGGCCCACTGGCCGAACTGGTGTCCTGCATAGACCATGGCCAAGGGTTCAAATTCGGCAAAAGTTTTTTGACCACTACAAATCTCGACCCATTGTGCTTTATCCTCTTCAGACCATTGCAACTGTTCTGCGAGTGCAGCATTAAAATGTCCTGCTTTGGCACCTTTAAGTGGTAAAGGCATTTGCTGGTGATAGAGACGGGCAGGGAGCTGAGGATAACGGGAATTAAAATGCATAAGGCACAGGATAATGAAATAATTAAGATCAATATAACAAAGAACCCTGTTTAAAACTGTTGTAAAAAGCAAGTATGCGTAAGAGAAAGTTGAATCAAAAAAAGCTTCTTTGAAAGCTTGGAAGTGGGAAATGCTGCTCAGTGTAGAGTTGGTAAAACTTTTGTTTGAAAAGTTATGATATTAGGATCGGTTTTAAAAAGCTTGTCGAGAATTACTGTAGACCCTCGCAATATTTAAAACTTACAGTTTTCCAGCTCTAAGCGCAAACCTGTAATGCGCATGCCATATTTGCCATACCCAGCTTAATTTAAAATTCCAGGTTTAAAATCGGAGAATGATCCTTAAAAAAAAACGAAGGAGCTTATTTCTAAACTCCTTCATTGAATTGTATCGCCCTAAACAGGACAGTTAATAAAATTACTGTGACACCGGCGCTTTCTTTAAATTACGCACCAACAGATTCAGGGTCTCACGATGGTGGGAAAGACGCTGTTCCACCAGCTGGAATTCAACTTTCAGCTTGTCATCCATCTGGTGAATTTTCTCTGCCATAGCAGCCCTTTTGATCTGGATTTCCTGTTCTTTCAACTTGGCCCAGTCATTTAAGGTATGAGTAAATGCTTCATATTCCAGAGCAATTTTGCTTTTGACATTGGCCATGTCTTCAGTCACGTTATGACCATATACTGCCAGATCCTGCTCGGCATATTTGAACCGCATCGCCAGTTCTGCTTTTTTGATATTAAAACTCGGAATACGGCGCAGATTTTTTGCCAGTCCCAGTTTTGAACAGCTCCAGATCAGCCATTTGGTTGGATCATACTGCCACCATTTCACGCCATTACGGTAATCGTACTGGAAAATGTGATGATAGTTATGATAACCCTCACCCCAGGTCGCAATTGCCAGCCAGAAGTTGTCACGTGCCGTATTTTCATCAGTATATGGGCGTGAACCCCACATGTGGCACAGCGAGTTGATAAAGAACGTTACGTGATGGCTTAGAATCAAACGCACCAGACCACCCAGTAGCAATACGCCCCAGACATCCCCCACAGCCCAGCCAATTGGCAGCAGGATGGCAGCATGGACTGCAATTACCAGAGGGACATAATATTTGTGCTGGAACATCACCACTTTATCATTCAGCAAATCAGGTGCGTTTTTATAGTTCGGTTCCGCGGCAGGATAATCACGAAGCATCCAGCCTAGGTGTGCATACCAGAAACCGTTGTTAATAGAATAGGGATCTTTTTCCACATCATCTACATGGCGGTGATGGGTACGATGACCAGAACCCCAGTACAAAATACTGTTCTGTACGGCAAAGGTTCCCATAATCATCAGAATGATTTTTAAAGGCAAGGTGGCCTCATAAGCACGATGTGCCCAAAGACGATGGTATCCCGCTGTAATACCCAGGCTACTCACGCCCAGTAGAACAAACATGCTGATCCAAGCGGCAAGGCTGAAATCATGGTGATACGCATATAAGGGAATTGCGATCACAGCGACAATGGGCAAAACCACCAAAGCAAAGACTGCGACCCAATTAATTGGGGCTTGAGGTAGGGGAGCATTCATCTCCAACAGCACTCCTGGAACCTGGGAAGGTATAACAAAAAGCAGAGACTACTGCCTGATTTAACAGCAGCAAACTGGGTCATCTTAGCATGCCCCCTGAACCATCACTAGCATTATTGTACAATTGTATTGTACTGGCCGGTAACAGGATAATGAGGGTCTTGCAGGTGGTTTTTCTCGTCAGAAGTGCATCTTGTTTTAGATTAAGTATATAATATTTATCAATATTATTAATCTGTCTATGGGGTTAAAACACTTTAAGTGAATGTTGGCTTTTGATCCTGAATTCACAGATATAAAACAGGGGGAAAAGAAAATATAACCCGATTTTTGGAAATTTTTATTCTAAAAAATAAGATGGATAAGCCTGAATCAAAAAGCAGCGTAATATTACACTTTAAAGTTGCTGCATCATTAATTTGGGATAATCAGTAATCAGGCCTTGAATGCCCCAGTCGCGTAACTCTTTGGCACGGGTCACATCATTGACTGTCCAAACGCTAATGCTAAGTGCTGCAGCCTGAGTGGTCTGAATGATGTCTTTGCTGGCTAATTCATCCATCCAGCCAATCTGGCAGCAGCCCAGTTGCAGTGCCTGATCAATCGCCAGATATTTCACATCCGTTTCGACTAAAAGGCCGCGTTTTAAACGGGATTTTTGTTGTTGTAGGGCTTGATGAATTTTGAGGTCAAAACTGGTGATGACGACAGCCTGTTCAAAGCCTTGCAATTGCTGTTCGAGTTCAGTGGTGATTTTTTCAGCGTCCGCTTCAGAGGCCACACTTTTGACTTCGACTTCAATATGATCAAAATTCTGAATGATCGTTAAGGTCTGATCCAGCAGAGGCGTGGCTTCAACCTTATGCCATTCCGACCAGCTAACGGCATGGTTATATAAGGACAGATCCTGACGGCTACATTCATAGAGCGGTTTTTGTAAACCGGTGGTGCGCACAAAGTCATCATCATGCATGATGATCAGTGCATTGTCCTTCAGCTGGCGTACATCAAACTCGACCGCGCTAATTCCAATATCCTGAATGTACTGAAAACCGCCAAGCGTGTTTTCTGGTGCTTCGCCACGCGCACCACGATGACCAATTATGCGCATAGACTGCTCATAAATTGAGAAGGTGAATTCATTATAGGTGTGCGATATGACAAAAAAATGATAAGCCCTATTGTCGTCAGATGCTGTGTAAATTCAAGCTACATCTGACGCGTATTTTTAGATGCTAAACTGAAATATAATTTTACTTTTCGATGCTGTCATTGATGTTTTTCTGCCACAGAACCTCTGAGCCGCCTTCAGCACGCTGCCAGGTACGTGAGGCCACAAACAGCCAGTCCGAGAGACGATTCAGTAATTGTAGCGAAGCCGCTTGAATATTCTGGTCACGGGAGTGAACTGACATTACGCTGCGTTCTGCACGGCGACATACCGCACGAGCCTGATGGGCAAAACTGCAGACCAAACTACCCGCAGGCAAAATAAAGTCTTTCAGCATCGGTAAGGCTTCATTCATACGGTCAATGTCATTTTCTAGAAATTCAATGGCAACGGGCTGTACCAGATTAAAGTTGGGAATGCAGACTTCACCCCCCAGATCAAACAGCCAGTGCTGGATCAGACTCAAGGATTTATCCCAAGTGGCTTTATCTTCGATTGAACTTACGGAAATTTGTGCACGTAATACCCCAATAATTGCATTCAGCTCATCCACATCCCCCAGTGCAGTGATGCGTAAATCATCTTTAGCCACACGTGAGCCATCGCCCAGTCCTGTGGTGCCTGAATCGCCGGTGCGGGTATAGATTTTACTTAAACGGTGGCCCATGATAGATCCTAAAATAATTAAATGCGGTAAATAAAAAGAATCATGCCATAGGCATGACATGATTCTCAAAAGTATTTATTTAAACTGTTGTGAACTTAATATTTGAAAGTAACACCAGCAGAGGCGAGTCGGCCACCATTGATGTAATAAGTACCATTCTCGCCGAAATACTCTGTCTCATACTGAACATCACCAACATTTTCAATATTGGTGAAGACTTTGACAGATGGAGTGATATTCCAGTAAGCATTTAAATCAATAGTGGCATAACCTGGATTTTTATATCGGTTGTCCCAACTTTTGGATTTTGAACTTCCCACAACTGAAGCACTCAAACCATAGATTTCATTTTGAATACCTGTTGAAAGTGTAACTTTTTGGCGTGGTCTTTTTTGCAGGTCTTCTTTGAGGTCAGCATCTTTTGCCTGTACATAAGCATAAGATGTATTCAGGAATAGATCATTTGCCTTCCATTTATAGGAAAGTTCGCCACCCGTAAATTCTGATTTATTTACATTGACCAATTTCCCAGCTTTGGAAGTGATTAAGTTATCTACTTCATTGCGGTATATCGATAAACTCAGGGCAGAGTGATCTGTAAGTTTTTGATCCAAGCCTATTTCGTAGGCAAAACCTTCTTCTGGTTTTAAATCTGGATTTCCACCCCAGCTCACTGCATATAAGTCATTCATGCTTGGTGCTCTAAATGAGCTGCCAATATTGCTATATACACTTGTAGAAGGGTTAAAGTGATAGCGAATTGCAGCTTGACCTACAGTATGTGAACCAAATCGTTCGTTATCTTCTACACGAATTCCTGCTTGAGTTTGAATTTTGTCAGTCTGATATTGGTGTTGAGCAAAGTACCCTGTAGATTTGGTTTCCTTATCATAAAAAACATCTTCTCCAGGATAGAAAATGCCATCCCACTCATATCCTTCACCTTGATAAAAGATATCTGCCTTCATCTTTTTGTGGGTGATACCCGCAAGAATATTCTGTATAGGTGAGAATTGCCATTTGCCATATAATTCAGCTTCTTGTGCAGTATTATGGACAAAATCTGGTTTATCCAGTTGATCTAAATCATCTTTAAATTGAGAAAGACGCGCATTTAATTCAATATTTGATGCAAGCTGGACTTTACCTTTAAGGTTAAGAATTTCATTTTCAAAATCTTGAGAAACAAGATTTCCATTTAAGTTATACGTACCATTTCCTTCATTTTGACTGAAATCTAAAGAAGTTGAAAAACGTGCTTTCTCTAGGCCAACTTTGGCGCTGTAGCCTTTTTGATCATAGCTATATTTACGCTCATCATTATCTAAAATGACATCGCCATCTGATTCAAGACGTTGACCACGGATTTGTGCATAAAAACCATCTTCAGCAAGATCAGCTCCGATAATGGACTTGTAGGTGCTGTTTTCACCCACTTCTCCAGTAAGAAATACCCCTGTTTTTTCAGGCGTTTTTGAAACCAGCTGGATAACACCGCCAATCGCATCGGTACCATACAGAACAGAAGCAGGGCCCTTTAAAATTTCAATCTGTTTTAGATCGGTCGTATCTATAAACTGAATAGACGCTGATCCTTGGGAAGGAGTATTTAAACGAACTCCATCGCGCATGATCAGGGTATGATCAGATTCAGTACCGCGTAAAAAAATTGAGGCTTGCTGTCCATAACCACCCGTTTGCACCATATTAATTGAAGCATCATCTAATAATAAATGAGGTAATGATGCGATGGGAGATTGTTGCAACTTTACTGGTTCAATGACATTAATCCGCGCCGGTACATTTTCAATTTTTTCTTCCGAACGGGTCGCTGTCACCACAATGGTATCTAAAGATGCTTGTGCAACTTTTTGCTCGGCAGCAGACACAGATGAAGTAAAACCCAACGCAAGCGCGATTGCACCTACCAAGGCAGTAGGTTGAAATTGAATAGACATGAAATGTGCTCCATACATTCACTCCCCGTGAATGATTGAGTTAAAGAACACAACAAGCAGGTATCCGGACTTAAATGCAGTATTTTGCTACTTACTTATCCACCTTCCCACATCGAATATGCAGTGGCGTAAATCAACAGGATTTATAAAGATAAGCTTTTCATTTTTTACCGTTGCGGGGGCAGTGCTGGATTTACACCAGCTTCCCTAAAGCGAGAGGCTTTGACTTGTTGCAAGTTGTGCGCAGTATAAAGTTGGACACAGATTTAAACAATCTGAATTGAGAATAATCCGTATGAACTTTACGCAAGTTTAAAAATTTGCATTACAATGATTCGCCCCAATCTCATAGATCGGCTATGACATGGGCAGATGTAGAGCCAAAAAACGATGCGAACCCGTGCCAAAATTTGTGGAATTACCCGTGTTGAAGATGTACACGCCGTTGTTCGGGCCGGTGCTGATGCAGTCGGATTTGTGTTCTATCCGCCGAGTCCGCGCAGTGTGACAGTGGCACAGGCAGAAGCTCTCATCCAGGCCGTACCCGCCTATGTACAGGTGGTTGGGCTATTTGTGAACAGTACGCTTGAAGAAATTCAGCTTCTTTTAAAAACCGTGCCGCTGGATATCCTGCAATTTCATGGTGACGAAACACCTGAACAGTGCCAAAGTATGGCACAGGCTGTAAGTCGGCGTTGGTACAAGGCCATTCAGGTCAAACCGGAGCTGGATATCGTTGCAGAAATTCAACGCTACCAGAAGGCAGGGGCCAGTGCCGTGCTGTTAGACGCATGGCATCCTGAACTAAAAGGTGGCACCGGGCACAGCTTTGACTGGAACACATTTCCCCAACTCAATATTCCTTTGATCTTGGCAGGGGGGTTAAATCCTGACAATATCGAACAGGCAATTCTCACCACACATGCGTATGCGGTGGACGTGAGCGGCGGTGTCGAGTCCGCAAAAGGTATTAAAGACCAACAACTCATCGAACGCTTTATGCAAGGAGTCCTACGTGGATCAGCAAAATAATGTGATTGACTATACCCAATTCCCGGATGAACGAGGGCATTTCGGTATTCATGGCGGGCGTTTTGTGTCAGAAACTCTTATGGCAGCTCTGGAAGACCTAGAGAAGCTGTATTTCCGTATGAAAAATGACGAACAGTTTTTGGCAGAATTCGACCGTGACCTCGCTTACTACGTAGGTCGTCCAAGTCCGCTTTATCATGCTGAACGATGGTCGAAAGAGTTGGGTGGTGCGCAAATTTACTTGAAACGTGAAGACTTAAACCATACAGGTTCGCATAAAGTTAATAACACAATTGGTCAGGCGCTGCTGGCAAAACTGTCTGGTAAAAAACGAATTATTGCCGAAACAGGTGCGGGCCAGCATGGGGTGGCAACCGCAACAATTGCTGCACGTTTGGGCCTTGAATGTGTGGTTTTTATGGGTGCAGAAGACGTGAAACGTCAGGCGATGAACGTCTATCGGATGCGTCTGCTCGGTGCGACTGTAGTACCGGTGGAAAGCGGCTCTAAAACCCTGAAAGATGCCATGAATGAAGCCATGCGCGACTGGGTGACCAATGTGGATTCAACTTATTATGTGATTGGTACGGTGGCAGGCCCCCATCCGTATCCGCAACTGGTTCGTGATTTTCAGTCGATTATCGGTCGTGAAGCACGCCGTCAGATTCAGGAACAGGCTGGCCGTTTACCGGATGCACTGGTGGCCTGTGTGGGTGGTGGTTCAAATGCGATGGGCCTGTTCTATCCGTTCTTAAATGATCAAGACGTGAAAATGTATGGTGTTGAAGCAGCAGGCTATGGCATTGAATCCGGCAAGCATTCTGCACCTTTAAATGCAGGTCATGTCGGAGTATTGCATGGTAACCGGACTTATTTAATGTCTGATGATCAAGGTCAGATTATTGAAACCCATTCAATTTCTGCGGGGCTGGATTATCCGGGCGTGGGGCCTGAGCATAGCTTCCTGAAAGATATGCACCGTGTCAATTATATGCCGATTAATGATCAGGAAGCTTTACAGGGTTTCCGTGATTTGACCAAAATTGAAGGTATTATTCCTGCGCTGGAAAGCTCGCATGCAATGGCTTATGTGACCAAACTTGCTCCAACGATGGATAAGGATCAGATCATTATTGCGACGGTCTCGGGCCGTGGAGATAAGGACTTGATGACGGTCGCGCGTATTGATGGTGTAGAAATGGTAGAAATGTAATCGGATTTTGAACTGTCCTGAGTCCTTCTCTGTGAAGGGCAGCATAGACTCTGGTCAACTTGAAACAGCACCTGAAAATTGCAGGTGCTGTTTCATTTAAAGACAGCATAAAGTAAAGCAAGAAGCGGCTATTGATAGCCGCTTCTTGCTTGTAATGCTTCTCCGCTTTCACCAGGAGAAAAATGACGGATTAATGTGCTTCATCCCAATTTTTGCCCTTACCGACTTCAACTACCAGTGGCACAGAGATTTCAATCACCGATTGCATGACCTCAGCCAGTTTTGGGGCCAGCTCATCAGCAATGGCTTCATCGACCTCAAATACCAGTTCGTCATGCACTTGTAGCAGCATTTTAGCCTGATCTTTAGGCAGTATCTTGTCGACTTCGACCATGGCTATTTTAATAATATCGGCTGCCGAACCTTGTAAAGGCGCATTAATAGCAGCACGTTCTGCGGCCTTGCGTACCATCATGTTACGCGCATCAATGTCCGGAGTATATAAACGGCGTCCAAGAATGGTTTCAACAAAGCCTTGTTCCAGAGCAACCTGACGGGTGCGCTGCATATATTCATAAATTCCCGGGTAACGGCGGAAATACTGTTTGATATATTCCTGTGATTCCTGACGGGTAAAGCCGAGCTGGCGCGTCAGGCCAAATTCAGACATGCCATATAACAGGCCGAAGTTAACAGCCTTGGCCTGACGACGCTGGTCACTGCTGACCTCTTCGAGTGGAATACCTAGGACTTCTGCAGCAGTACGGCGGTGTACGTCCTGTCCATGAATAAAGGCATCGACCAGCGCATCATCCTGAGACAGATGTGCCATCAGGCGTAACTCGATTTGTGAATAGTCGGCTGCCAGCAGGACACGACCTTCGGGTGCAATAAAGGCTTTACGGATTTGACGGCCGATTTCGGTACGAATCGGAATATTTTGCAGGTTCGGATCGGTTGAAGATAAACGGCCAGTCGCAGTGAGTGCCTGATGATAACTGGTATGTACGCGATGTGAGCTATTATTGACCTGCTTTAACAGGCCGTCGGTATAAGTGCTTTTTAGTTTGGACAGACCGCGATACTCCAGAATCAGTTCGGCAATCGGATGTTCCAGTTTTTCTAAAACGCTTTCACTGGTGCTGTATTGTCCGGTCGCGGTCTTTTTACCGCCTTTTAAACCCAGTTTTTCAAATAAAACTTCACCGACCTGTTTCGGAGAGCTGACATTAAACGCTTCACCGACCATTTCTGTGATCTGGTTTTCTAAGGCTTGCATGGTTTTAGAAAAATCGCAGCTCAACTGATCCAGAAAGCCGAGGTCAAGCTGAATCCCGTTTTCTTCCATGCTGGTCAGGACACGTGCTACCGGCATTTCAATATTGTGCAGAAGATTGACCAGTTCCGGATATGCTTGCAGTTTCGCACTCAGAACTTCATAAAGTCGATACGTTACATGTGCATCTTCTGCGGCATAGTGCGTTGCAGTCTCAATCTCAATCTGGTTAAAGGTTTTCTGTTTGGCACCTTTACCGGCCACCTGTTCATAGGTGGTGGTTAAATGGCTTAAATAAAGACGTGCGACATCATCCATGCCATGCCGGGTTGCAACCGAGTTAAGGACATAAGAGGCGAGCATGGTATCAAAATACCAGCCTGCTAAATGAATACCGTGATTTTCCAGCACATGCGCATCGTATTTCAGATGATGGCCAATTTTCTGAATCGCCTCATCTTCCAGAATCGGTTTGAGCTGCGTCAGAATATCTTCACGATTGAGCTGTTCAGGTACACCTTCATAATCATGTGCCAGCGGGATGTAATAGGCATTTTCTGCATCAAAAGCCACTGAGAAGCCGACAATTCGCGCCACGCGATAATCCAGACTGGTGGTTTCGGTATCAAAAGCAAAGCGTTTTTCTGTGCTGAGACGCTCCAATAGCTGGTCCCAGTCGTCCTGATTTAAAACTGTATGATAGGTCGCCTTACCGAGCTGGTCATTCTCACTACTGAGCGTTGCTTGCTGATCATCCACCTCTTCAGGCTCAGAGGCGGCTTTGGCAGTTATAGATTGGGCCGCCTGTTTATAATTGCGGTTATTCGGGTTATGAGGATGATCCAGCGACTGTAACTGATTACGGAACTCCAGCTCGGTATACAGATTGCGTAAAGCTTCAACATTCGGTTCTTGCAGTTTCAGGTCCTCATAGCCAAAACTCAAATCCAGATCGCAAATAATACTGGCCAGTTGATGATCCAGAGTGATGCCCTCAACATTGTCTTTAATATTCTGGCCGACTTTCCCTTTGATCTTGTCGACATTTTCCAGAATGCTACCGATGCAGCCATATTCAGTCAGCAGTTTGGCAGCAGTTTTGGCACCCACTCCCGGTACACCTTTAATACCATCCGAGGCATCACCCATCAGGGTCAGATAGTCAATGATCTGGTTGGGCCACACGCCAAACTTTTCAAAAACCCCATCGACATCCATTGGTTTTTCTTTAAAGCTGTCTTCCAGGGTCACTTTGTCGGTCACCAGCTGGGCCATATCTTTATCACCAGTAGAAATCAGTACCTGATGGCCCAGCGCTTCGGCACGTTTAGCCAGGGTGCCAATGATGTCATCTGCCTCAGCACCCGGCAGCATATGCAAGGGAATGCCCAAGGCACGGATCAGGGCATGTAAATACGGGATCTGCTGAGATAATTCTTCCGGCATGCTGGGACGGTCACCCTTATAAATCGGTGACAGTTCATGGCGGAAGGTCGGTTCTGGTGTATCGAAGATCACAGCCATATAAGTCGGCTGGGTACGGCGCATCAGTTTTTGAATGGCAGAAATCGCACCACGAATTGCATTGGTGTGCAGACCGGTTGACGTGGTTAATGGTGGTACTGCGTGAAAGGCACGAAATAAAAAGTAAGAGCCATCGACCAAGACAAATGGTGGCATGTAATCAATTCCTTATTCAAAAAACTGCTTTATTGTACGTGATTTTTACTGCACTCGCTGAGGCAAGTCCCGTTCCACAGCTTAGCGAATATCGGGTGAAGATGAAATAAGCAGTGCCAGCTGTTGTATGATGGAAAAGTTCAGGAGAGAGAGAATGATAAGAATGACAGCAGGGCAAAATGAGTTGCGTATGATCTGGCTGATTAGCCTTTTTATCATTGGGGTCAGTGCCTGGTATCTGGATTTGCAGATCGTTACTTATTTATCTGGCTTGGGCTTTTTGATCAGCGTGATGCAATATATCAGTGCGGTGGAAACACCAGTACGTGATATGGCCAGTCCAGCACAGCGTATTGTTCCGGCCAACTCTAAAGTTCCACTGTATATCTCTTCTATTATTGCGATTGTGGGTGGGGTAAGCGAACTCAACTGGTTAATGGGCATCGGGGTAACTGCCTGGATTTTCTTTCTCTTGCGCTGGCTGCAGCGTCTGGAACGGAGTGTCCTTCAGCTACAAGCGCGCTATCCATCTGCAAAGCAGGCTCATCCAAACAGCATGCCAGAAGATGTGGCAGAACCGGTAAGGGAGTCATCTGTTTCGGAACAGCCACAGCTTATTGAACAAATCCAGCACTGGATTTTTCGTGGTAATCCGGTGTTAAAAGCTGCAATTACTATTCTGGTGATTGGCATTATTTTATTATTGCGTTTTGCGACAGAGCACTGGCAACTCAGCCTGGCGGTGAAATTAGCACTGGTGGCGCTGGCTGCCCTCATGGTGACCGGACTGGGCTATGCTTTAATGGTGAAAAACCGGAGTTTTGCTCTGGCACTGGAAGGCTTGGGGCTGGGTGCTTTGTTCCTGACCTTATTTTTTGCCTATTACAGTCTGGTGATTCCCAGCTTGGCGCTGGCCGCTCTGGTTTTTATGATTATTCTGGCGCTGACCCTCTACTTAAGCCTGAAACAGGACAGTATTGAACTGGCAGTGATGGCCTTATTTATAGCTTATCTGGCACCGTTTACCCTGCCAACTCGAGATGCCTCTGCGGTGGAGTTCATCAGCTATTATCTGCTGATCAATATCGGGGTATTGTTGCTGAGCAGTTTCAGGCCCTGGAAAATTCTGAACCAGATTGCTTTTTTGGTCACCGTCATGGTCGGTGGACTCTATAGCCTGATACATGGCACCACCCATGAACGCTATCGTATGACCGCTCTGATTCTGGCCCATAGCACAGTCTTTATCTGGCTGGGTTTTCGCTTTAGCCAGTTGCTGGCCAAGCAGGATCTGTCCCGTTTCCGCTTAAAGCCGGTACTTGATCTGGCCCTCATTTTCGCTGCCCCGATTACTGCCTATCTCTTTTTATACCTGATCCATTTTAATCAGCCTGAGCAGAAACTCTGGCAAGCCGGCTTAAGTCTGCTATTTGCTTTGGTCTTTGCCGTCTGTTGGCACTTGGTTCGTCATAGAGAAACGGTTCAGATCATTTCACAAAGCTATCTGAGCCTGATGCTGATTTTCCTGGCGCTGATTCCACCGATTTTATTGACAGAGCAGTGGAGCGTGGTGGGCTGGGCTGTTGAAGGACTACTCATCTATCTCTGGGCTCTGGAAAAAAATATCCGTGTCGCACATTACCTGAGCATGGGACTGTTGCTGATGGCAGGATTCAGTAGCCTATATTATCTGGTTGAGCTTAATCCGATACCTCGAGAGATCTACTGGATTCTGAGCGTCTGCTATGTGGCCGTGGTCTTTCTTAGCCAGCTCAAAGCCGAATACCGCCAGCAGCTGAATAGTTTCAGTATCAGCTTTCTAAGCCTACTCAGTTTTGCCGCAACCCTGATTCTCTTTGCCTTGCTAGAAGATGAGTTTGCTCAGGACTATGCCTATAGTTTGAGCTTGTTCAGTCTTACGCTTGGTTATGTCATTTTAAGTGAAATCGTCCAGCATAAACATCAGGCATGGGGCTGGTTATTGCCCAAATGGAGCGGGCTTACACCTTTAATGGTGATTGCGGTCATCTTGGCTGTGGATCATAGTCAGAATGCCGTACTGGTCTGGCAAAGTAATCTGGAACGTGGCGTATTTGGCCTCTCAGCGCTATTGCTGACTACGTTATGGCTAAGACCGATCAAGGGCATGGAGCTGTCTAAAGAGTGGATGAGTTTTGGTGGATTCAGCAGTTTGGCCTTGGCCAGCCTCTGTCTGATGCCGAGCATGCCTTATCTGAGTATGGTGATTTTACCGCTGGTTTTCTGGCTCTGGTGTTATAGGCAACCAGCAAATTCAGACTGGTGTTTGTTCTGGCAGAGTAAAAGCTGTCTGTTTCTGATGGGAGGGTGGTTACTGTGCTCACAACTTTTCAATCGGCAAGCTTTTGAATACTACTGGCTGCCGCTACTCAACCCATTTGATCTGATTAGCTTGGCGATGCTGGCCAGTTTTATCTGGATGCTGTTACAACAAATTCGGGCCGGACAGGACCGCGGCATGATGTCGGTGTTGATGGTACTGAGTCTGCTGTGGCTGTCGAGTTATATCGTTTTGCGCGCCTTGCATATGTATCTGCAAACACCCTTTAATAGTCTGGCGCTATGGAGCAATGCCACAGTCCAGCTGAGCCTGACCATTCTGTGGGTATTACTGGCATGGGTAACCATGTGGACTGCAACCTTAAAAAAACTTAAACCGATGTGGGTTCTAGGGGGCAGTATTTTGGTGATAGTCAGTTTGAAACTGGTGTTATTCGACCTGTCGCATACTGGTACGCTGACCCGGGTGATTTCTTTCCTGCTGGCTGGTGGAGTAATGTTATTCATTGCCTATATTGCACCGATGCCAGAGGGAGAAAAGATCTAAGAAGAGCTTCAAGATGGTTTAAGTAGTTCACCTCCTCCCTTGGTAAAAGGGAGGGGGGGGAACGACATTATTTTAAATACGGCTCTCTTTTTAACTCTTTTTCATTGGCATATTGGTCAATTTCTGCATTTTCCAGTGGGCGGGACAGCGGATGATCGACAAAGCCCATTTTCGGAACTGGAATCTCAATCTGGTTGTCGACAAAGCCGTTACGAATCCGTTCCTGCATTTCATCTCGTACTTGCAAATAATTTTCCTGCTGGCACCAAATGGCAAACAGCAATTCAATTGAAGATTCACGGAAGGCAGTCACTGTTACCGCCGGTTTCGGATCAGCCAGAACCAGCGGATATTTATTGGCAACATCAAGCAGTACTTCACGCACTTTAATAATGTCTTCATGAAAGTTAATTGCCAGAGTAATCGGAATGCGCCGGATCGGGAATTTGGACAGGTTCTGTACTGGAGCACGAATCAGCTGTTCATTCGGCAAACGCACATAAATATTGTCCTGGGTCAAAAGCTTGACCGAGAGCAAGTCAATAGAGATGACTTCACCTTCAATTGCATGTCCGCGAATTAAGGTAATCTGAATAGTGTCACCCACTTCAAAAGAGCCTTCACCAATCAGGAACAGTCCGCTGATCAGGTTGGAAGCAGACGTTTGTGAAGCAAAACCCAGAGCGACTGTTAAAATCCCCGCAGCACCCAGGAAGACACTCAGTTTAAAGCCGGCTTCTTTCAAACTGGCCATGATGAACAGCAAGAAGATGAAATAAAAAATCCCGCGCCGCCAGACCAGTTTCTGATGCGCATTGAAACGCATACCGATAGTGCGAATAAACGTATTGGAAACAAAACGTGCAATCAGAAAACCAATAAAACTTAATACCACTGCCACCAGAACCTCAGTCAGGCGCTCCGTATTAATATTGGTAAATACGGCCTTGAGACTGCTGGTGATTTCGGCTGGAAGACTCGAATTAGGCATCACACGCTCTTAGAAAAATGAATCAAACATATTAAATAAATTTCCCGCCGGATCACGCGGTGGATGTAAATAATTAACTTCGCCTGCATGGGGAGGAGTGCGGTTTTCCACCCGAATCCGCGGCGGACGGTCCAGTCCTTCATGCAATACTTTAATTTGAGATGTCCATAAGCGCCCCGTACTTTCACTATAAAAGAGTGGCAAGGCCAGAACGGGAACACTCATCCGGTCAAAACGCAGCTGCTGGTGACTGGTATTATGAAACTCAATTGGGGTGACAGCCCGAAACGCACGGGGACGTAATTGCTTCAGTTCAGTCCGGCCATCGACCGCGGTAGCATAACAAATTTCACCCGAGCGATGATTCGGTCCGAACCAGGTGTCTTTGGGTAGAATTACTGGAAGATCAAAAATGGGTTCACGTTGACCTTCAACAAAACCGGCAATCCAAAGCGGGGTACTGATATATAAAGTCCCGCGCTGACCGGCTGGAATATAAATCGGATCAACCGGTTTAATCACTACCGAGCGGTCAGCCAGGCGAGGCATCAGCTGCAGTTTGCTTTGAGTCAGCTTGAACATATAGCGTTCGATTTTGACCGGCGAAGGGAAGGCAAAATGTGGATCATCAATCTGATGCCACTGCTGCTCATAATCATACTGTACCGCAGGCCGGTAATATTCCAGACGCCACTCCTGCAAGCCGCGGGTCAGGCGGAACAGCAGGGAGCCGAATTGCCAAGCCTTAGATTCATTAATTTCAAAATTCTGCTCTCCCCACCACTGTATTTTGGGAGATGTTAAGCTATATTCCTCTTGATCTTGTGACAATCCTGGCTCCCTTTCTTGCTAAATCTTTGAAAACATACTTCACGCTGTCATATGCTTAGAGTACACTCAATTTAAATTTTTTCATCATTATTATAATCTGCAATGCAAGTACTGAAACAATTACAAATTCCATATAGTTTCGCCAAGCGTCATGGTGTGCTGTTGCGTTATGAGGGTGATCAGGCCTTCATTGTCCGCCGGGACAATACCTCCATGCTTGCATTGCAGGAAGCACGCCGTTTACTGGGACATCCTGCACATTATCTGCTGTATAGCGAGCAGGAGTTTAACCAGTTGTTGAGTGCCAGTTTTGCTGGCGACAGTGGCGAGTCGCAGCAGGTCGCAGCTGGCCTGGAAGACCATCCCGACTTACTCAGCTTGGCCGAATCGGTTCCGGAAGCTGAAGACCTGATGGATCAGGAAGATGATGCACCGATTGTCCGGCTGATTAATGCCTTATTGTCCGAAGCCATTCGGGTAGGTGCCTCGGATATCCATGTCGAATCATTTGAGAAAAGACTGTCTGTACGCCTGCGTGTCGATGGGCAGCTGCGCGAGATTGTCCAGCCACGCCGTGAACTAGCTCCTTTGCTGGTTTCCCGGATTAAAGTGATGGCCAAGCTGGATATTGCCGAAAAGCGCATTCCCCAAGATGGCCGTATTTCCTTACGTCTGGCAGGACGTGAAGTCGATGTTCGTGTCTCGACCTTGCCTTCGTCTTATGGTGAACGGGTGGTAATGCGTCTGCTGGATAAGCAGGCTGGCCGCCTCAATATGACCCATCTGGGCCTAATGAGTAAAGACTATGAGCGTTTAAAGACGCTGGTACATCGTCCGCATGGAATTATTCTGGTCACCGGGCCTACGGGTTCGGGTAAAACCACTACCTTATATGCCGCGCTGTCTGATCTGAATGATGGCTCTAAAAATATTCTGACCGCAGAAGATCCAGTAGAGTATCAGCTGGAAGGGATTGGTCAGACTCAGGTCAATACCAAAGTTGATATGACTTTTGCCCGGGCTTTAAAAGCCATGCTGCGTCAGGATCCTGATGTGGTGATGGTCGGCGAAATTCGTGATCTGGAAACTGCAGAAATTGCGGTACAGGCCTCGCTTACCGGTCATCTGGTACTTTCCACATTACATACCAATACTGCAATTGGTGCCGTGACCCGTCTCAAAGATATGGGCATCGAACCATTTTTATTATCCAGCTCTTTAATTGGGGTGGTAGCTCAGCGGTTGGTTCGGACTTTATGTCCGCACTGCGCGACCTGGCAAGCAGCAGATAGTTTTGAAAAAGGTCTGTTTGAAAATATTGAGCATCCACAGGAATTAAAATTACCGCAACCGCAAGGCTGTGAACGCTGTGGCAATACCGGTTTTAGCGGGCGTACCGCGATTTATGAAATTGTACCGGTAGATGACCATATGCGCCGTTTGATTCATGGCAATGCCGCAGAATATGAACTGGAAAATTATGCACGCCAGCAGTCTGGCTCCATTCGGGATGATGGCTTGCGTAAAGTCTTGGCAGGGAAAACCACGATTGAAGAAGTGCTGCGTGTTACCAATGAAGCGGCGGAGTCATGAAAATACGCTTCTTTGTTTTTTAGCATGCTTGAGGCTGTTAGAGCTCTGATATTCTCAAAATGCAATTTGCAGAGTCTGTACCAAGAAAATGGGCACTCGTCCTTTCGCCATTAAGCCATAAATATGATGAGTGATAGTGATAAAACCCCAATAAAACCTTAACTTAAAAGGGTATTATCTATTATTTTGAATAGGGTTAATGGGCTATTGACCTAAATTAATCTATATTTCGATCAATTGCTTGTATTTAACCTTATGAGTATGAAAGGAAACTCTTTTTAAAAAACTTGTTTTCATGGGGGGCATTTTTATTGACCATCCTTGAAAATAATGAAAAACCGACTTGAGAACAAGCCGGTTTTTTTGAATGGTTGTACTATATTTCGCTAAAGAAACTTATGGATAGTCAATTTTATGGTTTATTTTCAAGCTTTCTTTCATCAATGTGCTGAATAAGTGGGCTAGAAAGAAAAGAGCGTCTAATAAATATTATTCCATATGACGCCCGTTAATTTAATCCACATCAACATCTATCCAGATGAATGGTGGCTTGAAAATCAAACAATCACATTTAATACCACATCAATATTACCACGGGTGGCATTTGAATAAGGGCAGACAATATGTGCTGCATCTACCAGTTTTTGAGCTTCAGCTCGGTCCATGCCTTCTAAATGAATGTTTAAGGTCACTTCAATACCAAAGCCTGTTGGAATCGGACCAATGCCTACATCGCCTTCAATATAGGCATCTTTACTGATATTAAGCTTGTCACGGTTCGCAACAAATTTCATTGCACCTAAAAAGCAGGCGGAATAACCTGCGGCAAACAGTTGTTCAGGGTTGGTGCCGCCACCTGGGCCGCCCATTTCTTTAGGCACCGCCAATTGTACATTCAGAATCTGATCATCGGTGGTGGCATGGCCATCACGACCACCGGTGGCTTTGGCATGTGCGGTATATACAGCTTTTTCTAATGACATGAGATGAATCCCTATTTATTTTAATAGAGCTTCTATACTCCCTAATTTCTGGCCAAGTATAAGAGGGATTTTGTTAATTTATGCAAGCAGTATGCAGTCAGGAGTTAAAACTCGCTTAGGAAAACTGCAATAATTTACGATGTTCGATAAGTGGCATGGCTTCCCGCACTTTGGCCTGTTCAGCCAGATCAAATTCGACCGTAATAATCTGTGCCCCTTCCGCATGTACCATATCCAGAAGTTGACCACGGCTATTTGCAGCTGCGCTATGCCCCCAGGTTTGACGTTTTTCGCCGTGCCATCCTTGCTGTGCTGCACCTAGAACCGTACATTGGGTGTCCATGCCGCGTGCCTGTAATAATAACTGCCAGTGCATTTGTCCGGTGGTATAGGTAAAAGCAGAAGGTGCAGTCAAAATATTTGCGCCTTGGGCACGCAGCTTCAGGGCAAGTTCAGGAAAGCGCAGGTCATAACAGACCATCAGGCCGATATTTCCAAAAGGTGTTTGAGCCACGACTAATTCATCACCGGGTTCAAAGAACCTGGATTCCTGGTAGCCACCGACTGCATCACCCACCTGTACATCAAACAGGTGAATCTTGTCATAACGGGCTTCAGTCCGCTCCGGGCTGATACAGAGACTTACAGTACGTACCCGGCCATCTTTAATCACAGAACCATCAGGACGATAAGGGCAGGGTAAAGTTCCTGCGACAATCCAGATCTGATATTGCTGAGCAAGCTGCTCCAGACGCTGCTGGATTGCTTCAAACTGGGCTGCAGTTTCGCGCTGCTTTCCTGCGGCAAAACAGACGAAATTTTCAGGAAAGACAATCAGCTCTGCCCCTTGGGCTTTACTCTGTTGAATTAATGACTCGATTACTGTGAAATTTTGTTCAATTTCATTTTGGGAATTCATTTGTGCAACAGAAACTAAAGTCATGGAGGCTCCTTATGGTCGGTTCATACCTTTTGTTCGGAAGTTTTATCTAAACTGTCTTGTTCTTTCTGTAACTGTTTGACCAGAGGTTCAAACATATTCTGGTTACTCTGATTTAGCTTCATTAAAGTCTTGTGGGCATCCAGAACAGTACTCAGCATCGCCTGATGGGTGATATGTTCTTCCATCAGGGCGCGCGTACATACATTTGAATCACCACAGTAATTCAGAATCACGAAAACCTGTCCCAAGCCCATACTATTGGCCAGAGTGGTAATATCCGAGTTGGTAGACAACATAACCGGCTGAATTTCATGGATTTGCTTGAGTTTCAGTCCTAACTTTGCCAAGACACCCAGTACAGTACTATCAATGAAGCTGGTTTCAGTCAGATCAACTATTGCACCAACCACGTTGTCTTGCTGTTCAAGTTTGTTCAGTAATTTATCTAGACTAATACAAGATTGAGCACGCACTTCGCCAATAAGCTTAAAAATATGCGTTCCATTCAAACTTGCATATTCAACATGACCTGTTGACATATAAATGCCATTTGCAGAGAAGGATATTAAATTATCCCATAGGGTACTTAGATACTCAAGTAGCCGAAAGTCCTGATTAAATTAAGTGCTTATAAAGCCTGTAAATATATTAGTCTGTGTTGATATTTCATAAATGGCTTGTGCTGTAAGCTAAAACTCAGCGGATGAGACATGAAACCAAGGGAATGAGGCTATTGCCAAGCTTCATAACGAAATTTGAGACAGTTTTTGCTGCATGACAAGCACAAAGCGTTGCTGTGTTTAAAGCGCAAGGATGAGTATATTTTCTGCTGCTATCTGGTGATGAGTGATTCATCTAGAATGACTAACTTTCCGGCCTGATGTTTTATATCAGCTAAAAAATCTTGCGAGAGCTATCTCTTGCGTCGCAAACATAGGCGAAGTATCGACAGACCCTATTACTTGACTCTTATAAAACTCAGGAAAGCAATATCATCAGCGACATGTTCTGGTATTTCAAGTGATTGATTTTTAAGGTGGTGTAGAAGGTGGGTAAACTGTTCGTTCAGGCCGCCTTCAAAAGGTTCCAGAGCTCCATCCGAGCAGATGAAAAAGCGAGCATTACGGCTTAAAATATATTCATATTCTTCGACTTCCAGCTCTTCGGTCAGTCCCAGAGGAAAACTGCTGGTTGTAAAAATTTTAGGTTCCTGGTTGGGCTCAAGGATAATCGGCGGTGGATAATGTCCTGCACTGGACCATTTTAAGACATGAGTTTCAAGGTTTAGCACTCCAGCAATCATGGTGATATGTTTTTCAATATTTTCCTGAACCAGCATGCCATTGAGCTTTTTGATCAGCTCGCGAGGTGTTTTGGAGCGGCCATGAAATGCAGCCATCCATGAGGTTAATAAACTGCTGGTGACACCATGTCCCGACACATCTGCCAGATAAAATAAGACCTCTTTATCGCTAATTTTCCAGTAATCATACCAGTCACCCGATAAATAGGCCGAAGGCTGAAAACAGGTCTCGACCTCATAATTAAGCAGTTCTATCGGATTGGGCAATAGGCGTTTTTGCAGTTCTGCGGCAGAAGGCAGATCACGGCTATCCTGATTGCGTTTATATTGAGCATCAATTTTTTGTAGAGCGGGAAGTGGTTGTTCCGGCAGTTGGTTCCAGATCCATCCAGCCAAAGCACCCTGTTGCCAAGCCTGTGCCAGCGCAGTCCCTTCATGTTCCAGAGCCAGGACAATCGTTGGAAGATTCCACTGATAATGCAAATAATCATGTACATCAGCAATTGCAATAATCGTAGCATCATACAGCTCATGGTCATCCGGCAGGATGACTTGAACATGCGGAAGTGTCTCAAGAACCTGGTCCAGATAGGGAATATCACGAGTGGGTTGAATGAAATACATAGAGAGATGATTCGATCTTAGGGCTGTCTACTTAAGGTGTACTATAACAAGCAAATTATGGCTAGCGCACAGATTTCGCTAACCATTTAATTAAAATATCAGACTTAGAAGAGTTCGTTGGTGGTGTTGAATTCAGACTCATTAAGAGACTCGTCTGCCGAACCTTCATCATCAAAGTCATCCTCGAGAAAGAGAGATTCTTGCTCGGTACCCTTCTTTTCTGCAATGGCATAGTTGGTTCGTTGCAAATAGATGTCACGAATCTGCGCATAACGATCACCTGTCAGCACACTTTCGACATCCAGATATTCGCTACGTGTATCAATACCGCGCCAGAACTGGTCGGCCCAGTACAAGCCATCGTGATCTTCCAGCATATATTTTTGTGGACGCGCTTGACTGTCGGCTAATATTCCAATCACGCCACGTACTGAACTTGGACCCAAAATAGGCAACATCAGATAAGGCCCAGAAGGAACACCGTAATATCCTAAGGTCGTTGCAAATTTTTCATCTTCATGAGTGAGACCTAAACGACGTGCAGGATCCGCCAGACCCAAAGTGGTCAAGGTGTTAATGGTAAAACGGCCTAAAGATTTTGCTGCGTGTGCTGGGCGGCCTTGGATCAATTGGTTAACCGCATTCCAAGGTTCGCCTAAATTACTGCGAAAATGGGTATAACTGCCACGAACCTCTTGAGGAAGCTTTTCTTTATACTGTACAGCTACCGGACGTACAATCGTACGGTCAATCGCATCATTAAATTGATATACCTTTCTGTTCCAGAATTGAAAAGGATCTTTTACTTCTTCTGCTTGAGCAGCAGTAGCATCTACTTTAAGCTGGCTTTGCAGATGATTGACCTTAGAAGAAATTTTGGCTCTTAAAGGGACTGTTGTAGAGGTGGTAGATTCACTTTCCACCTCAAGCTCAGTATTTTCCTCAGCTGCAAAAGATGAACTAGAGGCCAAAGCGAGTAAACATAGAGATAAGTAAATTGAGCGATGCATAAGGAAAATCCCGAGGCCTTTTTCTGAGTATGGTGGCATTGTTCAGCTAAAATAATAAACTGTATTGTCACGAATAGGAGGAATTTAAGCGAAATTGTATAGAAAATGAATTAAAACATCATAAATGGCTAAAAAAAAGACATGTAATTTAATTTTTTAAAAATAGGTGTTGCAAGCTCCCTGAAATACTGTAGAATGCACATCCATCGGCAGTGATGAAAAATAAAACTTGTTAGGAAACAAGGGTTTAGCACAGGGTGTTAAATTTAGGTGTCTTGAATGAGTTTAAAAATAATCTGATTTACTGGTTGACTTTCTACAAAGAAAGCGTAACATAGCCGACCTAGCTTGCTGCTGACGAAGTAGCAAGAAGATCATTAAGAGATTATGAAGAACAACTTGTGTGGATTTTTACTGGTTGATTGATCGAAATATTATCATTGATTGATTGGTTTAAATTACTCGAAGTTTATTTGAGAGAATTTGTCAGAAAATTGATGAGCCAAGATTGGTGTCCTTTAGGCACTACTGATTTTAAACTGAAGAGTTTGATCATGGCTCAGATTGAACGCTGGCGGCAGGCTTAACACATGCAAGTCGAGCGGGGCGAAGGTAGCTTGCTACTGGAACCTAGCGGCGGACGGGTGAGTAATACTTAGGAATCTGCCTATTAGTGGGGGACAACGTTCCGAAAGGAGCGCTAATACCGCATACGCCCTACGGGGGAAAGCAGGGGATCACTTGTGACCTTGCGCTAATAGATGAGCCTAAGTCAGATTAGCTAGTTGGTGGGGTAAAGGCCTACCAAGGCGACGATCTGTAACGGGTCTGAGAGGATGATCCGTCACACTGGGACTGAGACACGGCCCAGACTCCTACGGGAGGCAGCAGTGGGGAATATTGGACAATGGGGGGAACCCTGATCCAGCCATGCCGCGTGTGTGAAGAAGGCCTTTTGGTTGTAAAGCACTTTAAGCGAGGAGGAGAGTACCCTGGTTAATACCCAGGAGTGCTGGACGTTACTCGCAGAATAAGCACCGGCTAACTCTGTGCCAGCAGCCGCGGTAATACAGAGGGTGCGAGCGTTAATCGGATTTACTGGGCGTAAAGCGCGCGTAGGCGGCTCTTTAAGTCGGATGTGAAATCCCCGAGCTTAACTTGGGAATTGCATTCGATACTGGGGGGCTAGAGTATAGGAGAGGATGGTAGAATTCCAGGTGTAGCGGTGAAATGCGTAGAGATCTGGAGGAATACCGATGGCGAAGGCAGCCATCTGGCCTAATACTGACGCTGAGGTGCGAAAGCATGGGGAGCAAACAGGATTAGATACCCTGGTAGTCCATGCCGTAAACGATGTCTACTAGCCGTTGGGGCCTTTGAGGCTTTAGTGGCGCAGCTAACGCGATAAGTAGACCGCCTGGGGAGTACGGTCGCAAGACTAAAACTCAAATGAATTGACGGGGGCCCGCACAAGCGGTGGAGCATGTGGTTTAATTCGATGCAACGCGAAGAACCTTACCTGGCCTTGACATACAGAGAACTTTCCAGAGATGGATTGGTGCCTTCGGGAACTCTGATACAGGTGCTGCATGGCTGTCGTCAGCTCGTGTCGTGAGATGTTGGGTTAAGTCCCGCAACGAGCGCAACCCTTTTCCTTATTTGCCAGCACTTCGGGTGGGAACTTTAAGGATACTGCCAGTGACAAACTGGAGGAAGGCGGGGACGACGTCAAGTCATCATGGCCCTTACGGCCAGGGCTACACACGTGCTACAATGGTCGGTACAAAGGGTTGCTACACAGCGATGTGATGCTAATCTCAAAAAGCCGATCGTAGTCCGGATTGGAGTCTGCAACTCGACTCCATGAAGTCGGAATCGCTAGTAATCGCGGATCAGAATGCCGCGGTGAATACGTTCCCGGGCCTTGTACACACCGCCCGTCACACCATGGGAGTTTGTTGCACCAGAAGTGGATAGTCTAACCCTCGGGAGGACGTTCACCACGGTGTGGCCAATGACTGGGGTGAAGTCGTAACAAGGTAGCCGTAGGGGAACCTGCGGCTGGATCACCTCCTTAACGAAAGATTGACGATTGGTAAGAATCCACAACAAGTTGTTCTTCATTGATGTATCTGAGGGTCTGTAGCTCAGTTGGTTAGAGCACACGCTTGATAAGCGTGGGGTCACAAGTTCAAGTCTTGTCAGACCCACCATCTGCCATGAAACAGAAAATCAGAAACATTAAATCTAAATGATAAGCTGGGGACTTAGCTTAGTTGGTAGAGCGCCTGCTTTGCACGCAGGAGGTCAGGAGTTCGACTCTCCTAGTCTCCACCACGAATTATTTTTTAAGCACTGCTTTAAAAAATAATGAGGCTGGATTACAGAATTTAGTAAATAAATGATTATTTATTAACTTCTGTGATTTATCACAGTTTCTAGACCTGACGAAGGCTAGAAAAATCATTAACAGCATATATTTGAGTTGAAATAATTTGTTCATACTCATAGATAGAACGGAAGTTAACAGTAATTTATTACCTGTTAATGACTGTACTTGAAATGAGAACTAGCGAAATTAACTGAATCAAGCGTTTTGGTATATGAATCTAATTGAAGCTGTACAGTGCTTAAGTGCACAAACGCCAACTGTGTGATTGACTGAGAGATTGGTTAATCATGTTGCTCATCCTGCTTGTAGGGATGAACGACTGTTTGGGGTTGTATAGTCAAGTAATTAAGTGCATGTGGTGGATGCCTTGGCAGTCAGAGGCGATGAAAGACGTGATAGCCTGCGAAAAGCTCCGGGGAGGCGGCAAATATCCTGTGATCCGGAGATGTCTGAATGGGGAAACCCACTTACCATAAGGTAGGTATCAATAACTGAATACATAGGTTATTGAGGCGAACGCGGGGAAGTGAAACATCTCAGTACCCGTAGGAAAAGAAATCAATTGAGATTCCCTCAGTAGCGGCGAGCGAAAGGGGAAGAGCCCATTAAGTTATCTAAGTTTTAGTGGAATGCTCTGGGAAGTGCAACCATAGTGGGTGATAGTCCTGTACACGAAAGGGCTTAGATAATGATGTCGAGTAGGGCGAGGCACGTGAAACCTTGTCTGAATATGGGGGGACCATCCTCCAAGGCTAAATACTCCTGACTGACCGATAGTGAACCAGTACCGTGAGGGAAAGGCGAAAAGAACCCCTGTGAGGGGAGTGAAATAGATCCTGAAACCGCATGCATACAAGCAGTGGGAGCCGACTTGTTCGGTGACTGCGTACCTTTTGTATAATGGGTCAGCGACTTATATTCAGTAGCGAGGTTAACCGAATAGGGGAGCCGTAGAGAAATCGAGTCTTAATAGGGCGTTTTAGTTGCTGGGTATAGACCCGAAACCGGGTGATCTATCCATGAGCAGGTTGAAGGTTGGGTAACACTAACTGGAGGACCGAACCCACCGTCGTTGAAAAGCCGGGGGATGACTTGTGGATAGGGGTGAAAGGCTAATCAAACTCGGTGATAGCTGGTTCTCCCCGAAAGCTATTTAGGTAGCGCCTCGGACGAATACCATTGGGGGTAGAGCACTGTTTCGGCTAGGGGGTCATCCCGACTTACCAAACCGATGCAAACTCCGAATACCAATGAGTACTATCCGGGAGACAGACTGCGGGTGCTAACGTCCGTAGTCAAGAGGAAAACAATCCAGACCGCCAGCTAAGGTCCCTAAATCTATATTAAGTGGGAAACGATGTGGGAAGGCATAGACAGCTAGGAGGTTGGCTTAGAAGCAGCCACCCTTTAAAGAAAGCGTAATAGCTCACTAGTCGAGTCGGCCTGCGCGGAAGATGTAACGGGGCTAAAATATAGTACCGAAGCTGCGGATTTACGCTTATGCGTAAGTGGTAGGGGAGCGTTCTGTAAGCCGATGAAGGTGGATTGAGAAGTCTGCTGGAGGTATCAGAAGTGCGAATGCTGACGTGAGTAACGATAAAACGGGTGAAAAACCCGTTCGCTGAAAGACCAAGGGTTCCAGTCCAACGTTAATCGGGGCTGGGTGAGTCGACCCCTAAGGCGAGGCCGAGAGGCGTAGTCGATGGGAAATTGGTTAATATTCCAATACTTCTGTGTAATGCGATGAGAGGACGGAGTAAGTTAAGTCAGCCTGGCGTTGGTTGTCCAGGTGAAAGGTTGTAGGCATGCATCTTAGGCAAATCCGGGGTGCTCTATGCTGAGAACTGATAGCAAGCCAGTTTACTGGTGAAGTGGCTGATACTATGCTTCCAGGAAAAGTCTCTAAGCTTCAGTTACACAGGAATCGTACCCGAAACCGACACAGGTGGTCAGGTCGAGTAGACCAAAGCGCTTGAGAGAACTCTGCTGAAGGAACTAGGCAAAATGGTACCGTAACTTCGGGAGAAGGTACGCTGCCGGTGGTGATAGGACTTGCTCCTTGAGCTGCTGGCAGCCTCAGAAACCAGGCCGCTGCAACTGTTTATTAAAAACATAGCACTCTGCAAACACGAAAGTGGACGTATAGGGTGTGATGCCTGCCCGGTGCTGGAAGGTTAATTGATGGGGTTAGCGTAAGCGAAGCTCTTGATCGAAGCCCCAGTAAACGGCGGCCGTAACTATAACGGTCCTAAGGTAGCGAAATTCCTTGTCGGGTAAGTTCCGACCTGCACGAATGGCATAATGATGGCGGCGCTGTCTCCAGCAGAGGCTCAGTGAAATCGAATTCGCCGTGAAGATGCGGTGTACCCGCGGCTAGACGGAAAGACCCCGTGAACCTTTACTGCAGCTTGACATTGAACTTTGATCTTACCTGTGTAGGATAGGTGGGAGGCTTTGAAGTGGCGACGCCAGTTGCCATGGAGCCATCCTTGAAATACCACCCTGGTAATATTGAGGTTCTAACTCTGTCCCGTGATCCGGGACGAGGACCATGTCTGGTGGGTAGTTTGACTGGGGCGGTCTCCTCCTAAAGAGTAACGGAGGAGTACGAAGGTGCGCTCAGCGTGGTCGGAAATCACGCGTAGAGTATAAAGGCAAAAGCGCGCTTAACTGCGAGACCAACAAGTCGAGCAGGTACGAAAGTAGGTCTTAGTGATCCGGTGGTTCTGTATGGAAGGGCCATCGCTCAACGGATAAAAGGTACTCTGGGGATAACAGGCTGATACCGCCCAAGAGTTCATATCGACGGCGGTGTTTGGCACCTCGATGTCGGCTCATCTCATCCTGGGGCTGAAGCAGGTCCCAAGGGTATGGCTGTTCGCCATTTAAAGAGGTACGCGAGCTGGGTTTAGAACGTCGTGAGACAGTTCGGTCCCTATCTACCGTGGGCGTTGGAAATTTGAGAGGATCTGCTCCTAGTACGAGAGGACCAGAGTGGACGAACCTCTGGTGTACCGGTTGTCACGCCAGTGGCATCGCCGGGTAGCTATGTTCGGAAGGGATAACCGCTGAAAGCATCTAAGCGGGAAGCCTACCTCAAGATAAGATTTCCCCGAGACTTTATGTCTCCTAAAGAGCCGTTGAAGACTACGACGTTGATAGGCTGGATGTGGAAGTGTAGCGATACATGAAGCTGACCAGTACTAATTGCTCGTGAGGCTTGACTATACAACACCCAAACAGTTGTTGTATAAAGCACAATTGATTCGATATCCAGCAAAACAGCTTGATTCAGAAGCTCGTTAGTAAGACAATATTCAACTCAGATATCCCTGTTAATGTATTCTATTTGGTACCAAGTAAGGCAAACACTGCAAAAGCAGTCAGATAAGACCCGAACAAGTCCATAAACAGTTGTGCTGGCGACCATAGCAAGAGTGAACCACCTGATCCCTTCCCGAACTCAGAAGTGAAACCTCTTTGCGCTGATGGTAGTGTGGGGTTACCCATGTGAGAGTAAGTCATCGCCAGCTCATTATTCAAAATCCCCCTGCTAAAAAGCAGGGGGATTTCTTTTTTATAAAAAGAAAAATAAGAACAATGGTTTGGATGTCCTGCGAGAAAAATAGAGTGCAAAGAAAGGAGTTGAGAGTATTCATCTTTAAACTATAAATAAGTGAAGGTGAGTGTGGAATTTATAAAAACTATGCTATAACAAATAAAACGGCATAAAAATTGCTTATAAAATGAGATTTCTATAATAGGAGGGTACATGAAATTATCAGTGGGCTTGAAAATTGCAAACTCGCTCTCCTTAACTCCGCAGCTTCAACAAGCGATTCGCTTATTGCAATTATCCAGCCTGGAGTTGGAACAAGAAATACAATTACAACTAGACAGTAACCCTTTACTAGAAGAAGTTGAAGAGCAAATTATCACTGAAAATCTCTCAACGATTGATGTGGATCAGCAAGATTTAACCCATGCGTTAAATGCAGATCATCTTCCTGATGATTTACCAGTTGATACAGATTGGGATGATGTTTATACCCATCAACCTACCAGTCTCAGCGCAGCGGATTTTGAAGAGCGTGAGGATAATCGCCAGAGGCAGCAAAGCTTGCAAGAACATATGCTTGAGCAGATTAATCTTTTACACTTTTCCAAGGTTGATCAGCTCATTGCCTACTGTATTGTTGACTCGCTAGATAATAAAGGTTTTTTAGATACAGACATTGCAGAGATTACCGCCTCGGTACAACAATTGCTTGCCTCTATGGATTATGAGGAAGTGGTTGAAGAAGATGAAGTGTCGGTGGTGTTGAAACATATTCAACGCCTTGATCCAGTAGGGGTTGGAGCAAGGAATCTGGCAGAATGCCTGCTGATTCAGCTTGAAGGTGTAGCTGTCACTACGCCTTGTAGACAGGATGCAATAAAATTATTGCAGCATTATGAGCTGCTCATTAGTAATGAATTACCGAAGTTAATTAAACAGACCGGTTTAAATCAGGATCAACTGCGTTGTGCGCTTGATCTGCTTAAGACACTTAAACCTTATCCGGGACAGGAGTTCGAGGATAAAACCTGCAATTATCAGATTCCGGATGTGGTCGTGAGGAAAAAAAATGGTCGTTGGCATGTGGCTTTAAATCCGGATGTAATGCCAAAGCTTAGACTCAATTCTTTTTATAGCAATATGATCCGTCGGGCCGATCAGAGTGAGGATAATCAATATCTGCGTAACCAGATGCTGGAGGCAAAGAATTTTATTAAAAGTATTGATGAACGACATAAAACACTCTTGAAAGTGGCCTGCTGTATTGTTGAACATCAAAAGGCATTTTTGGAAATTGGTGTAGAGGGCATGAAGCCGCTGGTATTGCGTGATATTGCGGAAGAAGTTGAGTTGCATGAATCGACTGTTTCTCGTGTAACCACCAATAAATTTATGCTGACACCGCGTGGTCTGTTTGAGCTGAAATATTTCTTTTCAAGTCATGTCAGTACGACTTCTGGCGGTGAAGCTTCCTCAACAGCCATTCGCGCTAAAATTAAAAAATTGATTGCAGAAGAAAATGTACGTAAACCTTTATCCGATAATGCCATTGCAAGTTTATTAAAAGAAGATGGTATTGATGTAGCACGTCGTACAGTTGCAAAGTATCGTGAATCGTTACATATCCCGTCATCTTCTGAACGAAAAGTCTTGATCTAAGCTTAAAAATTTGACTATTCTAAAGATTCATTATGACCGTGTAATGAATCTATTTTATTTTGAGGCGCAGTAAAATAATTTAATTCCCAATTTTATATGTTGAATAAGCGTATTAGGTTATTTTCTGGGACTCGTCTAATCCTAACGAAGGTGAGGGATAGAATTATGCAAATAACAATTCGTGGACATCATTTATCAATTACACCAGCAATTGAAGAGCGTATAAAAAATCAGTTTTCGCAAATGACCAAACACCTCGATCAGGTGAATAGTATGCAGGTAAAACTCTCCAAAGATCATCAAATAGACAAGCGCTCAAAAAAAGGCAGCAGCAATCATATTGCCGAAGCGATTATACGCTTACCCGGTATTGAGTTTTTTGCTCATGCCAATGCGGATGATATGTATACCTCAATTAAACTGCTGACAGAAAAATTAAAACGACAAATTGATCGTTATCGGGAAATGCACCTGCATCAGCAAGTTTTAATGGGCTAAATAGCCCAATATAAGAAGGAGGCTTTTTAAAAGCCTCTTTTTTTATGCGTATAATGGATAGACTAATGAACTATTTTTTCTATTTATAGTAAAATGGCTGGTTTTATACCCTTAGCCTTATAAGAGGTCTTGTGATGAATAGTGAACAGCTCGCTGAAATTTTAAAAGCCGCTTTCCCCGAGGCGGATGTTGCTGTGAGTGGTCAGGGCGGAAAATTTGATCTCCGTATTGTGGATGATCAATTTGAAGGTAAGCGTCCAGTTGCACGCCAACAAGCTGTTTATGCTCCTCTCAATGCCCATATTGCCAGTGGTACAGTTCACGCAGTAACAATTCGCGCGATGACAAAAGAAGAATGGCGCAAAGCAAGCTTATTTGGAGCTTAATCATTTAATGGATAAATTTTTAATTCAGGGCGGTATCAAGCTCGAAGGTGAAGTGCGCATTTCTGGTGCCAAAAATGCGGCACTTCCTTTATTGGCAGCAATGATTCTTGCTGACTCTCCAATTACATTAAGAAACGTACCTTGCCTTAAAGACGTAAAGACGCTGGTCAAGCTGATTGCAGGCCTAGGTATTACTATGTCCTATGAAGGCGACACGGTCGTTGCAGATACGTCTACATTAAATAATCAGTTTGCACCTTATGAGCTGGTAAAAACTATGCGTGCCTCTATTTTAGTGCTGGGTCCATTATTGGCGCGCTATGGCAGTGCAAAAGTTTCTTTACCGGGTGGCTGTGCGATTGGTTCACGTCCAGTCGACCAGCATTTAAAAGCCCTTGAAGCTTTAGGGGCAGAAATTGAAGTTGAAGCTGGTTATGTCAATGCCAAAGTCGCTGGGCGCCTTAAAGGGGGTGAAGTCGTTTTTGATATGGTAACCGTGGGTGGTACAGAAAACATCCTGATGGCAGCGGTATTAGCCGAAGGCGTGACCACCATTCGTAATGCAGCCCGCGAGCCTGAAATTACTGATCTTGCGCAAATGCTGATCAAAATGGGTGCCAAGATTGAAGGGGTAGATACTGATACGCTTGTTGTCACAGGTGTTGAAAGCCTGCACGGCTGTGAATATTCGGTAGTTGCAGACCGTATTGAAACGGGCTCTTATCTGGCGGCTGCGGCGATCACTGGGGGCCGTGTGAAGACCACGCATACTGATCCAGTTTTAATGGAAGTGGTATTGGAAAAATTCGAGGAAATGGGTGCAGAAGTTACCCGTGGTGATGACTGGATTGAGCTGGACATGATGGGTATACGTCCAAAAGCCGTCAGCTTTCGTACTTTGCCACATCCAGAATTCCCGACAGATATGCAAGCACAATTGATGGCTGTGAATGCCATTGCTCAGGGTTTTGCCACCATTTCTGAAACGATTTTTGAAAACCGATTCATGCATGTACCTGAATTGGCCCGTATGGGTGCAAATATTCAGGTCGAAGGTAATGATGCTGTAGTCACAGGTGTGGAAAAATTATCTGCTGCACCAGTCATGGCGACAGATTTACGTGCTTCTTTTTCTTTGGTTTTAGCAGCATTGGCGGCCGAAGGGGAAACATTGATTGACCGTATTTATCATATTGATCGCGGTTATGAAGAAGTCGAAGCAAAACTACAAGGTCTAGGCGCCCAAATTAAGCGAGTAAGTGAATGAGCGAAATGAGAAACGATGATCCAAACTTTGACGTAATGGGCAATTTTGATCATGGTTTAACTTTAGCACTAAGCAAGGGCCGTATCTTAAAAGAAACTTTACCGCTGCTTGAAACAGCAGGGATTAATTTACTTGAAGATCCGGATAAATCGCGTAAATTGATTTTCCCAACTACCCATAAGCAGGTACGTATTCTGATTTTACGTGCCTCTGATGTACCGACTTATGTGGAAAATGGTGCAGCAGATATTGGGGTTGCGGGTAAGGATGTGCTCATGGAGCATGGTGCGCAAAATGTCTATGAGCCTTTGGACTTAAAGATTGCCAACTGCAAACTCATGACTGCGGGTAAAGTGGGCATGGTTCGACCGAAAGGCCGTTTAAAAATTGCCACCAAATATGTAAATCTGACCCGTCAATATTATGCCAGCCTTGGCGAACAAGTGGACGTCATTAAGCTCTACGGTTCAATGGAGCTTGCTCCATTGGTCGGTTTGGGCGATTACATTGTTGACGTAGTGGATACTGGCAATACGCTACGTGCCAACGGCCTGGAGCCTTTGGAGGAGATTTGCAAAGTATCATCACGTCTGATTGTCAATAAAGCCAGTTTTAAGCGTAAGCAAACATTATTGAATCCGATTTTGACACAGCTAGAACAAGCCGTTGAAGCACGTGAGCAGGCAAAAAAAGCCTAGTTCCATGCCATGAAGAACCGCCCCTTGAGGGCGGTTTTTTTATATTTGGATCAGAACCCCTAAGTCAAGATAAGTCCGCGACAAATTGATACCGGCCAACTTGATAGAGGCAAGATGCTTTAAAAATATTTTATAGGTAAGGGAGAATCTAGTGAAAATGCTGCAACAAAGCAAACAGGAGTCTTTTTCCAGATTACAGTTAGAATCGGTCGCTTATATTGATTGGCTACCATTGATTGAGAAGCTGATTTAATCTATTGCTATAACTGGGCATGTGTCGATGCAAGACTGAAACAATAACAGGCACCTGCAGGATTAAATTCATCGATTGTACTTGAACAACATGGCGCTTTAAATTGGCTGCTCCAGCATGATAATGATTGGGACCACCCGGATGTCAGCACTGAGTACCCGATTTTGGCAAGAGTAAAAGTAATTTCCAATCAGTTCAAGTTAAAATGCCGATGTTATCTTGTCCACAATCACATGGAAACAAGGTAAACTAATCTTTTCCATATCAACCTTGTGGGTAAATTGATGCGACGTTTATCGACTCAAGATCAGAACTTCAAGCAGGCTTTTGCTGACTTGTTGGCTTTTGAAACAGTGAGTGATCCTGAACTTTTAAAAACCGTAGACCAAATCATTGCAGACGTACGTCAGCATGGTGATGCTCATGTTCTTAAACTTACTCAGCAGTTCGATCGACATTCAGCGCATCAATTTTCAGATCTGGAACTGACTCAGGAACAACTTAAAGCGGCATTTGAGGGTTTAACTGTAGAAGTCCGTGAGGCGCTGGAGCTGGCTGCGAGCCGTATCCGCGAATTTCATCAGGCCCAGAAACAGGACGGCTGGACCTATATTGATGCCTTGGGTAACACACTCGGTCAAAAAGTTACACCACTGGATCGTGTGGGTATTTATGTGCCTGGTGGTCTGGCGTCTTATCCATCTTCTGTGCTGATGAATGCTATACCTGCACACGTTGCGGGTGTGTCTGAAATTGTGATGGTGGTGCCTGCACCGAATGGTGAACTGAATCCTTTAGTCCTTGCAGCAGCCTATTTGGCGGGTGTACATCGCGTCTTTACCATTGGTGGCGCACAAGCCGTGGCAGCCTTGGCTTATGGTACAGAGACCATTCCTTCTGTTGATAAAATCACAGGACCGGGAAACCGTTTTGTCGCTGCGGCAAAACGAGCAGTGTTTGGTCAAGTTGGCATTGACATGATTGCAGGACCTTCTGAAATTTTAGTCTATGCAGAAGGCGAAAATAATGCTGAATGGTTGGCAATGGATTTATTGTCACAAGCTGAGCATGACACTGTGGCACAAGCCGTTTTCATTACGCCAGATGAAGCATTGTTAAATGCAGTCGGAGAATGGATTGAAAAACATTTAGAAGCACTGCCAAAAGCAGATATTGCACGAACTTCAATTGATAACCGTGGTGCATTGGTTTTAGTCAAAGACCGTGCTGAAGGTGCTGAGCTGATTAACCAAGTTGCGCCTGAACATTTAATGCTGTGCTTAGATGAAGCTGAGGCAATGGCAGAAGATATTCGCCATGCGGGTGCCATCTTTATGGGGCGCTATACTCCAGAAGCGATTGGGGACTACTGTGCAGGACCGAACCATGTCTTGCCAACCTCAGGTACAGCACGCTTTTCATCACCACTGGGTGTCTACGATTTCCAAAAGCGTTCCAGCCTGATTATGTGCTCTGAAGATGGTGTGAAAATCCTAGCCAAAACCGCTGATATCTTGGCACAGCAAGAAAATCTGGATGCTCACGCACGTTCAGCACGCTATCGTTATCAATAATCGAGTTTTCCCCACATTCTAAAACAATACCAAACCCCTTCTCCCTCAGGGAGAAGGTTAGGATGAGGGAGAATACAAATAATTTCTCAGTTGGGCGTTTATCTCTCCCAAACCCTCTTCTGAAGAGAAAGGGCTTACCCTGATGTAAGTTGAGTATAAAGAGAAAGAAAATGTCAAATATCACTACAGAACAAATGCGTTTTTGGAGCCCTGAAGTATGTGAGCTAGAGCCTTATGTACCAGGGGAGCAGCCCAAAATCCAAAATTTATTAAAATTAAATACCAATGAAAACCCATATCCGCCTTCTCCAAAAGTGGTGGAAGCGGTGCAAAAAGTGTTAGCCAATTCAGCAGATGTATTACGTTTATATCCAGATCCAGATGCTGCCGAACTCAAACAGGCCATTGCAAAACAGCAAAATGTCGCTGTTGAAAATGTCTTTGTTGGTAATGGTTCTGATGAAGTGCTTGCGCATATTTTTAAAGCATTTTTTGTGCAAGAGTTGCCCTTGCTTTACCCGGATATTACCTACAGTTTCTATCCGGTCTACAGTCAATTCTTTAGGGTGAAAACCAAGGCTCTGCCATTAAATGATGACTTTGAGATTGTGGTAGATGATTATAAACAGCCAAATGGTGGGATTATCATCACCAATCCAAATGCGCCAACTAGTATTGCCTTAGGCTTGGCAGCGATTGAAGAAGTACTTCAGGCCAATCCAAACTCCGTGGTTGTCATTGATGAAGCCTATGTGGATTTTGGTGCTGAATCTGCCGTCAGTCTGGTGGAGAAATATGAAAACTTGGTGGTCTGTCAAACAACGTCGAAATCTCGGTCGCTTGCAGGCTTACGTGTGGGTTTTGCCATTGCACAGCCACACTTAATTGCAGCACTGGAAGCAGTAAAAAACAGTTTTAACTCTTATCCGATGGATCGTTTTGCCATAGCTGCGGCAGTAGCCTCTTTTGAAGATCAGGCTTATTTTGAAGCACAAAATCAGAAGGTGATAGCCAGTCGTGAACAGCTGATTGCCCAATTAACTGAAATCGGATTTAAAATTTTACCATCGAGTGCCAACTTCATTTTTGTAACCTTGCCTACAAAAGATGCGAGTGAATTAGCAGCAGAATTACGTGAACGAGGTATTATTGTACGTTACTTTAATAAACCGCGGATTAACCAGTATCTACGGATTACTATTGGAACGGATGAGCAAAATCAGCGTTTAGTCAATACATTGAAAAATGATATTTTGGCCTGATTCTATCTCTTTTAATCTTCCTTTTATCAACACAAACTCTTGTCTTTTCTAACAGGAGAGTGAGACAAAATTTGAATCTAATAAAAGCGAATCTCAGGATTCGCTTTTTTGTAGATTGGGCATATACCAGGTATTTAATAAATCTATCATGGCTGAAACTTTATCAAAGCATTCCTGATATTCAGCATCACAATCAGAGGCAATGGTAATACCGCCGCCTGCCCATAAGGAAATATCTTGCTGGTACTTCTGAATGGAGCGAATCAGAATATTCCAGGAGCCTGTACCATCCTGATTAAAATACCCCATCGAGCCACAATAGGCACCGCGCGGAGCACCTTCTAGTTCTTTAATGATCTGCATGGCACGAATTTTGGGAGCACCGGTAATTGAGCCGCCGGGAAGGGCAGACATTAGTACCTCAAAAGGGTTTACTTCAGGTTTCAATTTTGCTTCCACCTCGCTCACCATATGATGTACTTGATTAAAGCTTTCAATATTAAAAAGTTTTGGTGTTTTAACTGAACCTGTTTCCGCATAAACACTCAGATCATTACGTAACAGGTCAACAATCATGACATTTTCTGCCATATCCTTTTTTGAAGATTGTAATCTTTGTTTCGATTGTTCATCCTGAACTGGATCACTATAGCGTGGCATAGTGCCTTTGATCGGTTTGGTGATGATTTTGCGATTCGCTTCAAAATCAATAAACAGCTCGGGCGAACAGCTTAATAATTCAAAATCATTAATTTTTAAATACCCTGAATACGGTGCATCAGTCAGTTGCCAAAATTTTGAGGCAATTGCTAATAATGAGCCTTCGGCCTGAGCCACAAACTCTTGGGTTAAGTTAATCTGATAACAGTCACCAGCAACAATATAATCCTGAATTTTTTGAAATGCCTGATCATAGGTAGATTTATTCCAGCGTGGTTGACAGAGGTTTTTAAGTTGAAGTTCTGGCAGATGGGAGGGCTGAATTAAAAGGCGCTGAATATAATTAAACATCTCGTCTGCTTGAGGATCATCACTATAAAATATCCAGTCCCCGGCAATCGGTTTAATATAAGAGTTAAATTGACCTAAAAATAAAGCAGGCTGGGATTTATTTGGATAATCAACCTGCTGTTGAGCAGCATAATCATAGCCAATAAAACCGACATAGCCTCCTGAAAAACTATTCGTTTCATTTGTCATTGTATGCTGATCATGAAGGAAATTTATATCAAATTTCATATTATGAGGGTGATATTGATCAATACCGATTCTTTTAAATCCCCTCACTTGTTCAGCCTGAACAATAAAATATTCCCGTGCACAGCAGGCAATAAAAGGTTGGCCATCATTATTTAAATAGACCAGATGATCTAGGCTGTTTAATGTAGACAGCATATCTTCAAGCAAAGGAGATAGAACTTTTAAAGGACGTTGATACAAGGTCTTGGTCATGCAAATTAATAGATTTCGAGATGACCTGTTATTTTATATCAAGCAGCACAAAAAATACTTTTAAATCGCCAAATACCGTTTGTCGGTAAGCCGTAGATTGCGACCAACGACAGTTGATCAAAATCCGCCTCAACGCTAAGTTAAGTGGGCGAGCAAAATTACTCAAGGAAAGATGTTTTGGGTTGTTAGAAAATAAAAAAATACAACCTGAACACTGAGTGATTCACAACCAAAAAAAATAGTACTCTTGGGAGAGTAAACAATGAAAAAATTCACTAAATTAGCTTTAGCGACTTCAATTGCTTTCAGTGCAAATGCGATGGCGATGCAAGCCATGGATGATGCATCTCTTAGCGCCACAACGGGTCAAGATGGTATCAATATCGGGATCGGTATTTCAAAAATTGAAATTGATAAACTTTTTATTCATGACAATGATGGTTTAGATACTAGCCCTGCGGGTGGAACAGCTACAGCGGGTGCCATTGTAATTAAAGGTGATGGCAAGGCCGGCAGCGTAAATGAAAATCATGGTCTCGTCATTGGTGCAAACTATGACTCCCTGTTGGCGTCTAAGAACTTGGCTGATTTGCAGATTGACTCGGATGCGGGTAATACTGCCAATGGTGGGGCATTCTTAAATATTGCTGCGCAAGTTTCAGGTTTAAAGATTAATATTGGTGAAATTGGTGTAGCTGCATCGAATGCTATGCCAGATGCAAGTGCGACTTCTATCCGTCGTGGTGCTTCTACAAGCAATTATAATGCGATTTTAAGTGGCCTGGAAATCGTAACCGGTACAATGGATGCGAATATTCAGGTCGGTGCTGCTCCTCAAGGTGCAATGATCAAGTTAAATACAACAATGGTGGGCGGTCTGGAAATCAAAAACCTAGGTATCCTTGATAACTCGACAAAAGGTAAATCTATTGGCGAGGTTACAGTTGGCGGTAATACTGTTTCTGTAGCTCCTCAAGAAGCGGGTGAAATCTTTATCGAGAGTATCAAAGTGGCTGATGCAAACTCTAAAGATTTAACCATTAGTCAAAATATCTCCGTATTTAATGATGCTTATGTTGGCCCTTCTACCACGGTCGGTAAGGCTGCACATCTCCGTATCGTAAGTAATGATACGGGGGCAAAAGACCAATATATTAAAGGCATCCATTTAGGTAGCCGCACCGCAGGTTCAATTGGTGATATGGAAGTCCAAGGTCTTCAAACTTATTATTCGCCAACTGCTGGCACATATACAAAAGGCGCAGTTATTACGATTTCTGGTCGTTAATATTGCATAAAAAAGCGCGTGTTTACACGCGCTTTTTTTACGCATAAATATTTATCTGAAAAATAAAAAAATGCTGTTTTTTTTTGAAAAAAAAGGTATCTTGCTAGTTACAAGGAAGTAGAGTGAATACTCTATAAAAATAAAAGTAAGCATATTCTGCTGATGATAAGAAAAGTTAATAAATATGTTAGAGATTGCGTTGGGCTCGGCATTGATATATTACGCTGCCAAAGAAGCTCTGGATATTAAAAAACAGCCGCAGGGAGCTGTTCACTATACTGAAGTTCTTGATTCACGAAATGATTCTTTTGTGCGTATGCACCGTGAACCGGTAGAAGTCAAACCTGCTATTTTCGAGCAGTTCCAGGGAATTGTACGCCAAGCTTATGATTATAGCTGCGGTTCCGCTGCACTCACCACCTTGCTGAATGGTTATGTAGGCACACAATTAGATGAAGAGCAGGTGATGAATGGTCTGATCAAATTTGGTGAAACAGACAGAATCATTGAGCGCCGTAGCTTTTCTCTTCTTGATATGAAGCGTTTTGTGGCTGCTTTAGGTTTGGAAAGCGGGGGGTATCGTGGTGAGTTCGACGATTTGGTCAAACAGGGGCAGCCTGCAATTGTGCCTATTTCTTATGCAGGATTTAAGCACTTCGTTGTTTATAAAGCTTATAAAGATGGACGGGTTTATGTAGCTGATCCGGCATTGGGGAATATCAGTTTTGATGTACAGCGTTTTAAAGATATTTGGGAAAATAACACTCTCTATTTAATTAATGTGCCAGAACAATATCGAAAAAATTTCTTGACCTTAAAAGACACCGATATGCGGCATGTAGAGGATGCAACGATTAACCGTTATGCCTTGGTTGACCTGCAGTATCCACAATTTTATATGGATAAAATTGCTGATAAAGCTTCAACAATCCGTATGGACCGTAATCGCAATACAGAATCAGAGCAATTTGGGGAATATCAATATAATTTCCTAAGGCTGTATTACAAAAACAAATAAAACCAGAACCTGGCTATAAAAATTAAAATGGTGAAATGGATATGAATGGTAAATGGATGAACAAGACGTTTTTGGTACTCAGTATTCAAATGGTAATGGGAGTTGCATTTGCTGCTGAAGAACCTGCATTGGGTGAATATGAAAGTGTGGATGAAGAGGTCATTGAAACTGCTACAGCAGCTCAAACCAGTCAAGTTGAATCATCTTCTGTTGAAGATGTAAAGCTGGGTGCAGATGAAATAGTCCAGGAAGAAATAGCTACTGACACTACAGCCTCTGTAGAAACTCAAACGCCAGCCCAACCTCAGGCAACACAAAGCACCAATGCCTCTCAAGCCTTACAGCAACAAGAGGGCGATACTACTCAGGCTGGAAATTTAGAAGAAGTATTTACTTCAAATGAGCGTCAATATTCACTGATTAAAAAAGGTGAGATTTCCTCTTATTATGATATTGATTATACCTATTATCGAGATACTCAGCTTGATATGGAAATGGCGCAAGGCCAACTTTACCAGCTACGTGTCCAGGAAAATGCAACGCATAGTCTGACCAATACATTCACTTTTCAATATGGTTTAAAAGATAATTTAACTTTAACAGCATCCTTACCTTTGGTGGCGAAAAGTGATCTGTTAAAAGACACCTCTACGGCGGGACTTGGAGATATTAATTTAGGCGCACGATGGGAACCCTTCCCGCTAAAAGCTGGCCGTTTACCACTCATTTTATTTGGCAATATCTCGACCAAAACTGGTGAAAGTCCTTATGAAATTAATGCCGCAACGGATCTGGCAGCAGGTAAGGGTTATTATTCTGTTGGTATAGGTGCAAGTACGCGCAAGTATATTGATCCGGTGGTTCTCTTTGCTTCCGTCTCGGCAAACTATGGATTCAAAGAATCCGGTTTAAACCAAATTCGCGGCCGACGCATCATTGAAGAGTTTGATCCAGGCATTAGCGGTGGTTTTGCTTTCGGTTTTGCCTATTCATTTAATTATGATGTTTCGATGACCATGTCTTATCAGCAAAGCTTTAACACGGGCGCAGAATTTAGCTATAACACGGGCGAGAGCTATTCGGCTGCAGATCAGACCAGTTCAACTTTTGCAATTTCTCTAGGAGTGCGGGTGTCTCCAGAAACGATTGTGAATGGAACCTTGGGCTTGGGTTTGACAGAAGATGCACCAGATGTTTCGTTGGGGCTTTCCTTCCCATTGGATATTTTAGGTTTCGGCAAGAAAATCAGTTAAGAGGGCTGTCGTATGAAGAATATTCGACTCAGCCCGTTATTAACAGGAATTATTCTTGCGGGCTGTTCAAGTTATACCTTTGCACAGTTGGGAACCAACCTTTCGGTTGATTTGCGTGCATTGTCCATGGGGAATGCGGTGACTGCAGACCCTCCAGGGGTGAATGCCATTCACTTTAACCCGGCAGGACTTACCAAGATTGATGGTCTGCAAACCGAGCAACAAATTATTATTGCAGATTTCAATATTCAGCGTGAGTTTAGTGTTCCAGCAGGCTATAACGTCTTCGGTTATTCTGATGATCCTCTAGTCTGTCACGACGGACCAGAAGTTTCATCTGACCTGTGTACCGACTTCAAGGGACCAGTTAACGGCGATGTAGAATATGTCAGCCTGTATGTGCCTATTCTGAAAAAAATGGTGGATTTGGGAGAAGGTTTGCCGATTGCGGCACCGACGATGGGAGTCGCTTATAATCCACCTGGATCGAAAGCAACCTATGCTACAGCTGTATATGCACCTTTAATTGCAGGTTTTGGCCATGAAGATGGTAATCCCGCCAACTTTATGGGACAGCAGGTCGCTTTGGAAAGGATCACTTATCTGTCCCCATCCATTGGTTATGAGATTAATGACCAGCTTTCGATTGGGGCATCTGTGGGAATGTCTTATCAGGCCGTTGCCATGAAAACAGATTTACGTTTTCCGAATGAGCTGATCGGCATGTTACGTATGATTGATGAAGTCGTATGTACACCATTTAAAGAAAACTCCGACATCATTACCGATATTTTATTACTCGGAATCTGTAATGCTGAAGAGGGGGTGAATCCATTTGGTAAATTTGGCCAAATGGAGCTGGCACTGGAGCAGAACCTCAGTCCAAGTTATAACTTGGGTATCTTATGGGAGCCAACGGAAGACTTTAGTTTTGGTATGGTTTATCAAAGCGCGGCAAAAATGCGCTTAAAGGGCAAATATCATATTGATAATGCTAAAGCACCTCAGGAATTGATTCGGGGATTAATGACTTCACCAACCGGTCAGATCCTGGCTGCGATTCTGGGTTTTCCCAATTATATTCCTAGCAGTGAATCAGGGCTGGTGGCCATGGATTTTGAATATCCAGCCCACTTTCAGGCCGGTATTAAATATAAACTCATGCCGGATTTACAAGTTAATCTTGATATTGGCTGGACTGACTATAAAGCATGGGAGCAGTTTAAATTTGAATTTGATCGTAGTATTTCTGCTTTAAAAATTGCCAAACTTTTATCCCCGCATGTCACGGATTCTTCGCTTGCCTTGCCTTTAGGATTTGAATCGCCGTGGAACTTCGGCATAGGAGTAGAATATTCAGCAACCGACCGTTTAAAACTACGTGCGGGCTATGAGCCAAGAACCAGTGCAATTCCTAAGGATAAACGAAATACGATGGTTCCTATTAATGGGGCACAGTTATTTGGCCTAGGTCTGGGTTACCGTTTCGATGCTGATACCGATCTGGACTTATCTATTGGCTTTCTGCGCAGTAAAGATAACATTCCTGCCAACACCAGTAGCCTGGCGAATCAGACAGGTGTCAATAACCTGTTGCTCAACCCTTATGCAGGCTTGAATGTCAAAACAGATACCAAGATTACTATTTTAGGTTTGAACTATCGTACACGCTGGTAAGAAAAATATGATGAAAGCAGGGAAGACAGGGTTAAGGCTATTACTCGCCATGAGTTTGGGATCATGGTCATGGTATAGCTATGCTAAAGAGTTTATTAGCATCATTGGTCCGGATGGCCGACCTTTGGTAGTGCCGCGTACTGCGAATGAGCAGAAAACTAAGACAAAAAAAGTTCAAACTGCTCCAGTATCTCACTCTTCTCCCAAAGTCCTTTCCCAACAGGCACGGCAGAAGTCACAGAGTGCATCAGAAAATAATGTGACCAAGGCTGAGCCAGAAATGAGGTTGGTACAACCAGTACAACTACGAGCTAAAGTCGGGTATCCAGAGGTAGAGGCAGCTACACAGGTAACAAGTTTTTCAGCTTCCAATGTATCTCAATCCAAACCTCAGCAAGCTGTCACACTTCCTCATCCCACACCAGCTCCAAAGAGTGGATTTAGTCACATAGATGGCGTGGATTATGTAGAGAGTGAATATCTGGAAAGCAAAGAATTTAATTTAGAAGGCAAAAAGCGTTTTTACAGTATGCCGGAAGGAGTGGTGGATAAGAATATAGGATCAACCCGAATACAAACGGTTGAGCGTGAGAAAGGCGTTGGGCAGTCTATTCTAAAATCTTTATTTGCTGGTCCGAGTGTAGATACGGCTCCTATTACACTTGCGCAAAGCTATTATCGTATTTCACAGTCAGAAACTGTTGAGAGTCTGGGACAGCAATGTTTTAAGCATAAAAAAGTTCAGCAGGCCAAACACATGATTGTAGGTAAACGTATCAATTTATGGCCACGCGCACCTTTAAAGGCGGATGAGTTTGATTTTGAAATAGTGAGGCTTGATCCGGGTATTAAAAATGTACAGATTCAGTCTTATGCAGCGCGCCAGCATAATCCTGCTTATTACTGGCCATTTGCAGTATTTTTAGATCAGAAAGCTTGTGTACTCGAAGGAGCAGGGGGCTTTAAAAGTCAGCAACAAGCAGCGAATATTATACGACATGAGTATATTGAAGGGATTATCCAGGTCCCAGAACAGGCTCGTTATCTGTTATTAACGCCATTAGCTTCAGCGATTGATATTGAAGACAAGCAGCTCACTAATTACGGACAATTAAAACTGGTCGCAATTCGTTAAGGATAATTTGAGTAAAAAAAATGAAAAAGAATTTATTATATCCATTTGCTTTAACTACCCTGGTGATGGCTTTAACCGCCTGCGGAGGAGAAAGCGCCAACGTCATACCAGAACCCGAGGAAGCGACAACCAACGGCTCTTGTAATCCTACAGCAAGTAACTGTCTGGAATGGGGGCTTGAATATCCATTAGATGGTCTGAATTTTAATTGTAGCGGAGACAAAGAAAATAAGTTTATTACTTTGTTTAATGTACGCGATGGAGTGGCTTCAGGAAGCTGCCGGAAAACAGATCATGTGGAATTTTATATTGAGAGTCATGGTGGACGTAAGATTGAGCTTGGATCAATTAAACTGGGTGAGTTTCTGAGCTTGAGCACGACCAGCCAGCTTCCACGCTTGGGTGTTCTGGATATTGCCAAAGGTATTACTGGCCGATCTGTATATGAGTTGAAACCTTCGGATGCCACGGTTCAGGTAGCGATGAAACTGGTGAAAATCTGGCAGACCATGGCACTAGATCAAGGGAATATTTATAATCCGACAGATGTACAGCCGCTCTATATCGAAGATAGTCGTAAAGCCCTGGATCAGCTCAGCAAAAATATTAAATTGACGGATACTGACTTTGTAGAAATCCTGAAACCGGCACTGGATATTAGCAAGATTAGTGATGAGCAGGCATTTAAGGTGGTGGAAAAGTTAGCCAATATTGCCAATGCTGCGGTCTATCAGCCAGAATTTTCTTTATTCTCCACATCCGGGATTATCGGCAATCAGTTCTCGGGTTCAGATGGCCTGACGGGATGTAATAAACCAAGTTGTGATATTAAAGATAAAACAAATAAATACTTGTTTGGTCATTTCATGTTGATTACCGATCGTCAAGGCTATACTTTCGGCAGTGGACTGCAATGGCGCGATAGCCAGTTAAAGCTTGCTGATAGTAATCTGAGTTCACTCGGAGGAATCAATGCCGAGTTAATCCGTAAAGTCAAACCCCAGCAGATGACCGCAAATCCTCAGACCTCATGGATTCACCCTGCAACTAAGACTATTTCAAATTATAAAATGAATATTGGGCATAAAGAGGCAAATAATGAGAGCCAACTTGAGGTTTATCAGGGGCGTTTGCTCAGTGATTATGTGATGGCTGGAAAAGAAAATTTCTATAAACTGATCACTGGTAAAACCAGTTTAGATGACAATGACCGTGCAAGCTTAGGCTTATGGCGTATGAATGCGGACAGTGAAGATTATAGGGGAAGCGTAGATCTTTATAAGATTTATCCAATCAGTTATCTGGACCGGCAGGTTTTTAAAACAGTTGAAAATGTTCGCCCAGGAGAGAGCTATATCTTTCCAATGTACGGTAATCTGGAGTTTAAATTTACAGAGAGCAGTGTTGATCCGGTGACAGTCGGAATTATGATTGACAGTAATGGCAATGTGCGTACCAACCGTCAGTCAGCCACCCAACTTTCGACTGATCCAGTGAATGGTTGTATAGGGGACATCTTGGCAAATAATCTTTTGGATGAAAGAGGCGTGCAACAATACCGACTCGGGACTTTGGGGCGTGCTTTTACCCAGGATAAAACGGTATCCATGCGTTTGATCTTCGCAGATCCGGTGTTTGCTTCATTGAATGGAGCCTTGATTGGACTGAACTCGAGTATTCAAGGTTCAAGTAATTCAGCTGATCTGATTGTGGTCGGGGGAGCGCTACTGAATTTAAACCATGTGCTGAGTACACCAGTTGGACAAACAGGACGGGTCAGTTTCGCTAACTCTGCTGGAGAAAATGTTGGTTGGGCCAATACCTATGCCAGCTTCCAGAAAATTTATAATAACAATAATACGGATGAGAGCCCTGCTGATATCGAGGTGGCGAAATATAGTGGTGGAGAAGTCTCTTTTAGACTGGCTGAGTGTTATCAGGTTAAGGCGAAGACCAATGGATAATAAAAGTTATAGATAAGTAACCTGTCTTAAAGCAGGATGCCAGTCAGTGAAAAAAAATTGACTGGCATTTTTTGTTTGAGGTTCCTGAAAGTAGCTGTTCAAAAACCTCATTTATAATTCGATCCAGAAAGTACCACTGTATTTTGAAATATAAAGTGGACTTATATTAAAAATGACGGTTTCTAGAATAAGTGTAAGAGTTGAGGGTCATAGTGCGGTTTTGACATCCATAAAAGCTAAGAACAGATGTTGGCTTTTGCAGAGATTTTTGGTGTAGATGAGAGGTTTTTATTTTGCTGAAAAAATAATTTATTTAATTCAAGTTTTTGAATATATTAGAAAAATAAGCGTTTGTTAGGGAAAATAAAAAAATATTTCTAAGGTTTCTTACTGATCACGCTTCATTTTAAGCCAAATTTTTTACTGATTTTCCGACTTTATCATTTAACCGGTGTGATCCAGACGTGTACCGAGAGTTTCCAGATGCAGCGGGAAATGATGAGTTTTACGGTCTTCAAAATAATGCCGAAGTGTCTGCTCTACACTTGGAAAGGCCAGTTCCGACCAGGGAATATTTTCTTCCTCAAACAGTTGGCTTTCGATGGTTTCTTCACCCGCGCCAAATTTTCCATTAAGCAGGGTGGACTTAAACAGGACATAAATCTGGCCAATCCGCGGAATATTATACATACAGTACAACTGTTCAATCTCGATTTCAGCCTCGGCTTCTTCACGAGTTTCTCGCGCTGCCCCTTGTTCCATGGTCTCAAACAGTTCCATATAGCCGGCGGGTAAAGTCCATAAACCATAACGTGGTTCGATTGCACGGCGGCAGAGCAAGACTTTGTTTTCCCAGACCACCAAGGCACCACAAATAATTTTGGGGTTGATGTAATGAATATATCCACAGGTGGTACATACCTTGCGAAGCTGCTGGTCGCCTAAAGGAATTTTATCTGTTGTCGTATGTCCACAATTCACACAGAAGTTCATATTCATCATCAATGATACTGGGTAAGGTCAGGATAACTGAAAAATCAAATTTTGGCATCATTTCTATCCAGTTGAATCAAAAATCAGCTATGATGAAATCATCCTTATCAGGAGAAAAATCAATGCATGAGCTGGAATTGACACAAAAGTTACAGCAACGTTTACGTTTTTCCAAACGTATTCAGATTGCACATGCTGCTGTGTTGATTGCTATTACAGATGAAGCTAATCCCAAAGTATTACTGACACGCCGTTCGGCTTATCTGAATAGTCATGCCGGAGAAGTTTCCTTTCCAGGCGGGAAACGTGATCCACAGGATACCAGTAATATTGTCGTGGCTCTGCGAGAAGCCTATGAGGAAACGGCACTCAGCCCTTTTGATGTACATTTAATGGGTGACCTGCCCATGCAAAAAGCCCGAAATGGCATGCTGGTCAAACCGATTGTCGGACTGATTCCACCACAGGTTGAGCTGATTGCTCAACCTTCAGAAATTGACCGGATATTTTTTGTTTCTTTACAGCATTTGCTGGATGCCCAGCCGATACCTTATGAAGTGCGCTTTGCTCAGCAGTCCTTATATTTTCCGAGTATGCGGGTGGAGAATGAAATTGTCTGGGGCCTGACGGCGCGTATGTTGATTTCATTATTTCAGTATGGTTTGGATTATAAAAAAGACTGGCCATTTTTACTGAATTCACCTGTGTTTACACGCTCCAAATTTTTTAACTATTGAACAGGATTTCAGCCATGTTATACAAGTTTCAGGGACATATGCCTCAAGCACTGCATCAACCGTGGGACGGTTGGGTTGCCCCGACTGCGACAGTGATCGGGCAGGTCGAACTCGGCAAGCAGGTTAGCATCTGGTTTGGTGCAGTGGTCCGTGCAGATAACAGTAAAATTCATTTGGGGGATTTTACCAATGTACAGGAAAATGCTGTGCTACATACTGATGCGGGCATTGAGATGCATATCGGCAATTATGTCACCATTGGTCATCAGGCGATGTTGCACGGCTGTACCATTGGCGAGAATAGCCTGATCGGGATTCAGGCCGTGATCCTGAACCATGCAGTGATTGGTAAGAATTGTATTATTGGCGCCAATGCCTTGATTCCGGAAGGCAAAGTAATTCCTGACAATTCGGTCGTGATGGGATCTCCTGGCAAGGTTGTCAAGACTCTGGATGAAGCCAGTATTCAAAAGCTGAAAATGAGCGCGATGCATTATGCCGGGCATTTTCCGAAATTCCAGGCTCTGGAAGAAGTTCAGCTCTAATTCAAAATTTTATCAAACTTAGAGCTGTTAACACGTCATAAATAGATTGGGCTGTGGATCAGGCATCGCTTTGTTCGCAGCACAAAAGGATAAGCATACTCTCCAATAAGCCTAGATTTTTCTAGGCATTTTTGTATCCTGCTCGTGAAAATCTCGCCTAGAAGATAGCAGTGGAGTATTATATCTGCGTTTTTATATTCTCTGAATAAGGGTGTGCATGAAAGTGCTGGCACTGGAAACTGCCAATGAGCAGTGTTCCATTTCTGTGATTGATGATACTCAAACGTTATTTTTTCAGCTGGATGCGCGCGCCAAGGCACAAACGCAAACCATTCTTCCCATGATTGAACAAGGCTTGAACGAGTTGGGACTAGCTGTAGCTGATCTCACCGCGATTGCTTTTAGCCGTGGACCGGGTTCATTTAGTGGCGTCCGGATTAATGCAGCAGTGACTCAAGCCCTGGCCTGGTCAAATGACTTGCCAGTGATTCCTGTCTCGACTTTACAGGCTTTAGCACAGGCAGCTTATCGTTTGCAGGGGCTAACCGAAGTCTCTGCTGTGCTGGATGCGCGCATGAACGAAGTTTACATTGCTAGCTATCGGCTTGATGATGCAGGCATTATGCAGCCAGTCCATGAAGAACAATTATTAAGTTATGCCGATGGGGCTAAGGCTGCCATATTTATGCCAGTAGGTTCAGGTGTCGAGCTGGTTCAAAATGAACAGTCTGATTATAAAACAGTGAGTGCAACTGCACAGGATATTGCAGTCATTGCACGTGCGGCAGCAAAAAATGAAAACTGGGTCAGTGCAGAATTAGCATTACCTGTTTATTTACGTGAGAACGCGTGGAAAAAAATTCCAGAACAAGGCAAAGCATAATTAATTAGGATTAAGCATGGATCTTTTACTGCTGCTCAAAGCGGCAATCATGGGTATAGTCGAAGGTATTACCGAGTTTTTGCCTATTTCCAGTACTGGGCATCTGATTTTGGCTTCAGAGTTAATGAACTTCTGGAGCAAAGAAAAAAGTGATGTATTTGTGATTGCCATTCAGATGGGAGCAATTGCTGCGGTTATTTATGAATACTGGACCCGACTCTGGGGTGCGGCGACCGGGATTGTAAGTGGCGAACCTCAGGGACGCCGTTTGGGTATTGGATTGATACTGGCTTCTATTCCGATTGTGCTGGTCGGTCTGACTTTGGGACAAACTGTCAAAGAGCTGTTATTTAACAATATTGCGATTGCCATTGGGCTGATTGTGGGTGGCCTGATCATTATCTGGATCGAAAAGAATCCTCCGCAGGTGCGCGCCAAAGAGGTGGAAGATCTGACTATTAAAGATGCGGTCTGGATCGGACTGATTCAGGTTTTGTCCTTGATACCGGGCACTTCACGCTCGGGTGCGACCATTATTGGGGCGATGTTCCTCGGTGTATCGCGTAAGGCGGCAACTGAGTTTTCTTTCTTTCTGGGAATTCCGGTGATTGTGGGGGCGGGTCTGCTCGACCTGTATCAAAGCTATGGGGTTTTCCATACCACCGAAGACTGGGTCGTGCTGGCAGTCGGGATTTTGGTGTCCTTTGTTTCGGCCTTGCTATTAATCCGTGCTTTGGTGGCATATGTAGCCAAACGCGATTTCATGATCTTTGCCTGGTACCGGATTGTATCCGGGCTGCTGATCTTGTTATTTGCCTATACAGGTTGGACATTATGGTAAACCAGATTCGTCTCTATACCGAATCTGACCATGTAGAGAAAGCACAGCACTTTGAGGCTGTGCTTTCTTCTCGTGGAGTAGAGACTGAAATTGTAACAGTAGAACAACTAAATGCTCGCTTTCTCCGTTTACATCCCGAGCTTGGTCTGTGTGTCGATGTGGACGGCTTGTGGCTATGTGCCAATGGCATGAAAATGCAGCCTGACTGGCAGGCCGAAACGGCCCGTTTAAAGCGTGCATCTTTAAAGTCGGAAATGATCGCCCGTGCCTGTAATCTGGCAGAAAAACCGTTTCTGATTGATGCGACGGCGGGTTTGGGTCATGACAGCCTGTTAATGGCACATTTAGGTGCCCAAGTCACTCTGGTAGAGCGGCACCCGATTTTATTTACCCTGCTGGAAGACAGCCATATCCGTGCCCGTCAGGATACCTTTTTGAGTCAGGTGGTTGCGCGTATTCATCTGGTTTTTTCTGACTCGGCAGATTATTTAAAATCCCGGGTGGAACAGAAAAACCTGGTCGATGTGGTGTATCTGGACCCGATGTTTCCACAGCGTGACCAGAACCAGCAAGCGCCCAAAAAGCAGGCACAGGTCAAAAAGCAGATGCAGCTCTTGCACCTGCTACTGCCAGAAGATGGAGAAATGGATCTGGGCGATCATCTGCTGGAACTGGCACAGGATATTGCAAAACGGGTGGTGGTAAAACGTCCGCGTCTGGCGGTTTTTTTGGCGGGCAAACAGCCAGATCATCAGTGGCAAGGTGATGCTTGCCGTTTTGATGCATATTTTCAGCATGAACTTGTAGCTTAATATGATAACTGCTTCTAAATTAATCAAGGATTTGTTATATATGTAACAACTGGCATTGATAAAACTATTATCAGACATACACTTATTCAACACTTGAGCGAGCTATTTATCTCCCTGACCTCCTATGATCGACTTTAAACCCTCCATTAATTTTTGGCATGATTTTAAAAGCAACCAAATGGCTGGAGTATGGTTATTTTTAGGATCGCGACGCTCGTTGCAGCTGGTGCGTCCTTCCATTGTCCAGCTGGTGTTTTGGGGAGTTTTGGGTGGCTGTGCCAACAGCCTGTTTAGCTGGCTGAGTTCTGGCCGTATTGGTGATTTTAACTCGCAAGGTCTGATCAGCTATGCGCTCTGGCCTTTTATTGCCCTGATTGTCGGGATTTTTCTGTCCCAGCGGATTAATAATCCACGTTTGATGCTGGTGCCGGCCTTGTTATGGCTGGTACTCGATACGCATATCATGCTGTTTCAATCTCTGATTCAGTATCTCGGGGATATCGATTATCTGCCTTATGTGTTGTATCCGTATATTCCGACCCTATTTGTGGTGCTGTTTGTCTGGCAAAGTCTGGCAGTGGTCTGGGTGATCTCGCGTGAGCTGCAATGGCCATGGTGGGAACGGGCGCTGATTATACTGGCCACTTTATTTACTCTGGTGGTCTGGCAGATTTCGATTAAGGACCAGCCGATCTGGAAAGTGGAGGAAACTCCGCCAAGTTTTGCAGAAGATGCCTTTTATGCACAGCCGACGCTGCTGAATAAAGCGCTGGACAATATTCAGTATGGTGAGTTTGCCCAGTCGCACTGGTATTTTATGGGGATTGCTGGCGCCAGTTACCAGGATGTGTTTTATTCGGAAATCGAGCGGATTAAAGAACAGTTTGATACCCGTTTTGGTACCTATGGCCGTTCCATTGCCCTGGTGAATCATCCAGCGACCCGCACCCAGATACCGATTGCCTCCAGAACCAGTATGGAGTTGGCGCTACGCCGCATTGGCCAGCAGATGAACCGTGAAAGTGATGTGCTGTTTTTGTATATGACCTCTCATGGTTTGCCAAATACTTTTGAAATGGAAAATGCACCTTTGGATCTGGCACAGGTCGATCCGAAATGGTTACGCGAGACGCTGGATGCTTCCGGCATTCGCTGGCGGGTGATTGTCATTTCCGCCTGTTTCTCAGGAAGCTTTGTCTCAGCCTTGCAAAATGATAATACTCTGGTTATTACTGCTTCTGCGGCGGACCGCCAGTCTTTTGGCTGTTCGAATGAAGCCGACTATACTTATTTTGGTCGCGCGTTTTTTGATGAAGCCATGCGTGAGAACAGCAGTTTAAAAGCGTCTTTTGAACAGGCCGCAAATACAGTAGCCAAATGGGAGTCTGCTCAAGGTTTTGAGCCATCAGAACCGCAGTGGATGATTGGCAAGAATATGGAACTGATGTTGCCGCAACTGGAGCAGCAGTTATTTCCAGAGATGACAACCGTGAAACAGTCTCCTTAAATATTTTTTTCGCAGCAGGTCTGCAAGCAGAATAGGGATATAGCATGGAACTTGTACAGAACAATAGAAGCTTCGACGGTGAACAGCGGATTTATCGTTTTGATTGCAAAACCTTAAAAACCCCGACCAGATTTGGAATTTTTCTGCCGCCTCAAGCGCTGGCCGGGGAGAGCTGTCCAGCACTGTTTTACCTTGCTGGCCTGACCTGTACTGAGGAAACTTTTGCAATTAAGGCTCATGCACAGCGTTTGGCGGCACAATTGGGCCTGATTCTGATTACTCCGGATACCTCACCACGTGGAGAAGGGGTGGCAGAAGGCGACAACTGGGATATTGGTCAAGGTGCCGGATTTTATATCAATGCAACCCAGACACCTTGGGCTGAGCATTATCAGATGGAAAGCTTTATCGTAGATGAGCTTTACCAGCTGGTGAGTGATGAGTTTGTGATTCAGCCAGGCAAAATCGGGATTTTCGGTCATAGTATGGGTGGACATGGCGCGCTTACCCTGGCTTTTAAATATCCTGAAAAATTTAGCTCTGTCTCGGCATTTGCCCCGATCTGTGCGCCAAGTCAGTGTCCATGGGGAGAAAAAGCCTTTAGCCATTACTTGGGTGAGAACCGGGCTGAATGGCAGCAACATGATGCAACTGAGCTGATCAAAGCCAAAGGGGTTTTATTTAATGATATTCTGATTGATCAGGGTTCTTCTGATCAGTTCTATAATCAGCTGAATCCGGCGCTGTTTCAGCAGGCCTGTGACAGTGTGCAGCAGAAACTCACACTACGTGAACATCCGGGATATGATCATGGCTATTACTTTATTCAAAGTTTTATCGATGATCATTTGCAGTTTCATGCGGTACAATTACAACCTTAAGTGACTTTAAGGCTTATATAACTAAAAGAAAAAATAGCATGGGCCCAATTAGAGCGTGGCCCATGTTCTTAGGAATCAATTCTTATAATAAAAACCAGGATAATTCATGCAAAACTCAAGCAATATTCAGTCTTCTTTTGAAGATTCCGGGACCTTATCTTTTCCAGTTGAGCCTCGCGTCAGCAGCCTAGGCTTAGGCACTGTCCAGCGGTTATGCTTTAAATGCCTTGTATAAGCAGCATATTTCCCCCCGACACTTTGCTCATTTGCTTGATCGGCTGGCCGAGACGAATCAGCAACAAGATGGAAAAAATCAGGCTGAAAATTCTCTCGGGGGTTTTCTGAGCAGCTATCCGGCAACTGCTGAGCGCATTCAGGCAGTCAAAGCTTTTGAGCAGGAACACGCCCAACTTACTCCTTAAATTTTTTATCGGAGTCATGGTACTGCCACTCGGCAGTCAGTGGCTCCTGTCCCATACGGATCAGATGATCCAGAACCACATTTTCAAGTTTATTCAGGTCAGTAGATTTATCTGTGCTTTGAATCGTTACGGTAAGATGATCTGCCTCGGGTGTCAGACTCACTTCTGCACCTGGAAAATGAATCAGGAAATTTTGTTCGGTTTCATCAATATTAAATTTATGTTTCCAGTGATTAGCCAGGCGTTTGGCAATTCGTGAAGCTTGTTGCGTCTGGATATGGGCAATACTTTTCATCAGTTTTCTACACTATTCATCATTATCCTGCACTTTAAACCAAGTCCTGATCAAGTTATAAGCTTATCAGCGTGACACAGTGTTTTATTCTTGCAACATCAAGAGCACAGTCGCCGGACCGGATTTGCTATAATGAGACATATCCAATTTCAGCTCATTAGGTTCTTCCATGTCCAAACCTTATTTAATTGCCCCCTCAATTCTGTCTGCCGATTTTGCCCGTTTAGGGGAAGAAGTGGAAAATGTCTTAGCCGCTGGGGCAGATGTGGTTCATTTTGATGTGATGGACAATCATTATGTACCGAACCTGACCTTTGGTGCAGGCGTATGTAAAGCTCTAAAAAACTATGGCATTCAGGCGCCTATTGATGTGCATTTGATGGTCAAGCCGGTTGATCGTATGATCGGGGATTTTCTTGAAGCAGGTGCGGATATTATTACCTTTCATCCAGAAGCTTCTGACCATATCGATCGTTCCTTGCAGCTGATCAAATCGGGCGGTGCAAAAGCAGGTCTGGTCTTTAACCCGGCCACGCCGTTGCATTATCTGGATTATGTTATGGACAAGGTTGATCAGATCCTGCTCATGAGTGTGAACCCGGGATTCGGTGGACAGAAGTTTATTCCAATGACCTTGGACAAGCTGCGTCAGGCTCGTCAGCTGATTGAGGCCTCAGGTCGTGATATTCGTCTGGAAGTGGACGGAGGAGTGGGGCCTGCGAATATTCGTGAAATTGCGGAAGCAGGTGCCGATATGTTTGTTGCAGGCTCAGCTATCTTTGGTAAACCGGATTATAAAGCTGTGATTGATGAAATGCGTGCAGAACTTGTTAAAGTCGGACAGGTTCAACTTTAATCGTTAGAATGTTTAAAGTGCATAAATCTGTGGATAACTTTATGGATAAGTGTGTAGATATCTATGTTGATAACCATATGGATAAGTTGCATAAAATGTAAACATTTGTGACTCGTTTGATTGCTTATTAGACAAAAAAAGTATAAAAAGAATTCGATTAGAGTTCTTTTTATACAGTGTATGCCTTTAATTCAGCGAGTGTTTATTCACCAGCTATGAGTATTTAGGCGAGTCAAAAAGTAATCAATAAGTAGAGGGTCTGGCTTGAATCATATGAGATCTCCACGCTATTCTTTAAATTTAATTGATATGTATTACTTAATAATTTGCGGATAACTGTGAGTTTTATTGTTAATAAAATTGATTAAATGAAAATGGAAAGAGTAACTAGGTATTTCTCCAGATTCAGCATAAGTTGAATGTAAGGCTCTGTCTTGAGTATTTGGGTAAGGCAGGGTTAAATTAGATCTCTTTTAGTCAGGTTTTGTAAAAATTACAGTTCTAGAAACTGGATTGTATAGCCTCTATTTTCCTTATTCAGGAGGAACGACCTCCCTTGTTAGTTGCTTATTTAAATGGAAATTAACAGGAAAAATCGTCAGGACGGCCTGACTCTGTCATATAGGAGGAAGGCGAAATGGCCTGGATCATCTTAATTCTTGCGGGTTTATTTGAAATCGTGTGGGCATATTCAATGAAATTGTCTGACGGATTTACCCGGCTCACCCCAAGTCTTGTCACGCTGTTTTTTATGGTGCTGAGTTTTGTGCTACTGGCGTATGCCATGCGCACATTGCCCTTGGGGACGGCTTATACCATCTGGACTGGAATTGGAGCCGTTGGCTCATTTCTGGTTGGGGTGTTTATTCTGGGTGAGCCGGCTACGGCCATGCGCATGCTGGCAGCGGTGCTGATTATTTCCGGTCTTGTGTTGATGAAATTATCTTCATCTTAAAGCCTGTCGCACGTTTCAAAATTCCATTAAAATGAATAAGAGAACACTTCATTTTAGAGGAGTATGGTCATGCAGCTGAGTTATCTGAATATGGATTCACCTGTAGGGCAGTTGCGACTGGTGGCACATGAAACGGCACTGGTGGCTGTACTCTGGGATGGCGAAATGCCCCATTGGTTTAAATTGGCGTCACTGGTGGAGGGCCTGCAACATCCGGTATTAATTGAAACCAGACGCCAATTGCAGGAGTATTTCTCCGGTCAGCGCAGTGCCTTTGACGTACCTTTAGAATTTATCGGGACTGATTTTCAGAAAAAAGTCTGGCAGGCCTTGCTGAATATTCCCTATGGTCAGACCCGAAGCTATCGTGACATTGCCGAGCAGATTGGCAACAGTAAAGCTGTGCGTGCTGTCGGGGCAGCCAATGGTAAAAATCCGATTTCGATTATTGCGCCTTGTCATCGCGTGATTGGCAGTAGCGGCAAGCTGGTTGGATTCGCGGGCGGCCTAGACAAAAAAGAAATTCTGTTAAATATTGAACAAAAACATTAAGCTTTAAGTATCTAAAATAATTGAATAATTAAAATATGGAAAATTCTACAATATCGATATTTGGCTCACTCTGGTCAAATATAGGGTGGATTCTTCTGCTTTTCTTTGGTGTGATGATTTTTAAATTATTCAAGCCCTTTCTGAAAGGAAAGCTGGGAGAATTTACCGTTGCTATGCATGCCAAACTTTATCTGAAAGATCCGCAATATCTGCTGCTGAATGACCTGACCTTGCCAGATGGGGAGGGCGGAACCACACAAATTGATCACCTGTTATTAAGCCCTTAGGGAATATTTGTGATTGAAACCAAAAACTATAAAGGCTGGATATTTGGAAACGAGCGACAAAAAATCTGGACCCAGAAAATCTATAAAAACAGTTATAAATTTCAGAATCCGATTCATCAGAACTATAAACATATTAAGGTCCTAGAGCAGCTGCTGGCAGATAGTGTAGAACCAGATCTTTTGCATTCGGTGATTGTATTTATGCCGGATGCCGTGTTTAAAACGCCGATGCCACCTCAGCTATTTCGGGGGGCAGGCTGGACGGACTATGTGAAAAGTTTTGATCAGCCGATGATTTCCGGAATGAAATTAAAACGGATACAACTGCGACTAGAAAAAGAAGTTTTAGAAAAATCCTGGAAAACCAATCGGGAACACGTAGAAAATTTAAAGCAGCGTAAGCAGTTATAGGTTTTTATGGGCTCATCAAAAAGCCTTTGAATCATTCAAAGGCTTTTGGGTTTTAAATATTTGAAGCTTTCAGTTTTTCGGTAATCTCGGCCAGAACCTTAATCCGTTTTACTTCATCCCATAAGGCTTTGGCTTCCGGATAATGTTTCGACATCATGCCCAGCCATTGCTTGTAGCGGCCAACCATGCCAATTTCAGTTTTTGCCGGCCCATTGATAAAACGAATTTGCAGTTGCAGCAGGTCATTCCAGTTCAGTAACGGCATATCCGAATTTTGACGGATACATTGAGTCAAGTCGGGTGTGGTGACTGCACCGCGACCAATCATCAGGTCTTCACAGCCCGACTCCAAACGGCATTGCTTGGCATCGGCATTGTTCCAGATTTCACCATTGGCAATAACATTGATCTTGAGTGCCTCACGAATCGGCTGTAACTGATCCCAGAATGCAGGCGGAGTATAGCCATCGGCTTTGGTACGCGCATGAACAGTGACCCAAGACGCTCCCGCATCTTCAATGGCATGCGCATTGTCCAGCATGAAATTGCGATCCATGTAGCCTAAGCGCATTTTGGCCGATACTGGAATGTGTGCAGGAACGGCATCACGCACAGCTTTGACTAACTCATGCACAACTTCAGGTTCATCCAGTAAAATCGACCCACCACGATGACGGTTCACGGTTTTTGCCGGACAACCAAAATTCAGGTCAATTGCCGGTGCGCCCATTGCGGCCACTTTGACGGCATTCGCTGCCAACATCTCCGGGTTATTGCCCAGAAACTGCACATGGACCGGCGTGCCGGCAGCAGTTTTGCCCTCATTTAACAGTTCCGGGCAATAGGTATGATAAACATGATCGGGCAGGATGGAGTCGGTGACGCGGATAAACTCGGTGACACACCAGTCAAAGCTACCTACGGATGTTAGTACATCGCGCATAATCGGATCGGTTAAGCCTTCCATGGGTGCAAGAACAAGTTTCAACGTGGCTACCTGTAAATTCGAAAAATGGAGTTATACGTTTTTTTACTAGGGTTGTCTAGCCAATCCAAATGTTTACCAGTTAACTGACAGCCAGCGTGATTGTAGCGAAGACCAAAACTAAGAAAAGGATGTCTGATAATTACATCCCCCTTAATTTACAAAATAGTTGTTACTTGATTAATCATAAATGGGGATTAAGATTAAAGGCATTTAAAACTTGGCTTAAGCTGATTCAAGCACAAGCCAAGTCTTGATCAGAATTATAAACGGCGACATTGACCTTCTTTGTCACCATTGACTCGGTTATTACCACCGATCGGTTGAATCCGGTTAGATTCGCATTGCAAATTACCGTCTACCACATTGTCATTTACAGTAATTTTTTGGGTATTCTTTTTCAGCTGGATATCGCCTTCTACCTGATTGGCAGTAAGCTGAATTGTCTGACCATCTTCTAGCTGGATATTGCCGTCGATCTGGTTATGTTGTGCCAGAACCGAGCTAAAACGTCCTTTCGATTCCAGATTGCCATCAATCGCCGTATTTAAAATCACTACTTGTGCACCCTGATACAGCATGACATTGCCTTTAATCGTGGCATTATCAATCTGACAGTGTTGACTGATACTGACATTGTCATCAATCGTACGATCTTTAATGCTACCGTGACAGTGATAATCTGCGAAACTTGCGCTCGATAAACAAAGAAGTGCTAAACCTGAAATGACTTTTATCATCATGAACCTTAGGGTATTTTTAATGCACTTTGACCATAATTTTTGAATATGACCGTCTCATGACAACACTTAGATATAATGTTGGCTTTCGGTTAGCGTACCAAAATCATTTCCAGTACAAACTTGGAGCCAATAAAGCCCAGTGCCAGCAGACCAAAGCCAATCAGGGTAAAACGCACCGCTTTCTGACCGCGCCAGCCAAATTTCCAGTGTCCAATAAGCAGGGCACCATAAACCAGCCAGGAAATAATACTAAACACCGTTTTATGTGCCAGATGCTGGGCAAAGAAATTATCAATGGTAAAGAAACCAAAGCTTAGTGCCAGTGTCAGCAAAATGAAGCCGGTCATCAGCATATCGAATAGCAAAGATTCCATATCCTGATAAGAGGGCAATAAATTGACCCAGACCCGGCGTTTCTGTTTCTTTTTCAGTTCACGGTCCTGAAAACGCAGAATAACTGCCTGAATGGTGGCCATCAGCAGCACGGCATAGGCAGACAGAGACAGGATAATATGAATATCCAGCCCCAAAGAGTTTTGTACAGTAATTTTGGCGGGCTGGGTAAAGGCAAAACCCAGAATTAACCCGGTAGCAGCCACCGGAATACCAATCAGGTTTAGCGCAATAATTGGCCGATATGTGCTATAGATAATACTCAGCAGTAACATCAACCCCGAGGTAAAGGAAAACAGGGCAAAAACATCATAATTGATCCCCAGTGGCGTATACATATCGCCGGAGACCACCAGCGCATGCAGTAGTAGTCCCACCAAGGCCGTCAGGCCAACAAACCATTGATTTGGAGCACGTTTAGCCATCAAGTGAATGAACAGATACCAGAAGGAAGCGGTATAAGCGACTAATGCTAAGATCGTATAAACCAAGGGGAGGCTAACCATGTCAAACCTTTTTAAGGGTGATGAATATTCATTTATATAAATTCGCTGCGAACTACAGTATCCTATAGCATTCTATGCATAAATTTTCTATTTTAAGAAACAATTTTTTGCTACTGGCTATTTTAAGCGGATTTTGCAATGTTTGATACCTTAACAGAACGACTCACACAGAGTTTAAGAAATGTTACTGGCTCAGGGCAGCTAACCGAAGACAATATTAAAGATACGTTACGTGAAGTACGTATGGCACTTCTTGAAGCCGACGTTGCGTTACCTGTAACTCGTGAATTTATCGCGAAAGTTAAGGAAGAAGCATTGGGCCAGGAAGTGATGACTCAGTTATCCCCAGGGCAAGCCTTCGTCAAAATTGTCTATGACGAATTGACCAAAATGATGGGCGAGGCCAATGAAAGCCTTGACCTGGCTGCTAAACCCCCGGTGGTTGTGCTGCTGGCCGGTTTGCAGGGTGCGGGTAAAACCACCACTGCAGCCAAACTTGCACGCTTCTTGCAAGAACGTCAAAAGAAAAAAGTCGCGATGGTCTCTGCCGACGTCTATCGTCCGGCGGCGATTAAGCAGCTTCAGACTGTTGCCGGTGAAGTTGGCGCAATCTTCTTAGAGTCAAATGCTGACGAAAAACCAATTACCATTGCCAACCGTGCTATTGAGCAGGCAAAAATCCAGTTTGCTGATGTGCTCATTGTCGATACCGCAGGACGTCTGCATATCGATGATGACATGATGGATGAAATTAAAGAGCTACACGCAGCGATTAACCCGACTGAAACCCTGTTCGTGGTCGATGCCATGACCGGTCAGGATGCGGCCAATACTGCCAAAGCTTTTAACGATGCCTTGCCTTTGACCGGTGTGATTCTGACCAAGACGGATGGTGATGCGCGTGGTGGTGCGGCACTTTCGGTACGTGCCATTACTGGTAAACCGATCAAGTTCCTCGGGATGGGTGAAAAGCTGGATGCTCTGGAGCCATTCCATCCGGAGCGTGTGGCACAGCGTATTCTTGGCATGGGTGACGTGCTGTCTTTGGTCGAAGAAGTTGAACGCAAGATCGACAAAGAAAAAGCCGAAAAAATGGCGAAGAAATTGCAAAAAGGCGGCAGCTTCAACTTTGAAGACATGCTGATGCAATTCGAGCAGATGAACAAGATGGGCGGCATGATGGGCTTTCTGGATAAACTTCCGGGCATGAGCAATGCAGGACTTCAAGATGCGATTGCGCAGGCGAATCCTGAAAAGCAAGTGAAGAAAATGGAAGCGATTATCCAGTCGATGACCATCAAGGAGCGCCGTAATCCGGAGCTGATGAATCCCAGCCGTAAAAAGCGTATTGCAGCAGGTTGTGGCATGGAAGTGTCAGAAGTGAACAAGCTGATCAAGCAACATGCACAAATGGCAAAAATGATGAAGAAATTTGCCAATCCGTCGGGTATGGCAAAAATGATGAAATCACTCAGCGGTTTACAGAAACAGTTTGGAGGCGGCGGTGGCATGGGTCCACTGTTCGGCGGCAATGATAAAAAGTAAGGTGTTGAAATAAAAAAGGCGCGCAATGCGCCTTTTTTATGGGCTGGTTTTTCTTGCGCTTTTGTTTAAACAAAACAACATTTGCTTACCCAAATCCTCGATAAAATCAGGCAGACTCGACAGCATTAAAATAAATAAAGGCAAAATGCAGATGGCTCAGGTGATTGTGGTGCATGGTTATACGGCCAGCCCGGAAGAAAACTGGTTTCCATGGATTCAGGAAAAAGCTCGGCAACAACAGGTAAGTTTAAAAGTCTTGAAACTGGACCCGTCAACGACGCCAAAGCTGGAAACCTGGGATCAGCAGATGCGTGAACAGATTGATGGAATAGATGAAAACAGTATTTTCATTGCGCATAGTCTGGGCTGTCTGGCCACCTTGCATTATTTAAGCCGTGAACTAAAAAATCAGAGAATCAGACAGCTGGTGCTGGTTGCCGGTTTTAATGGCCGGCTCGGGCGTTTAGAGGAAGTGGACCCTTTTATTGATGCCGCTCAGGTAGATTTTGAGAGACTGAAACGTCAGATTGACGAGCGTGTGGTGATTTATTCGGAAGCTGATGACCGGGTATTGCCTGAATTTAGTTTAGAGCAGGCAGAAAGTCTGGATGCTATCGTGATCAGTGCCGAGCATCAGGGACATTTTATTAATTCTCAAGGCTGTACAGAACTGCCTGAAGTCTGGCGGGTAATTGAACCTTATTTAACTAAAATTCCATCTGATTAAACTGTGCTCACTTGCTGATTTAGAGCTTAAAGGCTTTAGATACATGATTTATATAGAAGCTAATCTATAGACAAAAAGTATGCAGAGCAGAAGCCAGCACTGTTGGCATGCTCTTTTCTAAATAATAAAAATGAATACAGCAGCGAATCGTCTGCTTTCTTTAAAATTTAAAATAAGTCAATCACCATGACCCATAGAATAAAAAAAGTGTATATCGTACCCGACTATCAAGCCACGATTAATGATCACTGGTATCCATGGCTTAGCCATCAGATCAGGAGAGCCGGATTTCAGGCCAAGCGCGTCATACTGGCCAATCCATTTCAACCCGATCTGGACGAATGGCAGCAAAACCTGCAAGTGCAGATGCCGCAGCTGGATGAACACAGCATTATTGTGGCTCATGGGTTTAGTGCTTTGAGTGTCTTACAGTTTTTGCAAAAACAGCCGGGCTTTCAAGAACAAAAAATTGGAGGATTGGCTATAGTGGCGGGTTTTGATACGCCCTTGGTGGCTTGGTCTGAATTAAATAAAATGATTCAGACAGTACGATTAAACTTTAGGGGATTACCGCAACATTATCAGCGGGCAGTAATGTTTGTGTCCAGCAATGACCCTTATGTGCCTGCACCAGTTTCACTGCGGCTGGCTCATACCCTGAACGCTCAAATTTTTGAAATCAGGGAAGCAGGCCATTTTTGTAAACGGGACAGTTATACTGATTTTCCTCAGTTACTCACTGTGATCATACGTTTTCTGGCAAATGGTCTGCAAAGTGCTGTAGGCCTTTAAGCAGCAGATCCGGTTCAATCACAGGGTCAAACTGTACCAAATGTTGGGCAAATAAGGGAGCATCGCCACCGGTCAGGATCAATTGTGCCGGAAAATGTTCCAGTACTTTTTGAATGGTACTGAGCAGCCCCAGCAAAATGCCATGATGTACGGCATCAATGGTATTGCGTCCCGGAGAAAGCTCCTCAAAGGCAGCATCCGGAATTTTAATGCCCTTGGTATTTTGAATCAGGGAATCGCGTTGCAAATACAGGTTCGGCAGAATATAGCCCCCGAGATGATATTGGCCCTGGGTCAGATCAATGGTCAAGGCAGTGCCACAGCTGATCACACAATAATTTTGTTCAGCTGATTTGGCGACTGCGAGCACTTGCAGCCAGCGGTCGATGCCGAGCTGGGATGGCTGGTCATAACCGCAGTGCAATCCTGCATATTCAGCCTGCACTTTGGCACAGATGACAGGTACATTCAGCTTCTTGAGTATTTTTAGAATACGGTCATTACTTTTTTTATCCTGAACTGAAGAAACGCCGACTTGCTGCAAGCCTAGCTCTTTAAAATGCTGGATCAGTCCAAGCAACAGGTCAGTGGGAGACTGTAAATGCAATTCAGCCGCATGCTCAATAATCTGATCCTGCTCGGTGATCCAGTATTTAAGCCGGGTATTGCCGATATCTAGCCATAGTTTTTTCATAGAGCTTGCTCTGTTCAGGTAGGGTTTTTAAGGCGAAGTTGACCCTGATAAAAAGCTTGAACACCCTGACTGGTGGCAATTTTTACTGCACCATCATCCTGAATGCCCAGAAAAGTTCCTGAATACTGCCCTTGCAGATCCGTGAATTCAACCGTTTGTTGTATAAATGCTGCAGAACGGTTAAAACGCGCCGCCAGATTTTGGCAGTCATAATTAAACCATTGACCGGCCTGCTGGATCGCCAGATAAAGCTGGGCAATCAGTTCCACTCTTGAGGTCTGCGTCAATCCCAACTCGCTTAAAGAACTGACCTGCTGGTCGGGTATCTCGGCAGAGAGAGGATCAATATTCAGGCCAACACCGACTACTACTTGCCGGGTTGAAATCGGTTCCACTAGAATGCCGCCCCATTTACCTTGGGGGCTATACAGGTCATTGGGCCATTTGACTTGAAGATTCAGTCCTTGCAGGCTCGGCATTTGCAGGATATTTAACGCAATTTCCAGCGCCAGACGGCCATCTATTGCTTTTTGTGTATGTAGCAATGTGCTTAAATAGATATTTCCTTCAGGCGAGACCCACTGACGCTGGCGTTGTCCGCGCCCCTGGGTTTGCACCCGGCTACAGACCAGTACGTGTTGTACATTTTTGCTGGCCAGTTCGCGTACATCATCATTGGTTGATGTGGTCACGGGCTTGATTAATAACACTTCAGGGAGTTGGCCTGCATCGCTTAAACGTTGCTGCAGTTCGCGAGTTTCTACATCCATTTGAATCTAAACGTGGTAAATGTCGTTATGGAGTTAATCATATATTTATTGATTGGTGCAATCGCAGGATTCGCCGCAGGCCTGTTTGGTGTCGGTGGTGGTCTGATCATTGTACCCATCCTGTACATTGTTTTTACCCAGCTCCAGTACGATCCAGGCGTGATTATGCATATGGCAGTAGGCACTTCTCTGGCCACAATTATTGTCACTTCGATCAGTTCGGTGATGGCACATCATCAAAAAGGTGCCGTTTTGTGGCATGTGTTTCGTAATCTGGCTCCCGGTCTGATCGTGGGCTCATTTTTCGGAGCGGGAATTGCCGATTATTTATCCGCTCAGGGCCTGCAACTCTTAATCGGCTTCTTCGCCGTCTGGGTCGCTTTCAGAATGTTTAGGGGTGCCCATATACAGATTAATCCGAACCAGCAGCTGCCTTCGGCCCCCCTACAACTTGCAGCAGGTGCAGGGATTGGGGTAGCTTCAGCGATTTTCGGAATTGGGGGAGGCAGTCTGACGGTACCTTTTTTAAATCGTTGCGGCGTCGCGATACAAAAAGCAGTCGCGACCTCAGCGGCCTGCGGACTCCCTATTGCACTTGCCGGAGCGATCGGTTTTATCTGGTTTGGACAGCAGGCACAGGTCAATGTAGCGAATACCATCGGTTATATCCATATCTATGCTTTTATCGGGATTAGCCTGATGAGCTTCTTTACCGCAAAGCAGGGTGCAAAAGTGGCACATCGATTGTCACCAGCGATGCTCAAAAAATGTTTTGCCGGCTTGCTGACCACAGTCGGGCTATATTTTATCTATCAGGGCTTTATTGCCTGATTTGTCTCTTTTAAACCAAACTTGATCAGGAGAATCGACTTGTATTCTCCTTTTTATCGGGCTGGATTGGCTGTACAGACACAAGATTGTCTGACAATGTCAAAGTATTTCCTACAAAAAAACCGTTTAATCAATGAAAGTTATTCAGAATGACTCCATTTGCATCAATAAAAATAAGACAGGAACGGTATGCAACAACAAGAAGCACACAGTTTATCTGTACAGATTGCCAAGCACATCAGTGAACAGATCATCCGGGGCGAGCTGGTCGAAGGCGAGCGGATTCAGGAACTTAGAATTGCATCGGAGCTGGACGCTAGCCGCGGTTCAGTGCGTGAAGCCCTGCTTTTACTGGAACGCACCCAATTGATTGAAATCTTCCCGCGCCGCGGAGCGATGGTCTCGGAAATGTCCGCTTTGCAGGTACGTGCCCTATTTGAAATGAGTGCCTTGCTTCTGGGACAGATGGTGCATCGTATGGCTGAAAGCTGGCGTAGCCATGAAGCTGAGCGTATTCAGCTATTATTAGAACAATTGGAAGCCGAAACCCGCCAAGGTCATACTGAAAAGTTTTATGATTTAATCTTTCAGGGGATGGCCCAGCAACCGGAAATGGTGGGAAATCCTTATCTGATGCGCTACTACCAGGAACTATTACCTTCCTTGCGCCGTAGCTATTTTTTGACCCTGAATATTTCCAGACGTGAGCTACAAGAATCTTTCGAGCTGTTTAAGCTGGTTACTGAAGCAATTTTGATCCGAAAATCACATCAGGCCTCTTTATTTATGGAAGATTTTTGTCGACACTTACGCAACCTTGTGTTGGAATCTCTGACACGAATGAAACAAATTGAACTCGCGTGGGCCAGACGCTCACGACGTTAAATCAGGACACTATGCGTTTAAGCAGCTTAAAACTTTCAGGCTTCAAATCTTTTGCTGACAGCACCACGCTACACTTTAAAGATAATCGTACTGCGGTGGTCGGGCCGAATGGTTGTGGGAAATCCAATGTGATTGATGCCATTCGCTGGGTCATGGGTGAATCTAGTGCCCGCCAGTTGCGTGGTGGCAGCATGCAGGATGTGATTTTTACCGGAACCGCCAAGCGTAAACCGGTGGGCATGGCCAGTGTAGAGTTACGTTTTGACAATACTTATGGCAAGCTGGGCGGGGCTTATAATGCCTATAGCGAGCTGGCTGTACGGCGACAAGTCAACCGGGATGGCAAGTCTGAATATTTCCTGAATGGCAGCAAATGTCGCCGTCGCGATATTACCGATATTTTCCTGGGGACCGGTCTGGGACCACGTTCCTATGCCATTATTGAACAGGGCATGATTAACCGTCTGGTCGATGCCAAGCCGGAAGAAATGCGGGTCTTTATTGAGGAGGCTGCTGGCGTTTCGCGTTATCAGGCCCGTCGCCGCGAAACCATGCTGCATCTGGACCACACTACACAAAACCTGTCTCGTCTGGAAGATATTGCTGCTGAACTGAAAGCTCAGCTAAAAACCCTGAAACGCCAGTCTGAAACCGCGATTCAATATAAAGAGCTGGAAGCAGAGATTCGTCAGATCAGGGTTGAAGTGCTTTCGTTCCAGTCGGAGCAGAGCCAGCGCCTGCAAGAAGAATACACGGTGCAGATGAATGAACTGGGTGAAAGTTTCAAGCTGGTCCGTTCAGAGCTGACGACGGTCGAGCATGACTTGGGTACCACCAGCGAGCTGTTCCAGCGCCTGATCCAACAATCTACACCGCTACAAAGCGAATGGCAGCAGGCGGAAAAAAAGCGCAGTGAACTGGAAATGACTTTGCAGCAGAAGCAATCCCTGTTGCAGCAGAATTCCAATAGTCTAATCAAACTGGAAGAGCAAAAAGCCCAGACCAAAGAACGGCTACAGTTGACTGAACTACAACTGGAAACCCTGCAAGCACAGCTTGAAGAACAGACAGTACAGCTACACCAACAGGAAGGCCAGAAGCAGAATCAAACGCAGCAGCTGGCAGAGCTTAAATCTCGGCAAGCAGCAGTCGCGGCCCAATTTACGCAAATTAAAACCCAGGTAGAGCAGCAGCAACAGCGTCAATCACAGATGTTGGCGCAAAGCGAACAGCTGGCAAAAAATATTGCCCGTATCGAGCAGCAAAAACAGACCTTGGCTCAGCAAGTTAGCCAGATTCAGCAGCAAGTACAGCAGGATGAGCTGGAATATGATCAGCAAGATAGAGCCCAGGCTGAACAGCAGCTTGCAGGCCATGAAGCCCGGCTGCAAGAACTCAAAACTCAACTCGAGCAACTTCAGGCAGAACAGGTCACGTATCAACAGCGTCTGATGCAGCTGAAATCGAAAATTCAGGTGCTGCATTCAGAACGGAAAAACCTGAGCCAGTTACTGACAAAAGTCCATCCACCGGTCAAGACCGATAGGGTACAGCTCATGCAGGTCTTAAAGCTTCAGCCTGCGGCCAAAGTCCATGCCGCTTTGATCGAGAAGTTTCTGGCCAAATGGCTCTCGGCTCAAGTGCTGACACAAGATGAGTATTTTATGGAGAATCATGCACGTCAGCTCAAGACGCAAACGGTGCAGCTCCAGATACAAATCGCCGGCTTGCCCTGTCTGGCGGACTGGATTGCCGCGCCCGATTATTCACTCTGGCAGCAGGTCGCCGTTGCCGAATCTTTTCATGCCGCTTTAAGCCTGCAACCGCAGTTACAGCCGGGTCAGTCGATCCTGAGTCTGGATGGCTACCATGTAGGGCCAGACTGGGTCATTGCGCTGGATTATGATGCACATAGTCAGGCTGGACAGGGTGCGCTCAGCCATCGTATTCGTCTGGATGAGATTGAGCAGCAGCTTACTGAGCTTGAACCACAGCTTACAGAGGCGGAACAGCAACTCCCTGAGCTGAATCAACAGATCGCAGCCCTACATCACCAGATTCAGGCGAGTAGTGAGCAGCAGAAGCAGGCGCAAAAACAGTTACAACAACTTGATTTAAATATTGCCAAAGCCCAGAGTGCGACACAGGCCTTTACGCTACAGAAGCAGCAATTACACAATCAATTGCAACAGCTGGAAGAGCAGCTGGAAGAAGATGCCATGCAGAAAGATGATCTGGAAATTGATCTGCATACTTTAAACCTGAAACTGGAGCAGGCACTTCCGCAGTATAAAACCCTGCAATTTCAGCTGGAAGAACTGAATACTCAGCTGGAAGATGCACAGCAATTGAGCCAGCAGGTACAGCAGGAAGCGGAATTGTTGCGCCGGCAAAGTGTCCAGAGTCAGCAACAGCTCGAATTACTGGAAAAAGATCAGGTCTTTTTAAAACAGCAATATCAGCAAATTGCGCTCCAGATTGAGCAGGCCAAAAAGTTTGTTGATCCGGTACAGTTGGAATTACCCGCGCTACATAGCCAGTTTAAGGAACAGGCGCAGATCACGGAAAAACTGCAAAACACCTGGGCAGACTGGCAGCTTGAACTGAAGCAGTTGCAGGACAAACAGCAAAATTTAACAGAACAGCGACATCGCTTTCAGCAACAGGATGAGAGAATCCGAACCGAACTGGAGGCGAAGCGTCTGGCCTGGCAGGCAGCCAAATCAGATTTACAGCATTATTCAGAACAGCTAAAAGAGATGAATAGTGAGATGATTTCCGGTTTGACGCTGGATGTACAGGCACATCAGGCCAAGCTGGAAAAAGCCCAGGCTAAGTTTGACAAATTGGGCGCAGTCAATCTGGCAGCTTCCGCAGAATACGAAGAAGTTTCCCGACGTTATGAGGAACTCAGCCACCAGATGCAGGACCTGGAAAATACAGTGGAACAGCTCCAAGCTGCCATGAAAAGTATTGATCAGGAAACCCGTAAGCTGTTTATGAACACTTTTGATCAGGTCAATGCCGAGCTGCAACACCTGTTCCCGAAAGTGTTTGAAGGCGGTGAAGCCAGCTTGAGTCTTGAAGACGGATGGCAATCGGGTGTAAAACTGATGGCAAGACCCCCGGGCAAACGCAACAGTTCGCTGGCTTTGCTGTCTGGTGGTGAAAAGGCCCTCACGGCATTGGCTTTGGTCTTCGCGATTTTTCGTTTAAATCCGGCGCCATTTTGTGTGCTGGATGAAGTGGATGCACCGCTGGATGATGCCAATGTGGGGCGTTTTTGTAATTTAGTCAAAGAGCTTTCTGAACACGTGCAATTTATTTATATTACTCATAACAAACTTGCAATGATGATGGCGACTGATCTGTTAGGTGTAACCATGCCTGAACCAGGCACATCAAAACTAGTGACAGTAAATTTGGAACAGGCAAAAGAATACGGCTTAGCTGCGGAGGTATAACATGGAAATCACCACAATTATCGGGATTATTATTGCAGTTGTAATCATGCTGCTCGGCATCAAAATGATCTTTAAAAAACCTGCTGAAGCTATCCCTTCTCTTGATGCAGATCTCCATATTGACCCGGACAGCCAGACGCCCGTTATTCCACGTCATGTGCGTTCACAGCTCAACAAAAAAGAAGCAGAAGCGGTAGAGCGGGTAGAACCACGCCTGCATGAAGAAACCCCTGTAGCGCTGTCTGCAAATCCCGACCAGGTCGAACCGGGACTTGCAGATGCAGCAAGTGTGGCAAAAGCAGAGAAGCATCAAGCTGTTACAGCAGAGGCTAAACCTGCCCCAGAACAGCTGGAAGATACACCGGCCGATGTGGCAGCCACTAAAGCAGGCTCAGAACATCAAGCAGAATCTCAGCCGCAAGAGCAGATAAAAACTGAAGAAAGCAAAGCAGATATGACCGAAACGGTGCATGACTCAGCGCCTGAGTTCAGCCTGAACAGCAATATCGAAAAAGCTGAAATCTCTGAATTTAATGATGAAAGCAGCATTCTGGATGCACATCTGCATGAGCAAAAAATTGTGGATGAAGAAAGTGCGCTGGCCAATGCTGAAATGATCATTTCATTGCATATCTATCCGCAAAACCGTGTACTGTCGGGTGATAAAACCCTAAAAGTCTTGTTAAAATACGGCTTGCGTTATGGCGAGCTGGCCTGTTTCCACCGTTATAGTGAAGATGGTTCCAAACTGCTTTTTTCGGTGCTGCGCATGACAGATACTGGCATGGAAGGCTTTGATCTGGAAACCTTATCTACTGAAGAAGTGAAAGGTTTGGCTTTCTTTCTGGCACTGCCGCATAGCGATGTGCAAAATGCCTTTGATACCATGGACAGTGTTTCACGCCTGATTGCCCGCGAAGTAGACGGGATTGTCTATGATCAGAATCATCAGGAATTCACCCCGCAATTACGTGAATTCTGGCGTCATCAGGCCATCGATTACCGTGCCGGACAAACTGCTGCAGAAGCTTGATTTGCAATATTGAATCTGTCAGTTCCGATTTTTATAATAGCCAACAGCTGAATGTGTATAGGGCGGATTAACCGCCCTTTTTTATGGTGAAATTATGACCCAAGATGCCACTGTCATTGCGCAAATGCGTCAACTGATTCAACTGCTTGCCCGGCATAATCATGCCTATTATGTAATGGATCAGCCAACCATTGAAGACAGTGAATATGATCAGCTTTTTCATCAGCTTAAAGCGCTGGAACAACAATATCCACATTTGAGACAACCGGATACGCCAACCGACAAGGTCGGAGGGCAGCCGCTGGCAAAATTTGTTTCCGTGACTCATGCAGTGCCTATGCTGTCTCTGGGCAATGTCTTTAACCAGGATGATCTCTTTGCCTTTGCTCGCCGGATTGAAGAGCGTTTGCCAAAGCAGACAATTGAATATGATGTTGAATTAAAGTTCGATGGTCTAGCAATTTCTCTGTGGTATGAACATGGGGTGCTGGTGCGCGGTGTCACGCGGGGTGATGGCGAAACGGGTGAAGATATTACCCAGAATGTCAAAACCATCCGGAACTTGCCAAAGTTTCTGGTAGCGGTGAATGGAATTATTCCAGAGCTGCTTGAAGTGCGTGGTGAAGTCCTGATGCCGAAGTCCGGTTTTGAACGCTTGAATGCCGCCAATCTGGACAAAGGGGAAAAAACCTTTGCCAATCCACGAAATGCTGCGGCAGGAAGTTTACGCCAGCTGGATCCGAAAATTGCCGCTTCACGCCCTCTGGCATTTTATGCATATGGCATTGCCCAGTGCGTACCGCATCATGGTCAGAACAGCATGTCAGCCAGTCTGGAATGGCTGAGCCAGTTCGGATTTGCAACCGGAGAGCAGCACTTTATCTGCCAGTCGATTGAGGAAGTGCAGGCTGTTTATGAACGGATGATTCAGCAGCGGGCTGACCTAAGCGTGGAAATTGATGGCTTGGTCATTAAAGTCAACGACCTGAAACAGCAGCAGCAACTCGGCTTCTTGAGCCGTGAACCGCGCTGGGCCACTGCCTATAAATTCCCAGCCGTGGCGGCCATTACCACAGTTGAGCATATTGACTGGCAGGTCGGCCGCACTGGTACCTTGACCCCAGTGGCGCGCTTGAATCCAGTTGCAGTGGGTGGCGTCACGGTTTCCAATGTGACCTTGCATAATATAGGCGAGATTCACCGTCTGGATGTACGGATTGGTGATACCGTGAGTGTCTATCGCAGTGGAGATGTGATTCCTAAGGTTGAAAAAGTCTGGCCGGAATTTCGTCCTGCCGATGCACTTGAGGTTCGTTTGCCAAATACCTGTCCGGTCTGTGATTCACCCGTAGTTATGCCAGAAGGTGAGGCACTGGCACGCTGTTCAGGGGGGCTATACTGTGCGGCACAGCGGATCGAGGCGATTCGTCACTTTGTTTCGCGTAAGGCCATGGATATTGAAGGTCTGGGCGACCGCTGGGTAGAATCGCTGTTGCATCTGAATCTCTTGAAAGATATCTCGGATATTTACCATCTGCATGAGCATCGTGAAACCTTGCTTGGTATTGAAAAGATGGGAGCCAAATCGGTCCAGAACCTGCTGGATGCGATTGAAAACAGTAAGAAAACCACACTGGCAGCATTTATCTATGCACTCGGTATTCGAGGGGTAGGTGAAACCACGGCGCGTATGCTGGCCAATACCTTCCAGACTCTGGACGCCTTACGCCATGCTGATCTTGAAACCTTAAAGAAAACACCGGATGTGGGAGATATTACCGCAGAGTGGATTATTGATTTCTTTCAGGCACCGCATAATCTGGAAGTGCTGGATCGTCTGCTTGCCGCAGGCATTCACTGGGATGCACCGGTTGCTCCGACTCGCCAGCCACTCAATGGTGAAAGTTGGGTGGTGACCGGAACCCTCAGCAGTATGGGACGTGATGAAGCAACGCAATTATTGCAAACCCTCGGTGCTCGGGTGAGTGGTAGTGTATCTGCTAAAACCAAATGTGTGGTGGCTGGAGAAAAGGCCGGCTCGAAACTGGATAAGGCTGAAAAACTGGGCGTACCCGTGATAAATGAAGAGCAGTTTATTGATTTGATGCATAATTATGGCCTGCTGGAAGCTTAAGCTATTTTCTTGGCTTTTTAATCGCCTCTAAAAATTAAAAAAGACACCTTCGGGTGTCTTTTTTAATACTTTCAAATCACTCTCCCGGTTAAGGGATATAGCGTTTGACCAGTCCGTCATCAAGAAGCTGCTGAAAATGCTCAACCAGACTTTCTTGTACCGGACGATATTGAATCCCGAGCTGATCCTGACTTTTTTGTGCATTAAAATAAATTGGATAGCCCATGTTGAGTTCGACAAATTTCCGGCTAAAACCGGCAAGTGGGCCGAACATCTTAAATGCAGTTTTAGGTAACTGATTGCGTGGGAAAGGAAACTTGGCACCAAAAGCTTTACGCAAAATTTTTCCCATCTCCAGCAGGCTTAAAGTCTCACTACAAATAATATAACGGCCTTCGGCTTCGGGATTAAATGCTGCACGGAGATGTGCTTCAGCGACGTCTTGTACATCGACAACCCCATTCCACATAGGCGGAACACCCAGCAAGGTCAGACCATTGGCAAACTGTTGCAGGACTTCCACGCTGCCAGACTGGGTGTTGGGGGTAAGGGATTCTCCAAATACCAGAGCAGGATTAATACAAATCAGATCCCAACGGTCTTGCGCCTCCGCCATTTCCCAAGCCTTACGTTCAGCCATCACCTTGGAATAAGGATAAGGCTGATGATGCGGGGAGCTGGTCATATTCCAGTGCGACTCATCAAAACGCTGCTGTTCGGTTTGTAAAATATCGATGGCATCGCCATAGGTCGAGGCAATACTGGAAGTCACCACCACGCGTTGAACCGATTCGGTCTTATTGACGCTATTTAATACATTTTCTGTGCCCACAACTGCGGGCTCAATGATATCTTTTACGGGGTCTGTATAATTGGTCACAACAAAAGGCGAAGCCATATGAAACACGATTTCACAGTCCTGCATCGCCGCATCAAAAGAACCCGGGGTTAGCAGATTGGCTGTAAACAGTTTAAGTGTGCCAGGAGCACTGTCGGCAATCTGTTCCAGATGCTTAAAACTTTGCGTCTTGTTTAAATCCCGAACAGTAGCGTGAACGGTATACCCTTGGGTTAAAAGTTTTTGAATTACCCAACTGGCGATATAGCCAGAGGCACCGGTCACGAGCACAGGCGCTGTAGTTGATGGTTGTGTCATAATGAAACCGTTGTTGTTTTAAATTTCCCTGCATCATAAGACAAATCAAGCATAAAATACCCCAATATAATGATATTTATACAAACATGATGAGTATTTTTTATCATGATGATTTTTTACAATTTTTAACGTTTGATTTTTCTAACAAAATTTTGACTTTGGAAAAGACACAAGCAGTTGCAACATCTTGTTTTCTAAACGGGATTTATCTGAATTGAGAGGGTAAATGCAAGTGCTTCTCATTTTAATTATATAAAAATCATATATTTACGTAAATTTAACTTTTGCAAAACCGCACAGTTTTATTCATAATAGATTTTATAAAATAGGGAGTAGTTCAAAATGCGTGGTAATCCAGAAGTCGTAGACTATTTGAATATGCTGATTGGCGGCGAGCTGGCTGCCCGTGACCAATATCTGATTCACTCTCGTATGTATGAAGATTGGGGCTTGAGCAAGATCTTCGAACGAATTGATCATGAAATGCAGGAAGAAGCCCAACATGCGGATGCAATTATCCGTCGTGTCCTGTTTCTGGAAGGCAAGCCAAACATGATGCGTGATGATATTGAAGTCGGTGAAGATGTGGTCAGTTGCTTGAAAGCCGATTTAAAACTTGAGTATCATGTGCGTGAAAAGCTGGCTCAGGGAATCAAGCTGTGCGAGGAAAAAGGGGATTATATCACCCGTGATCTGCTACGCCAGCAAATGTCTGATACCGAAGAAGATCATACGTACTGGCTGGAAAAACAGCTGAGGTTGATTGAGTTGATTGGTCTGCAAAATTATATCCAGTCACAGATGTAAAACATAGATAGAAAATCCCGCAATTTTGGCGGGATTTTCTATATTGAAAGGCGCTATTTTGAAAACCCAACCATTTTTGATAATCCAGACGCGGGCAGATCGTTAAACAGCAAGCCATAACATGAGTGATTAATATAAAATAATAAAATTGAAGCGTGTAATGACAAGGCTTGGGAAAAATAGTAACTCAGATTGCCAGAACCGGATGAATCTTAAATTTAAGTCTATAAAGCTGCTCTTATTCTAAGCAGATTGTGGCATTATCTAGAGCTTGAACCTGTTAAAAAAATAAAGAATTAGATCAAGTGCATGCTAAAAGAAAAATTTTTAACTCCATTTTTACAGCTGACTCGCTGTCTGATCGTAAGCTGTCTGTTTGCAACTGCTGCAGTACCGGTCGGGGCTGCCAATCCAGCCGATCCAAATAAAATCCTGCGTGATGTTTTTTCGGTGGCTGAAACCGGCTTTGATCCGGCTGCGACTCATGATGTCTATTCTGGCCGGGTCAACGCTGCCATTTTTGAAAATCTATTTAGTTATGATTATCTGGCGTCCCCAGTCAAACTGGTACCGAATACGGCAGTCGCTTTACCACAGGTCAGCGCGGATGGTCTGACTTATACTATTCAAATCAAGAAGGGAATTTATTTTGCAGATGATCCGGTATTTAAAGGCAAGAAGCGTGAACTGACGGCTGCTGACTATGCCTATTCACTGAAACGGCTGATAGACCCAACCTTACATTCTCCAAACAGCTGGTTGCTGGAGGGCCGAATCAAGGGGACAGAAGCCTTACTGGCACAAGCTAAAAAAACCGGCAAGTTTGATTATGATCGGCCCTTTGAAGGCATCCAGACGCCGGATCGCTATACCCTGATTTTAAAGCTGATTAAACCGGATCAGAACTTTGCAATGCTGCTTGCCCATCAGCCGGCAGCGGCGGTCGCCAGAGAGGTCATTGAAAAATATCGTAATAAGGCCGGCTTTGTGATGGATCATCCGGTGGGTACCGGGCCCTATCTGCTGAGTCACTGGACACCAGCTTCACGGATCATCTTAACTGCCAATCCGAACTATCGTGGCTTTGTCTGGAACTTTAAGGCCAGTCATCATGCAGATCAGCCTATTATCAAGGCCATGCAAGGAAAGAAAATGCCGCAGATTGGTACCATTGATATTCGGGTGATTGAAGAAGCTCAGTCCCGCTGGCTGGCTTTTAGTAAAAATGAGCTGGATATCAGTGAAATTGAGGGTGATCTGGTGGTACAGGCATTAGAAAATGGTGTACTCAAACCGAATTTAAAAAAGCAAGGCATACAGCTTTCTCGCATTAGCGATCCTTTAATTGGCTATCAGTACTGGAATATGCGGCATCCGGTCGTGGGCGGATTGGCAAAGGAAAAAATAGCCTTACGTCGGGCAATGGCAATGGCATTTTCAACTGAGAAGATGATCAATATTCTGTATAAAGGTGATGCCACTCAGCTACAAATGCCGATTCCTCCCGGGATGGTCGGTTATTCTCCACAGTACAAGAGCAGTATTCCCTACTCAGTCAAGGCGGCCAATCTGCTGCTGGACCGCTATCAATATCAGGTCGGGACCGATGGCTGGCGGCGTCAGCCGAATGGCAAGCCGCTGGAAATTGAGCTGATTGTGGGAAATACCAGCCGTGGTCAACAGCAGGCTGAATTCTGGAAAAAGGCACTCGACAGCATCCAGATCAAGATGGTGAGTAAAGCCATGCCATTTGCTGAAGCCCTCAAGCTGGAAAAGCAGTGCAAGACCATGTTTAAAGGCTCGGCCTGGATTGCGGACTATCCGGATGCTGATAACTTTATGCAGCTGTTTTACGGTAAAAATATCCACATGACCAATAACTCCTGTTTCAGGCATCCCGAATTTGACCGGCTCTATGAGCAGACCCAGAGCATGAATCCGAGTCCTGAACGTGATGCCCTGTATCGCAAGATGTCACGCATTCTGGAGGTTAATATGCCGGTTCTCATGCTGTACAGCAGCTACCGTAATGTACTCACTCAAGCGCGGGTGATCGGCTATAAGAATCATCCGATTTTGTCAGCAGAATGGATGTATCTCGATGTCGATTCTAAAAAATAATCCAACACTGGAGCGATGGATGCAGTCAAAGAAAATGAAAATAAGCACTCTCAGTGTGTTGTTCGTGATGAGCAGTTCCGGGGCAATCGCGGCTCAGCCCTCATTCTTGCCTTTATTTAAGGCAAGCGAGATTCCCACCTTATGTGATGCAAACTTAAAAAAAATGCACAAGCAGGTTAAAAAGTTTGAAAACAAAAAAATAAAAAACAATGCCCGGAGTTCGGCCTATTTGGCAGAGTGGGACAACATTCTGGCCGAAGCGAGCGATTTTATTTCACCGATTGGACTATATAACCCGAATCGCGGATAAGAAATTAACTTGAAAAATAGGAGGACTAGAGCCATCAGTTGAGTTATCACACCAAACTCACAACTCTAGTCCCGATGTTCAATAGTACCGAATTATTCTGTGTAATTGATGATTTCTTTCTTAAATTTGAAGCAACCTACTGGAAATTCCTCAAGCAAAGCCATCACTGCTTAAGAATCCGAAAAGCGCAGCTGAGTATCTCTGAAATCATCTTTATCGCCATTTGGTATAAGTATTCTCACTTCAATAATTTCAAAGCCTTTTTCACCTGGTTAAAAGAAGATAAAAGCCATTTATTTAAGTACTTGCCTTGCTATCAAAGGATGATTCATCTGATCAATATGCACCAATTGGCCCTACACGCTTTACATGTGGCGCTGATGAAAGACCAAGCTACACAATATTTATGGATTGATTCAACAACTCTGCCAGTTTGTAAAAATCAACGTATTCAGCGTCATAAATCATTAGTCCAAATTGCATCACGTGGTAGAAGCTCAATGGGCTGGTTTTATGGCTGTAAATTACATATTGCGATGAATCAATTTGGTGAAATTGCCTGTTCTGCTTTATCAAATGGACATGTTGCTGACATTAAAATGGTTGAACAATTAGCTGAAGGTTTACAGGCGCAACTCTATGCCGACCGTGGCTACATCAGTCAACAATTAAAAAGCAGATTAAAAGAACAAGGTATTGATTTAATTACCTATCACCGAAAGAACATGAAGTCTATTAAATTATCTGCATCAGATGAATATCACTTAAAGCAGCGCAATAAAATAGAAACGTTATTCAGCTTATTGAAAGGACAATACAATTTAGTGACGAGTAGAGCACGTAGTGTTTGTGGATTTCTAGGAGGGATTTATGCTTCATTGTGCGCATATCAATTGAGCCACCGAAATAAGCCAACCATTCGAGTAATCGAATGGTTGGCTTAAACAGGATTCGGGTTATATAGCAATATAGATCCTGATCCGGCCTTACGTCAGGCCGCAGATGATTGTGAGCTTAAAAGTGATCAATATCTGACGGCACTGTATCAGCGTCCACAGCTTTATGTCCAATTTAAGAAATTAACCGCAATAGATGAAATTGATCAGAAATATCTGAAGGATATTCTGGAACAGTTTGAAAAAAACGGCATACAGCTGAGCGCAGACAAGCAGAAACGCTTAAAGGAAATTATGGATGAGAGCACCAGACTCTCTCAGGATTTCTCCAAAAACGTACGGGATAATCAGGACAAGGTTGAATTTAATCCAGAGGAAATGAAAGGTTTGCCAGACAGTTATATGGCAGGCCTGAAGACAAATACCCGGGGGAATTATGAATTAGGCTTTGATTACCCGGAATATCAGCCTTTTATGGAGCTGGCAGACAGTGATGCAGCACGTAAACGCTATCAGACGGCGTATAGCCGGCGTGGTACTGAACAAAACCTGAAGCTGATGAAAAGGGCAATCGATCTGCGTTATGAGCAGGCACAACTATTTGGAAAAGACAGCTATGCCCATTTTGCCCTGGCATATCGTATGGCTAAAACCCCTGAAGCCGTCAATGCTTTTCTGGAGGAAGTTCATGCCAAGGTGGCGCCGCTAGAAAAACAGGAGATAGAGGAATTACGTCGTTTCAAGGCAGAAAGCTTAAAAATTCCTGTAGAAACAGCAAAAATTGAGCGTTGGAGCCAGCTTTACTGGAATGAAAAGCTACGTCAGGCCAAATACCAGATTGATCAGGAAAAACTGCGCGATTATTTTCCAACTGAAGCTGCACAGAAATGGTTATTTGCCCTGTCTTCTGAACTATACGGCATCCAGTTCAAGCCGGTGAAAGCCAAAGCCTGGCATGATGAAGTGGAATACTACGCCGTGCATGACACTGCTTCCGGAGAGTTTCTGGGCGGCCTGTATCTGGATAAATACCCGCGTAAAGGTAAGTATGGCCATGCCGCGGTGTGGGGTGTGTATGGGGGCAGCCGTTTAAATGAGCGCCGTCCCATCTCCGTTTTGGTGACCAACTTTAACCGTAAAGGGCTGAACAGCAATGAGCTGGAAACCTTTGTACATGAAATGGGACATGCCTTGCATGGCCTGCTATCTAAAACCCGCTATAGTGAGCAGTCAGGCACATCGGTAGAACGTGACTTTGTTGAAGCTCCTTCACAAATGTATGAAGAGTGGGCACGCCGTTTTGAAACGCTGTCTAAAGTGGCCGACTATTGTGAACCCGCCTGTCCACGCATTGATGCAGCCATGGCCGAGCGCTTAAAAAGCGTCAAAAATTATGGCCGGGGAGCGCATTATGCACGCCAGACCCTATATGCGCAGTATGACATGGCTGTGCATGGCCAAAATGCCTTAAGCCTTGATCCCTTAAAACTCTGGCAGGAAATGGAAAGTCAAACTGCCCTGGGATATGTCTCGGGACAACAGTTTCCGGGCCAGTTTGGGCATTTGATGGGGGGCTATCAGGCAGGTTATTACAGCTATATGTGGTCACAAGTTTTGGCACTCGACATGCTGTCTGCTTTTGGGGAGCATTTGATGAATCCTAAAGTGGGAGCACGTTATCGCACTACGGTACTGGCTCAGGGGGGGCAAAAGCCGGGTGAGCAGATGGTCAAAGACTTTCTGGGACGTGAGCCAGACAGTCAGGCGTTCTTCAAGGAAATTTCAGGACATTAAGTCAGGGCAGGGATATAATGCTGGCATATATAATTCGCAGGATTTGGCAAATGATTCCCACCATGCTGGGTGTGATCTTGCTGATTTTCTTTTTGTTTAATTGGGTGGGAGGAGACCCGGCGTATATTCTGGCAGGGAAAATGGCCAATCTGGAACAGATTGAAAATATCCGGCAGCAGCTGGGAGTTGAACAGCCCTATTATGTCCAGCTCTGGATATTTATCCAGCAGATCGTCAGCTTTGATTATGGCCTGAGCTGGAGTACCGGAGAACCCGTCTCGCAGATTATCATCACCCGTTTGGGACCTTCACTGACCATTTTAATTCCCTTAACCATTTTACAAACTTTAATTGCCATTATTCTGGCGCTGGCTGTAGCTGCTGTACGAGGCTCGCTGACTGACCGCATGATCATGATGCTCTGCACCATTGGTATGTCGATCAGCATTCTGGTGTATATCATCGTTTTTCAGTATGTACTGGCCTATCAGCTGAGCTGGTTCCCGGTTCAGGGCTGGAGCGACAGTCTGACTAATAACCTGTTTCAATATGCCATGCTGCCGATTCTGATTATGCTGGTGGTCAGTATTGCACCGATGCTGCGCTTATACCGCAGCTTTGTACTGGATGAAGTCAATCAGGACTATGTGCGTACCGCACGGGCAAAGGGCTTGCGGGAAAGCCGGATTCTGGGCGTACATGTACTGCGTAATGCTTCAATTCCCATTATTACGGATGTCATGTCGAGCTTGCCGGCCCTGCTGATCGGTGCTTTTTTGATTGAACGCTTCTTTGGCATTCCTGGCATTGGACGTGAAGTGATTATTGCGGTAGAGCGCTCTGATTTTCCGGTTATTAAAGCCATTACCGTATATGTGGCAGTCGCGACCATGCTGTTCAACCTGATCGCGGATGTCATCTATAAATGGATTGATCCGCGTATACAGTTGAAGTAGGTGAAGGTATGCTGAGTGCCATTTTAAAACGAACGCAGGCTCACCAGACAGCTGCATCTGCCTCAAGCGGATTATGGCAACTGGCCTGGCGCCGTCTAAAGCGTGACCGTATTGCCATGTTGTCGTTGTGGATTGTTGGATTCTATTTTCTGCTGCTGATCTTATCTCTCAGTGGCATGCTTGCCAAAGACTGGGATCAGGAAGTGGCGGTGAGCTATGCACCTCCCACTTTTATGAAGAGTACCCCGGCAGTCGAGGTTTCATTTCCTGAAGAAAGCCAGCTCAGAGCGGCATCAGGAAAACCAGTCGAGCCTTTACAAAATAACGGCACGGCATTAAATCTGCAAGTTGCTACTGTGCAGGGAGCAGGTCAGATCATAGAGGATTATGGGGTGGTCGATCCTTTGGCTGAAGATATGCTGGCCATCGAACAGGAACTGGGAGGCCAGTTAATAGATCAGCGCAATGAGCTGAAACAGAGCCTGATTTTTGGTGCGGATAAATGGGGACAGGATATACTGCTGAAAACCATTAAAGGTGCAGAAACTTCGATTCTGGTGGGACTGATTGCCGCAGTAATGTCGGTGGCTATCGGCACGTTATTGGGCGCAGTCGCAGGGTATTTCGGTGGCTGGGTCGATGATGCACTGAACTGGTTTTATAATATTTTTACCTCAATTCCTTATCTGTTACTGATACTGGCCATTGCGGCGGTATTGCAGCAAAAAGGTATTCTAGCCATTATCCTGATTTTAGGACTGACGGGCTGGACCGGGGTGTTTCGTCTGGTACGGGCTGAGTATATGAAGCACACTTCACGTGAATATGTACTGGCTGCCAAGGCTATAGGGGTCAGCCATATGCGCCGTATGTTTGTGCATATTTTTCCCAATGTAAGTCATATTGCGCTGGTACAGATGTCCATTCTGGTGGTGGCCTTTATCAAGTCTGAAGTGATTTTAAGCTTCTTGGGCTTTGGCGTGCCGACAGGTGTGGTGTCGTGGGGTAGCATGCTGAATGAAGCACAAAGTGAGCTGATTTTAGGAAAATGGTGGCAACTGGCAGCCGCCTCCATTGCCATGGCGGTGTTGGTGACGGCATTTTCGATGTTTAGCGATGCACTGCGTGATGCATTAGATCCCAAACTGAAATAGGAGCCAACATGTCTGATCAGAACTTTCATCCAGTCCCTGTATTGCTCCGTGTAGAAAATCTGCGCGTCAGTTTTAAAGATGAACATCAACAATATATTGAAACGGTCAAAAGTATTTCGTTCGAGATCCCCGCCAATACCACCGTAGCCTTGGTCGGAGAGTCGGGAAGTGGAAAATCTGTGACTGCGCTGGCCACCATGGGACTATTGGCCCCTGAAAATAGCCAGATTTCTCCAGACAGTAGAATTATATTTGAAGGACAGGATCTGCTTACACTACCTGTCTGTAAAATGCGCCAGATGTGTGGCAGAGATATCGCCATGATTTTTCAGGAACCCATGTCTTCGCTCAACCCGGTCTTTACGGTTGGTATGCAGATTGCAGAAGTATTAAGACTGCATTTGGGCATGAATAAAAAACAGGCCCGTCAGAGAACTTTGGAGCTGTTGCAGGAAGTGGGTATTCCTTCACCGGAAGCCCGGATTGATGCTTATCCGGGCCAACTATCTGGCGGACAGCAGCAAAGGGTGATGATTGCCATGGCGATTGCCTGCGAACCTAAACTCCTGATTGCCGATGAACCGACCACAGCGCTGGATGTGACCATTCAAAAGCAGATTCTAGACTTGCTTGAATCCTTGCGTCAGCGCAGGCAAATGTCAATTTTGCTGATTAGTCATGACTTGGCCTTGGTCGCTGAAATTGCAGATCAGGTCATTGTAATGCGTGATGGAGAAATCCGTGAACAGGGAGCAGCCAAATCCGTACTTGAGCATCCAAAAGACATGTATACCAAAGCACTTTTACATTGTCGGCCTCAGCTCTCTCATCGGCCACAGCGTCTGCCGGTAATCAGTGACTTTATCCAGCAAAAAGGAGAGCAATGGCTTGAAAATGTGCCCCCAAATCCTGAAAAGCTGACAGAACGTAGCCGAGGCTTAAAGGGCAATGAAGAAATTATTCTGGATGTGCGCGATCTGAATAAATCATTTTATAGCCCCAAAGGCCTATTTCGAAAAGAAGAATTTCAGGCGGTGAAGGGGGTGTCATTTCAGCTGGCCAAAGGTAAAACCTTGGGTCTGGTTGGTGAGTCAGGTTCTGGAAAAACCACCATTGGGCTGTTGCTGATGCGTTTACACCAAGCTACAGGCGGTCAGGCCCTGTTTCAGGGACAAGATATTCTGTCCATGTCAGAAAAGGAATTTAAGCCATACCAGCGCAAGATTCAGATTGTTTTCCAGAATCCTTATGCCTCACTCAATCCACGCTTTAGCGTAGGCCAGATTCTGATGGAGCCGATGCAGATTCATAATATTGGTGCGAATGATGCAGAACGCAAACAAATGGCCTTAGATCTGCTGGAGCGGGTCAGCTTGCCTGCACAGGCTTTTTATCGTTATCCGCATGAGTTTTCCGGTGGTCAGCGCCAGCGGATTGCGATTGCACGTTGTCTGACTTTAAAACCCGAGATTTTAATCTGTGATGAATCGGTCTCGGCGCTGGATGTATCAGTACAGGCGCAGGTGCTGAATTTACTGCAAGATTTACAGGATGAATTTGGCCTCAGCTATATCTTTATTTCGCATGATTTGTCGGTAGTGAAATATATTTCTGATCAGATCATGGTGATGAATCATGGGGAATTGGTGGAAATTGCCAATTCAGATGAGCTGTACCAGTCGCCGCAGCATGAATATACCAAGCGTTTACTCAGCGCCATTCCGCAAGGGATTCCACAATAATATTTTAAGTTCCAAATAAAAATGCCCACATTGTTGGGTATTTTTTATGACTGAACGATGTTCTCAGGAAACAGGTGGGATAGCTGCATATGTATCAGATTCTGGTCGGCTGTAACTGAACAGACTAAGGTTAAGCTCATGATCCTGTGCGGCTGTATGGAAGCGGAGCAGCCCAGTCTGCTGCTGATCTGCAGGAGGAATCACACTAGATTACATCTGTTGAACCTTATTGAATTTACATATCTTATGAGAAGGATCAGCAAAGAGCGCCCAAGCGGTACTGCCCTCGGAAATAACAAGTACCCGATAGGTTTTTATAATATGGTGGCTGATTACCAATAATATAGAACATCCGATCGGTATACAGATCCATGGATCCAGTATTTTTAGAGGCTGCGTACTGAAATCACGAAAAAAATGAATATCGCTGAAAGGGATGAAGCTGCGCTGAGGATCTGCTCTTTGCCAGATGCTGTAATCAACCAGCATAAAATGCACTAGCATTAGTATGTAGAAACCATAAAGCCGGGAAGTCTGAGGTGCCACAGGATGATAATATTGGGTCATTATTATTGTTCTTACAAAAAAAGAGCCACCGAAGTGACTCTATCTTAATGAAAGATTAAAACTTTTTAAAGCCTTTGTTGATGCCATAAGGACGACGCGGTGCATTTTCATCACGCTCTTCACGACGACCAAAACCCTGTTCATGACGATTGTCACGACGTGCGAACTGGGTACCGTTCTGGTTTTCACGACGTACAAAACCACTGTCTTCACGGCCATGAGTATTTTGTGGCTGATCATCGGTATCACGACGTTGCTGACGCAAATACCCCCCACGGCGTGCTGCCAGTGGTTTTTCCTGCATACGTTCATTGCGGCGTTTTGCCATACCGTATAGACCCGTACCTTGGCGCGGCTTGAGCTCAACTGCTTTGGTCAGGTTATCAATATCCTGTTTATCCAGTTCCATCCAGCGACCTGTACGCAGCTCACGTGGCAGAATTACCGTTCCATAACGTGTACGTAACAGACGGCTGACTTTCAGACCTTGTGATTCAAAAATACGGCGCACCTCACGGTTACGACCTTCTTTTACCACCACTTGATACCAGCGGTTGATACCATCGCCACCCAGCTCAGAGAAAGACTCGAACTTGGCCGGACCATCATCCAGTACCACACCTTTTAGCATGTTGTTTTTCAATTGTGGAGTTACTTCACCCATGACACGAACGGCATATTCACGTTCAATTTCATTTGAAGGGTGCATCAAGCGATTCGCCAGTTCGCCATCATTGGTGAACAGTAATAACCCGGTCGAGTTAATATCCAGACGGCCGACCATTACCCAGCGATCATTTGCCAGAGCAGGCAGGTTATCAAATACCGTTGGACGGCTTTCAGGATCATTGCGCGAACAGATTTCGCCTTCAGGCTTATAATAAATCAGTACACGACGACGAATTTCATCTTCAATCTGGAAATGAACTTTACGACCATCAATGCGAAGCTCATCACCTGGTTCAATACGTTCTCCCACTTGGGCAATTTGCCCATTTACACTTACACGTCCAGCGGCAATGACTTCTTCCATATAACGGCGAGAACCCAGACCAACACGTGCAAGTACCTTTTGCAATTTTTCACTCATGACAGCATAACCTTAGAAATAATTATCAACAGTTCACCTATTTATGATGTCAATCCATTTGTATCGAGCATCATAAAAGCTTCCTTGGCATTCTGTAAGGGAGGCAATTGGCCTAAACTGATTAAGCCAAAAGCGTTCAAAAATTGTGGCGTTGTGACTAACAACGCAGGTCTTCCCGGGAGTTCACGAAACCCGGATTCCTTAATCCAGTTCCAGTCAAACAGCGTACGCAAAATCTGGCTGTTATTGGTGACTCCACGAATCTGTTCAATATCGGCTCGTGTGACCGGCTGGTGATACGCAATGACTGCAAGTATTTCCAGTAAGGCAGGCGAGAGACGTGTTGGTCGCTCAGGCCAGGTCTGTGCAATAATTTTACGATATTTTGCACGGACTTGAAAACGGTAACCTTGTGCCGTTTCAATCAGTTCAATGGACCGGCCATGGAATAGCATCGAGAGCTGTTGTAAATACTGGCGCAATTCCTGCTTGCTATAACGGTCATGAAACGCTTCCTTGAGGCGTGCCAATGACACGGCTGAATCACTGGCGAATATAATCGCTTCAAGCTGCATTAACACTTCATGCCGGTTATCTTCGGCAGATAAAGGACTGGCTGGATCGAGGGTCATGAGCGAGCTCCTTGAATTGCGAGCGGGGCTTCTACGCCTGTAGCAATAATCTGGATTTTTTGTTGGCGAGTCAGCTCCAGTACGGCCATAAAAGTCACGACCATGCCCATACGGCCCTGACTCGGTTTTAATAGTGCATCAAATAACAGCACTTCACCCGATTCAATACAACTTTCAATATAAGCAATCCGCTCTTCGAGTAACACCGGTTCTTGCTGAACCTGATGAATGACTGGTTCAGGACGATTAAAAACGCACAGCAGCGCATCCCGGAGCAGGTCAATATTGTGGCCTTCATTGGGCTGGATAAACTCACCCAGGCTGACATTGGTAGCAAAAGTGTCACGTTCCAGAACACTCATCTGCCCCAGATGCTCTGCTGCCTGTTTAATCCGTAGATAATTTTCCAGACGGTCAATTAGTTCCTGCCTTGGATCTTGCTCGACAGTTGAAGTTGTTTTAGGCTTGGGAAGCAGTAAGCGCGATTTAAGATCCGCCAATAATGCGGCCATCACCATATAATCAGCTGTCAGCTCAATATTCAGGGACTTCATGGCATGCATATAAGATAAATACTGTGACGCAATCGGTGCAATATCGACCTGTAATAAATCAAAACCGTTGCGCTGAATCAGGTAAATTAAGAAGTCAAGTGGGCCTTCAAAATGTTCTAACAGAATTTCAAATGCGGCAGGCGGGATATAGAGGTCCTCTGGAATCTGATCTTGCCACTCATCCAATACACGGATTTGCAGAGCTGATTCCACCACACTAGAGGTCATTTGATTCATTACAATTATAGGCCACGCGAATTTTCAAAGGCATGAAAGGGCTCGGACTTCGATCTTGTATCGAAAGAAAAAGCACATAAAGAGTGGCGCTATTGTACGGTAAAAAACTTGCTAAATAAATTGTTTGAAAATAATTTTGCTAAAAACGCGAAATTAAATCTACTATTCATGTATTTAAAATCTGCTCTATCCTCATAAAAAGCCCAATAAAGTGAAAGCTTCTGGCAGAATTCTATGGTGAGTTTAGATGTGTTGGAGTGCATAAAAATGAGTATAGATCAGCATTATCTGATTCAGCGATATGAACTCATGAAATTTCAAACGATACACTACATCGCATGGTCAATTTTCTCCTGAATTATGCCAGAATTCAAAAATATAGAATCACAGAGGCTAAAGCGTCTACAAATGAAGGGCACAAGATCGAACTTTCTTGGTTTAAGTTATTTATTTGGAAGCCTGAAGCTCTTTAAAATACTTGCTGAAATTATCTATAACTTGGAATTGAACGGAAAGATGCTGAGTTCGTCAATCGGACTGTTGCCGTAAGGCAAATTCAATCATACGTTGATAGCTGCTGGCCAGACATAAATTCTGGTTTGAATAGAGCTGGAAAAGTCTGTGAACCCAAGAAAGCTCAAGAAAGAACTTATATTCAATCTGGTCAAGATGCAAGACCGGAGAAGAACTAGCTTCGACCAGGATGGCTCTTGATTGCAAGGTCCAAGGCTGTTCTGCATAAATCAGCTGATGTGCCGGAAAGGTATGGTAATTCAGGAGGATATAAAATAAATCCATTTATATGCCTCCTGTATTTTTTCAATCTATTTACGTGATTTACTCAAAAGCACTTACATCACCTACGCCGCGACGCACAATTTCCGGATTTTCCCCCGAAAGATCTACAATTGAGGTGGTACTTAAGGTTCCCAGACCACTATCTACAAATACATCAATACGCTTGCCGAGCTGGGTTTCAATATCAAAAGGATCATCCAGAGGATCATCTTGACCGGGAAGAATAAGGGTGGAGGTCAGCAAAGGCTCCCCCAGCTCTTTAAGGAGCATCTGGCAGACCTGATTGCTGGGAATACGCAGCCCAATCGTTTTCTTCTTTGGATGCATCAGGCGGCGTGGAACCTCACTGGTGGCTGGTAAAATAAAGGTAGTGACGGCCGGTGTATTGTTCTTCAACAAACGATACATGGCATTGTCGACTTTGGCATAGGTCGCAATATCGGACAGGTCACAGCAGAGAATGGCATATTGATGCTTGGGGCCAAGTCCACGAATCTGTGCAATCCGTTCCATGGCATTTTTATTTCCGATCTGGCAGCCAATTGCATAGGCCGCATCGGTAGGATAAACAATCACATCCCCGGCACGGATACGCTCGACCGCCTGGCTGATTAAACGAGGTTGCGGATTATCCGGGTGTACACGTAAATGCAGCATAAATATTCCTCCAAACTCTGCCATTGCTCTATTATGAAGCGCATATTGAGCCACTGGCAATCATAAACAGGTAGATTTGTGTAATCTAATCAAGCATTTCACGTAAAAACTCATGAGCTTGTAAACTTTCGCCATTCCGCGTACAGGCGCAAATATACTCAATGAAGCGATTGGCATCGCGTGGCAGTCTGGCGTCGCCATTAAAATAGCGCTGCACCTGGGCATGAACATTGTCTTTAAAGCTGGTTCCATCCCCGCCTTCACCAGTCAGATTATCTAAAGAAACCCGGAATTTACGCCCAAAGGCGGTGGCAAACATCCACTCAATTGCTTGCGGCTTGATTTCCACCTGTTCAAATAAGGCCTGCTGCTCCTGGGTCCGGCCATCTGGCGCATACCAATAGCCCAAGTCTGGCAGTTTGCGGCGCTCATCGCCAGCAATGGTCCAGTGACTGATCTCATGCAGGGCGCTGTTGAAAAAGCCATGAGCAAACTGGATTCTTGCCGGACCGTCCGAGCTGGCCGGGAAATATTCTGGTTCAAAATCACCACGAACTAAGCTGACATTTAAGTGGGAAAACCAGTGATTAAAGTGTAAGATGAGCCAATCAACCTGTTCTGCTTCTGAGGATAAATTCGCCCAGAGTGAGAGTTGCACTTGCTTGAGTGAGTTATCAGAATCAGGCGTTGAAAGTGTGCTAACGAGTGATGAAATATTCACTTCTGTTTGCGGCTGCAACAGATGCATGACTTAAGTTACCCAAATGGTCTGTCTAAATAAGTACAAAATTGTATCTTAATCTTTGACAGAGTACTGATGAATTTGTAGAATTGCCGCCTTAATTATGTCAGCAAATACCTTTCCGGCACAGATTGAGCCGTTTAAATGGGCTGAACAGGGCTTTAAATGGTCAGGTCAACTGCCTTTATCCCGCTTTGTTCGTATTGCTCGTGAAGCTGTTGGATCAATTGATGATCAATTGATTAACATAGACTGTAAGCTATCAATGGATGCCTATCATCGCATTGCATGGCTAAATGGTCACGTTGAAACAAAAGTTTCTATGGAGTGCCAGCGCTGTCTGGAACCTGTAGAAATTGAACTTGTTTCAGATTTCCATTTGGCTCTTGTAGATGATGAGTCACTGATAGAGCGCTTGGATGAGGATGCTGATTTCATCGTCCTAGGTGAAAGTGAAGCAACGAGCAAAGGTGATTATGATGCACCGGCGACTGCTGATTTACTGGCACTGATAGAAGATGAGCTGTTATTGTTGTTGCCTTTGTCTCCTAAGCATGATGTTTGTGAGCATAAGCACCAGCCTGCTCAAGAAGAGTTAGTTGAAGAAAAACGGGATAATCCGTTTGAAGCTTTGGCTGCTTTGAAGGGTAAACTTAACTAATTTTTGTGTTATACTCATAGGTATAAGACAATCGAATTTGTTCTGATCCATTTTTTCGATCTTTGTAAGGAGCCATCATGGCCGTTCAGCAAAACCGTAAAAGTCGCTCTCGCCGTGACATGCGCCGTTCACATGACGCTTTAACCGAGAATGCATTAACTGTAGACCAAGCTACTGGTGAGACTCGCCGTCGTCACCACGTATCTAAAGATGGTATCTACCGTGGTCGTCAATTATTCGCTAAAGCATCTGCTGAATAATTGGTGATGTATTAAGCGTTAGAGCTTAGTAGAAAAAATGGGAGCATTAAGCTCCCTTTTTTTTATGTCTGCTTTTGGTCTTTATAAAGCCAAAGCCGCCGATTTTGTTGTATTTGGCAATTACAGACAGCAAAATTCCATGTTAAATTGCGCTCCACCATGAGTTAGGTGGTTGGATTGGTCAATCAAATGACCCTTAATTCAAAGCCACCTCTTGAATGAAAGGATTTATTTATGTCTGCTCAACAGCTCGAACAAGCAGCTCAAGCCAGCAAAACTGCTTTTGTATTCCCGGGCCAGGGTTCACAAAAAACCGGCATGCTGGCTGAACTGGCAGAACAGTTTGCCGGTATTCGTGAGACCTTTGCAGAAGCGTCCGAAGCGGTAGGTTTTGATCTGTGGCAAATCGCTCAAAGCGGTGAAGGTTTAGACCAGACTGAATTTACCCAGCCTGTACTGCTGACTGCCTCGGTTGCTTTATGGCGCGTATGGCTAGAGCTGGGCGGTGTAGCGCCAAAATATCTGGCCGGTCATTCACTGGGTGAATACAGTGCGCTGGTTGCAGCAGGTGCTTTGAGTCTAGGCGATGCTGTGAAACTGGTGAACCTGCGCGGTAAGCTGATGCAAACGGCTGTTCCTCAGGGTGTGGGTGCTATGGCAGCGATCCTGGGTCTGGATGATGCTAAAGTTATTGAACTGTGTGTACAGGCGACTGAAGCAGGTGAGGGTTCGGTTGAAGCAGCCAACTATAATGCACAAGGTCAGGTAGTGGTTGCGGGCAATAAGGAACGCGTTGAAGCAGTGATGGCACTGGCCAAAGAAAATGGCGGCAAAGCCATTGCATTGCCAGTTTCGGTTCCATCTCACTGCTCGTTGATGAAACCTGCTGCTGAACAGTTTGCTCAGGCTTTGGAACAAAGTGCCATTGAGATGCCGCGTATACCTGTATTACAAAATGTAGGCGCTCAAGCAGCAACCGATGTTAATGCACTTCGTCAGGCTTTAACGGCGCAGCTTTATGAGTCGGTACAATGGACCAAAACCCTACAATTCCTGCAAGATGAAGGAATTGAATACATCGTAGAATGTGGTCCGGGGAATGTATTGGCCAATATGGCAAAACGTTTACCAAAAATTGAAAAAGCACTTCCACTCGATACTCAGTCTCGTCTGGAAGATGCACTAAACACCGTATTGGTGGCAGAAGGGAAAATTGCATGACACAGGAACGTAAAGTTGCCTTGGTGACAGGTGCAAGCCGTGGTATTGGTGCGGCAATTGCACAACAATTAATTCAAGACGGTTATTTTGTGGTAGGAACTGCAACTTCTGAAGCTGGTGCGGAAAAACTTTCTGCACAGTTTGCAGAGCAGGGTGCAGGCAAGGTTCTGGATGTGCGCGATGGTGCTGCCATTGATGCGCTGGTAACCGAGATTGAAAAAGACTTCGGTTCGGTACTGGTACTGGTGAATAATGCCGGAATTACCAAAGACAACCTGTTATTGCGTATGTCGGAAGATGACTGGGATGACATCCTGAACATTCATCTAAAAGCTGTCTATCGCTTGTCTAAACGTGTCCTGAAAGGTATGACCAAGGCGCGTTTTGGCCGCATTATCAATATCAGTTCTGTGGTCGCGCACTTTGCCAACCCGGGACAGGCCAACTATTCTGCGGCAAAGGCAGGAATTGAGGCATTTGGCCGCAGTCTGGCCAAAGAAATGGGCAGCCGTCAGATTACAGTCAACTCAGTTGCACCAGGTTTTATTGCGACTGAAATGACAGAGCAGTTAAGTGAAGAAATTCGCAAGAAGATGAGTGATCAGGTGGCTTTAAACCGTTTAGGTGACCCACAGGATATCGCTAATGCGGTAAGTTTTCTGGCTTCTGAAAAAGCCAGTTACATTACCGGTACAGTCATTCACGTAAATGGTGGTTTATACATGAGCTAAACAGCACATGTATTAACTTTCCAAATTTTTTAGATTCAATTAAACTAACGGCATTAAAAACGCCACAAGCAATGAGGAGAATTCCTGTGAGCGATATCGAACAACGCGTTAAGCAAGCGGTTGCAGAACAACTTGGTATCAAAGTCGAAGAGATTAAAAACGAAGCATCTTTCATGGATGACTTGGGTGCTGACTCTCTAGACCTGGTTGAGCTTGTTATGTCTTTCGAAAATGACTTCGACATCACCATTCCTGATGAAGATTCTAACGAAATCACCACTGTTCAATCTGCAATTGACTATGTTTCTAAGAAACTGGGTTAATTACTGATTTTTAGCTTTTGGGCTGAACTTAAAAACCACCATTCAGGTGGTTTTTTTGTTTTTGTCTAAAAAGATTTTAAAGTCTTTACAGTCCATTACTCTTGCTTACCAATGTATAACTCTGTATCTGCCGCTTTCACTATACTAATAACAATGATCTTAATTAACAATGAGAAAGGAGTTGGGATATGGGGATTTTTGATTTCGTAAAAGGGATAGGCAAGAAAAATACGGCTGCCGCAGAGCCACAACAAACTACGCCACAAGCTGCCGCAGCAGAACCTTCTGCACAAGAAGTTGCCAATAAATTATTGGGGCATGTAAAGAGTTTGGGCCTACCGATTAGTGGATTATCAATTAGTTATAATTCGACGACCGATCTGGCCACCGTACGCGGAGAAGTACAAAGTCAGGCCGACCGTGAAAAAATTATTTTGGCAGTGGGAAATATTGATCATGTAGCCCAAGTTGATGATCAGTTGACTGTAAGCAATCCTGAAGCGGAAAGTAAATTTTATACCGTCAAATCTGGAGACACTTTATCTAAAATCTCCAAGGATTTTTATGGCGATGCCAACCAGTATAATAAAATCTTTCAGGCCAATCGCCCTTTATTAAAAGACGCAGATGATATTTTCCCAGGTCAGGTGTTGCGTATTCCTACCTGAGGTTTAACTGATCCTCTTGATCTATTTAAATAGAGGAACCGAATCCATTTTATTTAGATTAATAGCTCACAGCAAAGCCTCGGATAGAGGCTTTGCTGTTTTTAGGTTTTGGGAGGGTCTGAGGAAATGCTTAAAGTCCGACATCCAGATATAAACTTTCTTTTACTTCCTCCATCACAATATAGCTATGCGAAGATGCCGAAGAGGGTAGTTTTTTGAGTAAATCGCCGAGTAGCCGACGGTACGCACTCATTTCTTTGAGACGCGCTTTGACCAGGTAATCAAATTCACCTGAAATCAGATGACATTCCAGTACTTCCGGGATTTCAATTAAATCCCGCGCCACCTGATCAAAAACATCGCCAGATTTTGCAGAGAGCTTGATTTCCAGAAAAACCAGTAAGTTGCGCTCAACCTTTGCGGGATTTAAACGGGCGTAATATCCCATGATGATACCATCACGTTCCAGTCGCTTGACCCGTTCTGAACAGGGCGTTGTCGACAGGTTGACCCGGGCGGCCAGCTCACTAATGGCAATCCGTCCATCGTGTTGCAGGATGTCTAGAATCATGCGGTCTACCCGGTCCAGTTTACGCATTTGTTATTTCCTCTCTTTTTTAAATTCGCACGATAAAATTGGCTGATTCACTGGATTAATCCTCATAAAACAGTGAAATTCACTATTTAACCAAAAATATACTAGTGAAATAAACTATAAATGTCATTGAGGATCATGTCATGCGCGTTATTGTACTGGGTGGTGGAGTCATTGGAGTCACAAGTGCCTACTATCTTGCACAGCAGGGAGCAGAGGTCACTGTTCTTGATCGCCAGGCAGGGCCGGCTGAAGAGACCAGTTTTGGTAATGCCGGCCAGATTTCTCCAGGCTATTCGACGCCATGGGCCGCACCTGGTATTCCGTTTAAAGCTGTGCAGTGGATGTTTCAGCATCATGCGCCACTGGCCATTAATGTCGATGGCAGCTTGTGGCAGCTGAAATGGATGGCGCAAATGCTGAAAAACTGTAATGCCCAGCATTATGCCGTCAATAAAGAACGTATGGTGCGCGTGGCAGAATATAGCCGTGACTGTTTGCGCAATTTGCGTCGTGATATCGGTATTTCTTATGAAAACCGCTCTAAAGGAACCTTACAGATCTTCCGTAAAGAGGCACAAGTAGAGGCAGTCCAGCGAGATATTGAAGTCCTGAAAGAAACGGGTGTTGAATTTGAGCTGCTAGACCGCGATGGACTGGCCAAGGTTGAACCTGCTCTGGCCGAAGCCAAGGACAAACTGGTGGGTGGTCTGCATTTGCCGAATGATGAAACCGGGGATTGCTACCTGTTTACCAATGCGCTTGCAAATTATGCCAAGGGTATGGGGGTTGAATTTCGCTTTAATCAGAATGTTGAAAAACTGATTGTGGAAGGGGATCAAATCAAAGGTGTTATGGTGAATGGCAAGGTGCTGACTGCTGACAAATATGTGCTGGCTTTTGGTAGTTATTCACGTGATTTCTTAAAACCATTGCATCTGGATTTACCGGTTTATCCGGTGAAAGGTTATTCACTGACCATTCCGATTGTGGATGCTGCTCATGCACCTGAATCGACAGTGCTGGATGAAACCTACAAGATTGCCCTGACCCGTTTTGACCAGCGTATCCGGGTGGGTGGTATGGCAGAACTGACCGGCTTTAATTTAGGCCTAAATGAAGATCGCCGTGCGACTCTGGAAATGGTGACTCGTGACCTGTTCCCGGGTGGAGACATGGAGCAGGCCAGTTTCTGGACTGGTTTACGTCCAATGACGCCGGACAGTACCCCGATTATTGGTGAAACCCGTTATAAAAACCTGTTCCTGAATACCGGACACGGAACTTTGGGCTGGACTATGGCATGTGGTTCAGGAAAGCTGATTAGTGATCTGGTGTTGGGTCAAACGCCTGAAATCAGTACTGAGGGCTTGTCGCTGAACCGTTATCAGCAGGCAGCTTAAGCAGTTTTTAAGGATTTTTGGATTCAGGGAAGCGAGTTATGCCACGTCCAATTCACGCGGTTATTCATCAACAGGCGCTAAAACATAACCTGAAAGTCGCCCGTTCCTTTGCAGCCCAAAGTCAGGTCTTTGCCGTGGTTAAGGCAGATGCCTATGGGCACGGCATTGAGCGGGTATATCCGGCCTTGCAACAGGCGGATGGCTTTGCCTTTCTAGATATTGCTGAAGGCAAACGTCTCAGAGCCTTGGGCTGCGACAAACCGCTATTATTGCTCGAAGGTATCTTTGGTCTAGAAGATTTATTTGACTGTGCCAAGTATGCAATGGCCTTTGCCATTCATGCTCCGCATCAGCTGGAATGGCTTAAATCATTTGTCAGTCTGCAACCAGAAGCTCAGTTGGATGTATTTCTGAAAATGAATAGCGGCATGAACCGGCTCGGATTTCTGCCCGAACAATATGCCGCAGTATTTCAAGAACTGCAAAGCATCCGGCAGATACGCTCAATTAGCCATATGACGCATTTCTCTGATGCCGATAGCATGCGCTTGGGCCGAGAGGGCATTGAACATCAGCAACTGGTTTTTGCTCAAACGACCCAAGGTCTGCCGGGCAAAATCTCGCTGAGCAATAGCGCAGCTATTCTCCGGCATCAGCAGCTGCATTCAGATATCGTGCGTAGCGGTATTATGCTCTATGGCAGTTCACCGGACTATCCGGCGCATAGTATCGAGCACTGGAATTTGCAACCGGCCATGAGTCTGCGCAGTGAACTGATTGCTGTGCAGCAGGTGCCAGCCGGCAATACGATTGGTTATGGCTCCAGTTTTGTGGTCGAGCAGGACATGCAGGTCGGAATTGTGGCCTGTGGCTATGCGGATGGTTATCAGCGCATTACCCAAACCGGAACTCCAGTTCTGGTCGATGGGATTAGAACCCGAACCCTGGGCCGGGTCAGTATGGATATGCTGGCTGTTGATCTGGGGCCTGTTCCGCAGGCACAGCCCGGAAGTGAAGTGGTGCTGTGGGGGCAGTCTGTTAAGGGGGCTGTTTTGCCCATTGATGAGGTGGCAGCAGGGTCAGGCACTGTAGGTTATGAACTTATGTGTGCTATCACAGCGCGGGTGCCTATCCAAATAGACGCCTGCAAATTTTAAAATATCAAATGCAAACCGAGGAGCAATTCATGACGGAACATGCAAATATTCAACGTTTAAACAGCAATCAGGTCATGAGTGCTGTGACCATTCATCAGCAGACAGTTTATCTGTCAGGCCAGGTACCGGACAGTACCCATCTTGATATTGAGGGTCAGACTAAAGAAGTGCTGGCCAAGATTGATCAGTTGCTGGAACTGGCAGGGACGGATAAAAGCCGTCTGTTGTCTGCACAGCTATTTGTGAAAAATCTGGCAGATTTTCCACAGGTGAATGCACTCTGGATTAACTGGATGGAAGGTTGTGGTACACCTGCGCGTGCCACCATTCAGGCCGATCTGGTTAATCCTGACTGGTTGATCGAGATTGCGGTGATCGCAGCTCAAGCCTAGATAGAACTATGGTTTTATATCGGTTAGTAAATAACTGCAGTACATTAGACAGGCTCAAGCTCACTCCTTTGGGGTGAGCAGCATTAACTCTTCAGTTCAGGATCGAATTTGAAGAGTTTTTTTGTAAGTCCTGTAGATGTTTAAAAGGATGTTCAGATATGAAAACACCTCCCCGTACTGACGCGACGCAAGCGTCTCCCCATGAGTTGCAACGTAAACTCTCCAACCGGCATCTACAATTAATTGCGATTGGCGGCGCCATTGGAACAGGCCTGTTTATGGGTTCTGGTAAAACCATTGCGCTGGCAGGCCCTTCAATTTTATTTATCTACATGATCATTGGGGCAATGTTTTTTTTTCTGATGCGCGCATTAGGGGAAATTCTGCTATCCAATCTGCACTATAAATCTTTTATTGATATGGCGCATGACCTGATTGGTCCGGGTGCCGGTTATTATATTGGCTGGTCTTACTGGCTGGGCTGGGTTTTGGTCGGTATTGCCGATCTGGCCGCGATTATCAATTATCTGAACTTCTGGTTGCCACCTGATATGGTCTTTACCCCTTTGGGGCAAGCGCTGATCAGTGCGGGTTGTGTACTCCTGGTACTTGGAATTAACTTGCTTACAGTCAAACTGTTTGGCGAAATTGAATTCTGGTTTGCCCTGATCAAGATTCTGGCTATTCTGGGTCTGATTGCCATCGGTGGCTATATGATCTTTAGTAATTTTCAGACACCTGGTGGTTCGGTTGCCAGCTTGAGTAATGTCTGGGTACATGACGGTATGTTCCCGAAAGGAGCCATGGGCTTCCTGGCTGGCTTCCAGATTGCCATGTTTGCCTTTGTTGGGGTGGAGCTGTTAGGAACAATGGCGGCTGAAACCAAGGATCCTGAAAAGAATCTGCCGAAAGCCGTGAATGCAATCCCGACACGAATTATCCTGTTTTATGTACTGTCTTTACTGGTTATTATGTCAGTGACCCCATGGGTAGAAATTCCAGCCGATCAAAGCCCATTTGTGACGCTGTTTCTGCATGCAGGTATTCCTGTTTCAGCGATTATCATGAACCTGGTAGTGCTGTCTTCGGTCATGTCTTCCATGAATAGTGGAGTATTTTCCACCAGCCGTATGCTGTTTGGTTTGGCACGTGGCGGACAGGCACCTCAGGGGCTGGCTGAGCTTTCCAAGCGCGCAGTTCCGGCTAAAGGCCTCCTATTTTCCTGTGGTTTTATTATGGCCGGTGCGGTATTTCAGTATTTTGTGCCGAATACCATGGAAGCCTTTACCTTGGCGAGTGCGCTCTGTGTCATCCTGTTTATCAGTATCTGGAGTCTGATCATGGTGTGTTATATCCGCTACCGCAAGCAGCAGCCAGAAAAGCATGAAGCGTCCAGCTTTAAAATGCCCGGTGGTATCTGGATGTCTTATATCGTGCTGATCTTTTTGTTCTTCGCGCTGGTCATTCTTAGCCTGGAACCGGATACCATGAAGGCCCTCATGATTAGTCCGCTCTGGCTGATGATTTTATTTGCGACTTATCACCTGTTATACAAACCACGTGCACGCAAGCGTCAACAGCTACTCTCTGGAGAGTAACGGTTAAATAAAAAAATCCCCGAATGATCGGGGATTTTTTTATTTTGTTATGACATTAGAAGACGGGTTTAACCACCACCAGAATCACCACTGCAAATAGAATGAAGGTCGGCATTTCATTAAAAAAACGCCAAAATTTATGGGACTTGTAATGCGCATTTTTCATCAGTTGCTTGCGGTAATAACCACAAACCAGATGGTAAATCACCAGTAAGCCGACCAGACCCACTTTTAGGTAAAACCATAAGGCTTCATGATAGTGGCGCGTTGCATCGCCCCAATCTACCAAAAAGTGTGCGGTAATTAAGGTGGCGATCATTGCAGGCCACATAATGCCGCGGTACAGCTTGCGTTCCATGATCTGGAAGCGTTGATGGCTTATCGCATCTTCACTCATTGCATGGTAGACATAAAGCCGTGGTAAGTAGAACAGGGCAGCGAACCAGCATACCACAGCAATAATATGTAATGCTTTTACCCACAAGAAAGCATCAGAAGGAGCATCCATCAAGTCACCCTATTTGGGGCAGCTTAACCTTCCCATTTCTTGAGAACGAGACAGGCATTTACGCCGCCGAAACCGAAACTATTACTCATCACAGTATTCAGTTTTGCATCACGTTTTTCAAGTACGATATCAAATGGTTTTGCGCCTTCATCCAGTTCAGTCACGTTGATGTTTGGTGCAATAAAGTCATTCTGCATCATCAGAACTGAGTAAATGGCTTCCTGAACACCCGCTGCACCTAAGCTATGACCGGTCATGGATTTAGTTGAACTCAGTGGAGGAACCTGACCTTCACCAAATGCACGCTCCATTGCTTTAAGTTCGGTCACGTCACCCGCTGGTGTAGAAGTACCATGTGTATTCACATAGTCGATTTTATCGACACCATGTTGCTTGGCTTCTTCCAGTGCCATCAGGATACAGCGTGTTGCACCTTCACCACTTGGGGCAACCATATCCGCACCATCAGAGTTAGCCGCATACGCCACCACTTCTGCCAGAATATTGGCACCACGCGCCTGCGCATGTTCCAGAGACTCAAGCACTACGAAACCGCCACCGCCAGCAATGACGAAGCCGTCACGGTCTGCCGAGTATGGACGTGAAGCTGTTTCAGGCGTGTCGTTATATTTAGAGCACAGCGCACCCATTGCATCAAACAGCAAGCTTTGTGACCAGTGATCTTCTTCACCGCCACCAGCCAGCATCAGGTCCTGTTTGCCCAGCTGAATCAGGTTGTACGCATAACCAATGGCATCGGCAGAGGTTGCGCATGCGCTGGTGATTGAATGTGCCACACCTTGAAGTTTTAGAGCCACGCCCACGTTTGCTGTAATCGTATTGGACATGTTGCGTGGTACGAAGAACGGACCAACTTTACGTGCGCCTTTTTCTTCCAGCAGTTTAACCATTTCTACAACAGATGCCGTCGAGTTGCCACCAGAACCGCCTGCAATACCATAACGCGGGTTATTGGCCAGGTCTTCTTGTTTTAAGCCCGCATGTTCAACTGCTGCGATAGCCGTGTTATAAGCATACATGGCGCAGACGCCCATAAAGCGTTTCAGTTTACGGTCGATTCCATCGAAATCCTGTTCAGCAGCTGCACTGACATGGCTTTTAAAATTCAGTTCGGCATAAGTCGGGTTAAAACGTGTTCCTGAAATCCCGTTTTGTAAAGAATGGTTTACATCCTCTAATGTATTACCGATGCACGAGTTAATACCCATACCAGTGATGACAACACGTTTCATCTACAGATCCTTATAGTTTATCTCTGGGTCAGAGGGAGATATTTGGCCTTGTAAAAACAGCGAAATATGGCGCTGACACCTGTTTCACGATGGTGAACATCATAGCAGAAAGGTTTTTGAAATCTTATGGCAAATGTTATGCCGTGTGACAGTGAATTGAGTTCATAAAGTGTCGTATAGGGCTTTTACCAAATGAAACAGAATAAGGTTGAGATAAATGCTGACTACACCTAGTATTTATACCAAATACAAGCACGTGCATGCTGAGGTGGAAAATGGGAAATGCTAATAATAAATCATCTAATGGTCTGATTTCGAATGCGTTTGGAGTGGCGAAAAAGTTCAGCTCAACAGGATTGGATCTGTTACATCATGTCGCACCTGATTCGGTTACTAAAGTCGGTAAAGTTTTAAATAATAATTCTATAATTGAGGGTTCAGCCAAAGTGAAAAGTCCGTTTACAGCAAAAAAATATGAAAATCCAAAGCAGATGTTGCGTGAGCATCTCCCGAATGTTTCCCGTCAGTTATTGGGCCGTCGCTTTAATACCGTCAATAACGTGGCACATTTTGTTTCTCCGCAGCTTACTGAAAAAGTATCGGATTATTTCTTTGACCATTTAAATCATTTCAGTAACCAGATGAGTTCAGTTGATGCCATTCTGGATGAAGCAGGTGCACGAGAGCTGGAAGAGCTGACTCAGGACATAGACCGCTCAAAGCGTCTTTCTCAGGCTTTTGGCGAACAGAATAAATGGATTGCTACGCTACAGGGTGCAGTGACTGGTACCACAGGTGTCGTGGGAACGGCAATTGATATTCCCGCGTCGTTATTACTGGCTTTACGTACCATTTATCAGGTGGGCCGTTCTTATGGTTTCGACCTGAATAAAGAAGATGACCAAGAAATCGTCCAGCATATTTTTAAACAGATTGATCTCAGCCTGATTGCAGAAAAACAGACCTTGCTGCTCGGTCTGAAAGCCATCAGCAATACCCTTAAAACTCATGATCTTTCTCAATTACAGAACATGCTGGGCTCGGATAATGATATCGAAGCTCTGAAAAAATGGCTCAGTAAAGAAGATGGCAGCATGAAATGGGACTGGATGAACCATATATCGAAGTTTTCTATTCTAGAGCAGTTAACCAGGCTGACTCCACTGGCTAGTGCGGGAATTGGTGCAGTATATAGCCATCGTTTTGTGGATGATGTGAATCAAAAAGCTCAGGACGTTTTCTCGCATGCACGTCAGTATCTGTTACAGCATCAGGATACCAGTTTATCGCCATATTCAGCTTATGAAAAAGCGATGAGTCTGTTAGAGCAGGCTGCACCGAAATTACTGGAAAAAAATGATGCGGAGGAGGTTGCTCCTGCCCCAGACAAGCCAGTTTTAGATAAAGAAATTACGCTTGAAGGAAATGATCATATCACTCAGGTGAAGCTGGTTAAAAAACAACAACAGGATTTGAGCCCTGAAGATGCTGAAGTGAAAGAAGATGAAAAAGTCAGAGAAGGGCTGGATAAACTAACAGATCAATTGGTTGAGCCGGTAGCAGATAAACACATGCAGCAGCCTGCAATTCCTAAAGATGCTTTTGATGCGGATGCCGCCTTGGACGAAGAGTTGGGCCTGCCATCAGAAAATACTGAAAGTATTGAAACTGTTACTACAGCAGAAAATATCGATGCGGCGGAACAGAAGGATCAGGCAGTGGAGGCTAAGCAGCCGCAAGCTACCGAGAAAGCTGAAGATGTTACAAAAAATAGTGCTAAAAAATCAAAAAACAAGCAGTAAATGATGCTGTAATGAATAGTGTAAGTCTTGAACTTATCGGACTTTGTCTGGCACAGATATATTGACCGATTTTCCATCTTGACTTACAATTGCATGCCCTCAAAAAGTAGTAGTTTTTTGGGGCTTTTTATTAACGGGAGAATTGCCACATGGCAACAACAAATCAGTTGATCCGCAAGGGTCGTACGACTTTAGTTGAAAAATCTAAAGTTCCTGCGTTAAAGGCTTGTCCACAACGCCGTGGTGTTTGTACACGTGTTTACACAACTACACCTAAAAAACCTAACTCAGCAATGCGTAAAGTTTGCCGTGTTCGCTTAACTTCAGGTTTTGAAGTTTCTAGCTACATCGGTGGTGAAGGCCATAACCTACAAGAGCACAGTGTTGTTCTGATCCGTGGTGGTCGTGTTAAAGATTTACCAGGTGTACGTTACCATACTGTTCGTGGTTCTTTAGACTGTGCTGGTGTTAAAGATCGTAACCAGTCTCGCTCTAAATACGGTACTAAACGTCCTAAGAAATAATTGTTTAAGAACAATTTTCTAAGACTGTAGAACCGTAATCCTTTATCGTCTCGCTTGTCTGATTTCTTCATTTAATTTTGTGAAAATTCAAGCGACGTGTAGTAAGGCCAGCGAATGCACATGACACTTTGTGCTACTGCTGGATTAACCTGAAGTGTCATATATATAGGTAGTTTAAAATGCCAAGACGTCGCGTAGTTGCTGCTCGTGAAATCCTTCCGGATCCTAAGTTCAGCAGCCAAACAATCGCTAAATTCATGAACCACGTAATGCAAGATGGTAAAAAATCTATTGCTGAAAGTATCGTTTACGGTGCTTTAGAACGCGTTCAAGAAAAATCTAAAGTAGACCCGGTTGAGTTTTTTGAAGCTACGCTTGAAAAAGTTCGTCCTATGGTCGAAGTAAAAGCACGCCGTGTTGGTGGTGCTACTTATCAAGTTCCTATGGAAGTACGCCCATCCCGTCGTACTGCTCTAGCGATGCGTTGGTTGGTAGATGCTGCTGCTAAGCGTTCTGAAAAAACTATGGCTTTACGTCTTGCTGGCGAGTTGCTTGATGCATCTGAAGGCAAAGGCGCAGCGGTTAAAAAACGTGAAGATGTGCATCGTATGGCTGAAGCCAACAAAGCCTTCTCTCACTACCGTTTCTAAGCACATAAAACAGGCCCTAATCAGGAAGATGACAACACTGCTTTCACGCAATTGTCATCAAAGCGCTTTAAGTTGCTAGCAGCTTAAAGCGTCCTGTTTTAAACAACAAAATTTAGGAATGCTAGAAATCATGGCACGTCAAACCCCAATTTCTCGTTACCGTAACATTGGTATTTCTGCGCACATCGACGCAGGTAAAACAACTACCTCTGAACGTATTTTGTTCTATACAGGTGAGAGCCACAAACTAGGTGAAACTCACGAAGGTTCAGCAACGACTGACTGGATGGAACAAGAGCAAGAACGTGGTATTACCATTACCTCAGCAGCTGTAACATGCTTCTGGAAAGGTATGGCTAACCAGTTCGACCAACACCGTATTAACGTAATTGACACCCCGGGACACGTTGACTTCACGATTGAAGTTGAGCGTTCTATGCGTGTTCTTGACGGTGCGTGTATGGTTTACTGTGCTGTAGGTGGTGTACAGCCTCAGTCTGAAACTGTATGGCGTCAAGCAAACAAATATGGCGTTCCACGTCTTGCATTTATCAACAAGATGGACCGTACTGGCGCGAACTTCTTCCGCGTTATCGAGCAAATGAAAACTCGTCTTGGTGCGAATCCAGTACCAGTTGTTGTTCCAGTGGGCGCAGAAGAAAACTTCACTGGTGTTGTTGACTTGATCGAAATGAAGTCAATCATCTGGGATGAAGCTTCTCAAGGTATGAAGTTTGAATACGGCGAGATTCCTGCTGAACTTCAAGCGACTGCTGAAGAGTGGCGTACTAACATGGTTGAAGCTGCTGCTGAAGCATCAGAAGAACTCATGGATAAATACCTGGAAGAAGGTGATCTTTCTAAAGAAGACATCGTTGCAGGTTTACGTACTCGTACATTAGCTTGTGAAATTCAACCGGCAATGTGTGGTTCAGCATTCAAAAACAAAGGTGTTCAACGTATGTTGGACGCGGTGATTGAATTCTTGCCAGCACCGACTGACGTTGCAGCGATTAAGGGTATCCTTAACGACAAAGACGAAACTGAAGCGTCTCGTGAAGCGTCTGATGATGCACCGTTCTCTGCGCTTGCGTTCAAAATCATGAACGACAAATTCGTAGGTAACTTAACCTTCGTACGTGTTTACTCTGGTGTTCTAAAAGCGGGTAGCCCGTGTTATAACCCGGTGAAAATGAAGCGTGAACGTGTAGGCCGTATCGTACAGATGCACGCAAACGATCGTCAGGACATCGAAGAAATTCGTGCGGGTGATATCGCAGCGTGTGTAGGTCTTAAAGATACAACGACTGGTGATACGCTGTGTGATGAAAATGCAGTAATTACACTTGAGCGTATGGAATTCCCAGAGCCAGTAATTGCACTTGCAGTTGAGCCTAAAACTAAAGCTGACCAAGAAAAAATGTCTGTTGCTTTAGGCCGTTTGGCAAAAGAAGATCCATCATTCCGTGTACGTACTGATGAAGAATCTGGCCAAACCATTATTGCTGGTATGGGTGAGCTTCACCTGGACATTATTGTTGACCGTATGAAGCGTGAATTCGGTGTGGAAGCAAACATTGGTAAACCAATGGTTTCTTACCGTGAAACGATCAAAAAATCGGTTGAACAAGAAGGTAAATTCGTACGTCAAACTGGTGGTAAAGGTAAATTCGGTCACGTATACGTACGTTTAGAACCGCTTGCTGAAGATGCTGGTAAAGATTACGAATTCGCTGAAGAAGTTGTAGGTGGTGTAGTACCTAAAGAGTTCTTCGGTGCGGTTGACAAAGGTATCCAAGAACGTATGAAGAATGGTGTCCTTGCTGGTTATCCAGTGGTTGGCATCAAAGCGACATTGTTCGACGGTTCTTACCACGATGTCGACTCTGACGAATTGTCGTTCAAAATGGCAGGTTCTTATGCCTTCCGTGATGGTTTCATGAAAGCGGATCCTATCCTTCTTGAGCCAATCATGAAAGTTGAAGTAGAAACGCCAGAAGACTATATGGGCGATATCATGGGTGACCTTAACCGTCGTCGTGGTATGGTTCAAGGTATGGACGATCTGCCTGGCGGTACTAAAGCCATTCGTGCTGAAGTTCCACTGGCTGAGATGTTTGGTTACGCAACTCAAATGCGCTCTATGTCTCAAGGTCGTGCGACTTACTCTATGGAATTTTCTAAATATGCTGAAACTCCACGTAACGTGGCGGAAGGCATTATTGCTAAATTCCAGTCTGGCGGTAAAAAAGGTGACGACGAGTAATCTTTGGATTACTATAAGCCCAAACTAATTTATAGTTAAAAACCAAGTGCTCATGCAGCGATCCTGCATGAGTAATTCAAAAAGGAAGATCTCATGGCTAAGGCTAAGTTTGAACGTAATAAGCCACACGTTAACGTGGGCACAATCGGTCACGTTGACCATGGTAAAACAACTTTAACAGCTGCGATTGCAACTGTATGTGCGAAGAAATTCGGTGGTGAAGCTCGTGACTACGCTGCAATTGACTCTGCACCAGAAGAAAAAGCACGTGGTATTACCATTAATACTTCACACGTAGAATACGATTCTCCAACTCGTCACTACGCTCACGTCGACTGCCCAGGTCACGCCGACTATGTTAAAAACATGATTACTGGTGCGGCTCAGATGGATGGTGCGATTCTGGTATGTTCAGCGACTGATGGTCCTATGCCACAAACTCGTGAACACATCCTGCTTTCTCGTCAGGTTGGTGTTCCATACATCATCGTATTCCTGAACAAATGTGACATCGTTGATGACGAAGAGCTGATCGAACTGGTAGAAATGGAAGTTCGTGAACTTCTTTCTACATACGACTTCCCGGGTGACGACACTCCAGTAATCCGTGGTTCTGCTCTTGCTGCACTGAACGGCGAATCTGGCCAGTATGGCGAAGATGCTGTAGTTGCACTTGTTGAAGCGCTTGATACTTATATCCCAGAGCCAGTACGTGCAATCGACCAAGCATTCTTGATGCCAATTGAAGACGTATTCTCTATTTCTGGTCGTGGTACAGTAGTAACTGGTCGTGTTGAGACTGGTGTTGTACGCGTTGGTGAAGAAGTTGAAATCGTAGGTATCAAAGACACCGTTAAAACAACTGTAACTGGTGTTGAGATGTTCCGTAAGCTTCTAGACGAAGGTCGTGCGGGCGAGAACTGTGGTGTTCTTCTTCGTGGTACTAAGCGTGAAGACGTACAACGTGGTCAAGTATTGGCTAAACCAGGTTCAATCAAGCCACACACTAAATTCGATGCGGAAGTATACGTACTTTCTAAAGAAGAAGGTGGTCGTCACACTCCATTCCTGAACGGTTACCGTCCACAGTTCTATTTCCGTACAACTGACGTAACTGGTGCGATCCAGTTGAAAGAAGGTGTGGAAATGGTTATGCCTGGTGACAACGTTGAGATGTCAGTAGAACTGATCCACCCAATCGCAATGGACCCAGGTCTGCGTTTTGCGATCCGTGAAGGTGGTCGTACAGTAGGTGCTGGTGTAGTTGCTAAAGTAACTGCATAATCGCTGATTGTGTCAAAAAAGCGCTCCTGTGGAGCGCTTTTTTTATATTTGTCTTTATAAAATTCAGCCTTAATCTCCAGCTTAAATTGTCTGACAGTTTATTAAAAAGCTGTCCTTAAGTGATATTTTACTGACCTTAACTGCACTTATGAGAAAAATTCCACGCAGTAAGATAAATCTAAGAATTCCAAGATTATATTTTCAGGTCTAAAAGCACTTGAATGGAGAAGGGCATGAACGCTAAAGTAAAAATTACTAATCGGGCTGGTGCAAGCTTTCCAGTACGCCGGATGAATTTTGAGTTTGAACAGGTCCCAGAATATTGGATGAGTGGTTCGGCAGGTCTGACCCACTTTATGACAGCACTCTCGGCATTATTTCCAGCAGGTGAAAAATTTTTTATTGATTCGGTTCGTGCTGTACGCCAGCATCCCGCCATTAAAGACAATGAAGCCCTCCAAAAAGAAATTTCTGCTTTTATTGGTCAAGAAGCCATGCATACTCAAGAGCATGTCGGGTTTAATGCGTCGGCCCAGCGTTATGGTCATGATGTTGATGCGCTTGATCGTCAGACAGACCGGGTGATTCAAACGGTACGTAAGTTTTTTGCTGTACTTGGTAAGCCATTTGGGATTAGTCAGGAGATGGTTGATCTGACTGCAACTACGGCTCTTGAGCATTTTACTGCAACCATTGCCTCCCAGTTGCTGAGTAATGAGCATATTCAGGAGCTGATGAAAGATGAGACCATGAAAACCATGTGGCTGTGGCATGCGATTGAGGAAAATGAGCATAAGGCCGTGGCTTATGATGTATTCGAGGGTGTTTTTGGTAAAGGCTCTAAATCCTATCTATTGCGTACCAGTTCTTTAGTGGCTGCGATGGTGACTTTATTCTTTGTACATAGCTATTTTATCTTGCGCTTATTAAAAGAAGATCAGCATCTGAATATATCGGCACTGAAAGATATTTATATTTTTGGTTATAGTCCATCCAAAGGAATTATTGCCGGTATGACCAAAGAAATGCTGATGTATTTTAAACCGGGATTTCATCCTAATGACTTGGATAGCCGGAGTTTACTGACTAGCTGGAAGCAGAAACTCGGTTTATAGAGTGAAAAGCTGAAGAGCGATTGAGATCGCTCTTTTTTACTCGATTTTTTAAATAAAGTTTCTATAATGCGGAGGTTGATTTTATATAAGATGAACGAAGATGATTCGTTTGATGCAAGTTGCTGATCTGGAGCGCGTTAGCCAGATCGAAAGTCTGGTTCAGTCGCACCCTTGGACTCTTAATCAATTCAAAGAAGCAGTCAGGGCCTATCAAAGTACTGTGATTGAGCAGGCAGGACAAGTGGTGGGTTTTTGTATTTTGCAGCCGGTTGTGGATGAAGCCAATCTGCTGTTGATGGCAATTGATCCTGCACAGCAGGGCAAAGGCCTGGGTTTTGAGTTATTAGACCAGTCGATTGCTTTGCTGAAAAATAATCCGGTACAGATTTTTTTAGAAGTTCGTGAGCGTAATGTCGCTGCCATTAAGCTGTATGAAAAGTCTGGTTTTCATCAGATTGATTTAAGAAAAAATTATTATCCAAATCCAGATGGCACACGTGAGCATGCAATTATCATGGTCAAAGCCTGTACGGATGACTTTGCCAGTCTATTTAAATCATAACAGCAAAAAGATACTATTTAACCTGAGTTCGATATAAAAAAGAGTATAAAAAAAAGCCTTGTATTTGTAACATATTGGTTATCAAGACAAAATGTTATAAAACAAGGCTTTTCAATGGATCATATTACCGAATTATTTTGTATTTTGGATGATTTCTGCAAAAAATTTAATAAATCTTTAGAGAAAGCTTTAATTTCTGATCAAAAATCCAGGCTAAAAAAGTCAGCTTTAAGCTTGTCTGAAGCAATGACCATTGTCATTTTATTTCATCAATCCGGGTTTAGATTCTTCAAATATTTTTATTGCCAAATGATCGTTCCATTCTGGAAATCTGCTTTTCCTAAACTGCTTAGCTACAACCGATTTATTGAAATTATGCCCCGTTGTTTGCAGGCTCTGAGTAGTTTCTTCCATCAAGTAAAAGGAAAAGATACGGGAATCAGTATCATTGACTCCACTAAATTGGTAGTTTGCCATAATCTTCGGATTAAAAGGCATCGTGTATTTAAAGGTTTGGCAGGTCGTGGAAAAAGTAGTACGGGGTGGTTTTATGGTTTTAAATTACATTTGGTTATCAATAATTTAGGTGAAATAATTAACCTCAAACTGACATCAGGAAATGTTCATGATGTTGCTATATTAGATTCTTTAACTCAAGAATTAAAAGGGATCCTACTCGGAGACAAAGGCTATTTGAGCAAAGCAAAAGCCGAAGTTTTAGCAGCAAGAGGACTGAAAATATTGACCCCATCACGTCGGAATATGAAAAACAAACCTATCCAAACAGAAGAAGAAAAACAATTGCTTTGCAGAAGAGGATTAATAGAGACAGTGAATGATCAATTAAAAAATTTACATCAACTTGAACATTCACGTCATCGTTCGGTAAATAACTTCATGGTGAATATCATGGCTGCTGTAGTGGCTTATTGTTTGAATCCCAATAAGCCAACTTTCCAAAATATGTTAAAAGGCTAAGTGGATTTCATCGAACTCAGGTTATTTAATGATCTGGTGATTCCATCCGCTGGGCAAAGTCGTCATCAAGGAGTTTCCCAAGTGTTCGATTTCTGTAGCACTTAATGGGCGATTCAGGCGACGCCATTGCCCATCAATCAGCAACTCTAAAGGCAGATAACGGGACTTATAATTCATTTTATAAGAATGTGGCACCCAATAGCCCAGATAAATAAATCGCAATCCGATTTTTTTTGCATGTTCAATTTGTTTCAGAATAGCAAATACACCGAGAGAGCGGCGGTTTTCATCGGGATCAAAGAAGGTATAGACTGCTGAAATCCCATCATCCAGCAGATCACAGGCGGATACCGCAATCAGGTCTTCACCTTGCCATAGTTCCAGAAAGAAGCTCTCTGCGCAGCTTTGCAGCAGAAATTTCTCAAACTGGTCTCGACTCGGTGGATACATGTCGCCATCAGCATGGCGCTCATGAATGTAGCGTTCGTATAAAGCATAGTGGAGATCGCTGGCCTGATCGGGGCTGGTAATTCGCATGCTCAGATCTTGATTACGTTTCCAGGCCTTTTTTTGAGAACTATTCATCTCGAATTCATGCACAGGAACGCGACAAGACAAACATTGACGGCATAGATGGCATTCGGGCCGATAAACAAAATCACCACTGCGACGGAAGCCGGTACGCGAGAGTTCAGACAAGGTCAGGACGTCAATGCGGTGCGAAGGATCGAGAAAAACCATGCGTGCTGATTTGTTTGGCAAATAGCTGCAATCGTGTGGCGGCGTAATATAATACTGTAAATCGTTCAGTAGGGACTTAGGGTGATAAGAGTTCATGGCAAGTACCCTCTGTTTATTTTCATTCGATTAAGCGCGCGTTCTGCGCTATTGTTTTACTTGAAAATACACCTTCCTGATAGCTTTTCCAATTGACTGCCGGCTGTTTGATTACATTTTGTAACGATTTAAGGTATGTCTGGCGAGAAATTGTACAGGCACCCAAGCTTAGCAGATGATCGTTGACCAGTTGGCAGTCGATCCAGGGCAGCTGGTTTTCCTGTCCGATCAGCATCAGGGTGTAAAAAGCCATTTTCGATACATCGGTTTGGGTACTAAACATAGATTCCCCAAAACAGCCTTGACCGATGGTTACGCCATATAAGCCGCCAACCAACTGTGTCTCATCCCAGACTTCAATACTATAAGCATAGCCGGCGGTAAACATCTGACAATAGCCTTGAATAATGTCTTCACTGATCCAGGTTTCATTGGCATAGCTGCGTGGTAAAGCGCAGGCCCGAATGACTTTTTCAAAGGCCTGATTGATGCTAATCCGATAATCCTTTTTTTTCATACTGCGAATCAGGGATTTACTCGGGTGATAATCCTGCGGGCGAATAATGCAGCGTGGTTCTGGGCTCCACCAGCAAATTGGATCGCCTTCAGAAAACCAAGGAAATAAGCCATGGCTATAGGCTTCATATAAGGTAGCAGGGGAGAGATCAGCACCAATACAGATCAGGCCTTCGCCTTCAGGATCAACTTCTACCGGATCGGGAAAAACAAACTGTGAAGGTATAAGGTAATGCATGCAAACACCTGATTTTAAAATAGTCTATTTTTATCATACCTAAAAAAGCCGCCCAACATGGACGGCTTTTGATTTTCTCATGGGTTAGGCTAGTTTGCCCATCGCATCGAGATATTTTTCTGCATCGAGAGCCGCCATACAGCCTGAACCTGCAGATGTGATTGCCTGACGGTAAACGCTGTCTGCAATATCACCTGCTGCAAATACACCTGGAACCGAAGTCTGGGTCGCATTTCCAGCAGTACCGCTTTGTACCTGAATATAACCATCACGAAGCTCTAACTGGCCTTCAAACATGGTGCTATTGGGCTTATGACCAATCGCCACAAACATACCCGTCACATCAACGTTTTGAGTAGAGTCATCTTGGGTTGATTTAAGACGAACTGAGGTCACACCAGATTGTGCATCACCTAGAACTTCATCGACCTGATGATTCCAGATAATGCTGATCTTGCCTTCTTTCTCTTTTTCAAAAAGTTGCGATTGGAGAATTTTTTCTGCACGCAGGCTGTCACGGCGGTGTACCAGCGTGACATGTGAAGCAATATTGGAAAGATACAGGGCTTCTTCAACCGCAGTATTTCCTCCACCGACCACCATCACTTTCTGGTTTTTATAGAAAAAACCATCACAGGTCGCGCAGGCGCTTACACCCTGACCCATAAAGGCTGCTTCTGATTCCAGACCTAAATATTGTGCTGTTGCACCTGTACAGATGATCAGTGCATCACAGGTGAACTCTTCCATATCACCTTTGAGAACAAATGGACGCTGACTCAGATCGACTTCATTAATATGATCATAGACAATTTCGGTCCCAAAACGTTCTGCATGGGCTTGCATACGTTCCATTAATGCTGGACCTGTCAGGCCTTCAGGATCACCAGGCCAGTTATCGACTTCAGTCGTAGTGGTCAGTTGGCCGCCAAGTTGCAGTCCTGCGATTAAGGTCGGCTTTAAATTAGCACGCGCTGCGTAGACAGCTGCGCTATAACCTGCAGGGCCAGAACCTAAAATAATCAGTCGTGAGTGACGTGCGCTCATCAGCCGTATCCTTTTTTTATTTAGAAATTTATTGAATTATACGTGAAACTGTATAAAAGTTGTGTGAGATTAAAGTCGATATTGTTGATCAGTGAAATCGATTGGGGCTATATCGCGCTATAAAGAAGACCTACACAATAATGCATCTTTTTTCACAGAACAGGTGCATAATATACATTTTATTGCGACGCTTTTTTTCAAGCATAGAAGCAAAAGAATATTCATGAAGAATTGGTTACAGGACAGTATATGACAGCGGTGTCGAGTGCCTATGCACAGCGCTTAGTAATGACATTATTTTTAGTCTCATTTGGGATTTATCTGTTTCTTGCAACAGTGACCTATACGCCATTTGATCCGGGATGGATGCATATCTCTAGCGATACGCAGACCGTTTCCAATGCAAGTGGCGTTGCTGGAGCCTGGATTTCAGATCTGTTATTCGGCTTTCTCGGCTGGGCCAGTTTGCTGCTCCCTGTCTATCTGTTTGTGGAGGCAATACAGGTCTGGTGGCCGCACAGCTTCCTGAATCGTCCATTCCGCTATGCTGCCCAGTTCTTCCTGTTATTGACCAGTTCTGCACTGCTGTTTCTATTCTGGCAAGTTCCTGCGGATACACTGGATAACTCTTCAGGCGGAATTATAGGCTACGAACTGGGTCAGAGCCTTGAGCAGTTGCTCACTGTTTATGGTGCTACATTCTTCCTGCTGGTGCTTTGGGTGGTGCTATTTACGCTGGCTTTTGGCGTGAAGTGGAACAAGACCTGGAGCAGTCTGAAAGCAACGCCTGCCTATTTGCAGGATCTCTTTTATCGCAATGTGCCAGAAGGCATGTCAGACTTTGACCGTACAGCGCCGGTCATCAAAAAAGAAGCCGCCAAAACTGCTGCCCAGAAAGTCATTGTGCCTGTGACTGCTGCACCGGAACATAAACTGGTTGACGTTGATCCTGTGGTGCGTGATCAGGTGGCGGAACGTTTATTTGATGATTTTGCACATAAAGAAGCGCAGCAGATACAGACAGAAGAAGTTCAAGCTGAAGCGCCGGTACTGCAGCCGGAACCTGATGTTGCGATACCAGTTCCCCAGCATTCCGACCGTGTGGTCGCAACAGGGGAGGTGTGGCGTGCCTTGAATTCAAATGAAGACCAGCGCCATGCGCAGGATATTGATGCCTTGCTTAAAGCGGCAGAAGAAGAGCAACATCAGCCCGCGTTTGAAGCCCCGCATGCTTCTGCTTCTGGACAGCCAAGCCCGGCGCATCAGCACAAAACAGGGCTGGACTGGGATGATAACGCGATTTTTGATGAATTGCTGGCTGCTGTGCCTCAAGGGAAAACAGCAAGCGATGTACATAGCCCATTTACGGCAGCAAGTAGCAATAAAACGTTAAGAGTGGTTGAGAATACACCGGCCACTGCTACACCTGTAGCTGCATCAATCGGCGTTGCCCGTCGCGTTGAGAATACTGCGCTGGAAGTGGATTTTGATGATCTGGATGATTTGCTGGTTGCAGAAGATGAACTCAAACCAGTACGTGCATCCAGCTATGCACAATCTTCTGCCTTTGTGCAGGCGCCGATTCAGCGTGCAGAGTCCGTAGTCAGCTCTGCGGCAACAAATGCTGCAGTGCATGAGGCATTGTCTAAGGAAGAGTTTATCGACGCTTGGCAGGAAACTGCTGGAAAGCCGCAAGATGAAGACGAATTTGACTTTGATGCACCTCTGACCGATGCCGCTGGTCGTCCGATGTCACGCGCCATGCAGGTGGCTGAACGCCGTAAAGATTTATCACCTTTGCCGGGTCTGGATTTGCTGGATGAGGTCGACCCCAACAAGAAAGTAAATTTTACCGCAGAACAGTTGTCGCGTTTATCCGAGTTACTGGAAATCAAGCTACAGGAATTTAATGTCAAGGCCAAAGTGGTAGAGGCTCAGCCAGGCCCAGTCGTCACCCGTTTTGAGCTGGATCTTGCCCCGGGCGTGAAAGCCTCTAAAGTCACGAATATTTCCCGTGATCTGGCACGTTCAATGTCCATGGCCTCCGTACGTGTAGTTGAGGTAATTCCGGGCAAGCCGTATATCGGCATTGAAGTACCGAACAGTACCCGTGAAATGGTACGTTTGATTGAGCTTTTGACCATTCCTGCCTTTACAGATCCGAACAGCATTCTTTCGATGGCAATGGGCAAGGATATTTCTGGCAATCCGGTGATTGCCGATCTAGGGAAAGCACCGCATATGCTGGTCGCAGGTACGACCGGTTCAGGTAAATCGGTAGCGGTGAACTCGATGATTCTGTCGATGCTGCTCAAATATACGCCTGACCAGTTACGCCTGATTCTGATTGATCCGAAGCAGCTGGAACTGGCCAACTATAATGATATTCCCCATCTATTAACGCCAGTGGTGACGGATATGAAAGATGCGGTGAGTGCATTGAACTGGTGTGTTAATGAGATGGAACGCCGTTACAAACTGATGTCTTTCCTGAAAATCCGTAAGCTGAGTGACTATAACCGCAAGGTCGAAGAAGCAATTGCCAATGGTGAAGAGCTATTTGACCCAACCTGGAAAGCTAGTGAATCGGTCGCAGGAGAGCGCGCACCGCGCTTAATGCCATTGCCTTCAATTGTGATTGTCGCAGATGAATTCGCAGATATGATCATGCAGGTCGGTAAAAAAGCCGAAGAAATGATCACACGTCTGGCGCAGAAATCCCGTGCTGCCGGTATTCACCTGTTGTTGGCTACCCAGCGTCCATCGGTGGATGTTATTACTGGTCTGATTAAGGCCAACATTCCAACCCGGGTTGCGTTACGGGTGAACTCCAAGATTGACTCACGTACCATTCTGGATGCAGGTGGTGCAGAAGATTTACTTGGTCATGGTGATATGCTGTTTCTTGGTCCCGGTAAAATCGAGCCGGAGCGTGTGCATGGTGCCTTTATTGCTGATGATGAGGTGAACCGGATCTGTGATGCCTGGCGTGAACGGGGTGCACCGAACTATGTGGATGAAATTCTGACGCCTTATGATGAAGAACCATCCAGCCGTGGCTTTGAAGATGGAGGCGAAGGTGGTTCTGATCGGGATGCCCTATATGACCAGTGTGTGGCCTTTGTACTGGAAACCCGTAAAGCTTCCACCTCTTCCTTGCAGCGCAAGTTTAGTTTGGGTTATAACCGTGCTGCCCGCATTATTGACCAGATGGAGGAAAATGGCATTGTCAGCTCTATGGGTGCCAATGGTAAGCGTGAGATTCTGGTGTAAATCTGAAATGCTCAAGTACATAAAAAAAGCCTGCTTTAAAGCAGGCTTTTTTATTTATTATTCACATCAGGCAAATTTTTCTAAGACTGCCAGAAATTCGGCGCTTTGACGCGGAAAAGTTGCAATCACATCATGAATACGCTGACCTTCAGGATTCGTGGCATTAATATCACGACCATCAGCGACAAACTTGGTCAACAAGCGCTCATAGTCCAAAGGGCGCATATGTTTGAAGGCATGATAAAGCACATGAAAATCTGCATGAACACCCGCAGGAGGAAGCTGATTCAGGTAGGCAAATACACGCTCATCTGACCATTCTTCGTTAAAGGTCGCAGGTTGAGATAATGCCATCGCAATCTCCTCGATTTAATTCTTCGGCATGAAAAAGGCAAAATATTGAAGGCAGGGAAAAGCCATATTTTTCTGCCTGCCGCATATTCTGCCTTGAATCAATTTGCTTGACCAATCAAAAATCAGATTATCGCTCTTCAGGTAAATTGATATTCATTTCAAGCATTTCAATATTGGCCTCAGAGCGAACCTGCATTTGAATATGATTCTCATCCACGCCACGGACGTAACGATTGACTACCTGCATGATTTCCGTTTTCATCTGGTCAATTTTGTCCTGACTTAAACGGCGTCCTAAACCCTGTTCAGATGCCACGATCACCTTTAAACGATCCTTGGCAGTCTGTGCGCTTGGGGCTTTTTCCTCGCTACTAAAAAGTTTACTCCAGAATCCTGCCATGTTTACGCTCCAAATAATCGTGCTAACCAGCCCTTCGGTTTTACCTCAATATGACGGTAAGGACGCTCTTCACCGAGGAAGCGAGCAACCAGATCATCATAAGCCTGACCTGCAGCAGACTCAGTGAAGTGAATCACAGGTTTACCTTCGTTAGACGCTTGTAATACGCTTGGGCACTCAGGAATCACGCCTAAGGTTGGTACACGTAAAATATCTTTTGAGATGTCATCAATCGTCAGCATTTCCTGTTTATCAGCACGTTCCGGGTTGAAACGGGTAATACATAGATGCTTACGGATACGACCTTCGTTTTGTTCTACTTTTTTAGTTTTACTGTCGAGCATGCCAATGATGCGGTCAGAGTCACGTACTGATGAAATCTCAGGATTTGTCACAATGATGGCTTCATCTGCATGATACATGGCCAGAATCGCACCACGCTCAATACCTGCCGGGGAGTCACAGATAATATAATCAAATTCCTGTGACAGCTCATCCATAACACGCTGAACACCTTCGTCAGTCAGGGCGTCTTTATCACGTGTTTGTGAAGCCGGTAAAATATATAAATTTTCAATATCTTTATCGCGAATCAGTGCTTGTTGTAGTCGTGCTTCGTTATTCAAAACATTTACAAAATCATATACCACACGGCGTTCACAGCCCATAATCAAATCTAGGTTACGCAAGCCTACATCAAAATCGATTACCACAGTTTTGTGGCCACGTAGGGCTAAACCTGTTGCAAAAGATGCACTTGTTGTAGTTTTACCTACACCACCTTTGCCTGATGTTACGACAACAATTTTCGCCACCGAATCCACTCCTGTTATGGTTCAAATCCCCTATAAAAAATGGGGGTTATTTGGTGTTTATTTATACATTAAAATTGTAGAGCCTCAAATACAAGCTCTTGTTGATCATTCAAATAAATATGCACAGATTTTTTCAATACATGTGCTGGAATGTCATCGGCCACACAATAGGTTCCTGCAATCGAAACCAGCTCTGCTTCAAGTGCATGACAGAAAATACGTGCTGCATGATTGCCACCTGCACCTGCAATTACCCGGCCACGCGCACTACCATAGATATGAATATTGCCTGATGCAATCACTTCTGAACCGCTGTTGATTCCGGCGGTGATAATAATGTCACCTTGATGCTGCACAATACATTGGCCGGTGCGCAAGATTTCATCATGATAAGACGTCACATGGGCAATGACGGGTGCTGAATCTGCCTGCTGGTCATCGGCCACTTCAGGTTTCACCTCAACCACCTGTTCCTTGCTGGCTTTAATCTCTTGCATTTGGCGATCAGGGGGTAGCACCGGGAACTGAATGGCGCGGGCCTGATCACCTAAAATACCTTCAGTCACAGCCATTGGCTGGACTTCCAGATCAATCAGCAATTGGATCAGGGCAATGAGTTCCTGGTCGACTGAACTTTCAATAACTGCCAAAGTACCCGGTGGAAATGCAGCTTGTAATTTGGGTGTAAGTTGCTGGCGGATGGCATGATGATCATTTGTGTCCAGGCTAATGCGCAGCGCATTGACCATTCTGCCTTTTATCCGTATGTCAGCCATAGTTCTTCCTTAATACTTCTGACCTGCTGGTTTATATCGAAGCAATGTTGTAAATAGTACAAATCCTAGAACAAATTTGAGTAATTCTCTAGCGATCCACGTTATTTTTTTAGACGAACAGTAGACGCCAATTTTCATGAATTCTATAAATAAAAATTCATTAACTGATTGACTGCTGATTTTGCTCATATTCTTCCAGGAGCTGTTGCCATTGCTTAATCTTGACCTGTTTGCGGATCGTTTCAATTGTTTCAAAAACAGCCGATTCGACCAATTTATCAATATGAGGACTGTGTTCAATCGGAATCTGGCTGATTTTATCGGAAATCAGGGCAAAAGTCGGATTGTCCTGTGAACCATCACGATATGTAAAGGGATCAATCAGCCCCTGAGTAATATTTTCCCCAAGACGTTGTCCAATGCTTTGAATTTGCTGCTCAATCCGACCACCAACAATGGGAATCAGCCGGAGGAGCTGGGTAAGTTCAGGCGTATCTTCAATGGCCTGATTCACGATCTGGCCCACATTTTTGGCAATGCCTAAACGTTGAGCCTGTAATTCTCTTCCCAGGGACTCCTGCAAAATATCAGCCAGTGCAACAGCCAGTAATTTACGGTGCTGTTCAATTAGCTCATCAATTAATTGTTTATGCGAGGTACTAGTAGTGACTTCCCGCTGGATACCATCCAGTACGGTTAACACCACCCGGCTGGAAAGCTCTTCCATCAGCAGGCTATAGTAGAAATGACCACGCTTGTACCAGGAATCAGGAATCACTTTATAGCCATGCTTGTGCAGGTTATAGCCGATGGTCACAGCCCGTAACAGACGCAGGAAACGTAATTGCGGAATAATTGCCAGAACTTCGTACCAGTGCACAAAAGGGAAAAACCACCAGCGGCGATGATGATTTAATAGGCTTGCAATGAGCCAGCGTGCCAGAAGCTCAATGATCAAAAAAGTGGTAAACCAGCCTTCAGTAATAATAACCCAAGGCCGTAATTCACTTTTATAAAACTGTAAGACTTCAGGTACCTGAGCAAAATCAAATAGCCATTGACCAAAATCACTTACTAGAATTGCATTGGCACTGAGACAGAACAGATTGATCATGATCAGCGCCATCATGAAGATGTCGTAGAGCAGTGCAATTTTCCAGCCCCAAGAGCCCTTGCGGATAAACTTAAATGAGCTGGACACAGTGTCCGCTTTGTCGTTCTTCATAATCTCTCAGGCAGAAGCTGCTACAAGTGCTTGCTGCATTTGTTCAATTCGTTGATCCTTTTCGGACCAAATCTGGTCGACCCATTGCTGGAAACGGGCACGATATTCGGCATCATCCTCGTAATTACCGCCCAGCACCCAATCTGGAATGTCAATTTTTCTCAAATCCACGGCAATGCGCGGTACTTCACCCAGCCAGAATTCGCCATAACCCGGCACACCGTCCGGATAGACAATCGTCATATCCACCAAGGCATCAATCCTGTCACCTAAAATATTCAGGGCCAACGCCAGTCCACCGGCCTTGGGTTTGAGCAAATAGCGATAAGGCGATTTTTGCTGCTCATGCTTTTCATGGGTAAAACGTGTGCCTTCCAGATAATTCAGCAAGGTAAAGGGCTGGCTGACCAGTTGCTCACAGGCCTGACGCGCTTCTTCAATATCGCGATATTTCAGGGCCGGGTTTTTGGCAATCTGTTCTTTACTGTGCCTTTTCATCATCGGGAACCCAAGGATTTTAAACGCTTGGCCAACAAATGGAATAAAAATAAGTTCCCATTTTGTAAAGAAACGGGTAAGTGGCATCCGGGTCAGGCCAAAATACTGATTGACGGTGGTATCGACCCAGCTTTGGTGGTTGCAGGTCATCAGGTAGCGCCCCTGCATATTCAGGTCCAGAGACTCATCAATCGTGATCTGCCAGTCGGTATTTTTCAGGACATGGTCAATCAGCCAGTTATTGACCGCCAGCCAGCTGTTGGTGATCTTGATATTGGTTTCATCCACTTTGGATGATTTTTTGAATAATTTGGTCAGACCTAGTGCCAGTACCGGAGGACCATGAAAGAAAGTGCTTCCAGTCATAACTGAAGTGACAGTCAGGCCGCGTGCCAGTTTTTTTAAAGTCATTTTTTGCTTGCTATTCGATGACATATACAAACAGTTCCAGAGATGAATCATTTAAATTTCATTATATTTTGAACAATATAGTAGGAGTTGAGGAAATAGAAAAGGCCAGATCTTAAACTATGAAGAAACTGTGGTGAAACTTGTTGTTACAGTTACATATGAACATTACAAAAAGTTGCTAAAAAGTTTATTATTAACAAAAAATAAATGGTTATCCCATTATTTTTAAATCATTATCTGATTTATACGACAAAGACAAACAAGGAGGCATGCGATGCGTGCACTAGTAATTTCAGCAGTTGTGGCAGGGGCGGTAGCGCTGACAGGCTGTCAATCTACAGGTAATAATATTGGTGGCGTTGAGTATGATAAAGCTGCTCTAGGTACGCTTATCGGTGCTGCAGCGGGCTATGGTGTGTCTAAAGGCAACGCAAATACCAGCCGTCAAAACAACCGTGCGGCTGCAATTGGTGCAGTTGTTGGTGGTGCAGCGGGTGTTTATCTTGACAGCAAAGAGAAAAAATTGCGTCAGCAAATGGCTGGAACGGGTGTAGAAGTTGGCCGTAATCCAGATGGTTCTGTTGGCCTGATCATGCCGGGTAATATTACTTTCGATACAAATAAAGCAAATATTAAACCTAACTTCTATGCAACTTTAGACAAAGTTGCCCAGACGCTGGCGGAAGATAACAAAAGCGGTATTCTGGTAACAGGTTATACAGACAGCACGGGTAATGATTCTATCAACATTCCACTGTCTCAAGCGCGTGCTCAATCTGTAGCAAGCTACATGGCTTCACGTGGTATTTCAACTGCACGTATTAATGCGCAAGGTCACGGTTCAGCGAATCCGATTGCATCAAACGCGACTGCAGAAGGCCGTGAACAAAACCGTCGTGTAGAAATCAGCATTTACGCGATTCAATAATTCTTTATCACACCCTGATAAATTGAAAAACCACCTTCGGGTGGTTTTTTTTATGACAGCGCATTGACTGCTAAAACACAATTTGGATTAGGCAAACGGCTGCGGAGATGACTATAATCGGAGCCGAATTTAGAAGAGGAAGTCCTATGTCACTCGCCAGTCAGTTAAATGACAAGCAACTTGAAGCCATGAAATATACTCAAGGACCCTTGTTAGTACTTGCCGGAGCGGGTTCAGGCAAGACCTCCGTGATTACCCGAAAAATTGCCTATCTGGTTAAGCATTGCGGAATTCCGGCTCACCGGATTACAGCCATGACATTTACTAACAAGGCGGCGCGCGAAATGAAAGAGCGTGTGACCAAGCTGTTAACTCGAGAAGAAGCCAAAGGTCTTTCGGTTTCGACGTTCCATACCTTTGGTTTAAATCTGCTGCGTCTGGAGCTTAAACACACACCGCTCAAGGCCAACTTCTCGATTCTGGATGCTGATGACTGTAAACGGATTCTGATGGATCTGATGCATCGTGACAATTTATCCGGTGCTGAAAGCAAAGAGCTGATCGCCAAAGCTATGAAGATGATTTCGGACTGGAAAAATGATCTGATTCCACCCGAACAGGCGCATACCACCTGTGAAACGGCAGAAGATGTTCAGTTTGCGCATTTGTATCAGCTTTATGAGCGCAATTTGCGTGCCTATAACGCGGTTGATTTTGATGACCTGATCGTGATGCCGACGCGTCTTCTCCAGGAAAATGCAGAAGTCCGTGACAAATGGCAGAACCGGGTGCGCTATTTGCTGGTCGATGAATATCAGGATACCAATACGGCGCAGTATATTCTGGTGAAGCTGCTGGTCGGCGTGATGGGGCAGTTCACTGCTGTAGGTGATGATGACCAGTCGATCTATGCCTGGCGCGGCGCCAAGCCAGAAAATATGGCCTTATTACAACAGGATTTCCCCAACCTGAAAGTGATCAAACTGGAACAGAATTACCGTTCAACCAGCCGTATTTTAAAAGCCGCCAATACGGTGATTGGTAATAACCCGCATATTTTTGATAAAAAGCTTTGGTCAGACAAAGGCCACGGCGAGGTTATTCGAATCATTACTTGCCGTAATGACGATGATGAAGCCGAACGCGTGGTCAAAGACCTGATCACTCATAAGCTGATGAATGGCAAAAACTGGAAAGATTATGCGATTTTGTATCGTGGAAACTTTCAGGCACGTATTCTGGAAACCCAGTTACGCCAGATGCAGATTCCCTACAAGCTGTCTGGTGGCCAGTCTTTCTTCGCACGTGCAGAAATCAAGGACGTCATGAGTTATTTACGCGTGATTATTAACCCGGAAGATGACAGTGCATTTCTGCGTATTATTAATACGCCAAAGCGGGCAATTGGTCCGGTGACGCTGGAAAAGCTGGGCCTGTTTGCACAGGAAAATAACCTGTCCTTGTTGGCAGCAGCCGGTGATCAGCGCCTGACGATGGCCATTCCTAAAAAAGCCACCACACAGCTGGCTGAATTTTCTGACTTTATCAGTAATTTCACGCGTGAGTTGCTAGACGATGATGAGCCTGTACCGATTATCCGTCAGATGATGGTCGAAGCGGGGTATATCGACTATGTCAAGGAGTCGGCCGCGACACTGGCCCAGGAAAAAACCAAGCTGGATAATATTGAAGTGCTGTATAGCAGTATTCAAAGCCTGATTAACCGTGCTGAAGATGTCGATGAAAAGAATATCGAAAGCGTCATCCGCAAAATGGTATTGCTGGATATGCTTGAGCAGCAGCAGGAAGAAGAAGACACCGACAAGGTGAACTTGTTGACCCTGCACGCCTCCAAAGGTCTGGAATTCCCTTATGTTTATCTGATCGGACTGGAAGAAGAAATTCTGCCGCATAAAAACTCGATTGCTGCAGAAACGGTCGAGGAAGAGCGCCGTCTGATGTATGTGGGGATCACCCGGGCACGTCAGGGTCTGACTATTACATTGGCCGAGCAGCGTAAAGCGGGTGGGCAAATGAAACAGATGACCCCGAGCCGCTTTTTGGATGAGCTGCCAGAAGATGAGCTGGAATGGCTGGGCCGCAAGAAAAAACTGGCCGGTAATATCGATCCAAAATTGCAGGCGCAGCAATATCTGGAAAATTTACGTGCCTTAATCAAGCGCTAGTTTTGTAATACTTAGTTTTTAATAGATCGTCACAGGAAAAGTAATTCATGAAAGTTCAGGTAAAAGTCCTTGATTCACGTCTGGGGCAAGAATGGCCAATGCCGACCTATGCAACAACTGGTTCGGCTGGATTGGACTTGCGTGCTTGTGTGGAAGAAACCACTCTTATTGAGCCGGGACAAACGGTTCTGGTAAAAACTGGCCTGTCCATTTATATTGAAGATCCGGCTTTTGCGGGTCTAATTCTGCCACGTTCAGGTCTAGGCCATAAGCACGGGATTGTACTAGGCAATCTTGTGGGGCTGATTGACTCAGATTATCAAGGCGAATTGATGGTATCGGTATGGAATCGTAGTCAAACTGCCTTTAGTCTGGAGCCAGGTGAGCGTCTGGCCCAGTATGTGTTGGTGCCGGTGGTTCAAGCGCAGTTTGAGCTGGTCAATGAATTTGAAGCCACTGAACGTGGTGCCGGTGGCTTTGGTCACACCGGTCAGGCTTAAATGACCTAAATAAAATGATCTGGTGAATTGTTTTAACCAGATCATTTTATGGTCAAAAAAATCAATAAACATATATCTCAATATATTGCTGATCAAAATCTTTTAATTAAACCTTAAAATAGATCTCTTTCATAAATCAAAAAACGATCTACTTTTTGCTGCTTATTTGTACCGAGGAATTTTCAATATTCATGCATAATCTGCGGATGAAATACATCGATTCAAAGAAGCTTTCTGAAACACAGTTCAAGCGATACACCGGTATCTCATGGTCAACCTTTGATTTAATGGTTGAGCAATTGAAGATGCATGTTCCTGCCAAAGGCAGACCACCTAAATTGAGCTTAGAGGATCAGATCCTCCTGTGCTTAAGTTATTGGCGGGAATACCGAACCTTATTTCACGTTGCGACGAGTTATGGCGTGTCAGAGCCCACTGCTTCAAGAATCGTACGTCATGTAGAGGACTGCTTAATCAAGTCCAATTTATTTAATTTACCCAAGCATTTGCCTGAAGGCGAAGGCATTGACTGGAATGTGGTGATTGTAGATGCCACAGAAATTCCAATCCAAAGGCCTAAAAAAACAGAAGAAAAGCTATAGCGGCAAGAAAAAGACCCACACCTTCAAAGTACAGGCCATCATTCATTATCAAACTCAAAAAATCCTGAGTTTATGTACGAGTCGTGGTGCCGTACATGATTTCGAACTCTTCAAACGTAACTCGAATCAGATTCCTGCAGGTGCATTTATCCTTGCAGATAAGGGTTATCAGGGAATTTATACAGTGTATCCAAATAGCTTGTTGCCATTAAAAGCAAAGAAGCGTTGTAAACTGGATCCTGAATTAAAAACCTATAATCAGGAAATCAATAAAAGAAGAATTGGGATTGAGCATGTATTTGGCAGTTTGAAAACTTTCAAGATCCTTGCCGAACGATATCGCAATCGAGGCAAAAGACTAGGATTAAGATTCAATCTAATTGCGGGAATCTATAATTTAGAACTGAGTAAAAAATGACTTATGAAAGAAGTCTAATGTTTACTAAAAATAACCTGAGTTCGATATAAAAAAGAGTATAAAAAAAAGCCTTGTATTTGTAACATATTGGTTATCAAGACAAAATGTTATAAAACAAGGCTTTTCAATGGATCATATTACCGAATTATTTTGTATTTTGGATGATTTCTGCAAAAAATTTAATAAATCTTTAGAGAAAGCTTTAATTTCTGATCAAAAATCCAGGCTAAAAAAGTCAGCTTTAAGCTTGTCTGAAGCAATGACCATTGTCATTTTATTTCATCAATCCGGGTTTAGATTCTTCAAATATTTTTATTGCCAAATGATCGTTCCATTCTGGAAATCTGCTTTTCCTAAACTGCTTAGCTACAACCGATTTATTGAAATTATGCCCCGTTGTTTGCAGGCTCTGAGTAGTTTCTTCCATCAAGTAAAAGGAAAAGATACGGGAATCAGTATCATTGACTCCACTAAATTGGTAGTTTGCCATAATCTTCGGATTAAAAGGCATCGTGTATTTAAAGGTTTGGCAGGTCGTGGAAAAAGTAGTACGGGGTGGTTTTATGGTTTTAAATTACATTTGGTTATCAATAATTTAGGTGAAATAATTAACCTCAAACTGACATCAGGAAATGTTCATGATGTTGCTATATTAGATTCTTTAACTCAAGAATTAAAAGGGATCCTACTCGGAGACAAAGGCTATTTGAGCAAAGCAAAAGCCGAAGTTTTAGCAGCAAGAGGACTGAAAATATTGACCCCATCACGTCGGAATATGAAAAACAAACCTATCCAAACAGAAGAAGAAAAACAATTGCTTTGCAGAAGAGGATTAATAGAGACAGTGAATGATCAATTAAAAAATTTACATCAACTTGAACATTCACGTCATCGTTCGGTAAATAACTTCATGGTGAATATCATGGCTGCTGTAGTGGCTTATTGTTTGAATCCCAATAAGCCAACTTTCCAAAATATGTTAAAAGGCTAAGTGGATTTCATCGAACTCAGGTTAAAAATATTTTTTTAGACTTTTTTGTATATAATTCCCTCTATAAAAGCTGAATAACTATATTTGTATAATTGATTGTTACATTAAAATGAGCTAAAAGTATGCAGTCTTAAAACAACAATACTGTTTAAAGTCATAATGATTAAATCATTATTTTATCCTGCCAGCATTAAATTGATAGTAAAAAGAAGATTATATGGGATCTATGAATCATCCATTTCCTCTGCATATTTTTCGTGCCTATGACATCCGGGGGAAAGTGAGTTTACTTAGTACGGGTGTAATTGACGCGATTGCCCATGGCCTTGCCCAGCAATATCGTGCTGCTGCACAGACTCGGGTAGCAATTGGATATGATGCCCGGATCAGCAGCCCCGCCTTTGCCGAAATTCTTCAACGTATTTTTGGTCAGTATTCGATAAAAGCCACCATTATCGGTTGCTGTTCCAGCCCGATGCTGTATTTTACGGCGCGTCAGTTCGACGGTAATGGCGTGATGGTAACGGCCAGCCATAATCCCAAAGAGGATAATGGAATTAAATGGATTATTTCCGGTGAACCGCCTTGCCCGCAGATGATTCAAAATGTGGCGCAACTGGCTAAACAGCATTGCCACAGCGAACTTGCCAACATCCCTCAACGTCCCCACTTGATAGCGCCAGAATTTTGCCTGCCATATCAGTATGCAATCTTGCAAGATATTCAGCTAAAGAAAAATTTTAAAGTCGTACTGGATGGCCTGCATGGTTCGGCCGGTCGCTGTGCCAAGCTGGTACTGGAAAAGCTGGGTTGTGAGGTGACGGCTTTGCGTTGTGTGGCGAATGGTGAATTTCCGGATCATGCGCCGGACCCTTCTCAGGAAGCACATCTGAAAACATTGTATCAGACGGTTATTCAGCAACAAGCCGATATAGGAATTGCCCTGGATGGTGATGGGGATCGTGTGGTTCTGGTAGATGAGCTGGGAAATATCATTAGTGCTGATCAGTTGCTGTGCTTATTTGCCAAAATCTGTTTGACCGGTTCAGAAGCAAAACAGTTTGTTTATGACGTGAAATGTTCGACCCTGGTTCGTAATACTGTACAGGAGCTAGGCGGTGAAGCAGTGATGATCCGCACGGGAAGTTCCTTTTTACGTAAATATTTGGCTCATTCCCAGAATCAGGCTGTTTTTGGGGGAGAATATGCCGGTCATTATGTATTTAATGACGGACGGGGCTGCGGCTATGATGATGGGCTATATGCTGCGCTACGCGTCATAGAATATCTTGACCAGACGGGACAAAGTTTCGCTCAGGTATTACAGGCCTATCCCAAACGCTATGGCACAGAAGACCTCTATATTGCGACCCGTGATATTCAGGCTAGTGAGCTTTTAGAGCTTGTCGAGCAGCAATCTCAACAATTCAATGCACAAATGACTACAATTGATGGGATACGTCTTGATTTTGAGGACGGTTTTGGCATCATTCGGGCATCCAATACAGGTGAATATTTTACAGTACGCTTTGACGCCAGCAGTGCTCAGCGTCTGAATGAAATCCGTCATCTGTTTGTAAGCATGTTGCGGGACCGTTATCCAGAAATCGCGCAAGACATTTTAGATGCTCAATAAGGAGAGGCGAATGCCAAATCAGCAGACCGGCATCGACAAAGCACAAATTCTGACAGAAGCTTTGCCGTATATCCAACGCTTTACAGGAAAGACTCTAGTCGTCAAATATGGCGGTAACGCAATGACGGATCCTGAGCTGGAAAGTTCGTTTGCCCGTGATATCGTCTTGTTGAAAACTGTCGGCCTGAATCCGGTGGTGGTGCATGGGGGCGGTCCACAAGTGGATTCCATGTTAAAACAGCTTGGGCGTGAATCTGACCGTATTGATGGGATGCGTGTGACAGACCCGGCGACCATGGAAGTGGTTGAAATGGTGCTGGGCGGTAGTGTCAATAAATCTATCGTGAATTTAATTAACCAGCACGGTGGCCGGGCAATTGGCCTGACCGGTAAAGATGGGAATCTGCTGCGCGCCAAAAAGCTGCTCATGAAAAAAACGGCAGATGATGGCTCGGTTGAGGAAATTGATCTCGGACTGGTCGGCGAAGTCGTTGGGGTAAAAACCGATGTCCTAGAAATGTTTACCAACAGCGACTTTATTCCAGTGATTGCTCCGCTTGGCGTAGATGAAGAAGGCAATACTTACAATATTAATGCCGACCTGGTGGCAGGCAAAGTCGCAGAAGCCCTGGGGGCGGAAAAACTGATCCTGCTGACCAATATCACCGGTGTACTGGATGAAAATAAAAAACTGCTGACTGGTCTGAGCACACAGGAAGTAGATCGCCTGATCGAAACCGGGGTGATTTATGGTGGCATGATTCCTAAAGTTGGATGCGCTCTAGATGCAGTCAAAGGTGGAGTGGTCAGTGCGCATATCGTCGACGGCCGTGTTCCACATGCCAGCTTGCTGGAAATTTTTACCGATCACGGGGTAGGAACCTTGATTACCAACCGTTCTAAGCCACATTGTGCTTAAGACATTATTTTAAAATTTTAAAGAGCCTCCCTTGAGGCTCTTTTTGATCCTATGTTTTAGCCAAACTGGGCAAATTCTCGAACCTTCAGGTTTTGAATGCTTAGAGATCGAAAGTGCATGGCTCAATAAAACAATAATATATCCCGCTTTCTGTCAATGCAGTGCTGCAGAGCATTACAGCGCTGATCTAAAAGAGATATTTGAAATGCGCTGAGGAGTCATGCACAATAACTTTTCTGAATTAACCAACAGCTGAACCAAGACTATGTGCCAATTGCTTGGAATGAACTGTGCGACTCCCACAGATATTACCTTCTCATTTCGTGGATTCTCCCAGCGTGCAGGTATTACTTCCGATCATTCGGATGGTTTTGGAATCGCTTTTTTTGAAGATAAAGCCTGTCGTCTGTTTGTCGATAACCAGTCTGCTGTCGAGTCACCGATTGCTGAGCTGATTCGCAATTATCCGATTAAATCCCGTAATGTGATTGCGCATATCCGTAAAGCGACCCAAGGTAAAATCAGCCTGGAAAATTCTCATCCTTTTAGCCGTGAGCTGTGGGGGCGGCAATGGATTTTTGCCCATAATGGTGATTTACATCATTTTTCTCCCGAGCTGAGTGGCCGCTTTACACCCGTGGGCAATACCGACAGTGAGTATGCTTTTTGCTATCTGCTGGATCAGCTGGTCAAACGTTTTGGCTACCACGAACCAAAGCTGGATCAGATTTTTGATTTATTGCTTGAAATCTCACCACCCATTGCCGAGCATGGAACCTTTAACTTCTGCCTGTCAAATGGGCAAGCCCTGTTTAGCTATGCGGTAACCAAATTACACTGGCTGGTGCGGGAATATCCTTTTAAACCTGCCCAATTGATTGATATTGATGTCGAAGTGGACTTTAGTCAGGTGACTACTCCTGAAGACCGGGTCGCTGTGATTACCACGGAACCTTTGACCCAAAATGAGCAGTGGACAGCATTTCAGCCGGGGGAAATGATTCTGTTCCGGGATGGCGCCAGAGTTCGGTCTGAAGTGACCCATATTGCGCGTTTAGAACGTGAAAGACTGGATCCTTCTTTAAAGCGAATGACTAAAGCTGATTTATATTAGGGGTCTGTAGATAATTCGTTTATATGGATAAATATAGATATTTAAAAGTATCTTCAAGAATAAATTTTAAAAAAACAGGAGTTACTCCCATTGCTGTCCCACAATTTTTCACAAGAGGAAGCTCATTTGAGCTTCCTCTTGTTTTATGGGTATTTTATCGGGTGAAAATAAAGCTTTTAAAGTTCTTCTTTCAAACAAATTCACTTGAATTATTCTGAGTAAACGTTGAACTGTCCAACCTGTTTTTCCTAAATGTCGAGCGAAACTCACCAATAAATAGGCGATCATCGCAATCCAGATTTGTGTCTGAATTGCGTTCCTGCTGCGGCCTAGAAACGCTTTTAATTTGAGATTCTGCTTAATCGCCTTAAAGAACAGCTCAACTTTCCAACGATCTTTATAAATCGCCGCAATGGTGGAGGCGGCTAAATGAAAGTTATTGCTGAGAAAGCTAAAGTGCTTGCCACTTTGCTGATCTCTATATTCAATTCTTCTTAACACTGGGGCTTTTCTTTTTAGGGCATGTGCGCTATTCAGCTGAATGGTTTCATCTTTTAGAATACCTTTGGATTCAAGCACTGGATGTTGCTGGATCACCTGATACACAGATTTAGGCCTAAAACGTGTGACAAATCCAATGTTTTGAGCAGTCAGATTTGCATACCATTGGTAATCGACATAGCCTTTATCAAAAACTACAATGCTGCCAGCAGGAAACTGGAATTTGCGGCCTTGTACCATGTCATTTTCTTTGCCATTTTCAACTGCAACAAACTCAGGAATATCATTGCTGTGATTCAATCCTATACTGAGTTTCATGCTGGCTTTTGAGTCGTGAACTTTGGCCCATTCACATAAGGAAAGCGACAGGTCAATATGACTGGCATCCAAGGAATACAAGGGATTCTTAAAGCGAAATTTATGAGCTACTTTTGAGTGTTCATAGTATTTAAGCAACTTGTAAAATAGCTGTTGATACAAGGTAGCAGGCTGCTGCTCATTGATTCGTGCCAGCGTGCTTCGGGGAATAGACTTTGCTCCGAGATGACTTAGCTTTTCCTGTTGGCACTCCAAATTGGATTGAATATCTCTCAGACTTTGCCTACAAGAGAATTGAGACATCAATATGGCAATAAACTGATCCCACCGGGAAGCCGCTCTAAATTTCTGTCCAACATGGTGTACTTTAGCAAGTTGTTCAAAATCCTGTCGCACAACAGGTTTAATTAGCTCATGAAATACGGTATTCTGATGTGACAAAACCTGAATCCTGGTCGTTAAAGTGTTTGTTTGCACTCATATTTTAACTGTTAGGACTCAGGTTTTTTTATTTAAAGCAAACTATGGGACAGCAGTGGAGTTACTCCTGTTTTTTTATCAATAAAATGAAAAATATAATATTAAAAACCAATGGATTGATTAAAAAATACTTTATGATTTTGGTCGGGTTTAAAATGTATTAGTTATAAGAAACAAGGGTTTGTGTTAATAGTTCGCGATAATACCGAAAGCCGACTAATTTACTTGATTTTTATTTATAGGTATTCCCTATATGATTGTATTTATGTGATAAATCCTTAATATGAATAGGTGGTCGTAATGAAAATGAAATGGATTCCAGATTATAATACTGGTATCGATGTGATTGACGATCAGCATAGACGCATTCTTGATTATATCAATGAGATTGATGACCTAGATGCCGATAGTGATCGTGATCGGATTAAACAGGTTCTGGAAAATATTATTGATTATACCCAATCACATTTTACTTTCGAAGAATCTCTGCAAGAAGAAGCAGGTTATAAATATCGTGTACCACATAAACGTGTACATGACCTGTTTATTAAAAAAATCGAATCTTATCGTGACCGTTTTGAAATGGGGCATTCGATTGAAGCGGAATTGCATGAAGTATTATCTAAATGGTTGATTAACCATATTCAGCATGATGATGCCGATTATGTGGGGGCAGTCAAAGAAAATATGATCGGGATTCTGAAAGAGAAAGAAAAGAAAAAAGGTAAAAACTGGTTTGCCCGTTTCTTCTCATAATCTGGAAGAACTCCGCATAGATTGAGATAAAAAAAATTAAAATTCTAATAATAAGTTCGCGCAGCAAATCACTGTCTTGGTGATTTGCTTTTTTGTTTTTGATTTTCATGGCCTCACAAGGCAAAATAGCGCTAGGTTTTTATAGGAATGCATCATGCAGGACAAAGCTATGTCAAAATGGTTATCACCGCTGATGGCTTTCTGTTTATCGTTTATTATCATCGCGACGCTCGCACCGATAACAGGTATACAGACTGATCGTCAGCTGGATTTCTGGATGCTCTGGTTAGGCACCATGCTGATTCTGGCGCTTCCCGTTTGCTATTTGGAAATTGCCTTAGCCAAACGCTCTAAAACCACCGCCGTGCAAGCGCTGTCAAGTTTGACCCGGGAAGCGGATGCATCACAAAAATGGCGTATTGTTGGCTGGCTTGGCGTGATCTTTATTCCATTTTTAGCCGGTGCCATGCTCAACAACGCCAGTGGTTTACTCAGCGTTGCGGCGATTGACGTTGCGCCGCAAATACTGTTTGCAGGCCTTGCCGTATTCGCGTTGGCGCTCTCTTTGCTTCCCCGTCAAATTTTACTGCTGCTGAGTACCATCGGGGTATTGGCTTCGCTGGCCTTTGCCCATATACAGGGAACGGCACTACCTGCCTGGCAAATTACCCCAATTGAATTTTCAGAGTGGGGCAATGCAACGGTACTGGCTTTGGTGGCCAGTGGTCTGGGAATGGGACTGTACTGGCAGTCCAGCCTTGCAAGTGTAAAAGAGCAATCTGTTGCAACTAAAACTGTACTGCCAATCTGGATCGCACAATTGCTGGCCGTGGTGGCCTTTGCTTTCTTTGCTGTTAAGGCACAAATTTCAGCTTTGACCTTGTGCGCAGCAATTGTGGCTGCTGCCGCATTTATACTGCAAATGGCACGTGAGCAGTTGCAACAACGTCAGCTAAATATCGCCATGCAATGGCTGATTCTAAGTGTAGCGACTCTGATCTGGCTTATTCCAAATACAGCTCCGGTGTTTAATGGCTTGTTAATTATCTGGGGGCTGCTCCTCTGTCTGATCTATGCCATTTTTGCGGGCTGGATCATGAAGATTAGTCATTTACGTAAGTCTATGAATTTCAGCAATGAAGCTTTTTATAATATCTGGCGTATTGCGGTGCGTGTCGTCCTGCCGCTTTCTATCATCATTGCATTGCTGGCTGTGATCGGACAGTGGGTGTGATGAGTAAGACCATGGTCTGGGTGGCCTATGCCACCCCGGAACAGCAGTTTCATATTGCATTGCCTTTTCAGGCTGGAATGACTGCGCTGGATGCTGTTCAGCAAAGTAGAATTGCACAGCAGGCTACTTTGCCTGAGCCGCTGGTATTGGGAATTTTTGGAATGCGTTTGCAGAATCAGCAGCAGCCATTGGCTGCCGGGGATCGTGTAGAAATTTATCGTGTATTGACCATTAATCCCAAGGATATACGCCGTAAACGTGCAGAGAAAAATCCGGTGGGCCGTTATGCCAAGGGAAACCGTTTTAAGCAACTCAAGACATCTTCCTAGGAACTGACGACTGATTCGGTGTATTTGCTGGTAATTTGATAGATCAATTGAGTTAATCGGAAAACCCCTGAAAATTCAGGGGCTTTTTTATGAAAAACCGACTATAGTGGAGGTGCGTTTAAAATTGCTTCTTTAGAACCTGGTAAACCGGGTTGAGATGCTGGAATTGTTTCCAGACCTTCAATCCGCTGCACCACCCCAGATTCATTAAAGTAGATTTTTAAATGCTGGCCTTGGGCGGCTGGGATCTTGGCCTTTTTGGCATATGTTCCCGGGGTATAGTTGTAGATGTAGTCCCAGCGTAAAGGATTCATTGGATCTGTCACCGTTGGGCTGCCGAGCAAGAAACGTACCTGTTGGTGATTCATTCCCACCTGGATTTTGGAAGCCTGCGCTTGAGTGAGAGGAGTACCCTGCGGTATATCTACTTTGTAGACACCTAATGCCGAACAGCCGACCAGCAGTGAGGTGACGAATAACGTCAACATGAGTTTTTGCATTTTGCTACACTATCCCAATTAATTATGATGCATTTGATCCAAGGATAGATCATACTGCATCTAAACTTTGTTGCCTATATTCCAACTTTGATTTTGTTGAGAGACCTTTTTACATGCCTATTTCAAACCAAGATTTACGAAAAGCTGGACTGAAAGTCACCCTTCCACGAATTAAAATATTAGAATTATTAGAAAACTCTAAACAGCATCATCTTAGTGCGGAAGATATTTACAAGACTTTACTCGAACAGGGAGAAGATGTCGGTCTTGCAACTGTGTATCGTGTGTTAACGCAATTTGAAGCCGCGGGAATTATTGAACGTCATAATTTTGAAAACAATCATTCCGTTTTCGAAATTATGCAGGAAGACCATCACGACCATCTGGTCTGTGTGAATTGTAGCAAAGTTGTTGAATTTATTAATGATACTATTGAAAAAGAGCAGCATGACGTGGCTCAGGAGTTCGGCTTCGAGCTAACCGGTCACTCGCTTAATTTATACGGTTATTGTGATGCCTCTGAATGTCAGGAAGCTTACCGTAAAAAATAATCCCGGTTCAGCTTAAAATAAAAAACAGGCTTCATAAGAAGCCTGTTTTTTTTATGGCTCTTAAATGATCAGCTCTGACCATCAAAGGTGATATTGGAATTGGCACGCAATAAATGCTCGCCGCCTTCTTCAGACAGCTTAATTTGCAGACGCAGGTCGTTTGGTGAATCCGCATGTTTCAGGGCATCTTTATAGCTGATCTGTTTGGCTTTGTATAAATCATAAAGTGCCTGGTCAAAGGTTTGCATGCCCAGCTCGCGCGAGCGTTTCATCAGGTCCTTGATCTCATGCACATCACCTTTACGGATTAGGTCTGCCACCAGAGGAGAGTTAATCAGAAGTTCGATGGCTGCCCGACGACCATTTCCATCCACTGTTGGAATCAGCTGCTGCGCCACGATGGCCTTCATGTTTAAGGATAGATCCATAAACAGCTGGCTATGACGGTCTGCTTCAAAGAAGTGGATAATCCGGTCAATGGCCTGGTTGGCATTGTTGGCGTGCAGGGTCGCAAAGACCAGATGGCCGGTTTCGGCAAAGGCAATTGCATAGTCCATGGTTTCACGGGAACGAATCTCACCAATCAGGATCACATCTGGTGCCTGACGCAGGGTGTTTTTCAGGGCGATTTCAAAGGAGTCTGTATCAATCCCGACTTCGCGCTGGGTGATGATACACCCCTTATGCTGATGGACGAATTCGATCGGATCTTCAATGGTAATGATATGGCCCTTGGAATTTTCATTGCGGTAGCCAATTAGCGAGGCCAGTGAGGTCGATTTACCTGTACCAGTGGCCCCTACAAAAATGATGATGCCACGTTTGGTCATTGCCAGTTCTTTAAGAATCGGTGGCAACTTCAGTTGGTCCATGGTGGGAATTACGGTTTCAATCCGGCGCAGGACCATGCCCGGCTGATCGCGTTGCTGAAAAGCGCTGACACGAAAGCGCGCAGTCTTGTCCGGATTGCTGATCGCAAAGTTACATTCACGGGTTTCTGCAAACTCTTTGCGCTGTTTTTCAGTCATGATGGAGTTTAAAAGTTGCCCCACCGCAGCCCCTGGTAATTTTACCGAACCAATCGGCACAATCTGGCCATTAATTTTGATGGAAGGTTCGACATCGGCTGTAATAAACAGATCCGAGGCCTTTTTCTCTACCATATAATTCAGTAAGCCATTAAAGTCCATGCTCAAGCCCCCAATATAATGAACTGTTTTTTATAAGAATGATTCAGGCTGTTTGGCTGCTGTACGTGCTACTTGCGGGCTGATGATCCCTTTGGAAACCAGGGTTTTTAGGCTTTGATCCAGTGTGGTCATTCCATAGTTGGCACCTGTTTGAATCGCAGAGTACATTTGCGCGATCTTATTTTCACGGATCAGGTTGCGGATTGCTGGAATACCGATCATGATTTCATGTGCTGCCACACGACCACCACCATTTTTTTTGAGCAGGGTTTGTGAAACAACTGCCTGTAAAGACTCTGATAGCATGGCACGTACCATGTCTTTTTCCTCGGCCGGGAAGACGTCAATCACACGGTCAATCGTTTTGGCTGCGGAGGTGGTATGCAGGGTACCAAAGACCAGGTGACCGGTTTCTGCCGCAGTTAAGGCCAGACGGATGGTTTCAAGGTCACGCATCTCACCGACCAGAATAATATCCGGGTCTTCACGTAGTGCTGAACGCAGTGCTTCATTAAAGCCGTGCGTATCACGGTGGACTTCACGCTGGTTGACCAGACATTTTTTCGACTGGTGTACAAACTCAATGGGGTCTTCAACAGTCAGAATATGGTCATAACGGTTATCATTGATATAATCGAGCATGGCGGCAAGGGTGGTTGATTTACCTGAGCCGGTGGGTCCGGTGACCAGTACCAGGCCACGTGGATATTCACTGATATCTTTAAAAATCTGGCCCATGCCTAAATCTTCAAGGGTCAGGACTTTTGAAGGAATGGTACGAAATACCGCACCAGCACCACGGTTCTGGTTAAAGGCGTTGACACGGAAACGGGCCACACCTGGAACTTCAAAAGAAAAGTCAGTTTCCAGGTTTTCTTCATAATCACGGCGCTGCTTATCGTTCATGATGTCATAAACCAGCTTGTGTACTTCCTTGTGTTCCAGTGCAGGCAGGTTAATACGACGTACTTCACCATCTACACGGATCATCGGCGGCAAGCCGGCAGATAAGTGTAAATCTGACGCACCATTTTTAGCAGAAAAGGCTAACAGTTCTGTGATATCCATCAGGTCCCCAATTTCATTAAAATATTATTTATTTTGCTAGAATAATAAGGCTTTCCGTCAGCTTAACCAACCCTTAGTTGGCGAGCAAGGAAAAAAAATCAGGACAAAATGAGAACCTCATCAATGAATATGCTGCAACAGTCACGAAATCAGGTTTTAGCTCAGATTCAGAGCGCATGTACCCAGGCCGGACGTGAACCGGATTCGGTACAACTCTTGGCGGTCTCCAAAACTCAGCCAAGCGCTATCCTGGCGCAGATGTATGAGGCCGGACAGCAGGCCTTTGGTGAAAACTATCTGCAAGAAGCGCTGGAAAAAATCACGGCTCTAAAAGCGCTGGACATTGAGTGGCATTTTATTGGACATGTACAGCGTAATAAAACCCGGCCTCTGGCAGAACATTTTGCCTGGGTGCATGGGGTGGATCGTCTGATTATTGCCGAACGTTTATCCAATCAGCGTCGCGATTCTCAAGCGGCACTGAATATTTGTCTACAAGTAAATATTGACGGACAGGACAGTAAGGATGGATGTCAGCCTGAAGAACTTAGCGAACTGGTGAAGCAGATCAGCCTATTACCGAATATACGCTTACGCGGCCTGATGGTGATTCCTGCCCCTGAAAATACCCGGGCCTTTGCAGATGCCAAAGCCTTATTTGATGTGGTAAAGGCTCAGCATGCCCATCCTGAGGACTGGGATACTTTGAGTATGGGCATGTCTGCCGATATGACCGAAGCGATTGCAGCTGGCTCTACCATGGTTCGTGTCGGAACAGCGCTGTTTGGTGCGCGTCCTAAAAAGGCTGAATAAAGCCGGTCAGATTCTTTGGGCAAAAAAAAGCGTTATTGCAGGGTATTGGATAACGCTTGGTTTCTTTGTGGTTCAAGCCATTTGGCCATGAGCCAGGCAAAGAGGATTAAGCCACACATGCTGCCGAGTAGCGCTAATACAGCACCACCGAGACCATAGGCCAGCGTTGCAGGCACAGCCCCTAAAATAAATAACAGTAATGGAAAATGGGTGACATAGAGTGTATAAGAAAAATTTGCAGATTGCACCCAGACCGGATGATAGCAGCTCTGCTGCTGTTGTAGCTGCACCAGCCAGCAGACAAAGGCCAGCCCGATGCAAATATTAAAAGGCACAAAATAATGCGTGGCGTAAAATTTTGTTTGTTCAATCACCTGAAATTGATAGGCATCCAGACAGGCAATGATGAAGGCTACAGCTAACAGGGCGGATTTAATGGCTTGTAAGCGGTCTAAAAAATGGAGCTGGAGATGACGGTGTGCACTGGCGAATGCTGTCAGCCAGAGCAGAAAATAAAACAGAAACTGGATATTCAACACCGACAGCGTAGTGAACAGAAGCAGAAAGCCGATTTTGGCGAGTTCAGAGGTTTTCAGAAAAGGCAGAAATCCGGCCAGTACATAGAACCAGACTTCAAAACTCAGACTCCAGAGGGGTGCATTGGCAGATACGGTGGGGCCAATAAAGCCATTCAGAAACAGCAGCGAAGCGATAAAATCTGGAGCTGTAATGTCATAGTCAGTCCGGATCATCATGCTAAAACTGTTCTGAAAATGATGGCTTTGTGAAGCAAAAAACCAAGGCGCCAGCATATATAAAACCAAGCTTAAAGCAGAAGCAAACAGAAAAGGTGGTAAAATCCGGCGACAACGCTGCCGCGCATAATGCCGTACATTAAACTGCCCATAGCGTCGGGAATGGTTCTGGATGGAAGTGCCGATCAAATAGCCACTCAGTACAAAAAAGATCATGACTGCGGCCTGACCCAGCAGACGCACCCAGGAATACAGGCTGAGATCAAAAGGGGCGATAAAGGCCTGAAAGCAGTGACTAAATAGTACTATTATCGCACTGATGCCTCGCAAGCTCTCTAGCTGTAAGCTGAAATAGGGCGAGAGCTGGTTCGGCGGATGGGTCATCTTTAACCTATAATCTCGATTGTACTGGCACCGGCACCGACCGGTTTGACCTGAATCTGTACCGGAATGCGTTCATGCATTTCCTGAACATGCGAAATCAGTACCACTTTACGGCCCTGACTCTGCAAATGATCCAGAGCATTCATTACCATGTGCAAGGAGGCCGGATCTAGCGTACCAAAGCCTTCATCAATAAACAGGGATTCCAGTTTCATCGAGCCGGAGGCCATATTGGCAATCGCCAAAGCCAGGGCCAGTGAAACCAGGAAAGTTTCCCCCCCGGATAAAGAGAGCACCGGACGCACTTCGCTGTTCATGTCCAGATCAATAATGGCCAGACTTAAACTGTCCGGAATCCGGTACAGCTGATAACGCGGTGCCAGCGGCTGTAACTGCTGGTTAGCGTATTCCACCAATATATCCAGATGATGCTCCTGGGCAATTTTCTGGAATTTGCTGCCTTCCTTGTGTCCGATCAGGTCATAGATCCGACCCCAGCGGTATTCTTCAGCTTTGACCTGTTCAATCTGATGCTGGTGTCTTTGCAAGGTCACCTGATTATTGACATGAATCCTTAGCTTGGTATCGACTTCATTAAAGGCATTTTGTTGTTCAGCCTTTTCCTGAGCCAGTTTATTTAAGTGTAGTTCAACTTCTTCAAAGCTCAGTTCAGGCTTGGATTTCAGATGATGCTGATATTGTTCTTCCAGAATCTGCCAGGCTGTTTTGGCATTTTCTACAGTCTGATGCTGTAGCTGTAATTGCTGGCGGATTTGCTGGTGCTGTTGCAGATCAATATTTAGGCACTGCTGGATATGCTCATGATTAAAATCAGTATGCAGACTTTGCCAGTGTTGAATCGCCTGCTGACATTGTTCAATCTGCTGCTGCAGTTGCTGAATCTGGGTGCTGATACTCTGCTTTTTCAATTCAGCCTGTTGCAAATGCTGCTCATGTTGCTGGGCAATAAGCTGTTGTGCCCGTAGCTGCTCATCCAGTATGTGTTGCTGCTGTTCCAGATGGTCACGCCATTCCTGTGCCGTGCGATAGCTTTGTCCGGCATGACTGAGAGTCAGGCTATTCAGCTGTTCACGTAACGCTTTACCCTGGTGAAGCGCCGTATCCAGCTTTTGTTGTAACTGCCCCTCATGATGCTGATGCAGAATCAACTGATCACGTGCTTTTTCAAGTTGCTGATTGAGGTTTTGAATGTGGGTTTCTAGGGTTTTAAACTCTTGGGATTGCTGCTGGCGCTGTTGCAGTTGCTGAGACAGCTGCTGACAGCTCGAGCCAGTATCCTTGACCCAGACATTTTGCAGGGACTCGGGCAAATGGGCCAGCACGGGCTGAATCATCTGTTCTAGCTGGAGATACTGTTGCATGCTCAAACGCAGCTGATCCAGTTGTTGTTGTTGCTGACGCCAGCGTTTCCAGTCACCTTGCTGAGTCTGGAGTTGTTGTGCAAGCTGCTGTTGTTCTTGCTGAAGATGAATCGCATGCTGGCCAAGCTGCTGTTGTAGCTGCTCGGTATTCTGGCTTGCATTCACTTGCCAGCCAAAGTGTTGCATCTCTTCATGAAGCTGGAATTTTTGCTGTGCCAGTGTGGTGGTGAGCTGTTGATTGCGCTGCTGTTGTTGCTCAATCAGGGTATGTAATTGAGATTGCTGGATCTGTGCCTGCTGCCATGCATGAGTCTGTTGCTGCAACTTTTCTTGGGCTTCCTGAAGCTGTTGATCATGCAGCTGCTGCAAGGCATTTTCCAGTAACTCCTGATGCTGCACAAAAGGGTGTTTATGACTGCCACAAACCATACAGGCTTCATCAGGTCTTAGCTGGGCGCGTAATTCCTGCACACTCTGGGCCTGTAACAGGCGTTGCTGCGCGAGCATCTGTTGCAGTTGTTCAAAGGACTGTTCGGCTTCTTGGCGCTGTTGTTGTAACTGAAGCAGTTCCGTGGTGAGTTGCTTTAAGGTATTTTGATGCTGCTGTAATTGGCTATTCAGTTGCTGGCTTTCAGCCTCAAGTCCAGCCATTTTCTGGGCAGCCTGGATCAGGCTTTCCAGTTTTAACTGTTGGATGCTGGCTTGTTGTTGCTGGCTTTGCAGTTGCTGTAATTGCTGTTCGAGCTGCTCCAGATCGGTATAGCGCTGCGTGAATTCTTGCAAATTTTCAGCTAAGCGCTGTTGCTGCTGTTGCAGTTCAGCGGGGCCAGCTTGAAAAACTGCCGGAGACTGCTGCATAAATTTTTCACGCAGTGCCTGATATTCCTGCAAACGTTGCAGGGTGGCCTGCGGCTCATGATCAAAAGCCGCTAAAAATTTCTGTTGTTCGAGTTGTGCCTGAATCTGCTGAGATTGCAGCTGAAGCTGTTGTAACTGTTGTTCGGTCCGGAGGATTTGCTCCTGTACAGGCTGAATCTGCCGGGCTTTATAAGTCTGTTGCTCTGCTGCAAGCTGTTTATACTGCTCACCCACTGACTGTAGCTCATGATCCAGTTTTAATCCCTGATCCAGATAGGGTTTGATCTTTTGAAATTCTTGCTGCTGTTGTTGTTGCTGTTGCTGCAATTGAAGCAGCTTCTGCTGCTGAGTGTCACGTTGCTGCTGAATCGCTGAAAACTCGGCAACGACACTGTGCTGCTCGGCCAGAAAATGGCTACGCTGATTGTGGAGCTGTTGTTGCTGGACAAATTGTTCCCGAATCTGCTGAAACTGGTCCAGCTGTTCCAGCAGCTGTTGTTGTGGTGCCATCTTCTGCTCGGCATCCAGCTGAACCATATAAATTTCTTTTTTGGCCTGAATTTCAGTATATAAATAATGCTGCTGGCGATGCCATTTTAGATCATTGTCCAGCACTTTTTCACTCTGGTTAAAATGCTCAATCACCTGTTTTAAGGCAGTATGTTGCTGCTCTAAGGTGGCAATATCTGTTTCGGATAATAGCTCCAGATAGCCAATCTGTTTTTCTAGATCAGCCCGTTTCTGTTTAACTTCACTATGTTTTTCAAATGCTTTTTGGCTGACCAGACTGAAAATCTGTGAGTTGGTCAGATATTCCAGTAAATCGGCACGCTCATTATCCTTGGCTTTTAAAAAGGCACCGACTTCAGACTGAGCCAGCAGAACCGCACGGGTAAACTGCTCAAAACTCAAGCCCACCAGTTTTTCAATCAGTGGGGTACATTCAGAAATTTTCTGGTTTAACACCCGCTGATCATCCAGACAGGTAATGGCCCGTTCTACTTTTAAATTACCATCGACTTTCTGCCGGGCACGACGGATTTCCCAGCGTGCCGTATAGCGTTTCTGATCCAAAGCGATAAATTCAAGCTCGGCAAAACCCTGTACGCAGCCACGGCGCAGAATATTCTTGGTGTCCTTGATGGAGACATCCTGGCCGCCCGCATCTTTAAGGCTACCGGTTGCACCTTTCAGACGCGGAATTTCGTTATATAGCGCCAGACACATGGCATCGAGCAAGGTGGACTTGCCGGAGCCGGTTTTTCCGGTAATGGCAATCAGGCCTGCATAAGCCAGCGGGCTGGATTCAAAATTAATATGATGAGTGCCAGCCAGCGAGGCCAGATTATTCAGGCTCAGACGGATAATTTTCATGGCTGATCCTAAGCTTGTTGTTTTTGGGCAAGTTCATGCTGAGCTTCGACCAGCAGCTGCTGAAAATCCTGCTGTATCGAATGGTCCTGACGATAGCCCATTTTTTCCCAGATATTAAAAAATAGTGATTCCGGCGTTGGAGGCGCCAGATCAATTTTGGAACTATCCGCCGGATCTTCTGCCTGACGCTGATAAACCCGGCTGATCCTGAGCAGACGATAACGATTGACTGGCAGCGCCTGTTCAATCTGCTGACGTAAATCGACTGGCGGCGGAGCATCGGTTGTGTATTCAATTTCCAGAAAATGCCGGGCAGCGAGATGTTCAATTTCACCCGCAGGTAGCGCCTGGATTTTATTCATCAGATTGTCCAGATTTTCCCGGATTCTAAACAGTTCTACCGTACGCGGTACTTGCAGGGCTGCAAACTGAAAGCGCTGTTCAGCCTTTTGCTCGGGATCAATTTTGACTTCAACCACCTGATGCGAATAGTTGATCTCACTAAAGGATAGAGGAATTGGCGAGCCACTATAACGGATATGCGCTTGGCCTACTTTTTGCGGCTTATGCAGATGGCCAAGTGCTACATAGTCGATGACTTCATCAAACAGCGCCGTTGAAAGCGCTTCTTCATTGCCCACTATAATCGGGCGTTCAGAATCTGAGGTTTCACCACCTTGCATATGCGCATGTGACATTAAAATCAGAGCCTGATGGGGCGCCTTACGTGCTTTGGCTTCTGCGATCAGCTGTTGATGCAGATAACTGATGGCATTCTGACTGTTATGAGTATGTTCGTTAATTCCGGTAATTTCAGCGCTGCGTAAATAGGGCAAGGTCAGACACCAGGCCACAATCGTTCGGTTCTGGTCATAAATTGGCACCAGCAGACGGTCCAGATCAAGCTGATTGGTCGAGGTTCGGCCGACAATCCCCACCGCTTTGGCATTAAATTTGGTCAGTAAAGGCTGTACCTGTTCAATCCGGTAACCTGAATCATGGTTACCGGCAATCATCAGGGTTTGCATATGGGGTGCCAGCTCATGCGCATCAGCAAGAAACTGATACAGCTGTCGTTGTGCACTTGAAGCCGGATTGATGACATCAAAAATATCCCCAGCGATGAGCAGGGCATGCGGCTGTTTGATCTTGATTTGTTCAAGCAGCCAGATCAGAAATTGCGCATGTTCAAATTCACGGTCATGGTTATGGAAGAATTGCCCCAAATGCCAATCAGAAGTATGAAGAAAATGAACTGCCATGTATACCAACCTTTATTTTTGCCTTGCTACTATAGAAAAAAGCGCTAGTAAAAGTCTACTTGAAAAATACTTTCTTATTTGCTTGTAAGCCGTTGAACTTGGTCGTAGAGCCTGCTGAGTTTGCCTGCCATCGTTGAGACAGCTTTTAAGTATAGGCCGGGTCTCATCTTTATTCAGCTTCAGGTTGTTTTTATTTTCATTCATTGGGGGAGGCCGGTTTGAAAAAATTTACCCTTTTAAACCAGTTTTTATGCAAACCAGGCAAAGCAGACTTGAAAAATAAGGACTGATCCTTATGTTAGCTCCTATAAAACAGTCCCTGATTCATCTGGTCAGAGTGACAAAATGCAGCGCCCAAACAATAAAAACCGACGATTCGAGTGATAGTGAAATCGTCGGTCAAAAATTGTGCAGATGAAAATTTTGGCTGCTGTTCAAAATTTCCACCTGCACTGAACTTATTGCTTTAGCGAAGTGAACGAAAACTTGTGGATGCCAGTCCAAATTTTCGAACCTTGTACCCTATATAACGTCATGATCTTGGCTGAGGTTGACAATAAAATGAAAAAAAACTTAATTTTTTTTATACTAGCTTGTTAATCGTCTTTGGATTCTTCTAATGGTGCCGCTAACTCGCTATTTTCTCTGGTTTTTCTTCCTGTGCTTTGTCTTTACCTGTATTTGCGGAGTGCTGGCAGCCTTGCTGCCAACCGGCATGGGCGCCATCTTGACCATTGTGCCTTATCTGGTGGCGATGATTTGGGTTCTGTTTAAATTTTTAAAACAGCAGCGCCGTGCACCCTCTGCAACCGAACGTAAAAAATTTAGCTTGGGCTTCAGTCTGATTTACTGGGGCTATAATCTGGCGTTTTTAATTTTGGGGATTGTGATTGCAACCCGTTCCAATCCGAATGCCTGGCAGGATTTTTTGCTGTATTTGCAACAGCCGCAATTTGTCAGCATTGTCGTGATTATGTTCCTTCTGATCGCCATTCCACTTTATTTGCTGACCTATTGGTTTTATGGCAAACAGGCACAGCGTATGGCAGCTAAAATTTCTGGTTTATAGTTGCCATTCAACCGTTGTGTACAAGAAAACCTTAAATATGTGAGTGGACACGGAGGTCAAAGATTACTCATCCTGACAGGACGTCGTGTATAGATAAAAGACTTTGGCTCTCTCAAAATTTGGATCTCGGCTATACACAGTTATTTGCAGAATTTTATGAATAATGAGGTTATCCAAGGTAAATATAAGCTTCTGCAACTCTTATCTTCCTAAACCAGGATGTTTAAAGGGTTAGTAAAATCAAATCTATAAATTAACCCAACTTTAAATTAACCCAGCTATCAACCAGACCGCAGGCTATTTTTAATATTCAGATGGTTTTAGCGCAAATTTTTATTTAATAAATAAAATGAGCCAAAGAGTAACTGCCGAAATGTTCTGGATGGCCTGAGTTTTCATTTACTGATCAATATTTTTATACTCGACATTTTGATAGGTGAGCAGCGTATACTCTGAATCATGACAAGAAGAATAGTGCAGGATCGGTATGTATAAACCAGTCGTATTGATGACAGGTGCCAGCGGTTTTATTGGCAGCCATCTGGTAAGGTTCTTACTGGCACGGGATTATGCGGTGATCGGTCTGACCCGACAGAAAAACTTGCGCAACGCCCACCCGGATTTTCGCTGGGTTCATGATCTGGATGAATTAAAAAACCAGCAGATTGACTATGTGATTAATCTGGCTGGTGAAAGTATTGGTCAGGGTCGCTGGACCACCGCCCGTAAAAAGAAACTGAAGGATAGTCGTCTAAAGACCACCCGGCAACTTTTTGAGCATCTGGAAAGATATCAGATCAAGCCCAAACGGATTATTTCAACCTCTGCTGTGGGCTACTATGGCATTGATCCTAAAGAGCAGTGGGATACGGTGTGTACAGAACAGAGCCCGGCACAAGACATTTTTATGTCCGAGCTATGTGCCGAATGGGAGCGTTTGGCCTTATCTTATCCTGAGCAGAACACCAAGATTATTCGTCTAGGTGTGGTGTTTGCTAAGGGTGGAGGAATTCTTCCGCAGATGTTATTGCCCATCAAACTTAATCTGTTTGGCCGGATTGGTCATGGCCGCCAGCCGGTGACTTGGGTGCATCTTCAGGATGTCATGCGGGCCATCGAATTTTTGATGCAGGAATCGACTCAGCCCCAGATTTTTAACCTGGTGGCTCCAGAAAAAGTCAGTCAGGCTCAATTTGCTCGAATAGCTGCGCAGCTATTGAACCGTAGACCTTTCTTTCCCCTGTCCGCATGCAGCATGAAAATGCTGCTGGGCGAGCAATCCCAACTGATTTTAAATGGACAGTATGTTCAGCCTAAAGCTTTACAGGAGGCTGGTTTTACTTTTAGCTATCCGACTCTGAAAGAGGCGCTACTGGAAGTGTTAAACCGCTAAAGCCTGAGTTTCTAAACGCTGTGCCGGATTATAAGGCTCTGGATCAACAAAAGTCGGCTGTTCCAGCATGAGCTGGGCCAGAAGTTTCCCCGACGCAGCGCCCATACATAGGCCATTACGGAACTGACCGAAATTGATCCAGAGATTGTCCAGATGCGGCACTTTGCCAATATAGGGAATGCCATCGGGTGAGCTGGGCCTTAAACCGGCCCATTGTTTCACCATCGGAAAATCAGCCAGCTCTGGCACCATCTCCAGACAGGCAGTAAAAATATCCTGACGGATTTCGGGTGAAGGGGAGGTATCAAAGCCGACCTGACGCATACTGGAACCGCACAGCACATGACCATCACGGCGTGGGATCAGGTACATGACCTTGTGCATGCACATGCTGGGCAGCCAGTGCTCTGGTGTTTTAAATAGCAACATCTGGCCCTGTACCGGCTGTACCGGAATGTTAAAGCCGAGCTGTTCCGACCAGTAAGCTGACCATGCGCCGGTTGCAATCACAAACTGATCTGCCTGAAAACTCAATCCATTCTCGCTTGATATCTGTTGAACATGACCTTGCTGTATATCGAGTTGGCTGATTTTACAATGTTCCTGCCAGATCACACGGGGATGCTGCCTCAAATAGCTGATGATCGACTTTAGCAGTCGGGGATTGCGGATATTGGCCAGTTCAGGAAAATAGAGAGCCTGTTTGAACTTCGTCTGATCTACTCTGGGATTGATCTGTCCGAGCTGCCTTTGATCGAGAAGTTGCGCCTGCTGCTGCGGATCCTGATATTGCTCGGCATAACGCAAACCAATTTCAAAATCGGACTCATCAAAAATCAGCATGCCCGTGTTATGAATCTGAAAATCAATTCCGCTTGACGGTTGCAGTTTTTGATTCCAGGCCTGATACAGCGGTTTGGCATGGCGAGCCAGAGTATTGACGGCATTTGGGTAACGCCAGGGATACATGGGGGAGAGAATGCCGCCTCCGGCCCAGGACGCTGCCTGTCCGGCGGCCTGCTGATCCAAAATCGTGATCGAACATCCCTGTTCCAGCAGTTCCAGTGCGGACATTAATCCGGTAATACCCGCACCGATAATGGCGATATGCATTGCGCCAGGGTCCTTCTGTTTATTTCATCTCTTTCAGTTTAACAGCTGCTTCTTCAGCAAAATAAGTCCAGATACCATCTGCACCGGCACGACGACAGCACATCAAAGATTCCAGAATCACGCTGTCAGATAACCAGCCATTCTGGATTGCAGCGGCCAGCATGGCATATTCGCCACTGACCTGATAGATAAAGGTCGGCAGACCAAAGGTGTCTTTGACTTCACGAACGATATCCAGATACGGCATGCCAGGTTTGACAATCACCATGTCTGCACCTTCCTGAATATCCAGAGCAATTTCATGCAGGGCTTCGGCGCGGTTGCCAACATCCATCTGGTAATTGTATTTATTGCCGCCTTTCAGGTTGCTGGCAGAACCGACTGCATCACGGAACGGGCCATAGAAGCTCGACGCATATTTGGCTGAATAGGCCATAATAGCAGTATAAATATGACCTTGTTGTTCGAGAGCCTGACGGATCGCGCCAATACGACCATCCATCATGTCGCTCGGGGCTACGATGTCGGCGCCTGCTTCTGCATGACTCAGGGCCTGTTTAATCAGGGCCTCGACTGTTTCATCATTTAATACATAGCCAGTTTCATCAATGATGCCATCTTGACCATGGGTAGTATAAGGGTCCAGCGCGCCGTCGGTAATCAATACCAGTTCCGGCAATTCTTTTTTTAACAGACGTACGGTGGTTTGTACCAGCCCATCTTCGCGCCAGGCTGCTTCTGCAAGCAGACTTTTATCTTCTTGCGGCGTTACCGGGAACAGCGCCAGTTTATTCACACCCAGTTCCAGCAAGCGTTCCGCTTTTTTTAGCAACAAGTCAGCAGACAGACGCTGCACATTGGGCATACTTGGAATGTCTTGCGTCTGGTCTTGCCCGGGCAGTACAAAAACTGGATAAATCAGGTGGTCAGCACTGAGATGCGTTTCACGTACCATAGAACGTAAATGCTCATTTTTACGAATACGACGCATGCGAGTTGCAGGAAATGCGGGACGATTGAACGTATAGGTCATAAAAATCTCAGCAATCAGTATTAAACTAGGCTGCTATTGTAGCCCTATCTGAAATTTTTGGGCATAAATTAGCGGTTTTATTGTGGTGGCTTCGGACAGACTTATGACTAAGACAGAGAAAAACTGGACAGGTAGTATACATTTAGGAGCAAAGGTGGATATTGATGTGGTTTTAAATCAGTTGGTACATGCTTTTAATGCCTCTCCTTTTTTTAAGCATAATGGTATGACCATGCGGATCGTCGATGGTCAGATTGAAGCTTATATTGAGATGCAGGACTTTATGATTGGTAATGTGGCCTTCCAGATTCTGCATGGTGGTCTGGCAGCCACGGTACTCGATAGTATTGGCGGGATTGTGGCCATGGGAGAGCTATATAAAAAGGCAGGACCAGAAACCATTGCCGAGACCATTAAAAAAGTATCACGTCTGGCAACAGTGGATATGCGGGTAGACTATCTGGCACCGGGACGCGGGAAATATTTTATTGCCCGTGCAGAAACCTTAAGATTGGGGCGTAAGGGCTGTACCATGCGCATGACTATGGTCAATAACGAAGACAAGCCGATTGCTACAGCTATTGCCTCTTATGCATATTAATCCATCTGGCAGCTCAAGATTGGCTATGAGCTGAGTATATAAGCACCTTTCTAAGCAGAGGTGCTTATACATTTAAATTTTCAGCTTACATTGTTCTATCGGGGGATTGTTATCAAGATGTACCATCATTCATGGCCGCAAAAAATAACAAGCCAGTAAAACTCATTTTGAACTCTCCCTGGGTGTTGATCTCAGCGCAATATAAAGTAGTAAGTAAGAAAATATTCAATAGAAAACCGGTAGTAGACAGCGGTTTTTATCAGGCTTATAAATCTGACTTTGCCCGTTTTAAGGCATTTTGCCATTTGGCTAAATGTGCTGCACGTTTGTCATCCTGCATTTTGGGTTCAAAGGCCCGGTCGAGTTGCCACGACTGTGCAATTTCATCAAAGCTTGCAAATACGCCAGATTTTAAGCCCGCCATTGCTGCAGCACCCCAAGCGGTAGACTCCAGCATTTTCGGACGTAATACCGGTACATTTAGCAGGTCTGCCTGAAACTGCATCAGCATGTCATTACCACTGGCACCGCCATCAACGCGTAACTCTTTTAAGGGATGGCTAATATCCGATTGCATTGCGGTCAATACATCTGAAACTTGAAAGGCAATTGACTCTAACGCGGCACGGGCAATATGGGCTTTATGGGTGCCGCGTGACATACCACAGAGCAGGGCGCGGGCTTCGCTATCCCAGTGCGGTGCACCGAGTCCGGTAAAGGCAGGCACTAGAACTACTCCATCTGTATCATCGACTGTACTGGCGAGCTTTTCGACATCACTGCTTTTTTGGATAATACCGAGACCATCACGCAGCCACTGTACTACTGCGCCAGCCATAAATACACTGCCTTCTAGTGCATAGGTCGTTTTGTCCTGTGCCTGCCAGGCGAGGGTAGAAAGGAGCTTATTTTGACTGAACTGAATATCATGGCCGGTATTGAAGAGCATAAAACAGCCAGTACCGTAGGTGTTTTTGGCAGTACCAGGCTCAAAACATGACTGTCCAAACAGAGCAGATTGCTGGTCACCTAAAATTCCGGTGATGGGGATAGTCGCACCGAGTAAACCGGGTGCAGTATCTGCAATATAGCAATCGGAACTCACAATTCTTGGCAGGATAGAGGTCGGAATATTAAATTGTTCTAATAACTCTTCGTCCCAACTCTGATTGTGCAAGTTCATCAGCATGGTCCGGGATGCATTACTGGCTTCAATAATATGCTCGGCACCTTGGGTCAGGTTCCAGATTAACCAGCTATCAATGGTGCCAAAAGCCACATGCTCCTGCTCAGCTAGGGCGCGCAATCCATCAATATTTGCCAGTAGCCAAACCAGTTTGCCAGCACTAAAATAAGGATCTATACGTAATCCGGTTTTTTGTTGTACCTGATCCATAAGGCCTTGCTGGATCAGCTGATTACACCAATCGGTTGCCCGGCGATCCTGCCAGATAATGGCGGGTGCCAAGGGTTTACCATTACGGCGGTCCCATACCACTGTGGTTTCACGCTGATTGGTCAGTCCAATGGCTTTAATATCTTTGGCAAGAATGCGCGCTGTAGCCAGTGCCTGCTGGACGACTGCAATTTGGGAGCTCCAGATTTCCTGTGCATCCTGTTCGACCCAGCCTGAATATGGCGTCTGGATATGGGTCTCGCGTTGAGCCGTTGCCTGAACCTGTCCATGTTCATTAAAAATGATCGCACGACTTGAAGTCGTTCCCTGATCAAGGGCCAATAAATAGCTCATGAATGTTTCTTTTATAGGACTTGAAAAACAAAATATTAGCGCAATTATTAAATTAAGGCATATCAAAGTGTAATTGTTTGAAAAATGGCATCGCAATTCTTCACAGTTATGCTATGATGAATCCTACTTTGGGGGTGTTTCTGGCTTCGACGCTGGTGATGAAACTCATAGATGCATGTCGAGAGCGCATTTTCTCTCGTAAATCAAATTTGCATTTTAATAGTCGCAAACGACGAATCATACGCTCTAGCTGCCTAAGGGCAGCTTGTCCGCATCTCTGAATACTTGTGGTTAGAGATCCCGACTGAAGCGCAAGCACACAAGTCCGTATAAAACCAAGCCTCGGGGTTTTGTACTAAATTAAGAGGATCGCGATTTGTACCCTGTTCGTCGGGTCACAAAGAGTTAAAACAATAGACGATATCTAAGCATGTAGTATTCTCGAGCGTAGTGCTGGCGGACGCGGGTTCAACTCCCGCCATCTCCACCAAAATTCTTGTTATAAATCAGCCACTTATATTAAGTGGCTTTTTTATTGCCACACATTTGCCACATTTTTCATTCCAAGAGCTTTTGATTTCAAAGTTTTTAGGCCGTACGTGCTACGCTAAGTTTTGCAATTTCTTGCTTATTTTTATCCCCATGCAACCATTTTGTATAGCGTTTGATCAGCATTTGTAGGCTATGTCCAAGTTGATCGGCTACAAACATTGGATTGACGCCATCCATCAGCAACATCGTCGCATAAGTATGCCTTGCATTGTATGCAGGGCGGTGACGTATAGAACACGCTTTCATCGCTTCTACAAGACGCTCTCTAGGTGGTTTTTCATTAAAGAATGGTTCCTTAGTCTTGGGACATAGCATCACATAATCTGTTTGGTAGCCTTGGTCTTTTTTAAATTGAAGCGGCTTTGTTGCACAAAGATTTAAAAGACAACACTCTGCTCATTTGAACAGAATTCAAGTGACAACTTGGGTATGAGGACGACCTAATTCTGTAAATTTGTTCAATACGGCTATGCGTGCATGAATCTCATTCACCTGACTAGAAAAACTCCTTGCTGTTAATTTATCACCTAATAGTTTGATGCAATGCATCTTGGTTTCAACTAAACTTCGACGATGATAACCAGACCATTTTTTCCAAAGCGTTCTTCCTAAACGTTTAACTGTTTTCAGTAACTCATTCCGCTCTAAAGATCTCAATTTCTGATCTTTCCATGGTTTTGCATTTTTTCTTGGCGGAATGACCGCATGTGCATCTCGATCTAGAATGACTTGTCTGCAGTGCTTCGTGTCATAAGCACCATCGGTATAGACCGAATCAATTCGTTCATCTAAGGGAATTTGAGCAAGTAAATCACCGAGTACTTGCGAATCGCTCACATTATTTGTAGTAAGCTGTACTGCACGTATTTGCAAGGTTTCAGCATCGATGCCAATATGAAGCTTACGCCATTGGCGACGATATTCAGGTCCATGTTTCTTACGTTTCCACTCACCTTCACCTAGAAACTTTAAGCCAGTTGAGTCGACGAGTAGATGTAGCCCATCACTACTTTTTTGATAGCTAATCGCAATATTAATATGTTTTTGTCTTCGACAAAGCGTACTGTAATCTGGTGCGGTCCAATTTAATCCACAAAGTTTAATCAGACTTTGAACAAAACCTGTGACCATGCGTAAAGAGAGTCTAAATAAAGATTTGATCATTAAACAGCATTGAATAGCCTTATCGGAGTAAGTTTGATTTCGACCTTGCTTGTCTTGTAGTTGTGCATACCACTGAGTGTTTGGATCAAACCAAATGGAAATGTTGCCCCGATTAATGAGAGCGCGATTATAGGAAGACCAGTTGGTTGTACGATAAGTTTTAGCAGTATGTTTATTCATTTTGAAATTATAGGACTGAATAAACCTTATAGGCTAGGTTTGTGCAACAAAGCCTACGTAAAGTCACTCACCCACAGTTGGTCAGGATGATCAGCATTAAAATTACGTTTCACTAAATCATCTGCTCTTTTTTGATCATCTCGGCTACGGGTGGTTTGTTTATTCTTACCACGCCAAACACCTTGTATACCTAGCTTCTGCATCAATCGAGCAACTGTACAACGTGCGATAACATAACCTTCACGTTTCAATTGTTGCCAGACCTTACGCACACCATATCGACCTGAACTTTCTTTCCAAATTCGTTTAATTTGTTCAGCATGATGCTCATCATGTAGATCTCGTTTCGCTCGATGTTCCCTTGCGAAGCAATGCTTCTCATCCGCGAGATCTAAAGTTCGGTAATAGGTTGAAGCTGCGATCGGTAAAATCCTACAAATCGCATCAACACCATATCGATCTTTATTGTTATGGATGAAATCCACCATTATTTGTGTGGGCGGTCGAGCTCCGCCTGGGCGAAAAAAGCGGCTGCTTTACGTAGAATTTCATTGGCACGCTTTAATTCTTTAATTTCACGTTCCATTTGCTTCATTTTTTCTTGATCAGATATCTGTTGTACTTTAATAGGATTTTGCTGATCTAAATGCTTTTGATGCCAGGCACGAAGTGTTTCAGGAGTACAACCAATCTTAGGCGCAATTGCTGTGATTGCAGCCCAAGTAGAAGGATAATCTTTTTCAGATTCAATCAATAATTGAACCGCTCTTTCTCTGATTTCAGGGGTATATTTTAATTTTGTCATCGGGGTAGTCTCTCAGAATATTGACTCTCCGACAAACCCGGTACGGTTCATTGAACAAAACCTGTGACCATGCGTAAAGAGAGTCTAAATAAAGATTTGATCATTAAACAGCATTGAATAGCCTTATCGGAGTAAGTTTGATTTCGACCTTGCTTGTCTTGTGGTTGTGCATACCACTGAGTGTTTGGATCAAACCAAATGGAAATGTTGCCCCGATTAATGAGAGCGCGATTATAGGAAGACCAGTTGGTTGTACGATAAGTTTTAGCAGTATGTTTATTCATTTTGAAATTATAGGACTGAATAAACCTTATAGGCTAGGTTTGTGCAACAAAGCCATGAAAAAGTAGTTAAATGTCATCTTATTTAAATATCTGCGGCGTATGGTTCAGCCATCTTTAGATGGGTTGATGCCATGCTCGGTTCTCTTGAAAAATTCCAATTAAAAACAATCAGCGTGGTATGTATAAGTTTCAGCGCTTTATTGCTTACCGCTTGTCAAACTACTACGATAACGCGAAATCAACAAGCCAATACAGAGCAACAGCTCCAACAAGAAAAAGTCCAACAACCGAAACGTGTGGTCTTTTTTTTGGGTGATGGTATGGGCATCACCACGCTTACCGCTTCACGTATTTATGCTGTTGGTGAAGATGGTCAGTTGGCGATTGATCGGCTGCCTGAGTCTGCTTTTGTTCGTACCTTTTCTGAAGATGCGCAAGTCACGGACAGCGCACCTTCGATGGGCGCGTACATGACCGGTGTGAAGATGAAAAACGAGGTGATCTCGATGCAGACAGGGACAATTGCGGTTGAACCTGACTCAGTAGGGAATAACCAGTGCGCTAGTAACCCACAAAACAAAAATAAGCAAAACACACAGACTTTACTTGAATTAGCCAAAGCAAAGGGCTGGGGGACAGGGGTTGTGACCACAACGCGGATCACGCATGCCACACCAGCATCGACTTATGCGCATATATGCCACCGTGATGCTGAAAATGACATTGCATCACAGTTGGTCCCGAGTTCAAAAGGCGATGATTATCAACGCTATAACCTCAAACTCAAAGATGGAGTCGATGTGGTTTTGGGTGGAGGTAAGCGTCAATTTTTGCCTAAAGATGCAGGTGGAGAACGTACTGATGGGCGCAATCTAATTACCGAGATGCAAAAGGCAGGCTACCGCGTGGTTTTTGATGAAAACCAACTGTCCCAAGTGCAACTGGCGAAAAATGAAAAATTATTGGGTTTATTTAATCACAGCCATTTAAATTACGACTTGGATCGCACCAAGAAAAACTTGGCAGAGCCGAGTCTCAAGCAAATGACGCTGTCTGCTTTAGACATCCTGACGCAAAATAAAAAAGGTTTTTTCCTGATGGTGGAGGGCGGGCGTATAGATCATGCGCTGCATGACACCAATGCCAAACGTGCTTTACAAGACACGATTGCCTTAAATGATGCTTTAGAAGCAACCATTCAAAAGCTTAAACAAAGTGATCCTGAACTTAAAAATACACTGATTGTAATCACAGCCGACCATGATCACACCTTGGTTTTAAATGGTTATGCCAAGCGTACAGGAAAATACGTCGAAGGTAAGGAAACCAGTGTGCTTGGATTGGTAAAAAACTATGATCAAGCGGGCTTTGCTCAAGATATTCATGGTCAACCTTATCCGATTATCGGTTTTGGTACGGGCAAAAAACGCCCCACTCAAAACCGTATGGATGACTTGGTACTGAACTTAAAAGACACTGATGTCTGTCATCCTGTACAAGGGCCAAAGGCACTACAAGGTGAAAAATATAGTTTCACCTATCCTTTGGCTGAAACGGGTTGGTGTACGGGCACTGCTGCGGATGATTTCCAACAAGAAGCTGTGATTCAAACGGGCTATAAAGATAAAGAAACGCATGGCGGTGCAGATGTGTTTTTAGGTGCGATTGGTCAGGGAGCCGATCAGTTCTCAGGTAGCCTTGAAAATATTGAGGTCAATCACCTCATTCGTAAGATCACAGGCTTATAGCAGAGGGATATCACATGAAACATACTTTAAAAACCATCCCATACATGATGCTTCTGCTTACAGCGTCGATTTCTTCAAGTGCTTTGTATGCTGCGGACACCACAGTTACACCGACGAAAAGCGTTATATTCTTTTTAGGCGATGGCATGGGACCAACCACAGTGACGGCAAGTCGTATTTATGCTGTGGGGGAAAATGGCAAACTGGCCATGGACAGCATGAAGCACGCAGCAAGGATTAAAACCTATTCTGAGGATGGTCAAACCACAGATAGCGCTCCCTCTATGGGCGCCTATATGACTGGGCAGAAAAATAAAAATGAAGTGATTGCCATGACAACAGGAACGGTTGCGGTCGAACCTGAAGAAGGAAAATTGCCAAATGGCAAAAGCTTAGCGAAAGCCATCAACCGTTGTCCAGAACAGGGCAGTAGTATGGTCGCAGGGATGCCTGCGTTAAGTATTTTAGAACTGGCAAAAAAGCAGGGTAAAGCGGTTGGCGTAGTGACGACGACCGAACTCACCCATGCCACACCTGCGGCAACCTATGCACATATCTGTCACCGTGATGCGCAATACGATATCGCGCTTCAAGCTGTTCCAAAAGGTAAAGCTTATAATCCAAACTTATTGGATGGCATTAATGTCCTTATGGGAGGCGGCTTAAATCATTGGACGCCTTATGATGCAGTCTCTAACCCCAAAGGGCGCTTGGATGGTCGTGATTTATTGGCAGAGTTTAAACAGCAGGGTTATCAAACCGTTTTAAGCCAAAGTGATTTGGCACAGACGGTCAATACTCAGAAAATTTTCGGCGTATTCTCCACACAGTCGCATTTAAATTTTGATTTGGACCGACTCAAGAAGAATATAGAGACTGAACCGAGTCTGGCGGCGATGACCAGTAAAGCGATTGATGCACTGCAAGCACAGAGTCATGGACAAGGCTATTTCTTGATGGTTGAGGGTGGGCGTATTGACCATGCGCTACATGCTAATAATGCCAAACGGGCATTGCAGGAAACCAAGGCATTTAATGATGCAATTCAAACTGCACTGGATAAAGTGGATTTGAGCAATACCTTGATTGTAGTGACGGCAGACCATGACCATGTGATGACCTTTAATGGTTATGCCGCACGAACGGGTCAAACGACGGAAACTAATCCAGGTATTTTGGGGCTGAGCTATGACTATAATATTGCAAAAGAGCAAAATGCTTACAGCAAAGTGCTGGCTGATGGCCAAGTACATAATCCATACCGCGATGTAAATGGGGCAACAGGAACGACGCTTGTTTTTGGAAATGGTACGGGTAAACGTTTAGATATTCGTGACAGTATTAGCAACGAGCAAGCCTTTGCTGACGACTATAAACAAGAAGTCGGGGTACAACTGACGAAAAGCGAAACACATGGCGGCGGAGATGTGATGCTGTTTGCTGAAGGAAAGAATTCAAATCTATTCAAAGGCACACAAGAAAATACATGGGTATTTGAGCAATTGAAAAAGGCGTTTGGATTCTAATGGATACAAGATTTATACGGCCGTTCAAATTCAAAATGAAATTCTTAGCATTGTCTTTCAGTTTGCTCAGTCCATGGGTATGGTCGGCCGATGAATATCGTATTGATTATCAGATTGAACGATTGGATGCCAATGGGGTCACGACCATTCAAAAATACAGTGAGAAAATAATTCGAGATGAGCAAAATATTTGGATTGAACGTTTAAACACACAAACGCATGCTGACGAAGCCCAGACACATAGCAACGCTCATGTGTCTGCCAAAACAGACACCCATGAGCATGTGAGTTTTGACAGTGCAATTCAGTGGATGCAGCGCAAAGATGTAGTCGGGCAAGCAAACGTAGAAAGTCCGTTTCAGCGTTTTTATATTTTGCCAGATGAAAAAATGCGGGTGCAATTGCAGGATGTCGATCAAGAAATGCTAGGGATGAAAAACTGTTGGCGCTGTGAATATAGTTTGATTCATCCTGACATTTTAAAGCGAGCACAATTGATTCAACGTGATCCGAAGTTAGCGCATTATCAAATACGCAGTGCTGGGCAAACGTTGAATATTATATGGAGTGAACAGGATCAACTGGTTCAAAAATACGAATTGCTCAAACCGACCTCAGGCTATGCCAAAACCTTTACCGTGCGCAAAATTGGCCAACATGTTGCTATACCTTGGACACAAACAGAAAAATACAGCGAACGTGACTATGCGGACTTTAGTGATTAGCCGATGAGTTTTTGACTTTTAATTTCGACGTTACAATAGAAATACCCGTGATTTTTTTGGGAAAAATAAGCGCTTAGGACTGTGCCGCTTGTACGGTTAAACCACTCCACCGCTTAAACGCACGTCGAAAATTAGTGGCATCGTTAATTTGTAAATACTGAGAAATCTGTTCAGTTTTAAAACCATGTACACGATATAAAATGATGGCAGTATGCAAACGACTTTGATCGAGTTGCGCCTGAAAATGGGTCTGATGCTTTTTCAGTTTACGTTTTAAGGTGGCAGAACTCATTTGAAAATAGTCAGCGGTTTGTTCAAGTTGAATATTATTTTGAATATTCTGCATTAAATATTGGTGCAAACTGAGCAAAAAATTCTGTTGAATATTTTGAGCTGTCATTTCTTTCAGCGCATATTGATAACTGATTGAAGCTAAGGTCGAAGAGGCATTGGGAAGTTTTTCATAAATCAAATCGCGAGGTAGGCTCATCATGTTGATCGGGCGATTAAACTCTAAAGCACTGCCTAAATGTGTCCAATATTGTTCAATATAATCCGGTTCAGAAAAATTAAACTCGAATTTCCACGCTAATTTGGCTTGGTACAGTTGACGGCTAAACGCTTGTACTGCACTCATTGCGCTTTCGATTAAAAAGCGATTTTCAAGCTTGTTTTCATCTAACCAATAAATATGAATATGGCTTTGACTGTACATGAGTCGAGGGCATAACCAAGGTGAAACGGACGCGGAAAATGTTAAATAACGGCTAAGTGCCTCATCGAAGGTCGATGCATAAAGCATGGATTTAATGGCGTCATTAAAGGGGGTGGTTAGGCTGCGTTGACCAAATAAAAAACTGATGTCCTGATTGCGAAAACACTGTTCAGCATTTTTTAAAACCTGTTGTAACTGTTGTTGACTAATTAGTTTTTGCCCCGAAAAGATATCTTCTAAGAAAATACTGCTGCCACTGAGCAGGACGTGATGTTCGACTTCATGACTCGCTGCCAAATCAATTAAAATAGACAATTGATGATGCGCAGGAATGTAGCTGTAGTCGCATTCAAAGCTCATACCATGACTCGCTTCGGTGAGTAGTACTGCTTCACTTGGAGCAATTGCTGATTTAAGGCACTCAAGAGTTGTTGGGCAGTTTGGTATTGTCCGACAGCGCAGCAGGTCGTGAGTGCTTTTAGAGGAATGTGCACAGACAGATCACGTTGATAATAAGCACTGACCATAAGCATGCGTTCAAGTTGAGCAGCCATTTTTTCAGCCTGTTGTAGCTTAGTCTCTGGTAACAACATAATAAAACGATCTCCTGCGAAGCGGCAGAGCAGGTCTTGTGGTCGTAAGTTTAAGCTAATCAATTGTGAAACATGCTGTAAAATAGATGTGCCTTCATCAAAGCCATGTGTTTGATTAATCTGATTAAAATTATGCATATCTAGCAGTATGACGGACATGTCGCTGGGTTCATGCAAGTTTTGCTCGATTGCGGCTTTGAGCTGTGTTTTAAAATAATGAGCATCGGCCAAAGGGGTGAGTGCATCGAATAAGCGATGATCCCGATAAATACGTTCTCGTTTTTGCATGTGTTTAGAAATTGCCTGTTCTTCTTGATGCCAAAAATAAATCCCGATGGTAAATAGATACAGTCCAATTGGAAAAGGAATGGACTCAAGCCATGCATCCCACATGATTTCTTTAGGCAGGCGAATAAACTCATCTAAGCTGTCCATCCACATGTGGAAAAAAATAAAACACAGTCCATAAAAGATATAGTTGGTTACACGGCCCAAAGGACGGCTTTTAATAATAAAGAAAATCCAAATACCAATAAAAACAGTTGCTCCCCCTTCACCTAAAATATCGACCCAGTTCCATTCAGCAAATGACTTGCTCTGCCCAAGTAAGATAAACAACCAAAGGGATAAGCTACAGGCAGTCGCTACACATAATAAAGGCCAGCGGTAGTAAGCAAAGTATTTAGGCATAGCATTTTTTGAAATGATTTATTTTCGCCCAAGCTAAACAGATTTAGATGACAGTTTGATGGCAATGGCTAGGGTCAAAATAGATCAGGGTATTTTTGATTTTTGAGAATAAAAATGCTGAAAAACCCTATCTTTGAGGTGAATATGCATCATTCTGTATGCTCAGTATTTTCTCTATACAGATCAAATTAGCTCATTTTTTGCTGAAAAAGGCCAAAAACAAATAAAAAGGACAGATCGTAAAAGGCACTGTCACATCATGTTCACATTCAATTTCTATTGTGCGTTCAAACCATGCCACTTTGGCTTGAGGGGAAGAACATAATGCAAAATAATCAGAGCCGTTTCATGAAACATAAGCGTGCGGGTTTTCAGCTCAGCACACTGGTCCTGTCAATGCTGAGCATGACGCATCTACATGCCGAAGATAACACGGTGGAATATGTACAGGTCATTGGTCAAGCTGCAAGTATGGATAAAGCACTCAAAGAACAAAAACGTGCCGACCAAATCAGCAGTGTGGTACATGCCGATGGCATTGGACAATTACCCGATGACAATGCCGCAGAAGCGTTGCAACGGATACCAGGTGTATCTACAGAGCGTGACCAAGGCGAAGGACGTTTTGTTTCCGTTCGTGGTTTAGGCGCTGACTTAAATGCAGTAACCATCAATGGTACTTTGGTTCCCGCGCCTGAAAGCGATCGCCGTGGCGTAGCATTGGATGTCTTACCTTCAGAGCTAGTACAGTCATTGGCTGTGGTGAAAACGCTGACACCAGACATGGATGCCAACTCATTAGGTGGTACGGTGCAGGTTGAAAGTTTATCGGCTTTTGACCATGACGGTTTGTTTTATACGGGAACGATTGAAGGTGGTTATGATGAAAAACGGGAAAAATATAGCCCTAAAGCATCTGGTGCTATCAGTAATCGTTTCAGTGTTGGTGAGGGGCAAGACAACCTTGGGGTGGCACTGGCACTGAGTTATCAAAACCGAAAATTTGGCTCGGACAATGTTGAAACGGGTGGGGCTTGGGATGGTGACGCACTTGAAGAAACCGCAATGCGTCAATATGACATCGAGCGTGAGCGCATTGGTGCGGGTTTAAACTTTGATTACCGTCCGAATGACAGAGGCGAATACTATTTAAGAACTTTATATAGTCGCTTTAAAGACACTGAATCACGTCAGGAAGTGGCGGCTGAATTTTCTGATCCACAACTTGCAGGCCAGCGTGGTGATGCAGAAGTGACTCGTTCACTGAAGAGCCGTGAAGAAACACAAGAAATACAGTCTTTTGTCCTCGGTGGTAAGCAAGGTTTTGGCACGTGGACGGTGGAAGGTCAGCTCGGTTATAGCGAAGCATCGGAGGAAAATCCAGGGGGAATTTCGGGGGCAAAATACCAAGGTGATTTTAGTAATATTGGATTTAATAGTACGCAAAAACCTGTAATTACGGCAGACCAAGATTTTTATGATGCGGCCAACTATGAGTTAGATTCGGTGTCGTGGGAAAAATCTAAAACCACCGATAAAGAATACAACGGTAAATTAGACTTTTTGAAAGACTATATGCTGGGGAATTATGCTGCTGTATTGAAGTTCGGCGGAAAAATCAGTCAACGTGAAAAAACCAACAATACCGATGAATGGAAATATGAAGATCTCAGTACGTCAAGTTCAGATTTCAATTCAAACAGCCATTATGAACTGGGTCAGTTTGGTCCAACCATTAATAAAAACGCTATTAAAGATAAAATCAGTGGATTAAATCCAAATGATTATGTGGTTGCTGACGGTTCAATCATTAATGACTTTAAGTCGAATGAAGACATACAAGCGGCTTATGTCATGAATACCGTTGATTTGGATCAACTGCGTGTGATTGCAGGCTTACGTTATGAAAATACCAACTTTGAAGCACGTGGTTTTGAGTTCAACGATGATGTGATCACTGCGACTAAATATAAAAATGACTATGATCATTGGTTGCCAAGCCTACATTTACGTTATCAATTGGCCGATAACGCTTACCTCCGTGCCGCTTGGACCAATAGTGTGGTACGTCCAAACTTTGCGCAAAGTGCACCAAGTGTTTATATCGATGGCGATGAAGCTGAGTTTGGTAACCCAATGTTAAAGCCTTTAGAATCTTCTAACTTTGATTTGGGGGTGGAAAAGTATTTTGGCAAAGCCAGTATGGTGGGTTTCTACGCATTTTATAAAGATATCGATAACTTTATTTATAACACCAATATTGCAGGAACAGGGCAATGGGCTGACTTTGATGAAGCTATAACCTATAAAAATGGTAATGAAGCAAAACTGTACGGGATGGAGTTTGCCTACTCACAAAAGTTTGACCATCTAGGAGCACCATGGAACGGGTTCTTGTTGGGTTTAAATACCACCTTTAGTAAGTCAGAGGCGGATATTGATTCGATGAAAGATGGCGAACTTCTGAGCCGTCGTATTCATTTACCAAACCAGTCGGATGTGGTCGGTAATGCCATGATTGGTTGGGAAAATGAGCGCTTTGGTGTACGACTTTCAGCAAATTATAAATCGAACTATTTGTATGCATTAGGTGATATCGACACGCCAGAAAAAGACATTTATACCGATGACCAAATCTTCCTTGATTTCAGTAGTCATGTGAATTTATCTAAAAACTTACAATTGACGTTTGATGTGCAAAACATCACCGATGAAACTTATTACAACTATGCAGGCTCTAAGGCTTATAACGCTCAATATGAAGAATATGGCCCAGCATACAAACTTGCACTGACCTACACCCATTTTTAAGTCGAATTAAATTTAGTTCTCAGGTTTGCTCAGTAAAAGCAGACCTGAGTTTCCTTGCCCAATTTTGAGTGTCTCTATGAAATTTTCATCTTTTAAATTGTCTGCTTTAAGCAGTTGCTTGCTGTTATTGAGCGCATGCAGTCAGCACAGCGTGCCCCAAGCTCCGCAAAATAGCCAGTCGTTAAGCTCGGCTGAAATACCAATAGATCAGCCTATGGCAGCGAAGTTGCAATTACGTGAAGTCGACATGAATGGGGCAAAAACTGAGGATGTGCAATGGTTAAGCTTGAGTGCATGGCCTGAGGTTGCCGCACTGTTGAGCAGTAAAAACAAAGGGCTACAAATCTTAGATGATCAACAAAATGTACTACATCAAATTCAAGGTCAGTTTGGGCGTTTTGATTATCGGATTGGTTCGGAGCGTTTATTGATTGCTGCGTCAAATTTGCAACAACAGCAAATTCAACTGATGAGCATGAACTTAAAAAATAAAGCATGGGACAAACCCAGCTTTATTCCAAAGCGTTCATTTAAGTCTGAAGATGTTTGCTTATATACCGATGCTCAAGGGCTGAGTTTTGCTTTTTTAGTAGGCGAAGAGGGGCTTGGTGAACAATGGTTGGTGGCTCAGCATGAGAAGGCTTTGAGTCAACCACAGTTGGTACGCCGTCTCAGTTTTCCACCTGCTAGTAGTGTATGCAAAGTGAATGATGCCACAGCAGAGCTGTTTATTAATGAAGCGAATGTTGGCGTTTGGGCATATCCAGCTCATTCCGAAGCAGACATGGTGCGTCAGGCGGTGGATCTCGTGCAACCCTTTGGTTCGATTCAAGGTTCACCTTCTGCAATTGCGATTGTAGATGATCATGTCGCTGTACTCGATGCGGAAAAACCTTTGCTTTATCGCTATCAAAAGCAAGATAAGCAATGGAAAGCACAGCCACCCTTACAATTAGACACGGTGAAAGAAGCAGAGACTTTGAGTGTTCAAGGTAATTTAACCGATAAATCCTTGCTGATTTTAGATGATAAAACCGTAAAAGTGACAGATGTGGAATGGGAAACTCAGACCCAGACCAAAGCTCAGAATATCATCACCATTCTAGCAGAAGTGCAGACGGAGGGTGTGCCAAGTACAGGTGACGCGGCTGATGATCCTGCGATTTGGCATAACGCTACACAACCGAGTCAATCCCGCATTTTAGCGACAGATAAACAAGGTGGTTTACAGGTTAACGATTTACAGGGCAAAACCGTGCAGTATTTGCCAGTAGGGCGATTGAATAATGTTGATGTACGCCACGGTTTTAAATGGGGCAATCAAACGGTCGATTTGGCTGTGGCATCGAACCGAGATCATAACAGCCTGCATCTCTTTGCGATTCAACCCAAAACGGGCAAGGTTTCTGTGCTCGGCGAGCTAGCAACTACATTGGATGATATTTATGGCATTTGTATGTACCGCGATGCTCAAGGGGAAATCTATGCCATTCCCAACGATAAAAACGGGACTTTTGTTCAATACCACATCACGGCTGCACAGCAAAAATTACGGGCTGAAGAAGTACAACGTTTTTCAGTTCAAACCCAACCTGAAGGCTGTGTCGTAGACGATGCCACAGGACGTATTTTCTTGGGTGAAGAAGATGTCGCGGTGTGGGTAAAAGATCTCAACCCAAAAACTCAGCTCCCTATGCAGCAGGTGATAGGTGTAGGAGAGGTGATGCATGATGACATTGAGGGAATGGGACTTTATCACGGTAAAAAGCAAAGTTATTTGGTAGTTTCAAGCCAAGGCAATGACAGCTTTGTGGTGCTTGATGCCGCAGCACCTTACACGGTTCTTGGCGCATTTCGTATCGGCATCAATACCGACAAAGGCATTGACGCTGTGTCTGAAACAGATGGACTAGATGTGAGTTCCCTAAATTTTGGTGGCAAATGGAAGCGAGGCATGTTGGTGGTGCAAGACGGACGTAAACGTATGCCTGAAACCAATCAGAACTTTAAATATGTGCCTTGGGAAAAAATCGCCCAAGCGCTGCATTTGGACTAAATAACTCTTTAGTACTTTAGTACCTGAGTGAGTACATGGGCTGCTAAAGAATCACAGCCCATTTTAAAAATATATATGTACTGCACCATGCAGTAAAAAAATTGGAGTGCGTTATGCAAGCAACGATGGATCAAATGTCAGTTTGGATGTTGATTAGCCATGCCAGTGTGTTGGTAAAAGTAGTGATGTTGATTTTGGTTTTATCCTCAGTCGTAAGTTGGTATTTAATCGTGCGTCACGGCATGTTACTTCGTGGACAAGAGCAGCTTTGGAACCGTTTTTTAAAGAATTTTAGACAGCAAAAAGATCTCAATCTTTTACAGCAAGATTACCAACAGCCTGAACAACAAAAAGGCGTTGTCAGCATTTTTCAACATGGGGTGGATGAATACCATCAATTGATCAAAGATGAGCAACTCACCACAAGTGATGTGATTGATGGGGTAGAACGTCGTTTACTCAGTAGTATTAGTGAAGAAGAAGAAAAGCTTCAGCAGAATCTAACCTTTCTCGCAACAGTCGGTTCAGTCAGCCCTTATATAGGCTTATTTGGAACGGTCTGGGGCATTATGAATGCGTTTATTGGACTGTCTGCCGTTGAACAGGCAACCCTCAATACAGTTGCACCAGGGATTGCAGAAGCGCTGATTGCGACAGCTATTGGTTTATTTGCCGCTATTCCTGCGGTCGTGGCGTATAACCGCTTTTCGGCACGTGCTGACAAGCTTTCCAGTCGTTATTACGGTTTTGCCAATGAGTTGCAAACGCGTATTTATCGTTTGTTGGGGCACACTGAGCGCACTTCGCGTTAAGGAGCAAGAACCATGATTAAGCGTCCTCAAAAATTCAAACCCAATGCTGAAATGAATGTGGTTCCTTATATTGATGTCATGTTGGTGTTGTTGGTAATTTTTATGGTGACTGCACCAATGTTGACGCAAGGCATTCAAATTGATTTGCCTAAAGTGGATGCCAATGTCATGCCCGCGTCACAACAGCAGCGTATTGTAACCTTATCTATTCAAGCCAATGGCCAGTATTACTGGAATATTGGATCAGAAGTGAATACCGAGAAAGTTACGGATCAGGCCATTGATTTAGCCACTATGCAACAAAAGCTCGTTCCGATTATTCAAAAAGATAAAAGCTTACAGTTTTATGTACGTGCCGATCAGGATGCTGATTATCAACTGGTTGCACAGGCCATAGCATCCTTGCAAAAAAGTGGGGTAACGAACTTGGGGCTAGTGACAGAGGAACCACAATCATGATGACAACCGTTTCCAAAATTAGGTTTCGTGATCAAGGCCTAGCACTTTCGGTCACGGCTGGATTGCATATTGCGCTAATTGCATGGTTATGTACGGTTGAGATGCATGAAACATTGGCGGAACCCAAGCCGAAAACCATTCAATTACAATTTGTGCAAATACCCCCTCCAGCCAAACAACAACCTGAACCTAAAAAGCCTGAGCCGATAGTCGAAGAAAAACCCTTACATGGGCCTGTCAAGAAACAGCTTGAGAAACCTACTGAAGTCCAACCGAAAACCACCAAGAAGTTTGTAGAGTCACAGAGCAACAAAATTGTACCTACAGCGTCTAAACCGACACAGCAAGTCGTGACGGAAAAGCAAACGGCTGTAGCGGAATCTCAGAAAACAGTAGATACGCAGTCTCAAGCGGATATACCAACTCAGACGAAGACCCAGAAATCAGTAGAACCTAAAGCACAAACTCATCCTGAATCATTTGATGTTAAAAATTATCAACCTGTTACAAAAATAGCACCAGCTTATCCTGAACAAGCTTTGGATCGTCAGCTAGAGGGGGATTGTACGGTGGTGTATAGCGTGAACGAAAAAGGACGGGTAGAAAATCCAAAGGCACAAGGCGACTGCCATCCGATGTTTGTACGACCTTCGATTCAGGCTGCTCTCACTTTTAAATATCAGCCTCGTCTCGTCGATGGCAAACCGACCAGTGTGTCGAATGTTAAAAATACCTTCCAATATCGTATTGAAAGTTAATCTTATTCCGTGGGTGCCATAAATTCTCCTTTAAGCTCTTTTCATTTCTATATTTTTCAATTGCCCGTACTCTTCTTGCCGATAATATTTAGTAGCAAATTCAAGATACTATAAGATTACATGGTTATTACTGCTCAAAAAAACAGTAAAAATATCATAGAAGCTATTTTATGGAAGCTATGTACGGGTGCGACATGGCATGATATTCCTCAAGAGCTCTGCCCTTTGCAAACTGCTTACAATCGATTTCATCACAGGCAAGTTAAGATACTTTTTTAACTGTCATGATCCTGAGCAGATCCAAGAATACACGGAATTGGGTATTTTAGGTGTTGGTCGAATCCACAGAAATAATTCTAGTGAAGTAGAAAAAATGGCTAATGCTGTGCGCTATTTAGTACGGCCTGAAAAAGATGCGCAACATCTGCGTGTGAAATGCAAAGCCAAGATGCGTACATTTCAATGAGTTGAAAATAATCTCAAATATACATTATCTAGATGAAAACGAGTTTTTTTAACTTTGCAATGCTTGCCAATCGGTGAGCCTTTGTCATTTCTAGAGGTATATATTATGAGTTTAAATTGTCCTTATTGCTTATCGGATCAAGTCATTCAGGTAGTGAATCAGCAGGTGAGTGGGTCTGATTCTACAGGTCTAGCCGCATCTGCATCGTTCGCAACTATCGGTGCAACCATTTCAAAGGGTTTACCTTTGCCTGTATCACCACTGCTTGGCGGGCTTGCAGTCATTGGTGGCCTATTCAGTAGTGTGTTTGATGAGCCTAAAAAGCCGATCACGCTGACGTATTACCATTGCAACCACTGTCAGCAAAACTTTCGTTGAATCATCATAGGAGATAAGAACGATGGCACATCAAATCGAACAAATCGCCTATGTTGGCGAAACCCCTTGGCATGGTCTGGGTAATCAACTCAGTCCGAACCAACCACTCGAAGTTTGGGCACAGCAAGCTGGGATGGACTGGCGGATAGAATCCTCTAACGTCAGCTATATGGCACAGAATGAGCGTGGTCAGAGCATCATCATGCCATTTGAAGAGCAGCGTGTCTTGTATCGTTCAGATACCCATGCACCTTTATCTGTAGTCAGTCAGCGTTATCAGGAAGTTCAGCCTAAAGAGATTCTGGAGTTCTACCGGGATCTGACTGAGCAATCTGGCTTTGAGTTAGAAACCGCAGGGGTTTTGAAAGGCGGGAAGAAGTTCTGGGCTTTGGCACGTACAGGTCAAAGTTCCGCTTTAAAGTCTAAGGATGTCAGTAATGGTTATATCCTGCTGGCTACTGCGTGTGATGGCACCTTGGCAACGACAGCACAGTTCACCAGTATCCGGGTGGTCTGTAACAACACTTTAGCTATTGCGCTACGTGGACAGAGCAGTAGTGCTGGAGTGGTGAAGGTTCCACATAGTACCAAGTTTGACGCAGAGAAAGTGAAACAGCAATTGGGTATTTCAGTGCGTGCATGGGATGAGCACATGTATGAGATGAAACAGCTCACGCAGCGTAAGGTGAGTCAACAGGAAGCCAAGGCTTACTTTGATGCCGTGTTCAATAACAGCACCATGTCAATTTCTGATCCTGAAGAAAACATCATTCAGTTCTATCGTAATGTCGCACAGCAAGTTCAGGAGAAAAAGCCTGAACCGAATGGTCGCGCCATGAATAAAGTGTGTGATTCATAGAGATCGTTTCAATTTAGCGATCTCTAAATCCATCTTGTAATTGGCATGTTGAATCCGTTCATTGGATGGGTTGTATTGCTTCTGGACCTCATCAGAGAAAGGGGTTTCTTCACATAATTCAAAGTACCTTTCCATCGGTGTTTTACCTTTCAAAGCTGAATGTGGTCTCATCCAGTTATAGTATAGTAATGCTGCCATTCGGCTAGCTTGTCTTGAATATCTTCAGAATTAATATCGACAGTAGCGTAGAACTCAGATTTATCAGTCTTTTGAGAGCGCTCTACCTTGCCATTCAAATGAGGTGAACCTGGTTTATTTGGCCTAAATTTGATTCCATGCTGCATCAATTTTTTCTGTACTTTTTCAGCAAAAAATTCCCGCCCTCGATCGGTCTGTATTCGCTGTATGGGAAAAGGCATTTCTTCAATTACGCAGTCTAAAAAGTCGAGCGTATTCGCTGCTGTTCGGCGTTTATATATCCTTAAAACGCGATATCGTGTGCAGTCATCGATAGATGTGTACTGATATAGCCCAGGACCCAATTTACAAGTATCCATTTGAATCCTATCGCCTGGTAATGGGCGTTCATAACGAATGAAATCTACTTTACGACGGAATTTTTTAATCGGTTTGACTTGATGGGTGGATAGTACTTTATGGATAGTCGCTAAGGACAACGAGACTCCGTGCAGCCTCATCAATTCTGTTTGCAAACGTCGAGCACCCAGATTTCTAGCCGAGCGCATTTCCAATATTAAGGCTTCTAGCTCAGCATTGATTTTAGTATTTGGAGATTTTAATGGGCGTTTACTCTGACTATTTAATCCATCAATACCTTGCTCAGAATATCGTTTCCACCACTTGCGTAATGTTGGTCTAGAAATGCCACATCTCCGACAGACTAGGCCAGCATCATTGGTCTCTTCAAATAATTTAACCCATACGAGTCTTTGTTGAATTTCTCTGTTCATAGACACCAATTATATTGAAATGATGTCTATGAATCACACATAAACATACTGCTAAAACTTATCGTACAACCAACTGGTCTTCCTATAATCGCGCTCTCATTAATCGGGGCAACATTTCCATTTGGTTTGATCCAAACACTCAGTGGTATGCACAACTACAAGACAAGCAAGGTCGAAATCAAACTTACTCCGATAAGGCTATTCAATGCTGTTTAATGATCAAATCTTTATTTAGACTCTCTTTACGCATGGTCACAGGTTTTGTTCAAAGTCTGATTAAACTTTGTGGATTAAATTGGACCGCACCAGATTACAGTACGCTTTGTCGAAGACAAAAACATATTAATATTGCGATTAGCTATCAAAAAAGTAGTGATGGGCTACATCTACTCGTCGACTCAACTGGCTTAAAGTTTCTAGGTGAAGGTGAGTGGAAACGTAAGAAACATGGACCTGAATATCGTCGCCAATGGCGTAAGCTTCATATTGGCATCGATGCTGAAACCTTGCAAATACGTGCAGTACAGCTTACTACAAATAATGTGAGCGATTCGCAAGTACTCGGTGATTTACTTGCTCAAATTCCCTTAGATGAACGAATTGATTCGGTCTATACCGATGGTGCTTATGACACGAAGCACTGCAGACAAGTCATTCTAGATCGAGATGCACATGCGGTCATTCCGCCAAGAAAAAATGCAAAACCATGGAAAGATCAGAAATTGAGATCTTTAGAGCGGAATGAGTTACTGAAAACAGTTAAACGTTTAGGAAGAACGCTTTGGAAAAAATGGTCTGGTTATCATCGTCGAAGTTTAGTTGAAACCAAGATGCATTGCATCAAACTATTAGGTGATAAATTAACAGCAAGGAGTTTTTCTAGTCAGGTGAATGAGATTCATGCACGCATAGCCGTATTGAACAAATTTACAGAATTAGGTCGTCCTCATACCCAAGTTGTCACTTGAATTCTGTTCAAATGAGCAGAGTGTTGTCTTTTAAATCTTTGTGCAACAAAGCCGTTTTGAACCCCTTGTAAAATTAAAAAATACCCAATCTGAAGTGTTTCTAGGTTTAATTTCCTCAAAAAATGAATATCTAGAAAGTGAAGCAGAAATTTCGAAACGTATCACTAAAGCGACTCAATTTTTACCCATTGAGCAACTTGGACTGTGTTTGCAAAGTGGCTTTGCTTCCACTGAAGAAGGCAACCAGCTGTCTTATGATACACAGTGGGCGAAAATTAAATTAATGAATCAAGTTGCCAAAAAGTTCTGGCCTTAATTTGATTATAGGTATCTTGTCGAAGTGATGAGTAAACGCAGGTGTGCACTGAAATTATTCTTAACTGTACCTACTTTATTCATCCTTTTGTATGGTATTTAACCTGAGTTCGATATAAAAAAGAGTATAAAAAAAAGCCTTGTATTTGTAACATATTGGTTATCAAGACAAAATGTTATAAAACAAGGCTTTTCAATGGATCATATTACCGAATTATTTTGTATTTTGGATGATTTCTGCAAAAAATTTAATAAATCTTTAGAGAAAGCTTTAATTTCTGATCAAAAATCCAGGCTAAAAAAGTCAGCTTTAAGCTTGTCTGAAGCAATGACCATTGTCATTTTATTTCATCAATCCGGGTTTAGATTCTTCAAATATTTTTATTGCCAAATGATCGTTCCATTCTGGAAATCTGCTTTTCCTAAACTGCTTAGCTACAACCGATTTATTGAAATTATGCCCCGTTGTTTGCAGGCTCTGAGTAGTTTCTTCCATCAAGTAAAAGGAAAAGATACGGGAATCAGTATCATTGACTCCACTAAATTGGTAGTTTGCCATAATCTTCGGATTAAAAGGCATCGTGTATTTAAAGGTTTGGCAGGTCGTGGAAAAAGTAGTACGGGGTGGTTTTATGGTTTTAAATTACATTTGGTTATCAATAATTTAGGTGAAATAATTAACCTCAAACTGACATCAGGAAATGTTCATGATGTTGCTATATTAGATTCTTTAACTCAAGAATTAAAAGGGATCCTACTCGGAGACAAAGGCTATTTGAGCAAAGCAAAAGCCGAAGTTTTAGCAGCAAGAGGACTGAAAATATTGACCCCATCACGTCGGAATATGAAAAACAAACCTATCCAAACAGAAGAAGAAAAACAATTGCTTTGCAGAAGAGGATTAATAGAGACAGTGAATGATCAATTAAAAAATTTACATCAACTTGAACATTCACGTCATCGTTCGGTAAATAACTTCATGGTGAATATCATGGCTGCTGTAGTGGCTTATTGTTTGAATCCCAATAAGCCAACTTTCCAAAATATGTTAAAAGGCTAAGTGGATTTCATCGAACTCAGGTTATTTAAATTAATCACCAAGTTTGAAATTTTTAAGTCGGTTATTCGTTGGTCTGAGAGTAAATATGTTAAAGGATAAAGAGTTTATTGGTCGTGTATGTCGAATGATACATAGCAATAACCCAATTGATTTTAGTGTGTTCAAGGTAATACGTTCGAAAGAGAATTCGATTCTAGGTTTTGAGATAGCTAGAAAAAATACTAATGATGAGCAATCTGAAATTGTTCTAAAGGATGAGTTGAGATTTCAGGATCATTATACTTGGATCAGTGGTTCTGACTTGATTATTCAATTACTTGAGCAAAAAATTAACACGCTACGCCGTCAAGTGAAGATCAGCTCATCCCAAAGGAAAAAATAGAATTTTGGTTGAGTTCATCAGAATATCTTTAAATGGGCTAGGTAGCGATAGGCCTTTAAGCCATTGAGCGTTTTTTAATCAATGATGTTGGATAGATCAAGGCACATGCTTAATTTTTCACAATACCTATCTAAAAATCAATTCTGTATTTTGTTGGAATATTTAACGACATCTCAAGATACTGCTGTGCCACAGTCTTTGGCAGGATATCCTGTAGTGACGACATTGGCAGATCGTGTGCATGCAGATGATGACCTTGCACCACTTGAAGTAGCCAAGTCATTCCCATCACACATTGAAAAGCTGCTGCATTATTCAGGAAAAGGGCGAGATATCCAAGATTTTGAGATGTTTCTTCAACGAGCCCAGAAAGCGAATATTCAAAATTTGTTATTACTCACTGGAGATAAACTGAAAAACCATAGTGATGGGTGTGATGGTAGTTCTCGTACACGCTATTTAGAGTCAGTTAATGCTGTTATGGTTGCTAATAAGCATGGAGGTTTTCATATTGGTGTCGCCTTTAACCCGTTTAAATATGCAGAAGCTGAACGTGACGCACAGTATCTAAAACTGCATAAAAAACTCAAAGCCGGTGCAGGCTTTATCATTACTCAATTAGGTTATGACATAGATGCTTTAAAACAGGCAAAGGCATTTTTAAAGCATCACCATTATCCTCAAAAAATGCTGGTTTGTGTCATGCCACTCAGTTTTGCACGTGCCAATTTTATGCTGAAAAATAAAGTGGCTGGAATTGTGATTACACCACATATGTTGCAAGTCTTATCTGAAGAAAAACAAGCAGGATTACAAGAAAATGCCTATAAACGCTGTGCTTTACAAATTTTAATCTGTAAACAGCTTGGATTTGCAGGAGTACATTTATCAGCCTGTCATAAGCCTGAAGAGCAGATACTTTTGGAAAGCTATATAGAACAATATCAGCATCTGGATTTGGAGGCACTTGAAGATATCTGGAATTCACTATGGCAAGTGAAGACTGGAAAAGAATTTGTACCGGAATTACCGTATTATTCACGTCAACCGACATCCACTCAGCTGATTAAATATCAACACCTGCATTTCATGCATGAGACGTTGTTTGAATCTAAAATTGCTAAGGGGATTGGAGGTTTTATTTTTAAAGCTTCATTTTGGGAAAATAAGTCTGTAGCAAAAGCATTACTGCAAACTGAATTTATCAGTAAGCATGGTGTCGTGGGCTGTGAAAGCTGTGGACAGTGTCGATTAGCGGATACACTTTATATTTGTCCTGAAACTTGCCCAAAAGGCTTGGCCAATGGTCCTTGTGGAGGAACCTGTTTAGATCGTTGTGAATTTGGTGATCGGGAGTGTATTCACTCGGTGAAAGCGCGACTTGCCAAGGCAATAGGGCAAACAGAGCTTTTAAAACAACAACTGATTCCAACTGTACCCATTGAAGTGCGTGGAACCAGTTCTTGGAAAAATTGGTACTTGGCAACAGAGGCTTAAGTCTCGTCATCCATTGCATTTGAATAGAATTTTACACCGAGTTTGATGCGATCACGTCCTTGGCTCATACGCCAGCGATTGGTATCACGCAAGGAATACACACAACCACAATATTCTTGTTGATAGAACTCTTCTTTTTTACTGATTTCAAGCATACGAACAGCACCGCCATTTTTACGCCAGTTGTAATCCCAATAGGATATTCCGTCATAATGTGAAGCAGAGCGATGACCACAGTCATTAATTTGCTTCATATCTTTCCAACGGGAAATGCCAAGTGAGCTACTGATGAGGCTAAAACCATTTTCGGCGGCATACAGGGCTGTACGTTCAAAACGCATATCAAAACACATGGTACATCGAATGCCTTTTTCAGGCTCATTTTCCATACCTTTCGCACGTGCAAACCAATTATCTGTGTCGTAATCGCAGTCAATAAACGGAATATTATGCTTTTCCGCAAAGCGAATATTTTCTTCTTTACGGATAATATATTCCTTAATAGGATGAATGTTTGGGTTATAGAAAAAGATTGAAAAGTCGATACCTGATTCAATCAAGGTTTCCATCACTTCACCTGAGCACGGCGCACAGCAGGAGTGAAGCAGGAGTTTGTCATGACCTTCTGGGAGAGTCAGTTTTTGACGTTCAAGTTTATTTGACATGGAAATAGGGCTTAAATCTAAACCCTACATCTTAACAATCTAATCTCATGGTTAAGGTGATTTTTGCTCATGTTTAAATGAGTGATCTTCAGGATGTAAGTTGTGAATTAAATTCATCTTTTGGTGAGGAAATATCGTTTTACTCATGTATTGGTGTGGGTATAAATTGCACTGGTGAAATATGATTAGAGCTTAAACAAATCAATTGAATGAAGCCAAATTTTAAAATTGAAGGCTGAGCTATTTTTTCTTTGGAAAAGCTAAAAATAGCTCATTAATTTGAATACTTAAATTTCGCTAAAAGTCATAAAAAAATTGAATCGGGTTCTAAACATATTTTGTTCAGTGTATATCTAAGCCGTCATCATTTTTTTGTACAAATATAAATGAGAGCCGACTTATTTATATCTTTTGATTTTTTATCGAATGATGATGGTCTTTCATGGAATATGTAGAACACAACACCTCCACGGTCAATCCAAATTCTAAAACACGTGTTTTATTTGCGAGTCTGGTAGGTACAACAATTGAATTTTTCGACTTTTATATTTATGCCACGGCTGCTGTACTGGTTTTCCCGCATTTATTTTTCCCTGAAAGTAGTGGTAGTGCCGCATTACTGCAATCTTTAGCCACTTTTTCAATTGCATTTATCGCACGTCCAATTGGCGCTATTATTTTTGGACATCTTGGTGATCGAATTGGCCGTAAAGCCACACTCGTTTCTGCATTGCTATTAATGGGGATTTCTACAGTTTGCATCGGACTATTACCGACCCATGCACAAATTGGTGTGGCTGCACCCATCTTGTTAGCATTGTGTCGTTTAGGGCAAGGGCTTGGTTTGAGTGGCGAGTGGAGTGGTGCGGTATTATTCGCCACAGAAAATGCACCAAAGGGTAAACGTGCATGGTATGGCATGTTCCCACAGCTCGGTTCTCCAATTGGTTTTATTCTTGCGGCAAGCTCATTTTTATTATTAGGTGCATTTTTATCAGATGAAGCCTTTATGCAATGGGGCTGGCGAATTCCGTTTATTGCAAGTGCATTGCTAGTATTCGTTGGCTTATATATTCGATTAAAACTACACGAATCTCCAGCTTTTCAAAATGTTTTAAACAAGCAATCAGCAGTTAAAGTACCTTTGAAGGATGTGCTCACCAAACATATTAGAAAAGTGGTATTGGGTATGTTGGCGACAGTATGTACCTTGGTTGTATTTTATTTGATGACGATATTTGCATTGAATTGGGGGACAACCGCATTAGGGTATAGTCGAGATACTTTTTTAAAAATCCAACTGATTGCAACAGTGTGTTTTGGTCTGTGTATTCCTATCTCTGCATTATCCGCTGAGAAGTTTGGTAGAAAAATAACATCCATTGCCATTTGTATTCTGACCATGATCTTTGGATTGTTCTTCTCAACATTTTTTGTTGCTGATAACGTATTATCAGTATTGGTGTTCCTGTGCCTTGGTTTAAGTATTATGGGCTTAACTTATGGACCACTTGGGACCATTTTGTCTGAAATTTTCCCTGTTTCAGTTCGATATACAGGAACAGCCTTGTCTTATAATTTTGGTAGTATTTTAGGCGCATCATTTGCCCCTTTGATTGCAACTCAATTGGCTCAAAATTATGGTTTGCATGCTGTGGGATATTATTTATCTATCGCGGCAGGTGTTTCTCTATGTGCTTTCATGTGTATTCGTGAAACAAAAAATGAAAACATTATGAGCTGATTGTTTTATTGCACATGATGCTCAATTTCGGGCTTATTCAATCGTATATTTTAAAATGAATAAGCCCACAACTCAGATACACCTTATCCCAACTCGTTTTCTCATCATTAAATGTTCATCATTGTATCGATATACAGATGCATTCGATTTCTATTTAATACGTGTCCAACACTTGATCTTTCAATATGGATATTTGATGAGGCGATCTCATCCATTGCATGTTAAAAACACCAACATGAGATTTACTCATCTCATCCTGAATTTATATCGTTTTACTCATTTTATGATTCACGTTTAAATAAAGCCATTCAGAAATTTAGATTTTGTAAAATTTTTTAGGTGGCAATCTCCATGAGTCAGAAATTTGCATGTTCAATCAAACGCATTCGTTTCGATGAAAACTATGAACCAGCAAACAATACACGTTTAACCACGAATTTTGCTAACTTGGCCCGTGGTGAAAGCCGCCAAGAAAATCTGCGCCGTACATTGGCGATGATCAATAACCGTTTCAATAGCCTTGCAACTGTAGATAATCCTAAAGGCGATCGCTATTCACTTGAAATTGATATTATTTCAGCGGCGATTGATATTGAAGGTAATGGTCAAACTTTCCCATTCATTGAAACTTTAAAAAGCACCGTGATCGACCATAAAACCGGTGAACGTCTTGAGGGTATGATTGGTAACAGTTTTTCTTCTTTTGTGCGTGATTATGACTTCAGCGTGGTACTGCCAGCACATGGTTGTAAGTTCAATGAGCAACCTGAAGGCTTTGGTGATCTACACGGTAAATTGTACTTACACTTGGTGAATTCAGACGTATTTAAAGCAGAATTTAAGCAAAACCCAGTGATTTGTTTAAGTATCTCAACCACGAAAACCTATTACCAAACAGCCAATGTGCATCCAGTACTCGGGGTTGAATATACCAATGACGATTACTCACGTACCGATGCCTATTTTGCCAAAATGGGTTTAAGTGTTCGTTACTTTAAGCCTCAAGGTGCCAATGCACCGCTCGCATTCTACTGCGCAGGTGATTTATTACGTGATTACACTGATTTTGAATTGATCAGTGCGATTGCGACCATGGAAAGTTTCCAAAAAATCTATCGTCCTGAAATTTACAACACCAATTCACCTGCAGGTGTGGAATATCAACCAAGTCTCAGCTATGGCGATTATTCTTTGACTCGTGTTGTCTATGACCGTGTAGAACGTGGCGAATTGGCAGTGAAACAAGGGAAATGGACCGAAGAAAACTTTATTAAGCCTTATAAAGACATTCTTGATGAATGGGCAGCCAATTTTAAAGTTGAAACAGCACAACAAGATACTGCTGCTTAAGCTGACACAATTTAACGATATACAAATTTAGAGAAAGAAGACTATGGCTATTTTACTCCCAACATCAACAGCAGGCAGCTTACCGAAACCCACTTGGCTGGCAGAACCGGAAAAATTATGGTCTGCTTGGAAACTTGAAGGTGAAGAATTATTGGAAGCAAAACGTGATGCTTTAAAATTATCACTTCATGAGCAAGTGACTGCGGGTATTGATATTGTCAGTGATGGCGAGCAGACCCGTCAGCACTTCGTAACCACGTTCATTGAACATCTTGAAGGTGTGGATTTCGAAAAGCGTGAAACCATGCGTATTCGTAACCGTTATGAAGCAAGCGTACCTTCAGTGGTCGGTGAAGTATCACGTAAAAAAGCTGTATTTGTAGACGATGCTAAATTCTTACGTAGCCAAACCAATCAACCGATTAAATGGGCGTTGCCTGGTCCGATGACCATGATTGATACACTTTTTGACGGTCACTACAAGAGCCGTGAAAAATTGGCTTGGGAATTTGCCAAAATTCTGAATCAAGAAGCTTTAGAGCTCGAAGCGGCAGGTGTCGACATTATTCAGTTTGATGAGCCTGCATTTAATGTGTTCTTTGATGAAGTAAATGATTGGGGTATTGCGACATTAGAGCGTGCGCTTGAAGGACTCAAATGTGAAACAGCTGTCCATATTTGCTATGGCTACGGCATCAAGGCAAATACGGATTGGAAACAAACATTGGGTAATGAATGGCGTCAGTATGAAGAGTCCTTCCCTAAATTACAAAAGTCAAAGCTAGATATCATTTCGTTAGAGTGCCAAAACTCACGTGTACCGATGGATTTAATTGAACTGATTCGTGGCAAAAAAGTCATGGTTGGTGCAATTGATGTAGCAACCAATCAAGTTGAAACTGCAGAAGAAGTCGCAAATACCTTACGTAAAGCATTGCAATTTGTTGATGCAGACAAGCTGTATCCTTCAACCAACTGTGGTATGACACCTTTATCTCGTAATGTTGCACGTGGCAAGCTTGAGGCGTTAAGTGCAGGTGCTGCCATTGTTCGTAAAGAATTAGAGGCTTAAATCAAACGTAGTTTGATGCTGAGCAGGGTAAATTGTGACTGAGTCATTTGTCCTGTTCTAAGCAAAAGCACGTGATTATACATTTGAGATGAAAGAGATGATTGAAGCAACAGACTTTAGAAATGCAATGTCTTTACTCACCACAGCAGTGAATGTTATTACGACTTCGGGTGAAACAGGTATGCATGGATTTACTGCATCTGCCGTATGTAGCGTGACGGATACACCGCCAATGTTATTAGTCTGTATGAATCAATCCTCCCGTTCACATGCCCATTTTGTTGAAAATAAAGTCTTGGCTGTAAACGTACTAAGTACTCAGCATGAACAGCTTTCAAATGCTTTTGCTTCAAGTAAATTCAGCTCAGAAGATCGTTTCAAACTCGGTGATTGGAGTACGATGGAAACTGGTTCACCTATTTTGAAAGATGCCTTGGCCAGTTTTGACTGTGAGATTCAAGATATTCAGCAAGTCGGTACACACAGTGTTTTCATGTGTCGTGTTCTTAAAGTTCAACAAAGCGATCAAGAAGAAAGTCTGGTGTATTTTAACCGTGCTTATCATCAAGTGGGTCAATTGGAACACGTTTAACCCAATGCCTTAATTCCTTCATCTTTTTAAAAGTTAGTCTATTGTGGAACTTATAACCTTTTTAATCATCGGTGCTTTTGCTGGTTTTGCAGCAGGGTTATTTGGTGTTGGTGGTGGAACGATCATCGTCCCATTACTCTTTATTGTTTTTACTCAGATGGACTACAGTCCTGATGTGATCATGCATTTGGCATTAGGAACCTCATTAGCCACCATTGTTGTGACATCAATCAGTTCATTCATGGCACACCATAAAAATGGTGCAGTGATGTGGCCGGTATTTAAAAATCTGGCGCCACCGATGGCGATTGGCTGTTTTGCCGGAGCTGCGATTGCGGGATGGCTCTCAGGAATACATCTTCAACTCATCGTTGGTTTATTCTTGATTTGGGTGGCATATACTATGTTCATGGGGGCTAAAAAGGTCGTGGACTCAAGTAGAACACTGCCTTCAACCGGTAAACAGGTTGCTGCAGGTTCAGTGATTGGAGTGGCTTCAGCTATTTTTGGGATCGGTGGTGGCAGTTTAACCGTCCCGTATCTCAACCGTTATGGCGTCGTCATGCAAAAGGCAGTGGGAACATCCGCTGCCTGTGGTTTACCCATCGCGATTGCAGGTGCGTTAGGTTTTATGCTTTTTGGAGTGAAAGCGCATGCTGCTGTACCTAACAGTATCGGCTATGTACATACTTACGCATTCTTAGGCATTAGCCTGATGAGTTTCTTTACAGCTAAGTTGGGTGCAAAAGCGGCACATGCTTTATCACCGCAAATGCTGAAAAAATGTTTTTCGGTATTGTTGAGTATCGTTGGATGCTTTTTCCTGTTTAAAGGGTTGAGTTAAGAGATATTCAATTAATTTGATATGAAGAACAGGCTCACTCAGTGTGGGCTTTTCTAACATTATAGTTATTGTCTGGGATTTACATGATAGAAATACGACATTTAAAAACACTGACAGCCTTGAGAGAGCACGGTTCATTGGTTGCAGCAGCAGGTGAACTATGTCTGACTCCTTCGGCTGTATCTCACCAGTTGCGAGAGCTAGATCAATGGTTTGGTGTAGAAGTAGTCAATCGTCGTACACGTCCTATCAGTTTCTCTAATGTTGGCTTACGTCTATTGAAATTGGCCGATGAAGTATTGCCACAAGTTCAAATTGCACAAAGCGACATTACCCGTATTATTCATGGGCAAACTGGTCGGATTACTTTTTCTTCTGAATGCCATAGTTGTTTCGATTGGCTCATGCCCTTACTCAATCAATACCGTATTCAATATCCCGATGTCGATTTGGATTTTGCATCAGGATTTGAAGAAAATCCACATGAGTTATTGCAAAATGGCGAATTTGATTTATTGATTACTGCAGATCCGATTGCTTTGAAAGGTGTTGAATACTTTCCAGTGTTTGAGTATGAGTCTCGACTTGTCTTATCGACAACACATCCATTGGTGCGTGCAGAACACATTACTGTTCAAGAGTTAGCTGAAGAAACGCTTATTACATATCCAGTGGATAAACATCGTTTAGATATCATGTCGAAGCTATTTATTCCTGCAAATATTCAGCCGAAAAATATTCGAACTACAGATTTAACCCAAATGTTGATTCAACTTGTTGCTAGCGGTCGTGGTATTGCCGCATTGCCTGATTGGGTGGTGAATGAATATGAGCAAAAAGGTTGGGTCACTTCACGACGTCTTAATTGTGTTGCACCTGAAGGTTTACGTCGTACCTTATATGCTGGTTTTAGAACGGATGAAAAAGACAAAGATTACTTTGATGGTTTCTTAAAGCAGCTTGAGCGATTCTCAAAGAAAAGAATCTCTTACTACAGTTAGTTCTCTGAGTCTTTATCATTGCATTATCCTAGGGGGATTTAGACAATAATAGTTTTATGATTCAATGCACTAAATCAAATTTGGGTTCACATTGGGTAAAAAATAATTGCCACATTTTTTGCCACACTTTTTTTAAATCCTATCAAAAACTATCAAATGAAATTATATAAATTATTGAAAATACAAACAATTATATTTGATAGATTTTGATAGAGTTAAGCTTTAGCGGGTTCAACTCCCGCCACCCCACCAAAATTCAAAACAAAACATGGCGAAACATGCCAAGTTTAAAGCGAAAAGGCTTGATTCTAAAAGGATTAAGCCTTTTTTCTTGCCTGAACATAACTATCTATAGTGTACATGCACGGTGTACACTGCCTTGTACATTGCATATTTTATTGAACTCACGGGTGTACAAGCTCATGAAAAGAACCGACATAAAACGCAGGCCGCTATCAGATACCGTATTAGCTAACCTAGAACCTGAGTCAAAAGAGTATCGGGAACTGGACGGCGAAGGCTTATATTTTCGTGTGAAGCCTGATGGCAAAAAAGCATAGCTGTTCAGATAGGCTTTGTTGCACAAACCTATTGATGACGGCTTATTCAGCAATATAATTTCCAAATGAATAAGCCCATATCTAAAGTCTACCGTACAACGAATTGGCCCTCTTACAATACAGCCCTGATCAATCAAGGAAACCTATCAATTTGGTTTGATCTCACTACTCAATGGTATGCTCAACCACAAGGTAAACACGGACGAAATCAAACCTATTGTGATGCAGCTATACAATGCTGCTCATGATCAAATCTCTATTTCGACTCTCTTTACGCATGGTCACAGGTTTTGTTCAGAGCGTCATTAAACTCTGTAAATTAGAGGGGACAGCGCCAGATTATTCCATGCTTTGTAGAAGACAAAAGCATATTGATATTTCGATTCGCTACCAGAAAAGTAATGATGGAGTTCATCTAATCGTTGGCTCTACTGGCTTGAGGTTTTTAAGTGAGAGTGAATGAAAGCGTAAGAAGCATCAGCCTGAATATCACCGCTCATGGCTTAAGCTTCATCTTGGTATGAATGCTAAAACACTGCAAATAGATACCAGTTCATCCCGAACGATATCAGCGATTCACAGGTACTCTGTGATTGACTGGATCAAATCCCATTTGATGAAGGCATAGATTCTATCTATCCCAATAGAGCTTATGACATTAAATACTGCCGATAGCTCATTTAAGATCATCAAGCACCTGCCATAATTCCACCAAGACAAATGCAAAACTACAGAAAGACAAAAAATAAGGATCTTTAGATAGAAATGAATTATTGAAAATTTGTAAATTCTTAGGAAGAATGATTGGGGAAAAGTGGTCTGGGTATCATCGACGTAGTTTGGTAGAAACCAAAATGTATGGCATAAAATGATAGGGAGATAAGCTAAGTGCTAAGAACTTCGGTAGCTAAATCAAGGAGATTCACGCACGTATAGCCATCTTAAATAAATTTACAGAATTAGGCCAACCTCACACCCCAATTGTCACTTAAATTTGAGTGACCCAGAAGAACTCTATCTTCCTATGCTTTATGTAACAAAGCCCGTTGTGGGTATAAATAAATATCCAGAAGGTATAGAAGTTATTCTTTTTTTTAAATAATAGGCTTTATAACTTTGATTGTGAATATTATATTTATTTTCAATTTAGCATTAAATAAATTTGTAAACTAAAGAATATTCGATACGAATTTTAATCATTCAAATATAGAATTGATCTATTCAAATAGTGTGTCTAGCTGATATATTGGAAAAATATTATAAATTTTAGCTAGGTGAAAAGGAATGCACTCACTAAGCCAACAGGATATTGAATTAAAGCATTATTCGAAAAAAGCCGACTTTGCTCAAGATCTTATGTCTACCATCTGTGGCGAACATCGCTTAGATACCAGTTATCGAAATACTTTAGATTTTCATTATGATGGCATGCGCTTGCCAAGTAAGCGAATGACGATTGGCACCATTTCCTATGGTGCAAATGTGGCAATCAATACCTCCCATCTCAGAGCTTATAGTATTAGCCTGCCTCTGTGTGGTAAACAGATTTTAAATATGAGGGGAGAACAATATTATTCAGACGAAAAAACTGGACTTATTATCTCAAATGCCCAGTTGCAAGATCTTACAATTGATAAAAATTGTAAAAAACTTCAAGTCGTCATTCCTGAAAGAAGTTTACATCTTGTATTAGCAGATATTCTTAAGCAACCTGTTGAAAAGTCTGTTATTTTTAGCCCAAGAATGCATTTTGATTCGCAGCAACTTACGACTTTGTGGTGGAAAAATATACAGGATTTTTTAAACTCAAAATCTCAGTATATTAATTCTCATGGATTGTCTTTGCTTGCTGAAGACTATGAAAACTTTATCATTAAAACCTTGTTGCTATTTCAAGAAAATAATTATTCAGAACAGCTTAGACAAGTATCGAATCAACAACAGCCTGCTTATATTCAAAAAGTACATAAATTTATAATTACTCATGCATGTGAGGAAATTAGTGTCGATACTTTGCAACAATTAGCAGGAGTTTCGAAGTCAAAATTATATGAAGAATTTCAAACCTATTATGGAACAAGCCCTTTGGCTTATCTAAAAAAATATCGCTTACAACAAATTTATAAATCTTTATGTACGCCGAGTGTTGATAAAAGAATCTCTATTTCACAATTGGCTTTTAAATGGGGATTTAATCATTTAAGTCGATTCTCTCAAGACTATCGTGAGGAGTTTGGAGAAAAGCCAAGTGATACTAAAAACAAATTTAAAGAGCTTCATTAAAAGACTAAAAATGTAAAGATTAAAAGCCAGATTTAAATCTGGCTTTTGATGCTTTTATAATAATTTAAGCTATTTCTTTAATTTCAGCTTGTTCTGAGTATTTTGATTTCTCACTTAGGACTTTTAGGCTTAAAGCAATAAAAGAAATAAATGTAGGAATTGCAAGGATGTAGAATAAACCACTCAGGCTCAGATCAAATGTGAAAATTAAGGATCCGAAGAAAGCACCTAGAATTGCTCCAATTCGACCAATGCCATGCATCCATGATACCCCTACAGCTCGACAGGTTGAAGGATAGGAAATAGCTGCTAAAGGTAGTAAGGAGGATTGAGCACCAGTAAGCAAGGCACCAATTAAGAATATGGTAACTCCAAAGAAAAATATGTCTGAACTTATGAAGCCAGCTACAATAAATAAGCCAAAAGCAATCAGATAAGAGTATCGAATAACTGTATTCGGATTGGTCTTATCCATATACCATCCCATAATTATAGCGCCAATGACTCCACCAAAAGGAAATATAGCGGCAATTAAACTGAATTGCTGAGTGGTAAAACCTGCTGTTTTTAAAATAACTGGCATCCAACTGGTTAAAAGATAAAAAACTAGTAAGCTCATAAAGCAGCAAAGCCATAACATACTTGAGCTTACTAAATATTTACTTAAAACTTGTTTAACAGGATTTTGAGTAGACTGTACTTCAGTGTAAGCCAGTCTAATTGTGATTCTATCGGGAAAAGGCTTTCCTTGAATCATCTCTAAAATATGCTGAGCTTTTGAAGGTTGATTGTTTTTGATTAAATATTGTGGTGATTCTGGTAATTTGGCTAGTAGTATAATTACCAGAATAAGGGGAACAATCCCACCAATAATAATGACTTTAGCCCAGCCTAAATTCTCTAATAAATAAGCAGATAGAAGGCCACCACAAGAAATTCCCAGCATGAATCCACAACCCGCCAATCCGGTTAAAAATGCTTTACGTTTTGCAGGCATATATTCTGAAACAATTGTACTAATATTTGGCATGGCTGCACCTAAGCCGATACCAGTAATGAACCGGTAAATCATCAATTCTTGTGTTGACGTGGCAAATCCGCATAAAACTGTAAATGCACCAAAAAGTAATGTGGTGAAAGTAATAACTTTTTTCCGCCCAAATTTATCAGCAAGAGGGCCAGACAGAATAGCGCCAATCGACATACCGACTAGAGCGGCACTCAATACTGGTGCAAGTTGGGGTTTGCTTATCCCCCAATCATCTAATAATGCAGGTGCAATAAAACCAATAATACCAGTGTCTAAGCCATCGCAAAAAAATACTAAAAAGCCTAGTGTAAATACGAGCCATTGTAATGGTGATAATTTTTCACGGTCTATCACCGTATTAAGATCAATTGTTTTCATCTTTATTCCTTTAAAGTTTTTAGAATTCTTTACTGTAATTTACAAAAAAGTTTCTTTTTGAAATCAGTGCTATATTTAACGTCATAATCAATTCAAAGATAGTGCACAGCTAAACCTTTGAGATAGTGCATGTTGAAATGTATAGCTTCAAATAAAATTAGCTTTACTTGCTTTATTTTCGTGACCATCAACAGCCTTAAAGGTATTACCGAATCGTATTCAGTCCTGGAATATAATCTTTAAAATTTTAGCTATAGATAAAATGATAAGACTTTTCATCATCAGCTTATATCACTTAAAATACTGAATAATATAAATGATTTTTTGATCTTACTGTTGGTCTTTGCTGATCTGTCATCCCATACCTTCCTTAGAGAAATTGATTCTTGCTTGCTATATTCCATTCACTTGAAATTTTTTTTCAGAGTATTGATTGAACGCTTTTTGATTCTTTTAAACTATCCAGAAATTCCTAAACACCATCCATTTTTTCCAAATTAGATAAATGGGATATTTAGTTAAATAGCTAAAAAATGATATGTGAAGGAAATATTTTACAAAGAGACGATTGTGCTAAAGGACTAGAGGTTTATTAGGAATAAATTATCTCTTTTAATAAAATAGGATTGGAGATAATAGATACATCAGTTTTTTAGAGAACAGTACAATAATTAACCCGAATCGCGGATAAGAAATTGACTTGAAAAATAAGAGGACTAGAGCCATCAGTTGAGTTACCACACCAAACTCACAACTCTAGTCCTGATGTTCAATAGTACCGAATTATTCTGCGTAATTGATGATTTTTTTCTTAAATTTGAATCAACTTATTGGGAGTTTCTCAAACAAAACTGTGGTTCCTTAAGAATCAGAACTGCTCAACTCACAATTTCAGAAATCTGCTTTATTGCCATTTGGTACAAATGCTCTCATTTCAATAATTTCAAAGCCTTTTTCACCTGGTTAAAAGAAGATAAAAGCCATTTATTTAAGTACTTGCCTTGCTATCAAAGGATGATTCATCTGATCAATATGCACCAATTGGCCCTACACGCTTTACATGTGGCGCTGATGAAAGACCAAGCTACACAATATTTATGGATTGATTCAACAACTCTGCCAGTTTTTAAAAATCAACGTATTCAGCGTCATAAATCATTAGTCCAAATTGCATCACATGGTAGAAGCTCAATGGGCTGGTTTTATGGCTGTAAATTACATATTGCGATGAATCAATTTGGTGAAATTGCCTGTTCTGCTTTATCGAATGGACATGTTGCTGACATAAAAATGGTTGAGCAATTGGTTGCTGGTATAGAAGCAAAACTTTACGGGGATCGAGGTTACATCAGCCAAGAATTAAAAAATCAGATTGAAAGATCAAGGTATTGATTTAATTACTTATCATCGAAAGAATATGCAGGCTATTCAACTCTGTGCATCAGATGAATATCACCTAAGACAACGCAATAAGATAGAAACATTATTCAGTTTATTGAAGGGGCAATACAATTTAGTGACGAGTAAAGCACGTAGTCTTCATGGATTTCTGAGTGGAATTTACGCCTCACTATGTGCATATCAATTAACCCATCCAAATAAGCCAACAATTCAAATTAAGGAATCATCGGCTTAAGCAGGATCCGGGTTAATTAAGGATAAAAAAATATTTATTTTGAAGTGAGAAGATTAGAAAAATGGGAAATGAGATAATTCAATTTAGCTTAATTTAGAACTCCCCACTTGAATCAAGATTAAAACTCAGTTCAAGTGGAGAGTAAAAGAGCACTATGCACATAAGCGACGACGTTCAACTTCTGCGGAAGGCGCTGAAACACTGTCTTTGGCTAGAGAGATATTAAATGTAATATGTTTAAACGGTCTATCTACGCCATAACGTTTAATTTCGCTTGAATCGGTAACATCTACTGCTGTTGCGACTAAACCATCACGTGTTGCGAAAGCAAAGTCATCCCATAAATATTGATCACCTTCAATATTGAACTGGGTGGTCAGCTTACGGAATCCAGGTGCAGATACAAAATAGTGCACATGAGAAGGGCGATTGCCATGACGGCCTAACTTGTTCAGCAAAGCCTGTGTAGTACCTTCTGGAGGACAACCATAACCGACCGGCATTGTAGTTAATGCTACATATTTTCCTTTATCATTGGTAAAAATCGTACGACGTAAATTGAATTCTGATTGAGCTTTATCGAAGAATGAATAATTTCCTAAACTGTTTGCATGCCATATTTCGACTTTGGCGTTTTCAATCGGGTTGCCTTCTGTATCAGTTACTGTCCCTTCAATAATAAGAGTATCAATTTTATTAGACTCAGAGCCATCATCCATACGTGCAAAACCTACCGACTCAGGCGCACCTGCTACATATAGAGGACCTTCAATGGTGCGTGGCGTGCCTCCAGTGATACCTGCTTTTAAGTCGATTTCATCAGCTCGCAAGTCTAAAAAATGCTCTAGTCCCAAGCCTGCTGCGAGTAAGCCCAGTTCATTAGCTTGTCCTGCATCAGTTAAATATTCTAAGCCTTTCCACACTTCAGAAGGTTGAATATCGAGCTCTTCAATGGCCTGAAAAAGATCTGTGACTAAACGTACAATAATTTCCTGTACACGTGTATCCACAGGTCCAGTGGCACTGTCTACATTCATTTGCTTGACCAGATTACTAATTTGTTTGCGTTCCATGCTACTTTCCTTAAGTGGGTATTTTAGATTTATTTAAAACTGCTGATTTCATGCTGCATTGATTCAGCACTACAAAAGTTAAGCCTTTATCTACAAAGCTTGTTGTTAAAGGCGACTGGTATTGCTTTGCAAGAATTTTTCACTATAAAGGCGGTAGTTTTGTAAGGCTTGATCCTCCAGCCAGTCTTTGACCGCTTCAATCATTGGTTGCGGGCCACACAGATACATATCAAATGCTTGCTCTGCAAGCTGGTCTTTATTTAAATGGTCCTGAATATAACCCGTTTTACCGGTCCAATTATCTGAAGCCTTACTAATGATTGGTTGATACTTAAAATTAGGCATCCGTTCGGTATAGGCATGTAAGCGTTGCTGTTCACACAAGTCGGCTTCTTGGTTCACGCCATAATAAAGATGTACATCTGGGGCATTAGGCTGTTCAACGATATTATCCAGCATGCCTAAAAAGGCAGATAATCCCGTACCACCAGCAATAAACACCAAGGGGCGCTCGATTTCACGTAAGTAGAAACTACCTAAAGGAGCTTCCATATAAATGGTCTGTCCGACTTTACAGTATTCACGTAAGTAATTACTCATCACACCGTTTGGCAGCAAACGAATTAAAAATTGCAGCTGATTGGTGGCATTAGGCCGGTTGGCAAAAGAATACGAACGCCAGTCCTCAGAATTTGGAATTTGCAGACATGCATATTGACCGGGTAAAAAGTGCAAAGGTTGCTTATAACTGCTGGCATCGACATGCAAAATGGCCGTGGTTTCAGAAACCAGTTCTACAGCAGTCACTGTGGTGGCAATTTTTAAAGACTCGCCGGCATTACAAAGATTTGAATTATGATCGAAATAAAATGCAGCATTGGATTTCACTCGGGTTTGGCATGCCAATATTTTACGCTCTGCCAAATCACGTTCACTGAGTGCCTCTTCATCGACATATTCCTGTTCGTAAGCCCCACTTTCGCACTGGCCCTGACAGGTTCCACATACCCCTTCACGACAATCTAAAGGCAGGGTAATTCCTTGACGAATGGCTGCATTGAGCAGCAATTCGTCATCATGTACAGAGATGAAAAAGGTTTTACCATCAGCGAAATTGAGCGCCACTGAATGAGTCATACTATTGATCCTTAAACATGATAAAAGTCTAAGACCGAGTCAATTTTGTCATTCAGTAATACTGTATGTTGACGACGGATGCGGAAGCTCTCTTCAGCTTTGCGTAAGGTATACGTGGCATGGCCATAAAAACTACCTTCCAAACCTTGACGGTTATACAGGGTGTGCCATGCTACTTTTGCTTCAATTAAGCCATCATCCAGTTCTTTGACCCGAATATTTTTAATCATGTGTAAAGTGCGGGGTAAAGGAGTGGCAGAGGCCGCCTTACCGGTACGGATACGAAAAATTCGGTCTTCTAGGCCTGTACGGTCTTCATAATAAATATAGGACAAGCCCTGATTCGGATCCTGGACGTAGTTATGGTCATCAATCCACTGCGGAATATGGTATTCACTATCCTCATCATATAGATCAAGATAAGCATCCCAATCATAGGTGTCACAGAGTTCGGCCTTTTTGATTAAAAACTGAGAAACAGCAAAGTTAAGTTCAGCAGTCATGATTACACCTCGTCCTTGATAGTGTGTTGCTCAAAAGTCACATCTTGCATTTTTAACGCTTTTTTATTTAGGCCATTGAGCATTAAACGTTGCCATTGACCGTGTTGATTAACGTATAAGCCTTCATGGGTGAATTCACGTCCAGTAATGACTGGCTTAATATTTAAATCTTGAGCATTTTGGGTAATGCCATATTCCCAAGTATGATGACCGCGAGAAATATCGCTCCAGCGTTCAAGTCGAGCTTGAAAGCCTTTTTGTTGTTCACGGAATTCCACAAGGTCATCTGGCGTACCTAAACCTGACACGTTAAAAAAGTCTTCAAACTGGCGGATACGGTTACGGCGTGCTTCGGCAGATTCACCCTTAACCCCAATACACTGGCTAATCACTTCTGTTTTGTTCCATGCTACAGGACGGATAATACGTAACTGTGAACTGATTTGATCCATAAAGAACAGACTAGGGTACAAATTCAGGTTTCTTAAACGATGCATGGCCCATTCGGCACGTTTTTTTCCATATTTTTCTAAAAGGTATGGCATTACAGTGTCATAACCTGGACGGACTGTTGGATTGGGCATATCACTGAACAATACACTATGACCATTTTTAAAGCTGAACCAGCCATCATCAGTTGCAGAGTCACCTGCACCTAATTTGCTGTAATCTAAGGTATCTAAGTCAGCTCCTTTTTCGAGATTGACTTGTTGACGATGCTGAACAGTCGATACATAGTTATAGTGCACCGTACTGACGTGATAACCATCTAGGCCATTTTCGTTTTGGAGTTTCCAGTTGCCTGCAAAAGTATAAGCTGATTTACCTTGTAATACTTCAAGTTCACCCGTTGGTGACTGCTCAACCATCAAATCAAGAAAGACCTTGGCATCGCCCAAAAAATCTTCTAAAGAATCCGTCGCCTGGCTATCTAAACTGACAAATACGAAACCACGATAACTGGCAATACGGCCTTGTTTAAGACCACGTGTGGTTTTATCAAAGTGTTCGCAATATTCGCCTGGCGCCTTAACTTTAATTAAGCGACCATCAGATTTATAGGTCCAAGCATGGAAAGGACAGGTAAATGTGGCCTGGTTTCCTTTACTGACACGTGTCAAGGTGGCGCCGCGGTGTTCACACGCATTGACCATGGCATGAAGTTCACCATTACTATCGCGGCTAATAATCAGGGGTTGACGGCCAATTTGAACCGTCACAAAATCATTGTTGTTCGGAATTTCACTTTCATGACAGGCATAAATCCAGACTTTTTCAAAGATCTGCTCCATCTCCAAGTCAAACAGTTCAGCTTCAGTGAACATTTCTCGAGCAATGCGGAACACACCATCATGTGGACGAAAATCAATACAGTTCTTAATGAAGTCTTGCCATTCAGTAATGCTGCGTGAGGTCATTGTTATATCCTCTAATCCATTAGGGTATTTCCTTCATTGAAGCGAAATTCATCCTACACAGCTATCCGAATCCTCCAGATCTTTATCCAATTTTTAGGATACTAAATAATTTTTAATTTAAATAATTATTTAGTATTTAGGGTATGTGTATTTGACCCTGGCTAAAAGATCAATCGCTTCTATCATGACACCACGCAGTCAAATTTCGTGGATAGAGATTGGTGAGACACCTGATAAAATTCGTGAGCAGGTACTGTCTATGCCTCATAGTTTATTTCCTGTATGCCGGGGTGTCTGGATAAAGTCTTGAATGTGGTTTGTGCAAAGGAATATTAGAGGTTCTGGAAAATGAAGAGCAGTTGAAAGCTCTGATAGTCACCGCCCAATCTATATATTTGAAAAAATGAAAGTGATTGATGCTATTAATACCTTGCGCACCTCTAAAGCTTCATATTGGTTTTAGGCAATGATGAGTTAGGGTATAGCCAGGCTAATTTCTCCGCTGGATGTGTTTGAAGCGATTGCTAGAGAATTCCCTGATGTAGATGAGCAACTTGATTTAGTTAAGTAAATGATCGTACTTGCAGAGCATCAGGTAGGTTAGATCTATACTAACTTGAGCTTGAATCAGGCTTAGACCTTGTTAAGCCAGATTCTGGTTACATCAGTATTTCAGGTTTAATGCTAGAGAAGTGTAATGGCGTAGTAGACGTAGGTTCAAGTGTGCAATATCAAGATACGGACTTTGAAGTCACAGAGTTAGAAGAAAATCGCATTAAAACAGTCATGATTACTTTCAAATAATCACCGCTTTTTTAGGCCCTCATAATTTTTTATGAGGGCTTTTAAGTTTAGGGGGCAGGAATTTATATCAGTTTTATATTTGGACTGAGATATAGTGCAAATCAAATATTCATATTTTTTAAGTTGTTTATTTTTAAAATAAAGATAAAAAGTATAGGACTTAGAAATACCCATACAGCCACAAAGCCAATACTCGGAGTAAACTGTGTGCCTAACAGAAACATCGCGTTGACTAAAAAAATACCCGCAGCAAACCGAGTACATTTAGGATAAGTGGTTAAAAAAGAATAGTGAGATTTTCGGGTTTTTATAATCTGCTTTTCACTTACCGCATAAAAACCAAAACAGCTTAGCCATAAAAGCCCCATGATTGCGATCCATATCATATGGAAGACTCCTGCTGTGCAGCTTTTAGTTTGGTCTGGATTTTCTTAATAGCCTTTTGCTGAATGGGCGTAATTTTCTGGTGTAAAAAGAGAGCAAGAATTGCCAAAATCCATAGCATTAGATCGATCCGTAGAAATGGCCAGTAAGTTGGAAAAGAATCAATATATTGCTGGGAAACTAAATAATAAACATTGATGAGCGGAAGCATGAAAGCGGCACAGATCAGGATTTTAAGTTGCATTCTCCATATATGCTGCTGTGGGGTTACACATGCCAGAATAAAGCTGCCCAACCAAATACTGAAAAAACTATAAATTTCATGATTCGGTGCACCTGCAGGGATGCTGATGAAACGATTTGCATAGAGATATCCCAGCATGGCAAGCGGCAAGCCAATGATTATAGTGATATTCAAACGGTTAACCAAATAGTGGCCGAGATGAAACCGCGCTGATTTTTTCTGTATCTGGCGTTTCAGACTCCAGAGCAGCAGTCCGGAGGCAATCATGCCACAGCCTAATAGGCCAGAGAAAAACAATCCTAAACGTAAAGCAGGCTCGGCAAAACGTGCCATATGTAAACCATACATGCTGGCATTTAAGGTGGCAATTGCACTTTCATTTCGTGTATTTTCAAGCAATTTTCCGGTAGCAGCATTTAAAATAAGTTGTACCTGATTTCGGGTAATCGAATGATCTTTGAGTTGAGTCAAGGTTATTTGTGCCAGCTGGGTATTGGGCTGCTTGACCGTGATATGGTCAAATTCTGCCTGTCCCCAATGTTGCTGCGCCGTGGTGATGAAATGTTGAACTGGCAGCATCTCGGTTTTCACATGTGCCACAGGCTTTGCTAATACATTGACCGTGCGAATTTCTTCAAAATATTGAAAGGGATTATCTGAATACAGTTTTTTCATACCAGAAGGCAGCACTATATAAAAGAAAATCGCCAACCCGGTAAATGTCATGGTCAAAAAAAACGGCAGGGCAATCACTGAGCTGACATTATGAAAATCCAGATAGGAGCGCTGTCCTTTAAGGGCTCTTAGGGTAAAAAAGTCTGTTAATATTTTTTTATGGGTGATAATTCCTGAAATCAGAGTCAGTAACATGATAAAGGCCGCAATTGTCACAATAAGGCGACCAATCGTGTAGGGCATACCGTAGAGCTGAAAATGGAAATTATAGAAAAAATCGCCCCCTTGTGTGGCTGAGAGGTTTAATTCTTTTCCTGTTGAGGCATCCAGGGTTTTGACTTCATAGCCGCCATCTGCTTTTTGCCAGTAGACTTTATTCACAGGTGAGTCTTGATTGGCGACTCCGATATACCAGTTTTGGGCGTCCGGTGCATGCTGCTGTAAATAGCTGTAAGCAGATTTTAAAGCAGTTTCCTGACTGACTTGTATTGAGGCAAATTCAGGCTGCATCCATATACTGATCTCATGTCGGTAATAGGTGACCGCGCCTGTTAAAAAAATGCCGAAGAGTAACCAGCCAAAGCTTAAACCTAACCATGAATGTAACCATGCCATGGATTGACGGACAGATTTATGCATGGTTTAACCTATGAAGCGGGAGAAGAGAAATAAAATAAGTAAAGGAATCAGGCTATAGATAGAAAGCTTTTTTAAGCTTTGGATACAGAAAATTCCAATCACAAAACAGACATAAAAAATCAGGGCAGTAAAGGCGGCCAAATAGACAGACTCAGCTTTAGGCAAATAAGCTTGTAAAAAGTAAGCCAGATCGAGTGCGATTAAATAACTGCACACGTAGCCAATACCAAAGACCATGCCTAAGCGATAGAGAATGGCGAGTGGCTGCACTACAGAAATCATATTTGGCCTTGAATAAATCTATACTGATGAAAATCTAAAAAACTTAATGAACAAAACTTAAAGTCGTGACCAGATACTGTTTTTTATAGGCCTGCTGATTCAACTTTCCTACCTTGTCTGCTTCTTTACCGACTTCAATGACATATTGACCTTTCCATGGCGTGGCGATCGTAATCTGGCCTTGGCTGTTGGTGGTGTATTTCTTTAGCCAGAATTGCGGAGAAAAGACTGTGACCTCAACATCAGCAGCAGGTTTACCCTGATACAGTACCGTAAATATATTGCTGTTGATTTGGGTCGGGACAATATCCAGTTCTGACTCTGCTTTCAAGTTTTGTCTGCCGGATTTGGCATGCTAGCTCAGCAATGATTCTCCATAGATCAATTCATGAATGAGTTGGACATCTGTCTGGCCTTGGGTCGCATAGAGCAAATGATCCTGTCGCATTTGAGGACTAAATGTTTTTTTGGCCTGAAGGGCCTTTGCCTGATTGAAAGACTTCAGGGCACCTTGCTACGTTTCTTTAAGCTGTTCACTATACTCACCAAAAAAAGCATGAGTCTGCATATCTTTACCACGTTCCAGCCAAAGCATATGCGCCTGAGTTGAAAGTGTCATAGACAGTCCAATGGTCAAAGCGATCATTTTTTTCATTTGTTTTACCTGTTTTGTGTATTTATCGATGATTTAGCCCTGAACATGTCGTCAAGGCTAAGCTTGAAAATCAGTATTTAAATTTCACGGCAACGCTGTAATTCGCTGGTGCACCATAAAAACCTTGCTGATTCGGGAAATTGAACAGATATTTTTCATTGGTCAGGTTATTGCCATTGGCTTGCAAGGTCATATGCTCATTCAGCTCATAGCTGGCCATTAAGTTCACGAGGGCGTAGGCATCCTGCTCAATAACTCCAGCTTTCTGGGTAATTACGCCATTGGTTGTTGCTTCAGGCACATCCAGATAGGTTCGGTCCTGCCATTGCACCCCAAGGCCCAGTTTCAGTTTTGGAATTTGTGGTACCTGATAAGTGGTTAGGAGATTAAAAGATTGGGTTGGATTGAAAGTACGCGCATCGCCGCCATTGATTAGATCTTTCAGGCTAAATTGGGTATAACCAAAGCTTAAGTTTAAATGGTCGGTCAGTTGTCCCGCCAAGTCGAACTCATAGCCTTGGGAACGTAGGTTACTGACCTGAGTCTTGCGTAGAGTCGGAATACCATCAGAATCACGAAGTGGATAATTACTTTGCTCGGTTCTAAACACAGCCATGGTGGCGGTAAGCTTGTCATCTAGCCAGGAACTTTTCATTCCGACTTCATAGCTTTCACCTTCGATCGGTTTGTTAATGCTGCCATCCATTGCTTTGGTGGTTTGCGGACGGAAAAGCGAGGTATAACTCAGATAACCTGTATATTCAGGGCTAAAGTTATAGGTTAGACCGGCATATGGTAAAACTTTATCTTCATCATAAATGGTGTCGGTCCCATAACTGCTACCACTGCTCTCAGCCTGAATATAATTGGCACCTAAAAGAAGTTTGAGATCATCATTCAGATGCAGTCGGGTTGCAGCATAAAGACTTTGGTTCTTCTGACGGATATGCATTTCACCACTGGTTTTCGACATATCCCAGGTTGGCTCTTCTGGTGTAAAGCTGGCTAAATCTGTGGTCAGCGGATTGGCAAAGCTGCCAGCATAACCCAATTCATCTAGACTATTCTTAGCCCATACATAGCCCAATGAGGCTTCATGGCGTTGTCCCCAAAGTGGATAGGTGCCGCTAAAACTCAGGCTGGCTTGTTGTTCTTTATTGTCATCAATATACATGCCTGGATATAGGGTGATGCTTGAAGTGCCATTTGCACCAGGTTTTCCGGACAGAAACAAGAGTTTTGAATCGCGTTGTGTTCGTTTTTCATCATAAATCAGTTTGGCTGTCCAGTCGCCTGCCAGCTTTTGCTCAAGCTCGGCAAAGTAACTTTTAATATTGCTGTTCCAATAAGTCCAGTCTGGACTATAATTATAATTTCGTGAATAACTGAGCTGCTTACCTTCGGTATTGATCAGCGGATTAGAACCCCAATTGACACCATTCGGCTTATGGTTGGTTTCGGTATAGCCAGCAGTCAATAAGGTAGTGTCAGTTACCTCTGCTTCCAGAACAGCCCCTATGCCGTTCTTTTCCAGTTTATAACGATCCAGATAGCTGTCGCCAGTCTGTTGATAACCAAATACACGGCCTCTCATTTTCCCATCTTCGGTCAGGGCAGAAGATATATCTGCTTCATAGCGCTGCGTATTCCATGAGCCATAGCTAGCATTCAATACTGCCTGAAGTTCCTGAGTAGGGCGTTTACGGATCATGTTAATGGTTGCGCCGGGATCACCAATTCCATTATTTAAGGCATTTGCACCTTTGACTACTTCGACGCGGTCAAACAAGAAGCTGTCAGGATTATCATTATTATAATTATAGCCTTCGAATGGAATGCCAACGCCATCGACTAAGAGATTTGAAATTTCGAAACCTCGGGCAAGGTAGGAGGTCCGTTCTGTTTCCTGATTACTAACTGTGATCCCTGGGGTATTACGCAGCACATCTCGGGTATTGTCTAATGCAAAATCATCCAGCTGCTGGCGGGTGACGACATTGACTGTTTGCGGCGTTTCTTTGAGTGAAATATCCAGTTTTGAGGCAGTTGAAGAGTTTTGGATGATATAGCTTTTGCTTTGTTCAGAACTCTCTAAGTCTGCTAAGGATTGAGTAGTAATAGTAATCGTTGGTAATTGCTGAGTCGTATCGGCAAAACTTTGCTGGCTAAGTAAAATAGCAACGCTAATACAAGATAGATTAAATGATGAAGGAACAGTATAAGACATTTTAGTTAATGCAAATGATAATGATTATTAATAATATTATTGTTCATTGGGTCTTAAAGCAATATCAACATAATAGGAAATCTAAATTAAAAATGAGTTAGTGATAGGTAAATCGACAACCAAGACTTTGATGTAGGGAGTAGGGCAATAAAGTATTATTATTCAAAAAATGGTATTACTTGAGTTTTGTTCTTGAACTCATTTTTATATCCTGCTCTATAACTTTTCAAACCCTTAATTCGAATTTGAACAATATTTAAAGTTAAATCAATACACTAAACCTAATTGGGGTCAAAATTAGATCAGTCATTTTTTATTTAATAAAAAATATTTAAAATGAATGGCTTAGGTTTTTGAATTCAATTGTTGCCCCTCTACCAAATACCCAACAAAACATGGCAAAATACGCCAAGTTTTAAAACGAAGAGGCTTGATTCTAAAGGGATTGAGCCTTTTTCTTGCCTGAACATAACCTAGTATAACTAGCCATAGTGTATAGGTGTCTTGTGCATTGCAAGATTTATTGAATCCGCTGGTGTACAAGCCATGAAGACAACTGATATAAAACGCCGTCTTTTATCGGATAAGGTATTAGCTAAACTTGAGCCTGAATCAAAAGAGTATCGAGAGCAGGATGGCACAGACTTATATATTTCGTGTGAAGCCTGACGGTAAAAAGCAGGGTTATTCAGATATAAAAAGCAGATGGTAAGTGGTCATGGCTAGGTATAGGTAGTTGTCCCGAACTATCAGGAGCAGGCATCATTTGCATCTCGACGGGATAAGCTCAGAATCCTTTGAGGCAGCTTCAAAATGAGGGGGTCTCATGTCTGGGATATTGCGAGCAGTCCATAATGACTTTGACAAGAGACCTAATATCTTTAGATTAAATCCATAGTGTGAAGATTATAATTATAGATGGTGTATTGATTGCGTAGGTGTTTGTGGTCAAGTTATACGTCTTTTATCAAGGTGTTTACAATGAGAAAAATATTGCTTAGCTGTTGGTTCATTGGTCTGTGGGGCAGTTCATTTACCTCTACATATGCAAATGATTTAACTTGGGGGAGCAATCAGGCTGAAGTTGGCCAATTATCCATCACGGGGGCAATTCGTACTCGCTACCAATCTAAAGATTTCGTTGATGAGGCTTATGAAGGAACTAACAATGATTGGAAACTTGCAGATTTAAAACTTGTTTTGAATTATGAAAATCCGACCTGGCTTGCTCAGAGTGATGTGCGTTGTTATCAATATGACCGATTATGTGATGCTGTATTTTTACATAGTGCATGGTTAGGCTATAAAGTTGATAAAATGCAACTTTTAAGTGCAGGCCTGCAACCTGTCGATTTTGGTTTTGGACGCTTTTGGGGCAGTAGTTATTACGAAACATTATTTAATACACTGGGTTATGAAGATGTACATAATCTGGGTCTCAAATATCAATTGAAACATCCGGATTATAATTTAACTTTAGGTTATTACCCAACGGATGGTGGTAATTTTAAAGGAACATCCAAAGATGCCAGCCGTTATACAGGCAACTTTGTCGAAGCGGAGGATCTGGAAAACGGAACCCATATTCAAGAAAAAAATATGTGGGTGGCGCGTGTATCAAAAAATATTACCTGGGATACAGAAAGTCATTTTTCCTCCGAAATTGGTGGCTCGATTTGGTATTCAGACTTAGACAATAGAATAACCCAGGAAACCGGACATAAAACTAACTGGAATATCTTCACTACCACTCAGTATCAAGCTTGGCAGTTCATGCTGTTGGCTGGGCAGCAAAAAATAAATAATAAGGATCAGCTGATGCCTCACAGTTCAACTTTGGGTGCATTTGATTATACGTATAACATTGCTAATGATGGTGAATATGTTATGGCTGAGTTGAATTATAATCTTAAAAATGACTTTAAAAATATCACGGGGATTAAGCCTTATTTATCCTATAGTCAATTTTTTAAAGATGAGTCAGGTTATAAAGACTCAAATCGGATTATTACTGGTTTAGCCTTTAATTATAAAAAAATTGGTGTACAAGCAGAATATATTTGGTCACGAAATGATGCCATGATCGGTGGAAGTTCAAAAGCTTTGGCGGAAGGCGATAATAATGAATGGAATAAACTTTTATATTTGGCAGTTGGTTATTATTTCTGAGCTGAGCAGTTTACATAGTTCTGAAAAATAATATAAAAACAGGGTAATTCGTGGAAACGGTTTACCCTGATTGGAGGGAAATAAGACATATTAAAATTATAAAAACACTTTTTCAGGAGGAAGAATGACTTGTTCTGCTTTAGCGAGAACAGGTTTGCCTCGAGTTAAGGTATTTAAATGCTGTAGACGGTTAAGTAATTGCGCTTGAATAAACAAAATACAAGTTTTTAATTTCGATGAGCTACGCAGGCGTGAATGATAAACTGCCCAAATATCCGCATCCTGCCAATAGCTCGTTAAAATATGTTGTAACTTTCCTGTGTGTAATTCCTCCATTACATCCCAGATCGAACACAGCATAATGCCCTGATCATCCATCACCAATTGTTTGATAATTTCGCTGTTATTTGAAGTGAATTTCGGTGTAATGGCAATCGACACATCTTCCATCGGGCTGCGTAATTTCCATGCATGGCGTGACTGATCACGTTCTTGAACGGCTAAACAGCTGTGATTTGCAAGTTCATCTAAATCATCAGGTTCGCTGTTCATTTGTAAATAGCGTGGTGAGGCACACAAAATCCGAAAATTCGACAATAATTTTTTAGCAATCATATTGGGTGAGATATCATTGCCAACAAAAATATCTAGATCTAGGCTGTGTTGAATCAGGTCTACCGTATGGTCAATGGTATTGAACTGAATATCTAACTCCGGATACATGGTCATCAGTTTCGATAAAATTGGCGCAATATGGCTACGTCCAAATCCAAAGCTACTGACAATATCAATACGTCCTGTTGGGGTATTTTGCGGATTATTGATCAAATCACTGAGTTCATCAAACTCATTTAAAATATTGGATACTCGTTCCAATATTAATTTTCCATCTTCAGTCAAACTGACATGTCGTGTACTGCGGTGAAACAAGGTGCAGTTTAAATTATTTTCTAAAATATTAATTCTTTTACTGACATAAGCAGGCGATGCACCTAATTCATCTGCTGAAGCAACAAAACTTTTTCGTTTCGCAACGACACAAAAGACCTTTAGGTCTGAAAGATTTGGCAGATTATTCACGATTCGTGTCCATTGGGTTAATGATTACCTTGTTGATCTTTGATGCGCAAAAAAGCATCTTAGCGCCTGAGGAATGTACTAAGAAGCAAAGTGGGTGGTGTAGCAAAGATCTGGAAAATCGTAACGATGACAGATGAGAGGATTTGTAGAGGGTTTTACCATAAGGCATACAGTGAGTAAAGATCATTGATCTAGATCAATTGGGTTGAAGTGCTGTTACTAAGGGTAAAAGCAATATTTCTCTTGATATTTAAGATTAATCTATTTTGATTTTTATGATTTTAAAACGCGATGCCATTTTGCTTTTGAGTTTGTCAGTTAAGACATGATGTAGGCGCTTACACATGTATTCATTCATGGCGTTACAACAATCAGTTTGACCGTAGGCTAAGAACGGATGACGTGATAGATGCAACGATAGTATCAATCATGGGGCATTTGTAGGGTTGATCAACTGCGATTGTGCGCATCAATAAGGATTTATGAATATGGACAGTAAACCCAATAAGGTGAAAATGGATAAGGTGCTGGCAACAGTCAGTTTATCTATTGTTTTCCTGTCGGTTATTGCGCTTTCAGTGTATTCGAAAGAATCAATTGCATTTGCAGAAAAGATTTTATTTTGGAGTACCTCACTTTTTTCTGCGCCAGTTCTTTTGTTCGGCTTTTTTGCCTGTGTATTTGTGGCGGGCTTAGCATTCAGCAAATATGGACATATCAAGCTCGGTGAAGGGAAACCTGAGTACAGCACGTCTTCGTGGATTTTCATGTTTATCTTGGCAGGTCTAGGCTCATCGACATTATATTGGGGCTTTTTAGACTGGGCATATTATTATCAAACACCAGGTTTGAATATTACACCTCAAACACCTGAAGCATTGAAATACAGCGTGCCCTATACCATGTTTCATTGGACGATTAGTGCATGGTCAATTTATGCTTTAGCATCTATTTCAGTATGTTATAGCTTTCATGTACGCAAAAATAAAGGCTTGAGTCTGGCATCAATTATCGAGTCGATCACAGGTTTTAAAGCCACAGGCATAGTTGGGCGCTCAATTGACTTGTTGTTCTTACTGTGTATGTTTGGTGCTTTAACGATTTCACTCGTTCTTACCGCAATTACGTTTACGAATATTTTATCGGCATTGACAGGTATTCCAAATACTTTCATGACCAATGCCATTATTGTACTTTTTGTATCTGTTTTATTTGCTCTAAGCTCTTATGTGGGTATGGACAAAGGCATGCAACGCCTGAGTTCAATGGTGTGTTATGCGGTTTTCGCATTTGCGCTGTATGTTTTCTTCTTTGGTCCTAGCCAGTTCATTTTAAATAATACCATTACCAGTATTGGTTTAATGTTTAGCAACTTTGTCAGCATGAGTTTATTTACCGACCCATTGGGCGATGGCAAATTTACCCGTGAATGGACGGTATTTTACTGGTTGTGGTGGACGTCTTATGCACCAGGTGTAGCATTATTTGTCACCCGAGTATCAAAAGGTCGCACGATTAAAGAAGTATTACTTGCCATGGTACTTGGTGGTAGTGCTGGGATGTGGATTTTCTTTGGCATCATGGAAAATTACAGTATTTACCAGTTTTTACATGGTGTGGTGAATGTCCCTGAAGTGTTGAGCACTCAAGGGGGAGAGGTGGCGATTGCACAGCTCTTGAACCTCTTACCAGGCGGCACATTGATGATGTGGATCTTCTTGGCAATTATGGTGATTTTCCTTGCAGCACACATGGATGCAGTGGGTTATGCCGTATCAGCAACCTGCTCTAAAGGCTTGCAAGAAGGACAAGATCCTTCACAAAATGTGCGTCTGTTCTGGTGTGTGATGCTGACTTTAGTGCCCTTGGCGATGATTTTTTCCAAAGCACCTTTAGATACCATGAAAGCAGCAACCATCGTCACAGCTTTACCTTTCATTATCATTATTTTGGTACAGACTTTTGGTCTGGTGCGCTGGTTACGTGAGGACTATGCAAAATTGCCCTCTTATATGATTGAAAAAGGTGAGAAAAGCGACACGCTCAAACGTATTCAACAAAGTAATGAAACACTGATTCAACAAGCATTGAACAGTGAATTAAAGTCTGAGCATGAAAGGAAGTCTGTGTGATGGAAAATAGTCAGCCAATTCTAACCGAAGAGATGCACATGTTTGATTATTGGAGTGGTGTATATAGCCCTGCTGATCAACATATTGACTCTTTGCGTGCAGCTTATGATGCTTTTCAGCAACATTACACCTTACCGCGCACGGAAGGCATGTGTATCGAAGATCATACTTTGACACTACCGACGCATCGCATCGACATGCGTGTGTTCTCACCTGAAGATATTGAACCCCTAACCGGTTGGTCATGGATTTTTTATGTACATGGTGGAGGCAATGTGGTGGGAGGTGCAGACTCACATGAATATATTGCCCGCCAATTGGCACGTGATCTTAAAGTCAAAGTCTTTTTAGCTGAATATGGTTTAGTGCCTGAGTTTGGCTGGACGCAAGGACAGCAAGATTGTCTGGATGTTTATCAACTTATTTTGCAACAAGCAGAAAAATGGAATATCCGTCCTGAGCATGGTGCAATTGTGGCAGATGGTTCAGGCGCTGTGCTTGCATTACAAGTGCAACAAGCACTATCAGCACAGCAACAACCGAAAGCATTGGTATTAATTTTCCCATCATTTGTAACTCAAAACAGCGCAACGCATCAACCACAAAGTTTGATCTATCAAATTGAAGATCAACATTTGATGCAAACATGGACAGGGGTGTCAGCACAACACGCGTTGCGTACTGTGCCCCAGCTAAAACATGCTGTGCCAAGCAGTTTTATTGCATTGACGCAATATGATGTATGTCATGGGGCAAATTTAGACTTGTTGGAAAAATTAAAGCAGCTCAATACCCAAGTAGACGTTTATACAGGCATGGGTTTAAGGGGCAATTGTCTGCCTTTACTCCGTGATTGTTATGCAGTTGCTTCAGTGTATGAGGCATTACTGAAATTTTTACAGCCTAATTTTTAAAAAATCAGAATTCAATTTTAGTGAGGAGAATGTGATGAATTCACTTGAGAAAATTCCTACTGTCGAAGCAGTGGATACATTACCTGAAGATTTTTGTCAGGATGCAGACAATGCTTGGACAATTCCAAAAGCATTCTATACGTCTAAAAAAGTATTTGAAAAGGAAGCCGCAGAAATCTATGCAAAAAGTTGGATTTGTGTAGGACATTGCAGCGAAGTTGCAACACCAAACCAATATTTCACCCGTAAAATTATTGGTGAAAATATCATCGTGATTCGTGGTAAAGACAGTGTCTTACGTGCATTTTATAATGTGTGCCCACACCGTGGACATGAGTTATTAACAGGTGCGGGTAAATCTAAAAATGTCATCACTTGCCCATATCATGCATGGACATTCAAATTAGATGGCTCATTGGCATTGGCACGTAACTGTGAAAATGTTGCCAACTTTGACAAAGAAGGTTCAAACCTTGTGTCTCTAAAAGTTGAAGAGCATGCGGGTTTCATTTTCATCAATATGGATCCTGAAGCAACGTGTGTTGCTGATCAATTGCCTGGTTTTGCTGAAAAATTAGCCGAAGCATGTAAGGTTGTAAAAGATCTTAAACTTGCAGCACGTTTTATTACAGATACCGCAGCGAACTGGAAACTCATCGTTGATAACTACATGGAATGCTACCACTGTGGTCCTGCACACCCTGGCTTCTCGGACTCTGTACAAGTCGATAAATACTGGCATACGATTCATGAAAACTGGACTTTACAGTTTGGTTATGCACGTTCTTCTGAAAAATCATTCAAATTAGATCCATCGATTGTTGATCCGTCTTTCAGTGGTTTCTGGACTTGGCCTAGTACGATGTTCAACGTACCACCAGGTGGTGATTTCATGACTGCAATTTACGAATTCCCAGTGGATGAAGAAACTACATTACAGCACTACGACATCTATTTCTTAAATGAAGAATTGACTCAAGATCAGAAAGATTTGATCGAATGGTACAAACATGTGTTCCGCCCAGAAGATTTAAATCTAGTTGAGAGCGTACAACGTGGTTTAAAATCAAGGGGTTACCGCGGTCAAGATCGTATCATGACTGATAAACAACGTTCAGGTATCAGCGAGCATGGTATTGCTTATTTCCAGAGTCTTGTAGCCAAACATCATCAATAATTTGATGAACGACACTTTTGGGTTAGGAATAAGCCCATTCTTATTTCTCAACCCAAGACGCTAACTATAGGAACAAACAATGTCAGCATTACAAGAAAACGCGTTATTCCAACAATCTGCTTTTATTGCGGGACAATGGGTTAATGCCGATGACCAAGATCGTGTGATTGTCACTAACCCAGCCACAGATGAAGAAATTGGTTCGATCCCCAATATGGGACAAGCCGAAGCGCAACACGCAATTGAATGTGCTTATGACGCTTTGCAGTCTTGGAAAGCTTTAACTGCACAAGAACGTGCCGATTTACTATTACTATGGCACAAACTCACTTTAGAGCATGCCAATGAACTTGCTCAAATCATGACGATTGAACAAGGGAAGCCACTTGCTGAAGCTTTAGGTGAAGTGAAATATGCAGCTTCATTTATTCAATGGTTTGCCGAGGAAGGCAAGCGTGTTTATGGCGATGTCATTCCAACCACCAATGCAGGTCAACGTTTCTTAGTCACGAAAGAGCCTGTGGGTGTTGTTGCTGCAATTACCCCGTGGAATTTCCCATTGGCCATGATTACACGCAAAGCTGCACCAGCACTTGCTGCGGGTTGTACCATTGTGATTAAACCTGCCAATGAAACACCTTATTGTGCTTTAGCGATTGCAAAATTAGCTGAAAAAGCTGGTATTCCAGCAGGTGTGATCAATGTGGTGACAGGTAAATCTGAAGCAATCGGTTCAGTCTTTACCACGCACGAAAAAGTAAAAAAACTGACGTTTACAGGCTCTACACCTGTAGGTCGTTTGCTTATGCAGCAGTGTGCGCCAACCATTAAAAAGCTTGCGCTAGAACTGGGGGGGAATGCACCCCTGATCGTCTTTGAAGATGCTGATTTAGACAAAGCAGTTCAAGGTGCGATGTTGGCAAAATACCGTAACGCAGGGCAAACCTGTGTATGTGCTAACCGTATTTATGTGCATAAAAATATCTATGCTGCATTTACTGAAAAATTTGTCGCTGCGGTACAGGCTTTAAAAATTGGCAATGGTTTGGATGCAGGTGTGCAAATTGGGCCATTAATTAATGAAAAAGCTGTACTCAAAGCTGAAAAACTGATTGATGAAGCATGCAGCAAAGGTGCAAAAATTGCCTGTGGTGGTCAGCGTCATGCATTAGGCCATAGCTTTTTTGAGCCAACGATTTTGACCAATGTCGATCAAAGCATGGAAATTGTCTCTGAAGAAATCTTTGGACCTGTTGCACCTTTGATCGATTTTGAAACTGATGAAGAAGTGATTGAACAAGCCAATGCCACAATTTACGGCTTAGCGGCTTATATCTATACCGAAAATATTTCTCGTATTTTTAAGGTTTCAGAGCAACTTGAATATGGCATGGTGGGTATGAACTCTACTGCTATTTCTAATGAAGTTGTACCTTTTGGTGGGGTGAAACAGTCAGGTATTGGTCGTGAAGGTTCTAAATATGGTTTAGAAGAATTTATGACCATTAAATATTTATGTTTAGCGGTTTAATTTTTTATTTCGTATAAAGAGTTCATTTTATTGCGCTAAATTTCCCAAACTTTGAGTGGCATTTTAGCAATGTCACTCAGGATTTTGGGGAATATGTTTTCCAAAATTAAAGACTGTGCATGCAGTATTTTATGCTAAAAATCAGGATTTACAGATGACTGACAGTTATCAAATGTTTCCCTCTGTTGTTACAGCAGTCGAACAACTTACGCCATTGATTAAACGTTTTACTTTTAAACGTCAAGATGGTGAAAACTTTCCAGCATTTACTGGCGGAAGTCATATCATTGTCAAAATGAATGACAAACTTTCCAATGCTTATTCATTGATGAGCAATGCCAATGATTTATCGACCTACCAAGTATGTGTCCGTAAAGATGTGGAAGGAAAAGGTGGTTCTGTATTTATGCATGATCACTGCGTGCAAGGCTTTCAACTTGAGATTTCTTCGCCAAAAAACCTATTTGAATTGGCACAGACAGGTGAGAAACATATTCTGATTGCGGGTGGGATCGGAATTACGCCATTCTTACCACAGATGGACGAATTGGCTGCACGCGGAGTAAATTATGAATTACATTATGCATTCCGTTCACCTGAACATGCGGCTTTGCTAAGTGATTTAAAACAAAGTATTCATGCTGAATATATTTACAGTTATATCGACAGTGAAGGTTCACATTTAGATTTAAATACACTCATTGGTTCTCAGCCCAAAGGTACCCATGTTTATGTATGTGGACCAAAACCCATGATTGATGCGGTGATTAATACCTGTAATCAGCACCGTTATCGTGATGAATATATTCATTGGGAACAGTTTGCCTCAAGTGCGCCTGAAAATGCTGAATCGTTTACTGTCATTTTAGCAAAATCAAATCAGCGTATTGAAGTGATGGCAGATCAAACTATTTTACAAGCGATCGAAGCGTTGAATGTGGACGTCGAATGCTTATGCCGAGAAGGTGTCTGCGGAACGTGTGAAACTGCGATTTTACAAGGTGAAGCGGAGCATTTTGATCAATATTTAGATGATGATGAAAAAGCATCACAACAAAGTATGATGATCTGTGTTTCTCGTGCGAAAGGCAAAGAAATTACATTGGATCTTTGATTTTTAATAATTTTTTATATATTAAAATAGATGGGCATAATATAAATCTCTGTAAGATAGTTTTATTATGCTCATCATTTTAAATTAAGGGATGAATGTTTAAAAATAAGTAAATTTATAAATACTATATTTTTATGGCTTTGTTGTATAAACCTATTATTCAAGGTCTCATCAACACTATAATTTCAAAGGGCTTTGTTGCACAAACCTATCTGTAAAGGCTTTTTCAGCGATATAATTTTCAAATGAAGAAGCCTACACACAAAATCTACCGCACAACCAATTGGCCCGCATATAACCGAGCACTCATGAGTCGCGGAAATATTGCCATTTGGTTTGATCCTGCTACGCAATGGTATGCTCCATCAAAAGGCAAACAAGGGCGAAATCAAACCTACTCCGACGCAGCTATCCAATGCTGCTTAATGATTAAATCTCTATTCCGTTTGTCTTTACGTATGGTCACTGGCTTTGTGCAAAGTCTGATTAAACTTTGCGGATTAAATTGGACCGCACCAGATTACAGTACGCTTTGTAGAAGACAAAAGCATATTGATATTGCAATCAGCTACCAAAAAAGTAGCGATGGGCTGCATCTACTCGTAGACTCTACAGGCATGAAGTTTCTAGGTGAGGGCGAATGGAAACGCAAGAAACATGGAGCTGAATATCGTCGCCAATGGCGTAAACTACATATTGGTATAGATGCCAAAACCCTACAAATACGCGCTATTCAGCTCACAACCAATAATGTCAGTGATTCACAGGTGCTTGGTGATTTACTTAATCAGATTCCACAAGATGAGCAGATTGACTCTGTTTATACCGATGGAGCTTATGACACCAAGCAATGCCGTCAGGTCATTGCAGATCGGCAAGCGCATGCGGTGATTCCACCTAGAAAAAATGCGAAACCATGGAAAGATACAAAGAGTAGCTCGCTAGAGCGAAATGAATTACTTCGAACAGTTAAACATTTAGGCAGGACATTATGGAAAAAATGGTCAGGCTATCATCGCCGCAGTTTGGTGGAAACCAAGATGCATTGCATCAAATTATTAGGCGATAAATTAATGGCAAGAAGCTTTCCTAGTCAGGTGAATGAGATCCATGCACGTGTAGCAGTCCTTAACAGATTTACGGAATTAGGTCGCCCACTTACCCAAGTTACGCCTTAAATTTGGATCAATTAGGGGCGCTTTGCATTTCAAATCTTTGTGCAACAAAGCCATTTCAAAGTGAAGAAGCTTATATTCAAAACTTACCGTACATCCAAGAGTCTTTCGTATAACTCCGTATTGAGTGAAAGATATTGCTTATTTTATTAAATTTATAAATGGCCTGTTTTTAATAATCAAGTTATTAAATACATAGATCAGCACTAAAGGGGTTAAGATGAGAAAGTTTATTATTTTTAATTTTATGTGAGTCAAAAGTGAATACTAATCAAAATCCTGATCGTCCACTTTATATTCCATATGCAGGCAATACTTTACTTGAGTTGCCTCTACTGAATAAAGGGTCAGCTTTTTCAGAAGAAGAGCGTATAAACTTTAACTTAAAGGGGCTTATCCCTCAAGTTATTGAGAGTATTGAGGAACAAAGTCATCGCTCATATCAGCAGTATCGTACCTTCAATGAAGATATTAATAAGCATATTTATCTAAGAAATATTCAAGATACCAATGAAACCCTGTTCTATCATTTAATTGAAAATCATTTAAGTGAAATGATGCCAATTATTTATACCCCGACTGTAGGGGAGGCATGTCAGCGCTTTTCAGATATTTATCGTCGCCATCGCGGTATTTTTATTTCATACCCAGATCGCCATCATATTGATGACATTTTACATAATGTAAACCGGAGAAATGTCAAAGTAATCGTGCTTACAGACGGTGAGCGCATTTTGGGATTAGGTGATCAGGGAATTGGTGGAATGGGAATCCCGATTGGAAAATTATCTTTATATACTGCCTGTGGCGGTATTAGTCCTGCCTACACACTGCCCATTACTTTAGATGTGGGAACCAATAACCAGCAATTATTGAATGATCCGATTTATATGGGCTGGTCTCAACCACGTATCACTGGGGATGAGTATTTTGAATTTGTAGATAAAGTGATCCAGGCGATCCAGAGAAGATGGCCGCAAGCACTGATTCAGTTTGAAGATTTTGCCCAGCATAATGCGATGCCTTTGTTAGAAAAATACCGGGATCAGGTATGCTGTTTTAATGATGATATTCAGGGAACAGCTGCTGTAGCAGTTGGAAGCCTGATAGCAGCTTCACATGCATCCAATCAACAGTTAAAAGATCAAACGGTTGCCTTTTTAGGCGCTGGATCGGCCGGTTGTGGTATTGCAGAGCAGATTATTGCCCAGATGGTAGCAGAAGGTCTGACCGATGCCGAGGCAAGAAAACGGGTATTTATGGTTGACCGCTTTGGCCTGATCACAGAAAATCAGCCAAATTTACTGAATTTCCAAAGAAAATTAGCTCAAGATCTGAAAAATATTGCTGGATGGGCGGAGGCTGAACAGACCATATCCTTGCTGGATGTGGTTAAATTTGCCAAACCCACGGTGTTAATCGGGGTTTCTGGGCAGCCCGGCTTATTTAGCAAAGATATTATCACTGCCATGGTGCAGAACTGCGAATCTCCAATTATTTTTCCTTTATCGAATCCAACCTCTCAAGTGGAAGCTGTGCCTGCTGATATTATCCAGTGGACACAGGGCAAGGCACTGATTGCTACCGGTAGTCCATTTGCACCCGTCAATTATCACGAAGAGATTTATCATATCTCTCAATGCAATAATTCTTATATCTTTCCAGGTATAGGGATGGGGGTTATTGCTTCAGGGGCTACACGCGTGACCAATAAAATGCTGATGGCATCCAGTAATGCTCTGGCAGAATGCTCGCCAAAATTAACAGATCCAAAAGCAAATTTACTTCCGGAATTGGATCAGATTCAGCATATTTCGAAAGTGATTGCTTTAAAAGTCGCTCAGGCTGCCATGGAAGAAGGGGTTGCTCCAAAGCTGACTTTGGAAGAGTTGGAGGAAAAAATTAACAGTAATTTCTGGCGTCCTCAATATCGTAAATATCATCGTATTACATTTTAAGGATGAGTAGGTTGTATTAACAACAAGTTTTTAGAAGCTAAAGCTTGAGGAGTGTGGGCTATTAAGAGCAAGTAAGATGCCAGCGTTCCGGAAAATCTTATTTTAATTAAAGAAGGTGAACATACTGTCAGTACATGGTAGTGCCTGGTCAAGGGTGACTTTGCTTTCGCAAAGACTTGAAGAATGCTAAGTGATGGATTGAGGAGTGCTTAAGGTTTTAAGCTGATCCACTCGCTTTGCAGGCCACTACACTTTATTTGCAATCCTGTGTTGTGGAAGTAGGGGATCTTGTACTCGCCCAGTATGTTCGCGTTGAATTATAACCTGAAATCAGAGAGATTTCAGGTTTCGAGCAAGTCAATTTTCCAGTTGCTGGCTTGAATTAAGACGTTTAAATCACGTAGTTTTACACTAATATCATCGGCTTGTTTCTGTAAGGAAGAAACAGGAATGACTTTATGCCATTTGATCTCACGTGTACTGTAACGATCGGGTTCACGAGAACTACTACTGATGGCGGCCGTTAAGACTTTATGACACTCTACCAGCTCATCACGCAAAGTAAGTAAGGCCAGCAAAGAACGACCATCACTTAACTTTGTTAGGGCATTGGTTTGATGAATGGCATACACCAGTTTCTGGGATTCTTGAGTAAGGGCAAATACCTGTTTTAACAATTCATTGGGATCTTCCGAGGGTTCATCCCCATCCTGTACCAGTACATTTGCATTGATACGTTGCTTAAGTGACGCAAGTTTTTTTTGTTGATCACTTCTAAGCAAAAGAGCTTCTGCTAATTTCATTTTTCACCTGTGAATGGTTTTCTTGATTTCATTACTGAGTGGCATGGTTTTTACTTTAGCGCCAAGGAGGGATGAGACAAAGCAAAAACTGTAAATCAAAACACGAATAGACTGATAGGAGCTTCTATTCAAAAGAAAAAATCTGGCGTGAGATTCTGAAGTTTATATCGTCAGCATTATATCACTTAGATCAGCATGTGAAGTGCACCACCATGTGATTATAATACTACCTGACTCGAACTTTTAAAGCCGGGTCTTTTTCTTGGGTGATGATTTAAACGTTGATTGATTTCTGAGAGATATTCATTCGTCTAGGTCTTTAAATTAGTGCTTTTTCTAAAGTATGCCGACATTTTTAGTTCAGAATTCAGCCTATAAAGGCAGTCAAATATAAAGACCAGCTAAAGCAACCGCACTTTGATAATTACCCTTGAGCTGGTCATATTAATTAGTAATCCTTCCAAACTGTTTTTTAGCAGCATGTTTGCTAAATAACCTAACTATATTCATAAACTTGTTGTGTTAAAAGCGCTGATTAGGTTTCTAGAAAATAACGTTTAGCTTATCGAATTCTTGAGCTAAAACTCGCCTATCCACGCTAAGCATTGTAACCGCTTACAGGGTTTCAGGGCTGGCGACCTCAGGAATTGTGCGTTATGTTAAAAAAGACGCTCTGAGTCAATCTCATCTTTATAAATGATACATTTAAATAAATTGATACTTTTTCAGCCGGTAATCCAGCTTTGCCCTGCTAATACCTAATAAACGTGCTGCTTCAGAAATATTCTGTTTGGCTGTATGCATGGCGGTTTGAATTAACTGCTGTTCATGCTGCTCCAGATCAAATCCTGTGGTCAGCATTGTAGCTAAATCCTTGGCAGGGTACTCAGTCTGATGATCCTCCATCTGGGTGTGCATTTGTGGGAACAGGGCATGCAGTTTAATCAGTTGCTGATCTTCGGTCAGCAGTACTGCGCGCTCCAGCAAATTTTCCAGCTCGCGGATATTACCCGGCCAGGCATAAGTTTGCATAAAAGCGGTGGCTTTTTCACTTAGCCCCTGAATCTGTTTGTCATACATCTTCTCAAAGCGTTTTAAAAAATGATCGACCAAAAGCGGCAGATCTTCACGGCGTTCCCTTAATGGGGGAATCTGTACAGGAAAAATATTCAAACGATAATAGAGGTCGGCACGGAAACGGCCTGCCTTGACGGCCTGTTCCAGATCTTCGTTGGTGGCAGTAATGACCCTTACATCAACATGCCGCGTTTGTGAATCGCCCACGCGTTCAAACTCGCCTTCCTGCAAAATTCGCAGTAAAGCAGCCTGGGCGCGAGGGGAAAGTTCAATCACCTCATCTAGAAAAATGGTGCCGCCGTGCGCACGTTCAAACTTGCCTAAGCGGGATTGATGCGCCCCTGTAAATGCACCTTTTTCTACCCCGAATAATTCAGACTCAATCAGTTCAGGAGGAATGGCGGCACAGTTTACGGCGACAAAAGCATGTTCTTTACGTTGACTCAGTTCATGTACACCACGGGCAAAAGCCTCTTTACCCACTCCTGTTTCACCTTGCAGTAAAATCGATACTTTGGCCCCGGCGGCGGCTTTGAGTAAGTCACACACCCGTTGATAGGCTGCAGACTGCCCAACCGAGCTGAACATGCTGTAGTCATTTTTACTGGTCGTATAAATCGACTTTTTTAGTTCAAATAATTCAGACTGTAAGGCAATCAGTTCCTGTTCCATCGGTTCTGGCGACATAAACTGGATCAGTTCATCAGCATTTTCCCATTCATGCAGAGGCTTGCCAATAATACGGCAATGGGCATGTCCACAGGCTTTGCATTCAATTTCTTGATAAATAATGGTCATGCCCGTGGCAAAACTGCTATAGCCACAGGCATAGCCCAATAACATCCAGCAGGACGGTTCATCATCCCGTCCAAATTGCTCAAGATGTACATCGGCTTCAAACGAATTGAACCAGTTTAAATCGGCATAAAACTGTTTTTTCTGGTGATTTAAAATCAGCTGATTGGCTTCGACTTTGACCATGCCACGAATCCCGTGCATTTGTGGTCCTGCCATAAATGCCTGCTCTTCATTTAAACCCGGGCGCATTTTGGTGGTCACTTCAGCATCTTTTAATCCGGCCTGATAACCCAGACGGATAAAAAAGCGTTTGGTGCGTTCTAGACCAATCATGTTGGCCAGATCTTTACGCAAATACCCCATGAGGCTGGTATGCATCAGCAGCATACGATATTCATCAAACCAGATTTGTCCATGTTCAGTGTCAAAATGCAGTTTGGAAAGCAGGTCATGAATTTCCTGAGGATAGGCTGCGTATTTTCCGTTGTTGGCGTATTTTACTTGTACCATGCGTCGTGTTTAATCCATTAAATTCGATGCCATCTGTCATCTTAGGCAAAATCCCTGAAATTCATAATACCTAAACGGTATCAAGTTAAATCTTAAAGGTATGACGCTATATCCATATGTTTTTATTATTTTTATTTATTCTGTTTCTAGTGAGACTGGCCCTAGTCTAAGGGTAATTTTTTGTATCACTCCACTTTATATTTCATCAAATCATGAAATTCACTTATTTAAAAAAATAAAAATTCATCAAATCATGAAAAAATAATTCTGATAAAAATACTCTTATTTTATAAGATTTTGATTCTATTGTTTTTTATAAAGTTGGCACGCTTGTTGTAATAGTAAAACCAAGCAGCAGATGCATGAAGCAACTGAAGCAAGCTCTGAATGAATCAGATCTTGTAGGAGAACAACATGAAGGATGCAACAGGCACTTTACCCTTAACCAAATATATTCGGGTGACCGGGGATATTCAGGCCGCATTTGTCGAGTTCGACTTTGCCATTCACGATCCCACTTTATATGTGGAACTGGTGTTACCGCAGCAAGCCTTTCGCGAGTTCTGCGCAACCCATCAGGTGGTGGAAATGAGCGAACAACAACAGGCCGTGAATGATGCCGAAGAAGACAAATGGCGTTATGGCATTGAGCACCAGACCTTAGTCGGTGCACAGCGCTACAACATTGATCATGAAGATCAACACTGAATGCTTAAGGAGATAAGCGATGACTTTAGAAATCAAAACAGCGGGTATTGAACCGATTCGTCAAAACTATGCCTATATTGAGCGCCGTTTTGGCAACAAGCCTGCCACCCGTTACCAGGAAGTCAGTTTTGATATTCAGGCGGAAACCAACTTTCATTACCGTCCGTTGTGGAATCCGGACAAAACCTTAAATGATAAAACCTACACTGCCATTGAAATGCAGGACTGGTATGCTTTTAAAGATCCACGCCAGTTTTATTACGGTACTTATGTGCAGCACCGTGCGCGTTTGCAGGATATTGCCGAAAGTAATTTTAGCTTTTTTGAAAAACGCCAATTGGCAGCGCATATTTCTCAAGAAGTCAAAGCCAAAGTCATTGCGCTATTTTTACCGTTTCGTCATATCGAACAAACAGCCAATTTACACATGATGTCCGGCAGTGCCTATGGTTATGGCACGGTACTGACCCAAGCCTGTATTTATGCCGCGATGGACCGTTTAGGCATGGCGCAGTACATTTCGCGTGTTGGTTTGGCCTTAGATGGCAATACGGGTGACGCTTTAATTCCAGCCAAACAGGCATGGATGCAGGATGAAGCTTGGCAAGGGCTACGCAAGCTGTGTGAGCAAAGCTTGACGGAGCAAGACTATTTTAAACTGTTTTTATTACAGAACCTGGTGATTGACAGCTTTATGACCGAATTGGTCTATACCCAGTTTGATCAGTGGCTGGCAGAACATCAAGCGCGTGATTTGGCCATGCTGACTGAGTTTATGCAGGAAGCCTTGGCTGATTTACGCAAATGGTCAGACAGCGTATTTAAAACTGCTGCAGCAGAATCTGAACACAACAAACAGTTATTGAGCCAGTGGTTAGCAGACTATTTACCTGAAGTGAAAGCAGCATTTGCCCCGTGGGCAGCGCAGGTCCTAGCGGCCGATGCAGTCGAAATTGCAGAACAAAAACTGCTGGAGCGCAGTAAAAAAATTGGCATCGAACTTGAAAAAACTTTGCAGGCTTAAGGAGAAGCAGCATGTCTAAGGTTTATCTCGCACTACAGGACAATGATACGTCACGCTACATCATTGAGGCGATTGAAGAAGACAATCCAGATGCCAGCATTCAATACCTGCCAGCCATGATTCGGGTAGAAAGCGAAACCGGTCTGATTGTCAAAGCAGAAACGGTCTCTGAAAAGCTTGGACAGGATTGGGATATTCAGTCTTTACAACTCAACATGATTACGTTGGGTGGCAATGTCGAAGAAGATGACGACAGCTTCCGTTTGCACTGGAACTAACAATAAGGATGTGCACTGCGCCAATCATTGGCACAGTGCCAGCAGAACATATTGCTGCATAGATTGCCGCTCAAAAATTTAAGGATGATGAACATGAATTCACAAGTTAAAACCCCGGCAAAAAAACTAAATGCCAAAGATCGCTATCGCGCGTTAACACGTGATTTAGACTGGGACTTTTCTTATACAGATCGTAAAGAAGCGTTCCCTTATGAAGAATTTGAAGGCATTAAAATTACCGACTGGTCCAAATGGGAAGATCCATTTCGTTTAACCATGGATACCTACTGGAAATATCAGGCTGAAAAAGAGAAAAAACTCTACGCTATTTTTGATGCGTTTGCACAAAACAATGGTCAGTTAAACGTGAGCAATGAGCGTTATTTAAATGCCATCAAACTGTTTTTAACTGCGGTTACCCCACTTGAATATCAGGCGTTCCAAGGTTATGCCCATGTAGGGCGTCAGTTTAGCGGAGTCGGGGCGCGTATTGCATCACAAATGCAGTCAATTGATGAATTACGTCATGTACAGACTCAAATTCATGCCATGAGCCATTACAACAAATTCTTTGATGGTTTCCAGGACTGGTCGCACATGCATGACCGCGTTTGGTACCTGTCTGTACCAAAATCTTTCTTTGAAGATGCGCGCTCTGCCGGGCCGTTTGAATTCCTGCTGGCGATCAGTTTTGCCTTTGAATATGTCTTGACCAACTTGTTGTTCGTACCGTTCATGTCCGGTGCTGCCCATAATGGTGATATGGCCACCGTGACCTTTGGTTTTAGCGCGCAGTCGGATGAAGCCCGTCACATGACTTTAGGCTTGGAAATCGTCAAATTCTTGCTGGAACAGCATGAAGACAACGTGCCAATTGTGCAGGAATGGATTGATAAATGGTTCTGGCGCGGTACACGACTGTTATCTATTGTCGGCATGATGATGGATTACATGCTGCCAAACAAAGTCATGTCATGGAAAGAAGCCTGGGAAACTTATTTTGAAGAAGCGGGAGGAGCATTATTTAATGATCTGAGCCGTTACGGTATTCGTATGCCGAAATATTCAGAAGTGATCACCAAAGAGAAAGAACACGTATCGCATCAGGCATGGTGGATTTTTTATAACTTTGGTCATGCAGCCGGTTTCCATACCTGGATTCCAACTGATCAGGAGATGGACTGGCTCTCTGAAAAATATCCAGACACTTTTGATAAGTATTACCGCCCACGCTGGGAACTGGCACGAAAAATGGAAGCGGAAGGCAAGCGCTTTTATAGCTCAGGTTTGCCACAACTCTGCCAGATTTGCCAAGTGCCGATGACCTTTACCGACATGGAAAATGATCCAACCCTGTTTACTTATCGCGAGTCGATTTATCAAGGCGAGCGTTATCACACCTGTTCAGATGGCTGTCACGATATTTTTGAGCGTGAACCGGAAAAATATGTACAGGCATGGTTACCAGTCAACCAGATTCTACAAGGCAATTGTGGTGGCTTGGATTTGGAAAACATGTTGCGTGAATACTACCGCTTCAATGTCGGTGCAGACAATCTGGATATTGAAGGCTCACCAGACCAGCAGCGCTGGAAAAAATGGAAAGGTGAGAAAGGTGATGCAGCTTAAAGCGCATTACATATCCAACGAGTAGTTTATTTCAAGATTTACATTTAAAAGGATTTGGGTTTGAGCCATTAGGGCTCAAACCACCCCCAATACGGAGAATGACCATGGCAATACGCGCTATTCGCCCAGATTACGACTTTGAACCACGCGATCTACAAAAACACTATGGCGATAACATTTTGATTTATGTGGGTTGGGATCATCACACCTTATATTGTGCCGCCCATGCCATGCTGGTTTCACCGCAGCAGACTTTTCAGGAGTTTCTGGATCAGCAAATGCAGGCGGGTTTTCATCAGCATCCTGACTTTGAACACATTAACTGGGACGAAGTGCAATTTAAGCTGAATCAACAAGCCATTCAGCCACGCCCGGAACAGACGCTGGCAGAAATTGGTTTCGATCATAAATCTCTACTTCGCTTTGTAACTCCAGGATTAAAGGGTTATCAGGGTGCGCATGTTTAAGACAGGAGGTCACAGATGAGCTATCAGGTCACAATTGAGCCAATTGGCACCACCATTGAAGTTGAAGAAGATCAAACCATTTTAGATGCCGCTTTACGTCAGGGCGTGTGGTTACCATTTGCCTGCGGGCATGGCACCTGCGGTACCTGCAAAGTGCAGGTGACGGACGGTTATTATGATGTGGGCGAAGCCTCACCCTTTGCCTTAATGGATCTGGAGCGTGAAGAGCAGAAGGTCCTGGCATGCTGCTGTAAGCCTGAGTCGGATATGGTAATTGAAGCCGATGTCGATGAAGATCCAGATTTTCTGGGTTATCTGGTACAGGACTACCATGCCAAAGTGCTAGACATCCGCGATTTATCCCCGACCATTAAAGGCCTGCGTTTACAACTAGATCGGGACATGGAATTTCAGGCGGGACAGTACATTAATGTGCAGTTCCCAGATATTGAAGGGACACGTGCTTTTTCGATTGCCAATGCACCCAGCCAGCCCGGTGTGATTGAACTGCATATTCGCCATGTGGTGGGCGGCAGTGCAACCACTTATGTACATGAGCAACTGGCAGTAGGCGATGAGCTGGAAATCTCCGGACCATATGGACAGTTCTTTGTGCGTAAATCAGATCAACAGGATGCAATCTTTATTGCCGGCGGTTCTGGTTTGTCGAGTCCGCAATCCATGATTCTGGACTTACTCGAATCCGGTGATACTCGCACCATTTACCTGTTCCAGGGGGCGCGTGATTTAGCCGAGCTCTATAACCGTGAGCTGTTTGAACAATGGATTAAGGATTATCCAAACTTCCGCTATATTCCTGCCTTGAATGCACCTAAAGCAGAAGATCACTGGATCGGTTTCACCGGCTATGTCCATGAAGCGGTTGCTGACTATTTTGAACAGCGTTGTGCTGGACACAAAGCCTATTTATGTGGTCCACCGGTCATGATTGATGCTGCCATTTCTACCTTAATGCAAAGCCGGTTATTTGAGCGGGATATTCATACTGAACGTTTCTTAAGTGCTGCCGATGGTGCCGGTGGACAGTCACGTTCAGCGTTGTTTAAGCATATTTAAAGATATTTTAGCCCGTTATTTTATAAAAAAACTCACAAAACAGGTCGATGGGGATGCAGAACCAGCTGAAGTATTGACCTTTTATAAAGACTATCACCGTGCCAAGGGCAAACAGGCACTGGCCAAAGCAAGAACTAAGGAGAGTGAGATGAATCGTCAAGAGATTGATGCTTTAGTGAAAAAATGAATGTAGCGACTGCCACCGGCCCTGTCGATTCACGTGTGCAACAAATAGTCGTGCGTTTGCTGGCAGACTTATTTCAAGCCATTGAAGATTTAGATATTCAAGCCTCTGAAGTCTGGAAAGGCCTGGAATATTTAACCGATGCAGGGAAAGCCAATGAACTGGGCTTACTCGCTGCCGGTTTGGGACTAGAACATTATCTGGATTTACGTGCCGATCAGGCGGATGCTAAGGCCGGGGTGACAGGGGGCACACCACGTACGATTGAAGGGCCACTTTATGTAGCAGGTGCGCCTGAATCGGTCGGGTTTGCCCGTATGGATGATGGTTCAGAGTCTCATCAGATTGATACTCTTATTATTGAAGGGACAGTGAGTGATACTGAAGGCAATATCATTGAAAATGCCAAAGTAGAAATCTGGCATGCTAACGGTTTAGGCAACTACTCATTCTTTGATAAATCACAGTCTGAATTTAACTTGCGCCGGACTATTTTTAGCGATACTGAAGGGAAGTATGTGGCACAAACCACGATGCCTGTAGGCTATGGCTGTCCACCCCAAGGCACCACGCAAGCCTTGCTGAACAAGCTCGGACGCCATGGCAATCGACCCTCCCATGTGCATTATTTTGTTTCTGCACCGGGTTTCCGTAAATTAACCACGCAGTTTAATATTGAGGGTGACCAGTACTTGTGGGATGACTTTGCCTTTGCGACCCGTGAGGGGCTGGTTGCTAGTGCCGTTGAGGTGACAGATCCTGCTGAAATTCAGCGTCGTGGTTTAGATCAGGCATTCCAATACATCCGTTTTAATGTTGAATTGGTGAAAGATATGCAGGATGCGCCATCGACTAAGGTGGAACGTCGTCGTGCTAGTGCCTGAACGCAAGGAATCAAAAAAAACAGCCAACGGGCTGTTTTTTTACCCCCAGCACATAGTATGGAATATACCGATTGTTTAACTGCAAGTTGTGAACAAAAACTGGAGGATTCCGAGTTACTTGAAGAAGCATCTCAAGCAGATTATAGGATCAGGGAATTTTGCACAATTCTGACTTGAAGCACTGCACAAAGCTAATCATCAGCAACGGAGGCGAAACACAATTGAGACCAGAGCAGCCCTAAGCATTAGCCTGTTTTTAATTAAGAACAGATATCCAGAAAATGCATCTAAATCTGAGCAAAACTGGGTATGAATTAAAACATACAAAAAAGATTATCGGTTTTTCTAATCAAAATATACCATTAACAATTAACCGGAGATGCCATCGCGAACCAGCCCCTATAAGCTTTTGATGATTCCTGTACTGCTGGTGGCGGACAGCAGCAAGGTGTCGCCTTTTTGCGGGCCTTACTTAATGGTTCATGCTGCCTCGTTACTGCCAGATGAGCCGACCCAGAAATCTGCGCAAACCGCAGCAGACATATTCGAGCTGTTTTGCAAGTACATCGCAAGCGAGACTATGCGGTACTATGGGTAACACATGATCCATGGCTGTCTGTCCCCTTGTGAGCGCACCATCCGGCTGGTCGATGGACGGATGGAAAGCGATACCCGAGCTGAGCCAGTTCAGGAAATAGAGGAGGAATAAATATGTCAAACCTACAGGATCCGCGGGTTTTATTTGCTTTAGAACGCACCGCTCTGGCTTGGAACCGTAGTGGTCTGGCCTTAATTGCTTTTGGTTTCGTGATTGAAAAATCTAATCTCTTGGTTCAGTTGATTGATCCAGTTCACTATCAGCATAAAATTGTTTATACAGAATGGCTAGGGATTGCTGTGATTGTCTTTGGCCTGCTGGTCAATATCGGCTCGATTTTACAATATCGCACAGGTCTCAAATCGCTTAATCCTGCTGAATTTATTGAAGGCTATCAAACCCGGCAGCCGGTCTGGTTGAATTTATTTACCATCTTTACCGGTATCTTACTGATTATTTCCTTCTGGATTCATTAAAAATGTCTTCACCGGATGCGGGCATTAAACGGCGCAATACAACTGATAGAGCGTCTGCATAATCACCAGCACGTTAGGGTCGGAGACCTGATAAAAAATCTGTTTACCTTCACGACGGGTATTCACGATGTTATTTTTGCGCAAGACCGTGAGCTGCTGTGACAGGGTCGGCTGATGAATATCGGTAGATTCCTCGATTTGCTGTACATTCAGCTCGCCATCGACCAGCACACATAAAATTCTCAACCGGTCAGGATTGGACAGGACTTTTAAGCAGTTGGTCACTGTATCTACCTGAGAAAAATCAATTTTGGCATTTTGTGCGATATTCATGGAAATAGCTTGTGCTCCTCTACAGCAGCGTATTTACAGAATAATAGCATAGAAAGCTTGATTAATATCTAATTTTATATAATATAAAAATATATATTGAATTGGTAGGCGTGTTATGCATGATTTTCTGATCGCGTTTCTCGGCGGCTTGATGCTCGGAGTTTCGGTGGTGGGCTATTTGTATGTGAATGGCCGTATTGCCGGCATTAGTGGCCTGATTAGTCAGGTATTAAATCCTCAAACCCTGTTTAAAACACCGGCCCTCTGGTTTATGTCGGGCTTGGTGCTTACCCCATTCCTGTACGGATTATTTGTCCAGCCTGATATTGAACTGAATGCCAGCCCACTGATGATGATCATTGCGGGTTTGCTGGTTGGCTTTGGAACGCGATTGGGTTCAGGCTGTACCAGTGGGCATGGGATCTGTGGAATCAGCCGTCTGTCCAGACGTTCTATCATTGCCACACTGACTTTTATGTTTGCTGGTTTTGTGATCGTTTATATCATTCGCCATGTTACAGGAGCATTTTAAAATGAAAAATATCTTGGCCTTTGTTTTTGGTGCCCTGTTCTCTGTTGGATTGATGCTGTCTGGCATGTCCAATCCGGAAAAAGTACTCGATTTTCTGGACGTGTTTGGTGACTGGGATGCTAGTCTGGCTTTTGTTATGATGGGTGCAATTGCAGTCGCTTTTATTCCTTTTCAGAAAGCAGTTAGAAGCCAGGCTCCAAAAACTATTTTTAATGAACCGATTGATTTGCCGAAAAATCAGCAGATTGATCCCAAACTAATCTCTGGCAGTTTACTCTTCGGTATAGGATGGGGCATTGCAGGCGTATGTCCGGCACCCAGTTTTACCCTGATTGGTCTGGGACATTATCAGATACTTTATTTTATTGTTGCGATGATGCTGGGTGTATGGATTCATCGTAAATGGGCAGGAGCTTAAATATGTCTAACAGACCCGTCGTCCAGGATTTTTTTCATGAAGATACCAATACCTTCAGTTATGTGGTGAGTGATCCTGCAACGCAAAGCTGCGCCATTATTGATAGTGTGCTGGATTATGATGCCGCTTCGGCCAGCACCGCAACCACGCATGCCGATCAGATTATTGCCTATGTCAGGGCGCATGGATTAAGCGTCGAGTGGATTCTGGAAACCCATGTGCATGCCGATCATCTGACTGCTGCGCAGTATCTGAAAGCAGAGTTGGGCGGCAAGATTGCCATGAGCCAAAAAATTGGCATTGTGCAGGACACCTTTGGGGCCATCTATCATCTGGATATTAAACAGTTCAATGCCCAGCAGCTCTTTGATTACTTATTTAAAGATCATGAGTCGTTCCAGATCGGAACACTGCAAGCCTACAATATTCCGACACCGGGACATACACCGGCCTGTCTGAGCTATGTAATTGGGGATGCAGTCTTTGTGGGGGACACGCTGTTTATGCCGGATTATGGAACCGCACGTTGTGATTTTCCGCGTGGCAGTGCAGAAATACTGTTTGATTCGGTGCAAAGGCTGTATCAGCTTCCAGAAAATACCCGAATGTTTCTGTGCCATGACTATTTGCCTGAAACACGCCAGTCCTATCACTGTGAAACCGATATTCGGACCCAGAAAACCCAGAATATCCATATTCATGAGGGCACGCCTAAGGCTGAATTCGTACAGATGCGTAATCAGCGAGATGCCGGGTTGAGTATGCCCAAGCTGATTCTGCCAGCGATCCAGATCAATATGAAAGCCGGGCAGTTTCCTGAGGCAGAAGCCAATGGCGTGTCTTACTTAAAATTGCCCCTGAACTATTTTAAATAAAGCGGGTAGAGCTGGACGATTATCTGCACTGATGCTCGCACGGCTAAGTGCCTGACTGAAGATTGCCTTATCCCTGCATAAGGTATTTTTTATTTTTGGTATGGTTGGGCCAGACTATTTTATTGCAGATTTTTCGATAAGAAGCTTTTGCAGCGTACTCAACAGATAGAGATTTTTATTGTCCTGCTTTGATTTGCCCAGTCAACAAGACTAAAAAAAACCCGAATGATGACATTCGGGTGTTTGGAAAATGGATAATTCTTAGGGTTTATAGTTTTTAAATTATTTATAAATAGGGGCTGTGCTTAGCCTAAGGTACTTCTGAGCATCCATGCCGTTTTTTCGTGCACATCCAGACGTTGAGTCAGTAAATCAGCAGTTGGTTGGTCATTGACTTCATCTACCACTGAAAATAGCTCTCTGGCGGTACGTGCAGTGGTTTCATGCGCTGTCACCAGATACTTGAGCATCTGCTCTGCGTTGGGGACGCCCTCAACTTCCTGGATCGAAGTCAGTTTGACAAATTCTTTATATGTTCCCGGTGCCGCAAAACCCAGCGCACGAATCCTTTCTGCAATCTGGTCTAGCGCATTCCACTGCTCGGTATATTGCGTCATAAACATAGTATGCAGGCTGTTAAATTGCGGACCGATCACATTCCAGTGAAAATTGTGTGTCATCAAATACAATGTATAGCTATCTGCCAGCAGTTTGGATAAGCCTTCTACAATTTTGGCACGGTCAGCTTCGGAGATACCAATATCAATCTTCATGATCTGTGCATCTGTGTTTGAAGAACCCATAATGTGACTCCTTAAAAAAAATCTAAATATCTATTTTTATCAACTGTTCACTTTCTTACTGATTTAAGCCCTCAATGGGCTGAGTCCGCTCGATCAAAAGCGTCTGAAACCGCTTATCACCACAGGATTAGCACGGGCTGTATAACTTAAGTTACGCCATCCCATAAATTTTATAGGAATGAAGAACTTAAAGTTTAGGTCTTGTGTATAGCCTAAGAGTAAGATTGTAACCGCAGTTATTTTAATATTTTAAATTCAACTAAAACAAAGGCTTAATCTCTATGTGAATAACTCCAAACTTGCAGTTTAAGCCGACTTTCTTGCTTGATCTTGGGGTGTATTAAAAAAATAACACAACAACGCCTTTATTAAACAATGCACTACAAAGAGTCATCACTCTGATTTTATAAATACCGTTAAGGTAGGGAGCAAAGGCGAAGTCGATAAGAAAACGATCTAAAGTTTAAGGATACTATCAAAAAAAACTGAGGCTTAGCACAATTGACTCAGCCCAGCAGCGATAGCAGACCTCCGGAATTTTTTATTGAACCCGCCGCCTATTGAACCAGACTCAAGCAAATTTGAGATAGAACCAAGAATACTTTCATTAAACTCGATCTCGGCAAGGAAAAAATCATGAAAATCAAGGCGAACAGCCCAATAGCAGCGACAGGCAGTTTAGATAAGCAAAATACCAATAAGAAAAGTGAGCAACTGGATGTATATCGTAGTGATGCGACAGAACAGACACTCACGACCAATCAGGGGGTGAAAATCTCTGACAATCAGAACAGTCTGAAAGCCGGTGTTCGCGGCGCAACGCTCATGGAAGATTTTATTCTGCGTGAGAAAATCACCCATTTCGACCATGAGCGTATCCCGGAGCGGATTGTGCATGCACGTGGTGTTGGAGCGCACGGTTTTTTTGAAGCTTATCCCGGCAATGACAAATGGACTAAGGCCGGATTTTTGACCCGTACTGACGTACAGACACCAGTTTTTGTACGTTTTTCTACGGTACAGGGGCCACGTGGTTCCGCGGATACAGTACGTGATATTCGTGGTTTTGCCACCAAGTTCTATACCGATGAAGGCAATTATGATCTGGTGGCAAATAATGCTCCGGTATTTTTTATTCAGGACGGTATCAAGTTTCCAGACTTTGTACATGCCATGAAGCCGGAACAGCAAACTGAAATACCAACCGGTGCTACGGCCCACGATACCTTCTGGGACTTCGTTTCTCTGGTTCCTGAAACGGCCCATGCGGTGATGTGGGCCATGTCCGACCGGGCAATTCCACGCAGCTTGCGTTCGATGCAGGGTTTTGGTGTGCATACTTTCCGGCTGATTAATGCTGAAAATAAAGCTGTCTTTGTCAAATTCCACTGGACACCGAAGCAGGGCATGACGCAGTTGGTCTGGGATGAAGCACAAAAGCTGGCAGGAAAAGACCCGGACTTTCATCGTCGTGACTTGTATGAAGCCATTGCTTCAGGAAACTATCCTGAGTGGGAGCTTGGGGTGCAAATCGTGGCTGAAGAAGATGAAATGAAGTTTGATTTTGACCTGCTGGACCCGACCAAAATCATCCCGGAAGAGTTAGTGCCAGTAACTCCACTTGGCCGTATGGTACTCAACCGTAATGTAGATTATTTCTTCGGCGAGACTGAACAGGTGACCTTCTGTCCCGGACATGTGGTACCAGGAATTGATTTTACCAACGACCCACTGCTGCAAGCGCGTCTATTTTCTTATACCGATACCCAGTTAAGTCGTCTGGGTGGTCCGAATTTCCACCAGATTCCAATTAACAAGCCGGTCTGCCCATTTCATAATAACCAGCGAGATGGCTTGCATCAGCGTATTGTCTATAGTGGCCAGGCCAATTATGAGCCAAACTCAATTGATAACAACTGGCCAGCCGAAGCAGCGGGCGCGCAGGCTGGTGGCTTTGAAAGCTATCAGGAGCGTATTGACGGTCATAAAATCCGTCAGCGTAGCCCATCTTTTAATGACCACTTTAGTCATGCGCGTATTTTCTACCAAAGCCAGCAGCCACATGAACAGAAGCATATTGTAGATGCCTATGTGTTTGAGCTGAGTAAAGTCCAGCGTAAACATATTCAGGAACGTGAAGTACTGGATGTGCTGTGCAATATTGACTTGTCTTTGGCCCAGCAGGTCGCAGACCAGCTAGGTATCGAGATTCCAGCCGAGAAAAAGGCGGCTAAACTGCCAGAGGTGGTGGTTTCCAAGCGCCTGTCTTTTGAGGCTTTTAAACCACAAGACATCAAGGGTCGAAAAATTGCCATTCTGGCTCATGATCAGGCCAATGAAGCCAGTATTAAGGCAGTTCAAGCCTGGGCAGAATCAGAAAGTGCGGTGGCTGATGTCCTTACTCCACGCTCAGGCCCGGTACTTAGCCAGCAGGGTGCAGTCATTCCTTCAGATGGCATGCAAAAAGCAGAACCTTCGATTGCCTACGATGCTGTGGTGATTGTCGATGGCGATAATCATGACATGGTGTTAAAAGATGGAGTCGCCACACACTATCTGCTTGAGGCATATAAGCATCTTAAGCCGGTGGTTTTCCTGGGTGATAAAGACCAGCTGATCGAAGAGCTGCGGTTGAGCCGTGATGAAGGCACTTTGGTAAGTGCACAGTTTGAAAAGGTACAAGATCAATTTAAAACTTTAATCATGAACCATCGTGTGTGGATGCGTGAAGCGATTGCAGAAACTATTCCTGCATAACTTTACAGGGAATAGAAGCCCCGGCTTCTATTCCCTGTTTCGCAAGGGCTGAGTGAGGAGGTAGAGCAGGATTTATAGGGTTAAACAGAATCATTGAACAATGATTGAGGTGATGCCTGTGTAAAACCTAGAGACAGTACAGCCCTTTGCTTGTTGGAGAGGATGCTGACCCGATTTCCATTTTGAGGAAGAATCTACATGAACCTCGGTTCAATATTAGAAAAATTTAAACATTCATCTTTAGAACTCGAAGAAAGTATTCACCATACCTTAAAGGAATTGGTACAGTTTTCTGAACAGATTCCTTTGCCTGCCTCGGGCGATACCTTAAAACGCTGGCAAATTCTGGCTGAAGTTTCTGCGACCAACTTAAGCCTGGGCAAACTGTTTGAGTCCCATCTGGATGCGCTGGCTATTTTACATGAACTTCATATTCCGGCAGATTCCGGGCGGCTCTGGGCAATCTGGGCTGCAGAAGGCGGACCTCAACCGCTGCAACTGGAACAGGGCAAATTAAGTGGAAGCAAGCCTTGGTGTTCAGCCGCAGCCTGGGTAGATTCCGCCTTGGTCACTTGTCGAAATGAACATCATCAGTCGCAGCTCCTGATTCTGGATATGTTGCAACCCGGTATTCATTATCATCAGCAGCATTGGCATGCAGTCGGAATGCAGCATACCGGCACCAGCCGTCTTGAATTGGATCAGGTTGCGGTACAAGCAGTCGCAGCACCGCATGCTTATCTGGAGCGCGCCGGATTCTGGCATGGTGCAGCAGGGGTGGCAGCATGCTGGTATGGGGCCACCGTCGCTGTGGCTCAGTATTTAAAACAGGGCGTATTAAACCGGCCCCATCTTTATACAGCCATGTATTTGGGCGAGGTCAGTCGTGAGCTCTTGGCAACGCGTGCCATGTTCCATCAAGTGGCACAGCAGATTGACCAGTATCCCGAACAGTCTCATGAACTGAAAGTTCGCAGCCTGCGCGCCCAAGTCGAGGCAAGTACACTTCATGTGCTGAACACGGTAGGCAAAGCGCTAGGTGCGACGCCGTTTTGTGAAAATGCTCATTTCGCCCGTCTGGTTGCAGATCTTCCGGTGTTTATCAGGCAAAGTCATGCGGCGTTTGATCTGGAGCGTATCGGTGAACTGAGTGCACAGGAGGAACAGACCTTATGGCAACTCTAGTTCATGAGATCGTAGGAGACCGGGTAATTCACGGAGAGGGGACGCCTAAAGAGCAATGGCTGTCCTGCCCGATCTTGCAGCAGCTTGCTGCATTCGATATTCAGGCCATAGTTCCTATGAGGTCACGGGTCTGTATTATTGCACCACATCCGGATGATGAAATTCTGGGGTGTGGCGGTCTGATTCAGCGCCTGGATCAGGCCGGGTATCTGGTTACGATTTTTGCAGTGACCAATGGCACTGCCAGTCATCCTGATTCCAGTCTTTATAGCCCGGCGCAACTCGATCAGATTCGGCCACATGAAACACGGCAAGCCTTAGCAGCACTAAAGTTGCAGCAGCATGTCGAACGAATTGCACTACAAATTCCGGATGGAGAAGTAATTGAACAGCGTGAACTGCTCAAGCAGCGTCTAAAAGCACAACTACAGCCCCATGATGTACTGGTGACGACCTTTATTCATGACGGACATCCTGATCATGAAGGGACTGCGCAGGTGATACAGGATTTGGCGACAGAATTGCAGCAGCCTTGTATACAGGTGCTGATCTGGGCATGGCACTGGGCCCAGCCGGGTGATGCACGGATAAACTGGAAAATTGCCCATAAACTTCAGCTTAGTGCTACCGAATTAAGTCATAAGCGACGAGCCGCGCAATGTTTTAAGAGTCAGCTGGAAATGGACCCGACGACTGGACAGCCGCCTATCCTATCCGGTCATGCGCTGCAACGTCTTTTACAACCATGGGAGGTCTATCTGTATGAACAGTAAATTGACCTATCAGCAGGAATATTTCGATCGTCTCTATCGTATTAATCAGGGTGATCCCTGGCACTATGAACAGCGTTGGTATGAACAGCGCAAACGCCAGATTTGTCTGGCCATTTTACCCCAGCCATCTTTTGATTCGGCGATTGAAATTGGTTGTAGCAACGGCGTATTTGCACAGGAACTGGCGCAGCGCAGTAAGGAGCTGGTCTGTCTGGATGCGCATGCCACGGCGGTTGAGATGGCTCGGCAACGGTTGCGGTCTTATGAACATGTTAATGTACAGCAAGGCATCATCCCGTTGGACTTGCCAAAGCGGAAGTTCCAGCTCATTGTGGTGAGTGAAATTTTATATTATCTGGACCCGCATAGTCTGGAACAGGTACTACAATGGTTACATGAGGCGCTCGACGCTGGGGGCTGTCTTTTGGCCTGTCATTGGCGCGCCCCGATTGTCGACTTTCATTTTAATGGCGATGTCATCCATGCGTATTTAAAAGAAAACTTGCAATATCGTCAGGTATTACATCTGGAAGAAGCTGATTTTCTGGTCGATCTGTGGGTAAATGCCGCTCAATCCGTGGCAGAGCAAGAGGGCTTGAAATGAAAAAGATCGGTGTGGTCATTCCTGCTTGCAATGAGGAAGCTTATATTGAACGCTGTTTATTGGCCTTAAAAACAGCCCAACTTGAATTTTTTCAATCGCTTGAATCAGTGGAAAGTCTATTTGAGATTAAGATTTTAGTCGTCTTAGACACTTGTACCGATCAGACTGCGCAAAAAGTCCAGAAAATGGCGGTTGAAAGCATCCAGTGTGATTTTCAGTGTGTAGGCAAAACCCGTCATTTAGGCATCCAGCAACTTATTGCTCAAGGCTGTGATTGGATCTGCTGCACCGATGCAGACTCTCGAGTGCAGCCGGACTGGTTTAAAGTCATGTTAGAGCATCAACCCACTGAGGTGATTTGCGGAGTAGTCGAGCTGGATGAGTGGGATCATTTGAGTCCGGGAACCCGTTTTAAGTACTTGAACCATTATCAGAATAGAATGAATCATCACCATGTTCATGGTGCAAATTTATGTTTTAAATCAGATGTATATATAAAAAACCAAGGCTTTGAACAGCTGGCTTGCCATGAAGATGTAGAGTTCATTCAGCGTCTGGAACGGGCAAATGTCCAGATCACCTGGTCTAACCGTTTAAGAGTGCTGACCAGTAGTCGTTTGAACTCAAAAGTGACAGAAGGCTTTGCCAGTTTCTTGCAAAATTTAGAGACTCAGGAGACAGTCGAAAAACCGATCATTGTTTACAAATAAAACAATAAAATTATAAAATTTATACAATCAAACACTTGTAAGAAAATATTAAAAAATCTGTTTTCTGCCTATTTTATTTCATTTCATTTTATATATAATTCACGCAAATTAAGCCCTACTTACTTATACCTCCAAGCTATAAGTAGGTGGGGTTTTTCTATGGATGCTCGGTAATGGATGCCTGAATTTTCTTTGGAACAACATCATGTTAAATCCAACTTTACGTGCTCGACTTCAGTCTCCATCACCCTATCTATGGCAAAAGATTGCAACGGCTTTATGTTTTTTCAGTCTGGGTTTTAGTACGGCAGCGTGGGCACCGCTTATTCCTTATGCCCAGCAGCGTCTTTTTCTGAATCATGCAGATTTTGGCTTATTATTGCTGTGCGCGGGCATTGGTTCAATGCTGGCTATGCCACTGGCGGGGCGTTTGGCAAATAAATTTGGCTGTCGTCCGGTTTTAGCAGTCATTCTTGCAGCATTCCTGTTTATTTTACCGGCTTTGGCAGTCAGTCCAAGCACTCTGATTATGGCAATCAGTCTATTTTTCTTTGGTGCCAGTGCTGGTGCGCTGGGGGTAACGGTCAACCTTCAGGCTGCTCAAATTGAAAAATACGTGGGTAAAAGCCTGATGTCTGGTTTCCATGGCGTATGCAGTTTGGGTGGTCTGGCAGGTGTGCTGGGGATGACGACTTTAATGGGATTCGGCCTGCTGCCTTTAATGGGTGCGGTAACTATCAGTATAATTTTGCTGCTTATTACCGTGGTCGCTATTCCATTTTGCCTGGGTCGTCCTGCACCAGCAATGAAGGAAGATATAACTGAAACTGCGCATGAAGTAACTAAAAAATCACGTCCAACCTGGGCCATTCTCGGTATTGGTCTGATCTGTTTTGTGGCTTTTCTTTCCGAAGGGGCGGCCATGGACTGGAGCGGAATTTATTTGGCGACCGAGTTCAGCTTGCCAGCTGCACAAACCGGCTTGGCTTATAGCTTTTTCGCTGCCTTGATGGTGCTGGGGCGTTTTAGCGGACATTTGTTCATTCAGTTTTTAGGTGAGAAAACCACGATTCTGTTGAGTGCATTGCTGGCAGCAACAGGTTTATTCATTGTGGTATTTGCACCTGTCTGGCCTATGGTGCTGGTGGGTTATGCGGTGTTAGGACTGGGCAGTGCCAATATTGTTCCCTTGATGTTTTCACGTGCAGGCCGTCAAAAGACTTTGGCCTCCCACGTGGCTTTGTCTTATGTATCAGTCTTTGCTTATACCGGCTCATTAATTGGACCGGCTCTGGTGGGTTTTGGGAGTGAAATAGTCGGTTTAAGTGTGGTCTTTACTGTGGTGGCCTTCGGCCTGTTAAGTATTGTCATCCTGAACCATCTGACTGCGGATCAACAACTTGTAGAACAGCCAGAAGCAGCTCTGCCTGTACTGGAAAATGAAACACCAGCATAAAGCTGGTGTTTTTTTACGGTGCAGCGATTAGCCATGTACACTGAACTGGGTCGAAATCCCCGCAGCCAGCGGACGGTAAATTCGCAAACTTTGGGCTTTTTTTAGATCGGTCAGGAACTGATCACGCCAGCGCATAATGTCGAAGTTTTTAAGACCTTGCTGCAAATAACGATAACGCTCTATACGTTCTGATTTAGACATCCGTAAGGCTTTTTTTAATGCCTTATTCATGCTGTCATGATCATAAGGATCGACCAGTAAAGCCTCTTTCATCTGCTCGGCAGCGCCCGCATATTTGGACAGGATCAGTACGCCCGGATCTTTCGGATCCTGAGCGGCAATATATTCTTTCGCCACCAGATTCATCCCATCCCGGATGGAGTTTACCCAGCAAATATCAGCATGTCGGTATAAGTGCATCAGGCTTTCATGACCGAGCGTATTAAAACTACACTCAAAAGGCAGCCAGTCTGCTGAACCATGTTGCTGATTTAATTGCTCTACAGCGGACTGGAACTGTTGATACAGGTTTTGATAGGTTTTTACATCCAGCCGGCAAGGGCAGGCAATCTGTAGCTGCTGGAATTGGCCTTTAAACTCCGGTTGATCTTCCAGCAAGCTTTGCAAGGCGCCAATTTTTTCCATTAAACCTTTACTATAGTCAATTCGGTCAACTGAGATAATAGTTTTATAAGGTTGCGTTTCAGTCAAGTGGAATGGAAGTTCCGTCTGCTGACTGGCTGCCGCCTGTTTCTGAATTTGTACCGGATGCACGCCAATTGGATAACATTTCACATTAATCCGTCTAGATTGATAATTTAGAATCTCATCATTGCGGTGCCCAAGATGCAGCATCTGTTCCAGAAAATGAATACAGTTCATCTGGTCACGCGGGGTCTGGAAGCCGAGCACGTCGTAATTTGCCAGATGATGGGCCAAATCCCGATGAGGAGGAAGCGTCTGCCAGAGTTTCAATTCCGGAAATGGAATATGCAAAAAGAAACCAATCCGGTTACGCATGCCGAGCTTGCGACAATAATGTGCCACACTGAGAAAATGATAATCATGAATCCAGATGATGTCATGTGGCGAGGCAATCTGTTTCAGGTGTTTGGCAAAACGTAAATTTACCTCTTTATATATCTTGAAATCCTGAGGCTGATAATCTACCAGTTGATGCTGATCATGCATCAGTGGCCACAAGGCATTATTGGCAAAACCACAATAAAATCCCTGATACTGGGACTCAGTCAATGGACTGGTATGATATTCGACATTCTGAAACTTCTGAATCTGAAATTTTTGCTCCTTGACCTGTTCAGTTCTTGAACCGTTCCAGCCTACCCAGATTCCGCCGATATCCTGCAAAGCATCCTGCAATGCGACAGCCAATCCACCAGCTTTCATGTTATCTGGGTTAGGTAGATTCACACGATTTGATAACACGATGAGTTTTGACATGTGATTTCTCCGATAATTGTTGTTCTTGTGCTTTGAGTGATGTTAAAAATATTTCCAGAAAAGCCTGCACTTGGGACACATTTTCTAATCTGTATTGCGCCGCGGTTACTCCGCTGCCGACTTTAATGGAACAGCCCTTCAATGCGTTAATGGCCTGAAAACCGGCTTCGTCGGTCAGGTCATCGCCGATAAAAATGGGATAAGCAGTGGGGGAGTGATATTGCTGCATGATCTGCTGAATGGCTGAGCCTTTGTTTGCACCTTGAGGTACAAGTTCAAAGACATATTTGCCAGGTTTCAGCTCAAACTCTGGAAACTGAGACAGGCAGTTTAAAGCCAGTGTATGTGCTGCCTGTTCCATGTCCGGATGTTCACGAAAATGGAGGGCAACGGAATAGCGTTTAACTTCAATTCTCAGTTGGGCAAGCTGCCGTGCATGAGTTTGAATATAGTCTTTTAATTGTTGAAGCCGTTCTGGATTTAATTGAATTAACGTTTTTAATTCAGACTGATATCTTAATTCCAGGCCATGTGAACCTGCGATATTCCATTTAAATAGATGGATAAGATTTTGCGCCTGTATAATAGAACGGCCAGTAACTAATATAAGGGTGAGGTAGGTTTGTAATTGTTTAAGTAAATCTATAATTTCACTACTAATAATACTTTTTTCTGGATCAGGGTTAAACTCAGATATTGTTCCATCAATATCAAGAAATAAAACCAAGTCTTGAGAATAAATCTCTGATGGGCAAGTATTTATAATCGTATTTGGCGACATATAAAAAGAAGCTTCAGATGAATCTTCTATAACTTGCTCCGAATGCTTGAACATTATAAATCTGCCTAAGTAATTGATATAGGGTTAAATAAATATTAAATTTTGACTTGGTTGGTTTTTGATCTTCTAGATTTATAACATATTATTTTTATTGATTCGGTCTTCAATGCAGAAACGAAACACTTTTAGTGTGTATCTTTACTTTGTAAAATTTCGAAATATTTAGGCGATTTAAATATTATATTTTCTGAGTGTATGATTATTTATTTTATTAGAAAAATGTATATTTATGTAATTATAATAAATAATTAACTGAAACTTTAAAATGTTTTAAATTTAACGATTTAAAGTGATTTTTTATTTAAGGTTATTGTAGGTAAAATAGAATACCTTGATTCAAGCAGATAAATTTTTCTGGCTTTAAATCAGAGTTATGAAGTTGAGACTTAATTAATGAACCTGATATGGGTCAGGAGTCAAAATAAATGCAAACAGCAAAGTTTTTATTTTAAGACCTGCCAAGTGTTGATCCTAAAAAGAACCTGAAGATGGTTTAGTCATCTACAGCAGACCAATATCATTTCAGACCATACAGCAAAATAAAATATTAGGCAGTTGGCGAAATGGAACATGCCAGCTATTCACGCTGAAAGTGAGAAATACTGCTGGCTATTTAGTAGAGCTATCATTTTGTACATAGCAGCTTTGCCCTATAAGCCAATGATCAGAATTTTTGAAACCTTGGCTTTAGCAGAACCTGGAGAATGTATTAAATTCTTTCAGACCAGACTAAAGTCTCTGTCGAGCTGATTATTTTTATTTAAAGTACACGCCAAATCTTGTTTTCATCTTTTAAGGCAACAGTAAAATTAAAATCATCATCCTTGCTCACCAGCAGGCTGGTAGGAGTCTGCATCAGGACTTTCAGAACTGTACCTGTTTCAAATACCAAAGGAGGGCAGTTTTCTTTTTCCAGTGTTACAGGCTTCAGCAGTTCGATGACTGATTTTTCCATTTTTTATCTCCCCGCGGTCAATGAATTTTTATAGGCCTAATCATAACATGTTTTGTGAAAATTCACCTATTTCTATAAAGAAATGAGAACTTCATCAATTATTTCCTGAGTAATTTCAGTAAATTAAAAACGCATCTGCTACGTAGAAAAGATAAAAATAGTATCTCGGTAATTTTCCATTCTATAAAAATTCTTTATTTTAACCCTTAAAATTATGAGAGCCAAAGATGCCCCAAAACTAAAGATAAAATTGAATGACTGAAGTGAAGAAGAGGGGGCTGCTATAGTATGATGGCTCATTCATGAGGAATGACTGGGCTTTCTGTCTCGTCTAGCTCAGCATATATTTTGTCGCCCAGCTCGACCAAGTGCCAACACCCCCTGTATTTAGAATAAATTTAATCTAAAAAATAAATTATATTTAATGCATCAATGTTTTATATTCATCTGTTGTTTTTTGCATTAAATTGAAAAATAATGCTGTCGCAGGTTCTCAAGCTAAAAATAAGAATACACTGTGCTTCATTTCTGAACCAGAGATAAAAGGAGAGTTATACCTCTATGTTCAAGTCATTTTTTCCGCAACCGGTCTGGTTTTTCAGCAGTCTGGTCTTGTGGTTTCTAATCAATCTCGGCCTTTGGCATAGCGGTGGTTCAGGCTGGGGTGTTTATCTCGGCTTGGCACAAGGGTATCAGGATGCAAATCTTCCTATTGGAATTAACCGCTTCTGGACCCCGAAATTTATCTGGTTTTATCTATGGTTCTTTGTCGCTACCACTTTGTTTGCTTTGTTTTGGCGGTTTAAAGCCCATCACCCATGGCAGCGCTGGTCCGTCTGGGGATCAGCTTTTATCCTGTTTAATATCTGGTTTGGCGTACAGGTCAATGTGGTGCTGAACGAATGGTACAGTCCGTTTTATAACCAGATTCAAAACATGCTCAGTCAAGGTGGAGGAGATGTAAAGTTTCTTTACCAGGAGGCATTGACCTTCATTTATATTGCCATGGTTTATGTCACGCTGGCAGTCTTTAACCTGTTTTTTGTCAGCCATTATGTATTCCGCTGGCGTACTGCAATGAATAATTATTACACTGCACACTGGGAAAAACTGCGTCATATTGAAGGGGCATCACAGCGTATTCAGGAAGATACCATGCGTTTTGCCAAGACCACCGAGCAGCTCAGTGTTTCCCTGATTGAATCCCTTATGTTATTGATGGCTTTTTTGCCTGTTTTGTATCAACTGTCCTCGCATGTAAAAGTTTTGCCTTTTGTCGGGGAGATTCAACATAGTTTGGTGTGGGCATCAATTGGTTGGGCAGCACTGGGAACGGTGATCTTGATAATCGTTGGCATGAAGCTGCCAGGACTGGAATTTAATAACCAGAAAGTAGAAGCTGCCTATCGGAAAGAGCTGGTTTACGGTGAAGATTATGAAGATCGCGCCCATCCTTTGACCTTGCAGGAACTTTTTAGCCGGGTACGCTGGAACTATTTCCGTTTATATTTCCATTATGCCTATTTCAATATGGTGCGGATCTGGTATTTGCAGCTCGATAATATTTACGGATTATTTATTCTGTTTCCAAGTATTGCTGCGGGCACGATTACGCTGGGCTTAATGATGCAAATCCTGAATGTTTTTGGCAAAGTTCGCGAGTCTTTTCAATACCTGATTATGTCTTGGCCGACGATTATTGAACTCTTGTCGATCTATAAACGTTTGAAAGCATTTGAATCTCATATTAAATAAATGAGTTTTAAAATATTTGATTTTAAGGCCAAACATTCAAAGTTTGGCCTTTTTTGTGTTTTGTTTCAGGGAAAAGCGAGAAAATGAGCCAACAAAGTCACTGCTCTATGTGCCGCTCAATGGTCGCAATCTCTCAGTGTCAGGATATTTAACCGTTTTCTCTTATCTAGTGTCTGAGAGTCAGTATGACTGGGGTTTAATTTGTATAATGGGGGGATATAAAAAATAAGGATTTTACATATTTGAAATGATTCAATTTTTTAATCTCATCTAGAGGATATAGAAGAAGTGAATCAATGTTCAGGGAGGCAATAAAATAATAAAAAGCTCTTGAGTATATTTAGAATGGATAACCGAACAACTCGTTTCTTTGGTCTTTAGGTGAGCAGGTTGGGGTTAAAATTTAAATACAGTGATCTGTCCGATTAATGAACCATTAAAATGTTAACAAAATCCATTTTTATAAAACAAAGGTTGTCATACTTAACACCTTTGGTAATGATCTGTGCGATTTTTTACTTTAATTTCGATATTTATCAATATCTTATGATTGTTGTTTTTTTGTATTTGCTATATGTTATAGCTTAATCCGGGTTGAGATGTTTGCTGTGCAATTAAAATTCATTATTCTAACAATAAGTACAATAATTTTAGCGGGCTGTAATAGCATGATGCCCTCGAAACCCAAGGCTTTGCACCCTTTTGTTAGCCCTCAAGAAGTGATTGTCAAAAGAAATTTAAACTTAGAAAATGGTCAGGCAAAAGAGTATGTCTATGTATGGGATGCAGCCCGACAGCATCTGGAACCACAATCTTTATATCCCCGTACCGTCCTCAGCCAGTATTGTCATGAACAGGGCGGGAAGTTTTCCCTGTTACATCGAAGCCGCCTAAGTCTGGTCAAAGAGAATGCCCAAAGAAGCAGTCTAAATAAAAATCGTTATGTCACCCAAGGGATTGGTGCCTATCAGTGCCATCTGTCGAGCCAAGCACAAAAAAACTGGATTGTATCGATTGAACCTGTTTCCGAGCGCCAGCAAGATAAGAAGGGCACGCGGGCAGTACGTTTATTGACACAGATGTTTACATTGAATGAAGCGCATAATTTTTATCAGGCTAATAAGACCGCCTCTAAAGTCAGAAAACCGGGCAATGATAAAACAGAAGCTAAAACTACCGTGAAAGAGGTCGAGAAAGCTGATCTTGATAAAAAAGAAACAGATAAACAAGAAAGTAAAGTACCTCTAGAACAGCCTACAATTGTAACGCGCCGTAAAGCGGAAACGCCACAACAGCAGCAGATGAAGCTCTATGTGGTAGCTCGTCGTGATATTAATAGCGGTAAAAATCTGAACAATGCCTGTAATAATGCGCAGCGTGCTTATAATTATGGCAAGTTACAAGGAACAGAAGGCACCCGGGTATATACCGAGTCGGGAATGCTGGTGGCACGCTGCCTGAATGGTATTCCTGCTTATGCGAATCGCTTCCCGAACTCTAAAGCTCAGGCCAAGCGAGTGTTGCAAAACTTGGCGACTAACTACAATCATAGTGGTGCGAAGAATATGCTGAAGCAAATCAATTAGATGTTTTTTGATTAATGAGGTTTAAGCAGTTGCAATTATGATAGGAAAGATTCTAAACCCGCTTAGAATCCAGCAAGTTTAGAATCTTTGGCATAAAGCATTAAAGGCGAATGGTGGCGCCTAAAGCTTTGACAAATTGTGCCATCCAAGCCGGGTGAGCAGGCCATGCAGGCGCAGTAACCAGATGACCATCGGTAACTGCTTCAGTAACAGCAATGTCGGCATATTGACCGCCTGCCAATTTCACTTCAGCAGCGCAAGCAGGATAAGCAGAACAGACACGGCCTTTTAATACATCAGCAGCGGCTAAAAGCTGCGCGCCATGACACACTGCAGCAATCGGTTTTTGTGCTGCATCGAATTCACGCACAATCTCGACCACACGATCATTCATACGCAAGTATTCAGGCGCACGTCCACCAGGAATGACCAGTCCCACATACTCCTGTGAATTTACCGCAGTAAAATCATAGTTAATGGCAAAGTTATGACCACGTTTTTCGCTATAAGTTTGCTCGCCTTCAAAGTCATGAATGGCTGTTGCAATGCTATCTCCCGCTTTTTTGTCAGGACACACTGCATGCACGGTATAGCCTAGGCCAGTCAGAAACTGAAATGGCACCATAGTTTCATAATCTTCGGCATAGTCGCCAACCAGCATCAGAATTTGCTTAGACATGTTTTTCCCCTCGAAAAGTATACTTTTACTGTTTTAGAGAACCTTAGCATAAGTAGGTGACAGTGATAAGAAAATGGAAACCTTTTTTGGTCGAATAATAATAGTTTTTAAAATCATGGAATTTTGAGCTAAGTAAAAGAATAATATTTATTTTACAGATGAATAACAGGTGAACAGAGGCGGTTTGTGATACAAAGAATTCATTGTTATTAATAGGAGTTTGCCTGATGTCTCGTAGTGTATTCACTGCCGTTCGTCACACATTTTCCCGTATGGGCTGTGCTGCTGTAATGGCACTTGCCTTATGCGGTGCAACTCAACTTGCATCAGCCGGGCCAACGGTGGATCAGTTGAGTGATTGTCTGGTGAAATCAACCACAACAACGGATAAGACGACGGTGTTGCAATGGACTTTTGTAGCTTTATCAGCCCATCCTGAGCTAAAGAAATTCAGTAATGTAACCGATGTGCAGAGAACGCAGCTTGATAAAAACCTAGCTCAAGTGTTACAGCGTATATTGGTGGAGCAGTGTTCTGCGCAAACAAAAGCAGTGATCCAGGCAGAAGGCTTGCCAGCTGTTGGTAATAGTTTTCAGGAACTGGGCAGTATTACGGGTGAAGAAATTCTAAAAACTCCAGCAGTGAAAGAGCAGCTCAAGGGCGTGGTGCGATATATTGATTTAAATAAATTGGTGGTGACGTTTTTGACACCGGATGTGTGGAATAAGTTGGGGTTGATTCGAGGGGAATAAGTGGTTTTTGAGTTTATTTGAAGATAGCGATGATGATTTTAATCAGCCAGTAGATGGGGTAGAAGATCACTTCAGTTCCATAGGAAAAATCTCCGCGTTGTTTTCTACGTGGTTCAGGTTGCGCTTCAGGGAGCGACTTATGGCTTTTGGGAATAATGAGCAAAAAGACAATAACAACTGAAAATATGCCAATTACTAGTTGAATGATGGTAAGTAAGAGTTCGGTTGTCATTATTGTTTTTCTTTGGTGTTTTTGATTTTATAGCATAAATATTAATCCTCGCTAATGTGTTTCTTTTTTAGAAATACCTCTCCCTAACCCTCACTTGCGCTTCGTTTTAAAAGCAGTGCTGTAAAACTCGCTCAGGAGAGGGAATTTCGCTTATTAAGTTGATTACGCGACAAAGTCTCTTTTTTTATAGGGGGAAATTTAGAAGAAGTTAAGAATCTTGATAAGTCCTAAATTTTCGAGTTTGATGATTCAAGATACTTTTTTTCATTTAAGTTTGATATATATTTGTTTATGGCCATTTTCCAAAATTCGTTCTTCATACTCAAAAATATCAGAATGATCTTTTATTAAGTCTACAACCTTTTTAAATCCATAATTTCTTGGGTCAAAATCATTTTGTAGTAATTTCCATTGTGATGTAAATGAAGATGCAGGAATCCATTCAGTATCATGGTTATCGAAAACTTGCTTAATAATGTTTAAAGGCAGAGGAATTTGTGATTCTGTTTTAAGCTGCTGTTTTGGTACTTCTTTGTTACTATTTTCTTTTTTAATTTCTGTAATTACTCTTTCTTTGAATATAGATTCTTCGTAATTACTTAGATTTTCAACATAGGTGAAGTGCGAGCAAGCATTTCTGAATGCTTCCGGTGTTTGTTTTTTACCAAATCCATAGACTGTAGCCCCTTGCTCTTTAATACGAATTGCTAGTGCAGTAAAGTCACTATCACTTGATACTAAGCAAAACCCGTCAAATCTACCGGTATAAAGTAAATCCATTGCATCAATAATCATAAAGCCATCTGTTGCATTTTTACCTGTTGTATAGGCAAATTGCTGCATAGGCTTAATCGCTAGACTATTAGACTTCTTTCATAAGTCATTTTTTACTCAGTTCTAAATTATAGATTCCCGCAATTAGATTGAATCTTAATCCTAGTCTTTTGCCTCGATTGAGATATCGTTCGGCAAGGATCTTGAAAGTTTTCAAACTGCCAAATACATGCTCAATCCCAATTCTTCTTTTATTGATTTCCTGATTATAGGTTTTTAATTCAGGATCCAGTTTACAACGCTTCTTTGCTTTTAATGGCAACAAGCTATTTGGATACACTGTATAAATTCCCTGATAACCCTTATCCGCAAGGATAAATGCACCTGCAGGAATCTGATTCAAGTTACGTTTGAAGAGTTCGAAATCATGTACGGCACCACGACTCGTACATAAACTCAGGATTTTTTGAGTTTGATAATGAATGATGGCCTGTACTTTGAAGGTGTGGGTCTTTTTCTTGCCGCTATAGCTTTTCTTCTGTTTTTTTAGGCCTTTGGATTGGAATTTCTGTGGCATCTACAATCACCACATTCCAGTCAATGCCTTCGCCTTCAGGCAAATGCTTGGGTAAATTAAATAAATTGGACTTGATTAAGCAGTCCTCTACATGACGTACGATTCTTGAAGCAGTGGGCTCTGACACGCCATAACTCGTCGCAACGTGAAATAAGGTTCGGTATTCCCGCCAATAACTTAAGCACAGGAGGATCTGATCCTCTAAGCTCAATTTAGGTGGTCTGCCTTTGGCAGGAACATGCATCTTCAATTGCTCAACCATTAAATCAAAGGTTGACCATGAGATACCGGTGTATCGCTTGAACTGTGTTTCAGAAAGCTTCTTTGAATCGATGTATTTCATCCGCAGATTATGCATGAATATTGAAAATTCCTCGGTACAAATAAGCAGCAAAAAGTAGATCGTTTTTTGATTTATGAAAGAGATCTATTAATTGCTTGTTTCCAACTACCATTTTGATTAACAAAATTTCCATAAATTCTTTTAACAGTAGCTTCCCCATATTTAGTTAGTTCATTTAATATATTTTCAATATCTTTTGCTGATGCATTATCTGCATCAATTAATACTGCTAATTTTGTTGTTCTTTCTTCCGAAACATTAAAAATTGTTTTTAAAGCCATCATTCTCTCAAAAATAAAAACCCTACACTAGGTAGGGATTTTATAGCATAAAATTAATTCATGAGCGAATGGATTAACCAATCAATTTCTTCATCAATTCATTCACTTGAGCAGGGTTGGCCTTACCACGTGACGCTTTCATCACTTGACCAACCAGGCCATTGAACGCTTTCTCTTTACCAGATTTATACTCTTCAACCATCTTCTCGTTGGCAGCAAGCACTTCCTTAATAATCGCTTCAATTGCACCTGTATCAGTTTCCTGTTTCAAGCCTTTCTCAGCAATAATTTCGTCCGCAGTTTTGCCTTCTTCCCACATAAAGCCGAACACCTGTTTCGCGATCTTACCGCTAATGGTGTTGTCTACAATACGCGCGATCATCCCGCCAAGTTTCTCAGCAGATACAGGAGAGTCAGCAAGGTCTAGGCCAGCTTTGTTTAAAGCACCTGAGAATTCTCCCATGACCCAGTTTGCAGCAATCTTACCTTGTGCAGCACCACCAGCAGCAGCGACAACTTCTTCGTAGAACTCTGACATTTCACGCGTTAGTGTAAGCACATGAGCATCGTACTCAGTCACACCAAAGTCCGCCACGAAGCGCGCACGACGTGCCGCAGGAAGTTCAGGCATGGTTGCTTTAATGGCTTCAATTTGCTCGTCTGCAATGATCACAGGTAACAAGTCTGGGTCAGGGAAGTAACGGTAATCGTTCGCTTCTTCTTTCGAGCGCATAGAACGGGTTTCCATCTTCACCGGGTCAAACAGACGCGTTTCCTGATCAATGGTGCCGTCCCATTCCAGAATTTCCATCTGACGCTCAATTTCAACATTAATCGCCTGTTCAATGAAACGGAATGAGTTCAGGTTTTTCAGCTCGCAACGTGTACCGAACGGTTGACCCGGACGGCGTAACGACACATTACAGTCGGCACGGAACGAACCTTCCGCCATATTACCGTCAGAAATACCTAACCAGCGTACCAGTGTATGAATGGCTTTAATATAAGCCACCGCTTCTTCAACCGAACGCATATCCGGTTCAGACACGATTTCAAGCAGCGGCGTACCGGCACGGTTTAAATCGATACCAGACATGCCTTCAAACTGGTCATGAATCGATTTACCTGCATCTTCCTCTAAATGCGCACGTGTTACGCCAATGCGTTTAACTGTGCCATCGTCCAGCTGGATATCGATATGACCGAGGCCCACAATCGGGTTGTCCATCTGGCTGATCTGGTAGCCTTTAGGCGAATCTGGGTAAAAGTAGTTTTTACGTGCAAATACAGAAGCCTGGTCGATATAAGCATCAATTCCCAAACCAAAGCGAATGGCAAGATCAACCACTTCCTTGTTCAATACCGGTAGTACGCCCGGCATAGCAAGGTCCACCAAACTGGCTTGGGTATTTGGATCTTGACCGAATTCAGTAGAAGAACCCGAGAAGATTTTAGATTTGGTCGCCAGTTGCGTATGGATTTCGATCCCAATGACAACTTCCCAGCCATCAATTAAATTTGACTTTGGTTTTTTTTGAGCTTGAGCCATTATGCGTTCTCCTCAGCAATTGCCGCGCGTTTGGTATGCCAGTCTGTGGCTTGCTGGTACTGATGGATCACAGACAACAATTGAGATTCTGACCAGTAGTTACCAATCAGTTGTAAGCCAACTGGCAAGTGGTCTTGGTCAAAACCAACAGGCGCGTTAATCGCAGGAAGACCTGCCAGGTTCACTGCGAGGGTATAGATATCACCCAAATACATTTCGGTGGGGCTTAGATTAGCACCAATCTTATAAGCTGTAGTTGGTGCAGATGGTGCAGCAATCACATCTACATTTTCAAAGGCTTTTAAGAAGTCTTGCTGGATCAGGCGACGGACTTTTTGCGCTTTTACATAGTAAGCATCGTAATAACCCGCCGACAGAGCATAGGTCCCGATCAGGATACGGCGTTGTACTTCAGCACCAAAACCTTCAGAGCGTGAGCGTTTGTACAAGTCCATCAAGTCCACAGGATTCTCTGCACGGTAGCCATAACGCACGCCGTCATAGCGAGATAAGTTTGAAGAAGCTTCGGCAGGTGCGATCAGGTAGTAAGTCGGTACATAGCTTTCAGTCATGTTGAGATCAATCTCAACCAGAATGGCGCCCATGTCTTCCAGTTTTTTTAAGGATTCTTCAACACGTGCCTTCACATCGGCAGCCAAACCTTCAACATTGAAGTACTGCTTTGGAATACCAATGCGTAAGCCTTTGACTGATGTGCCATTGAGGTTTGCCACATAATCATCTACTTCTTTATTGATTGAAGTAGAGTCTTTAGCATCATGACCGGCCATCACGTTCATCAGATAAGCACAGTCTTCAGCGGAACGTGCTATTGGGCCGCCTTGATCCAGTGATGATGCGTACGCGATCATACCGAAACGCGATACCCGGCCATAAGTCGGTTTCAGACCGGTCAGACCACAGAAAGAGGCGGGCTGACGGATTGAACCACCCGTATCAGTACCGGTTGCGAAGGGTGCCAGATCAGCCGCTACAACCGCAGCAGAACCACCTGAAGAACCACCTGGAACATGATCTAAAGCCCAAGGGTTTTTGGTTGCACCAAAGTAAGATGACTCGGAAGTTGAACCCATGGCAAACTCGTCCATGTTCACTTTTCCGAGGGTCACTAGGCCCGCAGCTTTAGCTTTCGCTATAACGGTTGCGTCGTAAGGAGAGATAAAATTGTCCAGCATTTTAGAACCGGCAGTGGTTTTAATGCCTTGGGTACAGAAAATATCTTTGTGTGCAATCGGAATCCCGGTCAGTGCGGTTGCATTTCCGGCTTTAATGGCCGCATCTGCGGCATCGGCTTGCACCAAGGCTTGTTCAGCAGTGACAGTCACATAAGACTTCACCTGAGCATCAATCTTTTCAATGCGCTTTAAATAATGTGCAGTTAATTCGCGGGATGAAAACTGGGCATTGGCCAGGCCTTCACTAAGTTCACGAATGGATAAGCGATGTAAATCTGTCATGAGAAATAATTCTTTACGTTTAATTTAATAAAAAGAATGAACTGGGTAGTAATTACTCAATCACGCGCGGGACGAGATATAAGCCGTCCTGTACTGCAGGGGCAATGGCCTGGTACTGCTCGCGATGATTGCTTTCCGACACGACATCTTCACGTAATGGCTGCGGGTGGTCGAAAGGGCTTTTTAGCGGCTCAACACCGTCTGTATCGATGCCTTTCAGGGTTTCCATCATGCCTAAAATTTTATTTAAACTTTGAGCATATTCAGCAGATTGCGTATCATTAAGAGATAACCTTGCGAGGTGGGCAATAGCTGAAACTGTTTCTGCATTTAAATCTGCAGAAGACTGTGCATCCGATGTAGACATAATATTACCTAATCAGTATTAAAAAATTCAAATTATCATGCGTTATGATAAGCGATTGACTTGTCCAAATCATCACATTTAGTTAAAGTGGCCACCTTGCGTCCATATAAAGTTTAACTGAGAACGTCCCCGTGATTCTAAAACGACTAATAGGCTTGTTTTCGCCAGATCTCGCTATTGATTTAGGTACTGCAAATACACTTATTTATGCGCCAGGACGAGGCATTATATTAAATGAACCGACGGTTGTAGCCATCCGTCATAGCGGTTCACATAAAATTGTTGCTGCTGTAGGTCTTGACGCGAAACAAATGCTCGGTCGTACGCCTGCAAATATCTCTGCAATTCGTCCGATGAAAGATGGTGTAATTGCAGATTTTGAAGTGACCGAAACCATGTTAAATCAGTTCATTGGTAAGGTACACGAAAAACGTTTATTTCCGCCAGCACCGCGTGTCGTGGTCTGCGTGCCATGTAAATCGACTCTGGTTGAACGCCGGGCGATCCGCGAGGCGGTATATAATGCCGGTGCGCGTGAAGTCCGTCTGATTGAAGAGCCGATGGCAGCGGCAATTGGTGCAGGTATGCCGGTTGAGCAGGCCTGTGGTTCCATGGTGGTTGATGTTGGTGGGGGTACGACTGAAATCGCCATCATCTCGCTACAAGGCTGTGTCTATGCAGATTCGCTGCGTATCGGCGGTGATGTATTCGATGAGCAGATCATCAACTACGTGCGTAAGGCACATGGCTGCGTGATTGGTGAAACCACAGCTGAAGTGATCAAGAAAGAGGTGGGTATGGCATTGCCAGATGAAGGTGAAAAGCCACTGGAAATTGAAGTCCGCGGCCGTAACCTCGCAGAAGGTGTGCCACGTGCGATTGTGGTGAATTCGGATGAAGTCACTCAGGCCATTTCTGATCCCCTACAAAATATTGTCTCAGCAGTCAAATCTGCGCTTGAACAAACTCCGCCAGAACTGTCTTCGGACATTGCTGAACGCGGTATTGTGTTAACAGGCGGTGGCGCATTGCTCCGTAACCTTGACAAGCTGTTAGCCAAGGAAACCGGCCTGCCTGTGGTGGTTGCTGAAGATCCACTGTCATGCGTGACCCGTGGTGGTGGCAAGGTACTCGAGTTCTTCGATAATCCAAATCACGACATGTTATTTGTAGGCTAAGACAAGGATTCGGCGGGTGCAAGCACATCTGTTTTCTCGACAACCGCCATCTTTTCGCTCTTTTATCATTGCATTGGTCACCTGTCTGGTAGTGCTGTTCTTTGACTGGCGCATGCCACATGTGGTCCAACCTGCACGGGATGTCTTGTACGCGGCTTATAATCCGATTTATGCCGTGGCCAGCTATCCGGTACTGTCGCGAGAATGGCTGAATCAACAAACCAAATCTGAAGCACAACTGCGTCGTGAAAATACCGCGATGCAGGCTGAGCTGTTGCAGGCCCAAGTCCGACTGCAAAAAATTGCCGAGCTTTCTGCCGAAAATACCCGTTTACGTGGTCTGCTGGATACACCGCTGATTATTGATGGACGCATGGAAATTGCCGAGGTGATTGGCACAGATGCCGACCCCCTGCGGCATATTATCGTGATCAACCGTGGTTCCAGAAATGACCTGAAAGTAGGACAGACCGTATTGGATGATAAAGGTATCATGGGGCAGATTATCAGTGTCTATCCACATAGTAGCCGGGTAATGTTGCTGTCTGATAAAGAGCATTCGCTGTCCGTACGTCTGGAACGTACTGGCATGCGTGCCATTGTATCCGGTACGGGCGATCTGGGACGTTTAAAGATGGAATATGTACCGACCAGTGCCAACATCAAGGTTGGAGAAAAAGTATATAGCTCCGGGTTGGGCCAGCATTTTCCGGCCGGTTATCTGGTGGGGACGGTGGCTAAAGTCCAACGGCATAATTCAGGCGAGTTTGCCCAAATTGACATGATTCCGGCAGCACAGCTTGCGGGCGGGCATCATGTGGTGGTGTTATTCTCCGACTCACTGGCGATGGAGCAGCCGCATGTCAATCGCTAAGATGAAATCAAGAACACAGCGTGATCCTTTTCTGGCAATTGTAATATCGGTAATCCTCGCTTCGATCTTGATGGTTTATCCCTTGTCCTATACCTTGTCGGGCTGGCGTCCGCTGTTTATGCTGATGGTGATGCTGTTCTGGGTATTGTGTCAGCCCACCTGGTGCGGGATCTGGTTTGCTTTTGCGACCGGTATTTTTGCGGACTTGTTGCTGGATGCGCCTTTGGGGCTTAATGCCCTCAGTTTTATACTTATCGCTTTTCTGGCACGTTTCCTGACCCGTGAACGCCGTATTTTGACCTTTTCCAATCTGTGGATCATCACTGCAATTGCCATTGTGGCCCATCTGATGCTGATCTTTTTTGCCCAGATTTTAGCCAGCGTACAGTTTTCCTTTGCCCGGCACTGGATTCCAGTGCTGACCAGTATTCTGGTATGGCCTGTCCTTTACTATATGTTGAAGAAATGGCGCATATAATTCTTGCTTCTAGCTCGCCGCGACGTCGCGAGTTGTTACAGCAACTTGGACTGAGCTTTGATATTTATAGTCCGGATATCGACGAATCTGTGCATGTAGGCGAGTCCGTCGCAACCTATGTGGAACGTCTGGCACGGGCCAAGGCTGATGCCGTGGCGGAGCGTTTTCCAGAAGCAATTATCATCGCCGCAGATACCAGTTTAGGTGTCGACAATGAAATTTTGGGCAAACCCGCATCAAAACAGCATGCGATTGAAATGTGGACAAAAATCTCAGGGCGGTGGCATGATGTTTACACTGGGGTGTGTGTGCGTACAAAAGATGAAAAATACAGTATAGTCGTCAGAACCCAGGTTGAATTTCAGATACTGAGTGTCCAGGATATGGAAAGTTATTGGGCAAGCGGTGAGCCGGTAGGAAAAGCAGGTGCTTATGCAATTCAGGGCATTGCCGCACGCTATATTCCAAGCATTCAGGGCAGTTATTCTAATGTGGTGGGTTTGCCCCTTTATGAAACAGTACAGTTATTACAGAGAGTTAAGGCACTAAATTAACTACTGATAAAAAAGAATTTTTATAATGTTTTGAGTGTTGTTATGTCTGACGAATTGTTGATTAACGTCACGCCAATGGAATGCCGCGTTGCGTTAATTGAAAACGGCACAGTCAATGAGCTGTTTGTCGAGCGCACGGCCAAGCGTGGTCTGGTTGGAAATATTTATAAAGGCAAAGTGGTCCGGGTTCTGCCTGGCATGCAAGCCGCTTTTGTCGATATCGGCCTGTCTAGAACTGCCTTTTTGCACATTAATGACATGGTCTGGCCGCGCAATCAGCCTACACCAAATGTGTTTGAGCTGCTGCAACCGGGACAAATTCTTACCGTTCAGGTTATGAAAGACATGTTGGGCACCAAAGGTGCGCGTCTTTCTACCGACCTTTCGATTCCTTCACGTTATCTGGTGCTGATGCCGTATGGCAATCATATCGGAGTATCCCAACGGATTGAATCTGAAGATGAGCGAAACCGTTTACGTTCCATCATTGAGCATATTCAGGGTGAATATAAGCTTCCTGGTTCAGTCATTGTACGCACGGCTGCCGAAGGGATTGAAGAGGCCGCTATTGCCCAGGATATGGCTTATCTGGCCAAGCTCTGGGAATATATTCAGCGTAAACAAAAAGTCATTGCAGTCCCTTCACTGATTTTTGAAGAACTCCCTTTACCTGAGCGGGTGATTCGTGATCTGGCAAATGAGAATACCGCCAAAATCTATATTGATTCACGTGAAATTCATAGCAAGTTGCAAGAGTTTGTCGAAGAATTCGTACCGAGCATGAAGGATCGTTTGCTGCATTATCCAGGTGAACGTCCGATTTTTGACTTGTACAATGTTGAAGAGGATTTGCAAAAGGCCTTGCAGACCCGTGTCGCACTCAAATCTGGTGGCTATCTAATGATTGATCAGACTGAGGCCATGACTACGATTGACATCAACACCGGTTCTTATGTCGGTGGCCGTTCCCTAGAAGATACCGTATTCAAAACCAATATGGAGGCTACCCAGGTCATTGCACGTCAACTGCGCTTGCGTAATCTGGGTGGAATTATCATTATTGATTTCATTGATATGCAGGAAGCCCTGCATCGTGAAGAGGTTATGAAGCAGTTTGAGCGTATGCTGGAACGGGATTATGCCAAGACCAAAATTACCCAGGTGTCTGAATTGGGTCTGGTGGAAATGACCCGAAAGCGTACCCGGGAATCTTTAGAGCATTTATTGTGTGAAGCATGTCCAACCTGCCAAGGGCGAGGTTATGTCAAAACAGCAGAGTCAGTGTGTTACGAAATATTTAGGGAAATTCTGCGTTATGCACGGGCGTATGAGTCACAGAGTGGCTTTACTGTCGTTGCTCATCCTGCGGTGATTGATCGCTTGTTAACTGCAGAAGCACCAGCAGTCGCTGATCTTGAGCATTTTATTAATCGTGTGATTAAGTTCCAAGTGGAAAATTTATATACGCAAGAGCAATACGATATCATTCTGAGCTGAAATTGTAACAGAATATCGTTAAACACTTGTTACATCTGGAATTTTACAATTGGGTCGAGATTTACAATACTAGAAACATCAAATTAGCCAAAGCCATTTCTCCCCGTTCTAGGCTTAGCAAAAGGAGTATATGATGAGTATGAGTAAAGCGGTTGTAAATAAAAGCCTAAAACATGTACTAGAACCAAAAACTGTTCATGCTGGATATATTGTTGATGAGCGCGGTAATGAAGTTCAGATTACGGCTTCTATGATTCGTACGGTGTGCCATCAGTTATTAAAACAGTGTCGTACTATTAAGGGTTAATTCAAGTTTAACGATTTTATTTTCTGTATAAAAATAATTCACTTGATGTAAATCAATAACTAAAGGGATCGATCAGATCCCTTTATTTGTTTTTGCAGGATTGGCAAAAGTGCTTAATGCCAAGTTGTTGAGTTAATGTCTTCCTGTGAGGATGCAATTAAGCTACCGCTTGCAACTTTAGAGGGATTAGCTCTCTATGAGCTGCTCAAAACGTTGAATTTCTTCTTCTAGATGAGTCAGTAGATTCTGCATTTTTGGTAAGGCATTACGGCAGGCAGTGAGGCCGACTTCAAGTTTGTCCAGATAGCTGGTCATCGTGATATTCAGTGCCTGACCGTCCAATATAATCGAGGCAGGGTAGAGGGCTTCCAGACGTGCGCCATTCCAGTAAAGTGGCTCTTGTGGTCCTGGAACATTTGAAATGACCAGATTAAATGCCTGACGTTTAGGCATTAAACCCGATGCAATATTTAAACCGGCTGCACCATAAATAAATGCACTATAGTTTAAAATCTGATTGGCATTCATGCGTTTAAAACGTTCTTTGGCATTTAATACGCTGCGGCGCACAATGTCTAAACGCTCCAGTGGGTCATCTTTATGCGTACCGAGATTTGCCAGAATCATGGTAATCCGATTGGAAAGATCGGAGTCATCGCTGCGTACTGAAGCTGGCACCATGGCAATCAGAGGCTTTTTAGGTAGTGCATTCTGGCTGAGCAAATATTCACGTAAGGCGCCTGAGCAAATCGCCAGTACAATATCATTAATGGTCACCCCTAATGCCTTGGAAATGTGGCGCAGGCGTGAAAACTCAAAAGATTGGGCGGCAAAACGGCGTGAGGAGCTGACCCGCTGGTTTAAAATAGAACAGGGAGCCTGAAAACTGGATACATAGTCGGGATTGCGTCCCATGTCTTTCATTATGGTCTGAGACAGCTCGTAAGCGACCCGTGGAGTACATTCAAGCTGCCCTTTAATAGTGCGCAGGATATTTTTTAGCCGGCTCACCTTCGGGGTCATTAAACGTTTAGCCCGTGGGCCCTGTACACACCAGGGAGGTACAATACTTTTTGCATCCGGATCGTGGGACAGTGATTTTTCGACTAGACGCATTCCGGCAATGCCATCTACCATGGCATGATGTATTTTGAAATACATGGCAAAACGGTTATCTTCAATGCCTTCAATAATGTGACAAGTCCATAAAGGCTTGGCCCGATCAATCAGTGCGCTATGTTCCTGGGAAATATAGCTGAGTAATTCACGAATACGTCCAGGTTTAGGCAGAGCGATATGCCGAAAATGATGCTCAAGATCAAATTCTTCATCTTCGTCCCAAAATAGGCCGTTTAAGTAATTATTAAAAGGGGGAATCGGAGAAGATTTTGAATTACGAATATCGCTCACTAAGTCTTGAATAAAAGAGGCGGGTGCATGCTCAGGGATTTGAAACAGAAATAATCCGCCGACATGCATGGGTTGCTGGCGTTTTTCTAAAGTTAAAAAAATAAAATCAATCGGATGTAATGGACGCATAGCGTAGATTGCCTCACTGCATTTTCTTCAGCTGCTTTTGTGCAAGCAACCTTGTTAGAATTATTGGTATCGTAAGATAAAGTATAGCGATTTTGCCACATACATAAAAGGAGTACTTTTATGTAGCGGATAGGTTTACAAAAAAACCACCGACAAGGCGGTGGTTTTTACCAGATTATTTTTTTAAATTGTCAGCGTGCAAACCGCATTCCTTATGAGTGGCTTCTTCCCACCACCAGCGACCTTCACGTTCATGCTGGTTTGGAAGTACAGGGCGGGTACATGGCTCACAGCCAATTGAAATAAAGCCTTTTTCATGTAGCGAATTATAAGGAATCTCCATCATGCGGATATAACTCCATATATCGGCGCTTGACCAGTTTGCTAGCGGATTATATTTGATCAGCTGTTTGCCGGGGCCAGAAAAGCCGAGATCCGCCTGTACCACTGGGATTTCCTGACGGGTGCCCGGACTCTGGTCTTTGCGCTGCCCGGTAATCCAGCCATCCAGCGTCGCCAGTTTTTTACGTAAAGGCTGAACCTTGCGAATCCCACAACATTCCTGATGACCATCTTGATAAAAACTAAACATACCCTTTGTTGTGGTCAGTTGTTGAACGGCTTCAGTTTCCGGAAAGCAGATTTCAATATCAATATGATAGTGTTTGCGAACCTGCTCAATAAACTGGTACGTTTCGGCATGCAGGCGGCCGGTATCGAGACTAAATACCCGGAACGGCTTGCCCAGATGTGAGGCCATATCAATCAGAACTACATCTTCTGCACCTGAAAAGGAAATCGCAATCTCGCCAGATTGATTTAGCGCAAGCGCCAAAATTTCACTCGGTGATTTATCTGCATATTCGGATGCCAGCGCATCCACCATATCAATAGTCTGGATTTTGGTCATAAGAGTCCTGGCAACATAGGCCTGGAAGTGACGCGGCCTATCAACTAATTTAATTTATAGGCATTTTAATAGACTTCACTTAAAGGACTTAGCACTAAAAAATAAATACTTATGAGGAAAATAGATTTTAAAAAGAGCAGTGCAAAATTTATTTCTTCAGCTATCATAAGACTGATTTTTTTAATACCGTTCAAAGGGGATAGTCATGGAAGTCGTATGTCTAGATTTAGAAGGCGTTCTGGTTCCAGAAATTTGGATTAACTTTGCAAAAAAAACCGGCATCAAGGAACTTGAAGCAACGACACGCGATATTCCTGACTATGATGTACTGATGACTCAGCGTCTGAATATTCTTAAACATCATGGTTTAGGTCTAGATGATATTCAGGCTGTAATTGCGGAGATGGGACCTTTTGAAGGGGCAAAAGAATTTGTAGAGTGGGTAAGTACACATTTCCAGCTGATTATCTTGTCAGATACCTTCTATGAATTTGCCCATCCTTTAATGAAGCAATTGGGCTGGCCAACTATTTTCTGTCATAAACTGGAAACAGATGGTAATGGCATGATCACAGACTATAAATTACGTCAGCCGGACCAAAAGCGTCAGGCCGTAAAAGCTCTGCATGGCCTGAACTTCCGTGTGATTGCAGCTGGTGATTCCTATAATGATACTACTATGCTAGGTGAAGCAGATCATGGTTTTCTGTTTGATGCACCTGAAAATGTGATTGCTGAGTTTCCACAGTTTCCGCCAATCAACGGTTATGATGCATTAAAAGAAGCGATTCGTAAGGCGTCGGTACGTGATATTCCAGCTTAATTTTTAAGTTTGAAATAAAAAAGGCACCAAAGGGTGCCTTTTTTATTAAAGCTAAACTCTTTATCGCTTAGAAACGGTAGCCGATTTTTAGACCATAACCCATTGCATGGTTGTCTTCAAAATCACCTACAATAGTACTGCCAGTTTGTGCTTGAGCATCGCCTAACCAGAAGTATTTAACACCTGCTTGGATAAAATAATTTTCAGCGGGGCTATATTGTCCACCTAAACCGACGCTCCAATAGCCTTCGACTGGACCCAATGTTGTCACAGGGTTACCTGCACCAGAGTCATAGCCCAAAGTTACAGAACCAGACCATTTGGATGTAAATTTATGACCTACACCTAGGTTTGCAGACCACTGATCGTCAGAATAATCGATTAGGTTTTGACGGTTTCCAGGGTCTTGAATCTCAGATAAATCTCCAAGGAGGGATGGCTTAACTGCAAATTGGCTCCAATGAACCCAACGCACATTTGCGAAAGCTAAAGTATCTTTGGCAATGCCTGTTTGGAAGTCAAGGTTTACAGATTGAGGTGTTGTTGCATCAACACTATCAGTACGACTTGTAGGAACACCAGCAGGTAAATGAGGTAAAAGTCCTGCAGGAATACTAATATTTGATGATTGATTTGCTCTAGCATCATGTTGAATTTCTGAGCGGTAAGTAATTGCTGCTTTTAAAGCAATTTCAGGGATTTGATATGCTAAGCCAGCGATCCAACCCCAAGCTTGTTCTTTTTCGACTTCAACATTGTAACCAGTATTACCATAAGCTGCACCGCGTAGTTTAATATCAGCCTCTACAGTTTGCCATATTGGACCTGCATAAAAGTTCCAGTTTTCGTTTGGTTGGTAACCAATTAATGCAGTTAAGTTTTCTGTTTTTACATTAACAGATGTGCCTTCACCATCACTGCCAAATATAAGTGAAGTGGTATCATATTCAGCTTCTGCACCATATGGTTGGTCGTAAATAAAGCCAAGAGAGATATTATCAGTTGCCTGAACCTTTACCGCAGCTGAAGGGAAGTAATATGACTTTGCCATATCATCGACATTAAGTTTTTTAGATTTTACTTCTGCATCTAGAACTGTAATACCTGCTTCAGCATAGTTACCCGGCTGTAAAAAGGCAGAAATAGATTGACCAGAACGGTCTAGGCCAGCTGCTTGAACTACAGAAAGAGGTAAAGTGCTAAGTAGAATAGCAGTATAAATTTTATTGAGCTTCATGGTACGTTCCCTGATGCCATCTGTAACAAAAATGTGCTGGAAAAGTAACATAATTTCAAAAAGAGTAAATACTCAGCTCTGTTGAAGAAATGAACGAAGGCGGTTAAATAAAAGAGTTGCTTAGAGTATTTATACTATATTTTGATATTAACTAAATGATAAATAAGAAAATAAAATAAAAAATAAATTTTAAAAAATTGATATTTGCAGGAGGATTAATTGCTCGTAAAACAAGCAAATGATATGCAAGTGTATAAAAATAAATAGTGAGCAATAAAAAAACCACCCCAAGGGTGGTTTTTTTATGAGGTATTAGATATTAGAAGCGATAGCCCATTTTTAAGCCATAACCTAAAGCATGGTTATCTTCAAAGTTACCAACATTTGGATTAGCAACAGTTAATGCTTGAGCATCGCCTAACCAGAAGTACTTCACACCACCGGCAATAAAGTAATTTGGAGCAGGTGAGAATTGTAGACCTAGGCCAACGTTCCAGTAACCTTCAGTTGGGCCTAAAGTTGTTACAGGATTATCTACACCTGAGTCCCAACCCACTGATACATTACCAGCCCATTTTTCATTGAATTTACGGCCTACACCTACAGTAGCCGACCATTGTTCTTCATTATATTCAACAAGGTTGCCACCTGATAATGCAGGAACAACTTGACCTAATGCATCTAAAGCTTGGCCAAAATCATTTGGACGAATTGCAAATCCATCCCAATCTACCCAGCGTACATTAGCAAATGCTACAGTGTCAGCCATAACTCCAGTCTGAAAATCGAGGTTCACAGATTGAGGAGTCTTAACTCCTGTTTTACCTGGAGTAAATTGTGGAACCATTGCATTAGCCATAGCTGGTGTAATTTGTCCACCTGATGCCTGCACTAAACCGCCTACAGCAGCTGTTCGAACGTCAACAGGACCAACATTTTCTGATGTAGAAAGTTCATGATCGATTTCTGAACGATACGTTAACGATGCTTTTAAGGCAATATCAGGAATTTGGAAAGCTAAACCTGCAACCCAACCTAGTTCACCATCTTTTTTCATGCTTGCATCATAGCCACTTAATAAGCTATATGCTTGGCCACGTAGAGATACATTCCCTTGAGCTGTTTGATACGCAGGACCAGCATAGATATTCCAGTTTTCATTAGGCTGGAAACCAAATAAAAAGGTTAAGTTTTCAGTCTTAACTTCAGCTTGAGTTCCATCAGTACCTGTAGGATTGAAAGCATTCGATTGAGTTGTATAGTCTGCTTCAGCTCCAAATGGTTGATCATAAAGTAAACCAAAAGAAAAATTATCTGTTACTTGAAGTTTAAGAGCAGCAGATGGGAAGTAATAATCACTTGCCATATCTCCAGTGGCTTGATTCCCTAGAGCAGCTGAACTAGTACCAGATACAGAAGGATCTAAAACAGAAATACCTGCTTCAAAGTAATTCCCTGGCTGCAGGAAGGCTGCAATAGATTGGCCTGAACGGTCCATTGCCGCAGCAAATACACCCGTCATTGGTACAGTCGCGAGAATCATTGCAGTCGTTAATGTTTTTAATTTCATTTATGTCTTTCCTTGAGTTACAAATTTATAGCTGGCGTTGTTGTTTGCACTTATCAAATTCTTGGAGATTTCAGTGAGTGAGTCGAAATCATTTGTTACTCCATGTGACAAAAATAGCACAATTAAAATAAGAGTAAATGCTCTAGAAAAAACTATTCAGTCCAAAAAAGCGCCAAAATAGAGTTTTTACACCAAAATATAAGAGTTGATTAGGTTAAGTTATTGATAGTAAAAGGCATAAAATAATGAGAAGAAAATGTTTTTTTGTTTAAAAAATATTCTAAAAGGATGCAATTTCATGTTTTTTTATGCGGAATAAATCACATTTTTATTCTTGGTGCGCCCTGCGGGACTCGAACCCACGCCGGTCGCTTAGGAGGCAACTGCTCTATCCAGTTAAGCTAAGGGCGCAAACAGAAGTTTATTTTACTGCAAAATGCATAAAAAAAGTTACTGCCGGAGCAGTAACTTTTTAAGTATACAAAATAAATCAGCGTATCAAGTATTTTTTGGCTTAAGCAATTTAAATACACACAGCATGGTAATGATCCAGATTGGAATCATCAGTACAGATTCCTTGAAGCCCTGTGTCCACATGATGTACAAGATCATAGCAATAAAGCTTAAGACCAGGATATTGCCTGCAGGTGACCAAAGTGCAGGGAAACTGGTTTTTTGTCCTGATTTCTTCATGCTCTGTAAAAACTTGAGATGGGTGAGGGAAATCATGGCCCAGTTTAAGACCAGCGCACCGACGACAATATAAATCAGATGGCTCAGTGCATTTTCAGGAACAAGGTAATTAAGCAAGACACAACCAAAGATCAGTAGCGCAGAGAAAAGCACTGCAGGAACCGGCACTCCCTGTTTATTGACTGTTTTGAACACTTTAGGGGCATTCCCTTGATGTGCCAGGCCGTACAGCATACGGCTATTTGCATACATTCCACTGTTATAGACAGAAAGCGCAGCAGTCAAAATAATAAAGTTAAGCAGATGAGCAGCCCAGCCAATACCAAGCTGGCTAAAAATCATGACGAATGGACTTTTATCCAGGCCACCAAGTTCAAGCTGGTTCCAAGGTACCAGAGACAAGAGAATGGTCAAAGCACCCACATAGAAGATCAGAATACGGAAAACCACCTGATTAATCGCTTTAGGAATGGTTTTTTCCGGATCATCAGCTTCTGCTGCTGCCATACCAATCAGCTCAATCCCGCCAAAAGCGAACATCAGAAATGCAAGCATATAGAACAAGCCTTCAAAGCCGTTCGGGAAGAAGCCGCCTGCAGTCCAAAGGTTACTAAAAGATGCTGTTGAGGAGGCATCTGCTGTTAAAATCAGATAGAGGCCAAAGACAATCATCGAAACGACCGCAGTCACTTTAATAATTGACAGCCAAAATTCTGATTCACCATAGAATTTTACATTGCCGAGGTTGACCAGGGTAATCACAATAAAGAAAAACAGAACCGATGCCCAGGCAGGAATATGTGGCCACCAGTAGTTAATATATTTTGCGACAGCAGTCAGTTCGGTCATGGCAACCAAGATATACAAAATCCAGTAGTTCCAGCCTGCAAGAAAACCCGGGAATTTCCCCCAATATGTATAAGCAAAATGGCTAAATGAACCGGCAACCGGTTCATGAACAATCATTTCACCTAATTGGCGCATGATTAAGAATGCGATTAATCCACCAATGGCATAGCCTAAAATAATAGAAGGGCCAGCTGATTGGATCACCTGTGCGGAACCTAAGAATAAGCCTGTGCCAATTGCACCGCCCATGGCGATCAACTGAATATGACGGTTCTTTAAGCCACGCTGAAGTTGTGAAGACTCGTTATTCAAAGTTTTCAGCCCGACAATGGAAAATAATAAGTCGCTGATTGTAATAGATCAAAGATAAGAAGCCTAGTGCATCATAAAAATCAATGAAGGCTATAAAAACAATAATGATTATTTATGGTGGTAAATTAAATATAATATCAATTAATCAAAGGTTTATTTTTATTGAAACGATAATTGACGGATTTTTACTTTTTGCGGGGGAATAGGCTGCAAACCAGATGTGACACCTGAGCAATGGGATAAAAACTCAGATATGCTAGAATATTTGGATTTTTAATTTGTAATTTGAAAGTTTTCAAAGTCCTCATATCTGCAACTTTTCAAGAAAAAAAGACAGAATTTATTCTGCTTGAAATAGTAAAGATGAATCCGCCCGCAAGTACAGAAACTTATTTTTAGGCCACTTGAGTGGATTTAAAGAACGATAAACGAAAATAGAGGAAGGGATAGCGCTGTTTTCTTGATTGTACTTGTGCCTTGAATCTGTCGTATAGACAGAAGATCAACAGGCACTCATTAAAAAAGAGGCCATAGCGCCTCTCAATTTTTTAGTTTCTATTCATCCGGATAAGCGACTCTCTTTAAGGCTTTAATATCAGCATCGGGCGAGCAGAGTGAAATAAACTCATAACCATATCCCCGCAACAGATGACCTTTACGAACTGCGATCCAGGTGGTATTTAAGCCAAAAATCTCAGTTTTAATCTGTTTTAGGCGATAATCCCGTTCTGAATCATAAGCCACATCATTGACGATTCCCACGCCCATATTCAGCTCCACATAGGTCTTGATCACGTCGGCATCAAGTGCAGACATTACAATATTGACATCAACACCTGCATCTTCAAACGCTTTGTCAATTTTAGAACGGCCAGTAAAACCACCATGATAGGTAATAATCGGGTAGCTGGCTAAGTCCTCAATCTGAATATGCTCTATAGCTGTTAATGGGTGATTTTGCGGGGTAATAATGCTGTGCTGCCAAGTATAGTAAGGAACGCTCACCAGATTATCTTCAGTTGTAAGCGCTTCGGTGGCAATTCCGATGTCAGCCTCACCTTGCAGCAGCATTTCAGTAATTTCGACTGGACTGGCCTGCTGTAAAATCAGATGGACTTTAGGAAACTCTTTTTTAAACTGGTTTACGATGGGCGGCAAAATATAACGTGCCTGCGTATGGGTCGTGGCAATCGTCAGGGTGCCTTCATCGACTTTGTTAAAGTCATCCGCCAGACGTTTGATATTATCCGCATCGACTAGCATACGTTCGACAATGCCCAATAGAGCCTGACCCGGTTCAGTCAGACCAAGTAAGCGTTTGCCTTTGCGAATAAAAAGCTGTACCCCCAGCTCATCTTCCAGATCTTTAATGTGTTTGCTTACTCCAGATTGTGAAGTATAAAGTGCTGCTGAAGCTTCAGTTAAATTAAATTTCTGTCTAACCGTTTCCCGGATAATTCTTAATTGTTGGAAATTCATGATGATATACTCTATAAGAGGATGGGGCATATTATCGCCCCACCTTTGGTCTTAAGCGACCTGATTTTCAAACAAATGCAGGTTTAATGCACTTAACCAAACGGTCTGATTCGGGCTGAACTGATGTGCTCTGGCTTCTTCTGGGGTCAAAGAAATTTCAATCAGGTTGTCTTGACGATCAGTGAGCTCAGCAATTACTTTGCCAGCAATCCAGACCTCACGCAAGAAGGTCGCCTGAATGGCATTGTCCTGCGGCTGCGCATGTATACGCAGTTCATCGGGACGTGCAAAAACAATGACATTGCCTTGGGCTGACTGTTTGGCGGCATCAAACTGGATGCGGTCCTCACCCAGTTGTAAAATACCGCCATGATTTTGTCCTTCAAAGCGGTTGGCCTGTCCCAGAAAGTCAAATACAAAAGGTGTGGCTGGAGTTTCATAGACTTCACGCGGTGAACCAATTTGCTCGACATTACCTTTGTTCATTACAATAATTTGGTCTGCTACCTCAAGCGCTTCTTCTTGGTCATGAGTCACGAAAATAGAGGTGATATGCAGTTCATCATGCAGGGTGCGTAGCCAGCGGCGCAGTTCTTTACGCACTTTGGCATCCAGCGCACCAAAGGGTTCATCCAGTAACAGGACACGTGGCTCAACCGCTAAAGCACGTGCCAAAGCAATACGTTGACGTTGGCCGCCAGAGAGCTGTGCCGGATAACGGTCAGCCAGAAAACCTAACTGAACCAGATCCAGTAAACGTGTCACACGTTTTTTAATTTCTGCTTCGGAAGGGCGAGTGGAACGTGGACGTACACGCAGACCGAAAGCGACGTTGTCAAAAACCGTCATATGGCGGAATAGGGCATAGTGTTGAAATACAAAGCCCACTTCACGTTCACGCACATGTACCCGGGTTGCATCCTGGCCTTCTAAAATAACCTGACCGCCATCGGCCGATTCCAGACCGGCAATAATCCGCAGCAGGGTGGTTTTACCACAGCCCGATGGACCCAGGAGTGCAACGAGCTGACCATCTGGAAAATCGAGGGAGATATTTTTCAGTGCATGAAATGCACCAAAGTGTTTTTCAATATTTTTAACTTGAATACTCATGTGGGCATTCCTTAAGAAACTGTTGAATCTTCATTACGTTTGCTTTGTCGTTCCTGACGCAGTTCCACCCAGGTTTTTAAAATCAGGGTGATAATCGCGAGGAAAGCCAGCAGTGAGGACACAGCAAACGCAGCACTAAAGGTATATTCGTTATAGAGAATTTCGACATGCAGCGGCAAGGTATTGGTTTCACCGCGAATATGACCGGAGACGACCGATACGGCACCAAACTCACCCATTGCACGGGCATTACACAGAATCACGCCGTAGATCAGCCCCCATTTGATATTAGGCAGGGTGACTTTCCAGAAAGTCTGCCAGCCCGATGCACCGAGTACAATCGCTGCTTCTTCTTCTTCAGTCCCTTGTGCTTCCATTAGCGGAATCAGTTCACGTGCGACAAAAGGTACAGTAATAAAGATTGTGGCCAAGACAATAGCAGGTACGGCATATAAAACTTTAATGTCATGATCCATCAACCAGCCGCCGAACCAGCCTTGACTGCCAAAAATTAGGACCAGCATTAAACCTGCAATCACCGGCGATACAGAGAACGGCATGTCAATGATGGTGGTTAATATCGATTTGCCACGGAAGTTAAATTTCGCCACAGTCCAGGCTGCCGCTACACCAAAAACCACATTCATAGGTACTGCAATTGCGGCAGTCAGTAAGGTCAGCTTCACGGCAGACAAGGTATCTGGATGTACCAGAGCTTGGGCATACACCCCGACCCCTTGTTTAAATGCTTCTACAAAGACTAAAACCAGAGGCAAAATCAGGCAGCTCAGGAAGAAAATCATGGCAATCGTGATCAGGGTATAGCGCACCCAGGTCGGCTCTCGAGTCGCATCGCGTGATTGTAGTTTTTCAGCCAGCGCATTGCTGTTGGTATTTAAACTCATCGCGCAGTTCTCCCGGTACGACGGCTGGCCCAGGCTTGGACTAAGTTAATCAGGAACAAGATTACAAAAGACAATACCAGCATGACCACCGCAATGGTGGTGGCACCGGCATAATCATATTCTTCCAGACGGGAGATGATCATTAAGGGCGCAATTTCCGTTTCAAAAGGCTGGTTACCCGCAATAAAAATGACCGAACCATATTCCCCGACACCGCGAGCAAATGCTAAGGCAAAACCGGTAATTAACGCTGGCAATAAAATCGGGAAGATGATTTTAGTAACAATCTGCAAACGGTTGGCACCCAGCGCAGATGCTGCTTCTTCCAGCTCGGTTTCCAGATCGCTCAGAACCGGCTGAACCGTACGCACCACAAAAGGCAAACCGATAAAGATTAAAGCCAGGGTAATACCAATTGGTGTATAGGCCACCTGAATTCCAAGTGGCTCAAGGTACTGGCCAATCCAGCCGGTCGGTGCATACAAAGAAGTTAGGGCAATACCCGCCACTGCAGTTGGCAGGGCAAAAGGTAAATCGACCAGAGCATCTATAATGCGTTTACCCGGGAAGCTGTAACGTACCAGACACCATGCCAGTAACAGGCCGAAAACCACATTGACCAGTGCTGCAATAATGGCGGCACTAAAGCTTAGCTGTAATGATTTTAAAATACGTTCAGAGCTCAGGATTTCCCATAAGCCATCCCAGCCAATGCCCAGTGATTTAATAAAAACGGCAGAAAGCGGAATCAGAACGATTAATGATAAATACGCTAGGGTAAAGCCTAGAGAAAGACCAAATCCTGGCAGCACTCGGGATCGCTGCGACATGATTACTCCTCAAAAGAGAGAATGCTGGTGGAAGCTGACCAGCGAAAATTAGAAAACAAATTTGGCACAAGCATAGTTAGCAGCATCTAAAATGCAAATTTAAATAAATACTTGCAGTCATCAGCTTTACTGATATGTGGCATAGTCTTTTCTGAAATTAAGTATTGTTCAATTTCAGGAAAAGGCCCAAAACCGGAAGAGACATTGACATGACCGACCTGACCTAAATTAATTGGTTTGATGTTCCAGGCTTTGGCAAGTTGCAGGGCATCTGCAAAATTTAGCCAGGGATCATTTTCACTGATCAATAAGCGAGTCGGTACCTGAATCTTGAGTTGCTGAAAATAGGCGCGGTAATCCGTCAGGCTATCATCTGCAAACCCATTTTCACCAAAACGTGCCGGATTGGCAGGTGCAACCAGCACCAGATTTTTGATTTTGGCCTTCAGTTCCGGATACCGGGCAAGGGCCGCCAGACTGGTCAGACAGCCAAAACTATGCGCTACAATCTGCACATCATCTGGAATGGCTTGAAGGGTTTTGACACACTCGGCCACCCATTCATTCAGGACAGGATGATGCCAGTTTTTTTGCTGTACCCGGGAGCAGCGCATCAGACGATGTTGTAACCATGTCTGCCAGTGGCAGTATTCACTTCCACCCACACCTGGAACAATAAGCGTATGTGTCATATCGATGCTCCTTAAAAGTAATGAGTTGTTATTTCGCTTGATTGGCTTTGACGATCTGGTCGAAAATTCCGCCATTTTCAAAATGGGTTTGTTGTACCTTAGTCCAGCCGCCAAATTCCTGCTCAATCGTCACCAGTTTTAGTGGCTTAAAAGTCTGCTGGTATTTTTTAAGTACTGCTTTATTGCGCGGACGGTAATAGTTTTTTGCTGCAACTTCCTGACCTAATGGGGAATAGAGGAAATTCAAATAACCTTTGGCCAGGTAGCTATTGCCTTTTGCCTGGGCATTTTTCTCGACAATAGCAACCGGTGGTTCAGCCAGAATAGAAAGAGAGGGCGTCACAATTTCAAACTTGCCGGGCTGTTCACGCAAGGCCAAATGTGCTTCATTTTCCCAAGTCAGCAAGACATCTCCGATACCGCGTTCAGCAAAAGTCGTGGTTGCACCACGTGCACCTGAATCCAGAACTTTGGTCTGCTTATATATTTGACGCACAAAATCGCGGGCTTTGGCATCATTGCCACCTTTCTGGTGTTTGGCCCAAGCCCAGGCAGCAAGATAGTTCCAGCGTGCGCCGCCGGAAGTTTTTGGGTTTGGCGTAATAATGGCCACGCCGGGTTTAACCAGATCATCCCAATCCTGAATCCCTTTGGGATTGGCTTTACGAACCAGAAAGACAATTGTCGAGGTATATGGGGTTGAGTTGTGCGGTAATTTTTTCTGCCAGTCTGTGGGTAGCAGCTGGGCTTTCTTTGCCAGCACATCAATATCGGCTGCCAGTGCGAGAGTAACAACATCTGCCTCTAAGCCATCCAGCACAGCACGTGACTGTTTGCCTGAACCGCCATGCGACTGTTTAAAATTAATTTTCTGACCGGTATGGCTTTCCCAGTATTTGCTGAAATTTTTATTGATCTCTTCATACAGTTCCCGGGTTGGGTCATAAGAAACGTTAAGAAAATCCTGTGCTATCACACTAAAAGAGCTTGCCGAAATCGCTATAGCTAAAACCCCAAGTTTTAATGTCTGTACAATGCTCATCTGCATCCCCGCTCTTTTCTATGTTTTGTAACTTAAGCGCAGCATAATCCTATTAGCTATGCATAAAAAATAACTAAAAATGAATTCAATATGAAAAAAAGAGATAATAAGCACTTAAGTTGTGGTCATGAGTCTACGCTTATAAAAAAAGCCTGACTGAGTGACCAGATGAGTCAGGCTTTTACGTGATTGCTTGTGACTCTCTCATCCAAGTCCCGATAGGGGGATAACTGCTATTTTTGTCCCTGAGTTCAGGCATTATTTTTTCTGAAGGATGGGCGCTTTTAATGACTTGAGTGCAGGACTGTCTTACTTCGATACCTTTATATTGCGAAGAGCAATGCTTGATCAGAACCAGTATCCGATGGTTAAGATGAATCATTGGATCGGTAGTTTTTTCCAGCATGGACTCAATTCTGGATTCAAGTTGTCGTACAATTTGCAAGTTGGTTCATCAAAAATATTCAGGCAAACTTTTGCAGGTATATTTCCTGTCCTGACTGACAGGAGTGCTGCCAGTTCCTTGGGCTTGTTAATTACTGAAGATGTATGCCGACCTCGGGTCCTTTGGTTTTGGTTAGATGAGGCGGAAATGACGTGATATTTTTGTATAAAAAATAATGAAAAACCAATGTAAGCTGGGTAACAGAGATATCGGGACTAGGCTTATAATTTCACTACCTCACTTTAAGGCTTAAGAGGCGATCTAAGGATGCTATGTTTAAGAAATGCTCAAATTGTCAATAATATAGATTTGTTAGATCGTGCTTTTCATTATGGAGATGGCTGTTTTACCACAGCCCGCATCCGGCACAATCGCATTGAGTTAGCTGAACGTCATCTGGCGCGATTAAGAATGAGCCAGCAAAAACTAAGCTTAGACGTTGATCTGGGGCTGATTACAAAAAGCCTGGCGGTCTTGCTTGAATCAGAAACTGCACTGAATGGCACATTAAAAATCGTACTTAGTCGTGGTATTGGTCAGCGAGGTTATAGCTTGCCAGACCATCCTGCGGACCTGTGGATGTTTTATTATCCGCAAGCCGTATCAGACTTTAGTTATGAGCAGATTCAGAGCGGCGTGCTACAGCAGGCTATAGGCCTGAGTATGCCGAATCTGGTCGGACTAAAAACCCTGAACCGGCTGGAACAGGTCTTACTCAAGCAGGAAGCAGATTTGCGCGCTTGGCCTGAAGCTTTGGTGACCAATGTACAGGGGGCAATTGTTGAAGGGGTGAGCAGTAATTGCTTCATTCGTATAAACAATCAATGGGTCACACCGAAACTTCGTTATAATGGCGTCTTCGGTGTTATGCGTGCAGAAATTATGCAACGGATGCAAGAGCAGCAAATCGTCTGTCAGCAACGTGATGTGGAAATAGATGAAATTCCACATATTGACAGTCTGTTTTTTTGTAATGCACTTAGCCCAATGAAAATTGCCACTCAATTTGAGCAACGCGCTTTAAATGTAGATGCTTGTATTGAACTTTTTAACCGTCTTCGATTGAATCAGATGTCGTATTAATATGTCAGCTTCCAAGTCCAGCAGTAAAAAGACAAATAAAACCAACTCGACAGGTTTTCTAAAGGGGATCGCCTTAGTGCTGATCGGAATCATGCTGGTTCTCGGCCTGATCCTGAAAAGCAGCCTATGGAAAGCCTATCCGGTCGAGGGGCAAAAACAGCTATTGGCGATTGGTTCAGGTGAGACCTATTCGGGTTTTATTGACCGTCTGGCAAAAGAGGGACAGCTCAGCTTTCCGCTTGTTTTAAAGCTTTATCAGCGCATTATGATTCATGACACCATGAAGGCCGGGGTTTATGAAATCCGTCAAGGCATGAGTATGCGTGAAGTGATGGAGATGATTTCCAATGCTGAAAATGCCCAGATGAACCGTATTCTGGTGATTGAAGGCACCACCTTCAAACAGTTAATTGATGCTTTAAAGCAAGATGAGCTAGTCACCAAGGAAGTGGTGTACCTGCCTACTGAACAGCTGCTCAAGGAACTTGATATTCCCTTTTCGCATCCTGAAGGGCTATTTGCGCCAAATACCTATTTCTTTGCCAAAGGTGAAACTGACCGCAAAATTTTGACCAATCTTTATCAGCGACAGATCAAGACACTGGATCAAGCCTGGGAGCAACGCGCATCAGGTCTACCGTATCAGAATAAATATGAAGCGCTGATTATGGCATCGATTATTGAAAAAGAAACCAGTGTTGATAGTGAGCTGCAACAGGTTTCTGGTGTGTTTGTACGCCGTTTGAACATGGGCATGCGTCTGCAAACCGACCCGACGGTTATTTATGGTATGGGCGATGCCTATACTGGCAATATTACCCGCAAAGATCTGCGTACCCCAACGCCTTATAATACTTATACCATGGCAGGTTTACCGCCAACGCCGATTGCATTGCCAAGTAAGAAAGCCATTGAGGCTGCCATGCATCCGGATAACTCACAAAATATTTATTTTGTTGCTACAGGCAATGGCGGACACAAATTCAGTAGCAATCTGCAAGAGCATAACCAAGCTGTGCAGGAATACCTTACCGTTTTACGCTCGAAAAATAAGGAATGAGTATGTTTATTAGCTTTGAAGGCACAGAAGGGGTAGGCAAAACGACGCTCATTCATCGAATTTATGCTGATCTGATGGCACAAGGCAAAGAAGTCATTCTGACCCGTGAGCCGGGGGGTACGCCCATGGCAGAGCAAATCCGGGCTTTATTGCTCAGTGTTAGTCATGATGAGGCCATGTGTCATGATACCGAATTGTTGCTGATGTATGCAGCCCGTGCCCAGCATTTGGCACAGGTCATTCTGCCTGCCTTGTCTGCCGGTAAAACCGTTCTATGTGATCGTTTTACTGATGCCAGTTTTGCCTATCAGTGTGCGGGACGTGGCGTGAGTGAAGATAAGCTGAATTTGCTGAATAAAAGCTTTGTGGCACACATGCCAGATTTGACGTTCTGGCTGGATGCTCCGATTGAACTGGGGATGACGCGTGCCCGCGAGCGCGGAGCATTGGATCGCTTTGAACAAGAAAAAATGACTTTCTTTGAAAAAGTCAGAACAGGTTATGCGACCTTATGGCAGCGTTATCCGGACCGGATCAAACGTCTCGATGCTACTTTGCTGCCTGATCAAGTATTTGATCAGGCCTTTCAGTATCTGAAATAAGTAATTTTCAATTATACTTTTGATCTGGTTTTTCCCTCGATTTTTACCAGCAAAATCTTCTATAGTGTAGGAAATCAGGAAGATTAAATATGATGAAAAGTACACGAGAAGAAATTATTCAGTTTCTGGAGCAGGAGTTTCCTCAGAGTCTGGAAAAATGTGAGATTGAAGCCGTTGTTCCTTGCGGTGCCACGATGCTGTATCGGGTTGGCGAGCAGGAATTGCGTCCAGGGGGAACCGTTTCTGGACCCACAATGATGACGCTGGCGGATTTTGCCTTATATGTCGCAATCTTGGGAGAGATCGGTCTGGTCGGTTTAGCGGTCACCACCAATATGAATATTAATTTTTTACGTAAACCTTCGGGTGGCGTGAACTTGCGGGCAGAGTGTAAGTTAATGAAAGTCGGCCGGGTACTGATCGTGGGCGAGGTCTGGATCTATTCAGTTGATCAGGAACAGCCGGTCGCGCATGTAACCGGAACCTATTCTGTGCCGCCCCAGCCGGCTTCTGCAGTGCAAGCATAAGCAGCTATAAAAAAACCGGAACTTGTTTCCGGTTTTTTTTATACAAGCTTAAATCCTCTTTAAGCTTCTGCGGTATTGACCAGCACCTGCTCTACTTTAAAGCTCGGTGGAATCAGCACCGTCTTGCGTAGTTCTGGTAAAAGCTGCGGATAATCCAGAGTAAAGTGCAAGCCCCGCGATTCTTTACGCTCAATGGCACAACGTACAATCATTTCTGAAACCAGAACCAGATTACGCAGTTCAATCAGGTTTTTACTGACCTGATAGTCCTGATAATATTCTGCGATTTCTTTTTTGAGCATCTCAATGCGGTGTAGCGCACGTTGCAGACGTTTGGTCGTACGGACAATACCGACATAGTTCCACATGGTTTGACGTAATTCGTCCCAGTTCTGCAAAATGACCACATCTTCATCCGGGTTGGTGACTTGTGAATCATCCCAAGCGGGCACCGAAGGGGACTGATAAGATCCCTCAAAATGCGTTTCAATATGTCGGGCAGCACTGATGCCATATACAAAGCATTCTAAAAGTGAGTTACTGGCCATTCGGTTAGCACCATGTAAGCCGGTATAAGAGGTTTCTCCAATTGCATAAAGTCCCTGAATATCGGTTTGGCTGTTTTCATCGACCACAACGCCCCCGCAGGTATAGTGCGCAGCTGGAACAACCGGGATCATACCCTGGGTAATATCAATGCCAAGTTCGAGCAGGCGTGTATACAGTGTCGGAAAGTGAGTTTTGACAAAATCTGCATCTTTATGAGTAATGTCGAGCCAGACATGACGAATCCCGAGACGTTTAATTTCATAGTCAATCGCACGCGCTACAATATCTCGGGGCGCCAGTTCAGCCCGCTCGTCAAAGCGCAGCATAAAACGCTCACCGTCCGGTAAACGTAAATAGGCGCCTTCACCACGCATGGCTTCAGTAATTAATAAGGAGCGTGCCTGGGGATGATATAAACAGGTGGGGTGGAACTGGTTAAATTCCATATTGGCCACACGGCAACCTGCCCGGTAAGCCATGGCAATCCCATCACCGGTTGCAATATCCGGATTTGAGGTATAAAGATAAGCCTTCATCGCACCGCCACAGGCGAGGGCAGTAAAAGGTGCTAAAAAGGTATGTACTTTTTCCGTTTTTTCATCCAGTGCATATAAGCCGAGCGCACGGTTGGCCTGATCTGCAAGACCAAGTTTCTGTGAGCAGATCAGATCAATGGCAATATAGTTTTCAAAAATCGTAATATTGTCTTTTTCCTGGGCGCGCTGTACCAATGTGGTGGAAATTGCGCGTCCGGTGGCATCCGCTGCATGAATGATACGGCGTTGGGAGTGGCCGCCTTCACGGGTCAAATGCAGCTGCTCCTGTTCATCCAGTGTAAATTGCACCCCATGCTTAAGCAGGAAATCGACAGAAGGCTTGCCGCCTTCGACGGTATGTTTAACCGCGTCCATTTCACACAAATGGACTCCTGCAATCATGGTGTCATCAATATGCTGTTGAATTGAATCAGTTTCATCCAGTACGGCAGCTACGCCGCCCTGGGCATAGAAGGTACTGGCATCCGTAAGACTGGATTTTGCCAGTACTGCAATATTAAAATGTTCTGGCAACGATAGTGCTAAACTTAAGCCGGCGCCGCCACTGCCTACAATAATCACGTCAAAATGATGGGTGAGATGTAAATTAGACATGTCCATCAGCTAATTTAAAAGAAGTCTGGTAATGACAGCGCTTTTTTGCATAAAAGGCAAGCTTTTAAATACAGATTTATTGATCAAAAAACTAATAAAAGCCTTAACTTAATGCAGTAAAAAAACCAAGATAGCAGTATTCTGATATGTGAACATATTGTTACTTAAAACCAATGATGTTTATGATAAAACCTATTTACATAAATTTATCAACAATTTGAGTGAATAATTTATATGAAAATTCTGGACTTAAAAAAAGGATTATTTGCAGCTACTGTCACTCTGAGTGCTGCCCAGCTACAGGCTGCTAACCCTGTAGACTTTTCAAATCTGGTCGAGCAGGTCAGCCCGGCTGTGGTGAGTGTCAATGTTGTCAAGAAAATGAGCGAAGAAGAGCTCCTGCAGCAACAAGTGCCTGAAATTTTACGGCGCTTTTTTGGCAATCAGGTGATTATTCCACAGCCACGGATGCCACAGGAAAAAACCGGCTATGGAAGTGCCTTCTTTATCAGTAAGGATGGCTATTTGCTGACCAATCATCACGTAGTTGAAGATGCGTCCAAAGTGACCATTACTTTAAATGATCGCCGTGAAATTGATGCTACGGTTGTTGGAAGTGATGAGCGGACAGATGTTGCCCTACTTAAAGTACAGGGCGCTAACTTTCCCCAATTAAGCACGGGCGATGTAGACCGTTTACGGGTAGGGGAGCCAGTGCTTGCCATTGGTTCTCCTTTTGGCTTTGATTATTCGGCTTCTGCCGGGATTGTCAGCGCCAAAATGCGAAACATGATGGGAGAAACGGCAGTTCCGTTTATTCAGACCGATGTAGCCTTAAACCCGGGGAACTCCGGGGGGCCGTTATTTAACCAGCGCGGTGAAGTGGTGGGGGTCAACTCACGGATCTTTAGTGGTACAGGCGGCTATATGGGACTGTCTTTTTCAATCCCGATCGATGTGGCCATGGAGGTTGCAGAGCAGTTAAAACGAAACGGAAAAGTGACCCGTTCCTATCTGGGAGTCAGTTTGCAGGACATTGACCGTACTCTGGCGGAATCTTATAAGCTGTCTAAACCGGAAGGTTCACTGGTGACCCAGGTCGAGCCAAACTCTCCGGCAGCTCAGGCCGGACTACGCCCTGGAGACGTGATTCTAAAATATAATGGAACCTCTATTTCAAGAACCAGCGAGCTACTGAACTATCTGAACCGTACTGCCCCAAAACAACGCGTTCAACTGGAAGTGTTGCGTGATGATAAACGCCGTCAAATTGCGGCAACTTTAGTCACCGCTCCAGACAATACACCAGCCAAAACGGCTACCCCAGCTCGGCCTTCCAAAGGCCCGATCTTGGGGGTCACCATCCGGAATCTGACCCCGGCGGAACTGACTGGGCTGGAAATTAAAGGAGGGGTGGTGATTCAGGATATACGCCCGGGCGGAATTGCAGCTCAAGCCCGGATCATGCCGAATGATGTCATTACCCAGGTCAATAATGCACCGATACAAGATACCAATGGCTTTATTGAAGCTGTTTCAGAGTTGAAAAAAGGCACAGTTGCACGGGTGACCTTAATCCGTCAGGGACAGCGTGCAATAGTGGGAATGCGTATTTCCTGAAGTTGAGAAGTTCTATTTAAAAACCGTCTTTAAGTGAAGACGGTTTTTTATATTTTGCAATTTACCCCAGTGAAAATTTCTGTAGACTGAGGCAAGCCAGAACAGTTGAATGAAAGGACAAATGAAAAGTGTCAGGTATTTTTGATCAGGTCTTAGAGGTAAAAAACGAGCATATTGACGCTTTGGGGCATGTTAATAATGTGGTTTATGTGCAATGGATGCAGGATGTAGCCTCAGCACATATCGAGCATTTGGGGCTGGGACTCAAAGAGTACCTACAACTTAAACATGCCATGGTCGCTGTGCAACATCAGGTGCAATACCGCAAGGCTGCCTTTGAGGGTGACAAGATTATGTTAAGGACCTGGCTGAATGATCTAAATGCCTTGTATTTATTCAGACAATATGCATTTTACCGTCCTCAGGATCAAACTCTGCTATTTACAGGAAGTACACAATGGGCCTGTATAGAAATCGAGACAGGACGTCCCAAACGTATGTCACCAAGCTTTACCCAAGCTTATCAGCCTATTTCTGCTGAGCTAAATCCGCTTGATTTTTCTCAATCTTATTGCATAGAAACTGCCTGATTCGCTTTTAAGCCAGATAGGTTTTGTTATTCTGCCGAGCGGACTGAATCATAAAGATCTGAGACATTTTTAAGTGGCTTGTTACGACCTGAAAGCAGGGTTTTTATCAAGAAAAATGATCTGGGTTACTGGCTCATTCAAGCACAAGTGATCTGAACAGAAAAAACATATGCTTGAGTTGCCACAGTAAACAATCAGCAAGGCGGAGTGGCGACTTAAAAGCAGGAAAAGATAATCCTTTTTCTGTATCATCATTCTGCTATAATCCTCGGCAATTTCTATTCGGTTTTTGTTGTGCAGTATCTTTTTTAATTGCATGACACGTTTTTTCTCAAGGTAGCCCATGGCGCAAGCTAAAAAATCTGTTGATATTAAAAATATTCGTAATTTCTCGATTATTGCGCATATCGACCACGGTAAATCGACTCTTGCAGATCGTTTTATTCAAACTTGTGGTGGTTTGCAGGATCGTGAGATGCAGGCCCAAGTTCTTGATTCAATGGAGCTAGAGCGCGAACGTGGGATTACCATTAAAGCCACCTCCGTGACGCTATACTATACGCATCCAAATGGTCAGGAATATCAGCTGAACTTTATTGACACTCCGGGACACGTGGACTTTTCTTATGAAGTTTCACGCTCTCTGGCAGCATGTGAAGGGGCACTTCTGGTGGTGGATGCCGCACAAGGAGTAGAAGCCCAGTCTGTAGCCAACTGCTATACTGCGATTGAACAAGGTCTTGAAGTACTGCCAGTCCTCAACAAGATTGACTTGCCGCAGGCTGAACCTGAACGTGTGATTCAGGAAATTGAAGATATTATTGGCATTGAGGCGACAGAAGCTCCAACCTGTTCAGCGAAAACGGGTCTGGGCATTGAAGGTGTTCTGGAAACTCTGGTCAATGTGATTCCACCTCCAACAGGTGATCGCGAGGCACCCCTTCAGGCGCTGATTGTTGACTCATGGTTTGATAACTATCTGGGCGTTGTCTCTCTGGTTCGGATCAAGCAGGGTCGTGTGCGTAAAGGCGACAAGATGTTGATGAAATCAACAGGGCAAACGCACATCATTACGTCGGTAGGTATCTTTAATCCAAAACATACTGAAACCGACATTTTGGAAGCGGGTGAAGTTGGCTTCGTCATTGCAGGGATTAAAGACATTTTTGGTGCACCAGTCGGGGATACGATTACCTTGGCGACCACACCAGAAGTTGAAATATTACCCGGATTTAAAAAGGTGAAACCACAGGTCTATGCGGGGCTTTTCCCGATTGATGCCAGTGACTTTGAACCATTCCGCGAAGCCTTGCAGAAACTACAGATCAATGACTCGGCACTGTTTTTTGAACCGGAAAGTTCAGATGCACTGGGTTTTGGTTTCCGCTGTGGTTTCTTGGGCATGCTGCACATGGAGATCGTACAGGAACGTTTAGAGCGTGAATACGATCTGGACCTGATTTCATCTGCACCGACGGTCATTTATGAAGCGGTGATGAAAAACGGTGAAATCCTCTATATCGACAGTCCTTCAAAAATGCCGGATGGTACAACCGTTGAAGACCTGCGTGAGCCGATTGCTGAGTGTCATATTCTGGTGCCTCAAGAGTATCTAGGGAACGTAATGACTTTGTGTGTGGAGCGTCGTGGCGTACAAAAAGACATGAAGTTCATGAGTAATCAGGTTTCCATTACCTTTGAAATCCCGATGGCTGAAGTGGTCATGGATTTCTTTGATAAATTGAAGTCGTGTTCACGCGGCTTTGCTTCGCTGGACTATAACTTTGTGCGTTTTGAAAGCTCATCACTGGTGAAGGTGGATGTCCTGATCAATGGTGAAAAAGTTGATGCGCTGGCCATGATTTGTCACCGTCAGGATGCCCGTCATCGTGGTATTGCCCTGGTTGAAAAAATGAAAGACCTGATTCCGCGTCAGATGTTCGATGTGGCGATTCAGGCGGCCATTGGCGCACAAATTATTGCTCGTTCAACCGTAAAAGCGATGCGTAAAAACGTATTGGCAAAATGTTATGGTGGTGACGTCTCGCGTAAGAAGAAACTGCTTTCGAAACAAAAAGAAGGTAAGAAACGTATGAAACAGGTGGGTAGTGTTGAAATCCCGCAAGAAGCGTTCTTAGCTGTATTGAAAGTCGAACGCTAAATAATAAGGATAAAGCCCATGGATTTTGATTTTAATTTGATTCTTGTTCCTGCGACCTTAATCTTTGTCGCAATCTGGTTGCTGGATAAGTTTGTACTGAAGCAGCGGCAGACCCGGGGCAAGGGCAATGAAAATTTTATCATCACATGGGCTTATGACTTCTGGCCAGTGCTGACAGTGGTGCTGATCTTACGTTCGTTTTTGTATGAGCCTTTCAATATTCCATCAGATTCAATGGTACCGACCCTGGAAACGGGTGACTTTATTTTGGTCAATAAGTTTGACTATGGGGTAAAGCTGCCGATTGTAAACACCAAGATTATTGATACCGGCCATCCGGAGCGCGGTGATGTGGCGGTATTCCGCTATCCGCCACAGCCAACGATCAGTTATATCAAGCGTATCATTGGTTTGCCGGGCGATCATATTGTTTATGATCATGGTCAGCTCATTATTAATGGTCAAAAAGTCGAAAAGGTTCCGGTAGAATTTAGCCGTGAAAAAGACCGTATGGATACGCCAAATTCGATGTATCATAAAGAAACCATTGGCGAGCATACGTTCACCATGCGTGAACTTGAAAACGTGAATGTTGCACGTCAGGCACCATTTATTAACTATGTGGACAATGGCAAGTATTCCACTGAAAATGGATTGTATTGGGAAATCAAAGTACCAGAAGGGTACTATTTCGCGATGGGGGACAACCGCGATCAGAGTGCTGATAGCCGTTTTTGGGGATTTGTTCCGGAAGAGAACTTAACAGGTCGAGCATTCTATATCTGGATGCATAAAGAGCCTGGCTTTAAAATGCCATCGTTTAATCGAAACGGAATGATTGATTAATTGTTTCAGTCAGGAAAATAAAAAATGAAACATCAACAGGGTGCTTCTTATATTGGAGTTTTGGTTGCAATTGTAGGCTTTGCATTTCTTGCAAAAGTGGCAATTGCAGTGTGGGGGCCGTATTTCGATGACCGTATGGTTGATAACCAAGTTGAGGAGCTACTTAAGACTGCTCCCGCCAATATGGCACCATCGCAATTCAGTCAACAGATGGATCAGCGCTTACAGATGAATAATATTCGTGATCTGAAGTTTGATGACATTGCCCGAGTCACCAATACGGATGGCTTGCAGGTACACAAGAATTATGAAATTCGCAAAAATTTTGTAATGAATATCGATTTAGTGATGAAGTTTGAGAAAGAGTTTGATCAAAGCACAGTCAAAACTAAATGATGAACGTCTGACCAGACGAATTGGTTATCAGTTTAAACAGGCTGATTTACTTAAGCTGGCCCTGACTCATCGTTCAGTCAGTCATAAACATAACTATGAGCGCCTAGAATTTCTAGGCGATTCACTTTTAGGAATGATCATTGCGAACTATCTGTTCACAGCTTATCCGCACGAAAATGAAGGACGCCTCACGCGTATGCGTGCGACCTTGGTGCGTCAGGAAGCGCTGGGTAGAATCGCCAATGATTTAAAACTTAGCCAGAATTTAATTCTCAGTACGGGTGAATTGAAATCTGGCGGTCATCATCGTGAGTCTATACTTGCAGATACGGTCGAGGCGATTATTGGTGCCATCTATGTTGATTGTGGCGATCTGAATATCCTGGAAGCGGTTGTGCTAAAATGGTATGAACCATATTTGGACAATATTGAGCCCACCGACCAGTTAAAAGACCCGAAATCACGCTTGCAGGAATATTTACAAGCTTGTAAAAAACCTCTCCCGGTTTACGAGGTGGTCGATATTCAGGGTGATGCCCCGAATCAACATTTCAAGGTGGAATGCCAGGTTCAGGGAATGTCAGTCATGACCGGGGAAGGTTCAAGCCGCCGATTTGCCGAACAGGCTGTAGCGGCAGATATTTTAAAACTTTTGGAGCATAAGTCTTAATGACTACTCATTCCGATCACATCGATGCTGATCACGAGTCGCAAAGCGACAGCAATGACTTGATTAGTCAATTCTTTAGTGCAGAAGGTACTGAGATCCCTTCGGATTATCGTAGCGGTTTTGTTGCGATTGTTGGCCGGCCAAACGTGGGTAAATCTACCCTGATGAACCATTTGCTCGGTCAGAAACTTTCCATTACTTCACGTAAGCCACAAACTACACGTCATAAAATTGTGGGAATTGATTCACGTGAAAAATCTCAGGCAGTCTTTGTGGATACGCCAGGGATGCACAAGAAAGAAGTTCGTGCCATCAATAAAATGATGAACCGTGCTGCACATTCGGCCCTACGTGATGTGAACCTGGTGCTGTTTGTGGTCGATGCACAGAAATGGACCCAGAACGATGAGCTTGTGCTGGAAAAATTAAAGAATGCCGAGATGCCGGTAATTCTGGTCATCAACAAGCTGGACACGTTTGAAAACAAGAATCAGGCCTTACCGCTGATTCAGGAACGTGCCAAGTTGATGAACTTTGCGGAAATCGTACCAGTATCTGCACTGCGTGGTGCCAATCTGGAGCATTTACGTGACACGATTGCCAAATACCTGCCATTTCAGCCACCGCTTTATTCGCTAGATCAACTGACAGACCGTTCAGAACGTTTTCTGGCTTCTGAAATTATCCGTGAAAAAATCATGCGTCAGCTCGGTGAAGAACTGCCGTATGACCTGACGGTTCAGATTGAATCTTTTAAAATCGAAGAGCCGGTACTGAATGAAAAAACAGGGCGTATGAAGCCTGCCTGTACCTATATCGATGCCACAATTTTTGTTGACCGTCCGGGACAAAAAGCCATCGTAATTGGTGAAAAAGGATCTAAACTGAAAAAAATCGGTATGGATGCACGGGTGGATATGGAAAAAATGTTCGAGCAAAAAATCATGCTGACGCTTTGGGTGAAAGTCAAAGGCGGCTGGTCTGACGATGAGCGTGCATTGAAGAGCCTTGGTTATAGCGATATTTAATCACTGAAATTTTACAGGTAGAGTGCATGATGAAAGTTTTAGCCCTCATGGTATGTGTCTTGTTCTTGCAGGGCTGTATTCACAAAGTCGTGACTGTACCTGTAAAAGTGGCCTATAAAACCACGAAAGGGGTGGTCAAAGGTACTGCGGCCGTCGTTGGTGCCGTCATCCCGGATGGGGACGACGAAGATGAACAACGATCTAAAAAAGATCGTGATTAAGCCAGCAGTCTATGCGTAATGAAGTGCTGCATGGCTATTTGATTCATCATCGTAAATATCGCGAACGTAGCCATATTGTGTACCTGTTTACGCAGGAATATGGCCGGATGGATGGCATACTTCGACAAACTCCACCCCCTCAATATCAGCCGATCAGTTTGCAGGCTTCAGGAAAATCCGAACTGAAAAACTTTATCAAGCTTGAAATTGTTAATCAGCCTATTTTCTTTTTTGGTGATGCCTTCTTTTCCGGTTTTTATCTAAATGAAATTCTGCTGCGGCTGTGTCCCCTGGAAATGGAAATGCCACAGACTTATGCCAAATATGGCAAAACGCTAGTGGCTTTGCAGCAGCTTTCTGTCCAGACTGATCCTCATAGTTATTTAAAGCAAATCCTGCGCCAGTTCGAGCATGTGCTGCTTGAAGAGTTGGGCTACGCTTTGGACTTTTCAGTCGATGCCAATCAGGTGCCTATCAATCCCTCGCAGCATTATTATTTTCAGTTAAATGATGGCTTTATGCCTACCGCCAAGCCATCTCGCTCAAATTTGTCGGGCCAGCAGATTTTAACCATGCTGCATTATGAAAGTGGTAGGGATTTTAGCCCAGAACAGTTACAATTACTGACGAAGCTTTATCGACAGGTGATTACTGCCTTGCTTGGCGATCGCCCCTTGAAAAGTCGACAATTGTGGATTCAAAACTCTCAATCTCAATCGTAGTTAGGAAGATATTATGGCTGCATTACTTGGTGTCAATATTGACCATGTCGCAACATTAAGACAAGCACGTGGTACGACCTACCCAGACCCAGTCAATGCTGCATTGATCTGCGAGCAGGCAGGTGCAGAGGGCATTACGTTGCATTTGCGTGAAGACCGCCGCCATATTCAGGATGATGATGTACGTCGTATGCGTCCCGCACTCAAAACCCGGATGAACCTGGAAATAGCGGTGACGGATGAAATGGTGGCTTTTGCCAAGGAAATTCAGCCACAGCATGTTTGTTTTGTGCCGGAAAAACGCCAGGAAGTCACTACCGAAGGTGGGCTGGATGTGGTTGGCCATTTTGAAGATGTGAAAAAGGCGACTCAGGAATTAACAGCGATTGGTTGTGATGTTTCACTGTTTATTGATGCCGATCTGGCACAGATCGATGCAGCAGTGGCATGTGGTGCGCCAACGATTGAGATTCATACCGGTGCCTATGCTGATGCAGAAACACCAGCAGCCCAGCAGGCTGAGCTTGAGCGTATTATTCAAGGCGCTGAATACGCAGTTTCTAAAGGTCTGATGGTCAATGCTGGCCATGGCTTGAATCTGGATAATGTCACTCCGATTGCTGCCATTCCACAGATTCATGAACTGAATATCGGTCACTCCCTGATTGCAGATGCTGTCTTTGTTGGTTTGGCGCAGGCAGTGCAAGAAATGAAAGCCGTAATTAAAGCTGCCCGCTAAGATTAAAAGATCGTTATGTCAAATATAAATTATGATGAACTCATGAAGCCCGTGATTGGCTTCCTGGGTTGTGAAACGCCCCAAGCCTGGCTCAATGAAGCACTGAATAATCTGGATATTCTGATGCAGGATCATGCTAACTGCGAGAAAAAAGCCGCCAGTACGGCGATGAATCTGATGTTTCGCTACAGTTTCTTTGTAGATTTGCAGGTGAAACTGGCACAGCTGGTCCGTGAAGAGATGCTGCACTATGAGCAAGTGCTGGAATTTATGAGTAAACGTGGTCAGCAATGGATTGGTCTTAGTGCGGGGCGTTATGCAGGTGGCCTACGTAAAGAAATTCGGACCTATGAGCCAGAAGCCCTGATTGATGTGTTGATCATTGGTGCCTTTGTGGAGGCTCGTTCTTGTGAGCGTTTCTATGCACTTGCACCTTTGGTCGATGAAGAGCTGGGCCGTTATTATCGTTATCTGCTGAAATCCGAATCTCGCCATTATGAGGATTATCTGGCACTGGCGATGGATGTGGCAAAAACCGCAAAATGGAAAAATCCAGAAGAGAATATCCAGAGCCGTATTGAGCATATCCGGGAAGTAGAAAAGAATCTGATTTTAAGTCCAGATGAGCTTTTTCGTTTTCATAGTGGTGTGCCCGTACAGGCAGCATAAGTTTGACATGATGCAAGCGGGACAAAGTTCCCGCTTTTTCTTTGGGCTGAAGTTGATTAAATAGAGGCTTTATTTAACCCAAAATATTTTAATTTTCTAATTAAATATAAAAATTAGAAACTTATAGATAGATAGGAATAAGAGGGCTATTGGGGTGTATTTTAGATAATACTATGTTTTTTATCTGGTTTTAGGTATTTTGGTTGTGTGTACTGCCATATAGGCAGCTTAGAAAAACTCAACAAGGATGGAAAGAAGTATTTGAAAGTGTACTGCCATATAGGCAGCTTAGAAATCAAACGTGGTGGCTTGGTGATCCTGATTCATGTGTACTGCCATATAGGCAGCTTAGAAATTAAATCGGTTTTTAGCTCTTGGAGTTCAACAGTGTACTGCCATATAGGCAGCTTAGAAAAATTGCATCAGAAATGAATTCAGTCGGAACAAGTGTACTGCCATATAGGCAGCTTAGAAATACAACGAGCTTCTAGAAATGCAAAGCTTATCGTGTACTGCCATATAGGCAGCTTAGAAAGTGACATTTTAAGAGCCATTAAAAAGCTAGATGTGTACTGCCATATAGGCAGCTTAGAAATAGAGATGGCTAAGCAAGGCATACCACTAAAAGTGTACTGCCATATAGGCAGCTTAGAAATTCATGCTGCATTAAAAAGGTAATTGCGTCATGTGTACTGCCATATAGGCAGCTTAGAAATTATTGGTATCACGATCAATATGCTGTCCACAGTGTACTGCCATATAGGCAGCTTAGAAATAAAAGCATTTTTGCTTGCTTACGCACCGACTGTGTACTGCCATATAGGCAGCTTAGAAAACGTATGCAAGAATGTAGGACAGTTTGATGATGTGTACTGCCATATAGGCAGCTTAGAAAAGCCATTATCACCCCGCAATCGACTACCTAAGGTGTACTGCCATATAGGCAGCTTAGAAATTGCACACTGTAAAACAAATTAATTTTACCAAGTGTACTGCCATATAGGCAGCTTAGAAAGCGTGCAGATTTACTTTGATCAATCCAACCGTGTGTACTGCCATATAGGCAGCTTAGAAAACAAGCAGAAAAGCAGGGCGTGGAAGAAAAAGGTGTACTGCCATATAGGCAGCTTAGAAAGAAATGTCTAAGTATTCGCAAGGTACGGAAAGGTGTACTGCCATATAGGCAGCTTAGAAATTTGGGGTATGAATCGCCCATGTGTAGGCATGGTGTACTGCCATATAGGCAGCTTAGAAACATTAATAAGTGCAAGTGATTAGGCTGATTAAGTGTACTGCCATATAGGCAGCTTAGAAATCAAGTAGTTTTAAATAATCGTTTCTCATAACGTGTACTGCCATATAGGCAGCTTAGAAAGTTCACTGAAGTCATAATTCTGGTATTAAAAAGTGTACTGCCATATAGGCAGCTTAGAAAATAGCCCCACATAAGAAGCGCAGGACCCGCTTGTGTACTGCCATATAGTCAGCTTAGAAAATAATCGCAGTACGAGTCTCGACTTTGGTAATGTGTACTGCCATATAGGCAGCTTAGAAATAAATCAGATATCAGCCCGTTTAGCGATTTTTGTGTACTGCCATATAGGCAGCTTAGAAATGTCGTTATCAGAGTAGCCGTTCGGGTAGTCTGTGTACTGCCATATAGGCAGCTTAGAAATATACGCAATAGGTTTAGTTACAGAGCAGTATAAGTGTACTGCCATATAGGCAGCTTAGAAAGATGGAAATGGAATATGTTGGCCATCATGTGCGTGTACTGCCATATAGGCAGCTTAGAAATTGTCCAGATCTGCTGGAATTAAAATCAGGCCGTGTACTGCCATATAGGCAGCTTAGAAAATGCACCAAAGGCAACTGCCAGTGCAAGTAAGGTGTACTGATATAGGCAGCTTAGCAAAGCGAGTTGATGATTTTAAGGTCGCTAAAAGAAGGGAGGGCATAAAATAGAAAATAAAAAAGCCCGCTTTAATGCTGCGGGCTTTCTTGAATTTGGCTCTCCCACCTGGGCTCGAACCAGGGACCTGCGGATTAACAGTCCGTCGCTCTACCGACTGAGCTATGGGAGAATCTGCATGCGATTATAGAGACATTTTGACAAGGGTCAAGCAAAAACTTTCATATTTATGACAAATCATATTTATCTGATTTTAATTTAAACAATTGCATAAAAATATTGAAAAATACTTGTCAGGAGAATATCCAGTTGCTAGATTGAATCCATAAAGTCGTTTGATCAAATGGTCAAACAGTGTGGATTTAAACCGACTTGCCAGCACAAAAATGGCTAAACTGGAGAAAGCGAATGAATACGCTCACAATCCCCCAAATTTTCGCGCAGTGGTCTTTCTATCAAGAGCATTATCTCGATATTATTCAAGATTCGAGCCAATATTTTACTCCTGTTACAGGTGCTGAAATCTGTTTATGGCCCTTAGCGAATCAACAGTTATATCTCGGGGATCTCTTGCAACTGTGGTTTTCAGAAAAATGGTTGGCTAAAAAAGAACCGCAGTTCGGTATTGAAATATTCCTACATGTCCCTGAAGTGTCACAAAAAGATTTATATATTTATGCAATTTCAGGTAATTTTTTGACTGGATCGAATCAATCTAAAGTTTGGCAGGCATCGACTGGCCAGACTCAGGAGTTGAGTCTGGCGTATATCTCGAAACATTATTTTGAATATCGTGCTTTAACCCGACCGAAATCTGTCAAATTAGCAGATAGAGTAGGGAGTGCTTTAAAGCATAATATGCTATAAACCTTTAACGGAGAATCATACATGTGGCTGTTGCGTGTGCATAAAGTTTGCCATCTTCATCCACAATTTCTCCTTCTGAAATCGCAAGATTTTTACTCATATTAATCAGCTTGCCAATAGCAGTCAGCGGTTGGTTTTGTGGAACAGGGCGACACATTTTAATATTCAGATCAATAGTGCCATATCCAATGCCTGCTTCTAAAGCGCTGTGAACAGCACAACCTGTTACGGTATCGAGTACGGTTGCAGCAAAGCCGCCGTGTACACCACCTAAAGGGTTTAAATGACGTTGATCAGCCTGTACTTCAAAGGTGACCTGTCCACTTTCAATTACGGTCGGTTTCATGGGGATCGTCTGGCTGATACTGGCAGGAGGAATATGGCCGGCGGCCATGGCTTGCAGAAGTTGTAGTCCGGTCATTTCTTTAGGGTTCATGGTTATTCCTTTACTTCACTGTTTTATCAATATGATTAGATTGTTATTTACAAATTTTCAAGTTCTAAAGTAGAACTTGTGTCGAGAGGAGTCAATTGTTTAAAGTAGAGTTAGTAAAATAATTCTCTGCGGGCTTACATTTATGAAATGGACTGAAGCAACTGAGCAAAACTGTCCGATTGCCAAAAGTCTGGCAATTTTTGGTGATCGTTGGACCTTGTTAATTATTCGTAATGCCTTCTTAGGCATGACCCGCTTTGAACAGTTTCAGCAGAATCTGGGCCTGACCCGTCATGTATTATCTGATCGTCTGTTGCGTCTGGTGAATGAAGGGATTTTAGTTAAACAGGCCTATGTTGACCGGCAGCAGCGTTTTGAATATGTACTGACTGAAAAGGGAAAGGCTTTGGCGCCTATGTTGCAAACCATGATGCAATGGGGTGTAAAATGGACTGATGCTCAAGTCCCAGAAAAATATCGTGATGCTTTAACAGCTGTAAATGTTTAAAATTAAAAAACCCGCGCTCATATCATGACCGCGGGTCTCTTTAATCTAATAATTTAGATTATTTTGCAGCTTTTTCAGCTTCAATTGAAGCAATCGCTTCATCAACGCCTTCAATAGAGTCAGCCGCTTTCTTAATACGTGCAAGCGCATCGACCAGTACTTCATCAGCAGTTGCATAAGAGATACGCATGAAGCCACCCAGGCCGAATGCATCGCCAGGAACAACTGCAACACCCGTTTCTTCCAGTAACCAGGCAGAGAACTCTGTGCAAGATTTCAAGCCTTTGGCACGAATCAACGGTTTGATGTTGGCATAAGCATAGAAAGCACCATCAGCAGGTAAGCAAGAAATACCCTTGATGTCATTCAAGCCATTGACCACGAGGTCATGACGACGTTTGAAAGCTTCAACCATTGGCTCAAGTACATCTTGAGGACCGTTCAATGCCGCTTCTGCCGCAACTTGTGAAATCGAAGTCGGGTTAGAAGTTGATTGAGACTGGATTTTTTTCATCGCGCCAATTAGTTTTGCAGGACCCGCGGCATAGCCGATACGCCAGCCAGTCATTGCATAGGCTTTAGACACACCGTTTAATACGATGGTGCGCTCATAAAGATCTGGTGCAACTGTTGCGATGTTATAGAACTCGTCAGTCCAGCGGATTGGCTCGTACATGTCATCCGAGGCAATAAAGACGTCTGGATGTTTGCGTAATACCTCAGCCAAAGCTTCAAGCTCAGCTTTGGTATAAATCATGCCTGTCGGGTTAGATGGACTGTTTAATACCACCAGACGGGTTTTTTCAGTGATGGCCGCTTCTAATTGTGCAGGGGTAATTTTGAAACGTTGTTCTTCACCACATTTCACAATTACTGGTACACCTTCAGCGATGATGACCATATCTGGATAGCTAACCCAGAATGGCGCAGGGATAATCACTTCATCGCCTTTATTTAACAGGGCAAGCGCCAGGTTAAAGAAAGATTGTTTACCGCCACAAGATACCAGAATCTGGTTCGCTGCATAGTCAAGGTTATTGTCACGTTTTAATTTAGCAATGATTGCTTTTTTAAGACCTGGCGTGCCGTCAACAGCGGTGTATTTGGTGAAACCGTTGTTAATCGCTGCAATTGCTGCATCTTTGATGTGTTGCGGTGTATCAAAATCTGGCTCACCTGCGCCCAGACCAATGACATTATGACCGGCAGCTTTTAATTCAGCAGCCTTATTCGTCACAGCAAGGGTTGGGGACGGTTTGATGGCATTTACACGATCAGAGAGACGTACGTCCACGGCAGTATTCCTTCTTATGGGGATTAAAAAATAAAAAGCACATTATCTTAGCTCAAAATACTCAATATAGGGCAAAAGAATTTGAAAAACTTGATGAAAAAAAGAGGAGTTGTCAAAGTTTATCTTGAGTTAAAAATGCTCAGGCAAAGCCCGATGTGCTTTATTTATAAGTTTAATATTTGATTAATAGATGAAATATAAAATAAAAATGGCCACTTTAAAGTGGCCATTGCTCTGTTTAAGACTTGCAGTTATGCGGTAAAACGTGACAAATCTTCTTCGGGACGAGCGGTGAGGACTTCAACACCATCTTTTGTTACTAAAAGAGTGTGTTCATATTGTGCTGATAATTTATGGTCTTTGGTGACTACGGTCCACTTATCCCCCAGTAGTTTGGTTTGCCAAACGCCGGCATTTACCATCGGTTCAATCGTAAAAGTCATACCTTCTTCAAGAATCATGCCGGTATTCGGTTGACCATAATGCAGTACCTGCGGTTCATCGTGGAAAGTCGTGCCGATGCCATGACCACAATATTCACGCACTACACTAAAGCGTTCAGATTCAACATATTGTTGAATCACATGGCCAATATCACCGATGGTTGCACCCGGCTTAACTACAGCGATACCCCGGTACATGGCTTCCTGTGCCACTTTGCAGAGACGGTTGGCCAAAATTGAGGTTTCGCCACCGACGATATACATCATGTTGGTATCACCATGGAAACCATCCTTGATGACAGTTACATCAATATTCAGGATGTCACCTTTTTTCAAGGTTTTGTTTTCCGAAGGAATCCCATGACAAACCACATGGTTCACCGAAGTACAGATGGTGTGCTGAAAAGCAGGACGACCAGGAGCCGCACCATAGCCCAGACAGGCCGGAATTGCGTCTTGCACATTGACAATATAGTCATGACAAATCGTATCCAGTTCCAGGGTAGTGACGCCGGGTTTGATATGCGGTTTGATCATATCCAAAACTTCTGCTGCCAGTCGTCCAGCCACGCGCATCTTCTCGATATCTTCTGCGGATTTGATTAAACGAGGGGGAGCTTGATAAGTCGTGTTCATGATCTCTAAAAACTTTTGGAAATTTGTGTGTAGCTATGGTATAAATAGCCGCCCATTTTATCAAATGCTTTTTCGTGAATATATTTGCGAGGCTAGATGAATGGTGTATTAAAATCCGCACATATATCGACACATTACTCTGGGTGCCCTACGGGGTGGAGAATGCGGATATATGGAGGCCTAACCCAAACTTTAAGGTAAAGAAAATGGCAGATTACAACGTAAGCATGCGCGACCTTCTTCAAGCAGGCGCACACTTTGGTCACCAAACACGTTTTTGGAACCCAAAAATGCGCGAATACATCTTCGGCGCGCGCAACAAAATTCACATCATTAACCTTGAGCACACTGTTCCTGCGTTAAATGATGCTTTGAACTTTGCTAACAACTTGGCTAGCAAAAAGAACAAAGTTTTGTTCGTTGGTACTAAACGTGCAGCTTCTGCAATCATCCGTGAACAAGCGCAACGTGCTGGTCAGCCATATGTAGACCACCGTTGGTTAGGTGGTATGTTGACGAACTGGAAAACACTTCGCCAATCTATCAACCGTTTAAAAGACCTTCAAACTCAATCTCAAGACGGTACTTTCGCTAAGCTGACTAAACGTGAAGCTTTAGAGCGTAGCCGTGAGATGGAAAAACTTGAGCGTGCTTTAGGCGGCGTGAAAAACATGGGTGGTTTACCTGACGCATTATTCGTAATTGACGTTGACCATGAAGCGATTGCAATTAAAGAAGCCAAAAACCTTGGTATTCCTGTAATTGGTATCGTTGATACAAACTCTAACCCAGACAACGTAGACTACGTTATTCCGGGTAACGACGATGCGATCCGTGCAGTAACTCTTTATGCTTCTGCTATGGCTGATGCGATTATTGCTGGTAAAGAATACGCTCAATCACAAGCAAATGCACAAGCTAAAGCAGAAGAAGCTCCAGCTTCTGAGGCTTAATGCGTTTGACGCTAGCTTGTCATTTTTGCGACATGTGACAGTGGCAAAGTAAGCGTTAAGTATGCAGGCGGCCCATGAGAATCCTCTGGGCCGTTTCTGTTCTAAAAGATTTCATTTTCTACCGTATTTAGGAGATAAACATGACTGCAGTTACAGCAAGCATGGTTAAAGAGTTGCGTGATCGTACAGGTCTTGCAATGATGGAATGTAAAAAAGCATTGACAGAAGCGGGCGGTGATATCGAACTGGCGATTGACAACCTTCGTAAATCTGGTCAGGCAAAAGCTGCTAAAAAAGCAGGTAACATTGCTGCTGACGGCGCGATTACCATTGTTCAGGAAGGTAACAAAGCAATCCTTCTAGAAGTAAACTGCCAAACTGACTTCGTTGCTAAAGACGCAAACTTTGCTGATTTCTCTAACAAAGTTGCAGCAGCTGCACTTGCTGCCAATGAAACTGACGCTGCTAAAATTGCTGAACTTAAACTTGAAGATGGTGCGACTGTCGAAGAAGCACGTATCGCTCTTGTTCAAAAAATCGGTGAAAACATCCAGGTACGTCGTGCTTCAATCCTTGAAGGCGAAAAACTGGCTGTTTATAAACACGGTCTGCGTATCGGTGTTGTTGTATCTTACACAGGTGATGCGGATACTGGTAAAGGCTTGGCAATGCACATTGCTGCATTCAATCCGGTTGCCGTAAATGCTGAACAGGTTCCAGCTGATCTGATCGCGAAAGAGAAAGAAATTGCTGAAGCGAAAGCACTTGAATCTGGCAAACCAGCAAACATCGTTGAAAAGATGGTGGTAGGTTCTGTTGAGAAATACCTGAACGAAGTTGTGCTTGAGCGTCAAATGTACGTAATTGACAACGACAAAAAAGTTGCTGACGTTCTTAAAGCAACAGGTACTACTGTAGCTCAATTCGTTCGTTTCGAAGTGGGTGAGGGTATCGAGAAGAAAGCTGAGCTTTCTTTCGCTGAAGAAGTTGCTGCTGCTCAGGCTGCTGCACAATAATTCGGTTAAGAATTTAAAAAAGCCCCATTTGATGGGGCTTTTTTTGGCCTGAACAAAATTTTAGGGGTTGACTCGATCATTTACTGACTTTAAACCCGGCGTACAAAATAATTTGCTTTAAAGGGTCTTGAAGTCACGCAACAAGCTATTGGGAGAGCCTGAATTTACCGGGAAAACCGATTGCGGAATAGCACTTTCCCGGATTTATAAGTGTAATGATATTACATACGCTTCAAATGGGCTGTAAGGCCTCAGATTGACGGGATCTCCAGGATGGTAGGAATTTACCTAAATATGCATCCATGCACCAGATTGGGCCAATGAGGAGGAATTGCAGGTCTTTAAAGAAAGAAGGCTTTTTACCTTCAATTTTATGACCATAAAACTGACCAATCCAGGCAAAAACGAAGAGGGCAATAAAGAATCCGCTGCCCATCGGTAAAATCCAGATCAGCCAAGCCATGACCAGCGTCAGTGCTGCCATCGCGACAGCCAGTACAATATCAAGGCGAGCATAGAAGATAAACGCTAAAGCCAAGAGCACAGCCGTTAGTAAAGCGCTAAAATGCGCCAGAATACCGATAATCGAAAAATAAATAGTCGGGACACACACCCAGTGAATCAGTTTATTGGTTTTATTCTGGTGGCTTTCGCTATATTCAGCAAACCATTCCGATACTGTTTTCATTTTTCGCTCCATCCTTGAACATATTCTAATTAAATCTGAATATAGAACAGAAGTAAGCGTTGGTCAAAATGAAATCGATAGCAGGCAAGTTGATCAAGTTGAGGTTTCGGAAAAAAACCAAGGTCTAGGGTTTGGGTATCAATAAAAAAAGCCGCATATTACTGCGGCTTTTGTTAAATGTATTGCAAGTTAAATTTTAAGAATTTGGACCGGCAACACGTTCAATATTTACGTTTGCAGTTCCGGCACTGGTGATTCCCAGCTGCTTTGCTGCACCGTAAGAAAGGTCAAGAACACGGTTGCCATGGAATGGACCACGATCGTTTACTTTCACAACGACACTTTTACCATTGTTCTTGTTCGTGACACGGATATAACAGTTCAACGGCAAGCTACGATGGGCGGCTGTTAAAGCATTCATATCGAATGTTTCACCGCTTGCTGTTTTACGGCCATGGAATTGACGGCCATACCAGGATGCAGTACCTGTTTGGCTAAACTTGCGTACTGTCTTGGAAGCAACAGTATTCAGCTTTTCAATCACTGAAGGCTCTTCTGCAGGTATTTCAATTTTTGCTGCAATGGTTTCACGACGAACTTTATCGCCTGAACGTTCAGTGATTGAAAGGCTGTTCAAATTGGTGAAATTTGAATTGAAGCTTTGAGCTTCTTTATTTAACACTCGTGCAGCTAGACGAGAATTGTCATTTTCATGATTGAATGAAGATGACGGAACCATATCTGCCTGTGACTGGGCCAGTGTGACCGTCGCGGCAATAGCCATAAAATACTTCAAAAAAGAAGAATGCATCGAATCAACTCCTAACAGCATATTTAGATTGATTTGTCTAAGTTATTGAAAAATCAACCAAACCTGCCTGACATTTAACTTATGCAACTACATTTAACGAAAAGGATGATATTCATGCTGACAATAAGCTGTCTAGTATTTAATTAAAATATTGAAAAAAAGAACGTAAAATACACAGTGATTGATTAAAAAATAATCAATATTGTAACATTGTATTAAAAACGCCTATTTCTTGCTCATATTTTCTTATAAAAAACTTGACTTTAATAATTTGTAGCAAAAATTACTGTTATCGGCTCGTAATTTCTGTACCTAAAAGCCATAAAGCGGTCGCATACATGCGACTGCGGTTGTAGGTCGTAATTACTTGAAAATTAGGATAAGTAATATAGTAAATTGGCCCAGAGCTTTCTTGTAATTGAATTAGGTTCACCATGTCCAGATCGTCAATTTTTACGATCGGATTCATCGGGCTGACTCCTTGGCTTTTTAGTACTCCATAAGGTACAGGCTGGGTTAAATCCTTGGCAATCACTGCCTCAGGATTGGAGCCACTATAACGCGCCGGAAAGGCCACTGGCTGGTTGCGTTGCCAGCCATATTGGGCCAGATAGTTGGCAATGGAACCAATTGCATCCACAGCAGAATTACGCAGGTCAATATGACCATTGCCATCATAGTCCACACCAAATTTTGGAATATTGCTTGGCATGAATTGTGGGTAACCAATTGCACCGGCATAGGAACCGACCACTGATGAAGTTGGAATGCCATCTGTATAGGACCAGGCGATTAAAGCCGCCAGCTCATCCTGGAAATACTGTGCACGACGCTCATAGCCAAAACCTAAAGTGGCTAGGGCATCACGGGTAATAAATGAGCCTTTATTGCTCCCAAAACCGGTTTCTACTCCCAAAATGCCTAAAATGATCGCCTGAGGTACTCCAAATTGCTGCTCAGCACGGTTAAGGGTATCTGCATACTGCTGTTTAAAACGTACGCCACGCTGAATGGTAGACTCAGCCAGAAAATTGGTTTTATAGGCATACCATGGCTTACTTTCGCCCGGACGATTCATGATATTGATAATATTCGGAAGATTTTTTGTCCCAGCCATCGCAGAATCGATTTGCCCTGCGGTCAGGCCGTATTTTTGCATGGTACTTTGTTTAAAGCTGGCATAGGAAGGATGATGTTGAAAGTCATTGGCAGAAACAATACTGCTGCTCAGGCCCAAGGTGGCAAATAGAATTGAATATTGTTTCAATTTTTTATATAAATCAAATTTCAACATCTTGCTATGATTTCCAAATTTCTGGTGAGTTTGTGGCTATGTCATTTGAATCATGCCGCAAAAATAGAAGAATTTGTTTTTCTCAATTTTCCGGCTTAAAGCTGTGAATAAAGATAACATTGCCGCGAATATGAGTCATATAAAGTGTGGTAAAAATAAAGAAAGGTTGGCTATTTTTAAAGCACATTTCATTTTTATGGTCTTTAACTGTAACAAGCTGTTTCATTGAGACTAAAAAGCCTGACCGGAGTCAGGCTTTTTAAAGGGAGTATGTTCAGGCTGAGACATTACTCGGTATAGAACAAGGTGTCATGATATTCCGCCATAATCTGCAATTCTTCTTTGGTTAAATTCAGAATGATTTTATCAGCGGCAATATTAACGGCTTTAATTACGGCAGCAGCACCAATATCTGCTGCTTTGCGTTTGATCATTCCCAAATCAAGGGTTTTATTAAAGTCGACCATAAAATGACGTACAGTGGCTTCAGCAAACTGTTTATACAGGTTACTCAGCGTTTGCTTGTCTACCGTATTGCCAGCTTTGAGTTCAGCAAATTGGTGCTTCAGATTAGTGACCAGACTGGCGTCGAGCGTTTCACCGATACGCATATGGCCAGCCGGGTCTTTGAACAGACTACGCTCCGAGAAGGCAATCGACTCTTTCACCACCTCATTTGATGCTTTACCCAGCAACTGCTTGAGTAAAACTGCAACAGTCGACTTGATATAACCCGCCAGTTTTTCTGCTGTATCACGCTTGTCGCTGGCAGGAAAACGGCGTACCAGTTCCGTGAGAATCGCGTCGAGGATTTCATCATTAATCATCAATGCGGTTTTGTCACGTAAAGGATAAAGCGGTTCACTTGAGTTTTTATTTTTCTGTGCAGTCTGAATAGTATTTAATAGTTCTGCAGAAGGAATAAAACCAAAAAATGGCATTGTTAAACCTCAATGTTTTTTATTGTCGCGCTAAACGTATAGGGCGAGGCATCCATGTTAAATCCGATACACGACAAGGATTGATGTCCAATCCACCACGACGTGTATAGGTGGCGTAAACCATCAGCTTTTCTGGTTTCAGTTGTTGCCAGATGTCGGCAAACATCTGTTCCACACACTGTTCATGAAAACCATTGTGCTGACGATAAGAGATAATATAAGCCAATATACTCTTATAACAAGGTTTTTTGCCCTGATAACGTATAAAAACTGTTCCCCAGTCTGGCTGGCCAGTCACCGGGCAATTACTTCTGAGCAAATGAGAGTAAAGCTGGATTTCGCCTTCTTGTGAATTTTCCAGATCCAAAGCCAGCAGGTTGGCATTCGGATGATTTTCCAGACGTTCTGGCACCAGATCATCAATAGAAATGCCTTCTGGCTTGGAAACTTCAAGCTCATCTACCTGAAACAGTTCTAGCGTCACTTCCGCTTCAGCCACGCGGGATAAATCTTGTTCTACCGTCTGGATAAAGGCATCTTTTGAGTTGAACGTCGTAAAGTTCAGACTATTAAAGTAGAGTTTTAAAGATTTAGATTCGATCAGGTTGAGTGAAGATGCCGGTAGGGCAATCCGGCCAATGGCTACTTGCGGGATGCCGACTGCATTTAACCAGGAAATTTCAAAGACATGCCACCAGTCTTTGCCTTGCTGAATGGCATCTACATGGGCATAGTTTTCACGGGCAGGTGCGCGTGAAATAGGGAACAGAACATCGGGTTGATATTCTGTCGGGTAGTTGGTGTCTTTACCAAGAAGAGATTGTTCTACACTCATTATTCACGCATTCCTGAACCACGGGAGAGTAAATGATAGGCAAGCATATACAGTGCTGCACAACATAAGCTGATTACTGTCAGTGAAACGGCAACATTGACATCGCTATGACCTAAAATGCCATAGCGGAAGGCATTGACCATATACACCACAGGATTAATCAAAGATAAATTTTGCCAAAATGGACCGAGGGCTGAAATTGCATAAAACACCCCGCCCAAATAGGTCAGCGGCGTCAATACAAATGTCGGGATGATTGAAATATCATCAAAAGATTTGGCATAGACTGCATTGATAAAACCGCCCAGAGAAAAGAGCAGGGAGGTAATCAGTACAGTATAAATGGTGACGAACCAGTTGGTAATAGATAAATCTGCAAAAAACAGACTCATTACACTGACAATTATGGCGACCAGTACACCGCGGGTGACACCGCCCAGCACATGACCCCATAACACAATGTGCAGAGGTACGGGGCTCATGATCAGCTCTTCAATACTTTTCTGGAATTTTGAGCTAAAAAAACTGGAAGAGACGTTGGCATAACTGTTGGTAATCACGGCCATCATAATCAAGCCGGGCACAATGAACTCCATATAGCTGTGGCCACCCATTTCCCCAATTCTTGAACCGACCAGATTGCCGAAGATGACAAAGTACAGGCTCATGGTAATGGCTGGGGGTAATAAAGTCTGTGGCCAGATCCGCATAAAGCGGCGGATTTCCTTATGCAGAATGGTATATAAGGCGATACCTAGTTGATTCATGTTCATTCTGCCGCTCCATCCAGATTTTTTTCAACCATTTTTACGAATAGCTCTTCCAGACGATTGGATTTATTACGCATACTGCGAACCTGGATATTTTGTGATTCGAGTAACTGGAACAGATCATTCATGGTATGGGCCTTATCCAGGGTGATTTCCAGAGTCAACGGGTCAATCAGATTAAAACGGACGCCAATAATATCCAGACTGAGGGGCTCAATTGGGGCGGCCAGATCGAAAATAAAAGATTCTTCATTGAGCTGGTTGAGGAAGTTTTTCATGCTGGTATCTTCTTTAATGACCCCGCGATCAATGATGGCTATACGACGACACAACATTTCTGCTTCTTCCAGATAATGAGTGGTCAGAATAATAGAAGTGCCATTTTCATTCATTTCATTCAGGAAATCCCACATAGAACGGCGTAGTTCGATATCAACACCCGCAGTAGGTTCATCCAGAATCAGTAATTTGGGTTCATGCATCATCGCACGGGCAATCATTAAACGGCGTTTCATTCCCCCTGAAAGCATACGTGCCTGGGTCGAACGCTTATCCCATAAGCCGAGTTTGTTTAAATATTCTTCTGCTCTGGCTTGCGCGATTTTTTTAGGGATACCGTAATATCCGGCTTGAGTCACCAGAATATCAAAGGTTTTTTCAAACTGAGCGAAGTTAAATTCCTGTGGAACTACCCCTAGACACTGTTTGGCTTTAGAGGGCTGGGTGTCGAGGTCATAACCAAAAATCTCAACCGTGCCAGAGCTTTTTCTTGTTAATGAGCTGATGATGCCAATCGTGGTTGATTTTCCTGCACCATTGGGACCCAACAGCGCATAAAACTCACCTTCCGGTACATTTAAGTTAATTCCTTTCAGTGCCTGAAAACCATTTCTATAGGTTTTCGATAAATCCCTCAATGTCAGTGCATCAGTCATGGATATCTCAAATGGTGAAAAGTTAAGATATTGTGAGTGATCTTGCAAAATAAGCCAAGTCATCCACTTGGGATTCTATGTTGCGTTTTTGGAATATTGTATAAAGCATAAGCATAAAGTTAAATAACTTAGAGATAGGTGCTTTACCTTACTGATTTTTTTGTTATGATGTGCGTCGCGCGCTCATAGCTCAACTGGATAGAGTACAGGTCTCCGAAGCCTGTGGCGTGGGTTCGAGTCCCGCTGAGCGCACCATTATTATTTATAAAATCAATACCTTATCTATATTTTGGCGTGATCTGTATTTTCTCAAAAAAAAACCGCTATTTTTGCGGTGACTGCCTACTATTTTCTGTATCAAATCCCAATCAAAAACTTTAAAAATTATGAAGTAGATTTAATGGATAAATAAAAGGTCTATTAAAATCCAGCTTATGAAGTGTCCTGTTTGCCTTTAGTCACGCTTGGTACAAAAGCTGCTCAAAAGAAGATGCCTTTTGAGTTATGAGAGAAATTTAATATAAAGTCATTTTTTATTTTTTTTAAATATTTTTAGAATAAAAGCTTTAATACATACCAGCCAATAAAAGCCACCTGCGTATTTATACAGATGGCTTTTGATATGCTCTGGCCCTACATGGCTTCTTGCTGTTTAGGGTCTTCTAAATAACTTTCCAATGAGTCATCAAGCGCATATAACCAAGGGGTATGGTGCGGTTGAGCCATTTTTCCTGTCATCACCGAGCGATATACTTTATCTCTGAAGCCCATAATATTTTCTTTTTTATGCTTTTTCCACTGCATGAAAATATTATGTACTGCATCAATATCAAAAGATGGATAATCGGTTTGTGCAATTAACTGTTTGATATAGTCGCCTTGAAACTTCGCAGACTGTTCCTCGGTTATTAATTGCTTCTCTTTCTGATGCAGGGCTTGGGTATGCTGTTGCATTTCTGCAACCTCAGGTAAGGCGATCTTGCCTAAAATAATATCGCGTACATACCAGGCTTGGGCATCAAACATATTAAAGGTATACCACTGATCCTGCATGCCTAGATAAAATAAGCGCGGATTTTTCTCCCATACCACCCCTTGATATAAGCCCAGAGGGTACAAGCAGTTATGGGTTCTTAAGCGCAACTTGTCTTCAATGAAGGGGAAATGGTGCAGATAGCCAGTACATAAAATAATGGCATCAACCTTTGCTGAGCTGTTATCTCCGAAATAGGCTGTATCTTCATCTACACGAACAAGCTGCTTTTTTTCTGACCAGTTTCTAGGCCATTTAAAGCCCATAGGCTTGGTGCGATAACATGTGTAAATCTGTTTAGCACCATACTTATAACATTGAGAACCAATATCTTCAGCTGAATAACTGCTGCCCACAAGTAAAACAGATTTTCCTTTAAACTCACGAGCATCACGGAAATCGTGAGCATGTAAAACTCGCCCATGGAAGCGGTCGAATCCTTCATATACAGGAACATGTGGGGTAGAGAAATGTCCAGAGGCAACGATGACATAATCAAACTGCTCTGAGTAATGACATTGGTTCTGATAGTCTTCTACAGAAACTGTAAATTGCTGGCTATGTTCATCATAGCTAATCTGTTGTACTGCGGTATTAAACCTCACCTGATCTTTAATATTGGCTTTTTCTGCACGCCCTTTAATGTAATCCCAGAGAACTTCACGGGGGGGATAAGACGCGATTGGCTTTTTGAAATGTTCATCAAAAGTATAATCGGCGAATTCTAAAGCTTCTTTAGGGCCGTTCGACCATAAATAACGGTACATACTGCTGTGGACAGGTTCGCCATGCTCATCTATACCTGTACGCCAGGTATAATTCCATTGCCCACCCCAATCACTTTGTTTTTCAAAACATACAATTTCTGGAATTTCTAGACCTTTGGCCTTTGCTGATTGAAATGCTCTTAATTGGGCCATACCACTGGGACCAGCACCTATAATTGCAATTCGGTTCATCGCTATCTCCATTAGTTTTAACTTATGCATTCACCTCCAATTTTGAGTTTGGTCATTCAGGATCATAGATAAAAATAGATACAATCCTAACTGTATAGATGAATAAAAAATCTACTCAAAATAGGACATGAATTAAAAGATGAAGATATGTGCTAAATCACATTGAAAAGTTGAATTTAAGTTGGATTTATAAGAAACACACATCAAAGAAACTGCATATTATCATAATTCCTTATGAACTTTAAGGGCCTCATTAGAATTGTGATTAGGCCTTAGCAGTTAAAATGATTAATAATGAGGTAAGATATTAGAGAGAGTATTAAAACACACGCTTTAAATCAAAAAATTTTAATTGTTTTTCAATGGGTTATATTTTTTTATTCCTAGAATAGGAAGCTATTAATATTTGACACTCATGCAGAAATAAACCCCGATTTTTCTGCCAGATTTACTGCTCATTTAGCCCCATCATCATATTAAATTATGCAGATAAATCAAAAAATATAAAAAATCTGATTAAATATATTAAGAGCCTGTTGTCAGGACAAAGAAGTATTAACAGATGATTATCATGAAGCAAGTATTTTAAATTATATGCAAACACTGGCTGAAATAAGAAGGTATCAAATAGTTTATAAACACGAGAAATTACAGCCGAGGTTTAATACCTGAATAATTCCATTGAACTCAGTTAAAAAACCCACTGCAATAGAGTGGGTTTTTTAGAGGTGGATGAGTGATGTTCTCAATAAAAGGTCATCTCAAGATGTCGGAATTTATTGAATAGTCACTTTTACAGGTGCTGCATATAGCGTATAGCTATAATTCGGTGCCATGGTGTAATTGTAGCGAGGCATTACATAGGCGGTGCCTTTTTCACTAAATGTCACGGCTTGACCCGCTTGAGTGTATTTAGCGGATTGAGGTAAAACCAGCATTTCTTTAAATATATAGGTGGTTTTTTCTCCCACTTGAGTCGTGGTTTGACCGGAGATCTCTACAGGTTTGCCCACTGTGGCAGTGATTTCTGCAGGGGTCTTTAGCTTGACAATTAAATTAGAGGAATCATGTGCATAGTCAGTGGTTAGGCCATGGGTGCCTTGAACATACATACGATTGAAATCTTCTTTATTCAACCGGAATGTCCATGGCCAGAAGGTCACGCCACGTTGACTGGCAAGCGTCATGAGCTCTTTACTTAATCCCCCGAAAGATGGGTTAAATGTCGAGGAGTACTGTTGGGTGGCATCCAGAATACGACGGGTATTCACAATGTCGCTCTGGGCGGTTGGAGTATTGGTTAAGAAACCGGTGGATACGCCGGGTAACACATTCTTCATATGAAGGATTTGGGCACCACTAAAGCTAATGACGATAGATTGGTCATAGGCATCATGTTGATCTAGTAGTGCTTTAATGGCAGGCACAATTTCAGGTTTTGGACTCTTAATTTCAATAAAGTTCACCACATGTGGATATTTCTTCACCTCTGTAAGTACTTCATCCATTGTTGGAATTTGACGCTGTTTGCCTAAAGTGCGTAATTCCCGAACTTCCGCCAAAGTCATTTCTTCAATCTTGCGCGCAACACCGGTGGTACGTGTAGTGGTGTCATCATGCATTAAGACTACATGACCATCTTTAGTGATATAGACATCGTATTCAACGGCATCTGCACCGACCTCAATTGCTTTTAACATGCTTTCTAGCGTGTTTTCGTCATCCAGTGCAGGGATACCACGATGCCCGGTAATTAGCGGCTTACGCAATAAGGTATTAGGTGCCATGCTCTTCATAAGATTCTGGAAAGTATCGGGCTGAGTGGTCAAAATCCCATTCACACCAGTCGTTAAAATTTGTGCGGCTGAAACTGGAGTAGTCGTGTTTGTGCTTGCCCAAGGGGTAATCAGTAAACGCTGTAAATGACTCACCACCTCTTGTTTCACTAAATGCGACGGTAAAATCACAATTTTAGAAAGTGAAGAGTTGGTATTGTGTGCAATTTGTACAATGTCTTTACGGCTATCAGTTAATCCAGTGTGACGTGAATAATCCAATGCAGTACGAGAGCTTGGAAGAGCAAGACGAACTTTACGTAATAAATCTGCTTGATCAGACACAAAAGTGAAATCTGCCAAATCATAGTTTGTAGACAGTGCTTTTAATTGCGTGATGGTATTTTCATTTTTGACGGTTAAAAGAGGTAAGGTACGGCGGTTGCTATCATTCAGATAATCACGTAAATGCATGACTTTTTGATTATTTGCATTCAATAAATTGAGTTGCTCATCTAGCTGATATGCAATATGGGTGGCATTGACCGAGGCATTTCCGGTAAGAGGAGCCGGTTGAGCCAGCGTAGGAGCCATTGAAACAGGGAGGCGATGATCGATGATATCGGTCACTTTATTTGATTCAGGTAGCGCATCAAGCTGCTCGGTAATTTTTAGACGCTCTACTCGCATCAGCAGACCTGCTGTAGATAATCCAATGCCGCCTTGATCGAGACTATACGGTAGCGAAGTATCCAGTACCAGCTCATCATTGATATAGTGGCGCACACGTTTACCATGCACAATCACCGTGGCTTTATAGGTCTTGGTCGGATCTATATTTTCTTTATACGCGGATTTGTGTAGGACATTCCAGGCATTGGTCGGTTGACGTAAAGCAAGTTCTAGACCGCTTGCACCTGTGGCATCGCCACGAATCGCAAATTGGTAATAGGGTGAAAATGCAGGTTCAGCATAGTGATCTGCAGCACGGTAAATAATACTTCCCCAGCGTCCGCCATTATTACGTTCCACATAGGCAAACTCCATATCGATACGATAATTACGCAACTTTTGATATTCTTGTGGCAGCATCACCGAGGTCATTTGCGTGTCGTTGGCACGACCATCTAAAAATAAACTACCTTCGCTTAAATAGACTGTTCCAGCATTTGATCTTGGCATTGACCAGGTTGCAGGAATCTCCGTCATTTGGTCGAAGTTTTCATCCAGGTAAACTTCAGGAACTGGCACAGGTTGTTCTGGTGTTTCAGGCTCAGGATCTGGAACGGTAGGCTCTTCTGGGTTGACTGGCGGTTGCGTTGATGTATTTTCATCGTCACTTGAACAAGCGCTTAAAGTTAAAGCTAATAAAATAGCTGTTGTTAGGTGTGTAATTTTCATAAAGTGCTTTCTCTATATAGAGGCTTCAAAAACGTTTCTCACCTTAAAACAGCTTGGTTACATTTCTGTTGATTTGTCATAAACTAAAAATTTAATTACATATTAAATATTTATGAAATTTATATGATGGTCATAGCGACATGATGAAATGAAAGATTTTATTTTTATCCATTTTTAAATGGCGGGATAATTCGACTTGAATTGATCAGGCTCTTTTGGACACGTCACTCTTGAAAGAGCCGTTATATAGTCTGGAAGGGTCAGGAGGTGAGTATTTTGGCTTGCTCTAAATAGCTCTGCATTTGCGTCATGCTCTTAACCCCGGCAATACGCTGGATAATGTTGCCTTGATAAAAAATTAAAGTCGAAGGTAAGCCATATACTTGATAGCGCAAAGTCAGAATAGGCGATTGATCAATATTGACCTTACCAAACTTGATGGTTGGCTCGGCGTGCATTTGAGTCTTCGCCCATTGTTCAAAGACAGGAGCGTTTTGCACACAGGGCGCACACCAGTCTGCATAAAACCGGATAATTGCAAGGCCGTCATACCACTCAAAGTCAGTATAGTTGTTTTCAGTGTATTCAATGATGTCTGCCATAGTAGGTCTATTATCCTGCGCCTAAATATGGACATGATTATACATAAGTCCATTGCTGTTCAATCTGCTGCATTTATATGTTCAAATAGTTTTAGAGGCTTGAATAGTCAATCATTGAAAAAGGAAGAACATATGACACCCACCACCATGCAGCAGGTCATTATTACCGAGCCGGGCGGTATCGATAAATTGGCTTATGAAACGGTTGCGATCCCCGAAGCCAAAGCAGATGAAGTTCTGGTGAAAGTTCATGCTTTTGGTATTAACCGTCCAGATATCTTGCAGCGTCAAGGTTTGTATCCAATGCCGAAAGGCGTAACACCCGTCCCGGGCCTTGAAGTCGCGGGTGAAGTGATTGCAGTCGGTGGTGAGGTAAGCCAGTTTAAAGTTGGTGATAAAGTCTGTGGCCTGACCAATGGTGGTGGTTATGCGGAGTATTGTGTCGTACCAGAAAGCCAGACCTTGACCATCCCGGAAGGTGTAAGCTTTACACAGGCAGCAGCCATTCCAGAAACCTTTTTCACCGTGTGGGCCAATGTCTTTCAAATGGCACATGCCAAAGCAGGCGAGATGGTACTGGTGCATGGGGGTGCCAGCGGTATAGGTACCACGGCATTGATGCTGTGCAAATCATTGGGCTTGGAATCGTTTGCCACAGTCGGTTCGGATGAAAAAGTTCAGGCGATTTCCCATCTCACTACAGCCATTAATTACAAAACTCAGGACTTTGAACAAGTCATTAATGAGGCGACTGACAATGGTGGTGTAGATGTGGTGCTGGATATGGTGGGTGCGCCGTATCTAGAAAAAAATCTGAACTTGCTGCGCCGTGATGGCCGTTTGGTCTATATCGCATTTCTGGGGGGTGCCAAAGCTAAAGAAGTGAAGCTGGGCCAAATTATGATGAAACGCCTGACCATTACTGGTTCAACTATGCGTGCCCGTAATACTGCAGAAAAAGCTGAAATTGCCAAAGGCTTACGGGATTATGTGGCGCCACTCTGGGCAAAAGGCGAATGTCTGCCGATGATCTACAAAACCTTTAAATTTGACCAGATTCAGGATGCGCATGCAGCTATGGATACGGGAGAGCATGTCGGGAAAGTTGTGGTGAAAATCATTTAAATTTTCTCCCTTTTTAAAGGGAGAAGTTCATCTGTTGTACAGGACCGTTATTGAGGTAGATATATCATTTATCAACACCCTCTCATAGGAAGCCGGAACGTATCCGGCTTTTCTTTGAAAGAAAATAAGATAAATCACTAAAATTAATTGAAAAAATATAAATAAATTTGCCAAAAAGTAAAAAAACGTTAACTGTCCGACACAACCTGTCAGAAGTGAGGGTTACATTAACTTTAAATTTAACTTGACTAAATTTGTCTAGTTTATGTGAAACATCCTGTAATAAAGGAGATATATGATGAAGATTGTATCGGTGCCATTCACGCATGTGCATAGTTTTCGCGCTTTAAGGCGTCTTCATAAAGCGATTATCCGTAATCAATTATATTCGGATGTGCCTAAAACTTACCCTGCAATGCTTCATTTAGAACGTTATGTTGAGCGTCTTAATCATAAAGGTAAAAAAGCTGTGTTGTAGCTTCTGTTAAGTCAGCATATTGAGTGGGTATTAGCCTTAAGTTGAAACAAGTATTTGAAAATAAGTTTATATTTAGCTGTATAATTTAATAATTTTACGCATTTTATGCGCTATATTGCTGATTGCAAAGAGGGTATTTATGAAGGGCAATCCTTCGACACATGAGCGTCTTGCAGAGCGTTTAGCTAGAATTTTAACTAAATTAAATCTTGGTCACCAACTAAATGTACAAGAGCTGGCGCACGAGTTTCAGGTAAGTACACGAACAATTGAACGTGATTTTGACCGGCTCAATTCCTATTTACCCTTAATTCAGGATACACAAAGCAAGCGTTACTATCTTGAACCCTCTTATTTAGGGCGTTTTAAATTACAGGATATTCAAAACTTTGCTCAGTTATCTGGAATCAGTGAATTATATCCTTCTCTGGACATTTCATTTTTAAAGGAACTATTTGATAATCGTGCCAGCCTGGTTTTTTCAGCTAAAGGTTATCATTTTGAAGATGTAAGCCAATATGCTGAACACTTTAAATTAATAACAGCCCACATTCAGAAATGTGTACAAGTGGCTTTTATTTATAAAAGTAAAGTGAGAGTGGTAAAGCCTTACCGGCTGATTCATCATCATGGTAATTGGTATGTAGCAGCGGTACGCAAGCAAAAGTTGCGAGTTTATCGTTTAAGCCGGATTGAACGTATAATTACCAGCCATCAACTGGCTCAGTTTGAACTTGAACCTGATATTTTGCAGCAATTGGATAATGAAGACAGTATTTGGTTTGGGTACGATAAGCAGGAAGTTACCCTATCTGTACATCCAGATGTTGCGCTGTATTTTAAGCAACGTAAGCTTTTTCCCGAGCAAGTTATTTTAACAGAGTCTGCAGCGGGAGAGTTGTTGATCTCTTGCCAGATTCGGCATCAAAAACAACTGCATCCTTTGGTTCGTTACTGGATACCCTATCTAAAAATTATTGAACCTGTTCATTTACAGCAAGAGCTGGATGCTGGTTTGCAAGGATATTTAACATCTTCTCAGTGCAAATGACGGAGAATAAATTAAAATAACAGCCCATTTGAAATTTCAGGCATAAAAAAACCAGCTTAATGCTGGATTCTTTATGTACACCATCTTAGAAGAGTTAAGAATGGTGCCCGAGGCCAGACTCGAACTGGCACGCTTTGTGGGCGGGGGATTTTAAATCCCCTGTGTCTACCGATTTCACCACTCGGGCTTTAACAAGATGGAGGCGGAGGTCGGAATCGAACCGGCGTCCACGGAGTTGCAGTCCGCTGCATGACCACTCTGCCACCCCGCCGCGTCTTGTTGATGCGTATATTATCAAGCTCTGAAAAAAAAACAATAGTGCATTCATTTGTATGCGCAGAAAAACAGCATATAGCGGAAAATATTTAAAATATTCATGTAGAATGTGCGAAATTGATTCATATCAACATTTGGGAGAAGTGCCGTGGCATTAGTTCTAGACGGTCGTGCATTGGCAAAGCAAATTGAAGCTGACTTGTTAACTCGCGTGGAAGCGCTGAAAGCAAAAACAGGTCGTACTCCAATTCTTGCAACTATTTTGGTGGGTGACGATGGTGCATCTGCAACTTATGTGCGTATGAAAGGCAACGCTTGCCGTCGTGTCGGTATGGATTCACTCAAAGTTGAGCTGCCTAAAGAAACTACAACTGAAGAGTTACTGGCTGAAATTGAAAAACTCAATGCAAATCCAGATGTTCACGGTATTTTGTTACAGCATCCAGTACCCGCGCAAATTGATGAGCGTGCTTGTTTTGATGCAATTTCACTTGCCAAAGATGTAGATGGTGTAACTTGCCTGGGCTTTGGCCGTATGGCAATGGGTGAAGCCGCTTATGGTTCAGCAACACCTGCTGGCATTATGACAATTTTACAAGAAAACAAGATTGAGATCGCAGGCAAACATGCGGTGGTCGTGGGTCGTTCTGCGATTCTGGGTAAACCAATGGCAATGATGTTGCTTCAAGCAAATGCAACCGTCACTATCTGTCATTCACGCACTCAAAACCTGGCTGACTTTGTGAAGCAAGCCGATATTGTTGTGGGTGCAGTCGGTAAAGCGGAGTTGATTCAAAAAGACTGGATTAAACCGGGTGCTGTGGTGGTAGATGCTGGTTTCCATCCACGTGAGGGTGGCGGTGTTGGTGATATTCAATTGGTAGGTATTGAAGAAGTGGCATCTGCTTATACACCAGTTCCAGGTGGTGTGGGTCCAATGACGATTACCACTTTAATTCGTCAAACTGTAGAGGCTGCTGAGAAGGCGCTAGGTTAATAAACAGACCTCTTCCTGACCCTCTCCTGAAAGGAGAGGGAAAAGTTCATTGTGAAAATAATGAATGCTCCTTCCCCCTGTGGGAGAGGGCTGGGATGAGGGTAGTACCTAAAATATAAGAGTTCTTCAACACATATAAAGAATAAAAATCCAATGAGCTGTACTTTTCAAATGCCCAAAGCCCCTGCGCATCTTCTTCATGCTTTGCATGACATCATTCCGTACTGTGAGCTGCAGGCACAGCAATTACCCGGTACACCCATTTCTTTATGGCTGATTCCACCCGTATTTCCAACCGATAAACTGGATGATGAAGTGATTCGTCGGATTTGGAATGAGACACCATATTGGATCTTTTGCTGGGCATCAGGCTTGGCAATGGCGCAATGGCTTTTAGTCGAACCACATCATGTTAAAGACAAGGTCGTGCTGGATTTTGGTGCAGGTTCAGGTGTGGTGGCAATCGCGGCGAAAATGGCAGGGGCAAAACGGGTAATCTGTTGTGATATTGATCAGGTGAGTTTAGATGCCTGTCGTGCCAATGCTGAGCTCAATAATGTAGAGCTGGAATATCTGGATGATCTGTATAAAGCTGAGCAGGTGGATATTCTATTGGCTGCTGATGTGCTCTATGATCAGTGCAACCGCTTTTTTCTAGATGAGTTTTTAAAGTTTGCTCCAGAAGTCTGGGTGGCAGACAGTCGGGTGAAAAACTTCAGCCATCCACAATATGTGAAACTGGATGAACGAAGTGCAACGACCTGGCCGGATCTGGATGAGTCACCAGAATTTCGTAATGTCAGTTTTTATCGAACCAGATAAATAACTGATCAGTTATTCAATAAAAAGGGCCTGTAGCCCTTTTTATGTAAAGATTTTTTTAGGAGCAGCTAAAGCGTATCACTCTCACGGTGGTCGGATGAGCTTCAAGGGCCTGGCGGGTGCCATAATCTTCACTGTTATATAAGCTAGGAGTATTACTTAAACTGATTTGGGCACGGCTGCTGCCAATTTGACGGCCAAAGTCAACTTGTTTGTTTGCTGGATTAACAACTTCATTGGTGCTTAAAACTTGAATATTATAATTTTTACTGGCGCCTAAAACTTGTTTGCAGGCCGCTTGTAATCTATTTTCGTCCTGACTAGGTCGTCCCGAAAGGATATAGCTCAAAGTTGCTGTATTGTCCGAACGCTCCAGAACCTTATAACCATTTTGTCCATTGAACTCATGCGGTGTGGTCTGACAGGCGCTCATTACTAAAGCGCTTGCAGCCAAAGCTAAAATTGCTGTTGTTCTTCTCATGTTTATATTTCCTGAACTCTTGGGCTAAGTATGCCATAGATTACTCAAACTGTTGCCTTGAGTAATTATCATCAATTGTTTGGATATCTAATAAGAAGCTGTTTATAAACTGCATCCAGAAATTAGATATTTTTAGTTTAATATAGTTTGCAATAGAGTATGTACTGTCTTCAACAGGATGTTCCCATGGGGGGAAACTCAGACAGTAGCTTAAGTTGATTGCATTATGATAACCATGAAGCATGGATAAGAAATGAAGTTAAACAAGATGGCTGGACTCATAGATAAGTTACGACGCAAACTTAAAACCGACTATCTTGTGTTCGAGTTTACGCAACAACTCTGCAGCATTAATGGTGTTTTTTTAAGGTGAAGTGCTTTATTGACAATATCTAAAATAAAAAGCTTGAATGAAAGCCGGTGATCAAGTGGCCTATGTTGATCTGAAATTGCATTTATTGCAGTGTGCTATAAAAAATCACAACTCCATAACTTTAAGTTTTTTCATACAGGATCGGGCACTTCTATTGTGCACCAATTAAAGCTTTTCCATCCTATCTATGTATGATTGACTGGGTCAATCAACATCAATTGCTTTTACAAGTATTACATTGTGGTTTGAGCTGGCCGACTAAAAATCATGGCGCTTGGGTCGATTCTACAATATTACCTGTATACAAAGCAGCTTGTTCGGCCTCATAAATTTTAAAAACAAGTCACCACACGCAACAAAAGTCATATTGCTATTTATCAAGCATAAAAAACCACCCGAAAGGGTGGTTTCTTGTCGTTTAACGCTGCCCGAATTAACGGTTAATGTCGCGTTGAACTTCGCCAGTGTAAAGCTGACGAGGACGACCGATTTTGTAAGGTCCGCTGTGCATTTCTAACCAGTGGCTGATCCAGCCTACAGTACGTGCAAGCGCGAAGATTACAGTAAACATTTCAGTCGGGATACCGATCGCTTTAAGGATGATACCTGAGTAGAAGTCTACGTTAGGGTATAAGTTACGCTTGATGAAGTATTCGTCAGACAACGCAATACGTTCAAGTTCCATTGCAAGAGCTAGCTGTGGATCGTTGATACCAAGCGCACCAAGAACTTCGTCACAAGTTTCTTTCATAACTTTGGCACGAGGGTCGAAGTTTTTGTACACACGGTGACCGAAGCCCATGAGTTTAACTTCTTTAGTCTTCACTTTTTCCATGAAGCTAGCAACGTTCTCTACCGTGCCGATTTCGTCAAGCATCTTAAGAACGGCTTCGTTTGCACCACCGTGAGCAGGACCCCAAAGTGCAGAGATACCAGCAGCGATACATGCATATGGATTAGCGCCAGTAGAGCCCGCTAAACGTACAGTAGACGTAGAAGCATTTTGTTCATGGTCAGCATGAAGCGTGAAGATACGATCCATTGCTTTTGCAAGAATCGGATTAACCTTGTAGTCACGGTCTGCTGGTGTAGCAAACATCATGTACAGGAAGTTTTCAGCGTAGTTCAAGTCATTACGTGGATAAACGAATGGTTGACCAACGGTGTATTTGTAGCTCCAGGCTGCTAAAGTAGGAACTTTGGCAATTAAGCGGATCGCTGTAATTTCACGATGGTTAACATCTTCGATGTCCAGGTTGTTGTGATAGAACGCAGAAAGCGCACCTACCACACCTACCATGATCGCCATTGGGTGAGCATCGCGACGGAAACCGTTAAAGAAACGGCTAACTTGGTCGTGAACCATAGTATGGTTACGAACTTTAGCGTCAAACTCTTCTTTTTGCTCAGCTGTTGGAAGCTCACCATTTAAAAGCAGGTAGCACGTTTCAAGGTAATCAGCTTTAGTTGCTAACTGGTCGATTGGATAGCCACGGTGTAAAAGTACACCTTTGTTACCATCAATAAATGTAATCTTAGATTCGCAAGAAGCGGTCGCCATGAAACCAGGATCAAAAGTAAAGTGACCTGCAGCCAACACATCTTTAACGTCGATTACATCTGGGCCCAATGTGCCGCTGTAAATTGGTAATTCAATTTCTTTGCCATCAAGCTGTAAAACGGCTTTCTTGCCAGTTGCTTCAGACATTCAATAGATCTCCTGTCCTGGTGAATGTATATCCGATTTGCTATCAATCTTTTAATGTACAAAACGGACGGGTCAAAAATTTGCTATAAGATTAGTGGCTACTGAAATTTTGTCAATTATACTTATGGATGAAAAAATGACGCTTGCACAGCGGTTTAGTTAATTCACCAAGAGATAAAAAGTCCAATAGAATCACAGTACCAAGGCGCTATAATAAGTCAAATTCAAGAGAAGGTGCAGAAAAAAATCACCTGTAGCAGTTATTTATCAGCATTTTTTTAAAACTTAAAAAGAGCAATTAAAATTACTTGAATTTGCCAGCTTCTCCTGAAACCTATCTAAATCTCATAACTTAGATAATTTTTCAAAATTATTTAAAGGATCAAGAGATTATAAATAAAAGTTCTAGATTGAGACCTGATTCTCAGTTTAATTGGTTAAAAAGTAGCTGATATTTATTTGGAAGAGGTTGGAAACCTTATTTATAGAGATTGGGTAAGTGATTTTTTAAATCTAAAATGCTTAAAAGGGTTGAAAAAACTATCAATAAACCAAGTTGGCTAGGTCTTTCTTTTAATGAGGGGGTTTTGTATATCATTCATTTTGGTCATAATTGTTATTTGTTTTATAAATGCAGATATTTGATTTAACTCAAAAAAGAAGCCCGTACTTTACAATTTAAGACAAGATTCTTCATCTTTAGTCTAAATTCAAACGGTATAGGAATAAATCAGGCAACAGGGCGAATTTATCTACTTAATTATTTAAAAACAATTATATAAGCATAAAACACTAAGCTATATTTTGGTGGGTTCATTGAGGGGTTTTTGTTAATGATTCTTATTTAAAGGTTTTTTGCCTAAAAAGCCTGAGTGAGCTGTTTGTGTTTTAATAGTTGACGTTTTATAATTCAGTGTCGTTTTACGTTCGGCATGTATTTGCCTGACAATGCCAGCTTTCCTTCGAATTAATTCCAACAAACTCCGGATGGAGTTTTTAACTACAGGATGCCCGCTGTGAAAAGCAACAGACCTGTCAATTTGTCCATGGGTCAAGTTTTAGAAGTAAACTTAAAATCACCCGTGGCTATTGCATCAATTCTACACCGTCTTTCAGGTGTCATCGTATTTTTACTCGTACCGGTCCTTTTGTGGATTTTAGACAAATCATTGTCTTCACCAGAGGGTTTTGCACAAGTACAGGAAATCTTTAACGGTTTTATTGTGCGCTTCATCGTATGGGTATTTGTAGCCGGTTTAATTTTCCACTTTATCGCTGGTGTTAAGCATTTACTTGCTGACGTTGGTGTTGCAGAAGAACTGCAAAGTGGTCGCACAGCAGCTACTATCGCATTAATCTTGTCTGCAATCGGTATCGTTGCGTCATTTGTATGGATCGTACTCTAATGAAAAGTGCTACTGGTTTAACGGGTTCAGGTTCACGCGACTGGTTTATCCAGCGTATAAGTGCCGTTGTTCTTGCTGTTTATACTGTTGTTATTCTAGGTTGGATCCTGTGCAACAGCGGTTTTACTTTTGAACAGTGGTACGGCTTTATGATGACAACTCCAATGAAGGTTTTATCTTTATTGTCTGTCTTATCTCTTGTTGCGCATGCGTGGATTGGTATGTGGCAAGTATTTACTGACTATGTAACTACTCGTCAGATGGGTCCATCAGCTTCAGGTTTACGCCTTGTACTGACTTCAGCAATGATTATTGCTGTATTTGCATATGCGATCTGGGCGATCCAGATTTTTTGGGCGAATTGATAGGAAACAATCATGGGCGCTATAACCCCTAAAGACGATTACACAAATATTCCACATGAAACTTTCGATGCAGTTATCGTTGGTGGTGGTGGTTCTGGTATGCGTGCTTCTTACCAGCTTGCTCAAGCGGGTCTGAAAGTAGCAGTACTGACTAAAGTATTCCCGACGCGTTCACATACTGTGGCAGCACAGGGTGGTATTGGTGCATCTCTTGGTAATATGCAAGAAGATAACTGGCACTATCACTTCTATGACACGGTGAAGGGTTCTGACTGGTTAGGTGACCAAGACGCGATCGAGTTCATGACGCGTGAAGCACCTCAAGTGGTATACGAATTAGAACATTTAGGTATGCCATTTGACCGTAACGCGGACGGTACAATTTACCAACGTCCATTCGGTGGTCACTCTGCCAACTACGGTGAAAAAGCAGTTCCACGTGCATGTGCTGCAGCTGACCGTACGGGTCACGCGCTTCTTCACACGCTTTATCAAAGCAACGTGAAAATGGGCACTCAATTCTTTGTAGAGTGGATTGCGCTTGACCTGATCCGTAATGAAGAAGGTGATGTACTGGGTGTAACAGCAATTGACCAAGAAACTGGTAAAATTGCAGTATTCCAAGCCAAAGCAACCTTGTTTGCAACTGGCGGTGCGGGTCGTGTTTACCGTGCATCTACTAACGCGTATATCAACACTGGTGACGGTCTTGGTATGGCGGCGCGTGCAGGTATTCCATTACAAGATATGGAATTCTGGCAGTTCCACCCAACAGGTGTTGCGGGTGCAGGCGTATTGTTAACTGAGGGTTGTCGTGGTGAAGGTGCAATCCTTCGTAACAAAGACGGCGAACCGTTCATGGAGCGTTATGCTCCAACCTTGAAAGACTTGGCGCCGCGTGACTTCGTATCACGCTCTATGGACCAGGAAATCAAGGAAGGCCGTGGTTGTGGTCCTAAAGGAGACTATATCCTTCTTGATATGACTCACCTGGGCGCTGATACGATCATGAAGCGTCTGCCATCTGTATTCGAGATTGGTAAGAAATTCGCGAACGTTGACATCACTAAAGAGCCAATTCCTGTAGTGCCAACAATCCATTACCAAATGGGTGGTATTCCAACGAATATTCATGGTCAGGTAGTTATTCCTGAAAGTCGTGAGACTCAAGAGCTGCAAGCGAACTACAACAAAGACACAGATGTTTACTCGACCAATGCGGGTGAGCGTAACTTTGTTAAACCGGTAAAAGGTTTCTATGCCATCGGTGAATGTTCATGTGTGTCTGTACACGGTGCCAACCGCCTAGGTACTAACTCACTGCTTGACTTGGTTGTATTTGGTAAAGCTGCGGGCGAACATATCATTGATTATGTGACTAAACATCACGGTGATGAATATCAGCCACTTCCACCAAATGTGCTTGAAGAAACAGTTGCGCGTATTCGTAAACTGGACGAATCAACCAGTGGTGAAAATGCTCAAGAAGTTGCCGATGCAATTCGTGACATCGTTCAAGACCACGCGGGTGTGTTCCGTACCACTGCGCTTCTTGAAGAGGGTGTGAAACAGATTCTTGCGATCGAGCCGCGTGTTCGCAACATTCATTTGAAAGACAAGTCTAAAGTTTTCAACACTGCACGTATTGAAGCGTTAGAAGTGGAAAACTTGTATGAAGTTGCAAAAGCGACATTAATTTCAGCTGCTGCACGTAAAGAATGTCGTGGTGCCCACACCGTAGTGGACTTTGAAGAGTCGCCGGATCACCCAGAGTATCCATATGGCCGTCGTGACGATGAGTGGATGAAACACACTTTGTGGTTCTCTGCGGATAACCGTCTTGAGTATAAGCCAGTACGTTATAAGCCACTTTCGGTAGAGGCTATTCCACCGAAACCACGTACATTCTAATCAGGAGATTTAAGATGAGTAGAGGTACTCGTACATTTCATATCTACCGCTACGATCCTGATAAGGATAAAGCACCGTACATGCAAACTTTTAAGCTTGAATTGACTGATAAGCACCGTATGTTGCTTGATGCGCTTCTTGCATTGAAAGTTCAGGACGAATCTTTGACATTCCGTCGCTCATGTCGTGAAGGGATCTGTGGTTCTGATGGTGTGAATATTAATGGTAAAAACGGTTTGGCGTGTCTTTGGAACCTCAATGATCTGCCAAATGAAATTACTATTCGTCCACTTCCAGGTCTTCCTGTCGTAAAAGACCTGGTGGTAGACATGAATCAGTTCTACGATCAGTACAACAAGATTCATCCGTTCTTGATCAACAACCAGCCTGCGCCACCAAAAGAGCGTTTGCAGTCTCCAGAAGAGCGTGAGCATCTAGATGGTCTGTATGAATGTATTCTTTGTGCATGTTGTTCAACTTCATGCCCATCATTCTGGTGGAACCCGGACAAGTTCCTGGGTCCTTCAGCATTGTTGAATGCATACCGTTTCATTATTGATTCGCGTGATACAGGTACTCAGGAGCGTTTGGCTCGTCTTGACGACCCATTCTCATTGTTCCGTTGTAAAGGTATCATGAACTGTGTATCGGTATGTCCGAAAGGTCTGAACCCAACTAAAGCAATCGGTCACATCCGTAATATGCTTTTAGATATGGCAGGCTAATCTAATAGACTGAGAAATCAGTTCCCAAAAAAAAGCACACCTACTGGTGTGCTTTTTTTTATATGTTTGAGCTAGATGTAAAAATGATAAATAAAAAAACAGGGATGTAATGCTTAAAATACATCATGTGGGTTAGAGAAAAAAGGCGCAAAATATCAGGTGCTGACCTCAACTATGAACATGCATCTGATTATTTTATTCATTTATGGTTTTTAGATGTAAAAGTGACCTGAAAAATAAACAGAAGGATGTTATTATATAACTGCTGGTGTAAAGGGAGTGGATTGAAAGATTTGCTCTCTTTTTATTTATCTTGATTCGTTAGGAAAGTCTTGGACTTAAGTCTACGTTGAATCTGATTTTTAAATACAGCACCATATAGTAGAGTAAAACTTCTACACTGTATTTAGCCAATTTATAGGAGGTATGTGTCAAAAAAATCAATTGAAAACTGATAACATGTTAGCATTTAGCCTAAGTTTAAATCGAAAAAGTGTGCCGCTTGGGTACATTTTTTAAACACTGCAACTGAAAGAGAGTGTTATATAAGGTTATATAAAAGTCGCTTTAGCAAAAATATGCGTTAAAACCTTGTTTTTCCTAAGTCGATTTGCAAAAAAATTGCTCGGTCACGATCGGGTATTCAATGAGTGATGATGCCGCTGAGGGGCGTTATTATTCATTAAACATATCAAGGTTTACTTGGTGTGGTGATAACGCCTCATGGCTTATGCCTTATGGGGGACTAATGTCATATTACAAATTTGACATTAAAAATCCTGGGTTTTGCTTAAAAAGCATCCTGAAAATGTTTTTGCAATAGGAAATGGGTCCACAAATGCAAGAAGTTGCTGACGCTCTGCGTCTTGACACTGAACTTTCCGCTGATAGTGCAGCGTATATTGAAGAACTTTATGAGCAGTACCTCACTGCTCCAGACTCAGTAGGTGCTGACTGGAGAGCGTACTTCGATAAATTCCCAAAAGGTGATCAACCACACAGTAATGTACGTGAGCAATTCCTACTTTTAGGTCGCAATTCAAGCCGTATTCAGCCTGTTATCCAATCAGCAGTAAGCTCAGAGCATGAACGTCGTCAAATTGGCGTATTACAGCTGATTGCTGCTTACCGTAATCGTGGTCACCAGAAAGCAAAACTCGATCCATTAGGTTTGGCAAAGCGTGAAATTGTTCCAGATCTGGATCTTGCTGCGCATGGTTTAACCCAGTCTGATCTGGACACTGTGTTCAATACCGGCAATCTCGCTATTGGTAAAGAAGAAGCGACCCTGGGTGAAATGGTTCAGGCGATGGAAGCAATTTATTGCTCTTCAATCGGTGCTGAATACATGCACATCGTGGACACTAAAGAAAAACGCTGGATCCAGCAGCGTCTGGAAAGTGCGCGCGGTCAGTATGGTTTAAATGCAGAACAGAAAAAGCATGTTCTGGAGCGCTTGACTGCTGCAGAAGGCCTGGAAAAATATCTGGGTAATAAATTTGTTGGTGCGAAACGTTTCGGTGTTGAAGGTGGTGAATCTTTCATTCCAATGGTGAATGAGATTATTCAGCGTGCTGGCTCAGTAGGCTGTAAAGAAGTGGTTATTGGTATGCCACACCGTGGCCGTCTGAACCTTCTTGTCAATATCATGGGTAAAAACCCGGCTGACCTGTTTGGTGAGTTTGAAGGTAAATCAATCCACAAGAAAGGTTCTGGTGACGTTAAATATCACCAAGGTTTCTCTTCTAACGTCATGACTCCGGGTGGCGAAGTTCACTTGGCACTGGCATTTAACCCGTCGCATCTTGAGATTGTTGGACCAGTGGTTGAAGGTTCGGTACGTGCACGCCAAGTCCGTCGTAAAGACATTGGTGGTGATGATGTATTACCGCTTATCGTTCACGGTGATGCGGCATTTGCAGGTCAGGGCGTTAACCAGGAAACCTTCCAGATGTCACAAACGCGTGGCTATACAGTAGGTGGTACGGTTCATATCGTCATCAATAACCAGGTTGGTTTTACAACCTCTGACCCACGTGATGCGCGCTCTACAGAATACTGTACTGATATTGCAAAAATGATTCAGGCACCGATCTTCCATGTCAATGGTGATGATCCTGAAGCGGTGATTTTCGTTTCTCAACTGGCACATGATTTCCGTCATACTTTCCGTAAAGATGTCGTGATTGACATGTTCTGTTACCGTCGTCGTGGTCATAACGAAGCGGATGAGCCGGCTGCAACCCAGCCAATGATGTATCAAGTGATCAACAAGAAGCCGACAACTCGTACGCTTTATGCAGATCAGCTGGTACAACAAGGCGTGCTTGACCGTGCAGAAGCAGACCAGTTAATTGATAGCTATCGCGCTGATCTGGAAGCGGGCAATCATGTTGCTAACGCTCTGGTTCTTAAGCCGAACAAAAAAATGTTTGTGGACTGGACACCTTATCTGGGTCATGACTACACAGACGAGTGGGACACGACCTGTTCACTTGAGCGCCTAAAAGAACTTGGCAAAAAAATGCGTGAGCTTCCAGAAGGTTTTGTCATGCAACGCCAAGTGTCTAAAGTCATTGATGACCGTCTGAAAATGCAGACTGGTGAAATACCGTTGAACTGGGGTGCTGCTGAAACTTTAGCTTATGCCTCTCTTCTGGATGATGGTTATCTGGTGCGCTTAACTGGTGAAGATGTAGGTCGTGGTACTTTCTCACATCGTCATGCGAAACTGCACAATCAGGTGGATGGTTCAACTTATATTCCATTGTGCCATATCAAAGAGAACCAGCCGCGTGTTGCAATTTATGACTCATTATTGTCTGAAATGGCAGTACTGGCATTTGAATACGGCTATGCAACAACTCTTCCAAAGAGCTTGATTATCTGGGAAGCGCAGTTCGGTGACTTTGCAAACTGTGCACAAGTGGTGATTGACCAGTTTATTTCATCTGGTGAAACCAAGTGGGAGCGTGTGTGTGGCTTAACTATGCTACTTCCACACGGTTATGAAGGTCAGGGTCCTGAGCATTCCTCTGCACGTCTGGAACGTTTCTTGCAGTTATGTGCTGAAGAAAACATGCAAGTGATGACACCGACTACCCCTGCACAGATTTTCCATGCTTTACGTCGTCAGGCGATCCGCCCGATCCGTAAACCAATGATCATCATGTCACCGAAGTCATTACTGCGTCATAAGCTGGCGGTTTCTACCCTGGATGAGCTGGCAACTGGCACATTCCAGACAGTGATTGACGAAATCGACAACATCAACAAGGCAGATGTGACTCGTCTCGTGTTATGTGGTGGTAAGGTTTACTACGACTTACTAGAAAAACGTCGTGAAAAAGAATTGAACAATACTGCGATTGTACGTATTGAACAATTGTATCCATATCCTGAAGCACGTCTGGCGGAAGTCCTTGCTGCTTATCCGAACATCAAAGAAATTGTTTGGGCGCAAGAAGAGCCGAAAAACCAGGGCGCTTGGCTGTTCATCGCACCTCGTTTATACGATGATGTAATGAAATCAGGTAAACAAGTACGTATTAGCTACGCAGGCCGTGAAGCTTCTGCTGCACCGGCATGTGGTTCACCATATTTGCATGCAAAACAACAAGCTCAGCTCATCAACGACGCGCTTGCGATCGATGCTGAATAATCAGGAGATTCTAAAGAATGGCAACCGAAATTAAAGCACCGGTATTCCCAGAGTCAGTTGCGGACGGTACGATCGCAACTTGGCACAAACAGCCAGGTGAAGCAGTATCACGTGATGAAGTGATTTGCGATATTGAAACAGATAAAGTTGTTTTAGAAGTTGTTGCTCCTGCAGACGGTACTATTGCATCAATCGTGAAAAACGAAGGTGATACAGTACTTTCAGCTGAAGTGATTGCACAGTTTGAAGAAGGCGCTGTTTCTGGTGCTGCTCAAACTCAGGCAGTTCAGTCTGAAGAGAAAGTTGAACAAGCTGCGGCGAATACTGAAGCAGGTAATTCACCAATTGTTGAGCGTCAGCAAGTACAAGATCAAGCGCCTGCAGTGCGTAAAGCCTTGACTGAAACTGGTATTGCTGCAAGCGATGTAGAAGGTACAGGCCGTGGTGGTCGTATCACTAAAGAAGACGTGGCAAATCACCAGGCGAAGCCAGCTGCTCCTGCTGCTGCACCATTAAGTGTGGCTGTTGGTGAACGTATTGAAAAACGTGTTCCAATGACACGTCTTCGTAAGCGTGTTGCTGAACGTCTACTTGCTGCAACTCAAGAAACAGCAATGTTGACGACGTTCAACGAAGTAAACATGAAACCAATCATGGACATGCGTGCTCAATATAAAGATGCATTCGAAAAACGCCACGGTGCGCGTCTGGGCTTCATGTCATTCTTTGTTAAGGCAGCAACTGAAGCACTTAAACGTTACCCTGCAGTAAACGCGTCTATTGATGGTGAAGACATCGTTTACCATGGTTACTACGACATCGGTGTAGCAGTATCTTCTGACCGTGGTCTAGTGGTTCCTGTACTTCGTGATACCGATCGCATGAACTATGCTGAAGTTGAAAGTGGTATCCGTGCATATGCTGCTAAGGCACGTGACGGTAAACTGGGTATCGAAGATATGACTGGCGGTACATTCACCATTACTAATGGTGGTACTTTCGGTTCATTACTTTCTACGCCAATTTTGAACACACCACAAACAGCAATTCTGGGTATGCACAAAATCCAGGAGCGACCAATGGCGGTGAATGGTCAGGTTGAAATTCTACCAATGATGTACTTGGCACTTTCTTATGACCACCGTCTGATTGATGGTAAGGAAGCAGTAGGCTTCTTGGTAACAATCAAAGAATTGTTAGAAGAGCCAGCTAAACTGATCCTTGACCTTTAATTCTAAAAAATAAAGCATGGGCTTAGGGCGATCCTCTAAGCCCATTTTTGGAGATAAAAATGTCTCAACAATTTGATCTTGTTGTTATTGGCGGCGGCCCTGGTGGTTATGAAGCTGCAATCCGTGCAGCGCAACTTGGCTATAAAGTTGCCTGTATCGAAAAACGTATTCATAAAGGCAAGCCATCTCTAGGTGGTACCTGCTTAAACGTGGGTTGTATCCCATCTAAAGCGTTACTTGATTCTTCTCACCGTTATGAAGATACAGTGCATCACTTAGATGATCACGGTATTACGACTGGTGAAGTGAAATTTGACCTTGCAAAACTTCTTGCTCGTAAAGACAAAATTGTTAACCAATTAACCATGGGTATCGACGGTCTTTTGAAAGGCAACGGTATCGAATGGTTAAAAGGTACGGGTAAATTGCTGGCAGGCAAAAAAGTTGAATTTGTGTCGCACGAAGGTGAAACTCAAATTTTAGAACCGAAGTATGTCATTTTGGCAACCGGTTCTGTGCCGGTCAATATTCCGGTAGCGCCTGTTGATCAAGACCTTATTGTTGACTCGACTGGTGCACTTGAGTTCCAGGAAGTACCTCAGCGTTTGGGCGTGATTGGTGCAGGTGTTATCGGTCTGGAGCTTGGCTCTGTCTGGCGTCGTCTGGGTGCTGAAGTTGTTGTATTTGAAGCAATGGATGCCTTTTTACCAATGGCGGATAAAGCCTTGGCAAAAGACTATCAAAAACTGTTAACTAAACAGGGTCTAGATATCCGTGTTGGCGCGAAAGTGTCTGGCACCGAAGTGAATGGCCGTGAAGTTACAGTTAAATACACACAAGGTGGCGAAGAAAAAACTCAAACTTTCGATAAGTTGATCGTGTGTGTAGGGCGTCGTGCTTATGCTGAAGGCCTGTTGGCTGATGACTGTGGGATCAAACTGACTGAACGTGGTTTAGTTGAAGTAAATGATTGGTGTGCAACTTCTATTGAAGGCGTATACGCAATTGGTGACTTGGTACGTGGTCCAATGCTTGCACATAAAGCCATGGAAGAAGGTGTTATGGCAGTTGAACGTATCCACGGTCATGCTGCACAAGTCAACTACGACACTATCATTTCAGTTATCTATACACACCCTGAAGCGGCGTGGGTAGGTTTAACCGAAGAGCAGGCGAAAGAAAAAGGCCACGAAGTGAAGACTGGCCAATTTGGCTTCGCTGCGAATGGTCGTGCCATGGCGGCAGGTGAAAATGCTGGTTTCGTGAAATTTGTTGCGGATGCCAAAACTGACCGTTTACTGGGTATGCATGTGATTGGGCCGGCTGCGTCTGATATTGTTCACCAAGGTATGATCGCACTTGAGTTTGTATCGAGTGTTGAAGATCTGCAATTGATGACTTTTGGTCACCCCACCTTCTCTGAAGTTGTACATGAAGCAGCTTTAGCAGTGGATGGACGAGCGATTCACGCGATTCAGCGTAAACGTAAGTAATACCAAAAAGAGCGGCTTAAGCCGCTCTTTTTGCATTTGGTGGTTGTTTTTATATGAATAATCATCTAAGAATAAAGATAAGAAACAACATTGAGTTCTAAAACACCAATCTTGATTGTGAATCAAGAAATATGGGTCGATGTATAACAAGTCAAATAAGTAGTAAAAGGTTAATCAATGAATTTACATGAATATCAAGCCAAAGCGTTATTAAAAAAATATGGTATGCCAGTACAGGAAGGCATACTTGCCACTAATGCTGATGAAACCGTACAGGCATTTGAGCAATTAGGTGGAAAGTTTGCAGTCCTCAAGGCCCAAGTTCATGCGGGTGGTCGTGGTAAGGCAGGTGGTGTTAAAGTGGTAAAGTCGGCAGAAGAAGCAGCCGAATATGCTAATCAGATTATTGGCTCAAGTCTGGTGACTTATCAGACGGATGCTAATGGACAGCCGGTAAACAGTATTCTGGTATCAGAAGATGTATATCCCGTTGAGCGTGAGTTGTACTTAGGGGCTGTGGTGGACCGTTCAAGCCGCCGAGTCACTTTTATGGTATCCACCGAAGGTGGTGTTGATATTGAAAAAGTCGCAGAAGAAACCCCGGAAAAAATTATTAAAGTTGAGGTAGATCCGCTGGTTGGTCTATTGCCATTTCAGGCACGTCAAGCCGCTTTTGCACTAAAACTTAAAGATGGGCAAATCAATCAGTTTGTCAAAATTATGAGTGCAGCTTATGACGCATTCATAGAAAATGATTTTGCCCTGTTTGAAATTAACCCGCTATCTGTGCGTGAAAATGGCGATATTCTTTGTGTGGATGCTAAGATTGGTATTGATTCAAATGCTTTATACCGTCTGCCTGAGATTGCAGCACTACGTGATACCTCACAGGAAAATGAGCGTGAATTAAAAGCTTCTGAATTTGATTTGAACTATGTGGCACTAGAGGGCAATATTGGTTGTATGGTCAATGGGGCCGGTCTTGCGATGGCAACCATGGATATTATCAAGCTCTATGGTGGACAGCCGGCTAATTTCCTTGATGTCGGTGGCGGCGCAACCAAAGATCGCGTGATTGAAGCCTTTAAGATTATTTTGGCAGATAGCTCTGTACAAGGAGTATTGATCAATATTTTTGGTGGAATTGTACGTTGTGACATGATTGCTGAAGCAATTATTACAGCAGTTCAGGAAGTGAATGTGACAGTGCCTGTGGTTGTTCGCCTGCAAGGGAACAATGCAGAATTAGGAGCACAATTACTGGATAAATCTGGTTTGAAATTAATTTCTGCAACAGGCCTTGCTGATGCTGCAGAAAAAATCGTTGCTGCTGTGAAAGCTTAAGGGGTATCTAACATGAGCGTATTAGTTAATAAAGACACGAAAGTATTGGTACAGGGCTTCACTGGCAAAAACGGCACATTCCATTCAGAACAAGCGATTGCTTATGGTACCCAAGTGGTGGGCGGGGTAACCCCAGGCAAGGGTGGTCAGACCCATCTGGATCTACCAGTATTTAATACCATGCGTGAGGCGGTTCGTGAAACCAATGCGGATGCTTCTGTCATTTATGTTCCTGCGCCTTTCGTACTGGATTCAATTGTAGAGGCGGTGGATTCTGGTATTGGTTTGATTGTGGTGATCACTGAAGGCGTACCAACACTCGATATGTTAAAGGCTAAGCGTTATCTTGAAACCAATGGCAATGGTACACGCCTGATTGGTCCAAACTGCCCAGGGATTATTACACCTGAAGAATGCAAGATCGGAATTATGCCAGGCCATATTCACCAGAAAGGTAAAATCGGAATTATCTCGCGTTCAGGTACCTTGACCTATGAGGCCGTTGCGCAAACTACGAAGCTAGGTTTGGGGCAGTCAACTTGTATCGGTATTGGAGGTGATCCAATTCCGGGCATGAACCAGATTGATTGCTTAAAACTGTTCCAGGAAGATCCTGAAACTGAAGCCATTATTATGATTGGTGAAATTGGCGGGACTGCTGAGGAAGAAGCAGCAGAATATATCCAGTCGAATGTCACTAAGCCGGTAGTCGGTTATATCGCGGGTGTAACAGCACCAAAAGGCAAGCGTATGGGGCATGCCGGTGCGATCATTTCAGGCGGAAAGGGCACTGCAGAAGAGAAATTTGCAGCTTTTGAACGTGCAGGAATGGCGTATACGCGTAGTCCGGCTGAGCTTGGTTCTACTATGTTGGAAGTATTGAAAGACAAAGGTTTAGTGTAAGTTAAAACTTCTTTAAAAAAATCCCCTAACTGGGGATTTTTTTATCTTCATATGCCTGAAACCTTTAAAGGCTTATGGAAACAACGCCTGCGCTGGGCTCAAGGTGGGATTGAAGTGCTATTGGCATATACTCCAAAAATGTTTAACTGGCGTTTACGCCGTATGTGGCCGGTTGTGATCGAGTCGATGATCAGTATTGTCTGGGCCTATGTCATGTTTGGTATTATATTGCTTTACCTGTATGGGCTATTTTTTCCTTTGCCGGGTGAGTGGGCCATCCAATCACTGGTTCCACAGTGGTATGGAGTAATTCTAGGGGTCACCTGTCTTATTCAGTTTTTTGTCAGTCTGATGATTGATAACCGCTATGACCGTGGCCGTATTTTAAGAAACTATTTTTGGGTCATCTGGTATCCTTTATTTTTCTGGGTTTTGACTATGATGACCACAGTGGTTGCGGTGCCTAAAACATTATTAAAAACTCAAAAACGTGCGCGATGGGTGAGTCCAGATCGTGGCTTTAGAAGGGAGGCCGGAGATGCAAAAAAAGGAAGTATTTAAAGTCGTTACCGACAAAGCATTACTCGATATTCCTGCTTATATTGATCAACCTGAATATGTTCGTAATAAGGCGGTAGGTTATAGCTTATTGGCATGCGGCTGGGTGGTATGGATGTGGTTGTTTATGCCGTTGCTGACCTTGTTCTTTTGGTGGGTGGAAGGCGGTTTGGTCTATGACCAGCTGGTTGTGGCCGAAATGCCCAAAGAATCCTTAAATTTATTTCAGTTGATGGGACTTATCGCGACGTTCATTTCATGTCTATTTCTTTGGGCAGGTTATAACTGGTATCGTTTTCATAATAAGGAAAAGCGATTATCTCCGAAGAACGTCACAACCTCGGATCTGGCTCAAAGTTTCAGTGTAAATGCTTATGATATCAGGCGTTTACAGCAAGCAAAAAATATCACCTTACACTACAGTGAAGAAGGTAAACTTAGGGCTTATGATCTGAGTGATCAGCTGGAAATACCGACTGCAAAGTGGACGCATGTGGATGTTGCTGCACAAAATCGTCAGGATAATAGCCAAAGTGTTTAACACCATGTTGTTTTAGTAACTCCATAGTTTTAGCGAGTTCTTGAGTGGAGATTTTTTGATTATTTCTCCAGTTGACTGCTTGAAGCTCGAAAATCGTACGATCCAAAGTTGGGTCGTATTTTTTTGCCTGAGCAATAAGGTCTAAATAAAATTGCTGGTGATTCGTGCTTTCTTCCATATAGGGCATGGCCATAATTGCATTATAGTCATAATGCGCCAGTGTACTGGCTTGAGATTGACTAAACCATTGTTCACTTTTCGGATTGAGTACAACGGGAGTATACATATTGCGTGCGGTCAGCAGGTGAGGTTGTTGTTTTTTTAAAATCTGGCTAATGCCTGCTGCAAACTGGTCAAGATAAGCAGTTTTGTATTGTGCAAATTTAAACTGTTCAGGATGTTGTGGTTGACCTAAAATAGATAAATCTTTAAATCCCCAAGAGCTATAGATTTTTTTAGCGACTTGAGAGTTATCTTCATAGTCACTGAGGGTAATATCGTCATGATATAAAATGCCGTCGACTGGATTATTCTGAATAAAATCAATAAAAATCTCTGCCACTAAGTTCATATTTTTGGGGTCAAAAGGGCTGATACGAATATAGCCTGAGCCAGCTCCCTGGCTATGAGTCACATACTGAAGAGACTCAGTTTCCGGAAACTCCCAAGCAATCAGCGGAAGCCATGCATAGATCTGTTTAACCTGAGTGTACTGTCTAATTTCGCTAAGAACTGTAGGGAATAAATTATTTCGTGTTGGAATATGCCTGTTTTTAAAATAAACCTGATCTGCCGACCCATTGGCATCCGGATCGGCAAATGCTTGTAAAAATATCGTATTAGGTTGGATTTGCTGGATACGTGCAATCAAAGCTTTAATATTGCGTTGTTGCTGCTCTTTATCAGTATCGAAAACGTAGTCGAGATCAATATGCATAATACGCATTTGATCAATTTTGATCATTTTAGAAGGTGGAAGGTTTTCTGCTTGGTATTTCGCAACAAGCACATTAATTGGATGGTTTTTAATGAAGACCGGTGCCTTGGAGTGAGATAAGGGGTTGCATGCAAATAAAGGCAGAGTTGTTATACACATCAGTAGGGTATTCAATTTTTTTTTATCTAAAAAATAAGACATGAGGCTTACTATAAAAAACAAAATCAGGATAAATACTGTAATAGAAAAAACCTGGCTCTGGGAGAATTTATGTAGTGTTCTGTATTCTTTACTGTTAGAGATGCAGAGGAAAATAAAAATAGCTTGCATAAAGCAAGGGATTAAATAAAAACCGCAAATGAGGGTGCAGAAGGAAACGAGCTACTGCCTTTCGGAACGAGCATATTTTTGCTACTATTTAGTAATAAATCATGCATTTAGAAGACTGGATTTCCTGCCTCACGCCTTGTCTTAACTAAAAATCTTGCGAAATATATCTTTCCAGTTGCAAACGTAGACGAATTGCCAACAGACCCTAATACTCTATGGCCTGGAAGCCATTTTTAGTTTTTTGGGTTAGCACAACTATCTGACCTTGCTGAAGAATATGATTCTGTTCCGGTTCAACCAGTACATAATGCGTATGACCATATGGATCACGCACCTTGGCCTGTGCAGGAGAATTTAGCTTGGCTTCACCTAAAATAATAATGGCTTTGCATCCAAGCAGCTCGTCACTATAGAGGGCTGTGGTTTCTTCTTGAGGAATAACTTTAGTGGCCAGCATTGCCCACCAGCGTACAACAGGCATGCACAGCAACAGACAGGCAGGGGTGATAATCCAAACGTTGAACAACTGATTACTAAAATATTCAAAAATGCCTTGAATCAAGAAGCCGCTCAAACCAAAACAGGTCAGAAAAATAATCAGCCAGATAAAGAAAGGTAACTGGCGAATATAAAGCCAGTCCAATACTTTAAACAATATTCCCGGATTCTGTTCAAATGCAATATCGGCCTGTATGGCGTCATGGGGCCAGAACTGCTCCAGAATATTCTGCGAGCCACCTCCTAGAATCAATAGCACGCACTCCAAAGCTGCAAACATCAGCATCAGGCTTAAGCTGATACTGAATACGATATTTGAAGGATGAGTGAACAGTTCCCACATTGCTATTGTCTCAAATATTTATGGTTATGGTCAAATATATAATGGATAAAAGATAACAGTTATCATTCAAATTGTATCCAATAGATTACATAAAATACTAGAATGAAAATTGAAAAAGGCTAGTATTTAATGTTATGCACTTAAGGAGAGTTAAGCATAGAAAAAGATCAAGCGCAAAGTTTTTAATCATAAATTCATTTTTATAATATTTATTAGACGAATGGACAGATGAAAGTCAAAACAAGAAAATTCAAGCATGAGGGGACGTATAAAAGAGAGAGTAGGGAAAGTGAGTATGATGATCCTAGTCTGGAGGGGAGAAGCGTTTGTAGAAGCACTTAAAGTAGGGCAGTTTGGATGCGAACTTTCATGTCCAGCGCCTGCTGTAAAAGATAAGATTTCATCCATTTCACCTGCTCACCCATCGGATTGGTTTTGACTGCGCTTTCCAAAAACTGAAGTTCAGGCTGATTAAATAACTGTTGCTGCAAAGCCTGTTCCAGTGTCTGGGTATTTGCAGAGAGCGGTAAAGCCACCAGATAAAAGGCTTTAGGGTAATTATAAAAAGCATAGAGCAGGTTAAAGGCCTTTTGATCACCTTTCAGATTACCGGCACCAATTTCATAAGCAGCATTCTGGTTACTGTAGGTAATACCGAGTAGATATTCCCAATGTCCTTCCTGTTGGCGCAAACCAAACTGGATGCCGATCTGGTCTGCCGTCAGTTCATGCTGCAGATAAATATTTAAAGGGCTGCCATCTTCAGTCAATGGTTCCTGTAATACCAAAATAGAGGATTGATGCTGATAAAGATAACCAGCAAGCCGTGCTTTTTCCAGGGAGGCTTTTAAGGTTGCAAGATCGAAAGCATTATAGGGCATATAAAAGAATAAAATTCAGTGGGTAAATTCTTGCAACTCTAGTTTTTTTTCTATCGCTTGTGAACCCCACTTTAGTTGATTTTTCTATTATATTTTTTTAAAAAAACTATAAAAAATATCCTGAGGAGGAGGCTGATGGAATGGTGCTAGTTTAGCTTGAAATTTGGATTCACTAAAATTGATAGTTGATATTAGTGAAGTTTTATATGAGCTTTTGAGATATGAATATCATAAAACAAGCAATCGTTATAAAAAGTTACTCTCTATAATAATTATAAATTTCTATAAAGTGTCATTAAGTACACGTGTAATCCGCAGGTTGTCCATGTCATTAAATGAGGAAAGACTTACTCATCTTAAACAGCTTGAAGCTGAGAGTATTCACATCATTCGCGAAGTTGCTGCCGAGTTTGAAAATCCGGTTATGCTTTACTCAATCGGTAAAGATTCAGCTGTTATGCTGCATTTAGCCCTAAAAGCGTTTTACCCTGCAAAACTTCCATTTCCTCTACTGCATGTAGATACGGGCTGGAAATTTAAAGACATGATCACCTTTCGTGACAACATGGCAAAAACCCATGGTTTTGATTTGATCGTTCATCAAAATAAAGAAGGTCGCGATGCAGGCATCAATCCATTCGATCACGGCAGTTCCAAATATACTGACATCATGAAAACTCAGGGTTTGAAACAGGCACTAGATCAGTATGGTTTTGATGCAGCCTTTGGGGGCGCGCGTCGTGATGAAGAAAAATCACGTGCAAAAGAACGGGTATATTCATTCCGTGACAGCAAACACCGTTGGGACCCGAAAAACCAGCGTCCAGAACTGTGGAATCTGTATAACGGTAAAGTCAACAAGGGCGAAAGTATTCGTGTATTCCCATTGTCGAACTGGACAGAGCTCGACATCTGGCAATATATCTATCTGGAGCAGATTCCAATTGTTCCATTGTATTATGCAGCGAAACGCCCGGTAGTTGAACGTGGTGGCACCTGGATTATGGTAGATGATGAACGCATGCCACTGAAACAAGGCGAAGTTCCAGAAATGAAATCGGTACGTTTCCGTACACTGGGCTGTTATCCCTTAACCGGAGCAGTCGAGTCAGAAGCCGATAGCTTGCCTGAGATTATCCAGGAGATGTTGCTTGCAACCAGCTCTGAACGTCAGGGACGTATGATTGACCATGATGAAGCGGGCTCGATGGAAAAGAAAAAACAGGAAGGCTACTTCTAATTAATCTCCCACCTAACCCTCTTTTGGTGCAAGAGGGGGAATAACCATTCTTTTTATGAAAGAAAGATGGAGGTGCGTGAAGGATTAAAACTGATTTCTAAAGCATTTGTGGAGTTTGAGCCATGTCTCATCAATCAGAACTGATCAGCCAGGATATTCTGGCTTACTTAAAGCAACATGAAAATAAAGACCTGCTGCGTTTCCTGACTTGCGGTAATGTAGATGATGGCAAGTCGACCCTGATCGGTCGTCTGTTATATGATTCAAAGCTGATCTATGAAGATCATCTGCAAGCGGTAACCCGGGATTCAAAAAAAGTTGGTACGACTGGCGATGCACCTGATCTGGCTTTGCTGGTTGATGGCCTGCAAGCTGAGCGTGAGCAGGGCATTACCATTGATGTGGCTTACCGTTATTTCTCGACTGAAAAGCGTAAGTTCATCATCGCGGATACGCCGGGACATGAGCAATATACCCGTAACATGGCGACTGGTGCGTCGACTGCGGATCTGGCGATTATCCTGATTGATGCCCGTTATGGCGTACAGACCCAGACGCGCCGTCATACCTTTATTGCCAGCCTGCTTGGTATTAAGAACATTATTGTTGCCATTAACAAAATGGATCTGGTGGAGTTTTCTGAAGCACGTTTCAACGAGATTCAGGCCGAATACACCAGTTTTGTGAATCAGTTAGGGGATCGCAAACCGGCGAATATCGTATTTACCCCAATTTCGGCCTTGAATGGCGATAACGTGGTGAACAAGTCTGAACACACACCGTGGTATACCGGGCAGACCTTAATGGGGACGCTTGAGTCGGTGGAGGTTTCTCATCAGGCAGACAAACAGGAATTCCGTTTACCTGTACAGTATGTCAATCGTCCAAATCTGGATTTTCGCGGGTTCTGCGGTACAATCGCGCTCGGTGAAATCGCAGTAGGGGATGAGATTGTGGCCTTGCCGTCGGGTAAAAAGTCGACGGTAAAAGAAATTGTGACTTTTGATGGTAACTTGCCACGTGCCTTTGCAGGTCAGGCCATTACTTTGACGCTAAATGACGAGATTGATATTTCTCGTGGCAACATGCTGGTCAAAGCAGGGGATACACCTTTGGCATCACGTTCAGTTCGTGCTTCTGTGGTATGGATGAATGATCAGCCTTTGGTAAAGGGCAAGCTTTATAATGTGAAGCTGGGTACACAAATCGTTCCTGCCAAAGTGGAACAGATTAATTACCGTGTGGACGTGAATACGCTGGAAAAAACTCAGGTAGAGCAGCTTAATCTGAATACGATTGCCGATGTCGTCATCGAGTTTGATGCGCCTGTGGTCTTTGACCGTTATCAGGACAGTCGCCATACCGGTTCGTTTATCTTTATTGACCGCTTAAGCAACGTAACTGTCGGTGCCGGCATGGTTGAGGAAGCGGTTGAATGGGTAGTTCATACCAATCCTGTTACTGCCGAAGATCGTGCTGCACGTTTAGGTCAGAAGCCTGCGATAGTATCTGTATCCGCCCAAGCACTGGAAAGTGCGCAAGCCCTAGAAAGCCTGTTAATTCAACAAGGTGTGGTGGCTATTGCCAAATCAGGTTTAACCGCAGAGCAGGTTGCGCTGCTTCGTGAAACGGGTGTGGTGGTTATAACTGAAGTGAGCGAAGACGCTGATGTGACTTATGTTCAAGAAGCGGTTGAAGAACTGGCTGAAAAAATTGTGGAATTGGTTCGTCTATAAGACAGGACTGTTTTGAGAAACAACCCGCTAATATATGGCGGGTTTTTTATGGTTTCAAAGATGACTTTAATGAATTAAAGAAATACTTAAAAGTCAATAATTCACATAAGTATTCACTCTGTATAGAATCTGTCTAAGAGGTGAATATGATGAAAAAAATTCTAGTTTTATTAGGACTATGTTTGGCTTTTGGGGCGGAAGCCAAACAAAATGGACAAAGTACTGAAGCGATTAAGCAAAAAATGATTCAGCAATCGATTGAAAGTTATCCAGGAAATTGTCCTTGTCCATACAATACTGCAAAAAATGGGAGTCGATGCGGTAAGCTTAGTGCTTATAACCGGGCGGGTGGGTATAAGCCGCTTTGTTATCCAGAAGATATCAGCGATCAGATGGTGAGAGCATATAAAGGCCGTGCTTAGAGCCTATAAAAATAGCAATCACAGATTAGGTTAGATGTTTGAGGGGAAACCGATTCTAAAAGTCATTTTATCTGTGCTTAAACTCTTAGTGCCTTGACCATACCTATAATTAAAACCGGCTTTAGTGAGGTGAAAAGACTATACCCAGAATATCATCGTGTTGGTTTGTCATATACAGGCATTCTATTCGCGCCGTGTTGTGATGTCAGGCATGGATTTTGGATGGTGCTAAGTGTTTTTTTTAAGTCAGAACACGCCAGGCACTTCTGATGCAGATTATGATAAGAAAAATAAACAGATATAGAAGAAACTCACTGGTTATCGAGGTCGTCTGGTGAAGTCTGTAGTAATGGATAAGAAAGAGCAGAAGTATGATGCTAAGAAGATAAAGCATTAGGCTTTTTAATATTAATTGCTATAAGCGGCATATTAAGTACGGGCGTGGAAAAATGCAAAAATAGTCTTGCTGATCAGTTTCTCGCTGCTCATCTTCAGGATGAATGTGTACTTCATTATGTCTGCAATTGATCAGGCCTAAATCCTGAGTTTTTTCTGATCAGGTATTTAGTCAGACAATGGACTTAATTTAACCATTAAACCATGTGGCTGAGCAGCCTGAAATTCCAGATGGTAATGATATTTTCTTAAGAGCGTTTTAACCAAAGACAGACCTAAGCCATGACCGGGCTGCTGGGAAGATTTACGCCAGAAACGCTGTCCCAGATTCTCCATTTCAGTTTGATCCAATATGCTGCCATTATCTTGAAAAATCATAGATTTATCTTGCATAGATATAGAAATAACATCGGCATGTGCATGCAGAGCCGCATTCTCCATCAGGTTTTTTAAAACCGTATATAAGGCAAAGTCTGGCAGCTGAATGCTGGTCAGGCTTTCCCAGTCGATATTTAGGCTTGTCTGAAGCGCAGGATAAGCTGGTTGCAGGTCTTGAATAACTTGTCTTAATACGCTTGCTACTTCTGTTGAGCCTAATTCTTCTATTTTATTGTGTTCTAGAGAAGAAAGCGTTAAAAGCTGCTCCAGAAGCTCGGCATATCTGCGGATACTGGTATCGGCCTGCTGTAAATTTTGCTGTAACTTGGGCGATGCCTCGTGCTGTGCCATCAACTGGGCCAGCTGGACGTGGGTTTTAATGGCAGTTAAAGGACTGCGTAATTCATGGGCGGCATAGGCCGTAAAGACTTTTTCATTTTCCAGACTATGATGCAGCTTTTGAATCAGTTGTGTTGAATTGTCGACGAAAGGCTGCACTTCATGCGGAATATGTCTAGGGTCAAGATCGGTTAAATATTGGGTTGCCGCCGTCAGGGTTAAATTCTTTCGACTTAAATGCTGGGCGATGTCATCCAGGCTTTTAAATTCCCTGCGAATAATCAGTACAATCAGGATGGTACAGATCAATAAGGAAAGCATCAGGGGAATAAGTACGGATCGTAAAATCTGCTGTAACAAGGATTCACGCAGGAACATGCGCTCAGCGGCGACAATCTGTATATCACCTTTACGCAGTACATAGCTGCGCCATTCAATGCCGCCAGATTGCCAGGTGCTGAATCCAGACGGCTGTTGGCTCAGGTTGGCAGGCGCTCCCCGGGTTTTGGCCAAAACCTGCTGGCCCACTGAAATATCCGAGCTGAACAGAGACACTTCACAGGCAATCAGGTTTTCAGCATCTGCCGATTTATTGGGTTGCTGTATCAGTTCATGATGAATGGCTTGCACGGGAAGTTGTTGAATCAGGCGCGCCACCATATGCGCCGATGCAGAAAGGCGTTGATCCAGCGTCTCTTGCAGGCGTTTTTGCAGGTCAATGTACAGCCAGGCAAAAACGATACTCCATAAACACAAAAAGACCAGTAATAAGCTGATGACCAGACGCCATTTCAAACTGTAGCTACGCATCAGCTTTCCCCGGGAGCTTTAAACATATAACCCACACCACGGATGGTCTGGATAAAATCAGCATTTAATTTTTGACGCAGATGGTAAATATGCACATTTAAGGCATTGCTCTCAATACTGTCCTGATAACCATAGAGTTTATCCAGTAGCTGCTCATTTTTCAGAATCTGGTTGGGATGACTCATCAGGGTCTCCAGTAAACTGTATTCACGTCTGGACAGCTGAATGGCCTGCTGCTGATAGAACACTTCCTGGGTATCGCGATTCAAGCTGAGGTCTGCAAACTGCAAGATATTCGATGAAAAGCCCCGATGGCGCCGGCTAAGGGCATGGATACGGGCAATCAGTTCATCCAGCTCAAAAGGCTTGGTTAGATAGTCATCAGCACCCAGGTTTAAGGCTTCTACACATTGCTGAGTATGTAAACGTGCTGTCAGCACGAGCACAGGTAGATGAATCTGGTCCTGGCGCCACTGTTTTAGTAACTCCAGGCCATCCTGATCCGGCAGTCCCAAGTCGAGCAGACACAGATCTACGGCGCTATGGCGGACAAAATAATCCGCTGTACGTGCTGTACTGACATGCTCTACAGAAATATTTAAAAAATCCAGAGCTGCACAAATACTCTGCGCAATATAGGGATCATCTTCTACCAGGACGACGAACATACTCTTTCCTTCCGATACTGTGTCTATTTTATAAATGATTCTGCCTGTTAATGCTCCCTTAATTTTAGATTCCTGATAATGGCCGTGATGAAATGAAACGAGATAGGGATGATGGCTTGGATTTGCAGAGTATTTTGGATCATGGTGTGCATAGGACTAAATAATGCCTATGCTGACTATCTGCCGCCTGATCAAGCTTTTCAGTTCCAGGCGGTATCGACCAGCCAGGATAAAGCCGAACTTACCTGGAAGATTGCGGATGGTTATTATCTTTATCATGATCAGTTGAAAGTCAGTCAGGGGCAAACACCGCTCAAATTGGATTTGCCGGCACCTCAAGATAAGGATGATCCCAATTTTGGTCTGACTCCAGTACATTATGGGCAAGTCAAAACACAGATTAAAGTGCAGCCCCAGCAAACGCTGAGTATTCAGTGGCAAGGTTGTGCAGAAAGCGGCTTATGTTATCCGGTACAACGCAGCACGATTCAAACTGATGCTGAAGGATTGTTGCCGGCCCAGAGAATCACTGAAACCAAAAAGCTGTTAAATCTGGACTCTACTGCTAATGCTGTATTGCAACCTGAACCAGTCGCTGAACCGGGACTGGCTCAAGAAAAAAAACCAGCGCCAGCAGTAGAAAATTTAAGTAATAAAGATATCGAAGAAATATCTGAAATTCCGGTCTTGCTACCGCAGACTGAACCAGTCGCTGATAAAACGCTGACACCGGCCGCAAGTGAAATCAGCCCTCAGACAGAACTTCAGACACAGTCTGATCAGGCCACAAGCCCTATGCAATCTCAATGGAATAATGACCAGTTCTTTTTTAGCCTGCTTTCGAGTCAGAATCTGTTGATTAATTTACTGGTGTTTTTAGGGCTCGGCATCCTGTTGGCTTTTCTACCCTGTTCCTTGCCTCTGATTCCTATTCTTTCGGGAATTCTGGTTCAGCGTAAAACCGGTTACCGGGCGGCATTGATTGCAGGCGCTTTTGTTGTAGGTATGGCAATTGTCTATGCGTTGATGGGACTGGCAGTGGCGCAATTAGGTTATAGCTTCCAGCGGTGGTTCCAAAGTCCAGCATTCATTGGCTTTTTTGCTCTTCTCTTTGTTCTGTTTGCCTTTAACCTGTTCGGGGCATTTCAACTGTCCTTGCCACAGGGTCTGCTACAGCGTCTGGACCAGTGGCAGCAGCGTCAAAAGGGCGGCACATTGTTCGGTGCCTTCTTGATGGGCGTGATCGCGGCCTTGATTGTAGGCCCTTGTATGAGTGCGCCGTTGGCCGGAGCCCTGTTATTTGTTTCTCAGTTGAATCAGCCTGTGATGGGCGCCAGCTATTTATTTGTGCTTGGCCTGGGTCTTGGCTTGCCGATATTTATTGCTTCAGTATTTGGGGCAAAATATTTACCTAAACCCGGTGTATGGATGGATCGTCTTAAATTCAGCTTTGGTTTTGTGATGCTGGCTCTGGCGATTTATTTTATACGCCCCTTCATTCCGGGAGTGGTGTATTTCAGCCTGTTGGGCTTGACCCTGTTATTACTTGCAGGCTATTGCCTGCTGAAAATGCTGCCTCATTTATCACGGGCAATTCCGAAAACCATAGTGGCCGTGTTAAGTCTTCTGTTTGCTGCCGGAGGTATTTGGCAGCTTAACCAGGCTGTTGCCCAGCTTAATATCACTCAGGCAGAACGCGTACTGGAATGGCAGAAGGTAAGCACGGCAGAGGAACTGAGCCGCGTACTTGTCCAGTCTCAAGGACAAGCTGTCATTATTGATGTCTATGCCGACTGGTGCGTAGCCTGTCAGCCTATTGAGCATGAAGTGCTACCGCGTGAAGATGTACAGAGGGCGCTGCAGGATATTGTGAGGATTAAGCTGGATCTTACTCATTATCATCCAAGTCAGGATGACGTATTAAAACAGTGGCAGATTCTGGGGCCGCCGACCATGATCATGCTGGATGCTTCGCAGCAGGAGCAGCGCAGACTTCGACTGACCGGCACATTTAGTGCAGAGCAGCTACTGACACGATTAAAACAGCTTCAGGCAGGAGGACAGCCATGATTTCTTCTGAAGCCTTACATCTTGGTCCGTTGATGTTGCCTTGGACACTGATCATTCTTTTAGTCGCCCTACTTGGAGTGTCGATTGTCGCTCATCTGGTTAGCCGGAAACTGAATTGGGACCCAGCGATCTTTCAGGTGTTTCAGGACTCCCTATGGACCAGTGTGTTGATCGGGCTGATCGGAGCACGAATGGTTTTTATCATGCTGCATTGGGATGCGTATTCTACTTCCATGATCGACATCTTTAAAATTCAGGACAAGGGATTTCATTTAATTGGCGGTGCTCTCTTCGGATTGGGTTGGTTTTTCTGGAAAAATAAAGGTTTGGCTTATACCTCAAGGCTTAGCTTTATCTTTATTTTTACGCTGCTTTTAGGTACAGGTATAGCGCTGCAAGCCAGTGTGAAACAGGAAACACATTTCCCAGATTTAAGCTTTTCTTCTTTGAATCAAACAGGTGAGGCAGCAGAGCAGATCGCACTCCAGCAGTTCGCCGGACAGCCTACGGTGATTAATATGTGGGCCAGCTGGTGTCCGCCGTGTCATCGAGAAATGCCGGTTTTACAGCAGGCCCATGATCAATATCCTGACATTCATTTCATCATGCTGAATCAGGGTGAAGATGGCGTCACAGTCCGAGATTATTTAAAACGTTATCAGCTTGATTTTAAAAATGTATTACTTGATCCATATGGCGAGCTGCCTCAACAGCTGAATATGTTCGGCTTACCGAGTACCTTGTTCTTTAATGCACAGGGCCAGCTGGTAGAACGGCATATGGGGGAGTTAAGTCCTGCAATGTTGCAGCACTATTTAAGCAAAATTTCTCTACAACCTTAACTTGACCGGGTGAATTTTATGATGAGACTGACACAACGTACGTTTATTTTTATGTTGCTCGCAGGCAGTACGGCCTTTGCTTCAGCCGCGACAGACCTTAAAACACAGATTACGCAGGAAGGCTTTCAGTTTGTGAAGCAAATTCCTGCACCCAGCGGTATGACCGGTTGGGTCGGGCATAGCAATCAGCATCCTGGAACGGTATTTATTTCTAATGACCAGAAATATTACATCCAGGGTGACTTATATAATGCCAAAGGAGAAAACCTGTCGATTGAAGCCATGAATCAACATGCCAAACAGGCGGTTCTGGATGATGTATGGAAGACTCTGGAAAAAGCCACCTGGATTCAGGATGGGCAAAAAACAGCGCCACGTATTGTCTATGTATTTTCAGATCCTAATTGTCCTTATTGTTATCAACTTTGGCGAGAGGCACGTCCATGGGTTCAATCCGGCAAAGTCCAGTTACGTCATATCCAGGTCGGGGTAATCCGTGAAGAAAGTCGGGCTCAGATTGCCACCTTGTTGAAGTCCAAAGATCCGGCCGCCGTGTTTGCCAAGATGAATACGGATAAAGCCAAGAATCGCTTGAAACCGGCGAGCAGCATTCCTAAAGAGATTGCAGAAAAAATTGACTTCAATGAAGGCTTGATGGAGAAATATGGGTTTTTCTCAACGCCGTCTATGGTCTGGCGCGATAGTAAAGGAGAGTTTAAATCTGCCCAAGGCATGCCGCGTGATTTAAAAGAAATCTTTGAGAAATAAAGTCCTCAATCGAAACTGTCAGTAGCGAGGTGCTGGATCAGTGTGAGCAAGATAAGGGCTATTTCGGTTTGAAATTTCAGAGCAGGTAAACTACAAAAATCCAGGATTGAGCCTGATCAACCTGGATGATTGACAGGTCTGATGGAGCTTTGAACAGGCAGTATCAGTCCGCTCCAGAGCTGGCTTGTTTATAATCCAGCCGGTATAAAACTATTCAGCCAATCCGGGTATCTAGGTGAGTTAAGCTACTTATTCTATCTAAATTGAATGGAGTAAAGTCTTGATAGACAGAGGATAGGCTCTATAATGGCAGATGAATCGCTTTATCTGGCTTTCTTATGCGTCTTGCAACATGGATTACGGTCTTGGTTGGATTGTTCATGTTCCAAAGTCTTTGGAATGTGGCAGCAGCCTTTTGTGCCCATGAAGAACAGGCATCGCTACAGCGTTATCATTTCGGTCACCATCAAAATACTTTGTGTACCAGTGATAACCGACAACCTTCGTATCATTCGCAGCTAGATCATTTAAAGCAAATCGGGAACGATTTTGAACTGGGTGAAGATCATCAGGATCATTTACCGTCGATGACACATTTATTGGTGCAAGATGCAAAAGTTATGATTGTTTTGCCCGTGTTCGAGACTCAGGTAATTCCAGAGTTTTATTGGAAAAACAGCTATCAGGCACCGGACCTTTTTCAGCAAAGCCCGCCTCCCGAATTTTCCCCGCTAAAGGTGGGGTAGCCTAAAATATTCCCACCACTGTTATTATTTCAATAAGTGGGAAAATTATGTCTTTACAAAAAATGGCATTCTTGAGCCGTTATCTGGTGGTCGCTGTCTGTGCAGTCTGCGTGCAATATAGCTGTGCTGAAACGGTCAGCGGTTTTGAATCGGCTTTAGCAAAAGTACAAAACTATCAGGCTCAGGATCAGTTGTGGCAACAAGGCCAGCAAGTTTCTAAACTGAATATTCAGCAAAGCCGGTTATGGCAAAATCCAAGTTTAAGCCTCGAAAAGTCCGGATTTGGTTCAGATCAGGAGCAGGAATTCAGTATTGGCATCAGCCAGCCGCTAGACCTTTTTGGCGAGCGTAAGCTGAAGCAGCGTATGGCACAGACCTCAAATCAGCAAATCCAGTTACAGCAGCAATTATGGCAAGCACAAAGCCAGCTGATTGTGAAATTTGCCTGGTCACAATTGCTGCTTGCTCAGGTTGAACAGTCTGTCTATGCCTCACAATTAACCGTAAGTAAAGCTAATCTGGACAGTGCCCAGAAACGTTATCAGGCGGGCAGTATTGCACTGGTCGATTTTGAACGTGCCCAGATTGAAGCGCTAGATGTAAAACGGCTGTATCAGCAAGCGCTTTTGAATCAGCAGGTGGCTGAGCGTCAGCTCTCTAATTTGTGGGGAGAAACGGCCGCAGCTATTCAGCCGAATAAAAAGGGGGTGCCTTGGCCGGAGCACAGTGAGCAAGTGGTACAGCGTTATATTGCACAAGGCTGGCTGGAAAAGCTGTATGCCTTGAATCTCCAGCAGTCGAATAATCAGATTGAAAATTTAAAAGTGCAGGCGCGTCCGAACCCGACCTTGAATGTGGGAATGAATCGTAGCAAGTCGCCGGATGAAAATAATGAAACGGTTTTAGTACTGGGCGTTGATGTGCCGCTGAATATTTTTAATCGTCAGCAATATACGATTCCTATGGCCCAGCAGCAACAGATCTTGCTCAATCAACAGCAACAACAGGAGCTGAAGCAGCAAATCTTGGATATTGCCAATGGCATGCATCAGCTGAAAGGCTTGCGCAGTCAGTTTGATGCAACGACTGAACAGATTGCCTTGGCAAGTAAAGTTCACAGCCGTACTTTGCAAGGTTTTCGGGCAGGAAAACTATCTACTACAGATGTCCAGCAGGCGACTACTCAGCTGCAAAACCTCCGTTTAGGACAATTACAGATTCTGCGTCAGGCCTGGCAAAGTGCCCTGACTGCTGAGGCGCTCAGTATCGGCACCAGCTATGAGGAGATCAGCCGTTCAGATGCCCATACCCAGCTGAATAAAAATGCCATTGCCGTATCACAAAATTTAATCAATGCAGGGGCGCGATAAAATGAATATGAAGCAAAACGGAAAATTATCCCAGCCTCTCATGATTGCGATTTTGATTGGGGTGACGATTCTGGTCGGCATCGCGATCTGGTTTAACAGCAAAAATACTCCCTCTGATCCACATGCGCATGAGGAAGATCATGGTCAACATGCGCATGCAGAGGGTTCTGATGAAGCGCATGCAGAGCAAGGCGAACATGGGGCAATACAGCTGACCGCCCAGCAAATGGCCGAGCAAGGCCTGAAAATTGCGGTGGTATCCACTGGGATGGTTGAAAAGCTGACCACATTGCCCGGCCGGTTGGTGGTCAATACCGACCAGCAGGCACATATTTCTCCGAACTTTAGTGGCCATGTTGAACAGGTAAATGTAGCTTTGGGACAGAATGTAAAAAAAGGGCAAATACTGGCGGTACTTTCTGTACCTGAGCTGATCGACCAGCAGGCGAATCTGAGAATGGCGGAAGCCACTCTGGAACTGGCCCGTCAGGAATATCAGCGTGAACAGCAGCTCTGGTCACAGGGAATATCAGCAAAACAGGATTACCAGCGTGCCGAAAGCGCCTATCGTCAGGCCCAGATTAGTGTGCAATCTGCCAAGGCACGTTTAAATGCCTTGGGTGCAAGTGGCAATAATAATGGCCGTTTTCTGATTCGAGCACCAATCTCGGGCGTGATCAGCCAGAAGGATATTGTGGTCGGTGAAAATGTCCAGCTGGCCGACCAGTTATTTGTGATTGAACAGTTAAAAGACTTATGGCTTGAATTTAATCTGCCAAATCAGTTTCCAGGCCAGTTGCAACCAGGCCAAACGATTGCTTTTAAAAGCAATGGGTCCGAGCAAAGCTATACCGCCGTCATTCAAAGCTTAAGCCCTCAGGCCGATGTGCAAACCGGACGTCTGGTGGTACGCGCCAAGCTGAATGTCCAAGCTGACGAACTGCGGCCGAATGTCCTGGTGAATGTGCTGATTAGCGAACCATCTGCAAAAGCTGCATTGCGTATTCAAAAATCTGCACTGCAACAGATTGAAGGCGAGGACAGTATTTTCATTGTTGAATCACAAGAAAAAGGTCAGGTGCATTTAAAGGCCCAGCACGTCGTACTTGGACAAGTTTCCAGTGATGGCGAATGGCTGGAAGTGATTTCGGGTCTGAGTGAAGGGCAAAAGTATATTAGCCAAGGCAGTTTCTTGCTGAAATCTGAACTGGAAAAAGATGAGGCAGGCCATGAACACTAATTCTGATCTGCCCAAAGCAGAAGGACTGTTTGAACGAATCATCCAGTTCTCGATTCAAAATGCCATTTGGGTCATTCTCTTTGCCTGTACCTGGATTGCAGTCGGGATTTACAGCTATCAGAAATTACCAATTGATGCGGTACCTGACATTACCAATACCCAGGTTCAAATCAATACTCAGGCGAATGGGTTTACGGCGCTTGAAGTCGAACAGCGGATTACCTATCCTATTGAAAATGCCATGGCCGGGATTCCTGATCTGGAACTGACCCGTTCCATTTCGCGTTATGGCTTATCGCAGGTTACTGTCGTTTTTAAAGATGGCACCGATATTTATTGGGCCCGTCAGCAGATCAACCAGCGGGTACAGGAAGTCCAGTCTGAACTGCCTGCGCAAATTGCCCCGACCATGTCTCCCGTTTCCACAGGTCTGGGAGAGATTTATCAATGGGTACTTAAAGCCGACCCGAATGCCAGAAAGCCGGATGGAAGTGCATATACGGCGATGGATTTACGCGAGATTCAGGACTGGATTGTGCGTCCTCAATTGCAGCGTGTGCAGGGCGTTGCAGAGGTCAACGGCATAGGCGGCTTTGAAAAAACGTATGTGGTGTCGCCAGATCTGAACCGTATGCAGCAGCTGAAAATCTCATTAGACCAGCTTCAGCAAACATTGCAGGAGAATAATGAAAACCGGGGAGCTGGATTCATTGAGGACAATGGGCAGCAGTTGACGGTACGTGTACCGGGTACACTCAACCAACTCTCTGATATTGAAAATACCATGATCGCCAGCCCAAATGGCGATCCGATCCGGGTCGGAGATATTGCCGAGGTATCTATTGGGCATGATTTAAGAACCGGTGGCGCCACTTATAATGGTGAGGAAACGGTGCTGGGCATTGCCATGATGGCAATGGGAGAAAACAGCCGGACGGTTTCTCAGGCGGTACATGCCAAGATTCAGGAGGTGCAGAGCAGCCTGCCTAAAGGGATCAGTATTGAAACGGTGTATGACCGCACCACACTGGTTGAAAAAGCCATTCAGACGGTACAGAAAAACCTGCTGGAAGGGGCCATTCTGGTCATCATCATCCTGTTTCTGTTCTTGGGAAATATTCGAGCAGCTTTAATTACCGCCTGCGTTATTCCATTGTCGATGCTATTCACCTTAACCGGGATGGCACAAAAAAATATCAGTGCCAACCTGATGAGTCTGGGCGCTCTTGATTTTGGCATCATTGTCGATGGAGCCGTGGTAATTGTTGAAAACTGTATTCGCCGCTTGGCCCATGCCCAGCAACTGCTCAAACGTCCTCTTAGTCAAAGTGAACGCTTTAAAGAAGTTTTTCTGGCGGCACGACAGGCACGCCGTCCCCTGATCTTTGGCCAGTTAATCATTTTGGTGGTCTATCTGCCGATTTTTGCTTTAAGTGGTGTAGAAGCAAAACTGTTTCATCCTATGGCTTTAACGGTGGTATTGGCGCTGGTGGCTGCCATCATCCTGTCCATTACTTTTGTACCTGCGGCAGTGGCGCTATGGGTAAAGGGAGATATTCAGGAAACAGAAAGCCGCTGGATGATCTGGCTCAAGACCCGCTATCAAAACGTGCTGGATAGTGCTTATCACTATAAGGCCGTGGTGTTGACCTTTGCGATTTGCCTGTTGGTACTGACGGGTTTGCTTGCTACTAAAATTGGCAGCGAGTTTGCACCGCAATTAAGCGAAGGGGATTTTGCCGTACAGCAGTTACGCTCACCGAGTACGGGGCTGGAAGAATCCTTGCGCATGCAGGAAAATACCGAAAAACTGTTACTGAAAAATTTTCCGGAAATTAAAACGGTATTTGCCCGTACCGGTACAGCTGAGGTGGCTACCGATGTGATGCCACCGAATATTTCCGATGGCTATATCATGTTGAAACCGCATGAAGAATGGCCTAATCCGAAAGAGACCATTGATGAGCTGAGAACTCGAATGGTCGCTTATCTTGCCACACTACCGGGAAATAACAGCGAGTTTTCTCAGCCGATTGAACTGCGTTTTAATGAGCTGATTTCCGGAGTGCGTAGTGATGTCGGAGTGAAGGTTTTTGGTGATGATATGCAGCTGCTTAATAGCGAAGCTGAAAAAATCGCCAAAATTATTCAGCAGATCGCAGGCAGTAGCGCAGTGCAAGTGGAGCAAACCTCAGGTCTGCCTTTACTCAATATTGAAATTGATAAAGCTCTGGCTGCCCAATATGGACTCAGTGTCAGATCTATTCAGGATGTGGTGGCTGCCAGTATTGGCGGGCGCAGTGTCGGAGAGATTCTGGAAGGAGACCGCCGTTTTGATTTTGTCATCCGCCTGAGTGATCAGGAGCGTAATGTCGCAGCTGTTGCGCAATTGCCCTTACAACTTGCCAATGGGGGCAGTATTGTGCTCTCTGATATTGCACAGGTTTCGACCATTGAAGGCATTAATCAGGTCAGTCGGGAAAATGGTAAACGTCGAATTGTGGTCACAACAAATGTTGAAGGCCGTGATTTAGGTTCTTTTGTCTCTGAGCTGCAAGCCCGGCTCAAAGAATACAATTTGCCCAGCGGTTACTGGATTGAATATGGTGGACAGTTTGAAAATCTGGCTTCAGCCAAGGCCCGAATGCAAATCGTAATTCCATTGGCCTTAATTACGATTTTTATTTTACTTATGGCCGTCTTTCACAACGTCAGGGAAAGTCTGCTGGTGTTTACCGGTGTTCCATTTGCTCTGACAGGCGGCGTACTGTTTTTATGGCTGCGCGATATTCCCCTTTCAATGTCAGCAGGAATTGGCTTTATTGCCCTCTCTGGGGTTGCAGTGTTGAATGGGCTGGTCATGTTGACCTTTATCAAGGAATTAAGAGATCAATATTCCTTGCATGAAGCGGTATGGCAGGGGGCAATCTTAAGGCTCAGACCAGTACTGATGACTGCCTGTGTTGCCTCACTGGGTTTTGTGCCGATGGCACTGGCTACCGGTACAGGGGCCGAAGTACAAAGACCGCTAGCGACAGTGGTGATTGGCGGAATTATTTCCTCTACTTTACTGACATTGGTGTTGTTACCGGTACTGTATCGCTGGATGAATCATTCCAGACAAAATCGTGATGCCTGATGACCAGTCTATGAAAAAATGAAATCACCATACTCAGGATGATTCTAGAATTGTCCTGAGTCTTCTATTTTACTGTGTGCTGCCCTAAGCAGAATGGCTGTTCATGTCCTGTACCTCGTTAGGTAATATATCTATTTAGCGATGTCTGGATATTTCATTTCAGATGAATAACTTGTTTTATAAAAAGATCAGGCTTGGATTGAGGTTTTCTGTGGCGAATCAGTATGGTCCTTGGGTAAATTTCAGCACATATTTAATATGGATGTAGGGATAACCCTGAATAGGGATTAGTGTGATCATGCGATAGCTGCTGTTTAAAACCGGAGAGATTTTATTAAAACTATCATCCCATTATTTAAAGTGAGAAAAATTCATTGATTTTATCTTAAGATGATTTAAATTAAACCAGATTGGAAGAGCTCAGTTATTTCCGGAATGGAATAAGCCATTTTTATATTTTGGGTATTACGCATGCTAGAACTACGACATTTAAAAACACTGACCGCTTTACGAGAGCATGGTTCGCTCGTTGCAGCAGCTGGGGACCTGTGCCTAACCCCATCCGCTCTATCGCATCAGTTGCGTGAGCTTGATCAATGGTTTGGCGTTGAAGTGGTTAACCGCCGTAGTCGCCCTGTGAGTTTTTCTAATGTTGGGCAGCGGTTACTGAAACTGGCTGATGAAATTCTTCCCCAAGTGCAAATTGCTCAGAGTGATATTAGCCGTATTGTGCATGGGCAGACCGGAAGAATCATTTTCTCTTCAGAATGTCATAGCTGTTTTGACTGGTTAATGCCTTTATTGAATCAATACCGTATGCAATATCCTGACGTCGATCTGGATTTTGCTTCAGGTTTTGAGGCGAATCCGCATGAATTATTACAGACCGGGGAGTTTGATCTGCTGATTACCGCCGATCCGATTGCACTCAAAGGGATCGAATACTTTCCAATTTTTGAATATGAATCCCGGCTGGTGCTCTCCAATACGCATCCCTTGGTACGCGCCAAAGAGATTACGGTACAAGAGCTGGCTGAAGAAACTCTGGTGACTTATCCTGTCGATAAGCACCGTCTGGACATCATGTCGCGTCTTTTTATTCCTGCCAATATTTTACCCAAGCAGATCCGTACCACGGATTTGACCCAAATGCTTATTCAGCTGGTGGCCAGCGGCCGGGGTATTGCAGCGTTGCCAGATTGGGTGGTCAATGAATACGAGCAGAAGGGCTGGGTAACTTCACGTCGTTTGGATTGTGTAGCACCTGCAGGTTTGCGTCGTACTTTATATGCGGGTTATCGCAGCGAGGAAAAAGAAAAAGATTATTTTGAAGGCTTCTTAAAGCAGCTCGAACGCTTTTCGAAAAAGAGAGTAACCTACTACTAAGTATTCTATGATCATCAGCATGGTATTGTTCAATGCTGATGAGCATATTATAAATATTTGGATATAAATAAATCTTCCATTTATGAAGCAGAAAAGACCAAACATATAAAATCAGAAACATACACAATTGCGTCCCTCATTTTTAGCTTTATATAAATTGTTATCAGCTATTTTAAAAACTTCCTGAATATTATTAGAACTAAGTGGCCAGGACGCAATCCCTATAGAAATCGTTATATTGCCGATATTGTCAATTTTATGCGCTTCGACTTCTTTACGGAAGCGCTCGGCACTTTCATAAACCTGTTGCGGATTACTGTTTGGTATAATAATGATAAACTCTTCACCGCCATATCGACAGCACAGATCATCTTTCCGAAATTTTTGTTGCATCAGACTGGCAACCTGCTTTAAAACAATATCTCCCTGATCATGACCATAGGTATCATTCACTTTTTTAAAATGATCGACATCAATCAGAAGTATCGAGAAAGTGGTAGCGGTATTTATTTTTTGGGTAATGAAGTCATTCATTCCACGGCGATTCATCAGCCCGGTTAAAGGATCGGTATTAATATGATTATCCATCTGGGTAATTTGCTGGGAAAATTTTCGCATACTGGACAAGAGAGAAAATTTAAATTTGGTGACCTCATAATACCAAGGCTTGATCTCTTTAATTTTGGAGCTTATTTCAGGCTGATTTAATAAACCTGCCATATTGGCCAGTTGATTTAAAGGTGAGGCAATATAATTCGATAATTTCCAGACGATATAAAATATGAGCACATAGAAGAAAAAGAAGGCCGCTGCCAGTTTATAAAGTATCGAATTTGCCTGTTTGAGCAATTCATGAGTAGGCTGTTGCGATACCACAATCCAGTCTGTAACCGGAATATGGGAAAAGCCAGCCAGATTATCTATGCCTTGACTATTGATTAAACGGATCTGACCATTTTTATGGGTATGCATATAGTCTATGCCGGTATTACCTGTTGCCGTCTGCCCGATTCTATTCGCATCAGGATGGAAAATAATTTCATTTTTATGGTTAATCACATAAATATAGCTATTTTTATAATTATGATTCGTTGTTAAAACTTTATTAATAATATTCTTCTCTCTGAGATAAATAGCTGAACCAATAAAACCCTTATAAGCATTTGAGCTATCAAAAATCGGCTGAGAAATGAATACAATCATATTATTTTTAACAGAATAATAAGGTGAGGAAATATAGGCTGATTTTTTATTTAGGGAATTTAACACCCCAGGAGTATTCTGTATTTGATTTTTATCAATATTAAGTACATTTGGGGAATAGTTAATCAGTCTTCCCTGAGGATCACTAATGACCACGCTATTATAGTGATCAGACTGATATTTTAACCGGTTGGTTTCACTCTCTCTTAGTTCATGGCTATCGAAGTTTTTACTTAAAACTTTAGAGCTGTATTCAAGCTCAAGCAGCATGTTTTTAAAGTAGTTATTGGTATTTAAAGATACTTTATTGGCATAATTCGAGTTTAAGGCCAGTGAGTTGCTGATCAGCTGGTTTGTGACAATCTGATAGCTGATAATTAGAGAAATAATAAAAAGTGTAGAGACACTAAAAATCGCTAATAAAAGTATTAACTTTCTTAAATTCAGATCGAGGCGCTTTCTAAATTTATAAATTAGCATGAAAAAAGAATTATATTTAAGTGTAATGATACGTATTGTATTGTATTTTTCTTGCAAGTTTAAAGAAAAACAACAATAAAATTTCTATCGAGCAAAGGGCGGATTATTTAAGGTGACGAGTTTTCATCACCTTGAGGTTTTTTATAGCAGCGTCTCCAATTTTCCCCACGTTTTACAAATATTGCAATGGTTTTGATTCTGATTGCTCTACCTGCCTTTATATGAAGTACAGAACTTATGCAAAATAGATGAACAGGCTTAATCCGATATTGTTTGTTTTTTTCAGTGCCCTTTTAAACAACTTGTGCTCACACTCCTGAAAATGAGACACTACAGCATTCAACTCCAATGAAAACTTTTAAAGCAGATCAGACCACACAACGAGCAAGCAAAGAAATTAAGCCAAACAGACATTAAATCAAAGGTATATACTGAAATTGTGCGAATGATTGCCTTGGGTCGGCCAGTGACGATAGATTATCGTACTAATCGAATTGCTATCGTGGTCGGTCCTCAAACTAACATTATTGTAACGGCCGCGTGTGGCTAAGCTGGTTCATCCTTCTACTTTACAGTCCTCCTTAGATGATTTTTTAGGATGAAATGTTATCTTTTAGAATAAGAAACTTTATATAAGCTTACATAAATATTAAAGCTTCTCTATTGAATAACTTTGTTGACTATTTGAGCATGATCTTTTCAACTTTAATAAGGGATGAAAGGCCATGAAAAAAGATGAAAACTCTATAAATGATGAAAATATGCCTGTAAATATTCAGCAGGAAGAAAGACCTTTAAATTTCGAGGATGATGAACAGCCTTTAAATTTTGAAGATGAAGAGTTTATTGATGATAAAAAAGAAGATGAACTCTACAATACGATTACCAAAGATGGATCAAGTGTTGATCCTGCCGATGATGCGAAGCAGCACAGACGGCCTGAAAATGGTGAACCTATCGAAATTGATGAATAAGCAAAAGCCCAATTGTATATTGGGCTTTTTATTGGCCTTAAAAGTAGTACAAGACTGAAGAGTTTATTCTCGACGCGCAAAGTAAGTATCTAAGCTAAAATGATCAGATGATTTTTTTCCAGAATAAAGGCTCAATTCAGTTTTTTAGAATAAAAGATTAAACCTTTTAAAGCAGCAAAGAACATGATAGAAAGAGGGTAGGTTTTTTAAAAATATTTATTTTCAAATAAATAGCTAGTGTTGTACCTAACTACTCAATTGATACTTCTGGGTCTGGCATCGCGTAAATAAGAGCCAGAAATAGACTTTAAAATAGACCAGAAATATAATAATCCGTTTTTTAAAATTCACAATTAAAATCTTGTATGGCTGTTTTTGGTGAAGTGTAAAAGGCTATTGTAGCCTTAAAAAAGAGTGTTATATTAACTTCACGGTAGGTCAAAAAACAAACGACGCTACCAATTAGTTGGACGGATCAATGACAGTTAGTTGAGTTTGATGTCTAACATTAAACAATAAATCTAGCACTAGCCATCCAACACAGAGCTCGCAGAAATGCGAGCTTTTTAATTGGATTTTTTAATTTTTGTCATACAAGTTAACCTATTTTAAAAGAATGATTCGCTATACTTTTTCCTGTTTAAATAAGTTTACATTGCCAAATTCGCTAACATTTTTAGGCTTAACGGCCAGTTCGAGTGTGTTATAAAAACCTTAGGAAAATAAAAGAGGGAAATAATATGTCAAAGATGATAGATATCAAGGTTAAAGATCAATACAGTAAAATTATTGATGCCAAAGCCTTATTGCGCTCACTTACAGATTATCAAGCTCCTACAGATCTGGTTAAAAAAATTGATCATATTGTGGTAGAGGGCGAGAAGATTTTGCCAAGTATTGAGCTATTATTTGAAAGTCAGCAGTCCAGTTGTATTTACCGTGTAGTTGAATAATAAATGGAGTACATATCTCATGTCTCCAATAGTTTGCGTTAGAGCTCTAAGCTTACCACCTTGGATGAAATAAAAAACTCACTATAAGGGTGAGTTTTTTATTTGGTATAAGAAGGTTTTACAGAAATCAGGTGAGCCAGTATTTAGTTTAAAACCTATAAAATCATATTCCATCCAGCGGTTCAAATTCGCGCTTTGATTTTAATCAATCTTCAATTAAAAAGATTTAAGCTGGACATTAACCTCATATTTTTCAAATTCTTTTAAAATAGTGCTTAGAATATGTTGTGCCGTAGCCTGTTCGGCACGCAGGATGAGTTCCTGCTGAAGCGTGCTATCAAAACATTCAATACCCTGTATTAGCCAATGGTGCTTGATCTGGCTTTTCTGGATCAGCACCCGGCGTGGTTGCAAGTGCTCACAGAGCTGCCGTGGCAATACAGAGCTAATAGCGAGTACGATATGTTCTATTTCTTCAGGCGGACTCATAAAAGTGATGACCCAGTTTCCTACTTTACTGAGCTGCATTGGATTGTCGAAGGCATCAAATTCTAGATAATATTGCATATAGCTGATCCAACTGGATGTAAACCTTGGTTATATGCGGGTAAATAACTGTTTTTTCTATCACGCTTAAGTATGGGTTTTGAGCATTTGAATTTGCTCTTAAAATAATTACTAAATAAAATCAAAAATATATATTCTTGTCTCACTTAAATCTGATTGCTTTGAAGGATGAGTTAAGAGATTAAAAGACTAAATGATAGGGAATCCTGTCAGATTCTTAATCAACAGTAGACTGGAGTTTTTGATAACTCAAATTAATCTGCTGCAATTTATAATTTAACTCTTGGGGATGGATTCGACTTTCTTGTAATGTGGTAATCCATCGCATCTGACAGCGTTTTAAATGCTGGATATTCGAAGCATTTAAAATATGTTGAATTTGCTCTTTAGCCATTAAACCACAATGTTTTTGCAAACTATCCATCATCATATATTTCAGATCTTCAAATGAAAGTGCCTGTAGTTCAGGAAGGAAAATTTCAGCGCTTTTATTCAAGTTTTCTAAAGGGGCGATCGGGTCATCAGAAGTCGCCACTTCATTTATCGATAGAAGAGCATGATCATTAGCCACCCGGGAATGAGAAGGACTTAAAGGTCGGTAATGAATCTCCGATTCTGTCAAACCTACTTTTGTCCCGGCTTCTGGAAGAGTTCCGGTCTGATGTTGAGTGACAGCCTGCTTGTCGGCCGGCGTGATTAAGCCCATTTGACAGAGCTGCAGCAATAATTCAGGACGGGCAATATGCAGTCTGGAAGCTTCATTTAAGGAGTCAAAAGCTTCGCTACCGATTAACACTAATAGTTGGCGCTGACGTGCAGTGAGGGGAAGGGACCGATTCTGTAACACATCCATCCCACGTTGAGTCTTATTAAAAAGTAACATCCTTGATCTATCTTCTGCTTAAATAAGCACCAGCATAGAAGGTGAAAATTACAATGATATTAAGGATATATTACGCTTTTAAGGATGAGCTGATGGTTATAAAGTCAGCACAGCTGCATTTTCCAGCGCTTTACGCAAATAAGGATCGAGTTCATCCTGGCGTAATAACCATTGCACATAGTCCGCTGGTAATTCCGCAATCGCTGTACCCCGATGCTTGCCAAAATTAATGCTGCGTGGAATACGGGCATCTTCTGAAGCGGCATATAGTTCTTCCAGACTGTTAATTTTCAGGTGATGCACAATATGCATCAGAATATTTGCGGTAAGAATGATATCCATATCTGCGCGATGCGCTTTACGAATCATCTCACGGGCCCGCTCACTACCTTTGGTAATCATATAAATGAGTGCGGAAATATTGTGTGCTTCTGCCTCTGGCCAGACCCGACGAGCAAGGGCAAGGGTACAAATAGCTTTAATATTGGATGAATCTACACCACATTTTTCCAGAGCACGAATATCGTAATCAATATTATGCCCGATAATATAAGTGGTTTCTGTTGGAAGCTCGAAGCTGCTGTAATGTGGCTGTCCATCCAGATCAGATTGTAAAATATGATGCACAGCCATCGCTGCAAAAGAAATTGGCTCATCACATGAATATAACTGATCAAACAGTCGGCTTTTATCCAGACTGAGTTTATGGTCTACAATCTCTACAGGCGCATAGGCGATTTCAATCGGTTGACCATTCAGGGTGTGGGTTTCAGTATCGAGAATAATGGCCTGCATGTCGGAAATGTTCCTGAAAAGAGAGGAGAGTAAAATCTAACATTATTATTTTGCAACTGACAATCGAATTGCTTTATTTCTGTATTAATTGCAAGCTTTTTAACTTATGACGACTATTTGTATGGTTCCGGAGAGGAGCAACTCTCTATTTTAAAGTTTGCTGATTTCAGCATAAATCTAAACTGGCGCGAATTTAATAGAAAAAATAACGCATTCTTTGCTTGATATTGTTTAGATAAGTTGGGAAATTATATGTGGTTTTATCGTTTGTTAAAGATAAAAACCAGAAAAACTCATTAGAGATGATAATAAATATGATAAGGATAAGATCGATGAAACGTCAAGTATTGACCTGTGCTCTTCTCACATTAAGTGTAGCCTTAACTGCTTGTAACGATGATAGTGATAATGATCATTTTTACGAGTCCAAACCTGTTATTCCAGTAAATAATATCGTTAATCCAGTCGTGGCCACACCTGTAGCCTACACTCAGACAGATTTCTCCGGGATCGCTGACGAAAGTGTGATCATGACTTATAAGATGTTAGGAATTAATGGTAAGGAAACACAAGCTACTGCATTAGTTTTTACACCCGCGGGAACACCTCCAGCTACAGGCTGGCCAATTGTGGCATGGGCACATGGAACTACCGGTGTAGCTGATCAGTGTGCGCCGAGTCGCAAAGCGCTGAATGATTATATTAAAGCCATGATTGGCGGGTTTCTCCAAGCTGGCTATATTGTAGTAGCACCTGACTATGAAGGTTTAGGAGAGCCGAGTGGAAAAGAACTTCATCCTTTCTTGAATCTGAAAAGTGAAGCTTATTCTATTACTGATGCGGTGGTGGCTGTACGAAATTATTTAGGTTCACAAGCATCCAGTCAATGGGTTGCTGTAGGGCATTCTCAAGGTGGCCAGGCAGCTTTAGGTGCTGCGCAATATGCAGCTCGTGCTTCTAAGATGACCTATAAAGGTACGGTAGCTTTAGCACCGGCTTCAAATTTCAATCTGATTTTGACAGGAGGTGAACAACAGGCAGGACAAGAAACAAATCTGGATAAAAAAATTGGAACTTTAGCGTCTTTAGATACCTTTACTGCACTGATTACTGCCGGTTTGCGTAACCCGAACCCGAATCTGCAATATAGCCAGATTTTTAAAATGCCAACCGATGAAATTGCGAAAAATGCAGAAACTGATTGCTATGATGTATTAGGTCAGAAGTTTGGTAGAGCAATGTATGCTTATGCACAATCAAATAATAACTCAGTAAATAATTATCCTCGTACTCAAACTAACTTTATGAGTATTCCAGTCGTAAAGAACTTTTTGGAAAAAGATTCTCAGCCTTTACTTGTTAAAGTTTCTACGCCAGTGATTATTTATCAGGGTTCAGCAGATAGTACCGTTCCTAAAGCAGCAACAGATGTTTTAGTAGCACTTGCCAAGCAGAAACAAACTTCAGTACGTTATATTACGGATGAGTCAAATGCGACTAAATGGGATCATAGTAGTGTCTATGCACTGAATATTCCTAGTATTATTTCAGATGTGAAATCTCTAATGCCAATTCAATAACTTATTTTTATCTGAATGGCTCATGTTTTTTAGGTATGAGCCATTTTTATTGCAAACTGCATAAAGTTCATGATCGAAAATATCAAACTTCATGCTACAATACGCGCCAATCTTAGCACGGCTTAAAAGCCCTAAATTAATAGGACCTCGCTAATGTTTGCCAATATCTCTATTGCTGACTTTGATCCAGAATTAGCTCAAGCAATTTCGCAAGAAGATGCTCGTCAAGAAGCTCATATTGAGCTAATCGCTTCAGAAAACTACTGCTCACCAGCAGTTATGGAAGCACAAGGTTCAAAACTGACTAACAAATATGCGGAAGGCTACCCAGGCAAACGCTACTATGGCGGTTGCGAATATGTAGACGTAATTGAACAATTGGCCATTGACCGTGCTAAAGAACTCTTTGGTGCTGATTATGCTAACGTACAGCCACATGCCGGCTCACAAGCCAACTCTGCGGTTTACCTTGCACTGCTTAACCCGGGCGACACCGTTTTGGGTATGAGCCTGGCTCACGGTGGTCACTTGACTCATGGTGCAAAAGTTAGCTTCTCTGGTAAAACATATAACGCGATTCAATACGGTTTAAACCCGGAAACTGGCGAAATCGATTACGAAGAAGTTGAACGTTTGGCGGTAGAACACAAACCACGCATGATCGTGGCGGGTTTCTCTGCATATAGCCAAATCGTGGACTGGCAGCGTTTCCGTGAAATCGCGGATAAAGTTGGCGCTTACCTGTTTGTTGACATGGCGCATGTTGCAGGTTTGGTTGCGGCTGGTGTTTACCCAAGCCCGGTACAAATTGCTGACGTAACTACGACGACTACGCATAAAACACTTCGTGGCCCGCGCTCAGGTTTAATCCTTGCAAAAGCCAATGAAGAAATCGAGAAAAAACTACAATCTGCGGTATTCCCGGGCAACCAAGGTGGTCCTTTAGTTCACGCGATAGCGGCTAAAGCGATCTGCTTTAAAGAAGCAATGGCACCTGAATACAAGGAATATCAACAACAGGTTGTGGTAAATGCTAAAGCAATGGCTGAAGTATTAATCGCACGTGGTTATGATGTAGTATCTGGTGGTACTGAAAATCACCTCTTCTTGTTATCTTTAATCAAACAAGACATCACCGGTAAAGATGCTGATGCCTGGTTAGGTGCGGCTCACATTACTGTGAACAAAAACTCTGTACCAAACGATCCACGTTCTCCATTCGTGACTTCAGGTATCCGTATTGGTACACCTGCAGTAACCACTCGTGGTTTCGGTGAAGCAGAAGTTCGTGACCTGGCTGGCTGGATTGCAGATATCCTGGACAGCAAAGGTGACGAGGCTGTGATTAATACAGTGAAAGAAAAAGTTGCAGCTGTTTGCGCGAAATTCCCTGTTTACGCAAAATAAGTCTGACTTGAGAAAAGCCCCCCTTCTCAAGGGGGCTTTTTTTATTAGGGAAAATTTTTTATTTCCTGTATCTTTTAAACGTGATTGGACTTTCCTTTTTCTGAAGAATTCAACCTGCTACTAGGGAAGTGGCTGCAAGCTTTTAATCCGGTGATTTAAAAAATGCTCGAGACGACATAATTATGCTTGTTATGTGGTCCTGAACTTGATAGATATATTTCAAATCACTATTAAAAAAATCGTTGAATATATTTTTTTCAATTTTATAGATTCTTCACTTATTTGTTTAACAAGGTAATTAAGATGGATAAACCAGTGATTATAATATCTGAACAGGACCTGCATCGTCTGGAAACGATGCTGGATAATCAGATGAAGCTTAGCGAGACCATGATGTCGCTGGAAGATGAACTGGCACGTGCAGAAGTCATGAAGCCGGATGAGATTCCAAGCAATATCGTTACGATGCATGCTCGCGTATTATTGACGATTGCACCATCTACCGAGTCTGTAGAAATTACCTTGGTTTACCCGCACGAGTTCAAAGGTGAAAAAGGTCAGCTTAATGTGGTTGCCCCTGTAGGAACTGCGATTTTAGGTTTGGCAGAAGGGCAGACCATTGAATGGCCACAGCCGGACGGTCATATGATGAAAGTGAAAATTGAAAAAGTGCTGTATCAGCCAGAACGCGAAGGCGATTTTTTATAATTCTGGATGGATTGCAGAAAGAGCCATAGTGATATGGCTTTTTTATAACAGTTTTATTCTTTTAGAGAGAAAAAGCCTTGGTTTTGATGCAGTTAAAACATATTTTTTACTTTGCTGACGATAAGTAGACGCGCTGCGCCAGCTTGATAAGACCATAATAAAATAAAGATAAAACATGAATTTAGTTAAAGCGCTGTAACGAATTTCTGGATAAATAAACACAATTCTGCTTCTTTCTTTGTTACATTCAATATATCCCCCTATACCCATTGTTAAGAAAGGATAGACCTACGCTCATGTCTAGATTTGAAGCTTTACCAGCCTTGACTGACATGCCGATTGATCCTGCTCAGGTGCTGAAGATCAAGCGTAATGAACTTGTACCTCTTCTGAATGATCAGTATAAATTGAATCATTATGCAGAGCCGCTCATCCAGGCCCAATCTGTTTTATTAAATGGTGTTGATCCTCATTTAACCCGGCAACTGAGCCAAACCATTGAGCAGTTGATTCAGATGCTCTCTGAGTCAAAAAAATATCTGAAAAAGCGTAAATTTAATGCCCTGCAAAAATGGTTGGGGATGGATCTGGATTATGGTTCCAGTCAGATTGAATATTATAAAAAACTGGATGCCTTGCTGGATCAAGCCGCTCATTTGAGTACCAAGCTACAGGTCGAGATTCAGAAATCTCAGGCGCGTTTTCAGCAGTTGCTGGGTTTGCGTGAACAGATGGCCAGACATATTCTGGCAGCAGAAGAGTTTTTGTCAGAATATCCGCAGTTTGTGCAGAACCAGCATCCTCTGGATAATTTTTCAGAACGGCTTTCTAAAAAAGTGCATACTTTGCGTACGCTGCAAAGTAGTAATGATATTGCCATTACCCAGATGCAGCTTTCCCAGCAGCTGTCTTATACTTTGCTAGACCGGTTTAAGGAAGCACAGCAGGTGCTGATCCCGGCCTGGCAATATCATGTCAAACAAAGCCAGATGAAACACTCGACAAGCGATCTGGAAAAACTTGATAATAGCCGCAACCGGCTGATTAAAACGTTAAGAAAGTCACTCGAGAAGCCCTCGGATACATAACAATATAAGGTGAACCATGACCAAATCTGATGTAGTAAATTTACCTGCCGAAAGCTCTACTGAACTGGCCGAAGAAAAATTTCAGCAAATGAATCTCAGAGAGCTCGGCTTGCAGCCTGCAGACTTTCAGGAAGTTTTGGCAGTACGTAAAGAGCTGCAGCAAATGAGTCATAACACTGTGGCTGAATATGGCAAGAATATTGCCAGTAAAACCTCGAGCTATACCGATGAGCTGCTGAATCTGGTGCAAAATAAAGACCTAGATGCAACTGGCCAAAAGCTGAATCAGGTCGTACAAGTGGCGCAGCAGCTCAATACCAGCAGCATTTTAAATAAAAGAAAAAGTTCAGGTTTTCTGGGCAATATCATCAACAAATTTAAAGGGGTGAAAGGTAATTTTGATACCCATTTCAATACTACCAAAGAACAGATTGATGTTTTGGTCAAGGAGATTGAAACCTCTCAGTCTGGCCTGAAAGCACGCGTTGATACGCTGGATAAAATGTTTGATGGCGTGCAGGATGAATATAAACAGCTGGGGATTCATATTGCAGCCGGGCGTTTACGTGAACAGGAGTTGCAGCAGGAAATCGCGCAACTGACTGCATTAGAACAGGATCAGAACACCACCCAGAAGATTTATGACCTGAATCATCTGGCCAATAATCTGGAAAAACGCATCAGTGATTTACAGGTCCTGCAACAGTCTGCCATGCAAACCTTGCCGATGATCCGGATTATCCAGTCCAATAACCTGATGCTGGTAGATAAATTTTACGCCATTAAAAATATTACCTTGCCAGCCTGGAAAAACCAGATCAGTCTGGCCATCTCCTTGAATGAGCAAAAAAACAGTGTGCAGCTGGCCAATACCATTGATGATGCGACCAATGAACTGTTACGCCGTAATGCTGACCTGTTGCACCAGAACTCAGTGGATACCGCAAAAGCCAATCAGCGCTCAGTGATTGATATTGAAACGCTTGAACATGTGCAAAACACCCTCATTAAAACTGTGAATGATGTGATTCAGATTCAACAGGAAGGTGTACAGAAACGCAACGAAGCTACGCTGCGTTTAAAGGCGTTACAGGATAATCTGAATCAATTGGTGATTGAATCAAGTAGCAGCGGATCAAAGTCTGACTAAAACAGATGTGAGGCTTTGATCTATGAAGGAGTAGAGCTTGCCTCCCGTAGAAGACTATGTGCTAAAACCTCGTGACATCCAGCAAGGGGTAGTGGCTTTAAAAAAGCGTCAACGTAATTTGATGCTGTTAGCGCTAACCAGCTCGACTATATTTATCGCCTCGGTGGTTGGCCTGTTCTTTCAGCAAGAACTGGTTTATGGCTTTTTTGGTCTGACTACCCAGATTCAGCAATTGCATTTACCAGTCAGTGTAGATGCCAATTTAGCAAGTATTGGCGATAGCCCGGATTATTTTTTTAGTCTGCTGAGCTGGTTTGGCTGGCTGATTCTCAAAACTTTTGCTTCCTTTATTGGCGCATTTTTTGTGATCGGTTTGCTCAAAAAGTTCCGTTTCTTTTTTGTGCGTTTCCAGTCCTTTGTGCTGAAGTTTGTGGGCTGGCTGATTGCTTTTATTCTGATCTGGTCAGGTCTGAGTTATTGGCAGCATGACCTGAAAAGTGATCGTGCTGATGCCTATAAGCAGGTGGTCTATTACGATAGCAATCTTAATGACAGTGAAATTGCACGTTATCTTACAGATGCCGATATTGCAGGCCCAGTAAAATCTTATTTACTTGCCCAAACTGCACTATTGCATAAACCCGTAGATTTGTCGGCGGCCAAACCCTATGTGTTGAATCTGGTTGAGGCAGAAAAGCAGGATGCCAAATTTGAGCAATATGGTTTTAAACCCGAGCAAATCTGGACCATGCAACAGCAGGTTTATGGCAAAAGTCTGACACCGCTGGCAAAAAGTGTGTCTACTCAGGTACAGCAGGCCGAGCAGTTGAGTCAATTTGCTCATATCGTTATTATTGCGGTTGCGATTTTATCCGCCATATTGAGCCTGATTTTATTTTTTTTGGCCCATCTCATCAAAAACCGTTCCTTAAAGATTGAACAGCGAATGTTCTAAATAAAAAATGCGTCGTATCAGGCGCATTTTTGTCTTTTTATTGAGAGTGAATCATGCGAAACCTAGAACTTCCATACTCAACTGAAAGAACGTATCCTGATATTTTGATCTAAAAAAACGATCATTAATATAAAAACAAACTGTTTCTTCTGTTTTGTTATTTGACTTAAAATAGCGTCATTAAATAAAGATTTACTCCCTTGGAGATGTTAGCAATGTTGGATCAAAATACTTCCGCCCAACTCAAAACCTTACTTGAACGCCTTGAAGCACCTATTGAGCTGGTGGCCACTTTAGATCAATCAGATAAATCTGCCAAAATCAAAGAACTGGTGGAAGAAGTCGCAGCTCTGTCTGATCGGGTGACTGCCCGTTTTGATGGTCAGAACAAGCGGGTACCCAGCTTTGGAATTGCCAAAGCCGGTGAACAGCCACGGGTGTTCTTTGCAGGTTTGCCAATGGGCCATGAGTTTACTTCCCTGATTCTGGCATTGTTACAAACCTCGGGTTATGCCCCGAAAGTCTCTGATGAGGTGCTGGCTAATATTAAAAGCCTGAATATCCAGTCTGACTTCGATGTCTTTGTCTCTTTAAGCTGCCATAACTGTCCGGATGTGGTGCAGGCACTCAACCTGATTGCCATCTATAACCCGGGTACCACTGCCACCATGATTGATGGAGCCTTCTTCCAGGATGAAGTGGAAGAGCGCAAAATTATGGCAGTGCCGATGGTCTTCCAGGACAACAATCATATCGGTCAGGGTCGTATGACGCTGGAAGAAATCATTGCCAAACTGGATAGCAATGCAGCAGCCAAAGATGCAGAAAAACTGAATGCCAAACAAGCCTTTGATGTACTGGTGATTGGTGGAGGACCTGCGGGGAATACTGCCGCAATTTATGCTGCCCGTAAAGGCATTCGTACCGGGATCGTGGCTGAACGCATGGGCGGTCAGGTCATGGATACTATGGACATTGAAAACTTTACCTCTGTCCAGAAAACCCAAGGTCCCAAGTTTGCGGCAGAAATGGAAGCCCATGTACGTGAATACGATGTGGACATCATGAACCTGCAGCGTGTCTCTGCGATTAAAGGTGCCGATGAAACCTCTAATGGTCTGGTAGAAGTCACCCTTGAAAATGGTGCAAAACTTGCCTCAAAAACTGTGGTGCTATCCACAGGGGCACGCTGGAGAGAGATGAATGTTCCGGGAGAGCAGGAATACAAGACCCGTGGTGTGGCGTACTGTCCGCACTGTGATGGCCCCCTGTTTAAAGGCAAACGTGTTGCCGTGATTGGTGGCGGTAACTCGGGTGTGGAAGCAGCGATTGATCTGGCAGGTCTGGTTGAGCATGTCACCCTGATTGAGTTCGATACCAAACTGCGTGCTGACCAGGTCTTGCAGGACAAGCTGAACAGTCTGGCAAATACCAGCGTTATCAAGAATGCGCTGTCTACTGAAGTGCTGGGAGACGGTTCACAGGTCACCGGCCTGAAATACAAGGACCGTGCTACAGATGAAGAGCATGTCGTTGAACTGGCGGGCATCTTCGTACAGATTGGTTTGCTGCCAAATACCGACTTTTTGAAAGGCAGCAAAGTCGAGCTAAGCAACCGCGGTGAGATTGTGATCAATGAGCGCAATGAAACCAGCATGAAAGGTGTATTTGCTGCGGGTGACTGTACCACTGTTCCCTACAAGCAGATTATCATTGCCACTGGTGAAGGTGCAAAAGCCTCGCTGTCTGCTTTCGATTACATGATACGCTCAGGACAATAAAGAAAATGGCACCAGGAATCCCCAAGTTCCCGGTGCCAGATCACGAACAATATTGTTATTGTTCTTTTTTATTGGAACTCTGGATGCTAACTCCAGAGTTCCTTTTTTTATCTTTTTATTATTGAATCAGCTGCATGTGTCCCCAAGCACATTAGGCTGTTTCTCATCTTTTTATTTTTGTTTTATAACCCTTCTTATTATGCTTTCCCCAAGGTGATCTGTATTAGGCATTAAACAGGTTTAAGCCCTTAAACTTTTGTAGCAACTGTTCCGCTGTTTCACGGTGTTCAGGATATGGAATGATGCATTCAATTGGGCACACATCCACACAGGTCTGATGCTCGTAAAAACCGACACATTCTGTACAACGGTTGACATCAATTTCATAGATTTTGTCACCCTCATAAATCGCTTCATTCGGACATTCTGCTAAACACATATCGCAATTGATACATTTATCGGTAATCAGTAGTGCCATGCTTAACTCGCCCGATACGCCAGTGAAGAGGCTGAAATGTCTACAGTCGAACTGGGCAGATTACGGATCAGCAGGGCATATTGCATATCTACATCTGCTGGGGCCGGAATCTCGACGATATGACCTGAGCCTTTGGCATCTTCAATCAGATTACCTTTTTTGTCTTTCATCTCAGTTAAAGTAAAGGTAATGTTGCCTTGAGGAGTCATCAGCTCCAATGAATCACCCACCACAAAACGGTTCTTTACATCAATTTTGATGTAGTCGCCATTATGTTCCAGCACTTCGCCACAGAACTGCTGATGATCGAAACTGGATGAACCATTCTCATAGTTTTGATATTCGCTATGCACATGGCGGCGCAGGAAACCTTCGGTATAACCACGATTCGCCAGACCTTCAAGCTGAGTCATCAGTGATGGATCAAAGGGTTTGTCTGCCAGTGCATCATCAATCGCTTTACGATAAATCTGTGCAGTACGCGCACAGTAGAAATAAGACTTGGTCCGACCTTCAATTTTTAAGGAATGTACACCAATTTTGGTGAGACGTTCGACATGTTGTACGGCACGCAGATCTTTGGAATTCATAAAGTAAGTGCCGTGTTCATCTTCTTCGGCGGCAAACATGTCTTCTTCGTTGCGCTGTAACAGCACTGGCTCATTGAACTGGTGTTGTGTCTGCAGATGTGCTTCGTCGGCATCTTTGGAGCAGCAGCCTGAATCCAGGTTTTTCACCGGAATGACATCGCCAGTTTCATCTTCCTTGGCATCGAGAACTTTATATTCCCAGCGGCAGGCATTGGTGCAGGCACCCTGATTGGCATCCCGTTTGTTCATGTAACCGGATAACATGCAGCGTCCTGAATAGGCCATGCATAATGCCCCATGAACGAAAACTTCAATTTCCATATCCGGAACTTGCTGTTTAATTTCTGCGATTTCTTCAATGGACAGTTCACGTGACAGAATGACACGGGTGAGTCCCATCATCTTCCAGAATTTGACGGTTGCCCAATTCACGGCATTGGCCTGCACAGACAGGTGAATATCCATATGCGGAAAATGTTCCCGTACCAGCATGATCAGACCGGGATCCGACATGATCAGAGCATCTGGCTGCATGGCTACGACAGGTTCTAAGTCACGGATAAAACTTTTCAGTTTAGAATTGTGAGGCTGGATATTGACCACCACATAAAATTTCTTACCCAGTTCATGGGCTTCTTGAATGCCAATCGCAAGATTGTCATGATCAAATTCATTGTTACGAACACGCAGACTATAACGCGGCTGTCCTGCATAGACTGCATCTGCACCATAAGCAAAAGCGTAGCGCATATTTTTGAGTGAGCCAGCAGGTGAAAGAAGTTCTGTAACGGTCGTGATGCTCATGCTTGATCAAAAGACATAGAAAAAGTATGGCTTTATTCTAATCATCTAAAAACAGGATTCAACCTAGTAAATAACTCGGAATTGGCCAATGGCGCTTAAATTTTGAGCTAAATATACAGCAGTCATTACCTTAAAAATGGAAAGTAAACTCAGCTAGTTTCACCTGCTTCCAGCATTTTTAAAATCTGGCAATGGTCGATAGTGGTCGGGGTATTACAGCTTTCCCGCAGTGCCTTCAATTGCTGCTTAAATATATATAACTCTTTAATTTTATTAGAAACATCTGAGAGATGCTGGTCGATAAGCTGATTGACTGCACAGCAGTCCTGATCCGGATTTTGTTCTAGTTGAATCAGATGTTCAATCTCTTTTAGAGACATACCTAAGGCACGACAACGCTTGATAAAAATTAAGCGTTTAAGAGCATCTTCCGTATAATAACGATACTGATTGCTTGCTCGAAAATTCGGCTGAATCAGGCCTTTTTTTTCATAAAAGCGAACGGTATCGGTGCTGAAACCGGCTTTTTGGGCGACTTCTGAAATTAAATATAAAGACATTTTTATTCCGGGCTTGACCTTGGAGTTACTCCATAGTTTCTAATTAATCTAACCTATTTTTTTAGATAAAAACACTGGAGATTATAATGGCCTGTAGCTGTAGTCATGAACCTGCTCCTCCCAAGCCTAACAGCAAATTTAGAACGGCATTGTGGATTGCCCTGTTCATTAACCTTGCCATGTTCGTGGTGGAGCTGATAGGTGGAACCTATGCACATTCATCGGCATTATGGGCAGATGCGCTGGACTTTTTTGGAGATGCAGTCAATTACGGTATTTCACTTGCGGTATTAGGTGCAAGTCTGTATTGGCGTGCAACCGTTGCACTGCTAAAAGGGGTGACCATGGCCTTATTTGGTATTGTCGTGATTGGCAAGGTGATTTATGCCTATCTTCAGGGTATTCCGCCTGAAGCCATTACGATGGGTGTAATTGGAGTGGCCGCCTTGATTGCCAATGTCACTACCGCAGTGATTCTCTATGCCTTTCGTGATGGGGACTCCAATATGAAATCAGTCTGGCTGTGTAGCCGAAATGATGCGATTGGTAATGTCGCGGTGATTCTGGCTGCAATTGGGGTATTGGGTACAGGCAGTTTATGGCCGGACATCATTGTGGCAGTCATTATGGCCAGTTTAGGATTAACTGCAGGCTATCAGATCGTTAAACAGGCGATCAATGAAAGAAAAAATTATACAGTGGTTTAATCTGTATGAAAAAACCGAGCTAAACAGCTCGGTTTTTTTGAGTATGCTTCTAAAGAATCGAAATCTTATTTTTCCACAAAAGCACGTTCAATTACGTAATCGCCTAGAACACCCATACGAGGAGATTCTTTTAAGCCATGCTGGTCTAGCAGTGCGGCAACATCATCAAGGAAGGCCGGGCTACCGCAAAGCATCGCGCGGTCAGTTTCAGGATTGAAACGTGGTAGCCCGATTTTTTCAAACAGCTCACCGCTTTCAATCGCAGTCGTTACGCGGCCCTGGTTTGGATATTCTTCACGGGTTACGGTTGGGTAATAAACCAGTTTTTCACGAATACCCAGCTCTTCAAAGAACTCATGGTTCGGAAGTTCGTTCAGAATCAGGTCCTGATAAGCCAGTTCAGAAATGAAGCGGGTTCCGTGAACCACGATAACTTTTTCAAAACGCTCATACGTTTCAGGATCTCGAATCGTTGCCAGGAACGGTGCAAGCCCTGTACCAGAAGAAAGCAGATACAGGTTTTTACCCGGGTTCAGGTCATCCAGAACCAGTGTGCCTGTCGGCTTTTTAGACACCAGAATTTCATCTCCCACTTTTACTTTTTGCAGGATCGAGGTCAGCGGGCCATCGGGTACTTTAATAGAGAAAAACTCTAACTCTTCTTCATAATTTGCGCTTGCAATCGAATATGCACGCATTAACGGCTTGCCGTTCATTTCAAGGCCGATCATCACAAACTGACCGTTTTTAAAACGCAGTGCAGTGTCGCGAGTCGTTTTAAAAGAGAATAAAGTATCATTCCAGTGGTGGACGTGAGTAATCTTTTCGACGTTAAAAGCAGCCATTAAAGGTCTCAATAAATTATCAAATTAGAACAGCTTGCTATTCTAATCTAAAATCATTCTTGATAAACTGAATATATTTAATTGAACTTATCAGAAAAAGTTATTATGACTGGGTTGAAAATGCCGATTATTGGCTATATGCGTTCTCCTTACAAAGAAAAATTTGGTATTCCTCGTCAGCCTAATCTGGTTCAGGTGGAGAGTTATATTGAAATGACTGGCCCTTATAATGACTTGCTGGCATTTGAAGGAATTGACGCATTCAGTCATCTGTGGCTGGTCTGGCAGTTTCATGCGAACAAGAACCAGCAGCATAACCAGTTTCGTCCGCAGGTACGGCCACCGCGTCTGGGAGGGAATAAAAAAATTGGGGTATTTGCGACCCGGAGCATGTATCGTCCCGCAGCACTCGGTTTATCGGTTGTAAAACTGAAAGACGTGCAAAAAGTGGGTAAAGATGTCCGTGTCTATGTTACGGGCAGTGACCTGCTAGATGGGACGCCAATTATTGATATTAAGCCTTATATTCAATATTCGGATGCGTTGGTTGATGCGCAAAGTGGTTATGCCCAGGAAGAACCAGCCCGTAAAATTGTGATCTGGAGTGATAGGGCAGAACAGCAAAAGCAGGCTTTACTGGCGGCTCAAAAAATCTTACCCAAGACTTTTCAAGAGCTGGAGGAGGTATTATCTCTGGACCCAAGGCCCGCCTATCAGGATGATGAAGAACGGATGTATGGAATGAAGTTTGCTGACTTAGATGTGAAGTTTAACTTTCAGCAAAGCTGTATAGTCATACAGGAGCTATAAGTTCCTGTATGAATTAGAACCTAAGCAATTGATTCTCAATATCGAGTTTGTGGTGGTATATTAAAAAACCATCCACCACATCAGAGCAATCAACACTGCCATATGCAGGATTTGTACCGGAACAAAATACAGGGCAAATTTAATACCGCCAGTCAGCGCCGCATTGACCGACTTTGCCAAGGCATGAGCACCGAGTCCCAAAAGTAGAGCATAAATCAAGTGGCTATTTGAAGGATCTCCTTGAACGGTGACACCAGCCATGGCAGCATGAATTTCGAACAGGGAGGCGAGCAAGGTGCCGGCCAGTAAGCCGGCATTTCCCAACAGCTGTTCCAGTCCATAAACTCCAGCCTGAATCAGGGTTAAAGTCACCGCAATAATTACTGCTTCCTTTAAGCTAAACATCCGGCTGTCTGAAGATTCCAGATTTGAACTCGGTTTAGCCTTGCGCAGTAATAAAAATGCACAGGCTGCCAGAATGACCCCAGCGACCAAGGTAGGCAAGAACAGAATTCTCAGCCAGCTCAAGGATACACCCCCCACCACAACCAACAGTAGCACTAGGGTTGAGATACAGGACATCAGTGCGGCACCCGCATTCGATTTGGCATCCACTTTACTTTTACGTACCTGTAAACCCAAATGCGCAATAGTCGCAGTACTAGAAACGAAACCCGAAGCAATAGACGACAGCATCAAGGCATTTTTACTCGACAATAAGCGTTTGGCAATATGTGCAAGAGCCTGTACCACTAAGATCAAAGTCAACAGTCTTAAAATCAGATGCGGATTCAGGACTTCGCCCCATAGGGGCTTATCAGGCGTCAGCGGTAAAGCAATCAGAATGAGTGCCAGTAAAAGTATGCCATCTCTAAATTCAGCTTCGCTAATCCATTGTCCGGCAATATTATGCATGGAGTGTTTGGCCATCAGAATAATCGTGACCAAGACCGCCAGTCCTGCGGCCAGCGGAATATTCCACAGGCACATGGCCCCAATAAAATAGGTCATCATAAAGGCCAGTTCTGTGGTAATACCGGGATCTTGCAGCTGATTCCGAAGGGAAAACATGACTATTCCACCGACTAACAGGGCGCCTGTCAGACCAATATTCATGCCAAATAAAAAACACAGCGCACCCAACAAGGCACAGAGGGCAAAAGAGCGTAATCCGGCAAAGCTAGGCTGCTGTTCACGCTGTTTATGCCGCTCACGTTCCAGGCCAATCAGCAAACCACAACCAAGCGCCGAAGTGAGGATAGTCAGCAGTTCCTGAAAAGAACCGCTGCTATTGAGAGGCACCACACTAAAATCCATATTAGTCTCAGTCATTTAAAAGACGGTCTGTTTGAAATATAGGCGATAAACTAAACTATGAACAAGCAGGAAAAATTATATTTTGAAATAATCAGCAGGCGTGAAGATGAATTGCTGTGAAAATCTGCCGCTCAACCATGACATGCAGACACAAAATGCGAAAAACAAGAAAAACTTGTTATAGTGAATACTGCTTTGGGGAGCAATAAAACATGAACTTTGATTTTGAAATTGATACAGGCTGGTGCTTAGACCAGTTATTAAAAGATGGCAAAATAGCTGAATGCGACCGAATGCGGGTTCAGACCACCCATCGCCAGCGTGAGCAGATTAAATGGCATCCTTTGCAATGGATTGCACATTTTAATCTGGTCGATCAGTCTCATCCTCAAAGCACCCTTACATTAAACCGTCTATGTCAGTGGTTGGCAGAAAAAACCGGATTAATGTTCTATATCATCGATCCTTTAAAAGCGGACGTACAGGCATTGACCCATGTTATGTCACAGGAGTATGCCGTACGCAACCATATTTTGGCGGTAGAGATTCAGGCAGACAAAGTCCTGATTGCCACGGATCAGCCTTATAAAACTGAATGGGTGTCGAATCTCGAGCAGAATATTTCCCCGAAAAAAATACAACGGGTACTGCTAAATCCGGAACAGCTACAACGTTATATTACTGAATATTATCAGGTCAGTCGCGCTGTCAGCGGCTCACAGAAATCATCAGCCTATGACCGGGAAAATAAAGGCGTAGAAGCCTTATTACAGCTGGGCGATTCACAAAACCCGGATGCCAATGACCAGCATATTGTCAAACTGGTAGACTGGGTGCTGCAATTTGCCTTTGAACAGGGCGCCAGTGATATTCACATGGAGCCGCGCAAAGATACGGGCAAGATTCGTTTTCGGATCGATGGTGTACTGCATACCATTTATAACATGCCGGCCAATACACTGACCGCGGTCATTTCCCGGATCAAGATTCTGGGACGGATGAATGTGGCGGAAAAACGCAAGCCTCAGGATGGCCGCCTGAAAACCCGGACACCCAAAGGACAGGAAACTGAACTGCGTCTGTCAACTTTGCCGACGGCATTTGGTGAAAAACTGGTAATGCGTATTTTCGATCCAGAAGTGCTGGTCAGGAGTTTTCAGCAACTCGGTTTTGAAGAGCATTTGCTCAATGACTGGAATAATCTGACCAACCACAGTCATGGCATTATTCTGGTGACCGGGCCAACGGGTTCCGGTAAAACCACCACCTTATATTCAACCTTGAAGCAGCTGGCGACGGAGCAGGTGAATGTCTGCACCATTGAAGATCCGATCGAGATGCTGGAGCCGAGCTTTAACCAGATGCAGGTCAATCACGGCATCGATCTGGGGTTTGCGGACGGGGTGCGTGCACTGATGCGTCAGGACCCTGACATTATCATGGTGGGGGAGATCCGTGATCAGGACACTGCCAATATGGCGATTCAGGCGGCACTGACCGGTCATTTGGTACTGTCTACCTTGCATACCAATGATGCACCGTCGAGTCTGACCCGTTTGCACGATCTGGGGGGGCAACCCTTTCTGACTGCCGCAACGATCCTGGGGGTTCTAGCCCAACGTCTGGTGCGTAAGCTCTGCCCACACTGCAAGCAGGAAAGTTTCCTGAATGAGCAGGAGTGGCAACATCTGGCAGCCGATTATCCTCTGCCGCGACCAGAATTCGTCTTTAAAGCGGTGGGCTGCGAAGAATGCCGGCATACCGGTTATAAAGGCCGTATCGGGATTTATGAGTTTATGCCACTGAGTCTGGCCACTAAACAGCTGATTGGTGCCGATGCGAACCTGAACCAGTTGCGTCAGCAGGCGAAAAAGGAAGGGGTAGAGCCGCTCAGAATTGCCGGGGCGCGTAAGATTCTGGAAGGTGTGACCACACTGGAAGAAGTCCTCAGAGTCGTGCCTTTAACTTAATTTTAAAAATGAAGCCATCTTAAGATTCAATTCATCTTCGGCTGTTTTAATAGCATCATCGAAATAAGGCAACTTTAAAGAGGTAACTTCAATGAAAATGATGATAAATACAGTTCTGGCAGCTGCATTGATGGGTTCTATTGCCACCGCTACGGTAGCAAGTAGTGACACCGCTGTGAATCAGGCCGCTTTTGCTCAATCGACTACGGTCAAACAGGCACTGGCCATGAAAGATGACAGCAAGGTTCAGCTGAAAGGATATGTAGTCAAAGCAGTCGGTGATGAAAAATACCAGTTCCGTGACAGCACCGGAACCATTACGGTTGAGATTGATGACGAACTTTGGCAGGGTAAACCAATTTCAGCCAAAACACCGGTAATCATCACAGGTGAAATTGACATTGATTATAAACCGGCCAAACGTGTTGAAATTGAGGTTGATCAGGTTCGTTTCTAATATCGCCTGATTTGCTGAAAGCAGCTCGAACACAGCAACAAAAAACCACATGCAAGTTACCAAAAAGCATGTGGTTTTTTTGAGTCTGGAACTTTTTCAAGGCAAGATAGAACAAGGAAGCAAACGGAGCAAAGTATGCGTATTCTTTTGGCGGAAGATGACTCCTCTCAGGCAGACAGTATCCAGACCTGGCTGGAGATGGATGGCTATGTGATTGACCGGGTCGAGCGCGGTGATCATGCGATTCTGGCAATTGAGCAGCACCAGTATGACTGCATTTTACTGGATCGTGGTCTGCCGAAGGCCAACGGAGATGAGATTCTTAAAAATTTGCGCAGTCGACAGAAAGATACTCCGGTGATTTTTATTACCGCCAAAGACAGTATTGATGATCGGGTAGAAGGGCTGGATTTAGGCGCCAATGATTATCTGGTCAAACCTTTTAGTCTGGAAGAGTTGTCGGCCCGGGTGCGCACCCAGCTCAGACTTCGACAGCAAACGCCGAATCATATTCTGCACTGGCAGGATCTCAGCCTCGACACTCAGGCCAAGACCCTGCACAAAGCCGGTCAGAATATTAACCTGACGGCAAAGGAATTCCAGATTCTGTATAAACTGATGCAGCAGCCTGAACATATTGTCACCCGTGAACAGCTGGAAGAGTCGCTTTATGCTTGGGGCGATGAAATTGAAAGCAATGCCATCGAAGTATTTATTTACCAGTTGCGTAAAAAAATCGGCAGCCAGATGATTAAAACCCTTCGCGGTTTGGGTTATCGCATGTATAAACCGGAAACATAATTATGTCAGCGCCTATTTCCCTGCAAACCCGGTTGATTCAACACGCTCTGTTCAGTTCTGTATTGGCGGGGCTGTTGGCGTGGTTGCTCTCTTTGGGAATCTCCAGTTATCAGGCAATCCAGCTGCATGATGACTTGATGCAGCAGATTTCCGAGCTTCTATTGGGCGATCTGACCCAGATGAAAGATACCCAGGTGGATGAAATTAGTGAGCAGTTTGACATCCAGTATGCGTTATTACTGGATCAGAAGATTCTTACCACTTCGGTTGAGCATGAACTATTAACTGAAATACCGCTTGTGCAGAAAAACGGCTTTCACTTTGCTTATGAACAAGGCCATTTTATTCGGATTCTTAACGCTGAAGATGACGGTTTGCAGGTTAAGGTAGTACAGCCGCTGTCGGTACGCTTTGAAGAACTCTGGCAAACGACTTTGAGTTTTCTTGGTATTTTACTGGTGTTATGGTTATTACAATGGTTAATTTTATATATTGCGATCAAACGTCAGTTAAGGCCGTTAAATAAAATTTCCCAGGCCATTGCATTCAAATCCGCTCAGGAACTCAGCCCGATCGATCGTCCGGAACCTGAAATTACGGAGCTGCAGCCGATTGTACGTCAGTTGAATGCCATGCTCGGCCGGCTGGAAAAATCACTGACTGCCGAACAGCGTTTTACCGCAGATGCTTCCCATGAACTGCGTTCGCCACTTTCTGCGATTCAGATGCGCTTACAGGTGCTGAAACGTCAATATCAGGATGATGCATCATTAGCTCATGCCTTGCAGCTGATCCAAAATGATGTCAATCGCGGCACGCTGGTACTGGAAAATCTGCTCTTGCTGGCACGACTCGATCCGGAGCGGGCAGAGCAACTACCCAAACAGGTGGTCAATCTTAAACTTCTGGTTCAGGATGCTTTGCAAGCCTTACAACCAGTGGCTCAGGAAAAAAACATCCATTGGAATTTATGGCTTGAAGATGCCGTGATTGAAGCCAATGCAGAACTCATTTTTAGTTGTATCCGCAATCTGCTGGATAATGCCATCCGTTACACACCAGTCCAAGGACAGGTGGACATTCGAACCAATATCCAGCAACAGCAGATCCAGTTGCTGATCGAAAATTCAGGTGAGGGTATGACGGCTGAAGTCATAGAACGTTTGGGTGAGCGTTTCTATCGTGCCTTGGGCACTCAAACGCAAGGTTCAGGCTTGGGCTTGTCTATTTGTCAAAAGATTATGCAGCTGCATGCGGCCAGAATAGATTATGCAGCTTCAGATTTGGGCGGGCTGAAAGTGTCATTAAGCTTTGCAGGTCAGGCGCAGAATTTAAAGTCATGCCAATAAAAAAAGCAGTAGGGGCTGATTCATACTGCTTGTTCCCACGTTGGTTATTATTGAACTATGCTAATTATTTAGTAAGAATGAGTCGGTTGTTGCGAGTCAGACGCAAACGGTATTCCTCACCAGCATGCATGATTCGGATTTCACGGCCAAGAGCAAAAAGATTATTTGAGTGCAGCATGGGCAAGGTATGGTGAGTTTCGGTATTGCGAGTAAACAAGCTAAATGGTGCATTCATTCCATCGACTCCGTGGTGTATTTTGGATTGGTTTAAATGATAATCATTATCAAATTGGTCTGTCAACGGAATATTGAATAATTTATAAAAAGCTCTAACTTGCTTACAATCTGTAAAACTTTCATGGTTCATCATATTATGTCTAAACCTACCATTCATGTCGCAATTGCTATCTTGTTTTATCAAAATCAGATCCTGGTTGGCTGGCGTGAAGCCGAGCAACATCAGGGGAACAAGTCTGAATTTCCAGGCGGTAAAGTAGAGCAAGGTGAATCACCGCTTGAGGCATGTCGACGTGAGGTTCTTGAAGAGGTGGGAATTGATCTAGATGTCTGGCATGCATTTGATTTTATTTTGCATGAATATGAAGATGTCATTGTCAATTTACATATTTTCCATAGCTCGGTGTCATCTGAACAGTTGGCGCACATCAAAGCACCTTGGGGCTGGTATCGTCGTGAACAGCTCAGCCAGCTGAATTTTCCTAAAGCCAATCAGGCCATGATTCAAAAGCTGCAATGGCCACAGAGAATAAAAATTTCTGACAACCTGAATGTTTTAAATCATCTTGAGGCCAATCAAATGCTGTATTGGCGGGCAGAGGCCAGTCCTGAGCGAGTAATGCAACTGCAACAACTGCCGATTGAGCAGCTATCTAAATTGATCGTTAATCAGGCTATGTGGGAGCAATTGAATGAATTACAGCAGCACACCATTCGCAGCATTCATTTAAAACAGTCGCAATTAATGGCCTTGCAAAAAGGGGAGCTTCACTGTGGTTACCGCTATATTGCTGCCTGTCATGACTTGAAGGCATTAATCCAGGCGCAGCAGATTGGCTGTGAGGCGGCTTTACTCAGTCCAGTGCTGGCCACAGCGACACATCCCGATACCCCTGCACTCGGCTGGGAGCAGTTCAAGGAGATGGCAGAACAGGTACAAATTCCGGTATTCGCCCTTGGCGGGATGAAAGCGGAAGATCTGAGCTATGCACAAGCTCAACATGCTTATGGCATTGCCGGAATTCGCCATATGTAAGACATTCACATACAGCGTTCAGTATTTGCCAAAGCAGGCCCTAATATTTGCTGAGGGCCTGGCGGGCTTGCTGAATGGCTGTGCTATTTTTCTGCTGTTGAGCCGCTTTCAGGCGAACTTGCCAGAGCTGCTTTTTCATGGCCTTGGACTGGGCATAACTCAGACCACGCAAAGCAAAAGCATCGGCGCGGGCGGGCTGGTTGGTGCGGTTGGCAATCATTCCCAGATAGAGATAGGTTTCAGGCGCTTGAGGTGCCAGACGCTGGGCTTGCAATACAGTGGTTTCAGCCTGAGCAAACTGCTGCTTGCTATACGCTTTCTGGGTTTGTTGCATCAGCTTTTTAAAGGCAGGCAGATTGCGGCCATCATTAAATTTTTGTGCCTGTGGTTTCTGCTCAGGAAGGATAATCTTCTGGCGTTTAATTTCCGGGCGCTCATAAGGACGAATCACCACACCATCCGGTGTGGCAACTTTCGGCTGCTCCTGTGCCGGTTTAGCCGGGGTAAGAGGCTGCTCTGGTTCAGAAATGGTCTGGCAGCCCACCAGACCGAGAATGAGCAGACCAGGAATGACTTTATCTAACATGATGACAGGCTCAATTATTGACTATAACTTCCACTCGAGATAATACGGGTTTCGCTAGACAGATCACGTTCTATTTCTGTTTCAGTTTCTTGTATATAGCGGCTGATTTCATCCATTTCTTCAGTTTCAGCAGGTTCTGAGTCAATGGTATAAGGTTCAGTGGCATAGTGCGATATACCACACGCCGTAGCCTGATTCGGTATGGCATGGCTGGAGATTGGAATATACATGGCACCTTCACAACCTTGTGCAGATAACTGTCCTGTATAGCGGTCTAGCCAGTGCCATTGAATCTCATTCGGTTGTGCCAGATTAACCGGTTTTTGACGCAGCTGCTTCATCACATTGGTCCAAACCGGCAGGGCACCTGAAGAACCGGTTAAACCGGTTGTCTTGTTATCATCTAAGCCCAACCAGACCACAGCCATATAGTTACCGGAATACCCTGCAAACCAGGAGTCACGTGTGTCGTTGGTGGTTCCCGATTTTCCGGCCAGATTCAGGCTACGTGGCAGGCTGTTATAGGCTGCACGGCCAGTCCCGCTATTCATAACCTGCTGCAAGCCATAATTCAGCGCATAGGCCGATGCCGGATTAATCGTCGGCTGTACATCCAGGCTATAGCGATCCAGAGATTTGCCATTGGCATCCACCACTGAGCGAATCGCTTTGACCGGATATTTAAACCCGCCAGTCGCGAAGTTGCCATAAATGTTCATCACTTCCATCGGTGACAGATCGACCGCACCTAAAAAGATCGATGGATAAGATGGAATATCCGAGCTCACACCAAATTTTTTCAGATGATTGATAAAGGAGGATAGACCGAATTCTTGTCCTAAACGTACCGTAGACAGGTTATAGGATTGAGACAGGGCTTGTACCATCGGCACCACACCATATTCACGCCCACTATAGTTTTTAGGAGTCCAGGCTTTGCCATCACTTTGTATACTGAGCTGGCTATCCTCAATCGGGCTGGCCCAGTGATAGCGGTTAGACTCCAAAGCAGTGAGATAAATGACCGGTTTTAATAAAGAACCGACCTGACGCTTGGCATCCAGCGCACGGTTAAAGCCGGTAAAATCCTGAGTAGACCCGACAGCTGCGACCAGCTCACCATTTTCAGGATGTGCCACCAAAACAGCGCCCTGTAAATCTTTCAGGCGACGCGGATTAGATTTACTTAAACTGCTTACCGTATTTTTGAAACTCTCCTGAATGCGCGTTTGTGCCAGTGGATCAAGTGTCGTGAAAATCCGCAGGCCCTGATTGGTCAGATCGGCTTCCTGATAATCGGTACGCAGCTGACGACGCACAATGTCCAGAAAATCCGGGAAGCGCGCCGGACCTAAGGTCGGCTTGGCAATCACATTCAGCGGACGTGCCGTTTCAGTTTCATACTGTTCCTGAGTCAGATAACCCATGACTTGCATATTGTTCAAGACAATATCACGACGCTTTTTAGCAGCTTCTGGATTACGCCACGGGTTATATAAACTCGGGCCCTGGACCAGACCGACCAGAAATGCTTGCTGGGAAATATTTAATTCACGTAGAGGAAGGCCAAAATAGAACTGTGAGGCCAGACCGTAACCATTAATAGAATAACTGCCGTTTTGGCCCAGATTTACCTCATTTAAATAGGCTTCCAGAATTTCATCTTTACTGTAGTGCAACTCAATCAGCATGGCCATAAAGGCTTCATTCACCTTACGCTTTAAGGTGCGTTCAGGGGTGAGATAGAAGTTCTTGACCAGTTGCTGGGTCAGGGTTGAACCCCCCTGACGTTTACCCCCGGTAATATTGCTGACCACCGCACGGGCAATACCACGCGGCGACACCCCATGATGATGGTAGAAGTTACGGTCTTCTGTGGCAATGAGTGCTTCAATCAGCGGTTTAGGAACCTTATTAAGCTTAATCAGAACCCGGTCTTCATTATGCTGCGGATAAATACCACCGATTAATAAAGGTTCTAAACGGGCAATTCCCGAGCTGGAAGGCTTGGTTGCACTGACATCACTGATCTGTTCGCCATTGAAGCTGACTTTTAGGACTTGTTCCGGTTCAACCCGGTCACCAAAATCAAAGCCACGGGTATGTACATATAAGATATTCCCCGTACTGACAAAGCTGCCCGATTTGGCATAGCTGTCAGAGTTTTTATAACCTAATAGTTTTAATTCTTGCTGTACGTCCTGCTGGCTGACTGGCGCATTGACATAAACTTCCATCGGGCGTGCAAATACTTTAGCCGGAATATCCCAGCGCTGGCCTTCAAACTTGTCACGTACTATATTATCTAGACGAATCAAATAGATACTAAAAGCAACGAAGGCGGAAATGACGAGAATGGAGAAGAGTAAGGCGAGCAGACCCAGGCCACGTTCAGACTTCATAAATAATGATAAGATCCTGTGAAATTGTGCTAATCATGCGAAGCTTTTCATTATTTTGCAATAATTATTCAAGTATTGTGATTAAAATTAAAATCTAAAACCACAATTTCTCCTTAATTGGAGACTGTTGACACTGTTTATACATGCAGTGTGCTATAACTAAAACCGAGTACACCAGGCATGAAATGAGAGAAATAACCAGACTTGCCAAGTTTTATAATGAAAGCCGAGAGCGTCTTCGCTATGGCCTTTCAGAACAAACCTGTTTTTTGCTGCTATCTCGTTTATGGGGTCATGCCTTTAGCATGGCTAAATCTTTGAACTCAGGCCTGATATCAGCTAAAAAATCTTGCGCGATATCTCTCTTAAGGTCGCACACATAGATAGAGTGTCAACAGGCCTTAAATATATATCGAAGAAACGAAGACATAATCAGCCTGCTTTATAAATTGTCAACCGGGTATGGCTTAATGTTATGATAGCGAAGATTCGTAATGGAGCGACGATACTGGTGCAAATTTCCCATAAGACATTTCGAAATATCGGGTTAATAGGACGTCCTGATAAATCATCTGTGGTTGAAACCTTATGTCTTATCCATGATCATCTACTGAACCTCGGTCTGCATCCGGTATTTGATGCTGACACTGCTGAGCTGGTGCCTTATCAGAATACGCAAACGGTTAGCCGGGCCTTACTGGGTGAAGTGGTCGATCTGGTGATTGTGGTAGGCGGTGATGGTTCACTGCTGCATGCAGCACGTGCACTGGTCAAGTACAATACCCCGGTCATCGGAGTAAACCGTGGACGTTTGGGTTTTCTCACTGATATCAAGCCTACAGAAGTGATCTTTAAGCTGGATCAGGTGTTAAAAGGGGATTTTCAGACCGAACGCCGTTTTCTGCTAGAAGTGGAAATCCGCTCCAAAGGCGAAATTATTTACGATGCCATTGCCCTGAATGATATTGTTTTACACTCGGGTAAGTCGGTACATATGATCGATTTTGAGCTGAATATTGATGGACAGTATGTCTACCGTCAGCACAGTGATGGCTTGATCGTAGCGACTCCAACCGGCTCAACTGCTTATGCCTTGTCTGGTGGTGGACCCATTTTGAATCCAAGTATGGATGCCATTGTGTTAGTGCCCATGCATCCACATACTTTATCTTCCCGACCGATTGTGGTGGGGGGGCATAGCGAAGTGAAATTACTAATTCGTGAAAATCGCGTACTGCCGATGGTAAGTGCGGATGGACAACACAGCGTGTCTTTGAATATTGACGATAGCGTCCATATTCGTAAGCATCCATTTAAACTGAATCTTCTGCATCCACCAGGTTATGACTTCTATAATGCGTGTCGAACCAAACTGGGCTGGAACCAGGACTTTGATTATTTTAAGCAGGATTAAACATGAATATTGAACAAATGCTTGCCGTACTCAATCCTGAAATTGTTGAGCGCCTGAGAACAGCAATTGAGATTGGAAAATGGCCAAATGGTGTGGCATTAACCGAAGAACAGCGCCAGACCTGTATGCAAGCCGTCTATGCCTGGGAAATTAAGCATCTGCCGGAAACTGAACGTAGTGGCTATATTGACCGCGGGACCAAAGAGGAAGGTGAGCAATGTGATGATGATCATCACAAAAATGAACCAGAATTCAAGCCGATCCGTTTTGTATAATCTGGCCCGACATTTTAAAGAAGTGTTGAAAACTAAAAAAGCATTGTGATGTTCACAATGCTTTTTTCATGGGCGCAGAAATCCAGACTTAACTTTCCATGCAAGATGTTGACCGGCTGCCCATCTTCAAACTGGCTAATCTCATCAGCTAATTCAAAGTTCAGATGATTGTCATAATAATTCAGCTCTTCCTGCTCCAGGTCGTCTTTATCCAGAAATGGACGGGCACTGCCTTACAGCTTATGCAGGAGCTGCTCGGCATCAGGCTAGAGTATCAAAATTTTGCTGCCTGTAAGCAGCCGCAATTTCGGCCAGAGGATACTGAATAAAAAAATGCTGATTGTTTCGTCAAGATGATTGGAATTTATCAGGGTGTGCTGAAGGGGAAGCCGTACCTGATGTTCTTTGCTCGTTAGAGTATTCATGAGAAGGTCATAAACAGGATCTTCAACTCACAATTTATTTTGAGCTGAATAATGGGGCGGCCGAAAGATCAACTTACCGGCGAACCTGCTGCTGTTTCTATACGTTGGCATCACACTTTATGTCAGCCGGTTCAGATTACAGCAGAGGCTTAGCATACGAGCCGATTCGCCGTTAAATTAAGGAAAAACTTTATAGTGGATGGCGCTGCGCCCACAGAGTTTTCGCTTGCTGCATAGCGGCCGCATAGCTGTCACATACACCCATGGTATAGAGCGCAATCCCCATGGTTTCAGTCACCGCCATTTCCCCATAGTCATGCTGCTCCCTGCCCTCCCAAACTGCTTTGAAAACCTCCAGATCCAGCTCTTCCTCAGTTGGACTGCGGTTATCAGTCAATTTAGGCAATTCATGCTCATAAAGTTCGCCATTTTTAATCCCGCAGATTAAAGTTCTGGCATCCGGATTGCGTTCGAACTCGCCCCCTTCACCTTTAATGACCGCACTGTTTTGATAGCCCAGTTTAAATGCAGCCTGTTGATGTGAACTGCGATAAGCCGGGTGGAAAATAGCCTGTAAAGTGGCTTTGGCGTTAAAGGGATTGATCAGACGTGCCAAAGTATGAATCGGGGAGCGTAGGCCCATAATATTACGTAATGCAATTAAATCGGCCAGAATCGGTGAAATAACCTCGAGGGGGAGATAAGCAAAATGCTGTTGCTGAAGCTGTTGCTCCACGTCCTGATCATCCTGACAGATTGGATAGCCTAAGTAAGTCAGGACTTGCTCAGTATAGATCCGGTTCATTGTATGCCCGGAAGCACCATGCATGACTATCTTGTAGCCATGTTTGGCCAAAGTTAAGGCAGACAGAATAAACCACGGATAATGCTTGCGCTTACCTGCATAAGAGGACCAGTCCAGATCAACTTCCAAGGCTTTAAAGTGAAGCTGATCACGAGTGGCCTTTACAAATCCGGCCAGCTCATCTACCGATTCTTCTTTGACCCGAAGCAACATTAAGAAGGCTCCCAGTTGAACATCCAGTACTTCATCTTTCAAAATCATGCTAAAAGCCTGATAGGCTTCTTCATAACTTAAAGAGCGTGCGCCATTTTTTCCTTTCCCAATAATCCGTACAAACTGGGCAAAAGGATGTTCAAAATCTTTATAAATATTTCTTTTGCTATTCATAACTTACTCGGCATGCCCTGAAAAATGATCATTAAGATAAAGAATATGTCAACTCATCTGGAGATGGATTTCAGTATACGATAAACCGGAATATATAGTTCACTATCGACTAAGGTCTAATTGGGTCTCGCCCAAAAAGTGACCAAATGTGTATTTACCTCTACACATTCAGGCTAATTATTCGGTAAAATTTAACCAATCCTTAGAGTGTGTTTAATTTTTCTTAATCTCTTTCTCCCGTTCTCATACTTTCGTCGGATGCTAAGCATCAGATGAGAGCATTGGCGTTTCACAATTGTGAAACGCTATTTTGACTGAATGAATATTTGGTTGAATTTCACTCTTTTGCCAGAGGGGGCAGGTCGTGCGCTTAAAAAAGTGCATTTTTTTGTTTGTTTTTATTGAAACATCGTTCAAGTAGATTTGTTATGGCGAAACAACCAATTTATAAATCACTTTATTTCCAAGTGATTGTAGCCATTATCGCAGGTATTTTGGTAGGACATTTTTCACCAAGTGGTACACAAATCATCAATGGCGTAGAACAGTATGTTCCGGGCCTGGGTGAGCAGCTAAAACCTTTAGGTGATGCATTTATTCGTTTGATCAAAATGATCATTGCACCCGTGATTTTCTGTACGGTCGTGAGTGGTATTGCGGGTATGGAAAGCATGAAGTCAGTCGGTAGAACCGGTGGGGTTGCTTTACTTTACTTTGAAATCGTATCGACCATTGCACTGATTATTGGTCTGCTGGTGATTAATATTGCCAAGCCGGGTGTGGGCATGAACGTTGATCCTGCCTCACTTGATAGCAGTGGGATTAGTAAATATGTAGCCTCAGGTGAGTCGCAGTCTACCATCGACTTCCTGATGAATATTATTCCAAATACAGTCGTAGGTGCATTTGCAGAAGGCGAAATTTTACAGGTTCTGTTATTTGCCATCATGTTCGGTTTTGCATTGCATAAACTGGGCACCCAAGGCAAGCCAGTCCTGAAATTCATTGATCAGATCTCGCATGTATTCTTTAACATCGTGAATATGGTGATGAAGCTTGCTCCACTTGGTGCTTTCGGTGCGATGGCTTTTACCATCGGTAAATACGGCATCAGTTCACTGGCGCAGTTGGCACAGCTGATTATTTGTTTCTATATTACCTGTCTCCTGTTTATCTTTATTATTCTAGGTACGATTGCACGTATTGGCGGCTTTAGCATCATGAAAATGATCCGTCTGATCCGTGAAGAGCTGCTCATTGTTCTGGGAACGTCATCTTCAGAATCGGTGCTGCCACGTATGCTGAAAAAACTCGAGCTGGCAGGTGCAGAAAAATCTGTGGTGGGTCTGGTTATTCCAACAGGTTATTCGTTTAACCTGGATGGAACCTCAATCTACCTGACCATGGCGGCAATCTTCATTGCGCAAGCGACCAATACCCAGCTGGATCTTTCACATCAGATCACTTTGCTGCTGGTACTCTTGATTTCATCAAAAGGTGCAGCAGGGGTCACAGGTTCCGGCTTTATTGTTATGGCTGCAACGCTGTCTGCGGTAGGTCATATCCCAGTTGCCGGTCTGGCCTTAATCCTGGGTATTGACCGCTTTATGTCTGAAGCACGTGCCTTGACCAACCTGGTGGGTAACTCTCTGGCAACTTTAATGGTTGCAAAATGGGTGGGCCAGCTGGATAAAGAAAAACTGGATTGGGCGCTGGCAAATCCGGCTGAAATTGATAAACAAATGCTACAGGACGGCCCACAAGCAAATTAATGCGCTGTCTGGATAGAAAAGGAAGCTACGGCTTCCTTTTTTTATGGGAAAAACTTATTGACTCAGGAGTTTGGGAAAAAGTCAGCTTCAGCACATGACAGTGGCTTTAAAAATAGCTAGTCTGTGCTCGGGATATAATGATAAACGCCATAAGGATAAAAGAATGCTGGCCTATGATGCTGACCTAGAATTATTTCGCGATAACTTTAAACGTTTTATGAATGAACATGTTGCCCCGCATTATGCGCAATGGGAGCGCGAAGGCATGATACCGCGTTCTGTCTGGCATGCGATGGGCGAAAATGGTTTCCTGTGCGTAGATGTGCCGGAAGAGTATGGCGGTTATGGAGTGCCGACGCATTATTCCCTGATGCTGATTGAAGAGTCTGCACGGGCAGGCTATAGCGCAATTTCCACCGGGTTGTCGTGTCATTCAGATATTGCTGCGCCTTATATTCTGCATATTGGATCAGAAGAACAGAAAAAATACTGGTTACCTAAAATGGTGACGGGAGAAGTGGTGGGTGCCATTGGAATGACCGAACCGGGTGCCGGCTCAGACTTGCAAGCCATACGTACGCATGCGATTTTGCAAGATGATCATTATTTATTAAATGGTTCCAAAACCTTTATTTCAAACGGGCAACATGCAGATCTGGTGGTGCTGGCGGTAAAAACCGACCCGCAGGCACGTGCGAAAGGAGTCTCACTGCTATTAGTCGATACCCATCTGGAGGGCTTTAAAAAAGGCACCAATCTGGAAAAAATTGGTTTGCATTCTCAGGATACTTCAGAGCTGTTCTTTGATCAGGTCAAAGTGCCCAAAGATCAGTTGCTGGGCCAGCCGGGTCAGGGTTTTGCCTATTTAATGCAGGAATTGCCACGTGAACGTACTGCCATTGCAGCAACTGCCTTGGGTGCAATACGCGGTTCTATTGATGTCACCACACAATATGTCAAAGAGCGTCAGGCTTTTGGTCAGGCTATTGCCCAGTTCCAGAATACCCGTTTTGTACTGGCTCAGGCCAAAATTGATGAGCTGGCAACTGCTGCATTCTATAATCAGAATGTCGAGCTTTATATGCAGGGCAAACTGGATGTTGAAACCGCAGCAGCCTTAAAAAGCTTCTCGACCGATATGCAGATGAAAGTTGCTGATAATCTGCTTCAGTTGTTCGGTGGTTATGGCTATATGACGGAATATCCAATTTCCCGTTTCTTTGTGGATGCGCGTATTCAGCGAATCTATGGGGGTACCAATGAAATTATGAAGGAAATTGTGGCACGAGGTCTGCTAGGACGGTAAGTTTCAAGTAAAAAAGAGTTCGTTATGAACTCTTTTTTTACAGGGGAAATATTTAAAAATCCAAGGAGAAAACAGGATGTAAAAATCTGGAAAGTATCAATATATTATTGTTTTAAGATTTAAGTACATTCAGGCATTCGTGAATAAAAATAGGCAAGTCGTTGGGAACTCGTGATGAAATCAGCTGATTATTATCGTTGACCAGTTCGGCATCATAATAGGTTGCTCCTGCATACTGTACGCGCAGTGCATGGGCACGGATACTGGTAATCATCCGGTTTTTTAATACATCGGCTTCACTGAGTAATAATGAAGCATCGCACAGACTAAAAATGGTTTTTCTGGCCTGATTAAAAGCCTGAATAAAATGCAGCACCCGAACATCATGGGCCAGTGCAAGCGGAGACTCACCCCCTGGAATGAGTAAAGCATCAAAATCATCAATACTGATCTGTTCAATACTACGGTCAATAGTAACGGCTAGACCACCATGCAAGCCATAAACCACCTTGCCTGCACGTAGTTCAATATTGCAGATAGTATGCTGGGCTGCGCGTAAGGCTTCCACAGGTTCCAGATATTCCTGATCATCAAAATTGTTCGTCACCAGTACAGCTATTCTTTTTGGCATGATAAACACCCCAATCCTCGTTTCAAATCAGACTAGCGACTTAAGGTTAAAAAAACGTCTCTGCTTTGTAAGCGATCAGTATTTTACTGTAAAAAAGTTAAGCTAAATCAAGCAAAAGTGGGTAAATACCTTGATGAGCATGTGCTTAATATTGTGAACAGTCCAGCAAGTCACTGGGGCAGGAATGGGGGAGGTGAGTTTGCTTTATTTTTAATTTTCTTATGCTTAAAAAAGTTATCAAGATTCAGAAATAGTGATATTTCATCTTGCTTAAAATCAGTTAAGATGGGCAGACCAAATTTACAATTTAATAATGTAAATGCGGTGAAAAGGCTGCCATGAGTGTTACCAGATATGACGAAAACCGATAAGCGGTTAAAAACAAATGACTGTTTTTAAAACTTAATCCAATAAAGTTATATTGCGTAACATTTGCAGCTGACTATTGTTATACTGGAACAGATAAGGTTTATGAAGGGCGATATAATAATGATCAACGACGATCAAGACACCACGACTTCTCTAGATTTGGCTAACATTCGTGAAGATATCGATTCTGTTGATCAGCAAATCCAGCAATTGATTAACCGCCGTGCACGTTTGGCTGAAGCAGTAGCGAAAGCAAAGTTCGCTTTGGAAGAGAATCCACTGTTTTACCGTCCGGAACGTGAAGCGCAGGTATTGCGTAATGTTATGGAGCGTAACGAAGGTCCATTGTCAGATACCACCATGGCACGCCTGTTCCGTGAAATTATGTCAGCCTGTCTAGCCCTTGAAGCGCCACAAAGTATTGCCTTTTTGGGGCCGGTAGGAACATATACGCACTCGGCAGTACTTAAACATTTTGGACACGATGCAGTGGTGCGTCCATTGCCGACCATTGATGAAGTTTTCCGCGAAGTGGAAGCGGGAGGTGCCCATTATGGTCTGGTACCAGTTGAAAACTCGTCTGAAGGTGTAGTGAACCATACGCTGGATTGCTTTAAAACATCGAACCTGAATGTGATTGGCGAAGTGGAACTGCCAATCCATCATCAATTCCTGATTTCTGAAAATACTCGTAAAGATAGTATCAAGCAGATTTATGCCCATCAGCAGACTTTGGCGCAATGTCGTAAGTGGCTGGATGCACATTATCCCGGTGTAGAGCGTGTGGCTTTAAGCTCAAATGCCGAAGCAGCACGCCGTATTCGCAATGAATGGCATTCGGCTGCAATTGCGTCCGAGATTGCGGCAAATATTTATGGCCTTGAAATCATGCATGGCAATATTGAGGACAACCCGGAAAATACCACACGTTTCCTGGTAATTGGCCGTGAAAAAGTACCGCAAAGTGGTAATGATAAAACCTCATTACTGGTGTCTGCTCATGACCGTGCAGGTGCATTGCTGGAAATTCTGACTCCGTTTGCCAAGCACAATATCAGCCTGACCAGTATTGAAACCCGTCCGGCACTTCCGGAAAAATGGGCCTATGTGTTCTTTATTGATCTGGAAGGACATATTGAACAGGAAAATGTCAAAGCGGCAATTGCAGAAATTCGCCCACTGGTTAAAGAAGTTCGGGTATTAGGTTCATATCCTCAAGCTGTACTTTAAGTCAACCATTTGTGGCCAGTGCGAGGGTATTGGTCACTGTTTCATCTGTAAATCGGAATTCAAAAATGTCATTTGTCCCAGCCAATGAAGGCATCTCTAAATTAAAGCCATATCAACCAGGCAAGCCAATCAGTGAGCTTGAGCGTGAATTGGGTATCACCGACATCGTGAAACTGGCTTCTAATGAAAACCCGTTGGGTTGTTCAGATAAAGTCAAAGAAGCTGTCGCTGCTGAAATTGCTGAAATTGGCCGTTATCCGGATGGCGGCGGTTTTATTTTAAAAGACCAGATCAAGGCACAGTTTGGTTTTAATCATGACCAGATTACTTTAGGTAATGGTTCAAATGACCTGTTAGAAATTTTTGCCCGAGCTTTTGTCTCCGAACAAGATTCTGTGGTGTATAGCCAGCATGCATTTGCTGTCTATGCCCTGGTGACCCAGGCGATTAATGCAGAAGCGATTGAAGTCCCGGCAAAAGGTTTTTCGCACGATCTTGATGCGATGGCTGCGGCTATTAAAGACAATACCAAGCTGATCTTTATCGCAAACCCGAATAACCCGACAGGCACCTGGTTTGAAGAAGCTGAATTTGAAAGCTTTATGCAAAAAGTGCCTGCCAAGGTCATCGTCGTGCTTGACGAAGCTTATGTGGAATATTTCCCGGAAAATTTTAATAGTCTGAAATTCCTGAAACAGTATCCAAACCTGATCGTGAGTCGTACTTTATCTAAGTGCTATGGTCTGGCTGCACTGCGGGTAGGTTTTGCTCTGGCTTCTGCTGAAGTAACGGATTATCTGAACCGCATTCGTCAGCCATTTAACGTTAACCATTTGGCGATGGTCGCTGCTGTTGCGGCCCTGAAAGACGAAGCGTTTATTGAAAAATCTCGTGAAGCGAACAAAGCGGGCATGGCTCAGCTTGAAGCAGGTTTTCAGGCTTTAGGTCTGAACTACGTGCCTTCACGCGCCAACTTTATTCTGGTTGATATACAGGCTGATCCGGCACAAATATTCAATAGCCTGTTGAAAGAGGGTGTGATTGTACGCCCTGTAGGGATTCAAAATCATTTGCGTGTATCGATTGGAACCGAAGCAGAAAATGCCAAATTCCTGAGCGCACTTGCCAAAGTACTCGGCTTAGAGGCTAAAGCGTAAACCATGTCGCAGCCACTGTTTGAAAAAGTTGCATTTATCGGGTTTGGACTGATTGGTTCAAGCCTGGCGCGGGTCATTCGTGCCGAGCATTTGGCGAATGACATCGTGGCTTCGACACGCTCACAAAAAACCCTAGAAGATGCCAAAGTACTGGGGCTGATTTCTGCGGGTTATACTGATCCGGTACAGGCAGTTCAGGGTGCAGATCTGGTTGTTTTGGCCTTGCCAGTTCGTGCTACGCAAAAGGTACTGGAAACCATTCAGCCTCATCTGGCTGAAAATGTCATCATTACAGATGTTGGCAGTACTAAAGCCAATGTAGTCGCTGCTGCCAAGGCGGTATATGGTGAGCAGCTTCCAGCCGGTTTTGTGCCAGGGCATCCTATTGCAGGTGCAGAGCACACCGGTGTACATGCCGGGAAGGTCGATTTATTTGCCAACCATAAGGTCATTTTAACACCATTGCCGACCAGTGCAGACTGGGCTGTCGATAAAATGATTCAGCTTTGGCAGGCCGCTCATGCGGAAGTTATTTGTATGGATGTGGACAAGCATGACGAAGTGCTGGCTCATACCAGTCATTTGCCGCATTTAATGGCCTTTAACTTGGTCGAACAGCTGGCCAAGCGTGAAGACAATTTAGACATTTTTCGTTATGCTGCGGGAGGCTTTCGGGATTTTTCGCGGATTGCCGCCAGTGACCCACAGATGTGGCATGACATCTTTTTTGCCAATAAAAAAGCGATACTCAACGCCGTGGATGGCTTTGAGGCACAGCTTGCCATTATTCGTAAACTGATTGAAGAGGAAGACTCCCAGACATTAATGGGTTTGTTGGGACATGCTCAAGCAGCGCGCCAGCACTTCAATCATATGCTTGTCAAGAAACCTTTCATGGAGAAAAGTAAAGTGACACAACAATTTACCATTCAGCCGGGTGCCAAAAAATTCCAGGGCAAATTTAGCGTGCCTGGTGACAAATCTGTGTCACACCGTTCTATCATGTTTGGTGCCATTGCAGAAGGTACCACGCATGTGACTGGTTTTCTGGAAGGCGAAGATGCACTGGCAACCTTGCAGGCATTCCGTGATATGGGCGTGAGTATTGAAGGCCCTAAAAATGGTGAAGTGACCATTCATGGGGTGGGCATGCACGGTCTGAAAGCACCGGAGTCTGCAATCTACATGGGGAACTCGGGTACTTCGATGCGTCTTCTTTCGGGGATACTGGCTGCACAAAAATTCGATTCAGTCATGACCGGTGATGCATCGCTGTCTAAACGTCCGATGGAGCGTATTGCCAATCCTTTACGTGAAATGGGCGCCCAGATTCAAACCACAGGTGAACGCGGTACGCCGCCGGTGTCTATCACCGGAAACCAAAACCTGAAAGGCATTCAGTATGACTTGCCAATGGCATCGGCACAGGTGAAATCCGGCATTTTGCTGGCAGGTCTGTGGGCAGAGGGTGAAACCGCAGTCACCGAGCCTGAACCAACGCGCGACCATACCGAGCGTATGCTGCGTGCTTTTGGTTATGAAGTCAAAACCGAAGCTAACCGTATTTCCCTACAAGGTGGCGGAAAGCTTGTCGGTACGGATATTCAAGTACCTTCCGATATTTCTTCTGCGGCTTTCTTTATGGTGGGCGCCGCTATTACTGAAAATGCGGATATTACTCTTGAAGCAGTGGGGGTTAACCCGACACGTACCGGAATCATTGAAATTCTGAAACAGATGGGTGCGGACATCGCTGTTGAGAATGAACGTATCGCAGGCGGTGAACCGATTGCGGATATTCGTATTCGTGGTACACGTACCTTAAAAGGAATTCATATTCCGGAAGATCAAGTGCCTCTGGCGATTGATGAATTCCCTGCGCTATTCATCGCTGCAGCTTGTGCTGAAGGCCGCACTATCCTGACGGGTGCTGCTGAGCTACGGGTAAAAGAATCAGACCGTATCCAGGTCATGGCTGATGGTTTGCAAACAATGGGGATTGACTGTACGCCAACAGAAGATGGCATCATTATCGAAGGTAAAGGCAAGTCAGGCGACTGGTCAGCTATCTTTGAAGGTGGGGAAATTGAATCACATCATGACCACCGCATTGCCATGAGCTTCTCGATTGCAGGTCTGCGTAATTCGGGTGTAATCAAGATTATTGGGACTGAAACGGTGGCAACCAGCTTCCCGACCTTTACTCAATTAACTGCTCAAGCAGGTCTGACGATTGACGTAACAGAATAATTTCTGAATTTGTGTAAAACAGCCAAGCTTTTGCTTGGCTGTTTTATTTATATTGGCTTATGCTAAACCCATACAAGAAAAAAGCCATTTGGAAGTAGTGATGCGAATATTAAAATTTATGGCCCATGCTCAAGGTCAGCAGCAATTACAGGATCATCATAAAACTCAGCAATACATCGCGCAATTGCTTGCTGGTGAACTGGGTAAATATGGTTTTCAGACCTTGCCACAAAGTGGAGGGCAGGTGGCGGTTGCGGTTGAAGATCATGAACTGCCGCTTTCTGTCAGCTGTGAGACCCAGGACAGTGAAGGACACTTTATTTGTGAGATTGCATCCTATCCTGATGAAGAACAGGACTGGCTAGAGCGTATTGCCGAGCGGAGCTTGCTGAATCAGCTGGCGCAGGCTGTAGAAGCTTCATTAAAAGAACAGGAAGGCTTTAGTGGTTTTGAATGGAAAGATTAACCGAGAAGCCGGATCATAAAATGCCGGAGAGATATAAAAAACCTCATCTGATATGAGGTTTTTTTAAAAATTAGCCTAATGTTAGAAAACGGGCCATAGCGATCCGCAATTGTTTGAGATAGCCGGTAAAAAAATGGTTTGCTCCGGGTAAAACCGTCACTAGATGACGTTGTGGTTTGGCCCAGGCCATCATGTCGGATAATAGGGTAATATCATCCGCTTCGCCATGAATGAATAAAATATCTCCTTTAATATGTGGAGTTTCATAGTGACGAATACCTGCAACAGTTGCAGTGGGTAAGCCGCATAAAATGGTTTGACTTGGTTGTAGCTCTACAGGCAGTGCAGCATAGCTTTTCGCAATAACATGGGCACCGAAGCTAAAACCGCCTGCATAAAAGGGTAGGCCAGTGTGCTGCTCACGTGCGTACCGGATAATTTCCAGTACATCATCCGTTTCGCCGTAGCCATCGTCATGCAGACCTTCACTTTGACCAGAGCCACGGAAACTTGGACGATAAACTACACAACCGCGTTCCAGATACATTTGTGTTAACAGAACTGGAACTTTGTGCTGTGGAGTACCGCCTTGCAATGGATGAGGGTGGCAAACAACCGCGAATCCTTTCACTTCACCTTGAGGATAATCCACAAAAACTTCAAGTTGTCCCACAGGACCCTGAAGGAAAATTTGCTCGGACATGGGAGAATCGATTCATTACAGGAGTGTGGCTTATTTTAACGATTGTGGTCAGTAAAAACATGAATTGGAATTAAAATAAGTTGGCTGATATAGTGTGATTAATCACTTTTTAACCAGGTTAATCATGCTTGCACTCATTTCTCCTGCAAAGACCCTCGATTATGCTTCAAATTTACCGACGGATACTTTTACCCTACCAAGATTGCTTGAGCATTCACAAGAGCTTGTCGACCTTAGTCGTAAGTTATCTGCTTCAGAAATCGCCACATTAATGAGTGTGAGTGAAAAAATTGCCCAGTTAAATGTAGAGCGTTTTCGTGACTGGCAGCCCGATTTTAACTTGTCGAATGCCCGACAGGCGATTTTTGCCTTTAAAGGCGATGTCTACACCGGCCTGGATGCTTATAATCTGAATGATGCCGAGCTTGCTCATGCCCAGATACATTTACGCATGTTGTCCGGGTTATATGGCCTGTTACGCCCCCTAGATTTAATGATGCCTTATCGTCTTGAAATGGGAACTAAACTGGCAAACACACGCGGCCATAACCTGTATGACTTCTGGGGCAGTATCATTACTGATCAGATTAATGCCGATCTGGCAGCGGCCAATTCAGAGTTATTGGTCAATATTGCTTCAGATGAGTATTACAAGTCCGTCAAGGAAAGCCAGATTCAGGCACACATCATTAAGCCAGTATTTCTAGATCAGAAAAATGGAAAATATAAGATCATTAGTTTTTATGCTAAAAAAGCCCGTGGTCTCATGGCTCGTTTTATTCTGGAAAATAAAATTGAACGGATTGAAGAGCTTAAGGCTTTTAATAGTGAAGGTTATTATTTTGATGCGGACAGTTCTTTAAAAGGCGAATTGATCTTTAAACGTGATGAACAATTAGATCGCTAATTTCAGAATCGGCTCACTCTACTTTAACGGCATTTGTATCAAGTGGAGTGAGCTTAAGTTAAATAAATAGCTGATTTATAGGGAGCTGTTAAATATCCTTAGATCAAATAGTGCCAAGAACAATATCCTTAATACTGTATAAATATTATTAATATAGGAAATTATGTACTGTATTTGAAGGGTTTTTTTGGAGACTCAATACAGATAAAATGAATAGGGTTTTAATGGTTTATATTGGAATAGATTTTACAGGTATTTAAATTCTAAAATATAAATAAATATTTGATCTTCATAATTTTAATATTATTAATGTATGGTATGAACTACGAGAAATAGATAGAAATAACGAAATTAATTAGATAAGTATTCAGTAAATTTTTAATCCAATAATTGAAAGCAGGGTTACAAAAATCACGCTTTATCGGGTTAAATGTAAACTAAGTCACATATTTGTTAGGTTTTTGTTAGTATTACTGTGATCGGGTAACAAAGTGGTTACAGAAAATGAAAACTTGCACGATTCCTATTTTTATAATCATTGTTAGTCTACTGAGCTATTATGTGCATCAGCAGGCACAGTTGAAAAGATATACAGAAATTCATCAAATTTTAAAGGAGGTTCAGCATTCACAAAAATTACTGGATTCTAATCGTCATCGGGATTAGATCGGAATTTTTATTTATAATTAAAACAATAAAGTTAAACTAGGGCGTGTTCTCATTTGAAGAATTGGTTTTAAATACTTAAAATCCTCCTTTGAGTTATTTTTATTTATACATTTTCAATGGCACGCACTCTTCTTACCGATGATATCTGGCAGAAAATTCAAGATACTATGCGATTACATGGTTGCTACTGTTCAAAGAATAGTAGAAATATCATGGAAGCGATCTTATGGAAACTGCGTACAGGCGCCACATGGCGGGATATTCCCCAAGAATTTTGTCCTTGGCAAACTGCTTACAATCGCTTTAATCGTTGGGCAAGCAAGGGATTGTGGGATAAATTTTTTTTAGATTACGAGGCGTCCTGGATCAAGAGTGGATATTCATTGACGGAAGCTACATACGCGTGCATCAACATGCAAGTGGAGCTCGGCATGGTTTCAAAAGAGCAATTGGACAATCACGTGGTGGACGAACAACAAAAATACATCTTGCAACCGACGCGAATGGATTACCGATTGATTTTAAAATCACTGGGGGTGACGTCCACGACAGTCAGGTTGCAAAACAACTGATTGATACTGTAGACGAGGCAACTTATCTTATTGCTGATAAGGGGTATGATGCTGGGCAGATTAGAATATATGCCCAGAATAAGGATATGATTCCCATTATTCCAATGAGATCAAATAGTAAAAGGTCGAATAAGGAGTTTGATAAATATCTATATCAATTAAGACATTTAGTTGAAAATGCATTTGCGAGATTAAAACATTTCCGTGCTATTGCTACCCGATTTGATAAGCTTGCACGAAATTATCAGTCTATGATTTACATTGCTTGCATGTTTATTTGGTGTAAAGCCAAATGAGGACACGCCCTAATTAAAAATAAATAAATAATAAATAAGACAAAATTAAGAAAAGACTTAAGCTGGACAGTTTGAATTTTAATAAATTATAAAATCAAAGAAGTAATAAGAAATCAATGTGTTATAATCTGAAAAATATAAATTTGGGTCGGCTTTTAGCTTTTTAAATGTCTGATCCGGATGAGGAAAAAGCTGCATAAAAGTTATGCAGCTTTTTTGTTTAAGTTGTTTTTGGGTGTTTATGGCGCGGTCCTTCTACTGTTGCTGTTGAAATATTTTGATCCGTCAGAGAGTAATGCTGGCATATTTATTGCTCACAAATCTTTAAGATTAATGAGGTATTTGATGAAATCTCATGAATCTGGCGGCATGCTCAAAGCATAAAATTTACTTCATAGGGGCTAGGTCATGGCGACTCCTAATCCATCTTCAGAAAATATGCTGGAACGTCTGTTTAAGCTGAGTGAGAACAAAACCAGTTTCCGTATAGAAGTTCTGGCTGGTGTAACTACATTTTTAACCATGTGTTACATCATTATTGTCAATCCAATGATTTTATCCGAAACCGGGATGGATCATGGGGCTGTCTTTGTTGCAACCTGTCTTGCAGCGGCTATTGGCTGTTTTGTGATGGGTTTAATCGCAAAATATCCGATTGCACTGGCACCGGGTATGGGGCTCAATGCCTTCTTTACTTATTCTGTCTGTCTGGGAATGGGGGTGCCTTGGCAAACCGCATTGGGTGCGGTATTTGTCTCGGGGCTGGTCTTTATTGCGATCAGCCTGTTCAAGATTCGAGAGGCAATTGTAAATGCGATTCCAATGTCGCTCAAACTGGCGATTGGTGGGGGTATTGGTCTATTTCTGGCGCTGATTGCCCTCAAAAATGCGGGAATCATTGTTGATAATCCGGCTACTCTGGTCGGTTTGGGAGATTTAAAGCAACCTTCAGTATTGCTGGCTTTATTTGGTTTTCTGATGGTGGTGGTCATGCATCACTTTAAGGTGCGTGGTTCAATTATCATCAGTATTCTGGTGTTAACCGCAATTTCTGCTGCAATGGGCTTAAGCGAGTTTAAAGGCGTTGTAGGTGCGGTACCTTCGATTGCTCCAACCTTCATGCAAATGGACTTTGACGGCTTGTTTACCGCAAGCTTGATTGGTGTCATTTTTGTTTTCTTTCTGGTCGATCTGTTTGACTCAACTGGTACGTTGGTTGGCGTTTCTCATCGCGCAGGCCTACTAAAAGATGGCAAGTTGCCACGTTTGAAAAAAGCATTATTTGCCGACTCGTCTGCCATTGTTGCCGGTGCTGCATTGGGTACATCGTCTACAACCCCTTATATCGAGTCTTCTGCAGGTGTCGCAGCGGGTGGTCGTACCGGCTTAACCGCAGTAATTGTTGGTCTGTTATTTATTGCCTGTCTGTTTTTTGCTCCATTGGCACAATCAGTGCCCGGATTTGCCACTGCACCTGCCTTATTGTTTGTGGGTGTATTGATGATTCAGGGCATCGTACATATTGACTGGAACGATATTACAGAAGCAGTACCAGCATTTTTAACCATTGTATTTATGCCATTTACCTACTCAATTGCAGATGGTATTGCAATGGGTTTTATCAGCTATGCATTGATCAAGCTACTGACCGGTCAAGCGAAGACCGTACCTTATATGGTATGGATTGTCGCTGTGCTGTGGGCCATTAAATTTGCGATGTTTGGCGGTTAATTTTTCTATATTTGGAAAGGGTGTAAACTCGGTTTGCGCCCTTTTTTATTTTCGGGATTTATGAGGAATCGTGATGAATCATCTTGAGTTGATCCGTGCTTTGCCTAAGGCGGAGCTGCATGTGCATATTGAAGGAACATTTGAACCTGAGCTGATGTTTGCAATTGCGCAACGTAATAAAGTTGCCATTCCATATCAATCGGTTGAGGAAGTTAAACAGGCTTATAATTTCCATAATTTACAATCATTTTTAGATATTTATTATGCAGGCGCAAATGTGCTGATTGATGAGCAGGATTTTTATGATCTGGCTTGGGCATATTTTGAAAAATGTGCAGAAGATCATGTGGTGCATAGCGAAATTTTCTTTGATCCACAAACCCATACTGACCGGGGTATTGCCTTTGCAACGGTAATCAACGGTTTGCAAAAAGCCTGTGAAGATGCAAAAACCAAGCTGGGGATTACCTCACATTTAATCATGTGTTTCTTACGCCATTTAAGCGAAGAGGCTGCATTTGAAACTTTGGAGCAGGCTTTAGCTTATAAAGATCAAATCATTGCTGTAGGGCTGGATTCCAGTGAAATTGGGCATCCGCCTGCTAAATTTGAACGTGTCTTTGCCAAAGCCCGTGAAGCTGGTTTTCTGGTGGTGGCACATGCGGGTGAAGAAGGGCCGGCAGAATATGTCTGGGAGGCTTTGGATCTGTTAAAAGTCAACCGTATCGACCATGGGGTGCGTTCAGAAGAAGATCCGGAACTGATGCAGCGCCTGATCGCTGAAAAAATGCCACTAACGGTTTGTCCATTATCCAACCTGAAGCTTTGTGTGGTAGAGAATATGCAGCAGCATAATATCCGTCGTCTATTGCAGCAGGGTGTGCATGTCACTGTCAACTCAGATGATCCATCTTATTTTGGTGGCTATATGAATGATAATTTCATTGCTATTACTGAAGCGCTGGATTTAAGCCAAGAGGAATTGAAACAGTTGGCGATTAATTCTTTTGAAGCTTCATTTATGTCTGAGACTGAAAAAACCCAATGGATTAGCAAGATTCATGCACTCGCCTAAGACCTAAAGCCTGCAAAAGACAGGACATACGCTGTCTTTGCTTGCTCAATTGAATGAATTGAACATGAACGTAAAATTATTGTGGCCAATGATTGCTGCTACCCTGATGAGTTCTGCCTGTAGCGATACCAGTATGGCCCGGAAAGCCCTGAAGCCTGTCATTGAATATCAGTGTAGCCAAGAGCTGAAAAGTTCTAAAGTCTGGAAAATAGGCACTTATCTGATGAGTGAATTACAGCAGCAAAAACTGGAAAAAGAGGTGTGTGGCTGCGTTGGTGAACATGCGCTGAAAGAGATACCGGCTACCACCTTATTAAAAGCCACTGTGGATGAGGAACTTAAGGCTGAGCTGACCAAGCAGGCAATTGCCAATAGTCTAAAAGGCTGTGCCACTGAGTATCTTCAAAATAAATAGCCTAAGCTATTAGTGCTATTTATTTGATTCTGCAATTATTTGGGGGTATGTCATGCTCTTCAGCACATGATCTTTATTGAAAAATTGATGTTTGAACGCCACTGTAATATGACTGAGCAATCAGACTGCTAGCATTCAGGATAGCCAGATAGCTAGTGGTTTGACAATACTAGTCATGGCTGGATTTTCTGAAATCAGAGCAAGCACATTAAATAAATATAAGACACGCGCCTAGCCTAAGCTCTAGCGATATGGGCAACCAGTAAGATGCATGACGATTAACAAGAAATATAAAGCCAGATGACCACATGTGCCATTTTTCATTAAGGGAGACATGCTAGCAGCCAGCTCTGGCTACGATAAAAATAATGTCATGATCCAGTGCAGCCACTATGTTGTAGGCGGGTGATATTTTGCTTTGTATGCTGTTATTACCAAGTTGGAAAGATAGCCAGATCCGTGTCAAACATAGAGGAGAGAAGCAATTCTAAATCTGCAAGGCTGTCCGTCGCATTCATGTCGCATTTGGCTGGCTGTAGATTAGGTTGTTCTCTTTGATGAATAGCGGCTGGCGCTGTAAGCTAAAATTGAGCAGATCAGGCATGAAACCTAGGAAATATCGAGACTATTGTCAGGCTTCATAAAATCTGAAAAATTTTTTAGCTACCTAAGCAAGAACAAAGCATCACTTTGTTCATAGCATAGGAGGATCAGTATGTTTTTTACTGCTACCTCATTATGAGACATTCATTTAGAATGACTCAATTTCCTGCCTCTTTCCTTATATCAGCTAAAAAATCTTGCGAGATATCTTCCTTACTTCGCAAACAGGTGAATGATTAACAGAGTCTAAGCGGTTTTGTTATTTTTAGATTCCTTAATCATTGGAATTTCGGCACAATACCCCATATTTTTCTATTTGAAAAAGGACATCCTGATGAAAAAAATAGTAGCTGTGATGGCTCCCCTGGCTCTGCTTCTTTCTGCATGTGCAGCCACAGGCCCAGAGAACACTCAGCCAAGCACAAGCCAGCAATTGGGTACAGCGGCCTTAAAAATTGCAATCAATGCAAAATGTACAACTGAATTGAATAATGTGCCTGCTTGGCAGACAGTCACCCGATTGATGACGGCTACGCAAAAACAGGAAGTCCAGACAGAAATCTGTGGCTGTGTGAGTGAAAAAGCACCACAAAGCGTGACAGCCGTTGATTTGGCAACAGCTGCTATTGATCCTGCTGCGCGCGCAACAATTGTAAGCAATGTCGTAGCAAAAACGATTCACGCCTGTGTCGCAGAAGCTCTAAACTAAGCGGCAATGAAATTTGAATAGGCTGACAGGTACAGCCTATTTTTATGGGAAATGAAATGAAAATTGCTGGTGTAGATGAAGCAGGGCGGGGTCCACTGGTGGGATCGGTGGTGGCTGCGGCTGTAATTTTGGATCCGGATAATCCGATTGAAGGCTTGAACGATTCTAAAAAGCTCAGTGAAAAGAAACGGGAAAAGCTTTTTATCGAAATTCAGGAAAAAGCCTTGGCTTGGGCCATTGCAGAGGCGTCAGCAGCTGAAATTGATGAACACAATATTTTACAGGCCTCATTATTGGCGATGCGCCGTGCCGTAGAAGCCTTAAATCTCCAGCCGGATCATGTGCTGGTGGATGGTAATAAAGTCCCTCAAGGTCTGATGATGAGTTGTGAGGCGGTTGTAGGGGGAGATGCTTTACATGCTGAAATCTCCGCAGCCAGTATTCTGGCTAAAGTCAGCCGTGATCGTCAGATGCTGGAGATGGACCAGAAATATCCGCAATTTGGTTTTGCCAAACATAAGGGCTATCCGACCAAAGCGCATTTTGAAGCCATTGCTTTACACGGTGTAATTGATGAACACCGTCGCAGTTTTGGGCCGGTAAAGAAAGTCTTGGCAGCTGTACTTGAGCAGCAGCAAGCAGTTTAAATCTTGATTTATACTGGGCTAAACGGTATAAAAGCGAAGGCAGATAAATTTAAAGCGGCTTTAAAGCCGCTTTATAATGGACACTTAATTAACGGTTAAAGTTATTGGGTGTCTGATTTTCATCTTCATACGAAGGTTGATAATCCTGATCGATATGTTGAAGATGTTCATGCATCGCGCGTTCATGCTGGATACGTTGGTAAATCTCTTCACGGTGCACAGAGACTTCTTTTGGAGCATTGACCCCAATACGAACCTGATTACCTTTTACGCCAAGTACAGTCACACTGACCTGGTCTCCAATCATTAAAGTTTCCCCGACACGTCGAGTCAAAATCAGCATGTTTTTCTCCTTGCAAAACGCAAAACCTGCAATTTATTGATGTACTAAAAACACAACCTAAAATCACAAAAATAAAATTTGAACCAAAAAAAGCCTGTTAGCTAAGCTACAGATTTGAATCTGTCCAAATTTACAAAAAATTCCTTAGGCTTAATATAACAGAGCCACTATAAAAAAAACTATAGTGGCTCTGCATTTTTGTAGAGATTTATAAAATACTGTCAGACAAACGCAGTATTTTGCAGGTTCTCTTAAGCGCGTGCGTTAGATTCACCTTGTTCGCGGTCTAGACCGAAGGTAGTGTGAAGTGAACGAACGGCAAGCTCCAGATAATTCTCTTCGATGATCACTGAAATTTTGATTTCAGATGTAGAGATCATCAGGATGTTGATACTTTCATCCGCCAGAGCAGTGAACATTTTGCTGGCCACGCCTGCATGAGAGCGCATGCCTACACCAACAATCGATACTTTTACGATGTCATCACGAGTTGCCACTTCACGTGCACCAATTGCGCGGGCTGTTTCTTCCAAAATAGCTTTGGCTTTGGCGAGTTCACTACGATTAACAGTAAAGGTGAAGTCCGTTGTACCATCTTCTTCAACGTTCTGGATAATCATATCCACTTCGACATTGGCATCACCAATTGGCTTCAAGATTTTAGACGCAATACCGGGTTCATCAGGAACACCTAAGATAGTCAGTTTTGCTTCGTCACGATTAAATGCGATACCCGAGATGATTGGCTGTTCCATATTGTCTTCCGATTCAGTAGTAATAAGAGTTCCGACGTTATTTTTGAAGTCTTCGTCAAATGCGCCATCGTCCTCATTATCAAAGCTTGATAATACGCGTAAAGGTACCTGGTACTTGCCTGCAAATTCAACAGAGCGAATCTGTAGAACTTTAGAGCCTAAAGACGCCATTTCCAGCATTTCTTCAAAAGAAATACGGTCTACTTTTTTCGCTTTAGGTGCAACACGTGGGTCCGTGGTATACACGCCGTCAACATCTGTGTAAATCTGGCATTCATCGGCTTTTAATGCAGCAGCAAGGGCAACACCCGAGGTATCAGAACCTCCACGGCCTAAAGTGGTTGTATTGCCATTGGCATCAAAACCCTGGAAGCCTGCAACCACAATTACACGGCCTGCATCAAGGTTCTCGGTCAACACTGCAGTATCGATAGACTCAATACGTGCCTTGGTGAACGAACTGTCAGTTTTAATACCAACCTGGCGACCGGTAAGGGAAGTCGCTGCCACGCCAATTGAGTTGAGCGCCATCGCCAACATGGAAATCGTTACCTGCTCACCCGTAGAAACCATCTGGTCAAGCTCACGTGGGTCAGGGGTTTCGGTAATGGCCTTCGCGAGAGCAAGCAAGCGGTTGGTTTCACCACTCATAGCAGATACAACCACAACCACCTTGTGGCCATGGTCATGCCAGCGCTTCACACGACGAGCAACATTTAAAATGCGCTCGGGAGTACCCATTGAGGTACCGCCATATTTTTGAACGATTAATGCCATAGTTGTTCCATCTAAACCATGACCCTGATCTACCTATCAGAGTCAGTTACACAAAATGAAGTTTTTTATTTTGCTTGCAGCCAGGCTGACAGATCAGCCATGACAGGAGCAAACTTCTCGTTAAGTGGCGCGCCACCTTGTGCCAAGTCAGGTTTACCACCACCTTTACCGCCTAGCTCAGTCGCCAGATGTTTGATGATGTCACCTGCTTTAATAGACGCAGTAAAGTCCTTCGCTACAGATGCGATCAAGCTCACCTTGTCACCCTCTACACCTGCAAGCACAATGACTGCATTTTCTAATTTTGATTTCACACCATCATGTAGGTTGCGCAGTGATTTGGCATCCACGCCTTCAACAGTGGTAATCAGTGTTTTGCGACCAGCAAGTTCTTGAACCTGGCTTAACAGTTCGCCCGCTTGTAAGTTCGCCAGCTTTTGATTGAGCTGTTCAATCTGTTTTTGCAGGCGGGATGCGGTATCTACCAGTGCTTCAACTTTTTCAATCGTTTGATCTTTCTGTGCTTTTAACAGACCATTAATAGTGTTGATGTCGCGATCTGCTTTTTGCGCCACTTCTATCGCTTTAGTGCCGGTCACTGCTTCGATACGACGTATACCCGCCGCAACACCACCTTCAGAGGTAATTTTAAACAGGCCAATGTCACCTGTGCGTTTGACGTGAATACCGCCACACAGTTCGATCGAGAAGTTTTTCTCATCAATCACTGAGCCCATAGAAAGTACGCGAACTTCATCACCATACTTTTCACCAAATAGCATCATTGCGCCTTTGGCTTTGGCTGATTCAATGTCTAGAAGCTCAGTGGTCACGGGAGTGTTGGCAATTACTTCCGCATTCACAAGACGTTCAATTTCTTGCAGCTGTTCAAATGTTACAGGCTGGTCATTGGCAAAGTCAAAACGCAAGATGTCAGAGGCAACCAGGGAACCTTTTTGTTGAACGTGTGAACCTAGAGTTTGGCGCAGGGCAGCGTGTAACAGGTGAGTTGCAGAGTGGTTGCGTGCAGTGGCTGCACGGATGTCCGCTTTCACTGTTGCTTCTACGTTTTGAGTAACTTTTAAGTTACCCATAGTCACAATACCCTGGTGTACAAATGCACCGCCCGATTTTTTGGTATCTTGTACTTCAAAAATGCCTGTGTCGTTTTTGAAGAGTCCTGTATCACCAATCTGACCACCGCTTTCTGCATAGAACGGTGTCTGGTTGAGTACGATGAGTGCTTCATCGCCTTCAACGACTTCATCAACCTGTTCACCATCTTTATAGATCGCGATGATTTGACCTTGGCCTTGAGTGGCATCATAGCCATCAAACTGGGTTTCACCTTCAACTTTAACCACGCTGTTATAGTCGATGGCAAATTTACCTGCATCGCGTGCACGTTGACGTTGTGCAGCCATTTCAACATCAAAGCCAGCTTCGTCAATGGTCAAATCACGCTCACGCGCGATATCTGCAGTCAGGTCGGTCGGGAAGCCATAGGTGTCATAAAGCTTGAATACTACTTCGCCCGGAATAACTGAACCTTTTAGATTTGCCAGTTCGCCTTCAAGTAATTTCAAACCTTGTTCAAGTGTTTTTGCAAACTGTTCTTCTTCTTTTAGCAATGCAGCTTCGATACGTGCTTTGTTTGCTTCAAGTTCAGGGTAAGCTTGACCCATGATTTCAATTAAAGGTTGCAGCATTTTATGGAAGAATGAGCCAGTCGCACCCAGCTTGTTACCGTGACGAACCGCACGGCGGATAATACGGCGCAGTACATAGCCACGGCCTTCATTAGATGGATTGACACCATCAGCAATCAGGAAGCAGCAAGAACGGGCATGGTCAGCCACGACTTTTAATGAAGCAGGGTACTGAACTGGCGTGCCTTTATCGGCAGCTTCAGCTTGAAGTGTGGCAGTATCCAGACCAATGATTTCAGCCGCAGCCTTAAGCAAGTGCTGGAACAGGTCAATTTCGTAGTTGGAATTCACATGTTGCAGAACAGCAGAAATACGTTCCAGGCCCATGCCGGTATCTACAGAAGGTGCTGGAAGCGGGTGAAGCACGCCATCTGCAGTACGGTTGAACTGCATAAAGACGTTGTTCCAGATTTCAATGAAACGATCACCATCTTCTTCAGGTGTGCCTGGCAAGCCGCCCCAGATATGCTCGCCATGGTCAAAGAAGATTTCAGAACATGGACCGCAAGGACCGGTGTCACCCATCGCCCAGAAGTTGTCTGATGCGTATTTTTCGCCTTTATTATCACCAATACGAATAATACGGCTTGCATCTAGGCCAATTTCTTTGTTCCAGATGTCGAAGGCTTCGTCATCGGTGTGGTAAACAGTGGCATACAGTTTATCTTTAGGCAGTGCCAGCCAGTCGTCACCTGTCAGGAAGTCCCAGGCAAATTTGATCGCATCCCGTTTGAAGTAATCACCAAAAGAGAAGTTACCCAGCATTTCAAAGAAAGTATGGTGACGTGCGGTATAGCCAACGTTGTCCAGGTCATTATGCTTACCGCCAGCACGGACACATTTCTGTGATGACACTGCACGCACATAGTCACGCTTTTCAAGCCCTAGGAAGCAGTCTTTGAACTGGTTCATCCCTGCGTTGGTAAACAGCAAGGTAGGATCATTGGCCGGTACCAGAGAACTCGAAGCGACACGTGTATGCCCTTGCGATTCAAAGTAACGCAAAAATGCTTCACGAATTTCAGCTGATGTCATAAAACGAGTACTCACAACCAAGTCACTCCATAATTTCTGGTTTGGCTAAAAGCAGGACAGTCTGACAAGAGGGTAAGTTCTTTGCTGCCGTGCAGGCTTAAATTTTTAAAAACGCCAAATTATAACGGAAAATGCCTGTTCGACCAATCATTTTAAAATCAATTGCTATGATTTATTTGCAGGGGCAGGCCGGAGATTTTCCAAATTAAAACTTATAAAGAAGAATATGACATTTCAGGCTTTTTTGAGCAGACTGAAAAACTGGATTTCTGAATATGGTCTGTTTGATCGGAAATGGAAACATCGAAAATTCCTATTTTCCCTAAAGTTTTTGCGGTACTGTGAGAGAAATCCATTAATATAGAAGCGTTTTTAATATCGGCACATAAAAGGTTAGGTCATGCAACGAGTGGCAATCAATGGGTTTGGGCGTATTGGACGAAATGTGCTGCGTGCCTGGTTTGAAAATCCGAAAGCTTTTAATTTTGAGATTGTTGCCATTAACGATATTGCCAATGTCGAAACTTTACTGCATCTGTTCAAGTATGATTCAACGCATGGCCGTTTTCCTGGACAGGTGGACTTAAGCTATGATGCTGAACATATTTATCTGCATGTTGCCTATCAAGAGGCGTGCTTAAAAGTCCAGGTCTTATGCCAGGCCAATCCGGTGCAGTTGCCGTGGAAAAACCTGGAAGTCGATGTGGTGCTGGAGTGTACCGGTCTGTTCCGTTCCCGTGAAGCTGCGACCCAGCATATTCATGCCGGTGCAAAACGTGTGATTATCGGTGCAGCACCCTTCGATACGGTAGATGCCGCGATTGTATATGGCGTTAACCATCATGAGGTCAAAGTGTCTGACCAGATCATTTCCAGTGTTTCCTGTACCACACAGGCTTTGGTTCCCTTGGTGAAAATCATTGATGATGCCTTTGGGATAGATACCGCCCTGATGACAGAAATTCATGCCGTCACCGCAGATCAAAGTGTACTGGATCAGGCGCATCGTGATTTAAGACGTGCGCGGGCTTCGGGACAGAATATTATTCCGACCACTTCAAGTGCGCTCGGTGCCTTAAAACAGGTCATGCCGAAAATGACTGACCGGATTGATGGATATTCAATACGGGTGCCAACCATTAATGTGGCTGCAATTGACTTGACCTTTATTTCTCAGTTACCGATTACTGAGCACAACTTAAATGAAGTGCTGATCAAGGCGGCGCGTCAGGACTTTGCCGAGATTATGTCCGTCACTGATGAGCCTTTAGTATCTTCGGATTTCAACCATTCGCCTTATTCGCTGATCGTAGACCTGACCCAGACGCTGGTCATTGGGCATCAAGCCAAAGTCTTTGCCTGGTATGATAACGAATGGGGATATGCCAACCGCTTATTAGACCTCTGTGAGTCTTTTCAGTCACATTAAGTTTATTTTACAAAAGCACCCTGAACCGGGTGCTTTTTGATTAAAAGGCAGATAACAAACAGAGCGGCAGAACAGGAGTGAAGCAATTGATCGAAAAGCACTGGATTTATGTATAAAAGCTCTATGAACTACAGGTTTTTTGGTTAAGATAAGGATAATTAAATGAAATAAGAGCAACGATACGATGTTGATTTGGGGATTTATTATACTATTGACTGTGGCTGTCATTTTTCTGATCTGGTTGCAATTCAATAATAATGATTATTCAACTGCTGTACAGGGGGTACCAGTTGAAGATAAGGTGGCACATTTAGAGGAAAATTTAAAAAAGACCTTGGAAATCGTTCAGGATCTGGCAAAGAAAATGCATGTACAGCAGGAAATGCTGGATCAGACTACGGCCAAGCTACAAAAAGTAGAGCTACAAAATGCCGAGCTGGTCAGTTTGCTGGCACAAGTGGTTGATCTGAAAAAATAACAAGAAATAAATTCATTTAAAAAGTGACCAATGTTACCCGATTTGTCTTGGAAAATATTCGGGAAGTTTTTCCCGAAGATCACCCTTTAAATAATTTTAGAAACTTTAGAAGGAAGCGGTGTCGGTATTCGCCGGCTCAATTTGTTATGGCAGCTGAGAATTAAAGATCTTGCTGAGCGCCTCGTTTTAGTAGTCGATATTGAGATCAAAACTCATATATGGAGCACTAATTTCAGCTGTCGCCATCTGGTGTGTGTGAGACATTCGGCATACTGATTATTCACAATTTTTTTGATTGCTGATGCGCTTCTAGCTATGTTTTTCAATAGAGTCTTTAAACTTTTTAAGTTTACGTTATTCATCCTGGCGCGGTTATCCAGTTGCATGATACCGCTTGTGATGAATCAACAGGAGTAAAGATATAGGTGACTTTCTGTTGCTTATCTACGCCGTAACCATTGGTTGCGACAACTTGACCTAGACTTATACCTATTTGTACCTAAGTCTTGCTACCTAAGTCGTTCCAGCTCGATAAATTGCATATCAGTGACTGATCGGTGGAACCCCAAGTTTAAAGCCTACTACCGGAGTTTCAGTTTTATTGTCATCTTCCTCTGGCCATCTGGATGAAATCTGGGTGCTATCTTCATTATTCTGAGTGGAAGAATCTCTGGCTACTGGATTTTGCGTAGGAATTGCAGGGGTATGTGGATTGCAGACAGTTCATAAAGCAATAAGATGGAATCGTACACAGCTCATGATCCTGTTTGGCATAAATATCTTTTTTATCTATAAACTTGAGTAAAATCAGGATCGTATGTAAAACGCTTAACTTTTTGAATGGCTCATTTATTCAGCTCGCTCTGATCTGGTCTAGGTGCGAGGGTGATTAACCTAAGTCAACTGTGAAAATTATAAAATTTGCGATGCATAGGCAAAACTATCGTGTTAGACTAGGAGAAATCGGGTGTGTTCCCGATTTTTTTATGCGGATTCGTTCCGCGCTGACAAGAATTTAGGTTTACAACATGCCCATTTCAGAGACATGGTTATTACCTGATGGTGTAGCTGATGTATTACCAGAACAAGCGCAAGTCATTGAAACTATGCGTCGTCAATCACTGGATTTCCTTGCATCTCGAGGTTATCAGCTGGTCTACACGCCATTTATTGAATACATCGAATCTCTTTCTTCTCTTTCAGAATCGAATCAAGATTTAGATCTGGCCACTTTTAAAGTCATCGACCAGCTTTCAGGTCGTTTGCTTGGTGTGCGTGCCGATATGACACCACAAGTGGCACGTATTGATGCGCATGTACATCCAGTAGAAGGCGTGGCGCGTTATTGCTATGCAGGTACAGTACTTCATACCAAGCCTCAGGGTTTTAATACCACGCGTGCGCCTTTGCAGTTAGGTGCGGAATTGTTTGGTTCAGACAGTATTGATGCTGATGTGGAAATGGTTGATTTGATGATCAGCCTGATTCAGGAAGCTGGTGTGGCTGAAGGGATTCATCTGGACTTGGGTCATGTCGGATTATTCCGTAGTATGGTAGCGCAAGCCGGTCTAACTAAAGCAGATGAGCGACGTTTGTCTGATCTTTACCAGCGTAAAGCCTTGCCAGAACTGCAGGAATACACTGCAGGCTTGAGTTTCGGACAAGATTTCTATGCACTGGGCCGTTATGCAAGTGATCTTGATGCATTGCAAGCCCACTTAAGTGAAGACGTGCTGGCAAACCCAGACTTTAAACAGGCTTTTGAAGCTTTATTCAGTACGAAAAATGAAGTGCAGGCCCGCTGGCCAAATTTGCACATCGGTGTGGATGTCGTGGAGCTGCGTTCATATCACTATCATACTGGCCTGATGTATGCTGTCTATGCGCCGAATCGTGCTGCCGCACTGGCACAAGGTGGGCGTTATGACGGAATTGGTCGACACTTTGGTCGTGCACGTCCTGCAACAGGTTTCTCGTGCGATTTATATGCATTGAGCACAGGTAAATTTAAAGCCATACAGGTTGTCGTAGCGCCAAAAGGCACCGATACAGCACTCGTGGCGGCCATTCAAAATGCGCGCGCTCAAGGCTTAAACGTGATTCAGTTATTAGGTAATGATGAATTGAGTTCAATTCCGTATGCCACTCACCAGCTGGTGAATGCAAACGGTGAATGGACTGTCAAAACCATTTAAATCGCTAGGCTCAGCATTCATGTCGCTGAGCAAAGCTTTCAATTTTAACAGCATGATGTAATGAGGCTATTATGGGCAAGAATGTTGTGGTACTTGGTACCCAATGGGGCGACGAGGGTAAAGGTAAGATCGTCGACCTGCTCACAGATCAAGCGGCTGCGGTAGTTCGTTATCAAGGCGGACACAACGCAGGTCATACTCTCGTGGTTGGTGGTAAGAAAACTGTATTACACCTCATTCCATCTGGTATTTTACGTGAAAACGTACTGTGCTTAATTGGTAATGGTGTGGTTCTTTCTCCTGAAGCCCTCATCAAAGAGATGGATATTCTTGAGAAAGAAGGTGTACCAGTTAAAGAGCGCTTACGTATTTCTCCAAACTGTCCATTAATCCTGCCGAACCATATTGCACTTGACCAGGCGCGTGAGAAAAAGCGTGGTAATGCGAAAATTGGTACGACAGGTCGCGGGATCGGTCCAGCATATGAAGATAAAGTGGCTCGCCGTGCAATCCGTGTGGCTGACCTGGTTCGTGGTGGCGAGCATCTGACCGCACTGCTGACTGAGCTGCTTGAATACCATAACTTCCAGTTAACCGAATTCTACGGTGTAGATGCAGTTAAACTTGAGGATGTGCTGGCGCTTTGTGACCAATGGCGTGAAGTTGTTGCACCGCTGGTAATTGACGTCACTGGCGAATTGCACAAATACCGTAAAAACGGTGACAACATTATGTTTGAAGGTGCACAAGGTTCACTGCTAGACGTCGATCACGGTACTTATCCGTACGTGACTTCTTCAAACACGACTGCGGGCGGTGTAAGTTCTGGTTCAGGTTTAGGACCATTACATCTGAACTATGTATTGGGTATTACCAAGGCATATACAACCCGTGTGGGTGCAGGCCCATTTCCGACTGAGCTGATCTATGATGCAGCCAATGATACAGGGGATTCTATCGGTAAGCACCTGGGTACAGTAGGTAATGAATTTGGTGCATCTACAGGCCGTCAGCGTCGTTGTGGCTGGTTTGATGCAGAAATCCTGCGCCGCTCGGTAGAGGTTAACTCCCTTTCTGGTATTTGCTTAACTAAACTTGACGTTCTGGATGGTTTGGAAGAAGTGAAAATTTGTGTGGGTTATGAGGCGGCTGATTCGGGTTGTGTCGGTTCTTCTGATGCGCTGGCATTTGAAACCTTAAAGCCAATTTATGAAACCATGCCAGGCTGGAAAGAATCAACTTTCGGAGCCAAATCCCTAGACCAGTTGCCACAAGCAGCAATCAACTATGTGAAACGTCTGGAAGAGCTGATTGAATGTCCAATCGACATCATCTCAACAGGCCCAGACCGTGAAGAAACTATTGTTCTTCGCCACCCGTTTGAAGCTTAATTTAAGCCAAGAATGATAAAAAAAACCCTGTGAATCCACAGGGTTTTTTATAGAAAAATATTATTTTTCAGGCTTTAAAATAGTTTGAGAATATAGAAATCATGGTCTTGTTCAGACTAAAGTTAATTTATTCCGTTATGTGTAAAGCGTGAAGCCTTGCTAGAATAAGAGCACGATAAAATCTGGAATGCAGGATGCATAAAAATATTTCAGGAACCATGTTCTATTCACTGCTGTTTGCCATGGGCGGTGCTCCGACCATTGCCATGCTGATTATTCGTGCCCAAACCCAAGACCCTGATATTATTTATGGTGCATTCATTGGTTTAAGTGTCATTATTGCCTGTGTACTGGTACCGGTAATTTTGCTGCAAAATGGGATACTGTTTTTTAAGCGTAAAAGTGTCGTTCTGGAAGAGAAAATTAGACCGCTCTGTCAGCTGTATTTGGGTTTAAATGTCGCCTGTCTGGTCTATTGGCTGGCCATACAGTATTGGGGTTAAAATTACATAAATTATAAGAAGATGAAGTAAATCAACGTTTAGTTGTTACAATCTTTCAACTATAATTTTTTACAAGATCAATTAGCGTTTGCTTAAGGTGGAAATGATTATAATGAAAAATAAACTTTTATGCGCGATGAGTGCCACAGTAGCTATTACTTTGTCGGGTTGTACAACTATTGCGGATATGGCGGGCGCAGACACGGTCACTTTAAATGCCACCGCTTCACAAAGTTATAATGCCATGGTGACAGATGCCAGAGCAAAAGGCCAGTTGGACACCAGCTCTGCTACTTATAAACGTATCAATACGGTATTTAACCGTTTAAAGCCTTATGCAAACCAGATGAATCAGACGGGTACAGCATTTCAGTGGCAATTGGCTGTACTTAAATCTGACCAGGTAAACGCTTTTGTGGCGCCAGGTGGTAAGGTAGTATTTTATACTGGTATTGTGACCAAGTTGAATCTGACTGATGCTGAAATTGCCGCAATTATGGGGCATGAAATGGTGCATGCGCTAGAAGAACATTCTAAGCAGAAAATCGGTGCGCAAGCCTTGACTGATCTGGCACTAGGCATTGGCCTGAGTGCAGCAGGGGTTGGACAGGGTGGAGCAGCCGTTGCTCAGTTAGGCAGCCAGATCGGTATAGGCCTGCCATATTCACGTAATCTTGAAAGCCGAGCTGACCAAGGCGGTTTAGGCTTGATGGCACGTGCGGGCTACAATCCGAATGCAGCTATTACCTTATGGGAAAAAATGAACAAACTTTCAGGTAGCAGCACAGGAGCAACATTCCTGTCTACTCACCCATCTAACGCACAGCGTATTGCTGCGATGCGTCAGAATCTGCCAGCTGCCATGCAGATTTATAATCAGCATAAATGATCATAGACGCACTGGTTCAGTAAGATCAGGGGAATTTAAAAAGCAGGGCACAGGCTCTGTTTTTTTATGGTGATTTATTTAGAAATGAAGTAGATATTAAATAAAAAAGGCAAAGTAAAATACTTTGCCTTTTATGCTTAACTTAAGATCGGATGATCTTAGTGGTTGTGACCACCCGCACCGTGTACGTGACCGTGATCCAGTTCTTCTTGAGAAGCTTCACGGATTTCAACAATTTCAACTTCAAAAGTCAAATCTTGACCAGCAAGCGGGAAGTTTGCATCAACAATAACGTTATCGCCTTCAACTGTTTTAACAGTTACGATTTGAACGCCATCATCAGTTTGAGCCTGGAACTGCATACCTGCCTGAATATTGTCTACGCCTTGGAACATTTGCTTAGGTACTTCTTGTACCAGATCCGGGTTATATTCGCCATAACCTTCTGCAGCAGGAACATTCACAGTGAATTTTTCACCTACGGTTTTGCCTTCTAGAGCTTTTTCTAAACCTGGGATGATGTTACCTGCACCGTGCAAATAGGCAAGTGGTTCACCTTGAGATTTGTCGAGAGTTTCACCCTCTGCGTTAGTCAATGTGTAGTGGAAAGAAACCACGAGGTCATTTGCAATAGCAGTCATGTTATTGATCCATTCAATTTTCTTAAGGGTACATCATAAAGTGAAATTGTATTTTTGTAGACTAAAATTAGCAAAAAAATGCAATTTGACCTTTTTAATGACGATTTTTTAAATAATGAGGACAAATTTCTGTATTTCAATGCAATTTTAGCTTTGGAGAAATTTTACCTGTAACAAAATCTTTAGCGATGAATAGGCCTGCATCGGCATAAGCATGAATAGTAGCCTGATGAAGTCGATATAAGGAGATCTATGAATTTAGCCATAAAACCTGACACATTGACCTGTCCTAATAATTCACCCACCACTTTTTGCTATTACAATGATTTTTAGGTTGTATGTTTCTTGTGCAAATACAGTAGCCATGGAATGCTTATTGTATGCATGGGCTTGAACCGGTCTTAAGTAAAATTGTTAGAAAAATTATAAAACGTAGCAATTTTATAAGCGTGATTCAGAAAAACGTTTTTCTTTAAAACTTAGAAGTATAAGTAGGAAAAGAGAGGAGAAAGCTAGAAGATAACATGCTTATCTTCTAGGCAGAATATTCAAAGCTAAATAGGGTGGGTTTATTTTTCAATTGGATAAAGCTTGACCTCGGGAGCACTGTCTGTAAAGAAACTGAACAGGCTTTTTAACCAGATGAACGCTTTTTGAAAAATATTTGCCTCTTCAATATCGACCCGATCTTCAATCTGGATGGTACGAATAAGCTGGTTGTTTTGGTAGATTTGTACCGTTGCTAACGGCACGACAGCTGCCAAAGGGGCAATCAATTCAGGCGTAGTAATTTCCACATTAATGTGGGTCTGGGTTTCTGGTAAGGGTTCGATACTTTGTAAAATACCATTACCAGTATCGAGCATGACACGCTGCTGGGCCTGATCAAACTGGTTCAGATCAATGGTGTAGTGCTGGTCATAGAGCGAAGTGGTCACAATCTGCGGCTGCTTAGTTTGCACCTTAAACATGTTTAAAGTTGATTTAATCACTGGCAGCTCAGCCAATAATTGCTGATCTTTAATCGCAACTTCATTACGGGTGTAGGTATAAGCCAAATTCATCAACTTATGCGCTATTTCCGCACGTTTTAGGGCGCTTTTGCTGCCCAGTACCACCACAACCAGACGACGATTCGGTATTTCAATATCATGGGTTAAACGGTTAGCAGTCAAGGCAAGATTATAACCAGCAGCGCGAGTAAAACCGGTTTTTAAGCCATCTACACTCGGATCAAGCTTGAGCACCAAGTTAGTGGCGCGGTGAAAATGGTTGTTATAGCTAAAACTCGGCTGCTTGGAATAATACAGATAATCCGGAGTTTCATTCACCACCGCCATCGACAAACGTGCCAGATCGGCTGCTGTTGAATAATGCTGAGGCATGGTAATACCGGCCGGATTTTGAAAATAGGTATGCTCCATGCCCAGAGCTTTGGCTTCCTGATTCATCCGGTCTACAAATTTAGGGATATTGCCAGAAACTTTTTCTGCTAAAGTCACTGCTGCATCATTTGCTGACATGATAATCAGACCAGCCAGTAACTGGTCAACGGAAATCTGCTCACCTTCTTTTAGGTACATCTGCGACTCATCCCACATGATGGTTTTCACCACAGGACTCGCTGTTAAAACGGTATGTTTATCCAGTTTCCCGGCCTGAATATCTTTGAGGACAATATAGGCCACCATCATTTTGGTCAGCGAAGCTGGCGCACGCTGAACATCTGCATTATGCTCGGCAATGACTTGACCAGACTGTGCATCAAGAATCGTCCAGGCTTCTGCTTCTACACTTTCTGGAAGAATATTCAGTAGGGCAGCATACGAAATTGCAGGGACAAACAGACTGAGCACTGCAATCAGTGAGATGATGTATTTCAAAGATGTTCCTTTATAACCAGATGGTCGATGAACGATTTAATTTTTAGGCATGCTATGCCTTTTTTTTCAGGATAGCTAGTCAGAAATGTAGACAAATGCGACAGCCGAGCAATACAGGTCTAAAAAATGCTAAGCTAAGCCATAACTTATTTATCTGTATTTTATATCGCCTATTATGTTGCATTATCAAATCGAATTTGACGATTACCGTCAGCATCTTATTCACGTAACTGTTCGCTTTTTGGCAGATCCAACGCAGGTGCTTTCTTTACCGACCTGGATTCCGGGCAGTTACCTGATTCGTGAGTTCTCTAAGCATATTGAAGCGGTCAAGGCTTATGATGAGGCAGGCCGTCAGCTAAAAATCCAGAAATTTGAAAAAAACAAATGGCGTTTATTTAATACCGATCATGAACTGATTACGGTGGAATATGATGTTTATGCCTATGATTTGTCTGTGCGTGGTGCCTATGTAGATCAGAACCGTCTTTATGTAAACCCAGCCTGCGCCTGTCTGGGACTGGAAGGCCATGAACATGACGAAGTGGAAGTGGAAATATTCCTGCCTGATGAGCTGAAGCATTTCCAGCTCGCTACTGGCATGCAAGCCAAAAGTCTGGTCAAAGGCCGCTTTACCCTTAAAGCTAAAAATTATGCCGAATTAATTGATGCACCATTTGAGCTGGCAGAGCAGACCCGTTTCAGTTTTGAGGCCAATGGCATTCCGCATGAGTTTGTTGTATCAGGTAAACACAGCATGAATGTGGAGCGCATGCAGCAGGATATTGAAAGAATCTGTGCTACAGAAATCGCCATGTTCGGCTCAGCTCCTTTTGAAAATTATACCTTTATGACCATGGCAACCGGGAATAGTTATGGTGGTCTGGAGCATCCGAACTCGACCAGCCTGATTACGCCACGTGATGACCTGCCTAAGGCGGATGAGCCGGAACAGCCTTCCAAAGATTATCAGCGTTTCCTCGGACTGTGCAGCCATGAGTATTTTCATTCCTGGTTAGTGAAATTTATCCGCCCTGAAAACTTTGTTAATTATGACCTGAACAAAGAAGGCTATACTTCTTTGCTGTGGATTTTTGAAGGTTTTACTTCATATTATGATGACCTGATTTTGCTGCGTAGCGGTGTGATCAATCAGGAAGCTTATCTGAGCTTATTAAAAGCACAGATTGACCGTTATCTGCAAAATCCGGGACGTTTTGTTCAGTCTGTGGTGGAGTCTAGTTTTGATGCTTGGGTGAAGTTCTATCGTCAGGATGAAAACACGAATAATGCCGGCACCAGTTATTATAATAAGGGCTGTCTGGTCGCTTTGTGTCTGGACCTAGGCCTGCGTCTGCGCGGTTCAAGTTTGGATGCTTTAATGCGTAAACTGTATGAAAATGCGCAAAACGGTATTCAGGTCAATGAGCGCACGATCTTTGAACTTTGTCAGGAACTCACGGGTGATGACTGGGTCGAGCAGATCAATCACCTGATCAATACGACAGATGAGTTACCGTTGGATCAGCTCTTCCCTGAGTTTGGCCTGCGCTATAGTCTGAAAAATGACAAATCGCTCCCATTCGGTCTGAAACTCTTAGATAAACCTGAAGGTGTGTTGATTCAATCTGCTCGCCGTAATGGTACTGGGGCGGCAGTTGGTTTATCTGCCCATGATGTGATTGTTGCGATTGATGGTCTGAAAGCGACGACTAAACTTGTAGAGAAATATGCGAAGCAAGATGGGAGTTATACTGTTCATGCTTTCCGCCGCGATGAGCTGATGCGTTTTGAAGTTCAGGCAGGTGGTTCTGAGTTGACAGAAGTGGAACTCAAAGTTGAAGATCAGGCCAAAGTTGAAAAATGGTTAAAAGCTTAATTGGTAAACTGGATTAATGTAAGGTAGAACCGGTGCGGTGTATTAATTCAGACTTGGTCGAATATTACCCACAAGAGATTTTATGTTAAATCAACAAATAATCCCCTAAAAATAGGGGATTATTTGTTTCTATTATATACTTAAGTCTATAAAGCTTAAAAAGAACTACCAATGACTAATATACGACTATTATATGTAAGCAAATTCAGATCTAAAGTTTATTCTAAGTCTGAACTTTATGAAATTTTAACCGAAGCATTAAAGTTTAATGGAGCGAATCAAATCTATGGGGCGCTTTATTATGGAAATGATTACTTTGTTCAATGTCTAGAGGGGCAAGAAGATAAAGTAAAACATCTTTTTCATGATAAAATTTTAAAAGATCCACGTCATGAAAATTGTGAAGTTCTTTATCTTGAGAAGATCGATACATATCTTTTTTCTAATTGGTATATGAAATATGCCAACATTGATCAGGAGGTAGTTGATTTTTTCTCAGAGAATCATAATGATATTTTTAATCCCTATTTATTAAGTAGTTCTACGATTCCACCTTTTATAGAATTACTCAGTCAGCATGCTGATAATTTTTCTATATTAAAAAGTAAAGCTTTAATTACTTCAAATCCAATTTGAAAAAGCCCATCTTTGAATGAATAAAATGAACATAAGACACATTAGATGAAGTCGAAAATGGGAGCCTTAAGCTCCCATTTTTATAAAATTAAGATTTGTAAAGTTATTCGAGTATTAATCTGGCATTTTGAGCTTGTATAGGGCGATTATTAGGATGTTCCATTAATTTTGAGAACGCTTTAATTTGCTTTGCTGATGCCTGTTGAACATCTTTGAGAACAATCCATCTAACGCCTTCTGAACAAGGTGGTGTAGTTAATGAACCATTAAAACGATAATAATCAAGATTTTCTGGTAAAAATGCACTTGCTATATCTTGGTGTTTTAAAGTTTTTGTATCACCTGCAGTTTTAGGAAATTCCTTCCATAATTTAGCAAGTTTTTCATTCTTTTTGCCTTCTTCAAACATTAGGGCCACCACTGTTAATTCACCTTCTGGTGATGCATGAACTAAATGCATTTCCATTGGGTAGGTTTTGCCATGAATTCTATTTTCACTCGGGCTGTGTAAATGGAATTGTTTTAATTCAAATTTTTTATTGTCTAATAACAAGTAATTACCTTCGTTGAAATTCACTTGTACCGTACGTGCATTATTAATAATGCTTTTAGAGTTAGATACATAATTGAACTTCAATGGAGGTAATTCTGCTTTTATAGTTTGATCAATGTTAATTGGTGACTGGTTTTTACCATTACATGCAGCATATTTTTCACTGATATCAGCCCAGTGCTCGGGTGCTTGTTGATTTGCATAGCCCCAATCTAAATTAGCTCCAGCGAATGCTGCATTAGACGCAAAGAGCGTTAAAACCATAAGTGCTTTAAATTTCATTTTTAACTCAATGTTGAGGTTGATAAAAGAATTTTAATTATAGTCAGTAATATAAAAGGAAACTTAAAAGCCTGTTTATTTATTAAACAACTATGTTTTTATGAGTCATAATTATCATTTGTATGGGCTGATTTTAACCAATATTAAAGAAAATACTTTATCCAATAGATAGACAATAAAGTCCAACTTATTGCTATGCATTAAAAATAGAGAAAATTTTTAAACTACCGCTCTTCTAAAAAGTTATCTCTAGCGGATTAATCAGCATCACCTAAAGCTGTATTAGAACGTGATTAAGTTTCCCTGAAATTAACCTAATACCAATTATATTAAGCTGCACAATATATTCTATGCTATTAATTCTTATATGTTTTTTAAGTTAAAATCCTAGACACTGGTCTAGGATTTTCTTATTTCATATACACCCATTATATTAAATGGAGATAGATTCAGTTGAGATCTATGTAGCAGCTTTAGGCCTGTTACTATGCCGGCAAATACAGATAGCACATCCTATTCAACTTAAAATAATTTTAGGTTTTAGATCGCACTCTTTAATCCAGTGTTTGTACACCACCACCATTTACAAATAAGGTTTGGCCAGAAACCCATGATGAAAGAGGTGAGGCAAAGAATAATACAGCTCTCGCGATATCTTCTGGCTCACCTAATCGTTGTAATGGGGTATGGGAAAGCATTCTTTTTTCAATGTCAGGCTGCAGTACTTTTTCTAATGCTGCGGTACGAATCGCTCCAGGTCCTACCGCATTAATACGTATATTCGGACCAAAATCATGGGCCAAATTAGCGACCATATGGTTTAAAGCAGCTTTTGATGATGCATATCCGCTCATAGCAGGGCTTTTGTTAATTGAACTCATAGAGCTGATATTTATTATTGAACCATAGCCAGCTTTATTCATATGCGGTGCGACGAGTTGACACAATCGCCAAGCAGCAAACACATTAAGCTGAAAATCACGCTCTATAGTATCTACGCTAATTTGATCAGGAGATTCACGGCCGCCGCCGCCGCCTCCCGCATTGTTCACTAAGATGTGAATATGGCCAAAGGTTTCGATTGTTTTATTCACTGCATTGACCAATTGATCATCTTGCAGAATATTGCATGCAACATATTGTATGTTGCGTCCGGTCAGCTGCTTGATTTCTTCTGCTGTATGTTTAGCTGCTTCTACATTTAAATCGGCAATCATAACGTCCGAGCCTGCTTGTGCAAGAATGAGAGCGCTGGCTTTCCCAATACCTGCTGCACCGCCTGTTACAAGTGCTATTTTATTCGTCAGTGATAATAAACTTTGTGGCATCATTTTGATTTATTCCCATATGTATATTAAGACTCGAAATATTTTAACTGTTCTACGGCAGAGTTTTATTTTGAGTTCAAAATCCTAAATCTACCGCATCATTTTGAATTGCAGGTATTTACAATTTTCCCTTGTTCAACTGAATTGATAAAGCTTCCAATCAGGAGTTCACTTTGTCTTAAAGAGTCACGATGATCTCCATTTTTGATTAGGTGAAAGGAAATAGGTTTTTGCTTCTTACATACTTGCTGATAGTAAGCATAAGTACCACGGTAATCTACCAGCTGATCTTTATCACCTTGTACAATGAGCGTTGGCACAATAGGTGTCATATTCTCAATAGACTGTTTTTTTAAATAATTTGTCAAAGGTGCCAAATTTACATTTGGTTTAAAAACTGTTTGAGGTGCTGCCTTTAGCTCAGATTGTAATTCTGACAAACAGCGATTACGTGCATAATTTAGAACTTTAGCCATGTCTGAGCTAACTAACTTTGCTGGAGCCAGGCTAGGATCTGCGGCTTCTGCTCCCAAAAGCACAATTGGAAAAAATGCGGCCACACCGGTTTCAATTGGAGTATGGGTTGTTACGTATTCAGCGATTCCTTGGTATTGATAGCCACCTGGTGCGAGTGCAATGGCACCTTTTAAATTGAGCTCAGGTGCATCTTTTCGGCCATCAGTAGCAACCTTAAGGGAAGCTGCACCTCCTTGACTATGACCCATAACATACCAGTCTTTACTAAATTTATAAGGCTTTAAAAGGTGGGCTGCCCGGACAGCATCAACGACAGTATATAACTGACTTTGTGCATTCATATAAGGATGTCCACCGGGGGTACCTAAACCCTGATAATCAGGGGCGACGACTGCATATCCGCGAGCAAGCCAGGCATTTAGTGCTTTCGCAGCAATTTGTTGATAAGGATGAACTGGACCGTCGGCATAATCTCCTGAAGGCGCACAAGTGTCTGCTACACCAGTTGTCCCATGAGCCCAAGCAAGAACAGGCCAACCTCCTTGGGGTACTTTACCTTTAGGGAGTAAGAGATATCCTGAAGTTACAATTGGTTCAGACTGTACTCCACGACTACGGTAAGTGATCAAGAACCGCTGTGAAGCATTGGTAAATAGATCGATATTCTCTTCTTTTATCGATAGGATTGTTCCTGGTGTTCTACTGGAGATATTCGACGTTTGGACTTTATCATTATTGGGAAAGACAGGAGAGGCTATTGCATATGTGGAGTTGAAGCAAAGGCAGCTTACGACCAATTTTAGAATGGGATATTTAATTTTCATTACTGGTACCATCTTTATAATGTCATTCTTAATGTATCAGCTTTATCCTGCTTTCTAAATAAAGTATTAAAAATTCGGTATGAACCTAAGTTTTATAGTGATACTTGAAGCTTCTTTTATTATGTCACTTTCACAAAGATTATAAAGTTTTCCTAAAATTAACCTAATACACGTTATATGAAGCTTAAAAATTAAGTCTACGAAATTGATTTTTATGTATTTTTTAAGTTTAAAGCCTAGGTTGTGGTCTAGGCTTTTCTATTTTGTATAACAGCCATTATATTAAATGGATGATAATTATATGTAACCTTATATATTTTCTTATATTTTTTACTTTCCATTTTAAGGTTACAAGAAAAAGCAATCATGTTGATGTGAATCATATATCTGTGAAGTCATATTAGATATTACACCCTATTGTCATATCACTTATCTAAGGTATTAGCTTCTTTTCTATGGATAAAGCAAATGCTGAAAAAATTAAAGGGCAGTTTTAAGCCAACATATTTTCTGCCAATTTTACTCCTACTCACTGCCTGCAATGATTCAAATGATGATCAGTCTATAACTCCACCTGATAACTCCAAAGAACCATTAATACGTTGTGCACCATAAAAGTAAAAAGGGAAATACTGTGATTAATCGTCGTCAATTTTTAGTAAATACGCTTAAGACAAGTTTTGGTGCTGCTGCCTTATCTACATTTCCAGCCAGTATCCAAAAAGCATTAGCTATTCCTGCAAATAATAAAACAGGAACAATCCAGGATGTTGAGCATGTCGTTATTTTAATGCAAGAAAACCGCTCATTTGACCATTATTTTGGAACATTAAAAGGGGTTCGCGGTTTTGCAGATCGTTTCACTATTCCTTTACAAAATGGGCGTAATGTTTGGCAACAACAACGTCGTGATGGTTCATTATTAACGCCCTTTCATTTAGATGGATCAATGAATAATGCGCAACGCGCACCTGGTACGAATCATACTTGGATAGATAGCCAAAAAGCTTGGGACAATGGCCGAATGACCAATTGGCCAACGTATAAAACTGATTATGCAATGGGTTATTTTAAAGAACAGGAAATCCCTTATCAGTTTGCTTTAGCTAATGCCTTTACCATTTGTGATGCATATCATTGTTCGATGCATACAGGTACAGATGCCAATCGTTCATTTCATTTAACAGGTACTAATGGAGCAGTACCGACTGGTACGGCTTTTGTTAATAATGAATGGGATTGGATTGATGGCGACCCCAAAAATGTTGATATCGGCTACACATGGAAAACTTATGCTGAACGTTTAGAAGAAGCTGGTATTAATTGGATTTGTTATCAAAATATGCCTGATGAATGGGGCGATAACATGCTAGGGGCGTTTCGTACTTTTAAAAAAGCCAATATTGCTTCAGGTTATCCAGTTTCGAGTGGCGGTGCACCCAATAGCCCATATAATAAGGCAGCACAAACTTTACCTTATAAAGCTTATGATGCGTCAACTGATAATGCTCAAAATCCACTCTATAAAGGCATAGCCAATACTTTACCTGGGAATAACCCTGAAGAGTTTTTAGATGCTTTTAAAAGGGATATAAAAACAGGAAAATTACCTCAAGTTTCCTGGATCAATGCACCATCAATCTATTGTGAGCATCCTGGACCATCAAGCCCAGTACAAGGTGCCTGGTTTATTCAAGAAATTTTGGATGCTCTAACAGCAGTACCGGAGGTTTGGAGTAAAACAGTTTTCTTAATTAATTTTGATGAAAATGATGGTTATTTTGATCATGTTCCATCTCCATCTGCTCCCACGCTTCAAGCAAATAATACATATGCAGGAAAATCAACGCTCAGCGAAGCCGATATGCAACATGAATATTATGTACATGATGCGCCACTGGGAAGTACCAGTCAGCCTAAAAAAGATAATGGCGTGTATGGGCCTGGTCCACGTGTACCATTATTTGTAATTTCACCTTGGAGTCGTGGTGGGATCGTTAATTCTCAAGTATTTGATCATACTTCGGTACTAATGTTTTTAGAAAAGCGTTTTGGTGTAACAGAAAGCAATATCAGCCCTTATCGTCGCGCAATTTGTGGTGACCTCACTTCGGCCTTTAACTTTGAGAATCCAAATGATGATGTGTTACCAGAATTGAGTGGTAAAAAAACTCGTGAGCAAGCAGATCTGCTCCGCTCAGAACAACAAAAATTACCGAATGTTCCAATTCCAACCCATTTAAAACTCCCAATTCAAACTAGCGGAATTCGGCGTTCTAAAGCATTGCCTTATGAATTACATACCAGTGCCCGTTGTCAAAACGATGGAACAGTTAAGCTCATCTTCTCTAATACAGGTACACAAGGCGCAGTTTTTCATGTCTATGACAAGTTAAACCTTGATACGATTCCGCGTCGGTACATTGTAGAAGCAGGAAAAACACTAGATGATGTCTGGAAGGTACAACAGGATAACCAGGGAATGTACGACCTTTGGGTGCTCGGTCCAAACGGCTATCATCGACATTTTCGAGGAGATCTAAACCGCAATAAATACTTAGAAATCAATCCTGAAATACGAGTGTGTTATGACATTAATAATGGCAATGCCTATGTGGATTTGCTTAATATTTCGACTAAAGAAATCGATTTTATTTTAACACCTCTTGCTTATCGTACAGATGAGTCTATTAAAATTAATGTTAAAGCTCAACAGACTGTTACTCATTACTGGGATTTGGGAGAAGCATGGCAATGGTATGATTTTGCTGTTACATGTAGTCAAGATAATAAGTTTTATAGGCGCTTTGCTGGTCGTGTAGAGATAGGTAAAGACTCTGTTAGCGATCCAGCAATGGTTTAAGAGTTTCCATTATCGAATTTCAATATTCACCTTTTAAGCTTATTCAGTACTATATTTCATAACTGAATAAGCTTTTTTATAATGGTTTTTTTAGCATTAGTTATAAGAGCTAAACTATGGTTGCTACACTTTAAATATTATCGCTCTAATGGTTTATGTTTTTTCGATCCTAGACAGTATCGTGGACAATCGATTTCTCTAAATTCTTAAAATATTTCTGCTTAAAGACTTAACCGACCATTTGCAGAATGCCTTCTGACCCGATTGTAATAGACTTTAATATAGTCAAATAAGACAGCTTTTGCCTCTTTTCGAGTGATCAACACATTGCCATGTAGCACATGGGCTTTTAAATGGGTGAAAGAAGCTTTTGCATAATTAAACGCATCACACCAATGGATGGTCTATTCGATGGCTGGTTTGCCAACCGAAAATAGAACGCTAAACAGATCCAACATTACACATCAATACAGCTAACAAGGTTTGGATAAGGGATATAGTGAATATCTGTTGTCCTGAGACGCATTGCTTCGCAAGGCTTGGCTGAGTGACTGTAAATTGGCGTGTAGGCAAACGATGGTTCGAATCACTTGTATGCTTGCATTTACCGTAAGCATCCGGCTAACACAGCCTTACCAAGCGATCCTATAAGCCTTAATTTAGTTCCCACCTAAAAACAAGTGGGGACTTAATCCATGAACATGGATATATATTCAGCAACACCTCCTGTTGCTAAAAAACGCAGAACATACAGCAAAGAATTCAAACTCAGTATTGTCAATGCCTGCAAAAATCCTAATACCTCGATCGCTTCGGTCGCACTGCAACATAGTATTAATGCCAACCTTGTCAGTCGTTGGATCAGGATCTTCAGCCATCATGAGGGTGCCGTGCAGGATCCTACTCATGTGAATCCAGCATTTATTGCTTTGCCTTACACTGCTGCAATCAGCCAACCTATTGATGAGAGGATCACGTTGTGTATCACCGTGCCTCATACGAATAATGATATTCAGCTAAAATGGCAGACATCAGAAATACCTGCCTTGGCAGAATTACTCAAGGCACTTGCAACATGATCCGCATTGATGAAATCTGGTTGTCTACTCAGCCCATGGACATGCGTGCAGGTATGGATACGACCATGGCTCAGGTGGTGAGAGCCTTTGGCTACATCAAACCGCATTGTGCTTACCTGTTCTGTAATAAACGTGGCCATCGCATGAAAGTACTGGTACATGATGGATTGGGCATCTGGCTGTGTGCCAGGCGGCTGGAACAGGGCAAATTTCACTGGGCTCAAGTTCACCAAGGTGAAAGCGTGGCCCTCAGCCCGGAACAGTTACAGGCACTGATCCAAGGTTTGCCCTGGCAGCGCATTGGACGACAGCAGGTGGTGACGATGCTTTAAACCAGGCTGTTCCATTCTGCTATTCTCCAAACGTTCTATTTCATTCTTCTCATGACCTCAGGCATACTGCGGTCATGAATACGCTGCCTGACTTAAGCCAACTGACCCATGAACAACTGCTGGAATTCACCAGGCAGTTGGCGCTGCAGCATCAGTCTCTAGCACAATCAAACCAGCAATTAGATGCCAGAGTTCAACATCTTGAAGTCACCAATCAGCAATTAGATTCTAAAGTTCAACATCTTTCTATTCTCAATCAAAAATACGAGCATGAACTCGCACTATTTAAACAGCACAAATTCGGCAGTAAAAACGAACATCTCACTGCAAAACAAATCCATCTTTGGGATGAAGCGGTCGAAGAAGATATTGCAGCCGTTGATCTGGAACTGGAACGGCTGAATGCAGATAAAACCGATGCAGCGACACACAAAGCCAAAGCAAATAAACCTAAACGTCGACTGCTGCCCGATCATCTACACACCATCCGTATTGAGCATGAACCTGCATCAACCCAATGCAGTTGTGGCTGCCAGTTACGTCGTATCGGCGAAGATATCAGTGAAAAACTGCATTTCAGACCGGCACAGTTCTACAAGGAACAGCATGTCCGTGGCAAATGGGTCTGTGATCAGTGTGACACCCTGACTCAGCAAGCGATGCCTGCCTATGTGATTGATAAAGGCATTGCTTCACCTGAACTGCTCAGCCATGTGCTGGTATCGAAGTATGCCGATCATTTACCGCTGTACCGTCAGCGTCTGATCTATCAGCGGGCGGGAATCGAGCTTTCTAGATCAACGTTATCTGACTGGATAGGTCGCTGCGGTGTAGAACTGGAGCCTCTGGCCAATGCCTTAAAAGAGGTGGTACTACAACAGCAGGTGCTGCATGCAGATGAAACACCGGTCACCATCATGCGGATGGGTGAGAATGATAAAAAACCGAAGAAAGGTTATGTCTGGGCCTATGCCACTACACAGTACAATCCAGTTCAGGCGGTGATCTATGACTTTCAGGATAGTCGTTCAGGCCAGCATGCTGCAGAGTTCTTGAAAGGCTGGCAGGGTTATCTAGTCTGTGATGATTACAGTGGTTATAAAGCACGCTTTAAATCAGGCCAGGTCATTGAGGTGGGCTGCATGGCCCATGCACGTCGTAAATTCCATGAACTGCATGTAACTGGGAAAAGTCAGGTCGCTGAACAGGCATTAGTGCTGATTCAGAAACTGTATGCGATAGAAGCAGAGCTCAGGAAAAAGACCGATGGTACAGCGGAAGACCGCCGCGAATACCGACAACAGCATAGTCAACCAGTGATGCAACAACTATATGAATGGCTCAACCAACATCATCTGACGGTGCCATCGAGTTCTCCCACCGCCAAGGCCATCAATTACACTCTGAAGCGTTGGCCAGCTTTAAGCCGCTATTTGGATGATGGCAATCTACCGATTTGCAATAATTGGGTAGAGAATCAAATGCGACCTTGGGCCTTAGGGCGCAAGAACTGGCTGTTTGCTGGCTCGCTGCGCAGCGGCCAGCGAGCGGCGAATATCATGACTTTAATCCAGTCAGCAAAGCTGAATGGCTTGGATCCGTATGCCTATTTAAGTGATGTGCTGAAAAGGCTGCCGACACATAAAGTGACCCAGATTGAAGAGTTACTGCCACACTGCTGGAAACCTAAATCGAATTAAAAATTGGTATGGGATTCAGCGGACGCTTACCATTTACCTGCAATCTTGCTACGTAAACCAAGCTTTTTTTCTAGCATCTTTCCAACAGTACGTTCGCTCATGCTGTAACTTAAATCATGTATGTCATGTACCAATGAAAGAGCACCAATCGTGCATGCTTGCTGCCAATATACGGCTTTTAAGCGCTGTATCGGCCTGGCGTTTGCGCCAGGCATAATAGCCTGAAGTGCTGATACCTAACATTTACAGGCAGAAGATACCGTGACTTCATTCACATTCAGATCTTGCATTACCGTGTACTTTTCTTGGCATGATCTGTCAGAAAGTACACACGCGCTTTTTCTAAGGTGCTATTGGCTTCCTTGAGCTGTTTGACTTCTTTCTCTAATTCCAGATCCCCTTAGGACTTGAGCAGCACTGTTGCACAAGATAGCCCTCAATATGTCTCCAAAGATTAAAGTTAGGTTATCTTTAGAGGCAGGAGCTGTCTATCATTTTGGCCAGAAGCACTAAATATTAACGACCATTTCGTCCACGACCACGTGATTTGGTATTTGGACGGGTAGTACCATTGGTCTTGCGACGAGGCTTTTCACCTTCTTCCATTTGCCAGATACGTGGGGTACCAGTTTTTTTCTTGGCTGCCCCAGCTTTACTGGCATTTTTATGCATAGGTTTGCCGCCGCTGCCGCCCGGTTTCTTCACATAAGAACGTGAACGATAAGGTTCTTGCGCAGGCACATCTTTAAAGTCTGGATACAGCAGCGGTTCGATTTCTTTGGTTTCACCCGGTTGTAGGCCCATTTGTACCAGATCAATTGAACCGATTTTAGTACGAATCAGGCGCAGCGTTGGAAAGCCAACAGCAGCGGTCATACGACGAACCTGACGGTTACGGCCTTCACAAATCGAAACTTCCACCCACGACGTCGGCACTGAAGCGCGATAACGTACTGGAGGATTACGCTCCCATAACCATTCCGGTTCAGCGACTTTAATCGCCTGTGCTGGCAAAGTCATTCCATCATTCAGCTCGACACCTTTACGAAGCTGCTCTAGCGCTTCTTCAGTCATCTCGCCATCGACCTGAACCAGATAGGTCTTGAATTTTTTATTGGCCGGGTTGGTAATAAACTGGTTCAAGCCGCCATGATCGGTCAGGAACATCAGACCTTCCGAATCCATATCTAGACGGCCTGCGATGCGTAAATCCGGATCATCAATGAAATCCGCCATGGTCTGATGTTTTTCATCAGCGCGGAATTGGGAGAGGACGTCATAAGGTTTGTTTAGAATGACAATTTTCACTGTAACCTACTAAAAAATATAAGATAATTTTATTGTGGTTTTAATCTTACCCGTTTGGTTACCCGCTTTGGGAGAAGTAGGGGTAAAAGTTGGTAAATAAAAGCCCACTATGTGTGGGCTATCATAGCAGATTCTGTTTTATGTTCTTCAACTTTATTCTTGACGTAAGATGGCTACCAGCACACGTCTTCTTCGGACAAATTGGTTGCTGAAGGTCGCCAGAATTTACTAGCACATAAAATTTATCCTTTTCAATAGCCAGTAATTGCATAAACTCTTTCACTCGGATTCCACGAGCACTTTCCAGCATGACACCTCTTCAACCTTTGTGGAAATCGTTGTGGTGCTATTGCTTCAATCCAAGATATGACGGAGATCATTCTTTTAAATATGCGTGATGAGATAGTTTTTATGCTGGTATTTACCGTGAAAACTTGAGAAAAGCTGAATTGACAGAAAAGCCTTATATAAGACACTACTATTTGTAGAGTAGTCGTTCTATACAAAATTGACCCGGTATTAAAAGCTCATCAAATGATGGGCTTTTTATTATTAAACACTATGAAATTATAGCGTTCTAATCATCTTGTAATATGCATGACTTAATCTTGCTGCTTCTTAAAAAATATGAAGCTTTAATATGAGTAAGTCACTTTTAGCAATTTTAATCGGTTCAGTACTTTTTTTATCAGGGTGTGATAATGAAAATGATGATATCCAAGTATCAAATCCTGATTCAGAAGAGAAACATTTGTTCTTTAAAGACAGGGACTTTGATCTTCAGGCACATAGAGGAGGATTAGGTTTAAGAACAGAGAGTAGTATTGCCTCATTTAGCAATGCGCTTGAAATGGGAGTAACCACATTAGAATTAGATACACAAGTCACTAAAGATGGAAAAGTAGTAGTAACACATGATCGTCAAATTTCTAAAAATAAGTGTCTAGATACAGGCCCTGCTTTTGTGGGGGATCTAGATTACCCGTATGTTGGAAAATATATAAAAGACTTAACTTTAGAGCAGATTAAAACAATGGATTGTGGTTCTTTGCGTTTAAAAGATTACCCACAGCAGCTGACTAGCCCTGGTGCTAAAATGCTAACTCTTAAAGAATTTTTTACTTTAGTTAAAAAATATAAATCAGAAAATGTCTTAATGAATATTGAGACCAAGATAGAGGCTGGAGCGCCAGAGCAAACTGCACCGCGCGAGCAATTTGTTAAAGCTGTTTTAGATGAAGTGAAAAAATCAGGACTTGAAAATCAGATTACAATCCAGAGTTTTGATTGGGGAGCTTTAATGGTTGTGAAAGAGCTAAATCCTAAATTACCGATTATTGCTTTAACAAATGGACAGCAGTTTTTACAAGTAGGTCAACCAGGTAAATCCCCTTGGTTAGGTGGGTTAGATATTGATGATTTTAATGGTGACTTAATAGCAGCGGTTAAGTCCTTTGGTGCAGATGCTGTTTCACCCGTACATGGTAATCCACAGAATGGAAAAATAGGCGATTTTAACTATGTGCCATATACGACTAAAGAAATGGTGGAAAAAGCACATCAAAATAATTTAAAAGTTATTCCGTGGACTGTATCTGATATTGAAACTATAAATCATTTGATCGGTATTGGTGTGGATGGTGTTATTACCGATTTGCCAGATGTAGCCAGAAAAGCAATGTCTGAAAATAGAATGGATTTACCTGATCCGATTTATAAAAAATAAGCTGCAGCATTCATTATTTTTAAAACCTCCTGCGGGAGGTTTTATAGAATCAGTTTCAATAAAGCTATTAATTCTGGTTTTGCCTATTTGGCTTGCATAGTATGCCTGAAATTGAGTCCACAGTTAATGATGAAAAAATTAAAGTGTGTCGGGATTATTTGAGAGACATTTAATAATTCGCAGAAAGTATGGCGCTGTGCAAACCTGTAATTTGCTCTGCTTAGGTCTATGCCAAAGTGTTTTGGATAAAATAAAAAAACCCACTAAATATGTGGGTTCTTTAGGTTTGTGCAGACCTGGATTAAAATTATTTTGTTGCTTCTTGAGTTGCAGCACTTTCGTTGGTTGTAGCTTCAGAAGCGCTAGCTTCTTGAGTCGCGACTTCTGATGCAGGAGCTTCAGTAGGTTGAGCTTCAGCAGCAACAGCAATTGCACAGTTAGCAGAAATTAAAGTAGCTAAAGCGATTTTAGATAAATTATTCATGTATTTACTCTTACATTAGACAAAAAAATAAGACTAAACCTTAATGAAGAAATTACTTGGAGGGTGTTATTGTTTGTCTTGGTTCTGTAAGAAAACCAAATGAAAAGTAACACAAAATTCTATCCAGTCGTCAAATCTAATAATTTAAGTGAACTCATCTGGAAAATCCGAAGACGGATCTTCGGTATTAGTCGTATAGTTTTATATTTTTCGTCAGACAGATTACAGCATACAAAACCCTGCTAAATATGCATTATTGGTGGGGGATTTTTTTATCGGCAGCGGATAAGGATTAATGGGCAATTTCAAAATTGTGAGTATTCGGTAAAATTAAAACTGGCTTTGTTGCATAAAGATTTAGAAGTCAGAGTTACCCCAAACAATTCAAATCCAAGACACAATATGGGTATGAGGTTGACCTAATTCTGTGAATCTGTTGAGAACTGCTAAACGTGTGTGAATTTTATCCACCTGACCAGGAAAGTTTCTAGCCCTTAATTTATCGCTCAATAGTTGGATGCAATGCAGCTTAGTTTCGACCAAGCTGCGGTGATGAGACTCAAACTATTTTCCCAATCGCTCTTCCTGGACGTTTGATGATTTTCAATAATTCATTTCTCTCTCAAGATCCAATTTTTTGTCTTTCTAAGGCTTTACATTTTTTCTTGGAGGAATCATGGCATGTGCTGAACGATCTGAATCAATTGTCTACAGCATTGAAGCACTGTGTCAGCATAAGTTGGATTTGCCCGTGTTTACCTTATGGCTGGGCCATATCCTTGAGTCTTAGGATCAAACCAGATGGAGAGATTGCCTGGCTCAATTAAAGCTTGGTTATAAGAAGAGCAATGGGTGGTGCGATAGATTGTAGATACTGGCTTCTTGATTGTGAAATGATCGTGTTGAAGAGGCCTTTAAGAGCAGCGGTATGTAACAAAGCCAGGCGGTTCTCACAGACTAATATCGATTAAGACAGAATCTGATATAGAGTTGTTGAGAATGAAGATTTTCATAGGAAATGGCTTCTGTAATTACATAAAACTGCAAAACGTTGCGTTTTATTTAACCGGGAAATGTGGCTATTGCCCGTATAAATCTCGAACAGTTTAAAATACGATTAGAATATGATGCGTGAAGAAAAGTTGAACGTATTGTCTATTTGGCAAATATTTTTAAATTCGCCAGCTACAAAGGGAGAGCTTGTACAATGGGTTATCAAAAAATCGTGGTGCCTGCGGATGGGAATAAAATAACCGTCAATGCAGATCTCTCATTAAATGTACCCAACAATCCTATCATTCCTTTTATTGAGGGTGACGGTATTGGTGTAGATATTACCCCGACCATGCAAAAAGTGGTAGATGCTGCCATTTTAAAAGCTTATCGAGGTAAGCGTTCCATTGAGTGGATGGAGGTTTATTGCGGTGAAAAGGCCAACAAGATTTATGGCATCTATATGCCGGAAGAAACCTTTGAAGCGCTACGTGATTATGTAATCTCCATCAAAGGCCCGCTGACTACCCCTGTGGGTGGTGGGATTCGCTCCTTGAATGTTGCATTGCGTCAGGAATTAGACCTGTATGTCTGTGTGCGCCCGGTACGCTGGTTTGAAGGCGTACCTTGTCCTGTACAAAATCCTGAATTGACCGATATGGTTATTTTCCGGGAAAACTCCGAAGATATTTATGCGGGTATTGAATGGAAGGCGGACTCACCAGAAGCTAAAAAAGTCATCAAGTTTTTAAAAGAAGAAATGGGCGTGACCAAAATCCGCTTTGAGGAAAATTGCGGAATTGGCATTAAACCGGTATCTAAAGAGGGGACGCAGCGTCTGGTACGTAAGGCCATCCAGTTTGCAATTGACAATAACAAGCCAAGTGTAACGCTGGTGCACAAAGGCAATATCATGAAATATACCGAAGGGGCGTTTAAGGATTGGGGCTATGAAGTCGCGCTAGAGCGCTTTGGCGGTGAACTGCTCGACGGCGGCCCATGGGTAAAAATTAAAAATCCTAAAACAGGTAAAGACATTATTATTAAAGATGTGATTGCAGATGCTTTCCTGCAGCAGATTCTGATGCGTCCTGCTGATTATTCTGTAATTGCGACCCTGAACCTGAATGGGGACTATATTTCCGATGCGCTTGCAGCCGAGGTGGGTGGTATCGGTATTGCTCCAGGTGCCAATATTGGCGGTTCGATTGCGGTCTATGAAGCCACGCATGGTACAGCACCTAAATATGCCGGACAGGATAAGGTGAACCCGGGTTCAATCATTCTTTCCGCCGAAATGATGCTCCGTGATATGGGCTGGACTGAGGCAGCCGATCTGATCATCAAGGGGGTTTCTGGTGCGATTGCCGATAAAACTGTGACCTATGATTTTGAACGCCTCATGCCAGATGCTACCTTATTGCGCTGTTCCGAATTTGGTGATGCCATTATTGACAATATGGATGAATAGGGCGCGGTGTACTGTCCTGCAAAGCCCGTATTTAATGCGGGTTTTTTATAAAAAGAAACTGGGAGACTTAAGTAAATTGGGTTTAAAAAACAAACAAAAGTTAAAACAGGTATCAGCATGAAGTTTTATGTAAAATTTGTAAAAAACTAAAAAAGTACCCACATAATTTCAAGCGTTTAATGGAAGTCATTTTACATTGACGTGTTTAGATACAGCTTGGTGATTGGCTTATTTCATATAAACGTTAGAGTGATGAATGAACTTCCAGTGATAGAGATCTTCTCCAAAGGAGTGTAACTTATGGCAAAAACCAAGGCTAAACATCGTCAAGTCCAGCAAAAGGACAAAAAAGATAATATTCAGAATGACGAGCAACAACAGCAACAGCAACAACCTTCCAAGCCATCTCGTGCGAAAAAGCGTAAATAGATTTCTCTCAACCCTCATTTAAACAACAAAGCCCTCTTGTGAGGGCTTTGTTTTAGTCTTTTGCTTATAAGAATCATCACTCAAAATAACAGACCCGAATATATTGAGATTTTTACTTAAGAGGGGAAACGGAAAACTTGGTATATAAGTAGGAGTGAAAATTATAAAAACCATTATTATGCTATTCAGTTTGGCGGTGCTTTTAATGGCCTGTCAGCCACCCCCTTCAGGTGAGGCTGGAAGCTGGAAGACGCCTTATCTCTATTGGCAGTTGCAGAAAGCGGAACTGGTCGGACCGCTGACCATGCCGGTACAAGGCATTCAACCCGGCCAGATTCAAGATACCTGGGGTGCTGCGCGCAGTGAAGGACGTAAACACCAGGGAATTGATATTTTTGCCAGACGTGGAACAGCTGTGCTGAGTACAACCCAAGGGATTGTTCGCCGTGTGGGAACCAATTCATTGGGTGGAAAAGTCATCTGGATAACTGGGCCGAATTTAAGCCAGCATTATTATGCCCATCTGGAAGATTATGCTGCACACATTCAGGAGGGTGACTGGGTGGAAGCCGGAGAAGTCATTGCTTATGTGGGGAATACGGGCAATGCCAAAAACACTCCACCGCATTTGCATTATGGTATTTACTTTAGCAAGCAAGGCGCCACTAATCCCTATCCCTATTTGCTACCTTCCTCCTGAGCAGCAAGAGAGCGGGTGGATTCATGAGGCTTGAATCGGGCGGGGCGTGTGCACCAGAATAATTGTAGTGCTCCCAACAAAAGCACACACGCAGCCAATACAAATTGCTGATAATAGCTTAAGCCTAAATATTGCAAAGCACTAAAACTAAGGCCACCAATCAGTTGAACAGCAGCAAAACATAGGGTGGCGATACTCCAGAGCTTTTTATAAGCCAGTCCGTACAGCTGTAAAATGGTATAAGAAGTCAAAAACACCACCGCCGGGTTAAGCAGGCCGGTAAAAAAAGAAGAGCCGAAAGTGAGTAGAGAACTCTGTTTTGCTGTTGCCAGTAATATAGCGACAATATACAAGCTGTAAAGAATTTTCAGGGCGCTAAAGTTACCGAATTTTCTCGCCAGTGCATAGGCCGTTAAGGCACCTAATGCACTTCCTAGGCCATATAAAATCCAGTTAAAGTTAATCCAGAATAAACTGAGTTCGAGCTGATGGCTTAAGTAATCAACCCAGAAAAGTGAATGCGGAATATAGGCAAACGCACTACAGGCGTAAACGGTCAATAAGCTATAAAAAACTGAATTTAGAGAATTTTTGGGTAAATTGGTGGCTGCTTGTGTGGACAAATAGGGTTTAAACTGTTGGAGCAATAAACTTAAACATAAACAAATAAACAAGGCAAAACCGCATAAGATGAGCCAGGCAGTCTGGATAGACATCTGATCCAGATAAGGCAGGAACAGGGTGGCGACTAGCACACCTAGGCCAATTCCGCTAAATCCAATAAAGTTGATTTTCAGCCGATCCTGAAGGTCGCAACACTGCGCCACCACACTCGGCGATAAGATCATCAAGAGTCCACCACTGATTCCGGAAATGACACGCCAAGAGATATACCAAATCTCGGAAAATCCTGAAAAAGCACAGCATAGTAAACTGAACACGCCTGCAATGGCTGCCATTTGAATATAATGAGCCATGCTCCGGTCTTGCGGCAGCCGCATGGCTGTAAACGCCCCGATCAGGTAACCGAGCAAATTGGCACTGCCCAGCAGGCTGGCAAAATTTGTCGTCCAGGCAAATGCTTCTCGGGTGCCAGGCAAAAGTGCCGTATAAGAAAAGCGCAGGATACCAATGCCGAGGCACATGCTCAGGCAGAGAAACAGACTGAGTTTGATTGTATTTGAGGACATCCATGTGCTCATCAAATTATAATATTTGATTAAAAAATAGCATGAATAGTCGGGTTTGTGGCAAAAATCACCGTTTAAGGAACCCATGGGTTCAGTAAATGGCCTCTAGAGAGGCCAGTTTTAAAGAGTTCAGCCACGGTACACACTGGAAATTTGCTGCAGATATAAAAAAACCACATAGATATATGCGGTTTTTTTATTGGGCTCTGGAAAATTAACGCATTTTTGCGAAGAAACGGCCCAAGCGGGTGATGGCTTCACGCAGTTCATTTTCAGCTGGCAGGAAGACGACCCGGAAATGATCTGGGGTTGGCCAGTTAAAGCCCGTACCTTGAACCAGTAAAACTTTCTCGGCACGTAGCAGATCAAGCATCAGTTTTTCATCATCTTCGACTGGGTAGACATTTGGATCAAGTTTCGGGAAGCAGTACATTGCACCTTCAGGTTTGACACAGGAGATACCTGGAATCTCGTTCAGCATTTCCCAGGCAATATTGCGCTGCTCATATAAACGTCCGCCTGGACGGATCAGGTCATTAATTGATTGATAGCCGCCGAGCGCCGTTTGAATTGCATATTGTGCCTGATGGTTGGCACAAAGACGCATTGAGGCCAGCATGTCCAGACCTTCGATATAATCCATGGCACGTGATCTGTCGCCCGTGATTGCCATCCAGCCAGAACGGTAACCTGCAATACGGTAGGCCTTGGATAAACCGTTAAACGAGATACATAGCTGGTCACCGGCCAGAGCAGCGACAGAAACATGCTCAATCCCGTCATAAATGATTTTGTCGTAAATTTCGTCAGCAAACAGGATCAGGTCATATTTTTTAGCCAGATCGACAATTTGTTGCAGCACATGGCGCGGATAAACTGAACCGGTCGGGTTATTCGGGTTAATAATCACGATACCACGGGTATTTGGCGTGATTTTACTTTCCATATCCGCAATATCCGGATACCAGTGATTTTCTTCATCACATTTATAATGGATGGCTGTACCGCCAGACAGATTGACTGCCGCAGTCCAGAGCGGATAATCCGGCATCGGAATCAGCATTTCATCGCCATCATCCAGCAGGCCTTGCATGGCCATTACAATCAGCTCGGAAACACCATTACCGACATACACGTCATTAACGTGCATATCCAGAATGCCTTTCTGCTGATAATACTGGCAAATGGCCTTACGTGCCGGGAAAATCCCTTTAGAGTCGGTATAACCGACTGCATTTGGCAGATTGAGCGCAACATCATTAATAATTTCCTGAGGCGCTTCAAAGCCAAAGGGGGCGGGGTTGCCAATATTTAACTTGATAATTTTATGTCCGGCTTCTTCCATTTCATTGGCCGCTCGTAACACAGGTCCGCGAATGTCGTAGCAAACATGCTCGAGCTTAGATGATTTTTTGATTTCGCGAGGGGTTGTGTTAGCAATGCCGGACATAATTCCATCCAATTAATTTAGAGTTTAAAACTATAGATTACGCAAATGTCACAATCTATGCTGAAATTTCGCTAGAATTTTTTTCATCTCTAGCGTAAATATGGAAGTACTGAAGCATGACACTGAATGTCAAAGATTTAAAGGAGTTAGTGATGGGAAAACTCAATAAAACCGACCGGGAATGGCAAAGAGAGTTATCACCAGAAGAGTTTCGCATTACTCGCGAGAAAGGAACCGAGCCGGCATTTACCGGGAAGTACTGGAATACCAAACAGGATGGCGTGTATGTCTGCCGTTGCTGCGGAACGCCGCTCTTTTCTTCAGAGACAAAATATGACAGCGGCTCTGGTTGGCCAAGTTTCTTTCGTCCGGTAAATAACTCGGCCATTGAAGAAATATCAGATCATTCGCATGGCATGATCAGAACTGAAATTGCCTGTCATCATTGTGACGCACATTTAGGGCATGTTTTTCCAGATGGCCCAGAACCGACAGGTTTACGCTATTGTGTAAACTCAGCCTCTTTAGACTTAAAAACACAAGAAAAAAATGATGAGGAAACCTATCCATGACCAGCATCTATCAGCTTGAAGCTGAATTGTTAGATGGAAAAAATAAAAGCCTTGCAGATTATGAAGGTAAAGTTCTCTTAATCGTGAATACTGCAAGTAAATGCGGTTTTACCCCGCAATTCGCCGGATTAGAAAAACTGTACCAGAAATATAAGGAACAAGGGCTGGAAGTATTGGGTTTTCCGTGTAACCAGTTCGGCGGCCAGGACCCGGGTACGAATGAGCAGATCGGTACATTCTGCCAGAAGAATTACGGAGTATCTTTTCCGATGTTTTCCAAAGTCGATGTAAAAGGTCCGGAAGCTCATGCGATTTTCCGTTATCTGACCAATAATTCTAAAGGCATTCTGGGCAATGGCATTAAATGGAACTTCACTAAATTTCTGATAGGGCGTGATGGCAAAGTATTGAACCGTTTTGCACCCACGACCAAGCCGGAAGATCTGGAAGAAGAGATTCAAAAGGCGTTGTGATTGAAGTGAAATCGAAAGCTAAGGCGTAGGGATTCTGACTACAAATATCTAAACTAAAATAAACCTTCATGAAAAAACCCACTTCTGGCAAGTGGGTTTTATTTTGATTGAGGCACTACAATCAGAGAATCATTTTTAAACGCTGCACCACCTGTTCACACTGGGCAAGGTCAGCAACCAGAGCCAAACGTACATGATTTTCACCCGGATTGCCCGCTGGAGTTTCACGCGACAGATAACGGCCCGGCAGCACCTTGATATGGACTTTTTTCATCAGAGTTTTAGCAAATTCTTCGTCATGATCGACTTTTAGCCAGTAGTAAAAACCGGCATCTGGTTTTTTGAGGGGCAATAAAGTGCCTAGCTCGTTTTGGAACAGGTCAAACTTGGCTCGGTACTGTATGCGGTTTTCTTCCACATGGGTTTCATCATTCCAGGCTGCAATAGAAGCCAGTTGATGCTGGACCGGCATGGCTGCGCCGTGGTAGGTCCGGTACTGTAAATAGGAGTGTAGTAATGCCGCATCACCTGCAATAAAGCCTGAACGTATCCCGGGCAGATTGGAACGCTTAGACAGCGAATGGAAGACCACACAGTTTTTATAATCATCACGGCCAATTTCAGCACAAACTTTCAATAAGCCGGTCGGGGCTTCGTCAAACCAGAGTTCGGAATAACATTCATCTGAGGCAATTACGAAACCGTATTGATCTGAAAGGGCAATCAGCTTTTTAAACTGTTCTTTGGACAGTACCGCACCTGTCGGATTGCCAGGCGTACAGACAAAGAGTAGGGCAGTTTTTTCCCAGACTGCGGCCGGCACAGCATCAAAATCACCCAAGTAGTCATTTTCTTCGGTACAGTTAATGAAATAAGGCTGGGCACCTGCCAATAAGGTCGCCCCTTCATAAATCTGGTAGAAGGGATTGGGCATGACCACATAAGGGGCATCTTCCCGGTTAATGAGTGCTTGAACAAAGGAAAAAATTGCTTCACGGGTGCCTGAAACTGGCAAAATATGGCTTTCAGCGCTGACTGTATTCAGCTTGAAACGTCGGCTCAGCCAATTGGCAATACTGATACGTAACTCGGGTAGACCCTTGCTATTTGGATAAGTCGAAAGGTGCTGTAAATTATCAATAATTGCTTGTTTTACAAACTCAGGTGCAGGATGTTTGGGTTCGCCAATAGACAGAGGAATCAGAGGCAGATCCGCGGGCTGAATGCCGGCAAAAAGCTGGTTTAACTTTTCAAAGGGATAAGGATGTAATAAAGACAAGCTGGAGTTCATGCGTATATTCCCGAGTAAAGGGTTAGTGTTGAGCATTGACCTGATGAGACGCCTCATCCAAAGCCGCTTTGAGCGCAGTTGCAAAGCTAAGCGACTCAGCCTGAGTCATCGGAATTCCATCCTTTTTGGTGACGAAGAAAATATCTTCAGCACGTTCGCCTAGGGTGGCAATCTTGGCAGAGTGAATATCCAGGCCACGCATCATAAACAGGCCGCCAATCTTGGCCAGCAGACCCGGCTGATCCAGCGTCGCAATTTCAACCATATTCTGATTTAAGGCCGGGTTTAAAGTAATATCGACCGTATTTTCAATATCAAAATGGCGTAACTGGCGAGGAATACGACGCTGCATCAGGCCCGGATATTCATCTGAATGGCTCAAGGCCTCTTTCAGGGCGTCAATGACAGTTGCTTCACGTTCTGGATCAGTGAGTAGAGTGCCAAAACGGTCCAGCACCACATAGGTATCCAGACTAAAGGCTTTGGTCGCAGTAATAATCCGGGCATCCTGCACATCCAGATTCATGCGGTCCAAAATAGCCACAGTGGTGGCAAACAGGTTCGGCTTGTCTTGGGTATAAATGAAGATCTGGACTGCATCTTGTGCATATTTGCGGTGCGCGCGCATTAATACCAAAGGTGCAGGATTGTCCCCATGCTCCAAAATGGCGCGTGTGTGCCAGGCAATCTCATCGGCTGATTCTTTCAGGAAATAATCATCACCCAGCTCCTGCCAGACGGTTTCTACATCGTAGAGTGAGAAATCATTAACCAAGAGTTCACTGGCTGCAAACTTGGTATCTTCAATCAGCATTCTATAGTCGACCGGGCGGCCCAGACCGGACCGAATGACATCACGGGCATGGGTGTATAGCTGACGCATCAAAGAGGCACGCCAGGTATTCCAGAGTTTTGGATTGGTTGCATTGATATCGGCGACGGTGAGGGTATATAGATAATCCAGATGTTCCATATCTCCCATTTTTTCTGCAAATTCCCGTACTATATCCGGGTCAGAAATGTCTTTTTTCTGTGCAGTAACTGACATGAGCAGATGGTTTTGAATCAGCCAGGCAACCAGATTACATTCGCGTTCGGTAAAGCCATGCGTCCGGCAGAACTTGATGGCATCAGCTGCTCCGAGTTCGCTATGGTCACCGCCACGTCCTTTGGCAATATCATGAAAAATAGCAGCCAGATAGACAATATCGCGGCGGCTGAGACGCTGGAACACAGAGCTGACCACTGGAAAATCTTTGGCAAAACCGGGTTCCTTAAAGCGGTTCAGATTACGCAGTAAGAGCAGAGTATGAGCATCCACGGTGTAAATATGGAATAGGTCATATTGCATCAGGCCGGTAATCTGGCCAAAGGCTGGAATATAATTGCCCAGTACGCCATAACGCTTCATCGTCACTAGAGTGTCATACAGGCGATATGGCGAGCGGATAATTGCCATGAAAAGTGCCTGATGAATTGGATTATCGCGAAAACTCTGGTCAATCCGTTTCGCTGCCAGCGTCAGCAGACGCAATGTGCGGGCACGGATACCTTCAATTTCCGGGCGGTTGGCCAGTAAATAAAAAATTTCCAAGATAGCGCTGGGATTTTCTGAAAAAACTTTGTGATGCTGAACGGCAAGCTTGCCATCGACCAGCTTGAAGTTTTCGTTAATTTCTTCAATTTGACGTTCATACTGCGGTAAACGTGGCGTAATCACCGATTCACTAAAGTAAGCCAGCAACATTTCATTCAGGGTAGATACCTGTTGTGCGCTGCGATAATAGCGCTTCATGAACTGTTCAATCGGATAATTCTGATGATGGCCTTCTTCGCGTACATAACCGAATTTGGCCGCAATTTCCCGCTGATAATCAAACAGCAGGCGGTTTTCATCACGCTTGGTCAGACGGTGCAAATGATGGCGGATTTCCCAGAGAAAGCTTTCTGCCTCTTCAAGTACGGCCAGTTCAAATTCTGAAATAAAACCCAGATGCACCAAGTCATAAATACGGTTGACCCGAAAATGTCGTTTGGCAATCCAGCCAATCTGGTTAATATCCCGGATGCCGCCTGGGGCATTTTTGATGTCTGGTTCCAGATTGCTTTCGGTGTCATTGTGCTGAGCATAGCGCTTATGCTGTTCATTGACCTTGGCATCAAAGAAGGTCTTATCCGTCCAGGTCTGTGAAACAATCCGCCGAGGCCATTTAGACAGGTTTTCATTGCCAATAATCAGACGAGCTTCAATCAGGGAGGTGGCCACTGTTAAGTCACTGCTTGCCTGAGTCACACATTCATTAATCGTACGGACACTGATGCCGGGCTTGAAATTACCCACATCCCAAAGAGAGGAAATAAAGGTCGAAATACGCTGTTCCTGTTCAGGAACAATCTTATTTTCGGACAGGATCATGATGTCGACATCGGAATAAGGCAGCATTTCGCGGCGGCCATAACCACCTACAGCAAACAGGCTGAGCTCCGTCTGATCCAGCGCGGCATGTTTCCAGAGGAACTGCAAGGCTTCATCAATCAGGTTGGAGCGCGCCAGAATGATGTCACGAATCGACTGTCCATTTTCAAAACATTCCTGCAGCTGATTTTCAACATCGCTACGCCACTGGTTAATGGCCTGAATGTCATGGTTGCTTTGAATATAATTCAGCAAAGGTAAGGTATTGATCATGAACAGGGATCCGTTAGTATTTCAGCTTAATTTTGATGAACGCTAATTTGGTCGGCAGTCTGCTGGGCCAGTTCGCGTGCCTGGTCAATGGTTTCTGCGCGTGCAGTCGCCACACCCATACGACGACGCTTAAAGCCCTCAGGTTTGCCGAACAGGCGCACATCCGTATTCGGATTTGCTAAAGCAAGATTTAAGCCAGAAAATGAAAGATTATGGTCATCTACACCTGCATAAATCACGGCACTGGCTGCAATGCTATGACGTTCGGTGTTGACAGGCAGGCCAAGAATCGCACGGGCATGCAGTTCAAACTCGCTCTGGAATTGTGAAGCTAAGGTGACCAGACCAGTATCATGCGGGCGCGGTGAAACTTCACTAAACCATACTTTGTCACCTTTAATAAAGAGTTCCACACCGAAAATCCCGCAGCCACCGAGTGCTGTTGTGACTTTATGGGCAATGCGTTGCGACTCTTCCAGTGCAGCCGGGGTCATCGGCTGAGGTTGCCAGCTTTCCACATAATCGCCTGAATCCTGACGGTGCCCGATTGGATCACAATAGGATGTTTCGATTACACCGGTTTGCGGATTTTTTGCACGTACTGTCAGCAAAGTAATTTCAAAATCAAAATCAATCTGCGACTCAACAATCACTTTACCATGATTGATCCGGCCACCAGTCTGTGCATGGTCCCAGGCAGCATCTACTTCTGCAAAGCTTTTTACGCGGGACTGACCTTTGCCTGAAGATGACATCACCGGTTTCACAAAGTTTGGATAACCAATGTCATCACAGGCAGCACGGAACGATTCTAGGGTATCTGCAAAACGATAAGCGGAGGTCGGCAGGCCCAGTTCTTCGGCGGCCAGACGGCGAATACCTTCACGGTTCATGGTCAGATTCACCGCTTTAGCAGAAGGAATCACCGTTGCAATTTTCTGTTCTTCAATTTCTAGCAGAACTTCGGTGGCAATCGCTTCAATTTCCGGAACAATCAGATGAGGCTGAACTTGCTGAATCAACTGTCTGAGTTCTGTGGCATTTGCCATATTGAGCGTATGGGAATAGTGGGCCACCTGCATGGCAGGCGCGTCCGCATAACGGTCAGCCGCATGGACTTCAACACCCAAACGTTGGAGTGAAATAACCACTTCCTTGCCGAGTTCTCCTGAACCCAGTAAAAGAACTTTATACGCTGAAGCCTGTAGTGGAGTACCAATCGTCACGTTCATGTGTATTATCCATGCTTGATTTTATGGGCTTTTAGCATAGCAGAACTGCGTGTTCAGATAACCCTTGATTCACATAAAATTATGATATTGCCCAGCAGCTTTATTCATAAGGTTCTGATCATTTTATTATGTTGATGTGGGCGCAGGTTTCGGTTGGCTGTTGGGGAAATTTTGCAGGGGATAAATACAGCTTTGAGGATGGGTTTTTCCACTTAGAGGATTTGATTGGGCTGAAGACCAAGCAGTACACGTTTTTAAAGTCTGCATGCGCCGAAAATAATACAAACGGCCTAGCGGTAGAGCGATAAAGAGGAGAGCTAAGCCGCTTTCGACACCTGTAAAAAACATTGCATCATTAAGCAATTGAGTGAAATTTCCTTTCATCAGCAAGAAAAAGTCAGAGTATTTTGAATGTATAGTGGGAAGAGTGGAGGAAATTAGACTCCAAAGACTAATAATTATTTTTAGGACATAAGTGTAGAACCAGCTGGGTTTAAGTCAGCATGGCAATGATTTTATTTTGATCATGTTTTTGAAGATAAATGATAGGAATCAGATCGGCAGCATGGTAATGAACTTCAGTGAAATGGCCACTAAAATTTTGTGCATTGATGACACACTCAAAATAACTGCTCGGGAATTTGTTTTGAAAATAGGTAGAGTGTCATCCTGCTTAAGATGAATAAAGACTTTTCATGCTCTGCACAATGATTTTCATGTTTTTCTTCTGACTTATAAAGCCTTATGCTATTAATAGCATAAGGCTTTATGTGCTTGGATTATTGAATAAAAAATTAAAAAGACACCGGAACATAGGTATAAACCAGACCGTAGGTTAAAGCGGCAATCAAGGTCGCCATGACAATTTTCTTAAATTTAAAATACAGACTACTCAGCACCATGAAGCCTATCAGCATGGCGAAACTTTTATTGGGCGTTTCTAAAAGGGGGGGCAAGGTTGCAACGACCAGCATCGAACTAATTGCAGCAATTCCAATGGAACCCAAGGCAATTTTTAACCATAAGGCACCACGTTTTTGTGAGCCTTGCTGAAATTTTTGAATAACAAAAAATGGCCCAAAGCGGGAAGCAAAATTGGCAATCCCCACCAGAATTCCGACCAGAATAATTTCGAGATTCATCGAGGGTCTCCTGTATGTTCAGGATCAGGTCTCTGTAAAACATAATGCTTGAACAGGCCAGCAAAAATACCGGAACTGATACCGATAAAAATGGCTGCGGACAGGTCAATAAGATAGCAGGCAACAGCCGAGACAATAATGGTAACTGCCACGACAAAGCTATGTTTCTTCTCAAAGGCTGCCAGCAGAAAACTCAGGAATAAGGCAGGGAGCAAGAAGTCCAGTGCTGCTTGCAAAAATTGCAGTAAATTACTGACCTGATCGGCAAATAAACCACCCAGAAAAGAACCCAATGCCCATGATAGCCAGCTGAACAGACTGAGGCCAAGCATCCAGGATTCAGACCATTCCTGACGCCGCTGTGATAGTTTGATCATGCCAGAAGCAAAGACTTCATCGGTCAGACCCCAAGACCAGACAGCTGTTTTTTTCAGGTTCAGACGATCCTGAATCAGGTTTTGCAGGGCAGGGCCATACAACAAGTGACGAATGTCTAAAGCAATGACAGTCAGCGCCGTCATCCAGATGGAAGTACCGCTGCCGAGTAACGCAACCACCAGAAACTGACTGGCACCAGCATACATCGAACAGGACAGGAACAGGGCTTCCCAGGCCGTAAAGCCGAATTGAGTCGCTGAAACACCGAAAGCAAACGACACCGGCAGATAGGTGAAGATAATCGCCTGGCTGTCTTTTGCACCTTGCCAGAATCCGGCAGGCTGCATTGCGGATGGATTGTGCTCTGTCACGAAACACCTGCAGGAGAGTTGAACAAGAGGTCAAATGAAGATTGTGTATTGTACGCGAATTTACTAGCATAGTGCCGAATTTTTTTAAAAAGGCGAGCCTGATATGCTGATGTTTAAGACACGTGCACTGCTGACTGTTTCTTTAATAAGCAGTGTATTGTTGCTGCAAGCTTGTGGAAATGACCACCAGTCGCCTGAACAAGCTCAGATTAAACCTGCACCAAAGCTGACAAATGATGCTACGACCTATGCCAATGCGGCCTGGAAACTGATCAATGAAGTCGACCCTCTGGTGTATAACAGACAGCTTGATCAACTGGAAAAACAGGTACGTGAACCTGCCCGTAAGCTCAGCACCGACTGGCGGATTAATGTCAAAATGACCGACTCGGTGACTGAAGGTAAATACGCATTATGCCGTAAGGCCTTAACCAGTCTGGAAATCTGGGCACGCACTACCCTGGAAAATGGGAGTAGTGTGGCTCAAAAGCAGGCAGATTATGGACGGGACAAAAAGCAGTGTGAAAATGCAATTGCCAATCCGGCCTTAGGAAATACTGACCCTAAGCAAAAGGGTACCGCAATTGCCGAGATGCAATAAAAAACCAATTATCAATTTAGATTCTCAAACAAAAAGCCAGTCTTCACGACTGGCTTTTTGTTTGAATATTCAAAGATTATTCAAGGAACTTAACAGTCACACCAGACTTTACTTTTTTACCCAGGTCATTAGCATCCCAGTTGGTTAGGCGGATACAACCGTGTGAATAAGATTTGGAAATCAGAGAAGGATTCGGTGTACCGTGAATACCAAATGATTTTTTATTCAAGCCAATCCAGATATTCCCTACCGGACCGTTTGGACCTGGTGGTAAAGACAGCGGCTTTAAGTTTTTACCCTGAATAAAGTTTGACGGTGAGTAGCTATACCAAGGGTTTGGCGCAACACCAGTAATTTTGTATGTACCCGTTGGTGAAGGGGTGCTGGTGTTCCCGATACTGGCAGGGAATGAACCAATCATTTGATTTTTACTGTTAAATAAGTACAGCTGTTTTGCACCTTTATGCGCCACGATCAAATGAATACCTTCTGGAAGTTCATTACGTACATTTGTTACCAGAATTTTTTGGCCGACTTTGTTAAAGTTCGCATTCGGGTTTAACTTCTGCATGAAGTTTTGATCCATATGGAACTTTTCACTAAGCATTTCTAGCGAGCTGGTGTAATACAAGCCTTTCATTTTTGCCTGTTCAGCGTAATTGGAAGGAATAGACTTGACAAAAGGACCCGCCAGATCTTTTTCAGTGATAGTGTATTCAACAAAAGCAGGCTTGGAACCTTGACGTTCAATCAGTTTATCCCAGGTTTCTTTGGTCAGTACACCTGTAGGCTTAATGCCGTTCATTTGCTGAAAAGACGCGATAGCTTTCAGGGTGTTTTTACCGCTGGTTCCATCAATTGCACCTGGTGAAGCATGAGCATTATTCAACATGACATGCGCACGTGCATATACCGGGAACTGACCCGCACCAATATTTTCATACCAGGTGGCGTTATTGAGACCATCTAGGGTCCACGACGCTTTAGTTGCTACCGAACTGGCATTTTTACTGGCAGCTGCAGGTGCAACGCCGCTATCGGCATTTTGGTCTTCAGTATTCTGCAAGGTATTTAAAGCTGCAGATGCTTGATCCAGCTCTTTTTTTTCTTGTGCTGTAATTTGAGCTTCTTCTGTTGGGGCATTGGTCGTCTGGCGGGTTGCAGGAGCTTGTGCCGCCGAGGACTCAAGTGCCAGAGGATCAATAGGGTCTTGCACTGAAACATCAGTGGCCATTTGCGGGTTCAATGGTTGTTCAGCAGTAGACGCAGCGAAAACAGTACCTGCGAAAATGCAACCTAGACTCACAGCGAGCATTGTGCGAACGAACATGTAACTCAACCTTAATTTACTTCTTTAACTATGTGAAAAAACACTGTAAGTATTACAGAAAAAATGTGTAGATGCAGTAGTTCTTTTGTGTAAATCTATCCCTTGCCATTTCTCATGATCGGTTTTTAAAGTTATGAGAAGTTATTCAAAATGCGGGCTTTTTGTTATGATGGGTTTCATCTTCAAGTATAGATAGGAAAGTGAATGACGACCTTAAAAAATGATCGTTTTCTGCGCGCATTATTACGTGAACCTGTAGATACCACACCTGTGTGGATGATGCGTCAAGCAGGCCGTTATTTACCAGAATATCGTGAAACCCGTGCCCAGGCGGGAGACTTCCTTTCTCTTTGTAAAAATACTGAGTTGGCGTGTGAGGTCACTTTACAGCCTTTACGCCGCTATGATCTGGATGCTGCGATCCTGTTTTCAGACATCTTGACCGTACCCGATGCTTTGGGTTTGGGATTGTATTTTGAAGCGGGTGAAGGTCCAAAGTTTCATAAGACAGTCCGCACCGAGCAGGATGTAGCAAATTTACCTGCATTTAATGCCAAGTCTGACCTGGACTATGTCATGAAGGCGGTATCTACCATCCGTTCGGCCTTGGGGGGGCAGGTGCCATTAATCGGTTTCTCTGGCAGTCCATGGACGTTGGCCACTTATATGGTTGAAGGTGGTTCGAGCAAAGATTTCCGCTTTACCAAACACATGATGTATGCCCAGCCTGAAGTCATGCATGCATTGTTACAGCGTCTGGCTGATGCAGTGATCGAATATCTGAATGCCCAGATTGACGCAGGTGCCCAGGCCGTACAGATTTTTGACAGCTGGGGCGGGGCGTTGGCGCACCGTGAATATATTGAGTTTTCACTGAATTATATGCAGAAAATTGTGGCTGGCTTGCAGCGTGAGAAAGATGGTCGCAAGATTCCGGTCATCCTGTTCACCAAAGGTGGCGGACAGTGGCTGGAGCCAATGGTTGCTACTGGTGCAGATGCTTTTGGTCTGGACTGGACGACGCCACTGAATGTAGCGCGCCAAACCGTTGCGGGCCGTGCCGCGCTACAAGGTAACCTTGATCCGGCAACTTTGTATGGATCCCATGAGTCGATTGTGAAAGCCACCAAGCTGATGCTGGATGATGCCTATGCCAATGGCGAAAAAACAGGTTATATCGCTAACTTGGGGCATGGTATTACCCAGTGGGTTGATCCGGCCAACCCGACAGCCTTTGTTGATACCGTACATGAGTATAGTGCCAAGTACCTGTAGGATGTAAGCCTTGATCGATTTTATAAAATCAGGGTTTGAATTTACTTATAAGGCAGCTTCGGCTGCCTTATTTGGGATTCTACTGTTGCTCGCCTTTGCCCTGACAGCTTCCATGGGAAGCGAACTGCTGTATGGTTTCTATCGTTACGACTATCTCTTGTTTTTTGCCCTGATGATTCAGGTGGTTCTGCTATATACCAAGCTGGAATCCTGGGCAGAAGCGAAAGTGATTGCGTTGTTTCACCTGATGGCCATGGTGATGGAAATTTTCCTGACCCATCCGGCGATTGGCTCGTGGCATTACCCGCAACCCGCCATTTTTAAAATTCTGACTGTGCCTTTATTTGCCGGATTTATGTATTCGGCTGTCGGAAGCTTCTTTGCGCGTTCCTTACGTCTTTATCAGGTGTCATTTGAGAGATTACCGAGCTTTGCTAATATGCTGGCGCTGGCGGTTCTGTCCTATATCAACTTTATGAGCAAATTTTTTATTCCGGATTACCGGATGATTTTATTTGCCTGGAGTGTGGTGATTTTCTGGAAAACCAAAATCCGTTTTCAATTGAATCGACATACTTTTCAGTTGCCGATGTTGCCCGTGCTGCTGCTATTGGCATTTATCATTTGGGTCGCTGAAAATATCAGTACCTTTTATCAGATCTGGCTTTATCCGAGTCAGATTGAACAATGGCATATGGTGGGCTGGGGGAAACTCGGCTCATGGTACTTGCTGCTACTGCTCAGTCTGGTGCTGGTATTGAAAATTCTCGGGCAACGTCAGCTCGATGGAGCCTGGCATTTAAAAGAACAAGATTGAGCTGGTTGCTGAGAAAGCAACCTGTCGAACTTGAAACAAAATGTTTTGCCTTTAAGCACCGTTGACGTTATTCTAGCCAAGGTGTAATAAAAATTACCTAATTGTGAATAATTAAAAACACTTAGATAAACTTTTTGGAGAAGTAATCATGTTGAAAAAACTAGCTTTAGCTGCAGTACTTGCAGTGGGTTCAACTGCAGCATTTGCTGACCGTGATGCAGGTTGTGGTATTGGAAGTCAAGTATGGGCAGGTCAATCTGGTAAAGTGCCTAAAATTTTGGCAGCAACGACCAACGGTATTTTTGCTAACCAGTTATTCGGTATCACTTTTGGTACTTTGGGTTGTAGTGGTACAGGTACAGTAACCGCCCAAGTGGTTACATTTACCAATGAAAATGCTGAATCACTCGCGCGTGATATGGCGGTTGGTCAGGGCGAAAGCTTAAACGTATTGGCTGAATTGCTAAATATCAAAGCTGAAGATAAAGCACGTTTCTTCGCTATTTCTAAGCAAAACTTTGCTTCAATCTATGCAACTGAAAATGAAACTTCACTAGAAGTATTATCTTCTCTGCAAACTGTCATGGCAAATGACGACGTATTAAAAGCTTACGTTTAATATGTCAAAAACCCTGTCGCTTGACAGGGTTTTTTCTATCTAAAAATAAATTTCCTGTTCTAATATGAAATCTTGCGTTGCCCTTATTGTCCTTGCTGCACTGTCTACACTAAGTTGTCCATCCTTTGCTAGTCCGGCAGATCCATTTATTCAACAGGCTCAAAGTAATAAGCTGGCTCAAGATATCACTTGGCAACGTTTAATGTACGCTGATGCCAAACAGCATAGCGAAGTGAGCTATTCAGGCTATTTCTATCATGAACAGGGTGCCCAAAATCTGGAACTGGAGTTGGCCAGTAATATTCAGGCACTGTTTCAAACGGCTGAACCTGATCAATCTATTCGTTGTCGTTTCCCGGCGCGGAGCCAGTTTCTCATTGAAAGCTTAAAGATACCTCATGCTGCTTTACCAGAAGTGGCTTGCCCTGAGTTGAATCAGTGGCTGACCGAAATTAAACCGTATAAAGCGACGCTGATTTATGCCACCGACTTTATGGGCAATCCTAGCTCAATGTTCGGACATACTTTGCTGCGTTTGGACCCTAAAGACCAGCAACAGCTAAATCTGGTGTCTTATGCGGTGAACTATGCGGCCACCGTCGAAGGTGAGCAAAACTGGTCTTATGCCTGGAAAGGTTTAACCGGGCAGTATCCAGGTGAATATTCCCTGATGCCGTATTATCGTAAAGTTAAAGAATATGGGGATTTCGAAAGTCGCGACCTTTGGGAATATGAACTGGCTTTAAGTCCAGAAGAAACCAGATTTCTGGTCCAGCATATTTGGGAAATGAAACATGTACAATTTCCCTATTATTTTATTCAGGACAATTGTGCTTACCGTTTATTAGGCTTAATTGATCTGGTACGCCCACACGCCAATTTGCAGCAGCAGTTTAAGGCAGTCTCCATTCCGCTTGAGACTATTAAAGCCTTGGATGATGAACAGCTGATCAAAGACGTGGTATATCGTCCTGCTCTGGAAACCCAGTTACTGGCACAGGCCAGACAGCATGGTCACAAGCTGGCAAAAGTAGCCCATCAAATTGCCATGTCTGAACCGCGGGAACATGGTCAGATACTCGAATCTTACTCAGCTGAAAACCAGGCCAAGATTCTGGAAATGGCCTATGACGACTTGTATCTGCATTTTCTCGCCCGAAAAATTGATCCTCAGGTGGCGCAGCCACGTTTAAGACAGATTCTGGTGCAACGAAGCCAGTTGGCCCTTGAGAAGCAACGCCTGAATGTCGCCGTACCCAAGACCAATCCTGTGCAAGCGCATGATGCACGTCATCTTTCTTTTAAAGCTGGTGAGGTTCAAGGCCAGACCTTTGTCGAGATCGGTCATCGTCAGGCTTATCATGACCTGATTGATCCACAAGGAGGATTGCGTACCGGAACCCAACTGCTGTTTTTGGATGGTGCTCTGCAATATCGCCAGGATCGGTTGAAGCTGAAGCATCTGGATCTATTAACCGTCAATTCCTATAATCCGATTCATGCTTTTAAAACGCCCTTATCCTGGGGATTTAACTTCGGCTGGCAACAAGAAGCTCTGGATTCAGCGGGCCATTTTAGTCGTGAAAGCCAGCATGGGGTCGCTAACTTAAACGTGCAGGCCGGTTATAGCTGGGCCAATGCAACACGTGAACATCTATGTTATACACAGCTACAAAATCATTTACAGGCAGGCAAAGCCCTGGATCAAGGTTGGCGTGTAGGAGCTGGTCCGACCATCGGCTGTCAGAATGTCTGGAATGAGCAGCTCAATAGTCTGATACAAGTAGAATTGCCATATTGGGAAGATTCACATCAATGGCAGCTGAAATTGAAGACCCAATTTCAGTATACCTGGACCCCACAATATGCAATTCGGGGGGGCTGGGAATATCAGCGACAAAACCATCAAGATTGGGAACAGTGGAGTCTGAGCCTGATCCGTTATTTCTAGAGAATAAAAATTGAGTTGGCTATTCTAACTTTTGACCTGAGCTTAAAATATAGGCGGTATTATTATAGGGGTGGTTGGTTATTTTGTTAACTTGATCACCATTATTTGAATAATGGTGATAATATTCATACTATAATGTATAAATTGTATTGTATTTGTTAAATAATGTCATTGAAAATTGCAAATATCAGGAACTCCATCCTATGAATAATGAAAATATGGCAATGCTGGCCGAGCAGTGGGAACAGATATGTCAAAATTATTCATCTGATGCTTTATTACAAGCCTTACAGTTTGTTCAGGAGCATTCGGTTATTCTGGTGGATGAGTTTTATAAAAATATGCTGCTCGAAAAAGAATCTGCACAATTTTTAACAGATAAACTGGTCCAGCAGCGCTTGCATACGACCTTAATCCAATGGTTATCGGAAAGTTTTAGTGTTCCGGTAAATAAGGATTATATGCAAGCGGTACAAAGACAGGCGATGGTCGGCCATGTCCATGCGCGTATTGGTATTCCTGCCTGGCTCATTATGCGCGGTGTGCGTGAAATCCAGTATATGGTCTTTCAATTATTGGGTTTAAACCCATCTGCCCATGCTTTTACCACCTGTAGTTATATTATAGAAGTCATGGGATTTGCTACAGAAATTATGTGCCGCTCCTATGAGGCTAAAACAGTAGCGAATCAGGAAATCAAGCATAGCTATCGTGTATTTTCTGCGATGCAGGATGTTGCAGTACAAAAAGACAAGCAGCGCAGTGCCTTGCTGGACTGGGAAAATGATTTGATGTTCAAGGTGTTTTCAGGCACTGGCCCGTTCAGACATCCGATGTTGTCCAAGTCTGAATTTGGACTTTGGTTTATTCATAAGGCAGCCTATGCTTTTGCGGAGTCAGATCAGGTCGATCTGGTCATCAAGCGGATTTATCAGGTTGATGAAGTGAATAAAGCTGTAGGGGAATGTACAGAAAACACTAACATGCTGGGGTTGATTCAACACATCCGTGATATTAACCGTGAAATCCAGCATCTGGTAGACCAATTGTTTCAGGTGGCTGATTATATTGAAGCCGGGAATGATTCATTGACTCAGCTGCTCAATCGCCGTTATTTAAATACAATTATTTCTCGTGAAATCAGCTACTCGCGGCAAAACCAGACACCTTTGTCCCTATTGGCAATTGATGCCGACTTTTTTAAAAATATTAATGACAAGTTTGGTCACGCAGCGGGGGATGTTGCGCTGAAATTTATTGCTGAAGCGTTGCAGAGGTATAGTCAGGGCAGTGATTATGCTTTTCGTCTCGGTGGCGAAGAGTTTTTACTGCTGCTAGTAGATGCCGATGAGAAACGTACGCGCCATATTGCAGAGAGTATTCGTCAATATGTGGAAAATAGCCTGATCAATGACGGACAGGGACAGTGCTTTAAACTGACGGTCAGTATCGGCTGTGTCTTATTTGATGGTCATCCTGATTATCAGAAATTCCTGGATGCAGCTGATGCTGCATTGTATATGGCAAAAAATACTGGCCGAAATCTGGTGTATATGGCTAAGTCTCCATCTTGTGGACAGATTAAACAGCAAAGAAGGGCTTAAATGCTGGAGAGCGTATGTTTTAATCTGAGGGCTGCTGCTGGATAAAAGCCAGAAACTTTTGTTTTAGCTGAATATAATCGGGATGAGCTTTGGCTTCATCCCACTTTTGCTTAAATATTTTTGCTGCCGCTGCTTTGACAGGGTCTTCTGGACTTCGTGGGAGTTCATCCCGGCCATGTGAACCGCTTAACCCTTTTTTATCTTCAGGTACAGGGCCTGCATACTTTTTACCGCTTTTATGATTGGCATAACGCCGGGCACGGGTATAACCCATCTGCAAAAACTTGCGTGCCATATCTGCGCCTACAAAATCATTCTGCTGTAAATATTCTAAGAATAGAGCATAAATTTTTGCGCTGCTAAGCTGAGCTTTTTCTGCATCGGCAAAGCGCCAGTACGGCAAAATTTCCGATTTATAAGGCTCGACCAACAACACACCTTGTTCTCCACGACCAATCCGGTATAAATCCGGACGCTTGCGAAAATCGATCTTTTTAAAATCAAGAGAATAATCAAAGCTAGATGAATATACACGTGAAGTACGTTTAGGTGGATCTAACGGTTTCTTGTTCATGCCTTTACTACTCCAGCAAATAGAAGTGCTATATATGATGCAAGGGGAGCAGTAAAAAATCAGTAGGACATTATAGCAGGAAATGTATTATCAATTTAAAATAAAGCAAAAGTAGCTGATTCTTATGATTGTTTTGAATGGACTAACACTGAAATGATTTCAGCATTAAGGAGTCAGGGGCTGAATCAAACAGTTTAAAATTTCTTATTGTGTAAAAGATATTTAGTATTCAACCACCACATAATACTTTTTAACCGCTTCGACGACTTCAAACGTGCCGGTAAATGCAGGGGGAATGATACCGGCTTCGCCCGCTTTTACCTCAATAAATGACTGGTTCTGGGTATCATGTATACGGACTACACCTTCAATCACCTGAAAAAATTCCTGTTTATTTTCAGCGAATTGAATATTCCATGCCCCTACTTCACAATTCCAGATTCCGCAGTCCATATGTGGATGCTCATAAGCGCTATAGGTCAGACGTTTTGGATTTCCCTGAACCAGACGCTCCGGCCTTGGATAGTCGACACTGGCCTCAGTTTGACTTAAACCCTGACCTGCAATCCAAATTGACATTCTGATAACCTTATCCGGATAAAAAAAGCCTCGACATGCGTTGAGGCTTTGAGGGATTAATAACTTTCTGGCACAGCACTTAAAAATTCACGACGTTCTTCTTTATTGGTTTTAAAATCTCCGATAAAAGAAACCGTACGTGTCGTTGATTCCTGTTTGCCTACACCACGCATCATCATACACATATGTGCAGAATCGATCATGACCGCAACACCGCGCGCTTTGGTCACTTCTGCGACAGCTTCGGCAATTTGCTGGGTCAGGTTTTCCTGAATTTGCAGGCGACGCGCAAACATTTCGGTAATACGGGCAAATTTGGACAAGCCGAGCACATGACCTTCAGGCAGATAGGCAATATGTACACGACCATAGAATGGCAATAAATGATGTTCACAGAGTGAATAGAACTCGATATTTTTTACCAAAACCATTTCACGGTTATCCGAAGGAAACACCGCGCTGTTGGTGACTTCTTCAAGAACTTGGCTATAACCTGAGGTCAAATACGAAAAGGCTTTCGCAGCACGCATGGGCGTATCTTTGAGGCCAGGGCGATTTAAATCTTCACCAACGGCAGTAAGAATGTTTGCGTAGGATTGCTGCATAGTCATATGACATATTCACTTAAACTGAGAATGAAACAAGGAGGGCATTGTAGCAGAAAACTATTACAATGCCTTATTTTAGGGTGGAATCCGATTAATGTTTAAACTTTGGATTTTTTTCTGCGCGTTTTAGCAGAACCAGCACGGCACCAGTGCCTCCCTGTCTTTCCGGTGCACTGACAAAGGCCAGAACATCACGATGTTGACGTAACCAGCCGTTGACATAGGTTTTTAAAATTGCTTCAGGACCTTTGCCATGAACAATTTTGATCACATTCTGGTTTTCGTCTTTGGCCATCTGAATAATTTGGAGTACAGCCTGACGGGCTTCCTCGACAGTACAGCCATGTAGGTCAACAGCTTCAAACCAGCGTAAATTGCCGGCTTTTAAATCTTCAAAGACTTTGTGCTGTAAAGTTGCAATACGGTAACTTAAGTTTGCCTGACTTCCAACAGGATTGAGCATCGCCTGAGTATCGGATAACGCGGCCTCATCCGTTTCCATTGGGCCTTCGGCAGCTGCACGCTTGGCCAGCGTCTGGGCATCCACTTTCTTTTTTGGCATTTTCTCTATTTTGGCAATATTGCCCTGAGTTATTTTTTGCACTCCCTGCATCTGCTTGCGAAACAGCTCAAGATCCTCCTCCTGCGCTTGTTCAGGTGTCTTTTCAACAGGCGTAACAGGAGCCACCTGTGGGTGTGGATTGCTGATTTGTTTTTTAAACTGTTTCAGCAAATTGAACTGGTCTTTGGAAAGTGAAGAATCGTGTTTGCTCATAATGAAAAAAACAGGAGAGAAATGCAAAATTTAACTAAATTATAGTCCTGAATTGCATAAAAGAGAACTGACTTGCATTTATAGCTGCATATAGAAAAAATTAAGGCCGGAGAGTTACAGGGAAATCATAAGATCTTCACGTAGTTATGAGGATAAAGAAGTATGATTTAAGTCTCTATCAGGGGGATTGAGTAGACAAAAATATAATCAGAAGGACTTGTCAGAAGAGCTATTTATGTGGAGAGGATGAAAGCAGCAGCTGGCCCATATGCGCTTATTGTATTATCAAAGGGTCTTTTTTACTTAAGCGCTTAGAGCTGCTGTTGATACTTAGGCCATAGTAAAGCTTGAGTGAAAAATTAAAAACCCGATTCTGAAATCGGGTTTTTTAAAAGCTTGTTAATTCTTAAACAGTTTCTGGCTCACCAAATAACTCATAGAAAGCATGGTCAGGACGCGGCTGTTTCATAAAGCTTTCACCGACCAGAAAGGCATGAATATCCTGTTCCTGCATCATGCTGACGTCAGCAGGTGTAGCAATACCACTTTCAGTGACCAGTAAGCGTGACGGATCAAGTAATTTTTTCAGCCGAATTGAGGTGTTTAAGTCCACCTCAAAGGTTTTTAAATTACGGTTATTCACACCAAGCAGACAGCGGTCAGAAAGTTTTAAGGCACGTCCTAGCTCTTCCTCATCATGTACTTCGACCAGCACATCAAGATTATGTTCAAATGCAGTCTTGGACATTTCCTCTAATTGCTGGTCTGATAAAGATGCCACGATCAGCAAAATACAGTCAGCATGCAGGGCACGTGCCTCGATGACTCCATACGGGTCGATCAGGAAGTCTTTACGCAGGGCGGGCAGGCTAGAATGTGAACGTGCGATCTGAATATTTGCATCTGCACCGTGGAAAAAATCTTCATCGGTCAGTACCGATAAACAGGCTGCACCAGCTTCTTCATACTGCTGTGCAATCTCTGCAGGATTAAAATTTTCCCGGATAATCCCTTTTGAAGGTGAGGCTTTCTTGATTTCAGCAATCACCCCGGGACGTTTAGACAGGAGCGATTGGGTAAAACTACGCACTGGCGTCGCTGCCTGTGCCAGCTCTTCCTGGTCTTTGTAGCTGTGCTGCTTTAAACGTAGCGCAAATTCTTCTTTCTTGCGGTCAATAATTTTACCTAAAATTGTATTGGCGATATCAACCATGATAAAAACTCCTGACCTGTTTAAACTTCATATTGCTTAATGGTTTTTGTAAATTCAGAAAGTACACTCATTTTCTCAAGTGCCTGACCGCCATAAATAATATCATGCGCCAGCGCCACACCTTGCTTATAGCTGGTGGTTAAACCAGATACATAGATTCCGGCACCTGCATTCAGAGCAATCATATTGGCTGCCTTATAACCAATCTCGGATTTTTTCTTGCCGAGTGCATCTTTAATCAACGCCAGACTTGTTGCAGAATCTTCCACAATTAAGCCAGTTAATGTCTGGGATTCAATATCCACCAGTTCAGGCGTAATTTCCCATTCACTCACTTCACCATTTTTAAGCTCGGCCACATGGGTTGCAGAAGCCAGACTGATTTCATCTAAACCATCACGTGAATGCACCACCATCACATGTTCTGCCCCGAGCTGTTTCATGACCTCTGCAATTGGGCGGCATAATTCATTAGAAAATACACCAATCACCAGACGCTTTACTCCGGCCGGATTCGTAAGCGGGCCAAGTAAGTTAAAAATACTGCGAATACCCAGCTCTTTACGTGGACCAATCGCATATTTCATGGCCTTATGATGATTGGGTGCAAACAGGAAGCCGATACCAATGTCACGGATGCAGCGCTCAGTCTGCTGCATGTTCAGGTCAAGATGGATACCGGCCTGTTCCAGTAAATCAGAAGAACCAGATTTACTGGAAACTCCGCGGTTCCCATGTTTGGCAATAGTTGCGCCTGCCGCCGCAATCACAAAGGCCGAGGCGGTAGAGACGTTAAACAGGTTCTGCCCATCGCCACCCGTACCGACAATATCGACCAGATGCGGTATGTCGCTGACTTCAATTTTAGTTGCAAGTTCACGCATGACCCGTGCTGCGGCGGTGATTTCATCAATGCTTTCACCTTTCAGGCGTAAACCCATGAGTAGGGCACCAATCTGTGCATCGGTAGTTTCGCCCGACATGATGCTACGCATCACATCTTCCATTTGTTCCTGAGTCAGATGAATATTTTTTGTAATATTACTTAATGCTTGTTGAATGTTCATTTATTGTGCTTCGCCCATTATGCATAAATTTCAAGAAAGTTTTTAAAGATCTGATGACCATGCTGGCTCAGGATGGATTCCGGGTGAAACTGCACGCCTTCGATCGGCAATGTCTTATGTTTAATTCCCATAATTTCTTCCATCGAACCATCTGTTTCGTTGGTCCAGCAAGACACTTCCAGACAGTCCGGTAACGTCGCTTGATCAATCACCAAAGAGTGATAACGGGTCGCCGAAAAGGGAGAAGGCAGGTGACTGAAAATCCCGGTATCGCTGTGATACATATCAGACAAACGTCCATGCATTACGCGTTTGGCGCGAACAATCTCACCGCCAAAGGCCTGTCCAATACTTTGATGACCTAGGCAGACGCCGAGTAAAGGGATTTTCCCGCCAAAGTGCTGAATGGCCGGAATAGAGATACCCGCTTCACTTGGAGAGCAGGGACCAGGACCAATGACCAGATACTTCGGTTGCCATCGCTCAATATTCTCCAAAGTCACGGCATCATTACGGACTACTTTTACTTCCTGTTGCAGTTCGCCAAAATATTGGACGATGTTATAAGTAAAAGAGTCATAGTTGTCGATCATGAGAAGCATTTTGAGCATAACCTCTTGAAGTTTATATATTTTATAACACTGCGGGAGTTTGTTGACCACAATGTTACTCACTTTGTATAAAGTGATTGATTTTGCAGGCATTAAGATAGCTGCATTATCAAGCGGCTACTTTAGCAGTTTTTGAATGTCTTGTGATGATTTCATTCGTCCAATTATTTGGGTGCTATTTATTTCTTATGCTTTGTTTTTTAGAGGCTGTGATTGATTCACAATCATTTTCTTTTTATTAGCCTACAATGTGAGGGCTGCCCAATTCAAAGCGTTACTCTAATTCAGGCATAGCTGTAAAATGATAAAAGTAGCCTTGATGTAAGCATGCTAAGGATACTTCTCTTCCTGGAATATTTTTTCATGAATGATATGTGTTTGAGAAATAGTATTTTTGGCAAACCGTACTGCTTGGATTTTGCGATGCTCCAGCAATGATGTACCTGAATCTTATTATTTTAGGTTGCATATAAACTGATAATGAGTAACCGACTCTCTTAAAGTTATAAGCTTACTTTTAGATAGATTGTTGGTGAAAAATGAAAAAAAACGATGGGATAAAAATAAAAAACGATAAAACAGCCTATCCACAATTTGATCTAAAAAGCATCACTTAAATGGTTGTCAATACTCTAAGAAAAGCAGAATAATTGTACGGATTTTGCAAAAAATCATATAAAACAGAAAAGAGAGCAGCCGGTGTACTTCTCTTTTATGTTGCTGAATTGTTATAGCTTTATGGCTATTTGCCAGAATTGGGCAATCTTTAAGCTAAAATTTACTAAATTTATAGAAATATGTTTAAGAATTATATTTTTATCTTTAAAAAAGGTTATGCGCACTATTTAAGTGCGTTAGAAAATAAGTACCAATAAAATATATCAAGCGTGCCTGAATATAGTGCATTTCCTTTCACTCCCAGTATAATAGGCGCAAAGTATTTTTAGCTTAAGATGTTTTCTTATAAAGAATTCAGAATTTTAACTATGCTTTTAAGAGTTGGTACGATAATTGCATTAATGAATGCCAACTACTAACACGCACTTTGCGAGTGCAACAAAAACCATCGGAGCAAAATGAGCATGGCGAACAAGGTCCTTCAACTCATACAAGAAAGTGGCGCAAAATGGGTCGATTTTCGCTTTACTGATACCAAGGGTAAAGAACAGCATGTCACTTACCCATCAGACAGTATTGATGAAGATACGTTTGAAGACGGGAAAATGTTTGACGGTTCGTCAATCGCTGGATGGAAAGGCATTGAAGCATCCGACATGATTTTACGTCCAGATGCAGAAACTTGCTTCTTAGATCCGTTCTTCGCAGAGCCAACAGTTGTTGTAACTTGTGATGTCATTGAACCATCGACTGGTCAGGGTTATGACCGTGATCCACGCTCTATCGCTCGCCGTGCAGAAGAGTATTTAAAGTCGACAGGTATTGGTGATACAGCATTCTTTGGCCCAGAACCAGAATTCTTCGTATTTGACGAAGTAAAATGGGAAATCGACATGTCTGGCGCACGCCATACATTGATCGCTGAAGAAGCTGCATGGTCAACCGGTAACGATTATGAAGCCGGTAACTCTGGTCACCGTCCACGTGTTAAAGGCGGTTATTTCCCGGTTCCTCCTGTAGATTCTTCACAAGATATGCGCGCAGATATGTGTGCAAAAATTGAAGATATTATGGGGCCAGGCCGTGTAGAAGTACATCACCACGAAGTTGCATCTTGCCAATTAGAAATTGGGGTGAGCTTTAATACTATGGTGCGTAAAGCTGATGAAGTTCAACAGTTCAAATATGCGGTTTGGAACGTTGCCCATCAATACGCGAAAACTGCAACCTTTATGCCTAAACCGATGGTTGGCGATAACGGTTCTGGTATGCATGTTCACATGTCGATCTCTAAAGATGGCAAGAACCTGTTTGCAGGTGATGAATATGCAGGCCTTTCAGAAATGGCCCTGTATTTCATTGGCGGTATCATCAAACATGCGCGTTCATTAAATGCGATCACTAACCCTTCTACTAACTCGTACAAGCGTTTAGTACCACATTTTGAAGCACCCATTATGCTGGCTTATTCAGCGCGTAACCGTTCTGCATCAATCCGTATTCCATACGTATCTAGCCCGAAAGGCAAACGTATTGAAGCGCGCTTCCCTGATCCAATGATGAACCCGTACCTGGGTTTTGCTGCTTTGTTGATGGCAGGTCTGGACGGTATCCAAAATAAGATCCACCCAGGTGAAGCTGCTGATAAAAACTTGTATGATCTTCCTCCTGAAGAAGAAGCAAAAATCCCTACAGTGGCTCATAGTCTGGAAATGGCACTGGAGGCACTCGAAGCTGACCATGACTACCTGTTAAAAGGTGGCGTGTTCTCTAAAGATATGCTTGATGCCTATATCGAAATTAAAACGGAAGAAGTTCGCCGTTTAAATACCACAACTCACCCGGTTGAATTCGATATGTACTACAGTCTTTAATTCTTTATAGAATTTCACTGTAAAAAATGCCCGCCTTGCGCGGGTTTTTTTGTATCATCTGTTTAGAGATTTACAATTAGTAGATAATATGGCGCAACGTAAAAAGCACACAGGATTTTTCCCCTGGAATGATCCGAACGATCATGCAAAAGGTTTCAAACTCAATTTTTCAGAAGTAACTTATATTGAAGTTGGACGTACCCCCGAAGGCTATAAACAGGCGCAATTTATTGCATTGAAAAACCCTGAGCTGGCACTGGATTGTGATTATCCGCAAAGTTTTTATTTAAGTGCTGAGGGTTTTATCTTGCAGAAAAAGGCAAATGGTCAATTTGAAATTATTGCCAAAACAGACAATGGCTAAACATTGGTTATGGAATAAATTGCAAGATGCATATTAAGCAGTCAAATATCTTGCAGATTGAGTGTACAGGTAAACTTATGCAGCAAATCCCTGCTGAATTGAAATCATGGCTGTATGCTTCAGGGTCTTTAACGCAGCAGCTGACAGATTTAGCGAATGGAAAATTCAATGTTCAGCCAGTCAAAGAGCATTTTCAGCGCTTAAGCTTCAGTGATGCACGGTGGATGGGAATGCCACATCAGCATACCTCATGGGTACGGGAAAGCCATTTATATGGCTGTGAAGCTCAGCCTTGGGTGAAAGCAAAAAGTATTTTTCCTATTTTAAGTTTGCAAAAACGGGCACGGATTTTTCAGCATATTGGTAAAAAGCCGATTGGCTGGTTTTTATTTCAACGTACCAATCCTCAGTGTGAGCGCCGTGTGTTATGGCTTGAAGATGGCTGGACCAGGCAGAGCTGCTATACTTGGCACGGTTGTAAATTTATTGTGCAAGAGACTTTTTTGCCCAGTTTTGAGCAGTTTTTACAACATCAGACTTCATTACAACATCGTTAAGGATAAACATGGCAACTTTGCAAACGATCACATGGCGTCAGCGTTTTGAGGCTTATTATTATCTCTGTCGTTTTGATAAGCCGATTGGTACAGAACTGGTATTCTGGCCAACCATGTGGGCGTTATGGATTGCTGCGGAAGGTGTTCCTGATTTAACCATCTTAATTGCCATGATTTTAGGCACTATTTTTATGCGAGCTGCGGGTTGTGCGATCAACGATTTTGCCGACCGAAAAGTGGATGCTCATGTAGACCGCACCAAAAACCGGCCGCTGGCAACCGGAGTTATTTCAGCACGTGAAGCGGTTTGGGTATTTTTGGCTCTGGTCGCTGCCAGCGCCTGCACCTTGTTTTTTCTGCCCATAGCGACATTCTATTGCGCGCTTGCTGGTCTGGCGCTTGCGTTTATTTACCCCTTTATGAAGCGATATACGCATTTGCCGCAAGTCGTGCTGGGCATGGCATTTTCATGGGGAATTCCCATGTCATTCACAGCAATGGGCAAGCCGCTCGATTGGAGTTGCTGGCTGCTGTATTTTGGTAATCTGGCCTGGACTGTGGCTTATGACACTCAATATGCAATTACTGACCGTGAATACGATTTAAAAATCGGGGTAAAATCGACCGCTATTCTTTTTGGGAAATACGATATTACAATGATTTCTGCGCTACAGGCTGTGAGTGTTGTGCTCATAGGTAGTGCACTATATATAGAACACCTGTTGGTGCCATTTGGCCTGATTGCTTTACTGGTGGTGATTGCAGATTTTATCTATCAATGGACTAAAACCAAAGAGAAAGAGCCGCACTGGTGTTTCTGGGCATTTCGTCATAATCGTTGGGTAGGTTTGATAATATTCACCGGAATTTTTCTGGCACTCTGGTAAAAAAACTGGTGATTGCAGACTTACAAAAGCATCCTATAAGGATGCTTTTTTTTATGTTTTATTCAAAGCTCTTGCATGAGAATTATAAAGAACAATAAGGGATTACCATATGAATAAGATAATGAAAAACGGTTTTAAAAAGACCTGTCTGGCAGTGATGTGTTCAATGACATTATTCCTGACGGCGTGTCATAACGATGATGATAACAGGTCATTTCAGCCCCAGGAAAAAGTATTCTTGGGTCAGAAAGCCTATAGTGCAGATATACTTGCGGAAGCATCCAATATTCAGGTCATGCGCTATAACATGCCAAATGTACGTGGTGAGCGGGCTGAGGCTACGGCGATGGTTTTGTATCCGAATACACCACAGCCAAAAGATGGCTGGCGTGTCGTTGTCTGGGAGCATGGTACGGTAGGTAGTGGCGATTCATGTGCGCCAACGAATAACCTGCTCAACTCTAACCTTAAAGTGCTTGCACGTAGCCTGCTTACACAAGGATATGTCATTGTGGCACCAGATTATGAGGGCTTGGGCACCCAGGGAATCCATCCTTATTTGAATCTGGATAGTGCTGCTCAATCAGCAATTTATGCAGTAAAAGCATTTAAACAGCAGCAGGGCAGTAGATTTAATGGGGCTTGGGTATCTGTCGGGCAATCTCAGGGAGGGCATGCCTCTCTGGCAACAGCAGAGTTTGCGGATCGTGATTCAAATTATAAGGCAGCAGTTGCAGCAGCTCCGGCATCAAGCTTAGGACGTATTATTGGTGAAATAGCACCACAAGCTTTAAAAGCTATGGTGGATGCTGGGCAAGATGAGAGGGCCAAAGCGGTCTATGCTGAGTTGCTGGCTTATGCAGCCTATGTGGGCGTCGGGATTAAGGCCTATGAACCAGCTTTTAACTATCGCAATATTTTTTCGGAACGAGCTGGCATTGTTGCTGAAAAAGCCGAAGGGACGACGGGGGAAAATGGATTATGTCTACAGCCTCTAATTACTGAATATATTAATGATATTAATCTTTACCTGAATACTAATCCGGGGAAAACTGTTATTGATTATCCAGGATTGGTTGCGAACTTTCAGGATAATTCTTCAGTCAAAAAGTTCCTGCTTGAAAACCAGCCTGCAACTGAAAAAATCAATGTGCCAGTCATGATTATCCAGGGAACGGCAGATACGGCAGTGCCTTATATAATCACTGATGCTTTACAGAAAAACTTGGCAAATATGGGTACCGCTGTCACTTTTGTACCTGTGTCAAATGCAACGCATACCGAAGCTATTGTAAAAAGTAATGATCTGCTGGTATCGTTTATTGAAACGCATATGCCGGCTGGTGTCAGTCCTTAATACCAAAGGAGCTTCGGCTCCTTTTTATAGCTTGAGCAATTGCTTTATTTTGTTATATTGGGCAGCGCAATGAATGATAGAGAAAAGCAGGTCGGTTTATGTCGCAACAGCCACAACAGCGCAGTATTAAAAAGCTGGTGATTCTTGGAACACTGGCTTTATGTATCCCGATTTTTTTAATTACCATGGCATTTTTGGCCGTCAACAGTGATGCGAAAAATCAGGAAAAATATAAGCAGCAGCAAGCTGAGATGATCGCGCGTATTGAAGCACGAGAGGCCGCCGAGAAATTAAAGGTAGAGCCGCAAGCTCAGGCGAGTCAAGCTGCTTCTGAAACCCAATAGGCTTCTCCTTACTAGTTGTTCTTATGATCTTCAATAGTGGGGTGATGGTTTGATACTTTATAGGTCTATACTGAACAGCTGCATAGTTGGCTATCAGGCGCAGAGCATCCGGGACGAGATTTCTTTTTCTTGTTTCAAATGTTGAAGGCTCATGCCATCCGCATACGAGTATTGTCTGATCTCATTATAAATATTTAATGTTGCATCACAGCATTCTGCTTAAATAGACAGGATATAACCACTGATCACCTGATCAGTGGTTATATTTAAATGGCCTTAGAGCAGTTCTTTACGTAATTGCTCAGGTGTTTTGATTGAAAGCAATCCAGGTGCTACATCGAATGCTGTTTTGGCACCATACTGCTGAGTTTGATTCAGGCGGTAGCAGGCACGGGCATATGCCACTAAAACGCTTGCAGTAAATTCAGGATTACTATTCAGTTTCAAAGAAAACTCAATGACTTGAGCCTGCTCATCACTGGTATTGCCGCTACGGATAACAAAACCGCCATGTGGCATACGCTGGTGATCTTTCAGTAAGGTTTCCTCACTGATAAAATTCACAGTCGTATTATAGTCGGCGAAGTAATCCGGCATTGTTACAATAGCCTGTTCAACTCTTACAGCATCAGCACCTTGTTCTAATACCACATAACATTCACGATGATGCTTATCTTTAGTGCTTAAGTTAGGGCGAGCGCCACTGCGTACCTGTTCAATTGCATCGCTAGATGGAATGGTATATTGAACACCGGCTTTCACGCCTGGTACACGGCGGACTGCATCGGAGTGGCCCTGACTTAAGCCTTTACCCCAGAATGTATAGGTTTCACCATCTGGCAATAAAGCTTCACCAAATAAACGATTAATTGAAAACATGCCTGGATCCCAACCAATAGAGATCAGGGCTGTTTTATTATTGGCAGTTGCAGGCCCATCTACTGCTGCATAGTATTCCGGAATGCGTGCATGGGTATCAAAGCTATCTACGATATTGAATTTACTTGCAAAAATCGGGCCTTGTTGCGGTAGGTCATCTTTAGAGCCGCCACAAAGAATAAGCACATCAATTTTATCGCTAAAATCATTTAATAATGCATCCATGCTATAAACCTGAGTTTCTGCAAAGCAGGGAGTAACACTGCTAGGTGCGCGGCGAGTGAAAATACCCACAAGTTGCATATCAGGATTTTTGTGAATTGCAGTTTCAACACCACGGCCAAGATTACCGTAACCTGCGATACCAATACGAATAGAGTTTTGCATAAATGGACGATCACTGAATAAGAAGGAGTATTAAAATAAGTAAGATGATCATGACCGGAAATGCAATAGCTGGCTCATTGCATCTTACTTATATGTTATTTTCTAAGAGATTATAAAACGATAAGTTAAATTTTATCACCCTAAAAATATACAAAGAAAAGTTTAAAAGGCAACTTTTTAAAAGTAGGGCGATTAATCAGGAAAATGATAAGTTGTGTTGGGGCAGGCAAGCAGCCAAAAGATTCAAAATCGAATCCTTGGCCATCAGGCGAGTTTTGAAGTTAAAATACCGCTGAGTATAAGCTGTTGTGCTTATCTTAAATTCTGTTGTAATTGTCGGATGCTTGGAATGTCTGTATAGCGGATGACTGTATAACCTGCTGCAATTAGCATGGCATCACGTTCCGCATCTTCCTGTTCTTTACCGATATGGCTGGGGTCGTCCAGCTCAATAATGGCAACCACCTTATACTCACGATCCAGTACCACAAAATCGGTTACTTTACGGTTAAATTGATTGCGCATTTTCATGTGGTCATGAGTGATTAAGGCGCTAAATGCAACTTGTGCCAAAATATGATGATGAGGAAAAGCTTCTTTTAGGCGTACAAACATTCTGCTTTCAAAAGCAGTAATGACCGGTTTGGGATAAAACTTCTGCCGACGGGTAAACAGGCGTGGAAAGAGCAGGCAAATTAAGGCAAAACTCGCCATGCAGCCAATCACAAAAAATATAAACTGACTCAAATTAAACACAGACTAAAACAGGGAAGAATAAAAAAACCCACTTCGCAATGAGTGGGTTTTATAAAAATCTTGGCTCTCCCACCTGGGCTCGAACCAGGGACCTGCGGATTAACAGTCCGTCGCTCTACCGACTGAGCTATGGGAGAATAGATTGGCTCTCCAACCTGGGCTCGAACCAGGGACCTGCGGATTAACAGTCCGTCGCTCTACCGACTGAGCTATTGGAGAATCTGACAGCGATTATAGAGGGATTTAAAAAGGGGTCAAGACACTTTTAAAAAAAAGCCAAAGAAATTGACTCAAGTGTTTTAAAAGTAATCGGAAATGGTTGTAGTTCAAGCTGTTATGTTTAGATCGAAGCTTGAGTAGGAATATAAAGCTGGGTGCTCATCTTTGAAAACGAGCTTGAAGATGATGAGGTCAGAGGCTAGCCCTACCTGATATAAACTAAAGCTGAAAAAAACAGATATAAAAAAACCCACTTCGTAATGAGTGGGTTTTATAAAAATCTTGGCTCTCCCACCTGGGCTCGAACCAGGGACCTGCGGATTAACAGTCCGTCGCTCTACCGACTGAGCTATGGGAGAATAGATTGGCTCTCCAACCTGGGCTCGAACCAGGGACCTGCGGATTAACAGTCCGTCGCTCTACCGACTGAGCTATTGGAGAATCTGAGGGGCATTTTAGGCAGGAAACCAAAAGCCGTCAATCAATTCATGTAAAGAAATGAATCATTTGCTTTTTTAATATGCAGCTTGGCCTTAAAAATAAAAAAATCACCCATAAAGGGTGATTTTTATGCAGGAAATAAAAAATTATTTCTCAACACCAGCAGGTTGGCCAGCATATTTTGCGTTTGCGTAATCCCAGTTTACCAAGCTTTCCAAGAAAGTCGAGATGTACTTAGGACGCGCATTGCGGAAATCGATGTAGTAAGCATGTTCCCAAACATCAATTGTTAACACTGCAACTTTACCGTGAGCCATTGGTGTATCTGCGTTTGAAGTTTTCATGATAGAAAGTTTACCATTCACTTCATCAGCTACTAACCAAGCCCAGCCTGAACCAAACTGAGTGGTTGCAGCAGTTGCAAACTCTTCGGCAAATTTTTCGTAAGAACCGAAAGCTTCGTCGATTTTTGCAGCTAAAGTGCCAGTTGCTTTACCGCCACCATTTTTAGCCATACAGTTCCAGTAGAACGTGTGGTTCCAAACTTGAGCTGCGTTGTTGAACACACCTGCTTTAGATGCATCACCAGCAGTTGCCATGATGATCTCTTCTAAAGTTTTACCTTCAAGGTCAGTACCTTTGATCAGGTTGTTCAGGTTAACCACATAAGTATTATGGTGTTTATCATGATGGTATTCTAAAGTTTCTTTGCTGATATGAGGAGCAAGATCTTCATAACCGTAAGGTAGAGCAGGTAAAGTAATGGTTGTCATGTTCTCAATTCCTTGCATTTAGCTGGGTTTTAACAATAAGTGGCTTTATTGTAATAGATAATCGGACAAAATGGGCATTGCGTATAAATAACAATACACAATAAATCCTGAAAATATATAAATAAAGCTCTTAGAAAATGCTGTCAGCGAGAATTAAATCGGATTGTTTAATTCGTAATAAGCATACTCAATATTAAACTGTTCTGAAATCGCTTTGGCCAAGCGCTGCACACCGTATTTTTCAGTGGCATGATGGCCACAGGCATAATAATGTACATTCAGTTCCTGAGCTTCATAAAAAGTACGTTCGCTCACTTCGCCAGAAATATAGGCATCACAATCTGCGGCCGCTGCTTTATAAATATAATCCTGCGCACCACCGGTACAGAAACCGACTTTATGAATTTGATTCTTGTCCGCAGGAAGATGAATTGCATCAAAGCCAAGTTTTTCTGAAACATGGCTTTTAAAATATTCAGGACTCATCGGTTGTTTTAAATAGCCAATATTGCCAATTGGATGGCGTTCACTCGGATCCAACTGTTCGATATTTTCCAGCCCTAATAAATCTGCAATCGCCGCATTATTGCCTAAAGTTGGATGACTGTCTAAAGGCAGATGATAGCCAACCAGAGAGATATCATTTTGGATTAAGGCTTTAATCCGTTTACCGCGCATACCGGTAATGGGGTAAGGTTCACCTTTCCAGAAATAGCCATGATGCACCAATAACAAATCGGCGCCCTGTTCAATCGCTGCTTCAATTGCGCCTTGTGAGGCACTGACTGCACATACAATTTTTTTTACTTCAGCGCGGCCTTCGATCTGTAGACCATTTGGTGCATAATCCTTGAACTCATGCGTAAGTAAAGTCTGATTACACCACTGAATAATATCGTTTAAATCCGCCATAAAATTTCCGCCAGTTTAAAAACTTGTCATCATTAAAATATAAGATTAATTGTAACTAAAGCTGCACAAATATCTTGGCATATTTTTGTGTTTAGTTATGTATTTGGCATTACAATAGAGCACAAATTACTTAGCCATCAACGAATTAAAATATTTTAGAGGATTGCAACGTGCGCCGGACCTTTACATGGTTACCATGGGTATTACTGATTTTAGTCATTATCGGTTTTTTGGGGTGGCAACAACTGCAAAAACCGAAAGCACCAATTGCGCCTGATGGCGTCAAAATGCCAGCCGAAAAAGTAGAACCCCTGATTGATACGACACGTTCAGGTGGAATTGTTTCTTATAACGCAGCAGTAAAAGTCGCGGCACCAGCCGTTGTCAATATTTTTACCACTCAAAAGGTGAAACAGCAGGCTCATCCCTTACTGACTGATCCGGTATTTCGTGAATTTTTTGGTGACCAGTTGCCAGAGCAATTTAGCCAAAGCCCGAATGAAAACAGTCTGGGTTCGGGGGTAATTGTACGTCCGGATGGTTATATTTTAACGAATAATCATGTGATTGCTCAGGCAGATCAGATTGTGGTTGCGTTACATGATGGCCGTCGTGCTGAAGCCAGAGTCGTCGGCACCGATCCTGATACTGATCTGGCTGTCATTAAAATTGAACTGGAACAATTGCCGGTACTGCCATTCAAGCTTAGTGGCAATGAGGTGGGTGATGTGGTTCTGGCGATTGGTAACCCCTTTGGTGTGGGACAAACTGTGACTCAGGGGATTATCTCGGCAACTGGTCGTTCGGATTTAGGGATTAATACCTATGAAGACTTTATTCAAACGGATGCGGCCATTAACCCGGGTAATTCAGGGGGCGCATTAATTGATGTGGCGGGTAATCTGATTGGTGTAAATACCGCAATTTTCTCGCAAACTGGGGGATCTTTGGGTATTGGTTTTGCCATTCCGGCTAAAATTTGTCAGCAGGTCATGAATGCAATTTTAAAAGATGGGCGTGTAGTGCGTGGCTGGTTGGGGATTAGCTTATTGCCAAGTGAGCGAAATGATGTGCTACAGCCGAAAGAAACTGGTGTCATGGTTGCGGAAGTACTTGCAGATGGTCCAGCAGCCAAGGCTGGTATCCAGCGTGGCGATAAAATTCTGAAGGTTAATAATGAAGTGATTACTTCGGCATCGCATCTGATTAACTTTGTCGCCATACAGGCGCCTAACAGTACGATGCAGGTTGAAGTCGAACGTAACGGTAAAATCCTGATATTGGACGTGGTGGTAAGTGAGCGTAAGACACAAAATAGTTCTTCACAATACATTCCTTTGCCAGGTTAAAGAATACATCATTAAAAAATCCCTCACCTGAGGGATTTTTTATTTTCTTATCTGTCGGGGAAAGTAGTACAGCAGTACTGATCATTTTTCCCCAGTATTATATCCACAGATAATATTCAGGCTTGGTCAGTCATGTGAGTTGAGCTAGACTTTTTAGGTTTTGAAGTACCAGAATTTTATTATCGTTTTAATAAGTGTCGGCTATAGTTCTAATATTTCTTGCTTACCGCTCTCAGAGCTTCAACAGGTTTGATGATGGTATAGAGGCGATTATGATGACAACTAGATCTCTTTCATAAATCAAAAAATGATCTTCTTTTTGGTTGATATTTGCACTCCAGATTTCTTGGCATTCGTGCATAATCTGCGGATGGAATACATCGATTCAAAGAAGCTTTCTGAAACACAGTTCAAGCGATACACAGGCATCTCATGGTCAACCTTTGATTTAATGGTTGAGCAATTGAAGATGCATGTTCCTGCCAAAGGCAGACCACCTAAATTGAGCTTAGAGGATCAGATCCTCCTGTGCTGAAGTTATTGGCGTGAATACCGAACCTTGTTCCATGTCGCAACAAATTATGGCGTGTCAGAGCCCACTGCTTCAAGAATCGTACGCCATGTAGAGGATTGTTTCATTAAGTCTAATCTGTTTAATCTACCGAAGAATTTGCCTGAAGGCGAAGGCATTGACTGGAATGTGGTGATCGTAGATGCCACAGAAATTCCAATCCAAAGGCCTAAAAAAACAGAAGAAAAGCTATAGCGGCAAGAAAAAGAAGCACACCTTCAAAGTACAGGTCATCATTCATTATAAAACTCAGGAAAAATCCTGAGTTTATGCGCTGATCGCGGTTCAATACATGATTTTGAACTCTTTAAATGCAACTTGAATCAGATTCCTGTAGGTGCCTTTATCCTTGCAGATAAGGGCTATCAGGGAATTTATACAGTGTATCCAAATAGCCTATTGCCTCTAAAAGCAAAGAAGCGCTGTAAACTGGATACTGAACTAAAAATCTATAATCAGGAAATCAACAAAAGAAGAATAGCAATTGAGCATGTATTTGGTCGCTTAAAAACCTTCAAAATTCTTGCTGAGCAATATCGCAATCGAGGCAAAAGACTGGGATTAAGATTCAATTTAATTGCGGCAATCTATAATTTGGAACTGAGTAAAAAATGATTTATGAAAGAGATACCGTCTGAAACGTCAAGCAAATTATTGAGAATTCATGCTCAATAATCCGCTTGATAAGGTTGTTGGTGTTTGAGTACACCATAACAAAGATGAACCAACTTCCTCATCGCAGCTCCAATCGCCATCATTTTGGTTTTACCATTGGCCAATAATCTTTCATTCATCCCTCTAATGTGGGGATTATGCCGAGTTGCGACAATGGCTGCCATATATAAACCGGCACGTATTTTGGAAGAGCCCGCTTTGGATAAACGGCTTCTGCCATGAATGGAGCTACCTGATTGCTTTTGAATGGGGACCAAGCCAACAAAGGCGGCCGCTTGACTAGCGCTTTCAAAAGTATGGCTGCGCAAGAAACTGAGCATTAATAAACTGGTTCGATCTGCAATAGCTGGAATACTGCTGAGCAGTTCTTTATCATTTCTTAAATCAGGATTCTGATCGATATGAGCATCAATTTGCTGGTCGATACCCTGAATGTGCTTGTTTAACTGCCTAATACTCTTATGGATAGACTGAAGTACAGGTTCCATCGTGAAGGTAGACTCTGCTTTTTCCAAACGATTCTTTTCACGTTGTAAATCTTCACAAAGCACAGCTCTTCTATCTAGCAAAGCATTCAGAAATTGAATAGGTTGGGGTAAAGGTTGCCAAAAATGTAGATCGGCAGTCATCGCAAATCGAGCTAGAACTTCACTATCCACCTTGTCTGTTTTATTTAGCTTAGACATACTCTGAGCAAAATATCGAGCTCTGGCAGGATTGGTTACACAGACTTGATAGTCCGCATCAAATAAATATTTAGCCAAGAGTTCATGATAAATAGATGTGGCTTCCATTAAGATAATGGTCTGCGTAGAAGTTGCAGCATGCTGCTTTAGCCAGGTTTGAAGTTGCTCAAAACCTTTTGGTGTATTTGAAAAAGTTTTGGTTTTCTTTTTACTTGCAGAATTTTCTAAAATTAAACAGCAATCAATTTTAGCTTTAGCAACATCAATACCAAGATAAAACATAATCTTTACCTGCTTTATTTATCCAATTATTGTTTTAGCATAACCACCGTCTTTTCTTGTGAATACAGCATCAAAGTGCTTAGTTACCGTCCAGAGTTGTGCAAGTGGTTAGGGCAAATTGTAGGTTTTATCTCTTTCACAGACTAAAAGTCTTAGGTCTATTACAAACTCTACAATTTGCATATAGTGGAAGCTAATCACTACAAGCTCCAAGATACAAGGTCTACTATACTGCTCAATTTTTAGAATGATTAAGGAAGCAGGATTCGATATATTCATTTATATCGGGAAGATTGGTAGTCCGGTTATATTTTTATCTGAAGTCTGAGAAATAAATCTGGAGTAACTGACCGAATGGCTCGGCTGATAAATATGCCCGGCATACATATATGTTTAAAGGGGGAAATTTTATCTTCAAGTCTTTAACTTGAAAATAGCCTAAGTATGTTGTTAATTTTAATCCTGCTTAAGCTATTGCCATAAGATAAACGGATTATTTAATTCTGCTGGTTTGCCTGATAGTCCTGAATTACTTCAAGTGCTGCGCGAAAGGCTTCCTGTGTCGCAGGTGCGCCACAATAAGGCAGACTATGGAGCAGGACTTCCTGAATTTCTTCAACAGACGCACCATTATTCAAGGCACCTCGAACATGGCCTTTAAGTTCGGTTGGGCTTTTGAGTGCGGTAAGAAATGCAAGCGTAATCAGAGAGCGGTATTTACGTGGCAATACACCTTCACGCTGCCAGGTCGAACCCCAGGCATGCTCATTAATCCAGTCTTGTAACGGCTGGGTAAAAGGCACGGTATTTTCCTGAGCACGTTGCACAAAACTTGCGCCCATCACTTCAGTACGGACTTTCAGGCCATTTTCATAATCTTGTTGTGACATTATCTTCCCTCACATTCATTATCAGTCTAGCTTAACGTTTTTAATCGTTGATACCCATAGTCAGATGGTCGTAAAAAAAGTGGCGGTTGCGCCACTTTTTTAAGGCTTTTATTTAAAAGCGCATGAAAGGTTCCTCTTCCGGTTCTTTATGATTGTGATGTTCATCTTTTGCAAGGGAGGCCACAGGCGCAGAAGAGGATTTATAGAGTCCGTTTTCAACCGCTATTTCTGGCTCCGGCTGGGCGGCTTGCGACAGATGTGGATTATCCAGTTCTAGTACCTCTTTAAGTTCCAGGTCAAAAATATCCGTCAGCATGCTGTCATAACGTTTGGCATTGTAATGACGCAGCTGTTCAGCTTCATGCTCATCAATAAAACCGTTTTGCTGTGCATCTATGAGCCGCTCTTCAAAACTCAGGCCTTTAAACTGATTTTTAGATTCGGCCTTTTTAAAACGATCCCAGAGCGGTTCTATTTCAAGTAACATATTAAAGGTAGATTCCATGCGCCCGGTAATATCATCTTCTAGAGTATTATAATAAACATGTTGTTTTAAAGACTGACGGAAGGCATTGTCTTCCATCATGCTCATGGCCACCTGCTGTCTCAGTTGATCTGATGGCTTTTTGAGTGGGCGGCCAAATGGGAAACATATTAACTTCACCATAGCTGCTGCGCTCCCTCGTGGGAAGTTTGCAAACAGGTCGTAAAATCCTTCTTGTGCAGTATAAAGTGATTTCTCTACCGCCAGCTGAGCATGTAAACGCTCAGCCTCGGTCTTTTTGCTGTGTTCAAAGTATTTCAAGATGGAGGAAGCAATAAAGAGATGCGCATGAATATCAGCCAGACGCCCAGATAGCATTTCCTTGCGTTTAATATCGCCGGCCAATAAACCCAGACACATATCGGCAGTCAGAGCAAAGTTGGCACTCAGACGGTTAATGACCTTGTAATAAGCACGGGTAAAATCAGTCGCGCTTTGAGGCGCATTACTTGAACCACCGCTAAAAGCATAAGCCAGAGAGCGGGCTGCGCGGTTAAACGTATAGCCGAGGTGCTGGAACAGTAAATTATCGAAAGGCTGTAGGGCAGTTGTCCGATCCTCTGCCTGTAATAGCTGTAATTCCTCATACAGATAAGGATGGCAGCGCATAGAACCCTGACCAAAAATCATTAGGGAGCGGCTCAGAATATTGGCACCCTCTACAGTAATGGAGACAGGAATGGCTTGGTAATTTAAAACCAAAAAGTTACGTGGACCCATCTGAATAGCACGGCCACCGACCACATCCATGCCATGATTTACCACTTTACGCATGGTTTCAGTGGCATAGTATTTGGCCATGGCCGTCATGACCGCAGGCTTACCCCCCTGATTCAGACCACATGTAACCAGATAACGGAATGCTTCCAGCATATAGGTATCACTGGCAATTTCACTATTGGCTTCCTGCACACCTTCAAATTTACCGATTGAAATCTTGAATTGCTGGCGAATGCGAGAAAAAGCGCCGACATTCAAGTAAGTCATTTCGGCACTAGCGGTAGACAGGGCAGGCAGGGAAATACCACGGCCTACCGCCAGGCATTCCATCAGCATGCGCCAACCCTTACCGGCATTTTTCACCCCACCGATAATCCAGTCCAGCGGAATGAATACGTCTTTGCCTTCAACTGTACCATTCATAAATGGCGAGCCAGGATTATGGCGTGGTCCGATTTTCACACCTTCATGACTCGCAGGGAGCAGAGCACAGGTAATCCCGTACTCGGCCTGTTCACCCAAAAGATGATCGGGATCATACATTTTAAAAGCCAGACCAATGACAGTGGCAATCGGTGCCAAGGTGATCCAGCGTTTAGAAAAGTTCATTTTAAGGCCTAACACTTCCTGACCCTCAAACTGACCATAACAAACCACGCCGGTGTCGGGGATGGCACCAGCATCTGAGCCAGCTTCGGGGCTGGTTAAGCCAAAGCAGGGAATTTCCTCACCTTTGGCCAGGCCAGGTAGATAGCGGTCTTTCTGCTCCTCGGTGCCATAATGTAAGAGCAGCTCACCTGGTCCAAGCGAGTTGGGCACCATGCAGCTAACCGCTGCAGTAAGAGAACGTGAGGAAATTTTGCTCATGACCCTGCTTTGGGCGAAGGAGCTAAATGCACGACCACCATATTCCTTGGGAATGATCAGACCTAAGAAACCGTGCTCCTTAATATATGCCCAGATAGCGTCAGGTAAAGCTTTTTGCTCATGGATTTCCCATTCATCCAGCATACTGCATAAGGTTTCAACCTCATTGTCCAGAAAAGCCTGTTCTTCAAGTGATAGTTTTGGATAAGGATAGTTATTAAAGTTTTCCCAGTTTGGAGCACCCATAAATAGTTCTTTTTCCCACCAGCTGGTACCAGAGTCCAGTGCTTCGCGTTCTGTTGGGCTGATGCTGGGCATAGCACTCGAGAGTGTCTTATACGCCGGTTTGGAAATCAGTGACAGGCGTAAAGGTGCAACGAGCAGTACTAGGCTGATGAGAATGAGTGGAATACCCAGAAGGAGTGACCAGGGACTGATAAAGGTACATACCATCGACATGACTAGCAGCACGATGGTTCCACTGCTACGTGAGAGCTGAAAATAGAAAACAGCCCATAAACTCAGGAGTAGAAGCAGTACAGCGAAAATAAAGAACATTGTTATATTTCTCCAGCGTTATGCAACAGTAGCTTTGCCTGAATTCCTCCTCTTTATTTCGCAATATTTCACAACTCTTTTTGCATCATTTGAGAATCAGGCAAGCGCAGCATTGTTCTTGTGAGAATTATCGTTTTCAAGTATTTCAACGATATCGTTAAGTCGTTTAGCTATTTTTTGAGATTGTTTGAAAAATGAACACTCTTCAAGTGAGAACGCGCAAAGAAATGTGAAGATAAGTAATGACTTAATTTTTAGTTAGTAGGCGTAAGAGGATTTAAAAACCAATCAAAGTAAATATCTTTGTTCGATCATTCAGCCCATTAAATTCTTTTATAGATATGGTCTTTAAACGTGCTAAAACGAGATTTATTTAAATACACACAAAAAAGCCCTCTAATTTAGAGGGCTTTGGCTTTAAAGCTTTTTAAGCTTCAATCGTCTGAACTGCAATTTTTTTAGCCGGGTCAGTTTTGCGGCGTACTGCTGGGACAGGTTCACCGTAATATTGACGGTCAGCGAAGTAACTTGAACGTACCATAGGTGCAGACCAGATATTCTTAAAGCCCAGTTTACGGCCGTGCTCAGCATAGCGTTCAAATTCTTCTGGGGTAACAAAGCGGTCAATTGGAGCATGCTGTTTAGATGGCTGCAAGTACTGACCAATGGTCACATAATCGACTTCATGTGCTTTCAGGTCATTGAGTAGCGCAATGACTTCTTCTTCCGTTTCACCAATACCGACCATCAGACCACATTTGGTTGGAATATCCGGGCAGTAGTCTTTAAACATTTTCAAAAGATTTAACGAGTGCTGGTAATCAGAACCCGGACGCATGGCTTTATATAAACGTGGCACAGTTTCAATGTTGTGGTTAAATACATCAGGGGGACATTCGGTCATGATACGCAGCGCGATATCCATCCGGCCACGGAAGTCAGGTACCAGAATTTCTAGCAGGGTATTTGGACTTAAAGTACGTGCTTCTTTAATACAATCCACAAAATGCTGTGCACCGCCGTCGAGCAGGTCGTCACGGTCTACGGAGGTAATCACTGCATATTTTAGCCCCAGATTGGCAATGGTTTCCGCCATATGGCGCGGTTCATCCGGATCAAGCGCATTTGGACGACCATGAGCCACGTCGCAGAATGGACAGCGACGGGTACAGATATCTCCCATGATCATAAAGGTTGCCGTACCGCCGCCAAAACATTCAGGCAGGTTCGGACAGGCAGCTTCTTCACAGACGGTATGCAGTTTCTGCTGACGAAGTGTAGTTTTAATACGCTGAACTTCTTCCGGAGCTGCCATCTTGACCCGAATCCAGTCGGGCTTCCGAGGCGTTTCAACCGTAGGAACAACTTTTACAGGAATACGAGCGACTTTCTCTGCGCCGCGAAGTTTGACCCCCTGTTCAGGTTTACGGTTCTCAGACATATTCAACTTTTCCACTATTTTGAAGGGAGATAATCACCATTAGTATTTTTTTATTATAACGAAACTTGGGCAAAATAGGGCGAAAAGGGTTATTCATTTAAAAAATGTTCTTATCACACAATATATGTAAGTTAAATACACCAAACTGACAGCAATTACGTCATAATATAGCGTAGATTAAAGCAAAATTTTTTAATTTTAAGGAGCGTTGAATGCCACGTAAGAAAGAGGTCATTAGTGGGACTTTCGTTAAGTACGATGCGGTAGTTCTAGGTTCGGGCCCTGCGGGCGAAGGCGCGGCAATGAAACTTGCCAAATCTGGCAAGCGTGTTGCAATCGTTGATATGCGTGAACAACTTGGTGGTAACTGTACTCATGTAGGAACCATTCCAAGTAAGGCATTGCGTCAAACGGTATCCAGTATTATCCGTTATCAACGTGATCCAATGTTCCAGAAAGTAGGAGACTGGAAACAGTTCACGATGAAGCAAGTGCTACGCAATGCACATAAAGTCATTCAGCAGCAGGTAGACACTCACTCACGCTTCTATGACCGTAACAAAATTGATATTTACCATGGCCGTGCCTATGTCCAGGACCAAAATACCATTTTTGTCTTTGCACCCGATGGGATTAAAGAAACGATCATGTTCCAGCAACTGGTGATTGCGACCGGTTCTCGTCCATACCGTCCGGATATTCTTGATTTCAATCATCCGCGTGTCTTTGATTCAGACAAAATTCTGGAGCTGGATTTTACCATTCAAAAAATTATTATTTATGGTGCAGGGGTAATTGGTTGTGAATATGCCTCGATCTTTATCGGCTTGGGTCATAAGGTTGATCTCATTAATACGCAGCCGAAGTTGCTCAGCTACCTAGATGATGAAATTTCTGATGCACTGTCTTACCACTTGCGTGAGCAGGGCGTGTTAATTCGTCACAATGAACAGATCGACTTCCTGGAAACTTCAGATGACTATGTGATCTTGCATACTCAAAGTGGCAAGAAAATCAAAGCAGATGCCATTTTATGGTGTAATGGTCGTTCAGGTAATACGGATGGTTTAGGCCTGGAAAATGTGAACCTGAAACCAAATAGCCGTGGTCAACTGACGGTGAATGATCAATATCAGACCGAAGTTGAAAATATCTATGCTGCGGGTGATGTGATTGGCTGGCCTTCACTGGCTTCTGCTGCCTATGACCAGGGCCGCTGTGCCGGTGCAAACATGAACGGTGAGGAAAACGTCGCACCAGTTACGGATATTCCAACAGGAATTTATACCATTCCGGAAATTTCATCTATCGGTAAAACTGAACAACAGTTAACCGAAGAGAAAATCCCATACGAGGTGGGGCAGGCGTCATTTCGTCATCTGGCACGCGCGCAGATTACCGGGGATACCGTTGGGGAATTGAAGATCTTGTTCCATCGTGAAACTTTAGAAGTTTTAGGGGTACATTGTTTTGGTAATAACGCTTCAGAAATTATCCACATCGGTCAGGCTGTGATGAACAGCCCGCACAATACCATCAAGTATTTTGTGGAAACCACCTTTAACTATCCGACTATGGCGGAAGCTTATCGTGTAGCAACATTAAATGGCATGAACCGTCTGTTCTAATCACCCGGTTCAGTTGTCAATAAAAATCCCTCAATCAAAGCAGATTGAGGGATTTTTGTTTTTTCTGATTTTTTTTAACTTTAAAATTTTGACTAAAGTAATTGTTCTACACTTCTTTGTGAATGATCAGGCAGCCATTTTTCGGCATTCAACCGCACAGCGACGGCAAGCTTCTGCACATTGCTGGCAGTGTTCATGCTCATGTTTGCCGCATTCTTCTGCGCAGTATTCACAGGCCTGAGCGCAAAGCTCACAAATTTCTTTCATAAAATGAGATTGTTTCTGCTCCATGCGGGCACAGAGCTGGCAAATATCTGCACAGTCCAGACAGCGTTGAATACATTCCCGCATCATCTCCAGATCTTCTTCTTTTAAACAGGCACTTGCACAATAGGTACAGGCAAGGGAACAGGTCATACAGGTTTTCACGCAATCTGCAAACTGGATATCATTCATCTTCCTCTCCTTGAGTGATTGGATTTAGGAATAAGCTAATCAGAAAAAGGCATATACACTAGGCGGATTAGGTGAGGAAAAGTAAAATAATCATAGGTTTTGTTACGTAATTTTAGAAGTAGATTGCCGCTTGTTTAAATTTAAGCCAGCAGAAATATAAACTGAATAACTCTTAAAAATCAAATCAATAGAGTAGAATTTGAATGGTAAAAAATACGGATTAATGGCTTCGGCCATTATCGCAGGCGGATGAGTTTTTAGTAGCGGTAATGTGAGAAAATTCAGCGTCTATGAAATCTAAAGAGTTTATAACTTTATGAAAAATTATATAAAAATAAATAATGGGTCGGAGTTTTTAGATTGGACAAGACTAATTTTACAAACACTTAGAACAGGTTGCATCTTTGAGTTTTTGCCAATCAGTGCGCGCAAAAAGCCTGATTAAAATATTCAAACAGCTGGGGTGTCTGACTCCAGAGCAGAATAGCCAGAATCAGTAATAAGATTAGGGCAACGATGATCAAGAGCTTTAGTAGCGCAGTAGAATCAGTCATGGACAATTTGCTCCTCATTAACCCAGAAATGCACCCATACCCCGAAAATACTCAAAGCAATCGACAGCATCCAGACTGCATTATAATTACCGCTTAAATCGTGGTTAAGACCACCGAGCCATCCACCAAAAAACGAACCGACCTGATGGGTAAAGAATACTATACCACTCAGCATTGTCAGGTATTTTACCCCAAACATATTTGCCACAATACCATTGGTCAATGGTACGGTAGAGAGCCATAACAGCCCCATAATGATACCAAAGGCATATACCGTCCAGGTGCTTAAAGGCAGGAGTAAAAAAGCACCGATCGCAATCGCCCGCAGGCCATATAATCCCATCAGCAAATGAGGCTTGGAATATTTTCCGCCCAGCCAGCCGGCAGTATAAGTCCCTACAATATTAAACAGTCCCACCAGTGCCAAGAAAGCCGTACCTGTCGTGGTATTAAAGCCATGATCAATCAGGTAGCCAGGTAAGTGAATGCCAATAAAAACCACCTGAAAACCACAAACAAAAAAGCCCATGGCCAGAAACCAGAACGGTTTATGATTTTTAACGACCACAAGAATCTGTTTAAAGCTAAGCGGGCTTTTAGATGCAGTAGCTACGGCATTTGGATCAACATACATAGGTGCCTTTAGCATCCAGGCCAAGGGGATAATCAGGGCAATTAAAATGGCACTGACCACCAAAGCGGCTGACCAGCCTACATTTTGTAAAAGGAGCAGAGTCGAAGGCAGCATAATAAACTGGCCAAAGGAACCGGCTGCACTGGCAATACCCATCGCCAGACTGCGTTTTTCTGGCGGAGCTGCCCGACCTACGGCAGATAATAATACCGGAAATGAGGTCGCAGATAAGGCTAATCCGAGAATCACTCCCACACTCAGGTTTAATAATAGCCCCGTCGAACTGACTGCCATGAGCAGCAAACCAAGTGTATATAAGACTCCACCCACCGCAACGACAATTTTACTGCCATATTTGTCAGCAATGGCGCCAGTTACGGGCTGGACTGCACCCCAGATCAGGTTCTGCATGGCAATTGCCAGACTAAAAACATTATGACCCCAGCCAAACTCCTCGCTCATTGGCATCAGATAGAGTCCAAAGGCATGACGGATACCTAAGGACAGTGCCAAAATTATGGCAGCACCAATTAGCATAAAAATGAGTGTTCTGGAAAATTGACTGTCAGCCATAAGTGCGTCGTGAATATAGAGTTAATTGTTATAGTATTCGATTCAATCAGGGGAGGCGATAAAATAAAAATTAATTGAATTATAATTTTTATTTATGAAAATTTAAAGTTTTATAGCTTAAAGTAGATTATAAAAAAGCAGAGTCCATGCTCTGCTTTTTAGCACAAGAGGGCTAGAAGCGAATACCAATACCTGCATAAGCGAGAATAGGATTAACCTCAATTTCTGCCTTAGATTCAATTAGTTTCCCGAATGTTGAGTCAGTGACAGTAATCGTTGTCTCATTATTTAAATGAGCATAAGACAGTGAACCTACCGCGAACCATCGGTCATTAAAATCATAAGTAAAACCGACAGTGGCAACCGGAGCGAAGGTATCCGAAGCTTCGACTTTTACTTTTGGATTTGCCTTGCTATTTGGTTTATTTTCTAAAGATGCGCCCGCTTTCCCATCGAGAATATTTGCAATCATATGTCCGGCAGCAATCAGATCTTGTTCTGTTCGAGGGTTAATTTCAAGCTCATTAAAATAAGCATACAGCAACCCTAAGCCAACATAGGGGCGGAATTTATTCACGCCAGTTTTTCCGAAGTGGTATTGAAACTCAAAAGCAGGTGTCCAGGCACGTGCAGAAGCGGCTGCACCATAAGCTTCTAAGTCTGTAATTTCAATATCTTTCTTTAACTCAATCTCTAGTGGAAGGGTAATGCTTCCCAGTGTAGGAGTAGCAGTGCCAGAGAAAGGAGCAAAAATCTTCCCTTTTCCTTGCAGATCAACTTTAGGGGGAATACCGGCTTTCATTTCGAAAGAAACATTATCGGTAAAGAAGTAGTTGGTCATGATCCCTAAGGTGGTCACATCATCTGCTTCTAAGCCACTCCCAGAATTGTTCCATTCAGAAAGACCATTGATCTGTGTCGTTCCACTCATTCCAGCAGGTAATGTGCCTCCAGTAAAAAAGCCAATTCCTTCTAATAAAATTTTGACTGCTTCCTGTTTTTCATTTGGATCAAGATTATTTAAAACGGTGTCTACCTGAATAGGGCCATTGGTATAGCTTTTCCCATTCTCGACCGCCGTATTGACTTTAAAAGGTTGAGCTTTGCCTTGTGGCATGACATGTAAGGCACCGACGGATACAGAAAAGCGTTTAAAGCCATCCCCATCTTGCAAGCTGAAATAAGGTGAATTTGCATGTGCAAGCACGGGTAAAGAGGCCATACCTGCCATACAAAACATTATTGTTTTCATTAAACCAGAACTCCATGTTCGTTGTGTTTCTTTGTTTTTGTATTGAACAATTTATGTGAATATCATCAAAAAACTCAGCTGCTGAACAAGTAGCTAAAAGTAACGAACGGGTTGTGTTTGGTAAGCAGTATGACTATTGGGTTAATTTGTGAGGTTTTTGTGTAATAACAAGTGGGATATAGGGTAAAAATTGAATTTCTGAGCGGGTCAAACTTTGCTTATTCAGCTTGCATCGAACCTGGAAATTAGCATTTTCTAGCTTTTTTATGAAGTTTTTTTGAAAAAAATATATAGATTTTGAGATTTAAAAAGGCTTTTATTTTAATTTTGAGCCAAGAAAGTGAGAAATTTAACTAGAACGAGTTGTACCCAGGAGTGCTCATTTTTTTGTACAATAGAACGCATAAATTATTGAGTAGATCACATGAATTCGCAAAATTCTCCCAAAAAAAAGCCGCTGGTTAATTTGCCCTTTCCTGTAAAACAGGCCGAGCAGTCTGCTGCAGAGGAAGTCTTGGAAGATCTGAGACCAAAACCTCAGCGTTATGCAGACCGTACCTGGATGCCACCACGTGGCACCCGTCGTGCGATGGGAAAACGTTAAGCACTCTAAACATTAGAGCGTCGGACATAATAAAGCCATGAGGATCATGGCTTTTTTTATACTTTTTGAATTATCTTAAACTTTTACGTGCCTTATTTTCTGGTTTGGGCGGCGAAATTTCCCGTTCCCCCTTCCAGACATCAATAAAGTCTTTTTCATTGATATTATACAGCTCTAATAAAGCCAAAATCACCGCGCCAAATAACATTGCACCTTCTGAGTTATCTTGAAAATCAAATATTTTCCCTCTTAGATTGTGCAGAATATCTTCAATTTCAAAAACCCGCTCTCGTCCATTGCTATCTGTTGGATAAGTCTGGGTATTTAAAAGGATTTTGGCCAGACTTTTTTCATTTTCACTTAGGGCAAGGACTTCAATCAGTTCATCTGTGGCCGGCGTGAAAATCACAGAGTCTCGAAAAATGGTATGCAGAAACTTTGCTGTCACTTTAGGGAGCGGCTTTTCTACAAAAGGACGGAACGATTGCGGCAAAATGACATTATGGGAAATGCCTTTGAACATGGGCGCGATTTCTTCGACTTTATAGCCGGCAATACCGCATCCAATTGAAGTAATAAAATACTTTATTTTAGGATGGTTCTTGGTGTAAAGCTTGAAGTCATCAATATAGTGCTGAATTTGCGATAACGGCATTTGCTGTAAATGCTCATTCATGGTCGGAATGGCATAACTCTGACCGGACCAGCCACGCCCCACACCCATTACTGCACCAAAGTGTTCTAGTGCTGTTCTAGCAGCACCTCCACCATGCTGGCCTGCCATGTTACTTCCAAATACAAAAACAGTGTTTTCTGGCAGGGATTTAACAATACTTTCATTATGATAATGGTAAGTCATGGCTTTTTATTCGCTGTCCTGATTAGCTTCATGTTGCCTTTGAAATCAATAAGGGTCAAGGCATTATTGTTGCAGAGCTACCCAAACAGATACGTCAAAATTCCGCCAATAATCCAGAATAGGATACCGATCAAACCTAAATAGAGTTGTTGTCTGAAAATGCTTAATTTATTGTTTTGCATAAGTGACATCTTTTATAAAAAATATTTATTCAATAAGGTCTCGATGACCAGAAGCAAATAGAAAAGACCCACACAAAATATGACAGTGCCCATATAGCGAAACTGATTTTTAAAAGCGATTTCTCGATATTCTTGATCTTTCATTTTTTGTCTATTTCTTATGATTTTGTAGATATTACTTTCATAATTTTAATTTTTTTTGATGATTTGTCAAGCGAGATCGTGATTAAAGTGCTAGCCAATAATGAATAGTAATATTGTTTTATTTACCAAACAGAAACCTGGCCAGGGATTGAGTAATTCAGATTTGCCCTCATAATAAATTGCATCGATATCCGCAGTGAATTTATTGAAGCTATGAGTGATAAAAAGCCCTTTGAACTAGTGACCAGTTATCAACCTGCGGGTGATCAGCCGCAAGCCATTGAAAAGCTGGTGAAGGGAATTGAACAGGGCTATCACGATCAGCTTCTGCTTGGAGTAACAGGTTCTGGTAAAACCTATACCATGGCCAATGTGATTGCACGTACCCAGCGTCCGACCATTGTCATGGCACATAATAAAACGCTGGCTGCACAGCTTTATGGGGAATTTAAGGCATTTTTTCCGAATAATGCGGTTGAGTATTTCGTCAGTTATTATGACTATTATCAGCCTGAGGCCTATGTACCATCTTCCGATACATTTATCGAGAAAGATTCGGCCATTAATGACCATATTGACCAGATGCGTCTTTCTGCCACACGTGCATTGTTGGAACGCCGTGATGCGATTATTGTCGCCTCGGTTTCTGCAATTTATGGTTTGGGTGATCCGAATGCCTATATGAGCATGTTACTACATGTGGTAGAAGGAGACCGGATCAGCCGCGATGATATTATTCGCCGACTGGTCGAGATGCAATACACCCGTAATGAGCTTGAATTTTTACGTGGTACTTATCGGATTCGCGGCGAAATCATCGATATTTTCCCGGCAGAGTCGGATCAGGATGCTATCCGTATTGAACTGTTTGATGATGAAGTTGACTCGATCCGCTGGTTTGATCCTTTAAGCGGAAAAATGATTCGTAAAGTGCCACGGGTTACGATCTATCCAAAAAGTCATTATGTGACGCCTAAAGACAATCTGGCACGAGCTATTGAGACGATTCGGGAAGAGCTGAAAGAACGTTTGGTATTTTTTCGTGAAAATGACAAGCTGCTTGAAGCACAGCGGATTGAGCAGCGTACCCGTTATGATCTGGAAATGATGCAGCAGCTCGGCTATACCAATGGCATTGAAAACTATTCTCGGCATTTGTCCGGTCGTCCGGCAGGCGAAGCACCTCCAACTTTATTTGATTATATTCCCGATGATGCCTTGCTGATTATTGACGAATCGCATGTGACCGTACCGCAAATTGGCGCCATGTATAAAGGTGACCGTTCCCGTAAAGAAAATCTGGTGAATTATGGCTTCCGTCTACCAAGTGCACTGGATAACCGCCCAATGAAATTTGAAGAGTGGGAACGTATTATTCCTGCTACGGTGTATGTTAGTGCCACGCCTGCACGTTATGAACTGGAAAAATCCCAGCAGATTGTCGAGCAGGTGGTGCGCCCGACAGGTCTGATTGATCCGGAAATTGAAATTCGTCCGGTACTGACTCAAGTCGATGATGTATTGTCTGAAATTAATTTGCGTAAAGATCTCGATGAGCGGGTGCTGGTAACGACTTTGACCAAACGCATGGCCGAAGATCTCAGTTCTTATTTAAAAGAATATGGGGTGAAGGTGGCTTATCTGCACTCAGACATTGATACCGTGGAGCGTGTCAAAATTATTCATGAGCTGCGTACCGGTGTTTATGATGTACTGGTCGGCATTAACCTGCTACGGGAAGGTCTGGATATGCCGGAAGTGTCCCTGGTTGCAATTCTCGATGCCGATAAAGAAGGCTTCCTGCGCTCAGAGCGTTCTCTCATTCAGACGATTGGTCGGGCTGCGCGTAACCTGAAAGGTAAAGCGATTTTGTATGCAGATCGTATTACTGACTCGATGCAAAAAGCCATTGATGAAACTGATCGCCGTCGCACCAAACAGATTCAATTTAATAAAGAACATGGAATTACACCGCGTAGCGCTGTGCGTCAGGTCATTAAGGAAATTGATACGGGTGAAGACTTAAGTGATGATTCAATCACCTTAAAAGCTTCTGATCAGGCACGTGCAATTAGCGCAGATGAACGCCATATTATGGCGGACCCGAAACTGTTTGCTAAACATATCAGTAAGCTGGAAAAAGAAATGCTCAAAGCTTCCAAGGATTTGCAGTTTGAGCAGGCTGCGCGGATTCGTGATGAAATTTTACGCCTGAAAGCCCAGATGCTGAGCTAAAACTCACTCACCATTCATCCTATAGTCCGCTTAAAATCAAGCATAAATCTAACATAATGCTACATAAAACCGGATTGAAGCACGTTAAGGTGAGTTTATAAAATTGCTTACAAATTGTGATCAGACTCGTGTCATAGGTATAGATATGAAAAATAAAAATATCCCTCGTGCGGGGTTTAAACTTGCAAAAATTGCGGTGGGTGGTGCAGTGCTGGTTGGTTTGGGTATGGCGACGATGTCCTATGCACAAAAAGCGCCATTGCCTACCGTTGAAAAGGTAGAGCTGGATCGCTACTTGGGAACCTGGTATGAGGTGGCGCGTAAGCCGCTTGTTTTTCAGCAAAAGTGTGATCGTAATGTCACGGCTACTTATACCTTAAATGAAAACGGCAACGTCACTGTAGATAACCGCTGCGTCCAGAAAAATGGTCAGGTGATGCAGTCATTAGGGGAAGCATATATTCAGAATCCCCCGTACAATAGCAAACTCAAGGTCAGCTTCTTACCCGAGTTTATCCGCTGGTTACCGGTTGGTCGTGGCGATTACTGGGTATTAAAACTTGATGATCACTATCAGACCGTACTCGTTGGAGAGCCGAGGCGTAAATATATGTGGGTATTGTCACGTGATCCACAGCTTGATCAAAAGGTGCTTAATGAATATCTGCAATATGCTCAATCGATAGGTTATGACTTAAGCGATCTGATCCGAACCAAACAGATTCAGACTACTGAGCCTTAAAAGTTAAGCTCATAAAAACCATGTCCAAGCATGGTTTTTTTACGGCTGCTGTTTCTGATTTTTTTACTTATATTCAGGAAGTTGAATAGCGGGATGTTCAAGCTTTATTTTTGACTAATCGCTATAATATGCCTGAAGTTTTATAGGTTAAAAGCATGTATAAAGGGATCGCATTATCAGTACTGGCATCTGTGGTGTTTGGTGTCTTGTATCTTTTTACCCCGTTTATGCAGCCTTTGGACAGCGAACAGACCTTTGCCTGGCGAATGCTGGCCACCATTCCATTCCTGACTGCATTTATGTGGTGGTCAGGCGATTTAAAATATATCAGCCATATCTTTCAGCGCATTCTGAAAGAGCCGATGTTTTTAGTCTGGTTACTTTTTAGTTCATTTTTATGTACCACCCAGCTTTGGTTGTTTTTGTGGGGGCCGATTAATGGGCGTGGCCTGGAAGTTTCCTTGGGTTATTTTCTATTGCCCCTGGTTATGGTTCTGGTTGGATGTGTAATCTATAAAGAAAAGTTGTCACACTGGCAGATAGCCGCAGTAGCGCTTGCTATATTGGGTGTAGGACATGAAATCTGGCGGGTTGGTGCCGTTGCCTGGGAAACGGTCTATGTTGCATTGGCGTATCCGCTGTATTTCTTTATGCGCCGTAAATTCCAGACTGATCATCTGGGCGGTTTCTGGTGGGATCTGTTTTTAATCTTACCTGTTGCGATTTATTTGGGCTTTGTTCATAGCGATTCCATGCAGCTGATTCTTGAAGCACAGCACCTTGTTGTGGTGGTCATTGTCTTGGGTTTTTTAAGTGCATTAGGACTGGGAAGTTATATTCTGGCCAGCCGTTATTTGCCTTTTGTCATTTTTGGATTACTCAGCTATTTGGAACCTGTGTTGCTGGCCTTTGCGTCTATGGCGTTGGGCGAGCGGATTGGGGCGGGTGAATGGCTGACTTATATTTCCATTTGGCTGGCGGTATTGCTACTGGTCATTGAAGGCGTACTGTACCTGCTGGAACAGCATAAACGGCGCTTGGAGCTGGCGCGAAATCTGGAAAAATATCCAGACTACTTGGACCCTTCAGATCGGGATTGAATGAATAAACAACATTTAACAAAAAAGTTGTTTCTATGCCAAATATGCTGTTTCATTTATTTTTAAAAGCAAAATCATTTGACTAATTATAGCTATTTTTAAAATTTATAGTGAATATACGAAATTTTCCTCAAGAGTTATTCAGCTTTTGATTCAAACTTGCGGCTAATTCCATTACAATTATCAGGTTTTGAAATTTATGCTTAGATTTACAATTAATTAGAGGACGTATCTGTGAGTAAAGACACTATCGTTGCCCTTCATGCAGAGCACCAAGGTCGTTGGAAAAACCGTGAGGAACTTGCGGAGCGTATGATTGCCCTGATGGGTCAGTTGTATCGTGAAAAAAATATTGTAGCTACAGTTTACGGCCGTTCTTTAATTAACCGTTCTGTGATCCAGATTCTTAAGGCACATCGCCGTACTCGCGTATTAGATGTTGAGCTTTCTGTAGTAGATACTTTCCCAATTCTTGAAGCATTGGTTAAAGTGCAAAACATTGGTACTGCTGAAATTGATCTAGGCAAACTGGCTGTTGAATACAAAGAAAAAGGCGGCGATATTGATGCCTTTGTTGCAGATGCCGTGAAATCTCTTGAAGGCAGTGCTACTTCTGTTGAAGGGAAAGATGTCGTTCTTTACGGTTTCGGTCGTATCGGCCGTATCCTGGCACGTTTGATGATCAGCCAGTCAGGTCTTGGTCGTGGCTTGAATCTGAAAGCAATCGTGGTTCGTAAATCATCTGACGGTGACCTGGAAAAACGTGCGTCTTTATTACGTCGTGATTCTATCCATGGTCCGTTTGCAGGCACAATTTCTGTAGATGAAGAGAATGAAGCGATCATTGCAAATGGTCAGTTCATCAAAGTGATCTATGCATCAAATCCGTCTGAAGTAGATTACACTGCTTACGGCATTGAAAATGCACTTGTGATCGATAACACCGGTAAATGGCGTGATGCTGAAGGTCTTGCTCAGCACTTGCAATGTTCGGGCGTTGCTCGCGTAATTCTGACTGCACCTGGTAAAGGTGATATGAAGAACGTGGTATTTGGTGTGAACCAGGCGGACATTCTTGATGAAGACAAGATTATCTCTGCTGCAAGCTGTACCACCAATGCGATCACTCCAACGCTAAAAGTATTACATGACAAATACACCGTATTAAATGGTCATGTTGAAACCGTTCACTCGTTCACAAACGACCAGAACTTAATTGACAACTACCATAAAGCGGATCGTCGTGGCCGTGCAGCAACGCTGAATATGGTTATTACTGAAACTGGTGCTGCTAAAGCAGTAGCGAAAGCACTTCCAGCGCTTCAAGGTAAACTGACAGGTAACTCTGTACGTGTTCCTACTCCGAACGTATCTCTTGCTATTTTGAACCTGACTTTGGATAAAGAAGTTGATCGTGATGAAGTAAATGAATACATTCGTCAAATTTCAATTAATTCTAACCTTCAAGGTCAAATCGGTTATACAAACTCTACAGAGGTTGTATCTTCTGACTTTATCGGTTCGCGCACGGCAGGTGTATTTGACGCGCAAGCGACTATTACTTCAGGTAACCGTTTAACTGCTTATGTATGGTATGACAACGAAGTTGGCTATAGCTGCCAAGTACTTCGTATCGCTGAACAGATGGGCGGCGTAAGCTATCCAAAAATTCCAGCTGAAACTAATGCATAACTAGATTCTAGTCAAAAAAAGAGCCTCAAATGAGGCTCTTTTTATTTTAGGGTGAGATGTATAGTAGATTATGAATGGCTGCCACATGTCATTTTCTATCGCTTGCCTATTGCCACAAAGCCACTGGTTTAGATCCACATCAAATTAAAAAATAAATTACCATTGGAAAGATTCAAAATATCCTGTGGTTCATTCGCTTTGAGGGCAATGATCAGCGCTGGCTTAAGTGCTTTGATAAGCTCGATTTAATATAAAAATAATCATCAGAAAGTTAATTCAGATTTGCGTAACATATAGCAAATGTGCGGTACTAATTTGGTTAGGCTGATAGCTGCAGGGCTTTAAAATCATGCAAAATAGTCTATGTCCTGATCTCTATAGGAGAGATGAAATGATCAATATAGCCAAGAATACTATCTGCCTTTGGTACGATGACAATGCCGAGGAGGCCGCAAAATTTTATGCTGAGACCTTTCCGGACTCTTTTGTCAGTGCGGTTCATCGCGCCCCTGGAGACTATCCTGCAGGAAAAGAGGGAGATGTGTTGACTGTTGAATTTACCGTGCTGGGTGTTGCATGCGTTGGGCTTAATGGCGGTCCTGCATTCACGCATAACGAAGCTTTTTCATTTCAAGTCGCTACTGAAGATCAAAGTGAAACTGACCGTTATTGGAATGCAATTGTCGGTAATGGAGGTCAGGCAAGTGACTGCGGTTGGTGTAAGGATAAGTGGGGGATTTCATGGCAAATTACACCGGTTGCTTTAACGCGAGCATTTACCAGTTCTGACCGTATGGCTGCCAAGCGGGCATTTAATGCAATGATGACGATGAAGAAAATTGATGTTGCAGCAATTGAGGCAGCCTTTCGAGGTTGAATGCATTGATCACAGCCTGAGTAATCTACTTTTAAGCTGCATCGCTAAAAAGTCTTTAAGGAATATAGATCGGAGAAATGTCATCATCTGGTTTTAGCGCAAGGTTTTAAGCTAAAAATGCCTTTCAGTTTTTTCTTGAAGGGCATTTTTACCAGTCAATTGGGAGTCTGTTGTTATTTAAATAGAAACTGCCAACAGGGTCTGGTCTGAGCTTTAAGTTGAAGCGGTATTAAACAAGTGATTTAAACATTAAAAAGTGGACAAAATGTATTTTACAAAGCAAGAAATTATGTTAATAAATAGTAAGAGATTTTTCATTAAAATCTCTTTATCTCAGGAGGAGATAATTCAAAGAAGCCTATAAAAAATAATGAAAGGAGTTTTAAGATGCTTCAATTATTAAGAAAACTATTTTGTTTACACATTTATGAATACCAGCAAATGGAGGAAATCGGGGCAGATCGGGAGTGTCGCAAGTGTGGGACTTGTAAAGACTAAAGATAAGAGCATAAAAAATATAAAAAGTGAGCTTCAGCTCACTTTTTATTTGTGCATGAATATATATCCGTTAAAATTATCGTGAAAAATTTAACGGATACCGGAAGAAAATGGCCAAAGATTTCTATGCACAAACATATATTGTCGATAGTAATTTAGCAGATACTTTACACTGGCTGAGCTTGCATCAAGATTGTTATGATTTCTTTCATTATGATGCGCTATCCCAAGAACTGACTGTCTATCATGCCAATGGTGTTGATCAGGTTCGAATAGGGGACTATCTGAATGCAAGCTACGGAATTTTGATCACCGCCCATAATTTTGCGACGGTGAGCTCTGAATAACAGGAAAGAATTATGAGGCGCTGGCAATGGCCTCATCAGCCATAGCATCGGTGGCTAATGTGCGGATACTTGGTTTAGGCTGTTCGGCAACAAGTCCCAGTTTGTCAAAAAGCTGCTGGTCACGGCCTTTGGCAGTATTTGGGGTCGTCAATAACTTCTCACCCGAGAAAATCGAATTGGCACCTGCCATAAAAGCCAACGCCTGATCGGAATCAGTTAAAGATTCACGGCCAGCTGAAAGACGGATATAGCTCTTTGGCATCAGGATACGTGCTACGGCAATGGTGCGAATCCATTCAATAACATCTAGTTTCTCGACATCTGCCATTGGTGTGCCTTCAATCGGTACCAGCATATTAATCGGTACAGACTCCGGATGAATAGGTAAGGTGGCAAGCTCAAACAATAAGCCAATACGGTCATTGCGGCTTTCGCCCAGCCCGACAATCCCGCCACTACAAACTTTTAGACCTGCTCCACGAACATGATCCAGGGTATTCAGGCGATCATCAAAACTACGAGTACTGATAATATGGGAATAGTATTCACGAGAAGTATCCAGATTATGGTTGTAATAATCCAACCCCGCTTCTTTTAAACGGTCAGCCTGAGAGGCATTTAACATACCCAAAGTCATGCAGGTTTCCAGCCCCAGTGCTTTGACTTCGCGAACCATCTCCAGTACATAAGGCATATCGCGTTCATGCGGATTGCGCCAGGCTGCGCCCATACAGAAGCGTGAGCTGCCCGAAGCTAGGGCCTCTTTGGCTTCCTGAATGACTTTTTCAACTGCAATACGTTTTTCAGCTTCAAGTTTAGAATCATAATGCGCTGACTGAGAACAGTATTTGCAATCTTCAGGACATTTTCCGGTTTTAATGGAAAGCAGGGTACTAACCTGGATGCTATTGGCATCAAAATATTCACGATGGGTACGCTGGGCTTGAAATAAAAGGTCCATAAGAGGCTGTTGATACAGAGTTTCTATCTCTTCTCGTGACCAATCATTCCGTAAAGGCTGGTGAGTACTCATATTTTTGTCCTTGGATCTATCCATATGATTTATCATTCTTACATCTTAAGTAAAACTTAGAGCAGCTTCATTAGCAAAATATGACCTTATAGAAAAAACAAAGCCCACACAAGGTGGACTTTGCATTGGACTGTTAAGTTGGAGATTATTCGCGATGATTTCCATGAATATTCTGATTCTGTAAATCCGTACGATGTTGCTTGTCCAAGATACGCTCATCCTGTTCGTGCTGATTGTTTTTTGGGGAGTTAAGTGGACCTTGTTGTGGCTGCTGCTGTTGCTGCTTCTGATCTTGCAGTTGGTCCAGCTGTTCCTGATTTTGATCTTTAGATGATTTTTGCATATTCACCTCCGGTCTAATATCCGTCTGTCTTTTTTTATGCCACAGCTTGAAGGAAAGATGTGTAAGGCTTTGACGGAAAAGTGTGAACCGAAGTAAAAATTGAAAATTATCGTGATTTTATCAGTTGTTCTTGAATGGCCCAATCGATATGTTCTTGCACAAGCTCATCATGCAGATCACGCCGCTCAGTTAAGGCCTGTAAAATAGCTGCACTAAAAGGTGCATTCCCAAGGCCGATGGCGATATTACGCATAAAGCTCTGGTAGCCCGTCCGGCGAACTGGACTGCCTTCGGTTGAACTTAAAAAAGTGGCTTCATCCCAGTTCCATAGCTCCAGCAAACTAAGCTGATCCAGCCCATGTCGCGGATAAAAATCTTCCACGGAAGTGGTCTGGGCAAAGCTGTTCCATGGGCAGATCAGTTGGCAATCATCGCAGCCGAAGACCCGGTTACCAATTTCACGTCTTAAGTTTTCAGGAATAATTCCTTTATACTCAATAGTCAAATAGGCAATACAGCGCCGTGCATCTAGCATATAAGGTTCTACAATAGCCTGAGTGGGGCAAATATCAATACATGCAGTACAGGAGCCACAATGCTTGGTTGCAGGCTCATCAAAAGGCAGTTCAAGTGAGCTAAACAGTTCACCGAGAACAAAAAATGAGCCGGATTTTTGCTGGATTAGCAGGGTATGTTTTCCGGTCCAGCCCATACCTGCGCTTTCAGCCAGAGATTTTTCAAAAATAGGGGCGGAGTCAGCAAAAGGCCGCGATTCAAATTCACCTATTTTTTCACGGATTTTGGCTGCCAGGTTTTTTAGCCGTCCGCGCATAGTTTTATGATAGTCACGGCCCCGTGCATAACGGGCAATAATGGCGGAATTGGGTGCAAACGGAATCATGCGCGGCTCAGGCACCTCTACCAGATAATCCATTCTCACACAAATGATGGATTTGGTATTTGGAACCAGTAATGCGGGGTTGGCGCGCTTCTCCAGATTGTCTTCCAGAAACTTCATGTCGCCATGATAACCACGATCTAGATATTCTTGCAGGCGTGCTAATTCTGCTTGAGCATCCGGTTTGGCAATGACACAATCAGAAAAGCCCAGTTCTCGTGCTTGCGCTTTGATCCAGGCTTTGAGTTCGCCAGGATCGTGTTGATAAACTGGTATTTGCGCTTGAGAAGTGGGTGTAGTCATAAACCAGAAGCAGGGAAGGAAAAATGCAGTCTCCAGTTTACCATAGCCAGGATGTACAAGCATGGGAGCAGCGCTGGTTTGCCCGGCAAAATAGTACGTATGGTTTAATGCAGCAGGTCGCCTGGCTGATCAGTCAGCGCTTGATTGCTTTATTCGAGACTCAAAAAATCCGAACAATTGCAGTATGTTGCGGGCAGGGTAATAATGCTGGTGATGGTTATCTGGTGGCAAAGTATTTAAAGCAGGCTGGGTTTCAGGTAGACATTTATGCTGCCGAAGCGGGTCCCTCTCAAGAACTGCACTACGCTGTTCAGGAAAGTCAGCAAGCGGGCCTACAAATTTATCAAAATTTTAATTTTCAAAAAGAATATCAGGTTTATGTGGATGCCTTATTTGGTATTGGCCTGAACCGAAAACTGGATACAAACTGGCAGCATATTATTCAGAAGATCAATCAGCAGCCCGGATTTAAAGTGTCTATTGATATTCCCAGCGGTTTGCACGCCAATACCGGACAGCCTTTGCCTGTTGCCGTCAAAGCCGATTACTGTTTCACGGTATTGGGCTTAAAAGCCGGATTATTTACTGGAAAAGGCAAAGCATATAGTGGCAAGGTTGAGCTGATCTCGGTCATTCCTGCCGATTCTGAGCTTCAAGCACTGGCACAGCTTGCACCTACTGATATTTATTTACCGAAGCGCGAAGCCTTTGGTCATAAAGGTAGTTATGGTCATGTTCTGGTGATTGGGGGACATGCCGATATGGGCGGTGCAGTGATGATGGCTGCTGAAGCGGCCTTTGTGGCCGGAGCAGGTAAAGTGACGGTGATCTGTAATGCTAGACATCATACAGCGATTTTAGCACGTGCACCGAATATCATGGTGCGTGATATCAATGCGCTCAATCAAGAGCAGCGCGCAGCTCTACTACAGCAAGTCGATGCAGTCTGTTTTGGTATGGGGCTAGGGCGTGATGTATGGGCAGAACAGCAATATACCGCCTGGTTTGATTTGCTTCAGCAAAGTAATTTGGAAGTTGTGCTGGATGCAGACGCATTATGGTTTCTGGCCAGACAGCCCCAAAATTTAAATCATAAAACCTATGCCACACCACATCCCGGCGAGGCAGCCACTTTACTGGGTTGTCATACGGATCAAGTCGAAGCAGACCGTATACAGGCAATCTGGCAGCTGCAAAAACACTATCAGGGTCAATGGGTACTTAAAGGTGCAGGTAGCCTGATTCTGGAAGATCAGCTCTATATTTGCACTGCTGGCAACGCCGGGATGGGCACCGGAGGTATGGGAGATGTCTTGGCAGGCATGATTGCCAGTCTGAAAGCACAGTTTGCCAATCAGCTCAGTTTACATGACATAGTGACTTTGCATGCTCTAGCAGGAGACAGTCTGGCCCAAGCCGGGGAGCGCGGTTTGCAGGCGCAGGAGATGAAGCACACGATTTATCAAGTTATTAACCGGGAAGAACACTAAAATGCCAACCTTAAAAATTACTGATTGGTGATTTTAAGGGGATAGGATTTGCCGCTGGTTTGAACAGCAGGTGACTGAACTGGACCTGAAAGACCATATCGGAAGTTTAGCTACCGGCTAAGTCAAAGTGATAATATTAGGCCCAGAAAAGATTATTCAGAAAATACTCCAGCTAAGCCTGACTGGACCATTAGATGCAGACTTAACCGAAGTTCAGTGGCATGTTTTAGATATAAATAGCTTGGATATTCAAGATTTTTTAGATTTTAAGTTAAAGTTTAACGGCGACGACTGCTGACCCGACTACGTCCACGTGCCATCCCGCCGAGTGCATTCAGTACTGCCATTTTACTCATGCTGCCTGAAGCATGAGCATGACAAATTGCAGCAGCCAGCGCATCGGCAGCATCTTGCTGGGGCTTAATGGTCAAGTTAAGAATCCGCATGACCATCATCTGTACCTGTTCTTTATCTGCCGCCCCATAGCCCACTACCGACTGTTTAATTTGCCGCGCTGTATATTCAGCGACTTTTAGGTCCAGATTGACCAGTGCTGCAACGGCTGCTCCACGAGCTTGGCCCAGTTTAAGGGCAGAGTCGGGGTTCTGCGCCATAAAGACCTGTTCTACAGCCGCCTCAGTTGGCCCATAAAATTTGACAATACGCTCTACACCCGCAAAAATCCGCTTTAAGCGTTCAGGCATTTCTGTTGTTTCAGTTCTGATGGTGCCTGCATCGACAAAAGTCAGTTTTGAGCCTTCTTTTTGAATAATTCCGTAGCCAGTTAAACGTGAGCCGGGATCAATCCCGATAATTAATGACATGCCTGCACTTTAAAACTAAAATAATGCCCATATTGTTACATAAGCGTATCAAAAAAGCTTGATCCTGATGAAGCAGTTGATTACGGCATCTTAATATTTATTGAACTGAGATCAGATTAATTTTCATGAAATTATTTCTTATTATCCTTGCAGGCTTAATCCTCGAAGTATTTGTGTGGATTGGCGTGGGTGACCTCGTCGGGAGCATGTGGTACGTATTTTTCTGGTTTATTGCCGCGTTTTTTATAGGCATGAACATGATCCGCAAATATTCTGCGGGAGTTATGCCACAAATGCAGCAGATGCAAATGGGACAAATGAGTGCAGATCCTGCATTATCGTCGAATTTGCCTAAAATTCTGGCAGGTTTTTTCCTGTTAATTCCAGGCCTGATTACGGATGTGTTGGCGCTATTGATGCTGATCCCACCTGTTCAGCAAGCCTTTAAGGTTGCCATGATGAAAGTGATGATGAAGCGTCAACAGGCCATGATGGAAAAAATGATGGGCGGTATGATGGGGGATATGGGCAGCCCTCAAGGTCAAAACCCGTTTTCTGAGCTGATGCGTCAAATGCAGGATATGCAAAACCAGCAAGGACGTAGTGACTCAACGATTATTGATGGTGAAGCACGCGAAGTGACTCCCGATGCCAAAAAAATTGGAATGAAAGATGTCGGTCCAAAAAAAGATTAGGACACACTGCTGAGTATTTCAGGCCGAATCCGATGATTCGGCTTTTTTATGGGAACTTTCTCATTCTTTGAAGCAAAGTTATAATCAGTTTTTATACAGAGATGAGATTTGAATGTCTTTGCTTTTTACCATTTGTCTCCTTCATTTTGTTGCTCAACTAAGCCCAGGTCCAGATGTTCTCCTTATTGCGAAAAGTGCAGCCTCCACCAGACGAACCAATGCCTTAAAGATTATTGCCGGGATTTCACTCGGCATTGTGGTATGGGTGGTATTAACGCTGGCCGGTTTCACGGTGTTAATACACCAATTTCCCTGGATTCAGCAGCTACTGATGGTAGTAGGTGGGCTGTTTCTGGCAAAAATGGGGTGGGCCATGCTAAGTGGAGGCTGGCAAAGTTTTAAAAATCGGCATCAAACAGCTGATGATAGCAAGGCAATGGATGAGCCAAAAAGCTATTTCACATTGGGCTTATTCACCAACCTGTCTAACCCCAAGACATTGATTTATTTTAGCAGTGTATTTTCACTGGCATTAAGTTCAACGGCCTCACAGTACCTTAAGGCTCAACTGACAGTGATTATTCCGCTGCAAACTTTCATTACCTTTAGCTTGCTGATGTTGCTGATTTCCCGGCCCAAGATTAAAAACCTATATCAACGCTCAAGCAGTTATATTGATATTGCCTCGGGTGGGTTATTTCTGATCTTTGCTCTCTGGCTTTGGTACGATGCATTGGTTTTGATGAATTAGTCTGGTTTTTGAGCAGGTGGGATTATCTTTTTTTCTTCAGGCATGAAGTAGAAAACCTCCTGCTTCTGGCTATTTGTATAGCGATTGGGCTTTAGGGCGGTTACTGTATTTTCTGAATCTTGATAGCGGCGACTGCGATTGGCACGCTCGCGTAAACCACCTTTTTTAATCAACTGAACCATAAGTAAAAATACTCATCTGCAAAAAAGCAGTATAGCAAATCCTGAACTGGAGAGAAAAACAGGAGAGGGCGGGAGATAGGATTTTAAATGCTAATCTAAGTGCATAAAAAGACCTGATAAACATCAGGTCTAGGTTATCGGATGTTAAGTCAGTTTAGCGAAAACGTTTATTTTCTTCTTGTAGTACATCCAGAATGCTCAAGTGAGCAGGCTTTTCCTGTTGAGACTGGATGTAAACATGTACAGCTTTAAAGACAAGTGCTGTAACGAGGCAGGCAACCAGACAAAAAATCCAGAAACCAAAAGGACTGCGAATATGGTGTGAACCGCAATGTGGACATGATTTTTCTGTGGAGTCGACCACTTTTTCGCAGCACGCACAATGATATTGATATTGCACTGTTCTTCTCCCGGGATATTATCCTTTTTATTTTTGATCATGAAAGAGGAGGTTGTGGCTTCATCATAGGACAGCTTTTTAAAGCTGACAATACGAGATTGCCGACAATAACATACAGATAATAGATGATAAAAATTAATTACAGGCCAAGTAGAGCAATTAAAGGGAAATAAAAAAGGGGAATAATAAAAAATAATTGATCAAACTTTAAATTAAAAAGTAATTTTTAAAAGATGACATGATAAAAAGTCCGCATTAAGCGGACTTCCTTCAGTCAATTTGAAATTATTGTCCTGAGCGTATCATGTAATCGAAGGCAGACAGCGAGGCTTTTGCACCTTCACCGGTGGCAATGATAATCTGCTTGTAGGGAACTGTAGTACAGTCACCCGCAGCAAACACACCTTTCATGCTGGTTTCATTGCGCTCATTGATCACAATCTCACCGCGGTTACTTAGCTCGACTTTGCTGCCTTTCAGAAAGTCGGTATTTGGCAGCAAACCAATCTGTACGAAGATGCCCGCCAGTTCAACGACATGCTCTTCATCTGTAGCACGGTCCTTGTATTTCAGGCCGGTAACCTGTGAGCCGTCTCCCAGCACTTCAGTAGACAGCGCATTCTTGATGACGCTGGTATTTGCCAGACTGTTCAGCTTGTCCTGCAAAACCTGGTCAGCACGCAGTTTGGTATCGAACTCAATCAGGGTGACATGCTCAACCAGACCTGCCAGATCAATCGCTGCTTCCACACCCGAGTTGCCGCCACCAATCACGGCAACACGTTTGCCTTTAAACAGGGGGCCATCACAGTGCGGACAGTACGCCACGCCACGGGTCTTGTATTCCTGCTCTCCCGGAACATTCATCTCTCTCCAGCGTGCCCCTGTGGATAGCACCACAGTTTTTGAGGCAAGTTTTGCACCATTTTCAAGGGTGACTTCTACCAGACCACTAGAGGTTTCATCGGCACCTTTAATCGCAGAGACACGCTGCAGGTTCATGATGTCCACATCGTATTCACGTACATGGGCTTCCATTTCTGCTGCAAACTTGGGACCTTGGGTTTTCTGGACAGAGGTAAAGTTTTCAATGTCCATGGTATCCATGACCTGACCGCCCATGCGTTCAGCCACGATCCCGGTACGAATGCCTTTACGGGCAGCATAAATTGCGGCAGTATTCCCCGCAGGTCCTCCACCAATCACCAGTACATCAAAGGCTTGTTTGGCATTCAGTTTTTCTGCATCTTTGGCTGCTGCATTGCTATCCAGTTTGGCAATGATTTCTTCCAGCGTCATACGACCCTGACCGATATGATTGTTGTCCTGGAAGACCATCGGCACTGCCATAATTTTGCGCTCTTCCACTTCATCCTGGAAGAAGGCTCCATCAATCATGGTGGCAGTGGTACCCGGGTTATAGATGGCAATCAGGTTGAGTGCCTGCACCACATCCGGACAGTTATGGCAGCTTAAAGAGACAAAGACATCGAAGTCAGACTGGATATTCAGGCTTTTAATATTAGCCAGCACCTCATCAGAGACTTTCGGGGCATAACCCGAGGTTTGTAACAATGCCAGAATCAGGGAAGTAAACTCATGGCCCATTGGCAAACCTGCAAAGAACACCCGTGGCTGTTCACCGGCTTTGGCAATTCCAAAGCTGGGTACACGTTTGTTCTGACCATCAAAACGGGCAGTCACCCGATCAGACAGAGCAGCAACTTCTTCTACCAGTTCTTTGATTTTGGCAGATTTATCTGATTGATCTAAAGTGGCCACCAGCTCAATAGGTGCTTTAAGGCGTTCAAGTAAGGTTTTGAGTTGGGCGGAAGTATTTTGATCCAACATTGCTAACATCTCCAAGGGAGTAAAATTTATTTGATAAGTAAATGATAATAGAAATGCATGAATAGGCAAAACAGTTTATTTTTGTTAGTTTAATCGTATTTGTTAATTAATAGAGGGATTCATGATGAATTTCAGACGTATATATGGCATGAATAATTAATTTTTCAAGTAAACTTAGCCGGCAAATTACTATTTTTTAGCTAATATAGCGTGAGTTTTAAGGAGCAGATCGATGGACTTACAACGTGGAATTTATCAGCATTATAAGGGGCAACTTTACCAGGTGCTGCATGTCGCGACCCATAGTGAGACTGAAGAAAAATTGGTGGTTTATCAGTGTTTATATGGTGATTATTCGATTTGGGTTCGGCCACTATTGATGTTTACAGAAACAATTACTTGCCCGGATGATCGTGAGGTAGAGCGGTTTAAGCTGGTGCGAGCACTTTAAGCATTCAGAGATGGCAGGGAGAAGGTTCCACACGTTGTATCAAGAAGCAGCATAAAGCATGTTTAATGGTATTTTACTGGATATTGAACGAAAGGCTTATTATTCTTGTTGATGCCATTTGGCTCGATGACTCAAGCCAAATGTTGGTTTATGGGTGGTTGATCAGCCCATTTCTCATGCTGAAGCAGTTGATTTTTCCTCTGATTCAGCAGGATTTATATTTTATGCTCAAGATATTCCTGTCTGTGCAGGTTACTCCGTAGTAATTTATAGTTCAGCTAGTCTGGTGGACTTTTAATAAATACCGATCCGGTTAAAGTGTAGATTATATTCAAGATATTTTTGTATAAAGGCCGTTTTATCTTGACGTCTTAACAGATTGTTATACACAAATTCTGGAACTGGATGGTACAGTTCAATATCGCCATTACTATAAATAATTTTCAGGTGGCGGCTGGAAGGGCTATACGTCCATGAGATCACGGTTAGCAGGTTTTGCATATGCTTTCCTCCACTGAATATTTATTATCTTATGTTTTGAACTTATGCCAACCGGCATTGAAGATGTATAGTTGAATTGTAAGGATCGGTAGAAGATTGTTAGAAGGTAATGGCGATTAATGGCAATGCTAGCTCATACTTAACAAATAGTCTCAGTCTGCTCTAGTGAAATATTCAGCAAGAATTTTGAACTCACCAAATATGACTCACTCACAATAATTAGTTGATTCATTTCAATAAAAATATTTAAAGAACCTAAACCCAGATTGATAGAATGAGATGACCATAGTCATTATTTCAGTCAAGCTTAAGGCTGAATTTTTAATCAGAAATTAAAACTTTTTCTAAAGATTTATTAATTTTTTTGCAGAGATCGTCCAAAATAATTCAGCAATAGGGTTCATAAAAAGCTTTTATTTTATAAAATCTTTTTAAAAGAAATATGTTGTAAATACAGGATTTTTCTTTACTGTTTTTTATATCGGAATTGAATGAAGTAATAAGAAAGAGTGGGTTTTAAGTATTCTGTGGAAGTATTTATAAATGAACTTAGAGCTTTAAGAAATCACGCTCTATTGCATTTCACCCGAGAATTTAAGAAATAAAAAATGCCAGTCAATTTTGAAACTGACCGGCATTAGGTTTTAGAGCTGGCGTGTTAATTTCGCCTTAATCTTTATTGTTGCGTTTAGGGTCAAGCTGCGGATCTTTAACTTCAATATAAGCATTGTTGCGGATTTCGCGTAACCAGCTGTCCAGTTCGGCATCAAATTGGCGCTCACCCAAAATCTGGCGTGCCATACGCTCCTGATATTCCTGAGTCATATCTTGTTGACGGGTATCAGTCACTTGCAGAATATGCCAGCCAAACTGAGACTGGAATGGTGTGCTAAATTGGCCAACAGGTGTATTTTTCATGCGTTCTTCAAACTCAGGTACCATCACTCCCGGACTTACCCAGCCCAAGCTGCCGCCATCACGGGCCGAACCCGGATCACTGGAGAAAGTGGAAGCCAGCACGGTGAAGTCTTCGCCCTGTTTTAAGCGGTTGTACAGGCTGTCAATCATTTGTTTGGCATTTTCAGGGCTTACCACTTCAGATGGCTGAATTAGAATATGCCGAGTGAGGTACTGGGGAACAAGCGCCTTTTTCTCACCACCTTTACGTTCCAGAAGCTTGAGTATATGTACACCGTCAGCAGCCGTAATCGGTTCTGAGGTCTGGCCAGGCTGTAGCGTCGTAATACGTGCGGCAAGCTCGGCTGGCACTTCTGCCAGGTTGCGCATGCCCATATCAGCAGCTTCAACCTGCACATCAGCGCTGGTATATTTTTTGCTGATAGCCTGAATATCGTTGGTCTTGCTCAGCTCATTTTTTACCTGGTTGACCACTTGTGCAGCATGTTCGCCTGTAATACGTAAATGCAAGACATGCACCTGACTGCCGAGCAAAGCTTGACCTTGTGGTGTATTCAGGAAGTTTTTCACGTCCTGATCACTAATCTGGATACGTGATGTCACAATTTGCTGGCGCAGGCGGTTAAGTGCCAAGTCTTCCGCAATGCGGTTACGCAAAGACGCATAGGTATTTGGTGCCATAGCATCCAGTTTTTGCTGAAAGGCTTCGAGGCTCGATGACCCAGAGTCATGGGCAACTTTCAATACAGCTTCGTTTAACGCTTTTTCGTCTGGACGGATGTTATAGCGTTTCACTTGTTCCAGTTGTGCCTGACGTAAAATCAGTTGTTCCAACGCCTGCTGCTCTAAATAGGGCTGGGGTGGCACCTGCTTGTTCTGCTTTTTCAGCTGGTGAGTAACTTCAGCTACGCTTTGGGCCAGATCACTACGCAGAATAACGCTATTGTCGACAACAGCTACGACTTCATCTTTAGGTTGAGCAATAGCAAACGTGGTCATTGCTGAAGAAAGGCACAGTGCCAATGCGGTCGCTTTAAAAAAATGTTTTAACTGTTTTGTCTTCATTAACGTTCTGTCCAAGTTTGATTGATATTGTTAAAACCTAGAATGCGATTTTCTAGTAATGAAGTGAGTTTGTTGCTTAACCCACCGAGGCCTTTCAAGGTCACTTCAGCCATAATTGCGCGTTTGGCTTTGACGCCTGAATCATTCACATCGTCCAGGTCATTATAATATGAACGTCCATATACCGACATGCCCCAACAGCATGACTCATAGTTTACGCCAAGTAAATATTCACGTGCCACGCTATTGTCCAGATCAAACTGGGCATGTCCAACCAGACGCCAGTTGTTGGCAATGGGCTGGATAAATGAGCCCACCACCTGATCATAACGATCCTGGCGCTCTGGAATATCTTTGCGATAGAAATAGCCTAAGTTATACAGGTTGCCCTGGTCACCCGTATAATAAACCTGCAAATCGCGCTGGGCATTATCGCCATTGGACATCCAGCTGGAGTTAAGATTGACATGGAGATTGCTGGAAAGTTGGCTGGTTAGCTGAATCACAGGGCCAGTATGGCTTTCACGGTCAAACTTATCCGTGTCTTGTTCCAGGGTTACACGGCGGTCTTCAAAAAAGAAACTTTGGCCGATACTGGCACGTAAACGCTCTAGACCGTCTTCATTAAATAGGCTGTAGCTCAGCCCTAAAGATGCGAAGTTATTGTCTTCTAAACGGTCATGGCCATAAAAACGGCGTGGACTGAATAGTTGATCATAATTAATTGATGCCACCACTGAGTCAAAATTCGGCTGGTTTTGCTGATTTTCATAGGGTGAATAAGCATAGAACAGGCGAGGGCTTAAGGTTTGTAAATAACGCCCTTCTTTTTCGAAGGTCAGGCCCGTATCCAGCGTAAATTCTGGTACCACCACCGAATGGTTCTCACTGGATGAGCTGCGGTTCTGAGTTTCTTCATCATAAAAAGTATTGATGTTACGGACAGATACTTCTGGAATGATAAATGACCACGGCGTACGATGATTATAACGTACCGAAAAGTCATTATAGATTCGCGTTCCACTTGGTTGATAAACAGTACCATTTGGATTGGCCTCTTTAATATTTCTCAGATCTTTCTGGAAATAGGCGGTATCGTTATTAAACTCAGCCTCGAAACCAAGCGGATTGCCCCGTTTATAATTCACCAAAAGCTGTGGCAAACGGGCATAAGGGCGGTCTTCATCGGACACACTCGAATCAAGCGTCTGGAAATCTTCAACTTTGAAGAGCGCTTTCAGTCCAGGAATACCATTTTGATAGTTCAGTTCCCATGCACGGCGCAGGTTTAGGTCAGTTTTTGAATCGGGGTTGTTGTCCAGATCAGAGAAAAAATCTTTGTCCGACGCATAGTTATACTCTAAATGGGTAGAAAACTGATCATTGATTTGCCAGTTATGCAGGAAATGCAGGTTTTTCCGGTCTTCATTGTCATAGCTTTCGTCGGACGGCAGATAGCCTCCCCAGATCTGGCCTGCACCAAAGTTTTCAGTTAAGTAGCGGAACTCCGCATCCAGCATCGCACCACGGTCACCGATATACCGCGGCGTCACAGTCGCATCATATTGTGGCGCCAGATTTAAATAGACGGGTACACCAAGTTCCAGGCCGCCATCATTGGTAAAGCCAAAGGTTGGGGTGAGAATACCTGTCGTGCGGCGGTCATCAATCGGGAAGTTGAAATAAGGCACCGCCAAAACGGGAACGTCTTTAACGTATAGTTTGGTATTGCGAGTTTCCCCGCGCCCGGTTTCCTGGTTTAGCTTGATTTCGTCTGCCTGAATTTTCCAGGTCGGTTTTTGCTCAGGTGGACAGGTGGAATAAGTGGCATTTTCCAGCTCGAGGGTATTGTCTGAGGTTTTGGCAATCTTTTCTGCACGGCCATGGGCATGTTGCTGTTCTGAAATATAAAAACTGTTGTTCAGGTCGCCTTGCTGGGTTTTTAAATTATAATTGATATCATCACTTTGCGAGATCAGGCCGCCCTGTGCAAGCTGCACATGTCCTTCTGCCTGGGCATAGGTTTGAGTCTGATCAATGGTGACTCTTTCTGCACGAATCTGGCGGCCTTGCTGGTCTATAAGTACATTACCTTCCAGATAAGAATCACCTGTCGGATTATAATGTCCATAATCTGCCGTAATAGTCGAAGTCGCCTGTTCTGGATCAATCGCCGGTGTATCCGGTGAAATCGGGGTAATCCAGGCACCCTCACAATAAGCTGAACTTAACGCTTTGCCTTGGCGCTGCTGGGCTTCTGGAGCAGACTTGTCGATATAATACTGGGAGAAAAATGCTTCACCTGGATAGGTCTCATTAATGTGCTGTTTGAGTTGTTCTGCATTTACATCGGATGAGACAGTTGATGCAGCATAGCTTGATGCTGAGCTGCCACATAAAAGGGTTAAGATCGCAGTCGCTAGAGGGTTGATTTTAAAGTGATGCTTCATTTGTCTCATTAACCAATCATGCTTTTATCGCAATTAATTATTGTCGCATCATAGAGAAAAAGTTGATAAGTAGCTACACTTAGCACTTTAAAAACTCAGCCTGTATTAGAATATATTGCAAATGAACACACCACGCGAACAATCAATACAATCCTGGATTGCCTCTGTACTTGGTTCAGATCAGTTTGAAACTCATTTTTTAGCAGGCGATGCTAGCTTCCGTCGTTATGCACGAATCAAACTGAATAATAAAACATTTATGCTCATGGATGCACCTCCAGAAAAAGAAGATTGTGTGCCTTTTGTGACGATTGATGAGTTTTTTGATGCACATGGCGTTCGCGTTCCGCATATCGTGTCCAAAGACTTGAAACAAGGCTTTTTGCTGCTAGAAGATTTTGGTGATGTATTGCTGTCCAATCTGCTGAATGATGAAACGGTGGATGCCTATTATGAGCAGAGTTTTAAGCAGTTAATCCAGTTACAATCAATCCCGGGAGAAGGTCAGCTTCCTGTCTATTCTTATGAAAAGCTGATTTCAGAAATGGAGTTGCTGACGGACTGGATGTTGCCAGCTCTAGAAATTCAGCCGACAGAAGCTGATACTGCTCTGATTAAACGTACTTTTGCAATTCTGGCCAATGCGGCTCTGGCACAGCCACAAGTGATTGTACATCGTGATTTTCATAGCCGTAACCTGATGAAAATTGAGAATGAGACTGAGCTGGGCGTGATTGATTTTCAGGATGCGGTGATCGGTGCAGATACCTATGACCTGATTTCAATCACTCGTGATGCTTATGTACAGTGGAATGCAGACCGCGTCTATCAGTGGTTTAAAATATTCTACGACCTGTTACCGGCAGCATCCAAGCAAGAACGTGATTTTGAGCAGTTTAAAAAGGATGCCGATATGATGGCGATTCAGCGTCATATCAAGATTTTGGGTATTTTTGTACGTTTGTTTGAACGCGATGGTAAATCAGCTTATCTCAAAGACCTGCCACGGGTGATGTGGTATCTGCTGCAAGAGACCAAACCGTATGCAGAATTACAGCCATTCATGCAATTCATGCATGAAAAAGTCATGCCAGCCTTTGAAGCAAAATATGGTTTATACGAGGTGGCTGCTTAAATGAAAGCCATGATTTTAGCTGCGGGCCTTGGTAATCGCATGCGTCCATTAACTCTCTATAAACCAAAGCCATTGCTTGAAGTGGGTGGTAAGCCTTTAATTGTTTGGCATATTGAAAAGCTTAAACAGATTGGAGTGACTGAAATTGTCATCAACTCTGCCTGGCTGGCCGATGTGCTGATTGGTGCACTGGGTGATGGTTCGCAGTTTGGTGTCAATATTCGCTGGACACGTGAGGCTGAAGGCTTGGAAACGGCGGGGGGTATTATCAATGCCTTACCATTATTAGGAGATGAGCCATTTATTCTGGTCAATGGTGATGTCTGGACCACGATGGATTTTGCGCCGCTATTAAAGATTGAGCTGGCTGAAAATCTGGCTCATCTGGTTCTGGTGCAAAATCCGGAGCAGCATCCGCAAGGTGACTTTACGCTGGCTGAAGGAAAGGCATATACCTTTGAGCAGTCAGTCACAGGTGAAAACCTGACCTTTAGCGGTGTATCGGTGATTGATCCTAAAATGTTTGAGGGACTGGAGGCCGGAAAGCGTCCTTTAGCACCTTTATTAAAAGCGGCGATGCTGGAAAACAAGGTCGCTGCCTCTAAACTATCCGGTCTTTGGGTGGATGTGGGCACACCTGAACGTTTAACTGCACTGGATTTGGCGATCCGTGAAGGGAAGTCTACTTAAGTGAATATTCACTAAGCACTCCCTACTGTCCCAATATAGAGAAATCGGTATACTTCCACCTAACTTTTTCGAGCGTTGATTGTTTATGCACACGTTTTTTCAAGAACTAAAGCAGGGTAGCCAGGCTTTAGGTTTAGTGCTGTCTGATGAAGCTTTAAATTTATTACTTAAGTACCAGGATGCTTTGGTACTTTGGAATAAAGCATACAATTTGACCGCGATTCGTGATCCTAAGGAGATGCTGGTCAAGCATCTGCTTGATAGTCTGAGCATCTTGAAAGATCTGCCAGCAGGTCGTCTGCTGGATATTGGCACAGGTGGCGGTATGCCGGGTATGATTATTGCGCTTTGTCAGCCGGAGCGTGAATGTGTGCTACTCGATTCAAACGGTAAGAAAATCCGTTTCCTGAAGCAGTTTATTGCTGATTTAAAATTAAAAAATGTCATCGCGGTACAAACCCGTGTAGAAAATGAAGACAGTATCAATGAGCTGGGCCAGTTTGATGTGATTACCAGTCGTGCATTTGCCTCATTGACTGACTTTGTCAATGCCTCTCGGCCGTATATGCATGAGCAAAGTATTATTGCCTCTATGAAAGGCTTGATTCCTGCCGATGAAGTGGATGCATTAAAAGATGAGTTTAGCTGTCAGGTTATTGAGCTGAAAGTTCCGCGTTTAGACGAACAGCGTCATTTACTTTTATTAAAACATATTTGATATTTTCAAAGGATTGGGGTCAACATGGCACAAATTATTGCGATTGCAAACCAAAAGGGTGGTGTCGGTAAAACCACAACCGCAGTAAATTTGGCGGCATCCTTAGCTGTGTTAAAAAAACGTGTTTTACTGGTGGATATGGATTCACAGGGAAACGCGACCATGGGCTCAGGCATTCAAAAGAATGACCTGCTGTATTCGATTACGGACGTATTGCTGGGTGAAGTGCCGATTGAAACCGCTATTACCAAGGCGGAAGTCGGTTATAAGGTTTTAGGTGCCAACCGTGACCTGGCCGGGGTAGAGCTGGCGATTGCGGAGCAAAAAGGGCGCGAGTTCATTTTGCGCGAAGCATTGCAGGAAGTCGAATCTGCATTCGACTATATTATTGTGGACTGTGCTCCAAGTTTGAGTCTGATTACTGTCAATGCTCTGGCTGCAGTCGATGGCGTGATTATTCCAATGCAGTGTGAGTACTATGCGCTGGAGGGGTTGGCAGATCTGACCCAGACCATTGATCGGATCCAGCAGGCGCTGAATCCGGAACTCCAAATCGTGGGTGTGTTACGTACCATGTATGATGCACGTAATGCCCTGACTCGTGATGTTTCTGAAGAACTCGAACAATATTTTGGGCAAAAGCTGTATGACACCGTGATCCCGCGTAATGTCCGTCTGGCAGAAGCTCCGGCACACGGTTTGCCGGTAATTTATTTTGAGAAAAGCTCAAAGGGTGCAGTCGCTTATTTAAATCTGGCGGCTGAAGTATTAAAGAAAAGCAGAGTGAAAAAAGGAAGTAAAGCATGACCGTCAAGAAACGTGGACTCGCCAAAGGTCGTGGTTTGGATGCCTTGCTAGGATCAATTCAAAAAGAAAAATTACAACTTGAAGCTCAAGGCCTCGATCATGGCCAGTTGAAACAGATTGATGTAAATTTGCTCAAACGTGGTGAATACCAGCCTCGCCGTCATATTAAAGAACAGGATTTGCAGGAACTGGCAGCCTCGATTGAAAAGCATGGCATCATGCAGCCTATCGTAATTCGTCCGGTCGATGATGAACGTTATCCATATGAAATTATTGCGGGCGAACGTCGCTGGCGTGCGGCGCAACTGGCGGGCCTGACAGAGATTCCGGCAATTGTCCGTAATCTGAATGATCAGGTGGCGATTGCACTGGCCCTGATTGAAAATATCCAGCGTCAGGATCTGAATCCGATTGATCAGGCAATGGCCTTGCAGCGCTTCCATGATGAGTTTGGTCTGAGTCATCAGGAAATTGCCGATACGGTCGGTAAAGCACGTACCACCGTCAGTAACCTGCTGCGCCTGTTGACCTTGGCAGAAGAAGTCAAGGACTTTATGCAGCAGGGCTTGCTGGATATGGGGCATGCGCGTGCCATCCTGACCTTAAAAGCCAAAGATCAGCTGAAAGTTGCCGATATGGTGATTGAAAAGAGTTTGTCGGTACGTCAGACTGAACAGCTGGTGCGTGATTTCAATATGCCTAAAACAGAAAAGCAGAAAGCGGCAATCGCACCGGATATTCAGCAATTAAGCCAGCGTTTATCTGAACGTTTCAGTGCAGACGTTAAAATTGACTATAACCGCCAAGGTAAAGGAAAATTGGTGATCAGCTATCACTCTCTGGAAGAGCTGGATGGTATTCTTGCAATTTTGGGTGATGAATAAATAATTTATAATTTGTTTTTATTGGGGAATAAATCAGATGTGGGAATTGGTCAAAGCAGGCGGTTGGCTTATGCTGCCGCTGGTATTGTGTTCGATTTTTATGGTCGCAATTTCGGTCGAGCGGCTCATTCGCTTAAAAAAGAGTCTGGTACTGCCAAGCTCACTTCTGATAGGTCCGACACAGGGGGCAGATGAGGCCATCGAAAAGCTGCAGCAGAGTGCGACCTTAAAAAGCAGCGCATTGGGGCGGATCTTTAGTGTCGGTGCAGAGGCACGTGATGAGTCCGAGCAGTATGCCCGCGCGCAGATGGAAGCGATGGCATCTCAGGAAATCACCTATTTAGAAAAAAATATCAATTTTCTGGGGACTTTAAGCGCAGTAGCTCCGTTGCTGGGTTTGCTCGGAACCGTGATCGGAATTATTGAATCCTTTCTGATGATTGATATTGGCACAAACAGTGATCCGGTGCTGATGATGCCGGGAATTTCTAAAGCCCTGATCACCACAGCAGCTGGGATGTTGATTGCAGTTCCTGCGGTGTTTGCACATCGTTATTTTCAGCGTCTGGTACAGGAATATGTCGCAGAACTTGAACAGCAGGCGACCTTGTTTCATGCTAGCTTGTTCTACCGCCATGCTTCGGATGTCAAAGAACACATCAAGAAAGCAGGTTAGGAGCAGGCGATGAAATTTAAACGCAATCAGGTCGAGGATGTGCATATCAATCTCACGCCGATGATTGACTGTCTGCTGTTTATTCTGGTGTTTTTATTGCTGTCTACCACGTTTAACCAGATGAGCCGGATGAACCTGACATTGCCTGATGCACAGGGGGTGCCACCGAAAAATTTTGATCAGAAAATTGAAGTGATTGTAGATGCCAATGGTCACTATGCGGTCAACGGTCAGTCTATAGCGAGTAAAGAAGCGGCTGATCTTAATACCGCAATTAAACAGATTTCGAATGAGCGCCGTGATTTAATGTTTGTGATTGCAGCGGATGCAAAAGCAAGTCATCAGGATGTTATTCGTGTCATGGATGTAGCAGGGCAGCTTGGCTTTGTGAATGTCAATATCAGTACGAAAGTACCAACTCGAGGTTATTAGTGAAGCACGATTTCAAGGTCTATCTTCGCCTGCTAAGTTATTTAAAGCCCTTCTGGGGAATAGCACTGCTTGTTCTTCTGGGTTTTACCATTAATGCGGCAACAGAGGTTTCTGTCGCCAAATTACTGGAACATATTATTGAGGCAATTGAAAATCGAGATCAGGGCTTTACTTCACTTTTCCCTTTCCTGGTCGTTATATTGATGTTCTTCCGTGGTCTGGGGCTGTTTCTGGGTGGCTATTATACGGCGGTCATTTCCCGTAATCTGGTGTTTAATATCCGGCAGGAAGTGTTTGCGAAATTATTGCGTTTACCCGCACAATATTTTCTCGACAATACCAGCGGCCATATTACGGCTAAAATCATGTATAACGTCGAGCAGCTCACAGGAGCCTCAACAGAAGCACTCAGAACCATCATACAGCAAGGTTTGATCACCATTGCTTTGTTGGGCTATCTCCTATATAGCAACTGGCGTTTGACCTTATGTATTCTGGTTTTTGGACCAGTCATCGGCTTGATTATTCGTCAGGCGGCCAAACGCATGCGCCGGCTTTCTCAGCAGGTGCAGGACACGATGGGCGATGTCAACCATGTGGTGCAGGAAACGGTCAATGCCAATCTGGTTGTAAAAGGTTTTGGTGGTCAGAGTTATGAGCAGGAGCGTTTTCGCTATAACTCGATGGAAAACCTGCGCCGTGGTTTGAAAATGGTTGCGGTACAGCAGCTGAACAGTCCGGTTGTACAGCTGATCATGTCTATTTCCCTCAGCATTGTGATGTTTATTGCCTTGCGCCCAGAGATCCTACGCGACACTTCTGCGGGTGAATTTGTGGCTTATATTACCGCTGCCGGCATGCTGGCTAGACCAATCAAAGCCTTGACCGATGTAAATGAGAAAATTCAGCGCGGTATGGCAGCAGCACATTCAGTCTTTGACCTTCTAGATATGCCGGAAGAGCAGAATAGCGGAACGCTGACCGATTCATTAAAAGGCGAGATCCAGTTTGAAAAGGTCAATCTGATCTATGCAGATGGCCATCATGCAATTCATGATTTCAGTCTGAAAGTTAAAGCAGGTGAAACCGTAGCGCTGGTCGGGCGTTCTGGTGCCGGTAAAACCTCGCTGGTCAATCTGTTGGTCCGTTATCAGGAAGTGAGCTCGGGGCAGATTTTACTGGATCAAAAACCGATTACTGATTTTGAGCTCACCGCTTTACGCACCCAGATTGCGATGGTGAACCAGCAAGTCGTGCTGTTTAACCGTACTGTACGTGAAAATATTGCCTATGGTCAGCTGGAAAATGCCACGGATGCAGAAGTGATTGCAGCGGCTAAAGCGGCTTATGCGCATGATTTTATTATGGCTTTACCACAGGGCTATGATACCCCTCTGGGTGCTCAAGGCTTGAACTTGTCTGGCGGACAGCGTCAACGTATTGCGATTGCCCGGGCAATCTTGAAAGATGCACCGATTCTGATTCTGGATGAAGCCACGAGTGCGCTGGATAATGAATCTGAATATTATATTCAGCGTGCTTTTGATCAGGCCATGCAAGGTCGTACGACTATTGTGATTGCTCACCGCCTCTCCACGATTGAAAATGCAGACCGGATTGTGGTGATGGATCAGGGACGTATTGTCGAGCAGGGCAGCCATGCCGAACTGATCGCGTGTCAAGGAGCGTATTATCAGCTGCATCAACGTAACTTCGAGGAGTCTTAAGTCATGGCTTTGGCACAGATCATTCAGGATGCTTGGAATGCACAGGCAAAGTGGCTGGTGGTGCTGCGTCCGTTGTCATGGCTCTATCGTCTGGGTTTTGTGAGCAATCAGTGGCTTTACCGCAAAGGAATCAAGACCAGTTATACGGCTCCTGTCCCGGTTATGGTGATTGGCAATATTACAGTAGGAGGGAGTGGTAAAACTCCTTTACTGATTCACTTGGTAGAGTATTTAACGCAAAAAGGTGTGCGGGTCGGGGTGATTAGCCGGGGCTATGGCGGGAAAGGTGCTTTTCCTGCTTATGTCGATTTAAATACTGCACCAGAGGTGGTGGGAGATGAACCTGCCTTGATTGTTCAGGCGACCGGTGTGCCGATGGCCGTAGGGCCTAATCGGCAGAAAAGTATTGAGCTTTTACTGGAAAAGCATGCGCTGGATCTGGTGATCTGCGATGATGGTTTACAGCACTGGGCTTTAAATCGTCAGATTGAGTGGATTGTGCTGGACAATAATCGCGGTCTGGGCAACCAGAAGCTCTTGCCAGAAGGTTATCTGCGTGAACCGGTGACGCGGCTGGAGACGGGTACCATCATTGAACATGCCGCCAATCCGACCTCTTCTTTACATATGCATCTGGCCGCCTCACAGCCTTATCTATTGAATCAGGACAGTAGTAAAAGCTTTGATCCTGAAACTAATTTTTATGCCGTGGTCGGTATTGGTTTTCCACAACGTTTTTATCAGACGCTAAAAAGCCTTGGTTTGCAGCAGTTCCAGTGCCATGAATTTCCAGATCATCATGATTATGCAATTGAAGATCTGCAATTTGAAGATAATCATCCCATCATTACCACTGAAAAAGATGCGGTCAAAATGATGACATTGCTCCAGAAATACCCAGATTATCAGCGTGAAATCTGGGTGGTGCCGGTAAATGCGGTCTTGTCTGATGCCTGTTATTCGGTATTACAACAGCAATTGCTCCAACAGGGTATTTCCATTTCCTAAGGTTTATTTTCGATGAAACATATAGTCATTCCTGCACGATTTTCGAGTTCACGTTTACCTGGTAAACCTTTGCTGAATATTCATGGACGTCCCATGATTCTGCGTGTGGTCGATCAGGCTAAAAAAGTGCAAGGTTTTGACGATCTGTGTGTGGCGACCGATGATCAACGTATTGCAGAAGTCTGCCAAGCCGAAGGTGTGGATGTGGTGCTGACTTCAGCTGATCATCCTTCCGGTACGGACCGTTTAAGCGAAGTGGCTCGAATCAAGGGTTGGGCGAGTGATGACATCATTGTAAACGTGCAGGGCGATGAACCTTTACTGCCGGCACAACTGGTGAAGCAGGTGGCGCAGTTGTTGGAAGATCAGCCAACCTGCTCGATGTCGACGCTATGTGAGCCTATTTATCAGCTAGCAGAATTTAAGCGTGACAGCATTGTTAAAGTGGTGATGTCAAAACACAATCAAGCACTGTATTTTAGCCGTGCCACCATTCCTTATGACCGTGAGGGAGCCAAGCTGGCTGAACCAAAGCTGCATGATCAGGCTTATCGTCATTTAGGCCTATATGCCTATCGGGTCAAACTGTTGCAAGAATATGTGACCTGGGAAATGGGTGTGTTAGAGAAACTGGAATCTCTAGAACAATTACGGGTACTGGAAAATGGACACCGTATTGCCATTGCGGTGGCCCAAGCCAGCTTGCCGCCAGGGGTGGATACCCAGGAAGATCTGGATCGATTGAATCAGATGGATCTTTCCCATTTTGCCTAAGAAGAGTCAAATACATGCCTTTTGATGTCAAAGCACAGATTTATCCATGGCAGCAACAGGTTTGGGAAACGTTGACTGGCCGTTTTCCCAAACTGGGGCATGGGTTATTATTTTATGGGAAAAAAGGTTGCGGTAAAGAAGCTTTTAGCCAGCAGTTTTTGGCTTGGATATTGTGCCTGAATCGTCAGCCTGCCGGGGCCTGTGGTGAATGCGGCAGCTGTCAGTGGCTCAAAGCCGATACCCATCCGAATTATGTGCACATCAGCACGGATGAAGACAATAAAAAACAGAACGCCAAAATCAGGATTGAAAAAATCCGCGATCTTTTGCCTTTTGTGCAACAGACCGTAGATGGCTGGCGGGTCATTGTGATTGAACCGGCAGAAGCCCTGAATATTGCCTCTTCGAATGCCTTGTTAAAAACCCTGGAAGAGCCGGGTGAAAATATTGTTATTATCCTGCTCGCCGATCATTATCTGAAATTACCGGCCACAATCCGGAGTCGCCTGCAACACTTTGCTTTGGACCGGATTTCAGCTGAGCAGTTTAGTGCGTATGTGCAGCAACAATTGCCTGACGCAGGTTCAAGCCAGCAACAGCTGCTGATGAGCCTGTCAAATCAGATGCCTTTACAGGCAGTTGAAGTGGCTCAAGGTAGCTGGCTGCCTTTACGTCAGGAATTTCTGGCAGACTGGACCAAACTGGTCACCCAAAAAAATATGCCGATGGCAATTGCGACCAAGTGGAATAAAAGCTTGAGTTTTGGTGAATTTGGTCAAATGTTTGAATACTTGTTGTCCGATTTGATTTGTGTCAAGCTAAATCAGGCGGTAAAAAACATTGATTTGAACTTCGATGTGCTGGCCGAACAATATTCATTAGAAACACTTTTTAAGATTTATGAAGATTTTCAGCAAGCCAAGCGATATCTCGAGCAGAACGTACAAAGTAATCTGGTACTCGATGAATTGTGTATCAAACTGATGAATCTTTAATTAAGGGGAAACGATATGCAACCACGTATGGGCGGGATTATTCATGCCAATATAGCGGATCTGGAAACGCTCTTTGCCAGTTACATGCCTTATGTGGTGGGTGGTGGACTTTTTATTCCTTCCAAGCAGCCCGTTAAACTCGGTGAGGAGGTTTTTGTATTAACCACTTTGCCTGAACAAAGCCAGAAAATTCCGTTAACCGGTAAAGTGATCTGGGTGTCCCAGAAGCAAAATGGCCTCAAACCACAAGGCTTCGGGATCCAGTTGACAGGTGAAAAAGGCGTTTTTTTCAAAAATGAAGCAGAACGTCTGGTTGCAGGTCTTAAATCTGTAGGACGTAAAAGTTACACTATGTAGTTAATTTACCTTTGGTAGGAAACTCATTGTGTTTGTAGATACTCATTGTCATTTAACGATGCTTGATTTAACACCTTATGATGGTGATCTGGATCAGGCCCTTGCGCAGGCTCGTGAAGCAGGTGTATCAAAGTTCATGAGTATCTCGGTCGATCTGGATGATCATATCGAGCTGGCCAAGATTGCGGCGCGTCATGCAGATGTCGGTTATACCGTCGGCGTTCATCCTTGTGAAGAAGCTGCCACTATGGCGCGCGCCACCACAGAATATCTGGTGGAGCTGGCGCAGCCTGAAAAAGTCTGGGCAATTGGCGAGACTGGCCTGGATTATTATCATAGTACCGACTTCATTTCTGAACAGAAAGACTGTTTTGCCCGTCATATTCATGCTTCACAAATCGTGAAAAAACCGGTGGTGGTGCATACCCGCGTGGCCAAGCACGATACAGTTGACATCATTCGTGCAGAAAAATCTACACATGGTATTTTGCACTGTTTTACCGAAGATTGGGCAACCGCCAAAGCCGTTTTAGACTGCGGCTACTATGTTTCATTTTCAGGCATTATTTCTTTTAAAAATGCACAGGATCTGCGTGACGTTGCTAAGCAGGTTCCGCTGGATCGTGTGCTGATTGAAACGGATAGTCCTTATCTGGCTCCTATGCCGTATCGCGGTAAATCTAATGAGCCTAAATACGTTCCTTATGTAGCCAAAGCGCTTTGCGATGTATATGATAAGTCGCTAGAAGAAATGGCTGAAATCACAAAGCAAAACTTTGAGAACCTGCTTAATTTAAAGTAAATAAAGTTAGATAAGAGACAAGAGAGTTATAGGGTGAAGATGGATCGTCAGGCTCAGTTTCGAGCAAGAGAAACCTTAATTTTTCAAGTGGCAGAGCAGCTTCTGCTGGAAAATGGTGAAGCAGGCATGACTCTGGATGCACTTGCTGCCGAGCTTGATCTGGCCAAAGGGACACTCTATAAACACTTTCAAAGTAAAGATGAACTGTACATGCTGCTGATTATCCGTAATGAGCGCATGTTGCTGGAAATGATCCAGGACAGTGACAAGGCTTTTCCTGAACATCTGGCTTTCTTTATGCTGCACCATTTACATCATCCTGAACGTACGGTCCTGTTTCACCAGATTGAAGAACGACTTTCAACAACGGGTGTGGGAATTCAGCATCTGTTTAGCGAACTTTATCAGGTGCGTAAACAGCGTTTACGTCTGATTATCCGTATGACTGAAACTTATCTGGCTTCCATCAATAGCAGTATGTCGGTACGTGATTATCTGGCCTCAATCTGGTCACTGACTTATGGTGCGGCAGCAATTCTGAATTCCAGCTTCTATCAGCGTTATCTGGGTTCACGAGATACTTTGCGGGTCGCTTATATTGATCAGGCTCTGGCCTTGCCCAAACACGTGCATTCAGTCGGGCAATTGGTCTAAGGTTTGGATATGACCAGTTCTCCTTATCACATCCGTGGATTTACCTTAGTAGAACTAATGGTCGTCATTGTGATTATGGGAATTATGGCCTCATTGGTTTTGATAAATACAGGCGGGGTCGAGCAGCGTAAAGCCATGCAGGCGAGGGAAGTTCTGCTGCTGGACCTACAGCGTATTTTAAGAGAAGCCAATGATCAGTCACGTATATTGGCATTGACTATTCAGCCTGCGACAGATGTGACGCCGTTTCGTTATGCGGTCACGGAATATCGACCACAGACCCAGTCCACGATCAATGCACAAAAATGGCAGAATTATGCAGAATTTAAGCTGCGTAATTTACCGGAGCAGGTGTCTTTTCAGGTGCAGGCTCTGGAACAGCGTTATACAAATGCTCAGAACCCTGACCTGACTCAGGCAGATACGCCCAAGCTGATCTGGCTGGGCAATGGTGAAGTGAAACCGGTACGTATCCAGTTTTTTCTAGAAAACCGTGAAGTAGGCCATCCAATAGAAATTGATCATCTGGGTAAAATCAATGCCGGCTAAAGATTTCATGCATGGGGCTGTATTGAACCGAGTGCCGAAACAAGACCTTGCGGACGCTCACTTCACAAGCACCGTTTCCAAAATGATTTGCAAAACAGGTGCTTTTCGCTCCAAGAAGAGCCGATTTCAGTCTGCCTCAGGTTTTACCTTGCTAGAAGTTATGGTGGCTTTGGCCATCTTTGCTACAGCAGCCATGACCCTGACCAAAGTGGCGATGCAATATACCCAGTCTACTGCCCATGCAGTACTTAGAACTAAAGCCCAATTTGTTGCATTGAATGAAGCGGCACAAATGGAAATCAATCAGGAGTGGCTGAGTGGAACATCTTCAAGGCAACTCACCCAGCAGAACGAAACCTGGCAGATTGATAAACGGAGCGAGCCGACTATTAGCCCCAATGTGCAGCGGATTGAGTTACAAGTTAGTCTCATTAATACTGAAAGTGGGCAAGTGGAATCTGGTATTAGCACCCTGACATTTTTTAATCACCGTAAGAATCCAGTACCATGAAGCCTCAAGGATTTACCTTAGTTGAATTATTGGTCGCCATTACCATTTTTGCGGTGCTTTCTGCACTAGGTTGGCAGGTTTTTGATTATATTAATAAAAGCAAAGACCAGAATGCGATGCATGAATACCGTTTAAACCAGTTGCAGGATACTTATCAGCAGATTTTACGTGATACGGTGCAGGCGGTACCACTGACAGCCAATATAAATGGCCAGATTCAACCTGCACTGGTTTTACAAAATGGACGTTTTAATTTTAGTAAAACAGGCGTAACTGATCCTTTGCAGGAAGGTATTTCGCCTGATGAACGCGTGGAATACCAGTACCGTTCAGAGGAGCAAAAGCTTTACCGTTTAAAATACCGTAATCTGAACCAGACCGGACGTGATCAGCCAGAATCCAGCGTCTTGCTCAATCATGTCGAACAATTTGAAATTTTAGTGCTCAATCCGAATGAGCTGACTCAGTGGCCAGATTCTTCAGCTGATCTCAACCAGGTGGCGCAAAAACAGCGCCTGCCGAAAGGCATTAAAATCAAATTAACCGTAAATGGGGTGAATTATGAATGGATATTCAGCCTGCTAAATACAGATTTTCTGCTTGCTCCCCAAGGCCAACCATAACAAGAAATACAGATGAAGAAAACGATCGCGATTCAACAGCAGCAGGGTATAGCACTGATCACCATTCTGGTCATGGTAGCATTGGCTACAATTCTCGCGGCCACTATTGCAAAGCGCCAGACGGCCACTGCGGAAAGTACGGCTTATTTAATGCGCCAAAATCAGTCTTTAATGTATGCCAAAAGTGCAGAAGCTTTTTTTGCTGAGTTGTTGGTCGATGATGCTAAAAATGCCCCAGATGTAGACCATTTAAATGAAACCTGGGCTCAGCCCATGCCTGCTTTCCCGGTGGAAGACGGGTATGTCTCGGGGGTATTGCAAGATGAATCGGGCAAGTTCAACCTAAACAGTCTGCTTACCCAGGAAGGTAATGTTAATGAGCATGCCAAGATATGGTTTGAGCAAATTTTAAAGCGTGCCGGATTGCCTGAGCAGCTCAGTGAAGCGGTAATTGATTGGCAGGATGCTGATGATAGACCTGTCGGGCCTATGGGGGCAGAGTCCAATTATTACCAGAGCCTGCTAGATGCGGCCCTGCCTCCCAACACCAAATTTCATAGTGTGGAACAGCTAAAATTGGTACGCGGCTTTGAGGAAAATAAATATCAACTGATTGCCCCGTATGTAACCGCTGCTCCACTATCGGATAGTCCGGTGAATATTAATACCGCATCAGCTTTTCTTCTGGCCAGTATGGATGAAAAGCTGGATATTCATGGCATACAGCAAGTTCTGGAAAAACGTCAGGCAAATCTGGAGCATTTTTCCAGTGTGTCAGAGCTTTGGGCCATTGAACCTTTTAGTCAGGTCGGTGCCGATAAACGTAATCTGGTCAATAATTTATTAGGCATACAATCTCATTATTTCAAGGCCCGGATTGAAGTGATGCTGAGTGAACGCAAGCGCCAGTTCAGCAGCGATTTAGTGCGTCAGGAACAGCAGGTTCATATCGCATATCGCAGTATGGCGCCGTTTTAATTTGACAGGTTAAAAGTGCCCAAGTCATTGTTCATCTACATGATCCTTTTTTCCCATCAGCCTGAACAGCAAAATTAATCCTTCTTTATCCACTTTTGGTCTATAATCCAAAGATATTCACCTATTTTTTGACGATATTAGGGCATATGTTAATTCGTAAGTTATTTAAATTTGAAAATGCTCATATTGTGCGTAACTGCACATCGGACCGCTGCAAGCGTTCGATTCATGGTCATAGTTATAAAGTCGAGTTACTGCTAAAAGCGTCGAAGTTGGATCATGGTCAGATGGTCTATGATTTTGGTTTGCTCAAAGGTGTAATTAAAGACCTTTATGATTCTTTTGATCATGCCATTTGTTTCTGGCAGCAGGACGATCCGGAGTATATTCAGGCTTGCAAGAAGTTTAGTGCACGTTGGATCTCTTTGCCTGTGTCGCCCTCTGCGGAACAGTTTTCCCGTATTTTCTTCTTTCTGGCACAGCAAGTGCTGGCCTCGACCGTCACCCAGAATGGTGAAGGGGATGTCGAAGTATATTCAGTAATTGTGCATGAGACGGATACTGGCTATGCACAAAGCTTCCTGGAAGATATTGAAAATGAGCAGATGGGGTTATTGACTCTAGATCAGATTGAGTTTTCAGAGCAGGTACAGGCCGAATGGACTGAGCCGCAGATGTATAATAAACTGAAACAGGGAATCGCCTTTCACAACCCGACTGTGGATTTACAGGTCAAACGCTAAAAGCGCAGGACTGACGCATACTGACATAGATTTAGGATTGAAGAATGTCTTTAAATGAACAGCAAATGGCTAAACTGAGTAAAGTTCAGTTAGATGAAAGCTGGAAATACGCTTTGAGTGATTTTTTGCTCGGTTCCAAAATGGATGCGTTAAAAGCGTTTTTAATTGAAGAGAAAAAAGCAGATAAAATTATTTATCCACCGAATCATCTGATTTTTAATGCCTTAAATACTACTCCGCTGGATCGGGTTAAAGTAGTGATTTTAGGGCAGGACCCTTATCATGGTCCGAATCAGGCACATGGCTTAAGTTTTTCGGTGCAGAAGGGCGTACCATTGCCGCCTTCTTTACGTAATATCTTTCATGAATTGCACAATGATCTGGGGGTGGAAAGCCCTAAGCATGGCGATTTAACCCACTGGGCAGAGCAAGGGGTGCTATTGCTCAATGCTGTCCTGACGGTAGAAGCCAGTCAGCCGACTTCGCATCAAAAACGTGGGTGGGAAGAGTTTACCGATCACGTGATTGACATCTTAAATGAACAGCGCGAACATATTGTCTTTATCCTTTGGGGCGCATACGCACAGCGTAAAGGACAGCGCATTGACCAGAATAAACATCTCGTATTAAAGGCTGCTCATCCTTCGCCTTTAGCTGCAAACCGGGGTGGTTTCTTTGGTTGCAAAGTGTTTTCAAAAACAAATAATTATCTTAAACAACATGGCATTGAGCCTATAGATTGGCAGCTGGACGCATGACTTACTCTCCTGTAAATAAATCTTATCATCCGGATTTGATTGTTGAAGAAGCGCACAACGGGTGGCGCATTGTTCGCTTGAATCGTCCGAAATCCTTACATGCTCTCGATGAATCGATTGTGACGGCATTGCTTGAAGTTTTTCAGGATTTTTATACGGATGAAAATGTAAAAGCAATCTGGCTGGATTCTACTACGCCCAAAGCATTTTGTGCGGGTGGAGATGTGCGCAAGCTGCGTCAATTGGTTATCAATGATGAAGTAGCGACAGCCAATAAATTTTTTGAACAAGAATATGCGCTGGATCTTCTATTGCATAACTATGCAAAACCCATATTGGTATGGGGTGAAGGCTATGTTATGGGCGGCGGTCTGGGCCTGTTTATGGCCGCGCCATTCCGCTTGGTAACACCGTACTCCCGTCTGGCGATGCCAGAAATTAATATTGGTCTGTATCCGGATGTTGGTGCAACACGCTTCCTGGCGGATCGTGGCGCGATTGGCCTGTTTACTGGTTTGACCGGCTCGATTATGACAGCCGCAGGTGCTTATGGAATTGGCTGGGCAACGCATATCTGTGATGCTGCACGTGACACTGTTCTGAACAGGGTGGTGAATATTGACTGGGATCATTATCCGGCAGGCGATTTTCGAGCAATTGATGATACGCTGAACAGCATGCATCGTCCGGTAGGCCCAGGACCATTACAAAACTCACTCGATGTCATTCAAAGTGTTTGCCGTGGGCTGAACTTTGAGCATGACTATGAGTCGATTATCGGTTTAAGTGATGCGCGTAGTGACTGGTTGCGTCAGGCCAGTGAAAATCTGCAAAAAGGTTCACCGACTACGGCCGCATTGACCTGGTTATTGTGGCAATGGGGGAAGCAGGTTCATTCCTGGAATGAAGTATTTGAACTGGAAACCCAGATTTCCGACTGGAAAATTCGTCATGCGGACTTTGTCGAGGGGGTGCGTGCCCGCCTGGTCGATAAAGATCTGTCACCAGAATGGAGCCAAGGAAGCGATTTAAGTCTGAAAGGAATTCTTTCAGCCAACCCTCCTGTCACGACGATTGAAAGCTGGAATGAATTGCTCAAGCATTATGGTGTGATCTGAAGCTGAATGTCTGAAACACACTATAAAGATGAAGACTGGATGCAGCTTGCCTATGAGCAGGCTGCATTGGCTGCCGAACAGGGGGAAATTCCTGTGGGTGCAGTGATTGTAAGTCAACAGCAGGTAATTGGACGTGGATTCAATGCGCCTATCTCCCTGAACGACCCTACAGCCCATGCCGAAATCGTGGCGTTACGTGAAGCCTGCCATAATCTGCAAAATTATCGCCTGCCCGATGATGCTGTACTCTATGTAACCTTGGAGCCTTGCACCATGTGTGTAGGAGCATTGGTACATGCACGCGTATCTCGGGTGGTGTTCGGAACGACCGAGCCGAAAGCTGGTTCTTTGGTTAGCGCCCGCAAGCTTTTTGAAACTGGGTATTATAACCATGTCTTTTCCTTTGAAGCAGGCTGTATGCAGCAGCAATGCTCCGAACAGCTGAGCATTTTTTTTAAGCAGCGCCGCGAACAGAAGCGTGAGCTCAAGCGACAAGAAAAGTTACGCAATACCCAAAAATAAATGAATATTATCCGCTAGAATTTTCTCACCTTAAAACAAGTCATACACAGGAAAAATAATGAACTCTATTCAAGTCAAAAAAGAATTTCCCGCATCTGTTGCTCAGGTTTTTGATTTGCTGTCCAAACATGCAACTTATAATATTGCCTTTGCGCCATTACAGGTCGAGCGTATTAAGGATTCTGCTGATGCTGAACGTCCCGATGGAGTGGGTTCAGTGCGGAGCATGGGAATCGGTCCAGTCAAACCGTTAAAGGAACAGATTACTTTACTCGAAGAAAATCAGCGAATTGAATATAAAATTGTTAAAAATCCTCTGATCAAGCATCATTTGGGTATTATTGAGTTTGAGGAAAAAGAGGCGGATAAAACCTTGGTGACTTATACTATCGAATTGCAGACGCGTGTTCCTTTGACCAGTAAATTGATCCTTGCACAGTTAAAAACTGGGATTAAACTAGGACTCGCAAAACTTGCAAAATCTGTTTAAACAACAACGGAAACGTAATGACAGTTCAAATTATTACTATTGATGGTCCAAGTGGATCTGGTAAAGGCACCTTGGCTGCGAAACTGGCAGACCATTATCAGTTTCATCTATTGGATTCAGGTGCCTTATATCGTCTTTTAGGGCTGTCATTGCATCAACATGGCTTGCTGGAGGAAATGGATAAGCGGCTCGCAGAGTGCATACAATCTGCAACAAATTTAGATATACAGTTTGTCAGCAGTATTGCCGGGACTCAGGTACTTTTAGAGGGCGAAGATGTTTCTCAAACGATCCGTACTGAACGGGTGGGGGAGTTTGCCTCAAAAGTAGCCGCAATTCCTGAACTTAGAGCAGCGTTGGTGGCGCGTCAACATGCTTTTGCACAGGCGCCCGGCCTGGTGGCCGATGGTCGAGATATGGCGACTGCGATTTTTCCTCAGGCACAAGCCAAAATTTATTTGACGGCATCGGCCGAATCACGTGCGCAAAGGCGCCTAAAGCAGTTGCAGGGAATGGGGCTGGATGTTAAAATAAACGACATTTTAGCTAATATTCAGGCGCGGGATAAACGAGATATGGAGCGTACAGTTGCTCCGCTCAAGCCTGCTGATGATGCGTACATTATCGATAGTTCTGATCTGAATATCGATGAAGTATTCCGGCTGATGACCACTTATGTCAATCAGCGCTTAGCCAAATAACCTATTTTTTCAGCAAATGCATAGCTTGATCAGTTTTATAAGGACTATGTAGATGCTTAATTAAACCGGCCTTGTCTGATCCAAGACCGCTGACTTTATCGGAAATATCATGACCGAATCTTTTGCAGCCCTCTTTGAAGAAAGTGAATTAAACCTCAACGTTGAAAAGGGCGCTGTCATCCAGGGCGTTGTAGTAAGCATCGACTCTGACTGGGTAACTGTTGACACTGGTCTTAAATCTGAAGGTGTTGTTGACCGTGCGGAGTTCTTAAATGAACAACGCGAACTTGAAGTTCAAGTAGGCGACACAGTTGACGTAGTTGTTGAAGCACTTGACAACGGTATGGGTCAAACAGTTCTTTCACGCGAAAAAGCTAAACGCGCTGAAACTTGGACTAAACTTGAAAAAATCTTTGAAGACGGCGAAATCGTTACTGGTGTTATCTCTGGTAAAGTTAAAGGTGGTTTCACTGTTGACATCGGTCCAGTACGTGCGTTCTTACCAGGTTCACTTGTAGACACTCGTCCTATCCGTGACACGACTCACCTTGAAGGTAAAGAGTTAGAGTTCAAGGTTATCAAGCTTGATGCTAAACGTAACAACGTTGTTGTTTCACGTCGTGCGGTTATGGAAGCTGAATCTTCAGCTGACCGTGAAGCGCTTCTTGCTCAGCTTGAAGAAGGTCAAACAGTTACTGGTACAATCAAGAACCTTACTGACTATGGTGCGTTCGTTGACCTTGGCGGTATTGACGGTCTTCTTCACATCACTGACATGGCTTGGAAACGTATCAAGCACCCATCAGAAGTTGTTGAAGTAGGTCAAGAAGTTACTGTTAAAGTACTTAAGTTTGACCGTGAGCGTAATCGCGTATCTTTAGGCCTTAAGCAATTAGGCGAAGATCCATGGTTAGCGATCATGAGCCGTTACCCTAAAGGTTCTATCGTTAAAGCTCGTGTAACTAACTTAACTGACTATGGTTGCTTCGCTGAAATCGCTGAAGGCGTTGAAGGCTTAGTACACGTTTCAGAAATGGACCACACAAACAAAAACATCCACCCATCTAAAGTTGTTCAGATCGGTGACGAAGTTGATGTGATGGTTCTTGAAGTTGATGAAGAGCGTCGTCGTATCTCTCTTGGTATCAAACAAACTCGTGCTAACCCATGGGAAGAGTTTGCTAAGAACCACGATAAAGGTGAAAAAGTTTCAGGTACGATCAAGTCAATCACTGACTTCGGTATCTTCATCGGTTTACCAGGCGGTATCGATGGCCTGGTTCACTTGTCTGACATCTCTTGGAACGAGCAAGGCGAAGAAGCTATCCGTCGCTACAAGAAAGGTGACACTGTTGAAGCGGTTATCCTGTCTGTAGATGCTGAAGGCAACCGTATCAGCCTTGGTATCAAGCAGTTGAACAGCGATCCATTCAACGATTTCTTGGCGGCTAACGAACGCGGTGCGCTGGTGAAAGGTACTGTAACTGCAGTTGACGCTAAAGGCGCTACTGTTAAGTTAGCTGACGAAGTTGAAGCAACTCTTAAAGCATCTGAAATCAATCGCGACCGCGTTGAAGATGCGACTAAATTCTTAGAAGTTGGTCAAGAAGTTGAAGCTAAGATTATCAACGTAGATCGTAAATCTCGCTCTATCAACTTGTCTATCAAAGCGAAAGATGAAGCTGAAGAGAAAGAAGCAGTTGCTAACCTGAAAACTACTGCTGTAGCTCAAGACAATGGTCCTAAGACTATTGGTGACTTGATCAAGGCGCAAATGAACAATTAATAGTAGATGATGGAATGTATTGTTAATGTAAGTTAACTGATACTTTCTATACAAATACTGTAAACGGTAGCGTAGTATTTAATTATTGCGCTACCGTTTTGTATTTAAACAGGTTATTATCTGGGAATAGATCCCAAGTAGCTTGATAATTAAAGAGGTCGCAGATGACTACTGAAGCACTTAATAAGTCTGACTTAATAGAGCGTATTGCATTGAAGAATCCACATTTGGCTGAGCCATTGGTGGAAGAAGCGGTTAAAATCATGATTGATCAAATGATTGAGGCTTTATCAGCCGACAACCGTATTGAAATCCGCGGATTTGGTAGCTTCGCACTGCATCATCGTGAGCCTCGTGTGGGTCGTAACCCAAAAACAGGTAAGTCAGTAGAGGTGGCAGCAAAAGCTGTTCCACATTTCAAGCCTGGTAAAGCCTTACGTGACGCAGTAAACGAATCGGCAATGAAGCCATAATATTTACGGGGTAGCTATGCGTTACATTCTGGTTGTTCTTTTACTGGTACTTTTTGGTTATTCATTGGCTCTTGTTTTACAAAATGGCACCGAGTTATCAGTAGACCTGCTTTTCACTCAGGTTCCAGCCATGCGTCTGGGGCTATTACTGTTACTTACTTTATCTTTAGGGGTCGTTGTTGGCTTATTATTGGGCGTGCAAGTATTCCGTGTATTTCAAACCAGTTGGGAAATTAAACGACTCCATAAAGATATTGATCATCTGCGTAAAGAACAGTTAAATACTGCGAAAATGATGGCTGCTGAGGCTGCTGCCCAGAGCCGCCATGAAAAAACAGTATTAGATATTAACCCTAATGATCGACCATCTACACCCCTTTAAATTAGTGTATGCAGTCAGAGGTCTTGACTGAATATGCAAATATATTAATTTCAGCGCCTTTAAGTTCAGCTCAAAGGCGTTTTTTTATTAGGCTTTACACTATTAAAAACTATAAAAAGCATAAAAATAAAGAGCTTGGTTTGAATTTTAAATTGATTTTAAAAATATTCTTGGTCGTTTTTGGCTTAATCCGTATAATGCCTTAATTTTGTCAGTTTGAAGGGTCTCCTCATGAGTATTATTGTTGCCTTAGATGCGAAAAGTCATTATGACGCAATGACTATTGCCGGACAATTAGACCCTCAATTATGCCGTGTAAAAGTCGGTAAAGAACTATTTACCCATGAGGGCTCCTCTATTGTTAAAGCCTTACACGGTGAAGGTTTTGAAGTATTTTTAGATTTAAAATTTCACGATATTCCAAACACAACTGCACAAGCGGTATGTGCTGCTGCGGATATGGGGGTGTGGATGGTGAATGTTCACGCTTCGGGTGGACGTAAAATGATGGAAACCTGTGTCGAGCGTTTAAAGGCCGGGAACTATAATACCCAGCTGATTGCAGTCACAGTATTAACCTCAATGGGGCGTGAAGATCTGGCGGATTTGGGGCTGGATATTGAGCCTTTTGAGCAGGTTAAGCGTCTTGCGAAATTGACTAAAGAGAGCGGTCTGGATGGGGTGGTATGTTCAGCTCAAGAAGCAAAAATGCTGCGTGAAAATTTAGGTGCAGAGTTTGCGTTGGTCACCCCGGGTATTCGTCCAGAAGGCTCAAGTGCCGATGACCAAAAGCGTATTTTGACACCAAAGCAGGCGATGCTAGATGGTGCTACGCATTTAGTGATTGGTCGTCCGATTACGAAATCGCAAAATCCTCGTCAGATGTTAAAAGATATTTTGCTGACTTTGTAAGTCTTGCAGCATAAAAAGGCCTTTCAACTGAAAGGCTTTTTTATGGATAAAGAAAATAGACACTAAGAAGTAATGATTAGGTTTGCAATTTTCTAGTCTTTCTTTAAAAGAGCGAGAGATTTTCGCAAATGGTGATGAGTCAGAGTTTAAAACCCAGTTTAGATTGCCGCCAATACACTGACTAAAATCGGTGCCAATACCGATAACACAAAACCGCTAACCATTGCATGAGGAATAAAGTCATTGCCACATGCCTGTTTCACCATGGGTAAAGTGACATCCATCGCGGTTGCGCCGGCAGATGAAATTGCAGAACGTGGATAGCGCCATCCGATCATGTACATAAACAGAATGGCAAAAATCTCCCGGAACAGGTCATTCATCAGTGCGATACTGCCAAGCTCTGCATTTTTAAGTTCGGTTACGACCACACCGGACATTGAATAGAAACCATATCCTTGTGAAAGCATGATCAGGTCTTTTAAGGTGATGTGCGAGTTCCAGAACGAATATAAGACCACACCCAATAATGAGCCTATAATACAGCCCACAGGAACCAGCATGATGCGCCAGTTCAGCCAGGATTTATCTAGGGGAGAGTAGGCTAAGTCAAGCCCGATCAGCAGCATATAGACCAGTAATAAATACCAGGTACTGATATGCAAGCTGTAATCATGGTGGCTGGAAAATTCAGCAATTGCATAACCCAAACCAAGTGCAATGAAGGCATAGCTGATATTGATCAGGGAGCTTAGCAATAATTCAGCAGACACCTTTCCCTGCAAGGGCGTAACACCTATAGCTTTATAGAGCGCATAGCAGCAGATAAAAGCGCCTAAAGAAGTTGCAAGCGCAATACTGAGGGAACTAGAGAGAATTAGCGATGGGCTGGTAATGCTGTGCAGCGTCTGAGAAAACTCAATTGCAATCGCAATCAATAGAATATAGGTAAAATAAGGCAATATTTTAAAAGCGAATTTTTCCAGCCACTCCGGAATTCTTTTTGCCAGAACAAAGCCGAAAAACAGACAAAACAGTAACTGAAAAATAAGCCACAAAGATTGCATACAAATAGGCAGGTAATGGAATACCTGCCTATTATGACCAAATCATGTTTAAGCTGCACGGTTTCCTGAAGATTTATTCAGCAATCTGTAAGCTGCCGGATTTGGTTTGCGGGTCTGTAACCAGTATTTCCAGGTATAGGTTGGCCAGAGGGCAAAGTTTTTACCACCATCCTGCTGATACCAGCTGACGCAGCCCGATTGCCATACTGTACCTTTTAGCTGTTCCTGAATATCGTGGTTAAACTGTTCCTGAATGTCGTCTTTTACCACAATGGCTTCACATTGTGTCCGTTTTACCAGCTGAATCAGCTGTAGAATATAATTTATCTGGGATTCAATCATAAAAATAACCGAGTTGTGCGCAAGTATGGTATTGGGACCCAGCAATTGGAACAGGTTCGGGAAACCTTTGGTGCAGATGCCGTAATAACTTTCCGCTCCCGTTTTCCAGGCATCTTTCAGTTCAAGACCATTTTGACCATAACATGCAAAGGAGTTTAGATAGATTCTTGGATCGGTAATAAAGCCAGTCCCATAAATCAGGCAGTCGATGGGACGTTCTTTCCCATCTTGGGTAATAATAGTATTTTCCCTAACCTCCTGAATGCCTTCAGTAATCAGTTCAACATTTGGACGGTTGAAGGTCGGGAAGTAGGTGTTGGAAATCAGGATGCGCTTACATCCCATAATATAGTCAGGGGTCAGTTTTTTTGCAGTGGCCTTATTCTTGACCTGATAACGGATAAACGCTTCAGCCAGTTTCTGTCCATATTTCATGATCTGTGGTTGAACAATAGGTACAACCCGCGATTCATTCGACCAGTAAAGCCGCGCACGGTGAATTTTTCGGAACCAGTCAAAGCGGCTGAACAGCTTTTTATCCAGAGCCTGATAGACCCGCTCATCACGTGGAATTACCCAGGCTGCGGTACGCTGGAATACATACAGGTTTTTGACTTCAACTGCAATTTTTGGAATGTACTGAATGGCACTGCCACCGGTGCCAATTGAGGCTACATTTTTGTCAGTCAGATTGTATTCGTGATCCCAGTGGGAGGAGTGGAATACTTTACCCTTAAATTTTTCAATGCCTTTGATATGAGGAATTTGAGGTACATGCAAGGGACCCGAAGCCAAGACCATGAACTGAGCAATCACTTTACGATTATTGTTTAGTTCTAGATGCCATTCGCAGTCATTTTCCTGATAGCTTGCCGATTTTACCTCACTGTTAAACTGACAGTAGTTTTTCAGGTTATAGTTTTGAGCCAGATCCTGAATATAGGCAAAAATTTCAGGAGCTTCGGCATAACGTTTGCTCCAATCGGTCTTCGGGGCAAAGGACAGGGAATACAGATGCGACTGTACATCACATGCTGCACCGGGATACTGGTTTTCACGCCATGTTCCACCGACATCATCTGCTTTTTCAAGAATGATAAAGTCTCTGATTCCTGACTGGAGCAGGCGTATGGCCATGCCAAGGCCACCAAATCCAGCCCCTATAATTGCTATTGTGGTTTTTTGAATATTCTGTGTAGATGATGCATCTCGCATATTTTTATATTCCTGATATACATATTTTTAACCCAGCATAATAGAGTTTCTAGCGCGATAACATGATGCCGATGACATTAATATTGATATATTCGGCAATTTGCAACTGTGCCTTAATATAGTAAAAAATAAAAGACGTTCTGAATTTGAAAAACTTATGAAAAGATCAATTCTGGGTTTACTGTATATAATTCAGGGAATGCGCAAGGCAGGCGTAGATGTGGATGAGCGTTTGCAGGGTATTGGTATACATGCAGATGCTCTTGATCCTGCAGCTGTGATTCATCCTGAGCTTGAAAAAGATGTGTTCAGGGTGATTGGTGAATCTGTTGCAGCAGAGGCAGGCCTGGAAATTGGACAACATTATGCACTTGCTGGCTATGGACCTTTGCTGATGTTGCTGGTGACCAGTGATAATATCGCTACGGTGCTTAAAAAAGGCATTGAATATCAGGGTTTGACACATCTGACAGGACATTTAAGCCTGAAGCGTTCAGCGCATGCGGTGGCGTTGTGTTATCAGCCTGAAGATTTACTGACCCCCCTGGGTCAACTTCGTGCCCAATGTGAAATTTCAGGAACTTATAAGTTTATTCAGGATATTTACAGAATGATGGGATTGGCCAGGCCTGATCTAAAGGTCGAGCTGCCATTTGCCCAGCCGGAAAATCCTGATATCCAGAAAATGTACCGTGACTATTATGGTCCGCAGCTTCAGTATTCGAGTACAAGTGCTGCATTCTGGTTTGATGAAGCGGTATTGGATATCAGGATTCCTTCAGAGGATGCAGTGACTTTTGCACTCTATGAAGCTAAATGTCTGGCCGAAGTGCAGCGTTTGCATGAAGATGAAAATACACCGACTGTGGTACAGCGGGTACAAGATTATCTGGAGTTGCAAAACGGGATGATGCCGACAATGGCAGAAACTGCACAAGCCCTGAGTATTCCTGAGCGCACCTTGCGCCATCAGTTACAGCAAGTGGGGACCAGTTATAAGCAGATTCGAGAAGAGATTATTAAAGACAAAGCTTTGCGGTTAATTGAGTATAAACAGTATTCCATTGAAATGATTGCAGAGCTCTTGGGCTATTCTGAGCCGGCGGCTTTTAATCATGCGTTTAAGCGCTGGTTTGGGCAAAGTCCGCGACAATATGTAAAATAGCCTAAGTTTGTTTATGCCAAAGTGTTATAGCGTGACCATTGAACTTCGCTATAATTAAATTGATCCTAAATAGTACGAAATTTTATGTCCGATTTTAATTCTCAGCACAGTACCGCTTTTAATCCGATTTCTCCTGCAGAACGTTATGCGCAGGCTTTATCTTCGGGGCAGTTTATGCCGGATGATGCACAGGCCATGGCAGTACATGAATTGAACCGTGTCTGGCTGGAATTGATACAGCGTTTTAAGGCGTCTAAAAAAGCCTTTCGCCGTTTTCGTCGCCAAACTGCACCCAAAGGGGTATATATGTGGGGCGGTGTGGGACGTGGAAAAACCTGGTTGATGGATCAGTTTTATGAGTCGATTCCATTTCGCCGCAAAACTCGCATGCACTTTCATCATTTCATGCAATATGTACATCGTGAATTAAACAAATTATCGGGCCAGCGTAATCCATTAGATTCCGTGGCCGATCAAATTTATAAAGAAGCGGTCATTATCTGTTTTGATGAGTTTTTTGTATCCAACGTTACGGATGCCATGATTCTGAGCGATTTGTTTCAGAAACTCTTTGAGCGTGGGATTACCTTGGTGGCAACTTCCAATATTGCACCGGATGGTCTATATAAAAACGGCATTCACCGTGATCGCTTTTTGCCTACGATTGAATTGGTCAAGAAAAATTGTGTGATTCTAAATGTCGATGCAGGCGTGGATTACCGTCTGCGTGTGCTAAAGCAGGCACAGCTATTTAAATATCCATTAACGCATGAAAATAAAAACTGGATGGCTCAACGCTTTAAGGCCTTGACCCAGACCCAGGTTCAATCTCAGGAACCGATTATTATCAATAATCGTATCGTAGAAACAGTGGCACATACTGAAGACGTATTATGGTGTGAATTTTCAGAGTTGTGTCTAAAACCGCGCAGTCCGGCTGACTTTATTGAAATCTCCAATATTTATAATACTGTGCTGGTCAGTAATGTGCCGCATTTAACCGATTTCCTGAACGACGGAACCCGCCGTTTTATTTATCTGGTCGATGAATTTTATGACCGTGGAGTCAAATTGCTGCTCACCTCGGAGGATAATATCATTGATATTTACCAAGGTGAGAAGCTGGCCTTTGAAATTGAACGGACCCGTTCACGTCTACTAGAGATGCAGTCGGATGAATATCTGTGCTCAGAGCATCGCCAGATTGAAAAAATTGCCTCAAGTGAGCCTGAATAAAAGTCAAAAGTGCTGGTCTTCAACCGGCACTTTTTTTATCAGCATAAAATTTGAAAGAGTCGACAACCGCGATTAAACATGGCTTAATCTTGATCTAAATATGACCTTGTATAAAAAGAACGGACAACTTTTATTCAAAAATCTGAACTTAAGTCTAATGTCTCCATTTCAAAAACTTTATACACTGTCATTAGGGTATTTAGCAGAATGATAGATCCACGAATTAAATACGATCTTATATGAATATGATGAGGGTATTCATATTGGAAAAATGCTCGGTATTTAGCAATGTGATAATACTATTCAGCTAGATTTTAATCGGTATACTAGAATCTCTTGTATAAAAAGTAGCAATATCAGGAAAGACAATGACTGCACGTATTCAAAAAGGCAAGTTAGCGATTGCTAAAGAACTTTACGATTTTATCGAAAATGAAGCACTACCAGGTTCTGGTTTGGACAGTGAAACCTACTGGAAAAACTTTGAACAAGTCGTTGTTGATCTTAGCCCTAAAAACAAAGCACTTTTGGCTAAGCGTGATGAGATTCAGGCTAAAATTGATGAATGGCATCGCAATAACACATTTGAATTACAAGCTTACAAAGCTTTCTTGACTGAAATTGGCTACTTGCTACCAGAAGTAGAAGATTTCCGCATCAGCACTGAAAACGTAGACGAAGAGATTGCAGTACTGGCAGGCCCGCAGCTGGTGGTTCCAGTACGTAATGCACGTTACTGCCTGAACGCAGCCAATGCGCGCTGGGGTTCATTATATGATGCACTCTATGGCTTTGACGTCATCTCTGAAGAAGATGGAGCTGAAAAAGGTAAAGGCTATAACCCTAAACGTGGTGAGAAGGTTATTGCATTCGCGAAAAACTTCCTGAATGAAACTTTCCCACTGGCACAAGGCTCACATGCAGAGGCTACGCAATATGCGGTTGAAGGCGACAAGCTGGTTGTTAGTTTAAAAGATGGTTCAACGACCACTCTTGCAAATGCAGCACAATTTGTTGGCTTTAATGGCGAAGCAGCGTCACCATCTGAAATCGTATTAAGAAATAATGGCCTGCACGCAATTATCCAGATTGATGCAGATAGCCAGATTGGTCAGGCAGATGCAGCCGGCGTAAAAGACATTGTTCTTGAAGCTGCGGTAACAACTATTCAGGATTTAGAAGATTCTATCGCGGCCGTAGATGCAGAAGAGAAAGTTGAAGGCTACCGTAACTGGTTAGGCCTGATGAAAGGTACGCTGGAAGAGTCTATCGAGAAAAATGGCAAGACCATTACTCGTAAATTAAATGCTGACCGTACATTCAAAAACCTGGAAGGCGGCGAGACCAAGCTTCATGGCCGTTCATTAATGTTACTTCGTAACGTAGGTCATCTAATGACTAACCCGGCGATTCTGGTTGATGGTGCTGAAATTTACGAAGGCATCATGGATGCGTTAATTACGCCATTGCTGTCTTTTGCAGACATCAAAGGTGAAAACACGATCAAGAACTCACGCAAAGGTTCTATGTACATTGTGAAGCCAAAAATGCATGGTCCTGAAGAGGTTGCATTTGCGGTTGAGCTGTTTGAGCGTGCTGAACAGGCACTCGGTCTTCCTGCAAAAACCCTGAAAATCGGGATTATGGATGAAGAGCGCCGTACATCTGTCAACCTGAAAAACTGTATTGCGCAAGCTAAAGATCGCACGATCTTCATTAATACAGGTTTCATGGACCGTACCGGTGATGAAATTCATACCTTTATGGAAGCGGGTCCATTCGTTCGTAAGGGTGAAGTGAAAGGTCAAATCTGGTTCCCAGCATACGAAAATCGTAACGTGATGGTGGGTCTGCAAACCGGTTTACGTGGTAAAGCGCAAATTGGTAAAGGCATGTGGCCAAAACCGGACATGCTGCTAGACATGTACAAAACCAAGAGTGAGCATCCAGAAGCAGGTGCAAGTTGTGCATGGGTTCCGTCTCCTACTGGTGCAGTCATTCACGCAATTCACTATCATCAAATCAATGTGGCAGACCGCCAGCAGGAATTACTGTCAACTGAAGCATTGCCACTCGATGACTTGTTAACCCCACCTCTTGCGACTGACACTAACTGGTCTGAAGAAGAGAAGCTGAAAGAACTGGAAAATAACTGTCAGGGTATCTTGGGTTATGTGGTTCGTTGGGTTGATCTGGGTGTAGGCTGTTCTAAAGTGCCAGACATTAATAATGTGGGCCTGATGGAAGATCGTGCAACTTTACGTATTTCTTCCCAGCACGTAGCGAACTGGTTACGTCACGGTATCGTAACGCGTGAGCAGGTTGAAGATGTGATGCAGCGCATGGCAAAAATTGTGGATGAGCAAAATGCCAATGATCCACTGTATACGCCAATGTCAGCCGACTTTGCAAACAATATTGCGTTCCAGGCAGCTTCTGACTTGATCTTTAAAGGAGGCGAACAGCCTTCAGGTTATACAGAGCCGCTATTACACGCAGCACGTTTGAAACTTAAAGGTTATACAGGTGATTAATCCCTGTTAATTTAAAAAAGCCTCTTCGGGGGCTTTTTTTATGCCTGAGTGGAATGGGAGAACGCTAACCTAGCCAAAAGGAAATGAACTGGCAAAGCCAAACTGTTCTGATAAAGTAAGCAGAGAGATCAAAAACAATAGGTAACAGAATGGTACATTATACAGCTCTGGATCAGCAGTTTATTGCAGGAAAATGGCAGCCAGGCCGCTCACAAAAAATTATTCAAAACCTTAATCCTTATACGCAGGATCTTATTTTTAATTTACAGGCAGCCAGTACGGCAGATGTGGATGCTGCCTATACTGCTGCAATTAAGGCTTTTCAGGAAGCTGCGCTGAAATCAGTGCAATTGCGTCAGGATGTTTTGCATAAACTGCACCAGATTATTCAGTTACGCCGTGAAGAAATCATTGACTGGCTGATTGTTGAATCCGGTAGTACCCGTCTAAAAGCGGGTCTTGAAGTCGAAGCGGCTTTGGGCATGATTAAAGAAAGCCAAAGTTTTCCAGATCAGTTGCAGACTGAAGAGTTGCAAAGCCAGGATCCGCAACGTAAAAGCTGGGTATTGCGCAAGCCTTTGGGGGTCATTGGGGTAATTAGTCCCTGGAATTTTCCATTTCATTTATCTATGCGTTCTGTCGCAACAGCAATTGCCTGTGGTAATACTGTAGTGCTCAAACCGGCAAGTGATACGCCAGTGACAGGTGGAACATTACTCGGAAAATTATTTGAAGAAGCCGGTGTTCCTGCAGGAGTGCTGAATATTATTGCGGGTGCAGGCAGCGAAATTGGTGATTATTTTGTTGAGCATTCGGTGCCCAAAATGATTTCTTTTACTGGCTCTACCGAAGTCGGACAAAATGTAGGCGCCAAGGCTTTAGCCAGTAGCAGAATAAAACGGATAGCGCTGGAGTTGGGTGGAAATGCCCCTTTGGTGATTCTGGATGATGCTGACGTGGATCTGGCGGTTGAGTTAACCGTAATGGGACGTTTTATTCATCAAGGGCAAATCTGCATGAGCACCAATCGTGTCATTGTGGATGCTTCGCTTCATGATGTATATGTAGAAAAACTGCTTGAGCGGATTAAAACTATTCCTGTCGGGGATCCTAATCTGCCTGAAACTCTGATTGGGCCGATTATTAACCAGAGTCAAGTCAAGAAACATCAGCACTTGATTCAAAGAGGCAAAGAACAGGGCGCCCAGCTGGTTTATGAGGGGGGAATTGAGGGGAATCTGGTTTATCCACATGTTTTTACTCAAGTCGCACCTGAAACAGAACTGGCACAGGAGGAAAGTTTTGGACCTATTTTACCGATCCTGAAAGCCCGTAATGAGGCTCATGCTTTAGAACTGGCGAATGATACCCGTTTTGGCCTGTCCAGTGCGGTATGTACCTCGAATATGGAACGCGGTCTGGACTTTGTGGCACAGTTAGATATTGGTATGAGCCATATCAATGGAATAACGGTGGCTGACCAGCCAAATGCTCCTTTCGGTGGTGAAAAAAACTCCGGCCTGGGGCGGTTTAATGGACGCTGGATTTTTGAGGAATTTACCCGTACCCAGTGGGTTACACTACCTAATGTATAATACGAAGCTGTATAAAATCACTACAGGTTTTCAGGCAAAACATGGCTTATAATTAGCAAGAGAGAAATTACGTTCAGTGAGCTATGTGCGCCAATTTTAAGCCTTTAACTATAGAACAATTACATGATTTGGGATTGCCGGAAATTCCTTTTGAATATTCTGAGGAAGTGTATCCCAATTATGCTGTGCCTTTGTTATTTAATTCTGGCCAGGCTTTAGAATGGCGTTCAGTAAATTTTGGTTTAATTCCCAAATGGGCAGAAGATAAAACAATTGGGCTGAAAACCTACAATGCAAGAAATGAAACCTTATTACAAAAACCGACTTTTGCCGAGGCAACAGCAAAGTGCAAATTTGGGGTGATTCCAGTATCAGAGTTTTATGAGTCAAAATACTTTGATCATAAACCGCAGCGTTGGGGAGTAAGGCGTAAAGATGGCAAAGCGACCTTTATTGCAGCGCTGTATGAAATTGCACGGATACAGAATGAAGTGGTGCGCTCTGCCACCATGCTTACCATGGATGCAATCGACCATCCTATGATGAAAGACTTTCATGAGCCGGGCAATATTAAACGCTCCGTGATTGTGATTCCACATGAGCGTTTGGAGGAATGGCTAAGCTTGAAGCATGCTGATATACGCAGCTTTGTAGAAGGCTTTCCAGTCGAAGAATTTGAATGCTCACATGTGCCAAAAGAAAGAATCAAGAAAGATAGTTTGCAACTGAACTTTTTTGATTCTTGAAATTCTAGCAACTCGTGACGTATCGTGCATTATTATAGTTATTGATTTCGTCCACTAGACAAGAAAGAACAACAGTTTAACGAGCCAAATTTTTAAAAATATGACGTAAGCTTTCTATGGTCTTTTCAATTTGCAGTGGAGTAAGCCCATCAAAAGACTGTTCAAGTACCACATTGGTCAGGTCGTTAATCTTGTGAGTCATTTGCATCCCTTTTTCTGTGAGTACGACACGTGTGATACGCGCATCATCTTCACAAGAATAAGTTTCTACTAAACCTTCATCTTTGAGTCGATAAACGATCTTGGTGGTGGTCGACATTTTCGATACCACCATTTCAGAGAGATCGGACACGCTGGCATGGGGTTTGGACTTTAGAGCCAGAAGAATACGGCGACGCGAGTTATCTACCCCATATTTTTTCAGCGCGTGGTCTACATTTAATACATATTGCGCATGCACTTGAGTGACCCAGTAATAAGGAAAATTTTCCAGGTTAAAGTCGTCGGCACAAGGTAGAAATTTTGCATATTTTTTAGTCATAAAGTGTTCCTTTTATTTATTGTTTTAAAGCATTAACATTTTATGAAAAAGTTTATATGTGTTTCAACCTTTATTTAGAAAATGTTAATTGTTTGGCATTTTTTAAGAGCTTCTTAATATAAAAACCAAACTATTTATAAATTGCTTTAATCCCAAGAATTCAGGGCGGTTCCGATGCTTAATCAATTAAAAGTGTAATCACAGACCAAACGACATCAGATTTTTCACGGATTAGCCCCCAAAAAATTAGACGTTATCTTAATCAATAATATGTGCAAATTTCAAGCTTTTTGATATAAGAAAAATATATTAAATCAGTATTCTAGCCTGTATATAAAGCCTCTATTCTTTAAAAAAAATAATGTTATTCATGTAAATAGGAATGGAAGTATGACTTCGTCGGAATTTTTTCTTTGCTGAAAAGATTGAACTGATGAGTCAGTAATTTTTTTACGAGCATAGAAAAATCCGTTCTTAATAAGATCTTTTATCGAACACACCCGATCAGTTTGGTACTTTATTCAATAGATAAAAGCTTTTAAAAAAAATTGTAATAAGTTATTTAGAAAATAAATTTGTCGGTTAAAAAGCAGCTTAAAGAGGGCTGGAGGAGAAAATTTCTGGTAAATCTTGTGTAAATTAATTGGTCATAGAATTCTGATTTTATGCATAATGTGGGAATCTAAGTTAAAAAGGTTAAAATTGAATGGATCCTTCGCCGTGTGCTCATCTTCCATCTTGTTCTCTGAATGACTCAAATGGGGTGGGTGTCTAATGGAGTTTTTATTAGATCCCGGAATTTGGGTAGGTTTAATAACACTTGTTATTCTTGAAATAGTTTTAGGTATTGATAACCTGGTCTTTGTTGCGATTCTGGCGGAAAAATTACCTCCTGAGCAGCGAGACAAGGCACGTGTGATAGGCCTGTCTCTGGCCTTGTTTATGCGTTTGGGGCTGTTATTTGCAATTTCATGGCTGGTCACCCTGACCCGGCCATTAATTCAAATATCTGATTTAACATTTTCTGGACGTGATCTGATTTTACTTTTCGGTGGTTTATTCCTGGTCTATAAAGCTGTGGGGGAACTGCATGAAAAAGTTGAAGGAAAGCCTGAGCTTAAAGTTACAACAAATGTAGCCTACGCAAGTTTTAGTGCTGTTGTGGTTCAGATTGTGATTCTCGATGCTGTATTCTCTCTGGACTCGGTGATTACTGCCATCGGCATGGTTGATAATATCTACATCATGATGGCCGCGATGGTGATTGCGATGGGCGTCATGCTATTTGCATCTAAGCCATTAACTACTTTCGTGAACCAGCATCCGACTGTGGTTATTCTGTGTCTCAGCTTCCTGCTATTAATTGGAATCAGCTTGATTGCCGAAGGTTTTGGCTTCCATATTCCGAAAGGTTATATCTATTCTGGTATTGGCGTGGCAATTGCTATTGAAGCATTCAATCAGTTTAGCCAGCGTAATGTTGCTAAACATGAAGCTAAAATTCCCTTACGTCACCGTACTGCAGACTCTATTCTCAAGTTGATGGGCGGGCGTATTGAAACTACGGGAACTGAAAAAAATGAGGCACAAGAAGCCTTTGCAGATGAAGAACGCTATATGATTGGAGGTGTTTTAACACTTGCCGAGCGTTCTGTGGCCTCAATTATGACACCGCGCAACCAGATTTCCTGGGTCAACCTAGATGACAGTCCTGAAGAAATCCGGGAAAAAATTCTGTCGGTGCCACATAGTCTCTTTCCGGTATGCCGTGGTGGGCTGGATAAAGTCCTGAGCGTAGTACGCGCCAAAGAGCTGTTAGATGTTCTGGATGAGCCGGAGGAGTTCAAAGCCTTAATCAAGCGTCATCGTCCGATCTATATTTTTGAACGCATGAAAGTGATTGATGCAATCAATACCTTACGTGCCTCGAAAGGCTCTCTGGTACTGGTCAGTGATGAATTTGGACATGTACAGGGGTTGATTTCACCGCTGGATGTCTTTGAGGCAATTGCTGGTGAATTCCCGGATGCTGATGAGCAGCTAGATCTGGTAAAAATTGATGAGAATCACTGGAAAGCTTCAGGCATGCTGGATCTTTATCAGCTTGAACTTGAGCTGGGCCTGATGGATCTGATTGAGGAAGATTCGGGCTATATCAGTGTTGCAGGTCTGATTCTGGACAAAACCCATACTGCGGTTGAAGTAGGGACGGAATTGAACTATCAGGGTATCCAGTTCAAGGTGACTGACGTCGAAAATAACCGGATTAAGACGGTGAGTATTCATTACCCGGTTGGATAGGCTGCTAAATAGCTACTATCAATAAGTCAAACCAGCCAGTTGTCGTCATGACAGCTGGTTTTTTTATATCCAGGTATTTAAAGAAGACCGTCCTATCAGGAAAGATAAACTGGAGTATGGGTTTAAAAGATAGATAATCCTTATTTCAGTATTTTACAGAATCCACTTAGAACTATTTGGCCTGAATTGGCCATTAAGTTTTAGGGATTGCTTGATAGGAAGTGACTTGCTATACAGCATGAACTTGCCTGAGAGCAGCCAACCTCCTGGCTAATCTGGTTTTAAGGATGCAAAATTTTAAAATTGGCCTGCTGGCTCATGCTATCGATATTAAGCTGATGAATTTCATTCAGAAAAGCGACATTGAAGTGTCCAAGCTGCCGGGATGTTTGAAAAGCCCGTTGACCTGCAATCGAAAAATGTACATGGGCAGCCAAGGCAGCAATCACCGGCGCCGCCACGGCGCTATATGCGGCAATCAAGGCACCCAGCGCACATCCTGTCGCCGTCACGCGGGGTTGCAAGTATGAGCCACCAAGTACCTGAAGCACCGGATAGTCTCTGGAAATAATATAATCTGACTCACCTGAAATCGCGATACATGGGGTTTGTTCAAGCAGACATTGGGCTTGTAAATAAACCTCGGCACTATCTACGGTGCTGCCTACGCCTTTGGATTCAGTCTTCTTGCCAGCCATGCTGCCAATTTCTGAAGCATTGCCGCGTAGAATCGTCGGCTGATCGTTGATAAGCTGATCCACGACTGCCGAACGCCAATGTAATACTGATCCATAACCGACCGGGTCCAGTACCCAGGGCTTGCCTAAGCTATGGGCTGTACGCGCAGCGATTTGCATGGCCTCGACCTGTTCGCTGGTCGGTGTCCCCAGATTCAGACTAAGTGCAGCTGCAATGTTGATAAAACTTTCAGCCTCATAGGGATTGTCAATCATGGCCGGTGAAGCATTTGCTGCGAGCAGGACGTTAGCCACATAATTACTGGCCACCACATTGGTCATAATATGAACCAGAGGCTGCTCTTGCTGAAGTTGATGCCAGGCTTCACAGATCTGCTCAAGAAGCATGTGCTCTAAGTGGGATGAAGACGTATTCATAATGATCAATTCTAAAAATAGAAAACTGTGGAGGAAGCCGGTCAGCGCGTAAAATAGTGATCCTGATGCTTGCAATTACGGCAGAACAAACTTACATAGTCGCTGGCATCATAGTCAACAGACAGTTCTTGTGAGCCACAGTGCATACAGCGTTTTTGCGAGTAAAATTTTAGCCGCGGTTCGATTTTATGCCATGAACGCCAGATCGGCTGAAAAAAGATATTTTCATCATAACCCAGCAGACGGTAAAACAGGATGCCGCTCATCTTGCTTAAAGGAAGCTGAGTGGGGCGTGGCAGGGTAAAGGTTTCCCATTTCTCATTGAGAGCGCGTTCGCGGTATTGCTGCAAGGTTTTCTTTAACAGATTGGTATTGATGAAATTTTCATTACATGGTTGTAGGGCTTTTTGCTTATAGAGATATTCCAGCGCATTCTGAACCAGATAATAAATCTGCCCAACGGCCAGTACATCCAGCAAGCGATAACAGAAGGCTTGAAAGCTTTTGTTTCCTGCAATCTGGATACCCCAAGTCCGACAATAGAACTGGGCAAACTGAATAATTTCCTGATACAGTAAGGTATACAGGGCATCTTTGACTTCATCTGAACTTTTAAAAGGTACGCCTTTGCTTAGGTTTTCATAAAACCAGGCGCGCAGTTGCTGGGCAATACTAAACAGGCTGGGTTCAGAATAACCGTCCAGACGGACATTGATATAATAGTGCTGATTTTCCGAAGCAATATCTTTAGGAATCAAAATCTGGTCTCTCAGCAGATTTTTGATCAGCCCTTGCTGGAACAAATAGTTAGGGCTAATCATGTGATATTTGATCTGTTGCCAGTCAATATATTCGTGATGATGAATATGTTCCTGAACCTGATCATCCAGAATAGCCAGCAAGAACAGTTTATGCAGGAAACTGAGCTGAGTCAGTTCATATTCACGTTGATCCTGTTTCTTGTGATGCTGATGACTTTCCTGTAGTCGGGTTTCTTTGAGCAGCCGTTTACGCTGTGCTAGACAATGCTCACAATAACAGTTGTGCTTTTGCTCAGGATAAAGCTGATGCTGGCAATGACTGCATTCATGAAAGTTAATATCCTGATCATATTGTTCTGCTTCAATCCAATACATCGACGCCCTGCAAAGCGGGCATTGTGTACTTTCATCAAGCTGTTTTTGCAGAACATTAAAGACCATAAGGCATATATAAACTCAAAAAGGAAAGATGATTATACACAGCTGGCAAGAGGATGACAGGGCCGATAAGTAGGCAGTCTGAACAGAACAGGAAGCGCTGGGACAAAAGAGCTCAATGGGAAAAGATAAAGTGCTAAGCTCTGATGAGCTTCAATGTCACCCTGATTCAGCTTTCAGCTTTCAGCTCAGCATTCACTTATCTTAATTTTCAAAGCATCGGCTTATAAAAAATATCAAATCTTCTCCTCATTTGGCAGGGAGACTTTTTCGTGGGATACAATTGCTCTCTGATTATACAAAATGCATTGAAAGTGCTGCACTAAGCGCCCATATTAGAGCTAGGAAAAGAAAAGCACCCACAGTGTTTATCATTTGACAGATGCTTTTGACATCGAATATGTCAGAACGATAAAAGATTAGGACAGGATATGAATATTGCGGCGAATCCGGTGATCGAAGCTGATCAAACCATTTATTTAAAAGACTATCAAAAACCTGTTTTCGTGGTTGATTCGATTGATCTGAATATTCAGGTTTATGAGGATCATACTCTGGTGAGTAGCAAACTGGTTATGCAACGTCGGACTGAGGGTCCTCTGGTTTTGCTGGGCCGTGACCTGGAGCTACAATCGATCAGGTTAAATGGTCAGCAGTTGACTGAAAAGGATTATCAGCTCGACAGTGAACAACTGGTAATTACTCAGGCGCCTGATCAGGCCGTGATTGAAACAGTTGTGAAAATTCATCCTGAAACCAATACCATGCTGGAAGGTCTGTATCAGGCCAGTTCGGATCTGTTTGTTACCCAAAATGAACCAGAAGGTTTTCGCAAGATCAGTTTCTATCCTGACCGTCCGGATGTATTGTCAGTATTTACGACGCGTGTCGAAGCAGATAAAAAATATCCTGTGCTATTGGCGAATGGTAACCTGCTGGAAACCGGTGAAGCCGGCGAGGGCCGGCATTATGCCATTTGGGAAGACCCCACCAAAAAGCCGAGCTATTTATTTGCCTGCGTGATTGGTGATCTGGCCGTTATGAAAGATTCCTATGTCACTTCGGAAGGCCGAAATGTGGCGCTGGAAATTTATGCTGAAGAAAAAGATATTCCAAAATGCAAGATTGCCATGGAAGCACTTAAACATTCTATGCGTTGGGATGAAGAGCATTATGGCCTGCCATATGACCTTGATAACTATATGATTGTGGCGACCAGTGCCTTTAATATGGGTGCTATGGAAAACAAAGGCCTGAATATCTTTAATACCTCATGTGTACTGGCCGATGAGGAATATACGACTGATGCCGCGATCATGCGGGTACAATCTGTAATTGCCCATGAATATTTCCATAACTGGACCGGCAACCGGATTACCTGTCGTGACTGGTTCCAGCTGTGTTTAAAAGAAGGTTTAACGGTGTTTCGTGACCAGTCTTTCTCGGAAGATTTGCAATCGGCCGCCGTACAGCGGATTGATGATGTGGCCGTTCTTAAAGCCCATCAGTTCCCGGAAGATTCAGGCCCTTTATCACATCCGCCACGCCCCGATCATTTTGTCGAAATCAATAACTTCTATACCGCAACTGTGTATGAAAAAGGCGCGGAAATTAACCGCATGATGGCAACCCTGCTGGGTAAGGAAAAATTCCGTCAGGGCACAGATGAGTATTTCCGCCGTCATGATGGTCAGGCCGTTACCGTAGAGGATTGGATTGCGGCTTTAACGGCAGGTTCTGGTGTTGATCTTTCTAACTTCCTGACTTGGTATAACCAGCCAGGTACACCAAAACTGGTCGCAGAAGGACACTATGATGCGGCATCGCAAACCTATCGCCTGAGCTTAAAACAAAGCCTGAAAGTGCATCCGAAATATCCGAATCTGAAAGCCGTGCCAATTCCAGTGGCTCTGGCCCTGTTTGATGCAGCAAGCGGCGAACAACTGGTCCTGAATTCTGAAGCCTTGTTTGAAAATTCGGTCAAAGACGGGGTATACCTGTTTGATCAGAATGAGGCAACGATCGAATTTAACGGTGTAAGCAGTAAACCCGTGGTGTCTTTACTGCGTAATTTCTCTGCACCGGTGGATCTGGAATTTAACTATTCAGATGAGGAGCTGGCGTTCTTGCTGCAATATGAAACCAATGGTTTTAACCAGTGGCAGGCGGCACAAACCCTGTTAGAACGTATTTTACTGGACAATCATCCTTCAGATATTTATATCGAAACCATGCTGAAGACACTGCCTGAGGTTATCCAGAAAGATCCATTACTGGCATCACGCCTGTTTGATGTGCTATCTGAAGGCTATTTAGGCAGCCGTATTGATCAGGATTATAGCCCGGCCACGATTCAGGAACAGCGTGATGCCTTATTGCATACTTTGGCACGTGCGTTTGGTGCGACAGCCAAAGATATCTATCTGAGCCTTGACCCTGATCTGCAAGCTGATTTCTCTCAAGCGATGGGTACACGTGCGCTGAAAAATATCCTGCTGATGATGATGGCACGTCAGGGAGATGAATCAGCGTTTGAACTGGCAGAGCAGCAATATCAAAATACCCGCAATATGTCTGAGCGCTTAGGGGCATTGCGTGTACTGGTCTGGAATGATGCACCGCAAGCAAAAGCACTGCTCGATGACTTTTATACCCGCTTTAAAGATGAGGCGCTGGCACTCGACCAATGGTTTATGCTGCAAGCAGCTCATCCGCAAGTAACAGCAGAAGAGATTCAGGCGCTAACTGCACATCCGGATTATGACCTGAAGACACCAAACCGTATCCGTGCGGTGAGTGGTGGCTTGAATGCCAACCCGGTCAATAGCTGGAGTTTTGGTGTAGAGCATTATATTGGTCTGGCGAAATATCTGGATGAGAAAAACCCGATTGTGGGTTCACGTTTACTGCAGGCATTATCTCGCTGGTATACGCTGATTGAACCACAGCGTAGCGAAGTCAAAGCCCAACTCGAAGCTTTAAAGCCGGTGGTGAAATCTAAAAACGTTTCAGAAACGTTGAATAGTATGCTGAACGTGTAAAAAGTATGATTAGAGAAGCCGGATCAGATGATCCGGCTTTGTCATTTCTGCTAAAAGGGGGGAAGGCGTATTTGAAAGCAGATTTTACCTAATTTATCACATACAGGTGTACAGATGGTTTGCAGCAGAGCGTCACTTGCTTGTTCTGCTAAGCATCGAAATTATGAAAATGTCTTTCAATTAAATGATGAGGGGGGATTCAAGATGTTAGTGAAAATCGAAGATGGTTTTTATCTAAACACTCAACATATTATTGCGCTGCAGGTTAGTAAAAAACCGGCCAATGATCTATTTGAAATTTCTATCCAATATACGCCTTATTCTGCTCATCAGGCGGCTGAACATAAAAAGGTGTTTGCCAGTCAACAGGATGCAGAAAGATTTCTGAATGAGCTAAACCAAAAAATGCGTTAAAAGAAAAGCCTGTCGAGTACAGGCTTTTTATTTTAATAGGAGAAATTTACTGCTTTACAATCAGGACCGGAATTTCAGATTGTGCTAGCACATTTTGTGCGACACTGCCGAGCATCAGCTTCTGCAAACCTTTGCGGCCATGCGAACCCATAATAATTAGGTCAGTCGGTGAATCTAGAGAAGCCTGCAAGATACCTTCCGAGGGCGCCATGCCATGAATAATTTTAGTAATCACCGGAACGCCGTCACGAATAAAACTTTCCTTTAGTTCAGTTAGACGATCTAAGGCATGTTGCTCTGCCTGCAGAAAATAATCAGTTACTGCCGGCGCGACTTTATAAAAATCGACGCCTTTAAATGGATCGACAGCAATAACACTTAATAAGGTAACTTTGCTATGAAAAACCTTTGCCATTTCCAAGGCATGCTCTGCCGCGGCATAGGAAATCGAGGATTCATCGAGTGCGACCAGAAGATTATCGTAATTTTGCATGGTGTTTCCTCATCATTGTTATAACAGTTATGGGCAGTACAAGAGGGACAAATCCAAATTTTATTTGAAGGAATAGAAACTTAGTTTTTAAGGGCAGTCTTTAAAGTTTTTTGCGCATTGTTCAGGTGCGCAAAAAACCAGAAGATTGTTCAGATTATTTTTTTACAACCATGACAGGTACTTGTGTTGCGCTGAGTACATCCTGTGCGAAACTGCCCAGAATCATTTTCTGGAATCCTTTACGGCCATGTGAACCCATGACAATTAAATCAGCTTGAACTTCTTGGGCTGTATTTACAATATGTTCCGCATTCACCAGACCCGTCACAATGCGCGTATCGGCCTCAATACCTTCTGCTTCTGCAAGAGCAGCCGCCTGTTTTAAAGAGTTTTTAGCATTGGCATGCGCCTGGGCAAAATATTCTTTCATAATTGTAGAGCTATAATAAAAATCTGCCTCAGTAAAAGGATCTTCTGCAATCAGGCTGATCAAGTAAAGTCGGCTGCCAAAAGCTTTGGCAATTTTTGCAGCATGCTGAACAGCAGAAAAAGAAATTTCTGAGCCATCTACTGGAACTAAAATATTTTGATAGGCCATCGTTTTTCTCCGGATGTCATGTGTTTTTTAGGCTTTGATTTATTGATAACACAGTGCTGTAACAGGTGCAATTGCAAAAAGCTGAAAGGGCATAAAAACTCATTTAATTACAAATATATTTCACATAAGTAGTATGAAATTTAAGCGAATAAAATTGAGGAAAATACTCGGATTTTAGTTTTTATTGCCTAAGCCTATCGCCTTCATCATTTAATTTTTATATGCTTCTGCTGGGACTGCTGTTGGTCAGGATTGAAATATTATGGGGGCTATTTTGAGGTATTCAGGAATCTGTCTGGCATTGCTTGGAGGATTGAGCCTGGCAGGCTGTCAAAGCGCGGTACAAAATAACCGGATTATTGCGAGCGCCTTTAATTTAACTACCGGCATGCAGCAAAAGTTGATGGACCGTTATGCGCCTGAAACGGTGCGGGTACACTCCAATATTGTCTATGCGACTGAGCAGAATTTAAATCTGGATTTATATCAACCACAAAATGTTCAGGAGCTTGGCCCTCGACCAACCGTTATCTGGATACATGGAGGTGGCTGGATTTCTGGCTCTAAAGAGCATGCGCGTGGTTATTTCAAACTGCTAGCAGCGCAAGGGTATAATGTGGTCGCTGTACAGTATCAGTTTGCACCCCAAGTGGTTTATCCTGCGCAATTACATCAGATTAATCAGGCGCTCGAATTTATTAAAACATATGCAGAGCGCTATCAGATTGATGCAAGACAGCTGTATCTGGCTGGAGATTCTGCGGGTGCCAATTTGGCGAGCCATTATGCTGCACTGTTAACTAATCCTGAATTTGCACGGCAGTCTGGTTTTCGTCCGAGTATTCAGCCGGAGCAGCTTAGAGGGCTGATTCTGCATTGTGGGATCTATGATCTGGAAAGCTTTATTCATCAGGCACCTGAACTCAAAATCATGGAGTGGGGTGTAGATAATCTGTTACAAGCCTATATCGGGGATCAAAAAGAGAATACACAATTTCTTCAGCAGATTTCCCCCATTCATCAGCTCTCGACTACGTATCCACCTGTTTTTATTAGTGGGGGAAATAAGGACTTTTTGACCGATACCCAGTCCATTCCGTTTGTACGCGCACTCGAAGCCAAAAATATTCCTGTGATGCCCGTCTTTTATCCAGAATCTAAGGCTTGGCTGATTCATGAATATCAGTTTTTTATGGCCAAGAAAGAAAGCCAGCAGACTTTTTTCAAGACCATTGAGTTTTTACATCAGTATTCTTTGTGAGTTTTGATTCATTTTTATTTGATTTTAGCCTCTTTTTGATTCAGGAAATTTACCTGAACGGGCTTAAGCCGAATGTGCTTAAGCCAATATTCAGGCTGTTTTAGGTTTGGATTTGAATAACAGATACACCAGGATACCCAGTAACAGTCCCCAGAATGCTGACCCAATACCTAAAAACTGGATATTTGAGGCACTGAATAAAAAAGTCATTAGGGCGGCCTCACGCTCATGACTGTCCTGAAAAGCCAGCGCAATGTTATGACCGATTGTACCAAACAGGGCAATGCCGGCTAGTACAGTGATCAGAATACTGGGAAAAGCCATCAACAAATTACTCAGGGTGGCTGCAAAAAGACCCATCAGCATATAACAAAGCCCGCCACTCATACCGGCAATATAGCGTTTTTGTGGATCTGGATGTGCTTGGGCATCTAGGCTAACGGCAGCACTAATAGCGGCCAGATTGATACTAAAGCAGCCAAAAGGTGCCAGAACTGCCTGGGTCATACCGGTCCAGCCGAGAATCGGATTCACTTTAGGCGGATAACCATAGCTTTTAATCACGGCCAGGCCAGGCAGGTATTGGGATGCCAGATTAATAACCAGCAAAGGTAAAGCCAAACCTAAAATAGCAGACAGGCTAAACTCAGGCGTGGTCCAGACCGGTTGAGCGATAGCCCAGTTCAAGTCAGGCGGGTGAAATTCAATAAAAAAAGGACATAGAAAGATCGCTGCAAATACTGTGATAACAATACTATAGCGTGTGCTGAGCTTTTTAGAGATAAGATAAATGGCCAGTACACTCAGTACAAATGTCCAGGATTGTTGCAGGCTGCCAAAAACTGAAATTCCGAATTTAAGCAAGACACCCGCTAGCATGGCAGACGTCAAGCTTTGTGGAATAAACTGGAAAATTCGCTCAAAAACTCCAAAAAATCCGAGACCCGCCACCAATAGCCCGCAGACCAAAAAGGCGCCTATCGCTTCGGCCAGACTATAATGTCCATTAGAGGCAATAATCAGGGCCAGTCCTGCCGTCGACCAGGCTGTTGAAATGGGGTATTTATACTTCCAGGACAGTAAAAATCCTGAAAGGCCTATCCCAATCCCAAGTGCCCATAACCAGGAGCTGATTTGTGCCGGACTTGCTCCCAGACTTTGAGCGGCTTCAATCACCAGTACTGCAGAGACACTGATGCCAATCATGCAGGTCATAAAACCCGCTATGACGGCCGGCAGGGAGAAATCTTGTAATAGTTTTGACATCGTCCATAATACAATTTTTTAATGCGCCTAAATCATACGCTTTTCATCTATAAACACAATCTATGAGGGAGTTTTTTATCTCATTTCAAACTTGAAAATGATTACATATAGGCAGTTTTAGAGGGTTGAAGTTGCCAGTTTAAAACCAAAGCCGCAGAATAATAATCCTACCAGCGCGACTGCAGTAGCCGTCAACTTATAGTTTTCATTGAAATAAGTAGCCAGTTTAATCCCGGAAAAAATCAGGATAGACAGATAGCTCATGCTGATAATTTGCAAAATGAGGGCCAGCAAGATAAAGGTGAGTGCAGGATAAGAATAGGCCGGATCTACGAATTGCACAAAAAATGACAGATAAAACAAAATCGCTTTGGGATTTAAAATACTGATGGTCAAGGCTGTTCTAAAAGGCCGAATTGTCTCCGGGCTTTTAGAGGCTGTTGAATCTATTGAATGGAGTTGAACCAATTTTCGTGGAAAAAAGGTCTTATAAGCCGAAATAATCAGTTTTATACCTAAATAGCTTAAATACAGTGCGCCAACAACCTTTAAGCCGATAAACAAAAGGGGAAAGGCATGTAAAAGTGAGGCAGCTCCCAAGGCTGTACACAGAATCAGGATCGTATCGCCGGTATAGACGCCGAGTGCTCCCATATAACCGGTTTTAATACCAAAACGGGAAGCAATTGACATGACATACAGGGAGTTCGGGCCGGGAAGTATCACAATTAAAATTGTTCCGATAATATAGGTCGTCAGATCTGTGATACCAAACACGAAGAGCTCGCAAAAGAAAAAGCCGATGCAGTATTATAACCCCATCGACTTAAAGAGATTTATAAAATTCCTTAGATTTCAGTCGGGCTTAGAAAGGTTTCACGTAATAAGGCAGCCAGTTGTTCACGTGCTTTAATAAAGCCCTGAATTCCGCCTTGCAGCAATTCACTGGTCATTTGATCTTGTTCTAGCTGCTCCTGGAATTCGGCATAGCTGATCGGCTGAAGATCGGCCTGTACAGGAATTGCGGCGGCTGAAAGCTGTGGCTGTACTTCACGGAAGTCATTTTCCAGCTCAGCCAGCAAATTAGGTGCAACTGTCAGTAAATCGCAGCCACTGAGTCCTAACACCTGATCAATACTGCGGAAACTGGCTCCCATGATTTCAGTTTGAATTCTATGGGCTTTATAAAATGTATAAATATTTTTAACCGATAATACGCCCGGATCTTTTTCAATCGGATAGGCATCCACCGCTTCAGCCTTTTTGTACCAGTCCAGAATACGCCCCACGAAAGGAGAAATGAGAGTGACTTTGGCATCTGCACAGGCATGGGCCTGATGCTGGCCGAATAGCAAGGTCAGGTTGGTGTGAATACCTTCTCGTTCCAGTACCTTGGCGGCCTGAATTCCTTCCCAGGTCGAAGCAATCTTGATCAGCAGGCGATCCGAAGAAATACCATATTGCGCATACAGTTCGAGCAATTCTTTGGCTTTTGCAATGGTCGCTTCAGTATCATAAGACAGGGCAGCATCGACTTCAGTCGAGACACGCCCTTCAATGAGCTTTAAAATTTCTACCCCAAACTTGACCGTTAAAATGTCAATACTTCGTTCAATCAATGCATCTTCTGAATAGCCTTCCTGCTGTGCCTGCTGAAAAGCAGCTTCGATTAAGCTTTTATTCTCCGCCTGATTGGCTGCAGCAGTAATAAGGGAAGGATTGGTTGTTGCATCTAATGGACGAAATTTTTCAATAGCAGTTAAATCACTGCTGTCAGCAACAATAGTAGTTAAGTTTTTTAATTGGTTTAACGCAGAGTGAGTCATTGATATCTAATTCTTGAAGTTATTACTTGTACAATTAGTTATATCACAAAGTCGTTTTAACCCAAGTGAAAATACAGCGGAACACGTCATGAAACTGATTTTTTACGCTGATTTCTGATGTGATTAATCAAAAAACGAGCAGCAGCGCCAAGTTGATTTTCGCGGCTCCAGACTAAATCTACAAAATATTCAAATTTTGGCGTGAAATCGAGCAGATCCAGTACTTTTAAATGTTTTTTAAGGATCGGATTTTCATTGAGCATTTCTAAAGGCAGCACACCCCAGCCAAAATTTTGCATGATCAATGCGCAAGCCGAGTGATGATTGTCGGTACGCCAGTATTGTTTTGAATATAATAATTCCGGCTTGATGCTCTTATCCCGACTGGCGACAACAATCTGGCGGCTTTGCAGGATTTGTTCAAAACTGACCTGTGGATATTGGGCTAAATCAAAGGCTTTGTTGGCGACCGGAACTAAAGTTTCTCGTTTTAATTCCACAAATTGTTCACGGTTTTCGAGCTGTTCACGTTCAAACATCAGCGCGAGTTGAGCAGTTTGATTCATCAACATTTTCAAGGCATCTTCTTGGGGGGCTGAGAATACATTAATTTGTAAGCTTGGAAACTCGGCTTCAAGTAAAGCAATATAATCGGTCCACCGGGTATGGAGAAGTTCGGACACTACCACAATATTTAAGGCTGATTCCAAGCCTGTGCTTAATGCATGCGCCTGCTGTTTCCATTGATTTATTTCAATCAGTAGCTGTTCGGTTTTTTCATAGAGTGTAAGTGCCTGGGCGGTAGGCAAAGGCTCGCGACCTTTGCGTAGAAAAAGTGTTAAATTGAGATCAATCTCTAAATTGGCAATAGACATGCTCACTGCCGAGGGTACTTTACCCAGTTTTCTTGCAGCAGCAGAAAACGACCCTGTTTCAATGACGGTTTTAAAAATGATCAATTGTTCTTGATTGATATTCATTGACTTCAACCTTTCAATAATATTGAAAGATTCTAACTCGATTAATCAATATTATGAAAATAGAATATCTGCTATTGTAAATTGGAAGAGTATTGAAAACATGTTGATTTCCAAAAGAAGGATTGTTCATGCGCTCAGTTATGAAATCATCCTGTTGGTGATCATTGCGATAGCATTAAGTTTTATTTTTGAAGTTCCGCTGGAAGTCACAGGTACTTTGGGTGTAGCCATGGCGGTGACTTCTGTGATTTGGAATATGATTTTCAATCATTTTTTTGAAAAATTTGAAGCCAAAAGAAAATTAAAAAGAACAGTCGGTGTACGGATCTTACATGCGATTGGTTTTGAAGGTGGTCTGCTGCTAGTGACTATTCCGATGGTGGCGTATGCCATGAATATGTCACTCTGGCAGGCGATTCTACTGGATTTTAGTATGACGATGTGTATTTTGGTCTATACCTTTATTTTCCAATGGTGCTTTGATCAGATAGAAGCCCGTTTAGGTTATCAGCCAGAATATCGTTAAACTTCAATGCGAAAGCTCAAAAAGGCCTGTAATGATAAATACAGGCCTTTTTTGCTGTCTAAAAAGGTTTTTTTAACAAAAAGTAAAATTTTAAAACATAAAACAAGTATAAAAAACAATACTTATTACATAAGTTTTAATATGAAAGCGATAATAATTTTTTCTTAAGGATGGAAAAGAACAAACAACACAAGGAGTTAGTTGATGAAATTAATTAAATTAATCACACCTGTAATTTTATTAGGGATGACACAAGTAGCGAGTGCTGAGCAAAAATTTAAACGTTTTTCGGTCTCTGCAGGTTGGCTACATGTGATGCCACAAGGAAAAGCTAACCCTTTTAATATTAATACTGCAGTGGCAAATGGAACGGTTGCTAAAGTAGGCACAATTACAGAAGAAGGCTTTTTAAAAGCCATTGATCCGAATGCAACAATTCAAGATGGCGCTAATACGGCAAATCTACAAGAGTATCTTGGGACTTTACTTGAAAATAGCTTGATTAATGGAATGATGACGGATGGCCAGGGCAATATTAAAGAGTCAATTGCCGGTAAGGCGACCTTAAACGGGTTGGAGAGCTGGTCGGCAGAAGGAACAGGGCTGGAAGCAGATGATGTCGACACTTTGGGTTTAATGGTCAATTATCATCTTAATGATCATGTTTCTTTACAGGTAATTGGAGGGATTCCCCCTAAAGTTGATATTAAAGGAAAAGGCATGATTACGGCTCCATTAACAGGTAATGCACAACCCGGGGGCTTAGCCGGCTTGTTATTTCCAGAAGGATTGCCTTTGGATTATGCGGTTCCGATTACGGACTTAGATAAATATAGTAAAGCTGCTACTGCAAGAGCTTGGACCCCGGCATTACAGGTACAGTACCAATTTGGAAAATCAGGGGTGAATAAGTTCAGACCCTATGTGGGAGCAGGTTTGATGTATGCTTATTTTAATGATATTGAATTAGATAAAGGCGTTAAGTCAGATCTGGTGGCGGCGGGCCACATGATTCAAAATATTAAGGATGATAAAGCGGGTGCAGCACTCGATGGCAAAGTATCTTCTGGAGAGATGCGTGTGGATGTCGATGCGGACGATGCTATTGCACCGATCGTAACCGCCGGTTTTACTTATGACTTTAGCCCTAACTGGTTTACGGCAGCTTCCGTTTCCTATGCGAAACTGAATAACAAAACCAAGATTAGCGTGATTAATCAAACCAGCGATGAGCAATTGATTCACGCAACCACAAAGATTGATATAGATCCCATTATTACCTATCTAGGGGTAGGTTATCGTTTTTAAGTGGAATCATCTGTAATAAAAAAACCGCTCTTTTGAGCGGTTTTTTATTAGGCCAGTACTGAATTATTTTTCAATAATCGCAGTTACACCCTGACCACCCGCAGCACAGATTGACACCAGGACACGACCTGAATCTTTCTGGTTCAGCAGTTTTGCAGCAGTGGCAATAATACGGCCACCAGTTGCAGCAAATGGATGGCCTGCAGCAAGTGAAGAGCCTTTTACATTCAGTTTTGCACGGTCAATTGCACCTAATGGCGCATCCAGACCTAAGCGCTCTTTACAGAAGGTAGGATCTTCCCAAGCTTTTAGGGTAGACAGAACTTGTGATGCAAATGCTTCATGAATTTCATAATAGTCGAAATCTTGAAGTTTCAAGCCTGCACGTTCCAGCATGCGTGGAACTGCGTAGGCAGGTGCCATCAGTAAGCCTTCTTTTTTCTCCACAAAATCAACTGCTGCTGTTTCTTGGAAAGTTAAGTAAGCCAGGACTTCATGACCATTGGCTTTCGCCCATTCTTCAGAGGCCAAAAGTACACAAGATGCACCATCAGTCAGTGGAGTCGAGTTACCTGCAGTCATGGTACGCGCATCACCCTTACCAAAAGCAGGCTTTAATTTTGCCAGTTTTTCGACAGATGAGTCAGGACGCAGGTTATTGTCACGCTCCAGACCTAGGAATGGCGTGATCAGGTCATCAAAGAAACCTTCTTCATAAGCTGCTGCCATTTTCTGGTGTGAGGAGGCAGCCAGTTCATCTTGTGCTTCGCGTGAAATGCCCCATTCCAGAGTAGTGATAGCCTGATGATCACCCATAGATAGGCCGGTACGTGGCTCACCATTTTTAGGGGCGTCCATCAGATCTTTGACATTAATTTTTGTTAGAGCCTTTAAGCGGTCTTTAGCTGTTTTGGCAATGTTCAGCTCAAGTAGGGCTTTGCGTAAGCCATCACCAAATGCAATTGGCGCATCAGAAGTGGTATCTACACCACCGGCAACACCGACTTCAATTTGACCCAGAGCAATTTTGTTTGCCACCAGAAAAGCGGCCTGTAAACCGGTACCACAAGCTTGCTGTATGTCATACGCCGGTGTTTCAGGAGCAAGTGCGGTATTCAGTACACACTCACGCGTCATATTGAAATCACGGCTATGTTTTAGCACTGCACCTGCAACGACCTCACCCAGACGTTGACCTTGCAGATTAAAACGTTCAACTAGTCCATTCAGTGCGGCAGTAAACATGTCTGTATTAGACGCGGTAAAATAAGCACCATTAGAACGTGCAAATGGAATACGGTTACCACCAATAATAGCGACGCGGCGAACTGTGTTTTGGCTCATATTATTATCCTGTTGAACAGAAGGCTGTGTTTTTGAAACGGAAGCGGTTTTAGTTGAAGTCGAGTTTTTAGTACGCGTAGACATCTGGCGTGTACGCGTGGTTTTAGTCGAATTTTTTTCTGTAGCAGAATTTGTGTGCGTACTTTTGCTGGCCGCTTTAGTACGAGTTGATGGTTTTGACACAACTTTTTCTACAGGACTCTCGACTGCTGGATTTTCTTGAGTTGTTTTGCTCATAAGGCTTTACCAGGCAAATTGATCATCTTTATGCTGCTTACATTAGCATAGATGAGCATAGGCTGTATTGACTGCAATGACATTACAGACTGCGCTCAGGTCAAGTCATCTATTGGGTATCTCAAGTATTATTGGGCAAAACCTGGTAGATCTATTGAAATAGATGTGTTTGGCATCATATTGATGTTAAAAGGATAACTTTAGACCGATCAAAAAACTAATTTTTATGAGAGATAATAAGCATGACTGATCAGTATCAAACTTTCGCAAAATCTCCTATTGGTAAATTTGTCATTAAAAATTTGGGGCTGCCATCCCCAACTTCTTTAGAGCGTTTTGAATCTGCAACCCCGGTAGTCAAAGGGGCGGTTTTATTTGGTGCGGCGCCTAAAAGTCCTTTAACCAGCTCAATTGCACAAGTTCTTGCCAATATTCATGCCAACAGTTATGCGGGTAATAATTCTGAACTTCAACATGCAGCGGCACAGTCAGGTTTGAATTTGAGTGCTTTTAATTCAGGCGATAAAGAATCTAAATTTAAAGTGGTAATTTTTGATGCCTCAGGAATTGAAAACTCCGAGCAATTAAAATCGCTTTATGAGTTTTTTAATCCGATTGCCCGTCAAATTCAAAGCTCTGGCCGAGTGCTGGTCATCGGTACTAGCCCTGAAACTGCAACCTCGGTGAGTCAGGCGATTGCTCAACGTGCACTGGAAGGTTTTGTCAAATCAGTCGCTAAAGAGTTTAAAAAAGGGATTGCGGCAAACCTGATCTATGTGGATACCGGTGCTGAAGATAATCTTGAATCAGCTGTACGTTTTACGATTTCTCCGCGCTCAGCTTATGTATCAGGTCAGGTGATTCGGGTATCCAAAGCTGAAAAGGTCGATGTGGACTGGGCGAAGCCGCTGGCAGGGAAAACTGCTGTGGTGACAGGTGCAAGTCGTGGTATCGGTGAAGCCATTGCACACATACTGGCACGTGATGGCGCACATGTCATTTGTCTGGATGTTCCGCAGCAGCAAGCTGATCTGGATCGTGTTGCAGGGGAAATTGGTGGTTCTACATTAGCACTTGACATTACCGCAGCTGATGCAGGCGAGAAAATCAAGGCAGCTGCCGCAGCACAGGGCGGTCTGGATATTATTGTGCATAATGCAGGCATTACGCGTGACAAGACACTAGCCAATATGAAGCCTGAACTTTGGGATCTGGTAATTAATATCAACTTGTCTGCAATTGAACGTGTGAATGACTATCTGCTTTCCAATGATGGCCTGAATGCAAATGGCCGCATTATCTGTGTATCTTCTATTTCAGGTATTGCAGGTAACCTGGGTCAAACCAACTATGCAGCGTCTAAAGCCGGCGTGATCGGGGTGGTAAAATTCACAGCACCGACATTAAAAAATGGTATAACTATTAATGCCGTGGCACCGGGTTTCATTGAAACGCAAATGACTGCTGCAATTCCATTTGCGATTCGTGAAGCGGGACGCCGTATGAACTCCATGAGTCAGGGTGGCCATCCAGTGGATGTGGCAGAAGCTATTGCTATGTTTGCATCGACCGCATCTTCTGGTTTAAATGGCAATGTGATTCGTGTATGTGGCCAGAGCCTGTTAGGGGCTTAAAGTATTCAAGTCCTCTCCTGCGCTTTAATTTAAAGATCAGGAGAGGATTTAGAAGAGGGAAAGTGAAAGGAAATATTCCTCATCAACCCTCTCTAAATCTCCCTAAAGGGAGAAAGCACTTTATAAATGAAAAAAAATATTTTGAAGGTTTAGTATGAATACGCGCCATTTTAGTCAACTTCCAAAACCTTATTTAGCTTATCCAAAAGTGATTCGAGGTTTGGTTTTCAAAAAGCCAAAAGCTGAAAAAGTTCTGCCGCAAGTTGAATATGTGGTGGATTCATTTAAGGTGGATCAGAAACATCTGAAAATCTATAATGAAGTTTGTGGCTTTAAAAATAATGGTTATATCCCAGCGATTTATTTGACTGTACTTTCTCAAAGCCTACAAATGCACATGATGACTTCGGAAGCATTTCCATTTCCGATTCTGGGTCTGGTGCATATTCGTAATCAGGTCAAGCAGTATCGTAAAATCGGGGTCAATGAATCTCTCATGCTATCCTGCAAATTTGGTGAATTGCAGCCGCATGACAAAGGTATGCAATTTGATTTCATTACTACGGTGAAAGCAGGTGATCAGGTTGTAGTTGAAGCGTTGACGACTTATTTATGCCGTCAAAAGAATAGTGTTAAAGCTGCCGCCAAAGTAGCAGAAAATAAGACACCCGCGTATCAGCTGAATGGCGAATGGGAGGTTTCTGAAAATACTGGCCGCCGTTATGCTATGACTTCAGGGGACTTTAACCTGATTCATATTCATGCGCTCACTGCAAAAGCATTTGGTTTTAAACAGGCGATTGCCCACGGAATGTGGAGTAAAGCCAAAGCTTTGGCTAATTTATCATTGCCTGATGCATATGAGGCAGATGTCTGGTTTAAGTTGCCAGTGTATTTGCCTTCCAAAGTGGAATTCCTGACTGCACAAGCCGTCAATGAAACCGACTTCCTGATTCGAAACAGTAAAAATCAGAAACCGCATGTGAGTGGTAGCGTAAAAGCAATTTAATTTAAAAAAAGCCTAAACTCGATTTAGGCTTTTTATTTTTATGAGATCAAGATTCTATGGACAGAATATTACAGCCTTTAAAAGACTATGTGCTTGCTGACAAAGAAAACTACCAGGGAGTGGTAGATGAACGTTTTAAAGCTCTGGCAGAGCAGTTTAGCCGCTTGCAGCATGCCCGTACTGAACAGGGTGGGGCTGCGCTGGTGATTTATTTTCAGGGACAAAAAGTCTTGGATATTTACACTGGTAAAAAGTCGGAAAACGAAGCTTGGCAAGAAGATACCATGTCACTGTGCTATTCCACTGGTAAGGGAGTGCTGGCGACATTGGCGCATATTCTGGCAAGTCAAGGCCTGATTGATTACGATCGACCAGTTGCTGACTATTGGCCTGAGTTTGCCCAGCAGGCTAAAGATAAAATTACATTAGCACATATGCTCAGTCATCAAAGTGGACTGTTTGATATTCGTAATATCATTGATGATGCAGCCGAAATGGCCAACTGGCCTCAAATGCTGGAACGAATAGCAGCAGCAAAACCGCGTTTTAAGGTGGCAGCGGATGCTGCTTATCAGCCTTTGACCTTTGGCTGGCAGGTGGGTGGCGCACTGGAAAAAGCCACCGGCCAGAGTCTGCAATCATTGATGCAGCAGTATCTGGTGCAGCCTTTGGAGCTCGATGGTGCCTATTTTGGTGTGCCAGCGCAAGAACTAACACGAGTTGCACGACCAATTTTTCCGACCCAGTCATCTTCACAAGTCAAAGTTAAAAAAACCGCAGCTCGAAAGCCTAATTTGATGGAGCGGGCATTGATATGGAGTGGTCAAAGTCCACAAGATTTTCAGGACGGAATGATTCCTAAAGGTATGAAGAATTTTAATTTCTTTAGTAATCAAGGTTTACAGGCGGTTATTCCTTCAGCCAATGGAGTATTTACTGCACGGAGTCTGGCAAAAATCTATGCCATGCTTGCCAATCATGGCCTTTGGCAGGGGGAAACCTATATTTCAACTGAAAATTTTCAGCGTCTGAGCCAAGTGCAATATACCTGCCGTGACCGGATTATGCCTTTGCCAATGCATTGGCGTTTAGGCTATCACCGGATATTAAGCTTAGGTAAAGCTTCTCAAGGATTTGGGCATATGGGGTTTAATGGGTCCGGAGCTTGGTGTGATCCGGAGCGTAATTTAAGTTTTGCGTATACACATAACTTTCCTACAGGTTCATTAACAGGAGATTACCGGTTATGGGGATTGACGCAGGAAGCTTTACGCTGTGCTGATGTAGTGCTTAGAGGTCGAAAAGGCTGGTGGTAAGTAAGCGTCCGCTGAACACACCTTCTGAATTCATCCTATAAGCCTTAATTTAGTTCCCACCTAAAAACAAGTGGGGACTTAATCCATGAACATGGATATATATTCAGCAACACCTCCTGTTGCTAAAAAACGCAGAACGTACAGCAAAGAATTCAAACTCAGTATTGTCAATGCCTGTAAAAATCCTAATACCTCGATCGCTTCGGTCGCACTGCAACATAGTATTAATGCCAACCTTGTCAGTCGTTGGATCAGGATCTTCAGCCATCATGATGGTGCCGTGCAGGATCCTACTCATGTGAATCCAGCATTTATTGCTTTGCCTTACACTGCTGCAATCAGCCAACCTATTGATGAGAGGATCACGTTGTGTATCACCGTGCCTCATACGAATAATGATATTCAGCTAAAATGGCAGACATCAGAAATACCTGCCTTGGCAGAATTACTCAAGGCACTGGCAACATGATCCGCATTGATGAAATCTGGCTCTCCACCCAACCTCTGGATATGCGAGCAGGGATGGATACGGTCATGGCGCAGATTATGAAAGCCTTTGGCTCAATCAAACCGCATTGCGCCTACCTGTTCTGTAATAAACGTGGCCATCGTATGAAAGTGCTGGTACATGATGGACTGGGCATCTGGCTGTGTGCCAGGCGTTTGGAACAGGGAAAATTCCACTGGGCTAAAGTTCACCAGGGTGAAAGCGTAGCTCTCAACCCGGAACAGTTACAGGCATTAATCCCGGGTTTGCCTTGGCAGCGCATTGGACGACAGCAGGTGGTCACGATGCTCTAAACCAAGCTCGGCTATTCTGCCATCCTCCAAACGTTCTATTTCATTCTTCTCATGACCTCAGGCATACTGCGGTCATGAATACGCTGCCAGATTTAAGCCAACTGACCCATGAACAACTGCTGGAATTCACCCGGCAGTTGGCGATGCAGCATCAACAACTCGCAGAAGATAAACAACAATTAGATGCTCAAGTTCAACATCTGGAAGTATCAAATCAACAATTAGATGCCAAAGTTCAACATCTTGAAGTCACCAATCAGCAATTAGATTCTAAAGTTCAGCATCTTTCTATTCTCAATCAAAAATACGAGCATGAACTGGCGCTGTTTAAACAGCATAAATTCGGCAGTAAAAACGAACATCTCACCGCAAAACAAATCCATCTGTGGGATGAGGCGGTCGAAGAAGATATCGCAGCCGTTGATCTGGAATTAGAACGATTAAATGCAGATAAAACCCATGCAGCGACACAGAAAGCCACAGTCAACAAACCTAAACGTCGACTGCTGCCAGATCATCTACACACCATCCGTATTGAGCATGAACCTGCATCAACCCAATGCAGTTGTGGCTGCCAGTTACGTCGTATCGGCGAAGATATCAGTGAAAAACTGCATTTCAGACCGGCACAGTTCTATAAGGAACAGCATGTACGTGGCAAATGGGTCTGTGATCAGTGCGACACCCTGACTCAGCAAGCGATGCCCGCCTATGTGATTGATAAAGGTATTGCCAGTCCTGAACTGCTCAGCCATGTGCTGGTATCGAAGTATGCCGATCATTTACCGCTGTACCGTCAACGTCTGATCTATCAGCGGGCTGGCATTGATCTGTCCAGATCCACTTTATCTGACTGGATTGGTCGCTGCGGTGTGGAACTGGAACCTCTGGCCAATGCCTTAAAACAGGTGGTGCTGCAACAGCGGGTGCTGCATGCCGATGAAACGCCGGTCACCATCATGCGGATGGGTGAGAATGATAAAAAACCGAAGAAAGGTTATGTCTGGGCCTATGCCACTACACAGTACAATCCAGTTCAAGCCGTGATCTATGACTTTCAGGATAGTCGTTCAGGTCAGCATGCTGAAGCGTTCCTGAAAGACTGGCAGGGCCATCTGGTCTGTGATGATTACAGCGGTTATAAAGCACGCTTTAAATCAGGCCAGGTCATTGAGGTGGGCTGCATGGCGCATGCGCGTCGTAAATTCCATGAACTGCATGTGACCAAAAAAAGTCAGGTCGCTGAACAGGCATTAGTGCTGATTCAGAAACTGTATGCCATAGAAGCAGAACTCAGGAAAAAGACCGATGGTACAGCGGAAGACCGCCGCGAATACCGACAACAGCATAGTCAACCAGTGATGCAACAACTATATGAATGGCTCAACCAACATCATCTGACAGTGCCATCGAGTTCACCTACCGCCAAGGCCATCAATTACACTCTGAAGCGTTGGCCAGCTTTAAGCCGCTATCTGGATGATGGCAATCTACCTATTTGCAATAATTGGGTCGAGAATCAGATGCGTCCCTGGGCGTTGGGGCGCAAGAACTGGCTGTTTGCAGGTTCGCTGCGCAGTGGTCAGCGAGCGGCAAACATCATGACGTTAATCCAGTCAGCAAAGCTGAATGGGCTGGATCCGTATGCCTATTTAAGTGATGTGCTGAAAAGGCTGCCGACGCATAAAGCGACCCAAATAGAAGAATTACTGCCACATCGCTGGAAATCCAACTCAAATTAAAAAATAGGCATGGGGTTCAGCGGACGCTTACGGTGGTAATTCTATTTTTGGGTTTGGTCAGGGAGCTGAAATAAAAATAGGAACTTTAAGTTCCTATTTTTCAGCTTGGCATAATGTGTATTATTTAATGTTGGAAAACTTAAATATTTTTTTGATTTACGCGTTGTGAAAGTTCTTCCGCACTTTCTACACGTTCAGAATAACGGTCAGTCAGATACGCAGACTGACCCCGGGTTAAAAGCGTAAATTTATAAAGTTCTTCCATCACATCTACGATCCTCCGGTAATAAGAAGAAGGTTTCATACGGCCATCTTCTTCAAACTCAAGAAATGCTTTAGGCACTGAGGACTGATTCGGGATGGTGATCATACGCATCCAGCGTCCTAAAATCCGCAATTGATTTACCGCATTAAAGGACTGTGAGCCACCACATACTTGCATTACCGCTAAAGTTTTACCTTGCGTTGCACGTATTGCACCTGCAGCTAATGGAATCCAGTCAATTTGCGCTTTTAAAATTGAGCTCATTGAACCATGACGCTCAGGAGAGCACCAAACCATGCCCTCTGACCATGCTAAAAGCTCATGCAATTCTTTTACCTTTGGATGTTGCATATCACCATCTTCAGGGAGGGGTAGCCCTTTTGGATGGAAGATTTTCACTTCTGCACCGAAGTATTCCAAAATTCGACCTGCTTCCTGAACTGCTAAACGGCTATATGATCTCTCACGATTTGAGCCATACAGGAGCAATATTCTTGGTGGATGATCAAGGTGCTGTGCCTGAACTTTTTCTAAAGTTGGTTTTTCTAAAAGACTAAGATCAATATTTGGTAAGTTCATTCGACTCATACCTCTTTAAACACTTTTTTTCTAAGCCATAGCGAAACTGTCACCAAGGCAATCAATACAGGAACTTCAACAAGTGGTCCGATCACGGTTGTGAAGGCTACAGGTGAGGCTAATCCAAAAGTGGCAATGGCTACAGCCAGTGCTAATTCAAAATTGTTGCCTGCCGCAGTAAAGGAAATAGCAGTGGTTTTAGGATAGTCGTTACCCATCCATTTACTCATAAAGAAGCTGATGAAGAACATCGCAACAAAGTAGATTGTCAAAGGAATAGCAATTCTAAGCACATCTAGAGGAAGGCTAACCACTTCACCACCTTTAAGGCTAAACATGGCTACAATCGTAAATAAAAGCGCAATAAGGCTGATAGGGCTAATCTTTGGGATAAATCTGGTTTGATACCAATCTAAGCCTTTCTGTTTGACTAAGATCAAGCGGGTTAAAAAGCCAAGTAAGAAGGGGATGCCCAGATAAACAAGAACAGCATGGGTAATCGTCCAAAAGCTCACATTAATGATTTGTGCCTCTACTCCAAAGAAGGGCGGTAAGAAGGTCAAGAATAACCAGGCATAAGTACTAAAGAACAAGATTTGGAAGATACTGTTAAATGCAACTAAGGCTGCAACATACTGATTATCGCCACATGCCAGGCCATTCCACACCAGGACCATAGCAATACATCGGGCTAAACCAATCAGAATGAGACCTGTCATGTATTCAGGATAGGCGTGCAAAAAAATGATTGCCAAACCAAACATTAAGCAAGGTGCTATGAGCCAGTTTTGAATGAGAGATAATGCAAGGGTACGCTTATCTTCAAAGACTTTAGGCAAGGTCGCATAGTCTACCTTGGCAAGTGGCGGATACATCATCAAAATAAGCCCTATTGCGATAGGGATATTTACTGAGTTAATGCTTAATTGATCGAGTACTACAGATGTTTGAGGGAAAAATACCCCAATACCTACGCCTAATGCCATGGCAATGAAAATCCATAGGGTGAGGTTTCGGTCTAAGAAGGAGAGCTTTGAGGCGGACATTGAATTACTCGCATTGCATAGAGATAGATAGATTGCTCGCAGCTGTATTCACTACTTCATTACTTAACACATTGAGAACTGCATTTACCCATTCTGGTAAATCGGGATTTAATCGGTAGTACACCCATTGTCCTTTGCGCTCATCTAGCAAAATTGAGAGGTTGCGAAGTAAAGCCAAGTGACGAGAAATCTTAGGTTGGCTCAGTTGTAATATCTCTGTGATTTCACACACACATACATTTTGTCTTTCTAAAATAATTTTTAAAATATCTAGACGTGTCGGGTCAGATAGGCACTTAAAGAAATCTGCTTGATCCATAATCGATACTCACATATATGCTATTGCGAATATACGTATATCCATATATAAATGCAATATTATGAATGCCTGAGTAAATCCAATGTCATCAAAAGTTAAGATCTATCATAACCCTGCTTGTGGAACATCCAGAAATACACTGGCGCTAATTCGAAATGCAGGCGTAGAACCTGAAATTATTGAGTATCTTCTTAACCCTCCAAGCAAGAACGAACTCATGAATCTAATTGAAAAATCAGGCCTTTCTGTACGTGAAGCTATTCGTAAAAATGTAGAACCTTTTGCAACTCTTCAATTAGATCAGCAACACTGGACAGATGAACAGCTCATTCATTTTATGCTTGAGTATCCAATTTTAATTAATCGTCCATTTGTGGTGACAGAGGTCGGTGTAAAACTTTGTAGACCCTCTGAACTCGTTTTAGATATTTTGTCTGCGCCTCAATTGGGAGCTTTTACCAAAGAGGATGGTGAAATGATTATTGATGAAAATGGTGAACGGATTAAGTAAATCCACTGCATTTAATATAGAGGTGGTTACCCGAACATTAAAAAGCCCCAATCTAAGATTGGGGCTGCGTCTAATCTGTATTATATTAATTTTAGGGAATTTTTACTATAAAATAAAATGTTAAGCTTGTATTTTACTATCAGTAATTTCAAATAATAGAGTCACTCGATGCTTAAAAAAATTATCCTAAGTCTTTGCTTGGGTTTATCTAATGTAGCTATCGCAAAAAGCGTAGCTTTGAGTTTTGATGATGGTTTAGACCCATCAATTAATGCAGATGCTCAACACATCAATGAAGATATTTTAAGTACATTAAAACAAAATAAAATCCAGGCAATCGTTTATCCGAGTATAAGTAAAATTGGAGGAACAAACGGATTAAATATAATTTCTAATTGGGGCAAACAAGGACATCGTATTGGTAATCATGGAAATTTACATCTAAATCTTAATAAAGATGAAGTAAATTTATCTACTTATTTACAAGATATGCAACAAGGTCATGAAATGTTTTCCTCATTAGCAGGATTTATACCACGTTACCGCTTTCCATTTCTTAAAGAGGGAAATACTCTAGAAAAAAGGGATAATGTGCGTAAATGGCTGAGTAGCCATAGCTATAAATCTGGCGCTGTTAGCATCGATGCGAGTGATTGGTATTACAATCAATTGTTTCTGAAATATCATCAAGAAAAAGATCAAACAAGCCTGGCTAAATTAAAACAAGCTTACATTGTCCATTTACTTGATCGAGCGAAATATTATGATGATTTAGCCATACAAACATTAGGACGATCTCCAAACCATGTACTTTTACTGAATATAAGAGCTATTAATGCCGCTTGGCTAGAAGACATAATTGCTTCCTTCAAGAGGGAAGGCTGGAAATTTATTGATAGTGATACCGCCTATCAAGACGCTATTTATAAAATTCAGCCAAATTTATTGCCTGCTGGTGAAAGTATCATCTGGAATATTGCGCAAATTTATGGTGTGAATAATTTACGTTATCCAGCAGAAGATGCTCCATATGAATATCTAAATTTGGCAAACCATGGTTTGGAAGTTGAAAAGTAAATCCTTCATTTAACATAAAAGCCATTGCTTTAAGCTATTCTTCATGTCAACTATCTTCTACATTTAAGAAAAAATAATTTTCCATCCTTTGATAGACTCAGACCCATCCCATGTTCCACTTGCCCACAATATTTACAACCAAGTAAATAAATGCCGACAACCCTGTCTATATAAACTACCTTATGATTTTTAATCACTTATTGAATCATAATAGCTTGTTTATCAGATTTTTTGATACCTATTTAACTTGCAGCTCTTATGGGCTTATTTCGATTTAAACCCAATTTAACTCATCTGCGCTAAAATATCCGGCAAATGTCGCTTTAGAGTTTCCCATGCTATATCCCATGCCTAAAAAAATCCAATTCACTCCATCGCCAGCTAAATGGCAACTTGCTGCCAATGAATCGGTTTTGGTCTTGGTGGGATTACATAACCTGCGCATGCAGACTGGAATCCAAGATATGGAACTCATGAAAAATCTTATTCAGATTAGCAATAAAGCCAAAGCACTGGATATTCCGATTGTTGATTTATATGGTGATGACCTGATGCAGGGCATGCAACAACTCGGTGAATATGCTTCAACCCATCCCCAACTGATTTTTGCAGGACAGGTGACGCCGATGCTGAAACAGATTTTACCGCATCTGCAAAGCGTGACAGAGCACATCTGTGTGGTGGATGATGCAGTTTTGCTGGCCAATCAGGAGCAGCATATCCAGTGGATTGAAAATATCTCGCAGCAGGGTTTACATCACATGAGCAGTTATAGCCTGACACGTTTATGGAGTTTAAGTGCGCCGTCAAACTATGTACTGTCGATCAAAGGCATTATGTTAGCTGTGGCTGAACAGCTGGATATGGATGCTCTGGAAATTGATCCTTATATCGACTTAAAACAGTATGGACTGGACTCTGTAGCAATGGTCAGCCTGGTGGGAGTATGGCGCGCACATGGTGCAGAGCTGCGTTATGAAGATGTGCTTGAACATGCTTCCTTGCATGAATTGGCAAGTTTTGTGCTGCAATCTGTACGCCGCTAGAGAGTGATTGAGTAATTTACTCCACATAATCGGAAATTTCTTCGGCATTTATATAAAAGCGCATTGTAATTATTCGCCAAGCTTTCTATTATGGCCGCCTTATTTTTCGCGATCAGCCTGGGATTGAACTTTGAGTAATTTTCTAACCGAACATCTGATACATCGTGATAAGGATTTTATGGTCATCCATAAAGCGGCTGGTTTGCTTACAGTTCCAGGGAAGACAGAAGATTTACAAGACTGTCTCATTAGCCGTCTCATGAAAATAGAGCCCAAAACCTTGCTCATCCATCGTCTGGATCGGGACACCTCCGGCATTTTAGTGTTTGCCTTGAGCCGGGAAGGGCAAAAATCTATTTCTCGCCAATTTCAGGAACGCCAGACGGATAAAACCTATCAGGCAATTGTGGCGGGAACTCTGGACGGCGAAGGAATGGTGGATGTTCCCGTGATTTATGATCCGGACCATCCGCCATTACATATTGCAGAACCAAATCATAATAAGCCTGCACTCACCCATTGGCAGGCCATTGAACATTTTGAAATTCAGGGACAAGCTGTCACTCGTGTAAAATTGACTCCGATTACGGGGCGCTCACATCAGCTGCGTGTGCATATGCAGTATCTTGGACATCCTATTATTGGAGATACCTTGTATGCTACACCTGAGCAGCAACAGCTGAGCGTACGCTTATGTTTGCATGCCGAACGTTTAAGTTTCTCTCATCCTCACACACAACAACCGGTTGAATTTTATTGTCCGGCGCCATTCTAGGGGTGAGTTTTTTAATCGGCGTGAATTATACTCACTTTTTAGTGGGCTTTATGTCAAAATACATTGCTTGAAGGTGTGAAGTTTTGCTCCAATGACATTTCGTGATGGAGCCTGATATTCATAATCTTGTACTTAAGATAAAGGTGGAAAAATTGCAGCAATTTGCTATTGGTCAACGTTGGTTATCAGATACTGAAACAGAACTCGGCTTAGGAGTTCTCATTGATGTTGATGAACGATCGGTCAGCATTTTATTCCCAAAAAGCGATGAAACGCGTGTCTATGCACGTAGCAATGCACCTTTGTCCCGCATCATTTTTAATGCCAATGACGAGCTGCAAGATCAGGAAGGTATTTACTGGACCGTGGAATCGGTCGAAGACCGTCATGGCGTGGTCCGTTACCACGTAGTACGCACGCTTGAAGATGGCAGCGAAGAGCGTAAAGCCCTCAATGAAACCCGTGTGGGTGCAAGTATTCAGCTATCCAAGCCGCTGGATCGTTTGCTGGCCAGCCAGATTGATTATAAAGAATGGTATGACCTGCGTATTGAAGCCTTGCTGATGCAAGCCAATATGCAAAGCAGCCCCTTACGCGGCCTGATTGGTTCACGTGTTGGTCTGATTCCCCATCAGCTGTATATTGCCCATGAAGTTGGTCAGCGTTTTGCGCCGCGTGTATTACTGGCCGATGAAGTTGGCTTGGGTAAAACCATTGAAGCCGGCCTGATCATGCACCAGCAACTTAAAACAGGACGTTCTGAACGTATCCTGATTCTGGTTCCAGATTCATTACAATATCAGTGGATGATTGAAATGCGCCGCCGTTTCAATCTGGAATTCTCCCTGTTTGATCTGACCCGTACCGCTTCGATCAAGGAACATGATCCGGATCTTAACCCGTTCCTGACCGAGCAGCGCATCATTGCATCTGTCGATTTGATGATTGACCATGAAGATTTACGTGAACAGGCTTTAGAAGCAGGTTTCGATTTGCTGGTGGTCGACGAAGCGCACCATTTAATGTGGAGCGAAGAAGAAGGCGGTAATGACCGTTATGACCTGGTTGAAGAGCTGGCAGAGCACACAGCAGGCGTTTTACTGCTTACCGCAACACCAGAACAGCTGGGCGTAGAAAGTCACTTTGCGCGTCTGCGCTTACTTGATCCGCAGCGTTTTAGCTCACTGGACCGTTTCCTGGATGAAGAAGAACAATATCAGCATACTGCTAAAATTGCTGAAGCCTTGATGTCAGATATGCCACTTGAAGCCGAACATCTGACTGCAATTGAAGACTTGTTAGGTCATGCGATTGAAGATACAGCAGAACAACGCTTCCGTGCGATTCATGAACTGCTGGACCGTCATGGTACAGGTCGTATTCTGTTTCGTAACACGCGTGAAGCCATTCAGGGCTTCCCGGGCCGTGACTGTCAGCCTGTACCACTGCCAGCACCAGAAAACTGGTCTAAAGATGGCAAGCTACGTGAACAGATGTGGCCGGAAGAAGCCCAGCTCGATGGCTCATGGATGGAGACTGATCCACGTGTCATGTGGCTGATGGAAAAATTGCGTACCGATCTGAAACACAAGAAGGTATTGCTGATTGCACGCAGCGGTCCGGTGGTAGAAGCGCTAGAAAATGTACTTCGCTTACATGCCGGTATCCGTACCGCGATGTTCCATGAGGGGATGAGCCTGCTGGAACGTGACCAGGCAGCGGCTTATTTTGCTGAAGACTCTTATGGTGCACAGATTCTGCTCTGTTCAGAAATTGGTTCTGAAGGGCGTAACTTCCAGTTTGCTTCTGATCTGATTCTGTTTGACTTGCCGGCGAATCCTGATGTGCTGGAACAGCGTATTGGCCGTCTGGACCGGATCGGCCAGGAAAACCGTATTCAGATTCATGTGCCTTATTTAGTGGGTACAGCGCAAGAGCGGATGTTCCGCTGGTATAACGAAGCCCTGAATATTTTTAGTAATATTTCTCCTACAGCGCAAACTTTGCAAGAAAACTTCATTGTGGCATTAAAAGATTGCCTGCTGGCGGACAAAGGCCAGGAATTTGAAGATCTGCTGGAAGAAGTCAGCGTACAACGTGAAGCACTGGAAGCCGAGTTGCAGGCTGGCCGTGACCGACTGCTTGAGTATAATTCTTGTCGTCCTGTTGTGGCGCAGGAAATTGTCAAGGCACTCGAAGACTATGATGACAACACAAATCTGCCTGTGTTTATGAAACGCTTTATGGCATCGACCAATATTGATTTTGATGAGCAAAGCAATGGAACCGTAATTATCAAGCCCACAGATCAGATGCAGGTACAAGGTTTGACGCTGGACGAAGATGGTATGACGGCGACGTTCTACCGTGATCAGGCGCAAATCAGGGAAGATGCACAGTACCTGACCCTTGAGCATCCATTTACCGAAAGTGTGATGGAAATGATCAATACTCAAGGCTTTGGCAGTACCAACGTTGCTGTGTTAAAGTCAGCCGCTTTACCGCAAGGTTCTGTATTGCTGGAAGTCTGGTTTAAAGTTGATGTTATTGCACCTAAAGCGCTGAACCTGCCATCTAGCTTGCCACAGCAATTGATTCGCGTCTTGCTGAGTGAAAAAGGTCAGGATCTGTCACAGAAGATTGCCCCAGAAATCCTGAAACCGTATTTACATCATCTAGATGGTAATAGCTGCCGTCAGGTGGTCAAAGCCCGTCGTGATATTATTGAGGCACGTTACCAGCAAGCTCTTGAACTGGCACGTGCGAATTTACCAAACTTCAAGCAGCAGGCCAAAGAAGTGTATGGTAATAAATGGCAATATGAAATTGACCGTTTGACTTATCTGAAGCAGTTCAACCCAAGTATCCGTGAAGATGAAATTGCCCGTTTACAGAAGTTGCAAAAAGAAGGCTTAAGCCTGCTGGATGGATTATCGGTGACGCCTGAAGGTATTCAGGTAATGGTGGTAGTAAAACCATAAACGCTCATTGAGCAAAAAGATATTTCTTAAAAGCAGTCTTCGGGCTGCTTTTATTTTTAAACTTTTAGCAAGCCAGACCTTTAATCGGGCCATTTTGTGTATGGGTCTATTTTTGGTTAAAATTTTGACTTCCTTAAAATTATAAAGAAAAATAATATGTCTAAAGCCTTAATTACCATCGGAGCCAAAACTTCACATGGTGGGGTGGTCGTTGAAGAAGAAGCTTCTTTTCTGGTCAATGGCGTTGCAGTTCATTTACATGCAATGAAACATTATTGTCCAAAATGCCAGCTTGTCGTCATGGCGATTGCTGCTGATCCGTCGTTTCAGGTTCATGGCCGGGCAGTGGTCCTGGCTGGAGATAAAACCACCTGTGGAGCAATTTTTCTACCGATGCAAAGTCTGGTGGTTGCACAAAAATAATGCTGAGTCCAGTTATAAAGTGCCTGTTATCAAAGGCCTGTGACTTTAAAGTCATAGATTGATGATTTCTGCCCTATAGCATTCAAGTTTGAATGATTAAGCTGAGGCAATATCTCAGAAGATAAGCAAAGATAAAAATGAAACCCGTATTATATTTTACCCATGCGAATGGTATTCCCTCTGCGAGTTATCGAAAGTTTTTAGATCATTTTCAGGATGAATATACGGTCAAATCCATTCCGTTGATTGGAATGAATCCACACTACCCGATCACCAAAGACTGGCGTTATCTGGTGGATGAAGTCATTGATGATATTCAGCAGCAGGCGCCGTGCCAGAAAGTGGTGGGGTTAGGGCACTCTTTTGGCGGCTTAATTACGCTCATGGCGGCATATCGCCGGCCAGAACTTTTTTCCAGACTGGTGATTATGGACCCGCCGTTTGTTATTGGAAAAAAAAGTGCGCTTTTTGAGCTGGTAAAAAAACTGAATCTGAAAAGTATTGACCGTTTTACCCCGGCAGGTATTACCTTAAAGCGTAAAGATTACTGGCCATCGCGCCAGGCCGCGGCTGAAGCGCTCAGGATGAATCGCCTGTTTAAGCATTTTGATGAGCAGTGTTTTGATGATTATATTGCAAGTGGAATAGTGGCCAATCCACAGGGTGGAGTCACGTTGCGTATCCCGAAACAGATTGAAGCTGAAATTTTTCGGACAGTGCCGGCCTGGTGGTGGAGAACGCCACGTAAACCACCGCAAGTCCCCGTACATCTGATTACTGCTGAACATAGCCAGTTTTATCAGCAAGGACTACCACAAGGAATACAGAAGTTTTACCAGATAGAATATTCGGTGGTGCAGGGCGGTCATATGTTTCCGCTTGAACATCCTGAAGCAACAGCAAATCACGTCAATGCCCAGCTGCAGTTGCTTTAAACCATAAAGCAAGAGGCTTGATCTGAGTCTCTTGTTGTATTGACTTAACTTTCAGTTAATTCAGTTGGGATTGTTCCAGATGACGGGAACCTTCCAGAATCATTCGAATCATAATCATCGTTTGTTCTGCGATTTCCTGACGTTCTGCAGCTGGCATATCAATTACATTGGCCCCCATATTAAATACCAATTGGGTAATCGCCTTAGACACAATATCCGGATGAAATAATTTTTTATTATTCAGACGCTCGAAGCGGATCAAATCTTCCTGCAACTCCTGCTGGAAATAATTCAGTTGACGCTCTACGGCCTCCTTATAAGACTTGGAACCGGTATAGCCTTCACGTAATAACAGGCTCAGATTGCCTTCATCTGCATCGAGCTGGGCAATAAATACTTCTACTGAGCTGCGAATGATGCTGCTCTGGCGTGATGCCTGCAGGCGTGCTTCATGCAAAATCTGACGCAATACAATCCCGGCGCGATCAATCAGCTCGATTGCCAGTTCATCAATATCCTTAAAATGGCGATAAAAGCTGTTTGGTGCAATGCCAGCTTCACGTGCAACTTCACGCAAACTTAAGGACGAGATACTCTTTTCTGGCCCAATCAGGTTTAAGGCTGCCTGAAAAAGTTCTTCTTTGGTAATAGTCGCTTTACGGCCCACACTACGTACCACAATTGGCTCATCAATGTTGTTTGATTGTAAGGAGGCGTCACTACTCATTTTCATTGAAAGCTCTTTCAGGAGAAGGGGTTAATTAAAGCATTATTACATTATAACCAAGGGGAATCGGCTTGTGAAATAATTAGAAACAATACATCTGTATATACAAATATATATACATATGTATAATAATTGAAAATCCACGGTGGTGTCTTTACGATGCAGGTACTCGAAAAACTTAAAATGCCTTTAACTACGCTCGGCGAGAGTGTAATCGACCAGCATGCGATCAACTTCTGGGCGCAAAAACTGAATCCTTTATGGTCATTCAATCAGGCTTTAGGCAAAATTGTGCATATAGAAACTGCTGCACGGGATATGCTGAGTTTCAAAATTCGGGTCAATCGTTTATTCAAATTTGGTGAAGCCGGCCAGCATCACCCTGTATTTGTAGTGATCAAAGGAATTCGCTATGAACGCAGCTATAGCCTGACACGTGTAGATCAGCAGCATGTTTTACTTACCGTAAAGCAAGTCAATGCCGGCAAGGTGAGTAGCTGGTTGGCTGAACAGGCCAAAGTCGGCGACATTATTGAGTTTGGTCAGCCTTTTGGTGATATGACCTTGCCTGAACAAGCGCATCCGATGATTCTGCTGGCCGCAGGAAGTGGTATTACACCGATGCTCAGCATACTGGAAGCCTTGGATCAGAAAACTGAGTTTTCCGTGCCTGTGACTCTATGGTATTGGGTCAAGCACAATCAGGAGGCTGCTTTTATTACACGCTTTGAAGCATTGGCACGTAAATATCCTAACTTCAGTTATCAGGTATTTGCCACTCAGGAACAGCAGGCTGCGCCACGTTTAGATGCAAGTTATCTGACACAGTTACAAAACCTTGAGCAAAGCGTGGTATATGCCTGTGGGCCTTCCGGCTTTGTATCGACCGCAGAACCGCTGTTTAGTTCGGTCAAACTGTTCAAAAGCGAAGCCTTTAGTATGAGTTTGGGCGATATGTCTGATACTGGTTTTGTGAATGTCACGCTGACCCGGTCAAAAAAGACCGTCAGTATTCCTAAAGGCCATTCAATTCTGGTAAGTCTGGAACATCAAAATATTAAACCTGCACATGGCTGCCGTATGGGGATTTGCAATAAATGTGTCTGTAATAAAGTTGAAGGTGCAACCAAAAATCTGGTCAATGGCGCACAAAGTACCGAACCCGGTAATGCCTTGAAAATTTGTGTTAACTCGGCACAGACCGATCTAGTCATTGACCTATAAGCGAGTCTTATCTTATGAATATGCCAGTCAAAGTAGAATATTTTAAAAATCCTAAAAACCGTGAATTGAGCCAGTTTGAGCTGGATGAGCTCGCAGCTGAGCTGGATGCAATCAAGCAGGAAGTGCTGAATGATCTGGGCGAAAAAGATGCCAAGTATATCCACAAGGTGTATTCTGCAATTCGATATTCCTCAATTGCAGGTCGTGCCTTGTTGTTTGCAGGCTGGTTTCCGCCAGCCTGGGTTTTGGGGACAGGTCTATTAAGCTTTGCCAAAATCATGGAAAATATGGAATTGGGTCATAATGTTATGCATGGCCAGTATGACTGGATGAATGATCCTAAGCTGAAGGGTCAAACTTATGAGTGGGATATTGTCGGTACTTCTGATAACTGGCGTCAGACGCATAACTTTAAACACCATACTTATACCAATATCAAAGGGATGGATGATGATATCGGTTATGGCCTGCTGCGCCTGTTCCCTGAGCAGCGCTGGAAGCCGGGCTTTTTATTACAACCGATTTATGCCGTGCCATTCTGTTTGCTGTTCCAGTGGGGCGTCGCAATTCAAAATCTTGAGCTGGGTAAATACTTGAAAGGCCGCAAAACCAAGCAGAAAATGCAAGAAGAGTGGGCCCCGATGCAGCGCAAAATTGGCAAGCAGTTGTTTAAGGATTATGTTTTCTTTCCGGTCATTGCTGGTCCGGCGGCGCTGCCGGTATTTACGGGGAATCTGGTGGCCAATGGCATTCGTAATATCTGGACTTTTAGTGTGATTTTCTGTGGTCACTTTACTAAAGATGTAGAAGTATTCCCGAAATCCGTCATGCAAAATGAAAGTCGTGGTCACTGGTACATGCGTCAGATACGTGGATCTTCTAATCTGACAGGTTCAGAAGCCTTTCATATCCTGACTGGACATTTAAGCCATCAGATTGAGCATCACTTATATCCGGATATCCCTGCACGCCGTTATCGTCAGATGGCGCCAAAAGTGGAAGCGGTATGTAAAAAATATGGCTTGCACTACAACAATGCCAGTCTGGTGAAACAATATGGCAGTGTACTCAAACGTATTGTGAAATATGCTTTTCCGTTTAAAAAGTAAATTGTCTTGAAAAAAAACCGCTTTTAAATCAAGCGGTTTTTTAATGCTGATCTAAGAATTAAAACATTTAGTAGAAGACCTATTTAAAAATCAGAAAAGTTATTTAATAAAGATAAAACTACAACTTGTACATAAATATAAGGAGCAGACTCAGCACATCGCTGGAGCTGTGAAGTGAATATGCTAAATTAAGCGTCAATAATTTCAGAAGAAGGCTGAATATGCAAAAAATAATCTTATCTGGTTTATCTGGCATGTTGGCCACCCTTTTGCTCGCCGGCTGTACCAGCGTTACGCAGAATCATGACTACCAGCCCGTATTAGGCATGGTCAATCCGGCAAGTCAATATTGTGTCAGCCAAGGTGGAAAACTGGAATTACGTACCGAAGCGCAGGGGCAAGTTGGTTACTGTCATCTAAAGAATCAACAGGTCATTGAAGAATGGGAATATTACAATATGAGTCAGCCCAAATGTGTACCTGAACAGGCCATGGCCTTGGTTGGACAGGCAGATTTGACCGAAGCACAGATCAAGCAGAAAACTCAAGCCCAGCTGGTAAGGGTCATTCATCCGGGGGATGTCGTTACCATGGATTATAATGACGCACGTATCACTGTAACTGTAGATGCAACCAGCAAAAAAGTTTTACAGGCGACTTGCGGTTAATTTCTTCCGAAGCTTCGCCTGTTAAAGACCGGATTAGACTCTTCTACTTAAGGCACAGGATTTGCATTTTAAATGACAAATCCTGCCTGATCTTTTATATTGCCTTGTGGAAGGAGAAGTTCATGAAAAAATTATTGGTCTTATCGTTTATGGTGGCGCTGGTGGGTTGTGCCGAGAAGAAACCTTTAACCCCGGAAGAGCAATGGCAAGGTTACTGCCGTAGTGTGGGGAATGCCGCGCGTACCATTATGCTGGACCGTCAGAACGCGATTGAAAAAGACAAGGCAATTGAACATGCTAACAAGATTGATGATGATACAACTCGGACATTTATCCTGGGCATCATTGATGAAATTTATGCACTTCCAAAAGAAGAAATTAATCAGGATGTAGCTGCGGCACGTGAAAAAGTGCGGGCTGAGTTTACGCAAAAGTGTATTGCTACACCGCATGATGAAATGCCAGATTATAAACCGTTCTAAGAAACGGTTTTTTTATTCCTGATGAAGTCAGTTTGCTCTCATAAAATTGTAAAACCTTAATTCAGCCACCTGTTTTTAATGGCTATTAAATAGCCTAAGTAAATATATAATTTGTGACAATTGCTAAATCTAAAATATAGAAAAGCTTATCTGAATATTGAATAATAAATTTAACTCCAGAACTTCAGGAGCAACATAAGATGAAAGTCGTTAAGTATTTGCATCACTGTGATTTGCTGTTAGAAGATGAACATGGTTTTGCAATAATTAGTGGTGGTCACTATGTATTGAGTGTGGGTGACCGGGTGGTTTTTAAAAGAATTATAGAACAGGATAAGCAGTTGTATCAGGTGGACATTTCCTTTGCCAGCAGCAACCATAGCACTACCTATGAAGATCAATGGTTTCTTAAGTTTGAAGGCTGTCGAGATTCATTCCAGCAATATTTAAATTCAACCACAGTCCACTAAGGTGGAGTATCTTTTTTTATATAAATCAGGCAACATCAGTGTTGCCTTTTTTATGCATCAAATTCAGTTAAAAGGGTTCATAACCGTCGTTAATTTATGCAAGCAGATGGCTCTTGATTATTGAATGATCATTATGGGCATCATTTATTTATAAAATAACGAGCATCACAAAGAAACACTTTACTTGCATTAACTTTTAACTGGAAGTTTAGTAAAATTTTGGAGTCCATATTATTTATGAAGCTTTATATAAGCAGGAAATCATAAATAATTTTTTAAAAAAGAGGAATAACACCGTGCTAGAAGCTTACCGCCAACACGTTGCAGAACGTGCCGCACTCGGAGTCCCACCGAAGCCACTTGATGATACTCAAACTGCTGCATTAGTTGAATTATTCAAAAATCCACCAGCTGGCGAAGAAGCATTCTTAGTTGATTTGCTTGAAAACCGTGTTCCAGCGGGTGTTGACCAAGCTGCTTATGTTAAAGCTGCATTTTTAGCTGCTGTGGCTAAAGGCGAAGCAACTTCTCCACTGGTTTCTAAAGAACGTGCGGTTTACTTACTGGGCACTATGCTTGGTGGTTATAACGTTGCTCCTTTAGTTGAACTTTTAGATGAAGCTGCTCTAGGTGAACTTGCTGCTGAAGCGCTGAAAAAAACGCTGCTAGTATTTGATGCGTTCCATGACGTTGCTGACAAAGCAAAAGCGGGCAATGCAAACGCGAAAGCAGTTCTTCAATCTTGGGCTGACGCTGAATGGTTCACTAGCCGTAAAGACGTTCCTGAAGAAATTAAACTAACCGTTTTCAAAGTAACTGGCGAAACCAACACGGATGACCTGTCTCCAGCTCAAGATGCTTGGAGCCGTCCAGACATTCCATTGCACGCAAATGCAATGCTGAAAAACGAACGTGATGGCATCAACCCTGAAAAACCTGGTGAAGTTGGTCCATTAAGTCAAATTAAAGAACTTATCGCGAAAGGCAACCAAGTTGCTTACGTGGGTGACGTTGTTGGTACAGGTTCATCTCGTAAATCTGCAACGAACTCGGTTCTTTGGTTCTTCGGTGACGAGATTGCTCATATCCCGAACAAAAAAGACGGTGGTTACTGCTTAGGTGGTAAAATTGCTCCGATTTTCTTCAACACGATGGAAGATGCGGGTGCATTACCAGTTGAGATCGATGTTTCTAACATGAACATGGGTGATGAAATCACTCTGAAAATTGATCATGCTGCTGCAAAAGTAACAGCGTTCAAAGATGGCGCACAAATCGCTGAAGCTGAACTGAAAACTCCAGTACTTCTAGATGAAGTACGTGCTGGTGGTCGTATTAACCTGATTATTGGTCGTGGTTTAACGACTAAAGCACGTGAAGAGTTAGGTCTTGCTCCATCTACTTTATTCCGTACTCCAGTTCAGCCTGAGAATACAGGTAAAGGCTTCACTCAAGCTCAAAAAATGGTAGGTCGCGCTTGTGGTCTTCCTGAAGGTCAGGGTGTTCGTCCAGGTACTTACTGTGAACCACGTATGACAACTGTTGGTTCGCAAGATACTACAGGTCCGATGACTCGTGATGAATTGAAAGACTTGGCTTGCTTAGGTTTCTCTGCTGACCTGGTAATGCAATCTTTCTGTCACACAGCTGCATATCCGAAACCAGTTGACGTTCAAATGCAACACACGCTTCCTGATTTCATCATGAATCGTGGTGGTGTATCTTTACGTCCAGGCGATGGTATTATCCACTCGTGGTTAAACCGTATGCTTCTTCCAGATACAGTAGGTACTGGTGGTGACTCGCATACTCGTTTCCCAATCGGTATTTCATTCCCGGCAGGTTCTGGTCTTGTAGCGTTTGCTGCTGCAACTGGTGTTATGCCACTAGATATGCCTGAATCTGTACTGGTGAAATTCAAAGGTAAAATGCAACCTGGTATCACGCTACGTGACCTGGTACATGCAATTCCTTACTATGCAATTAAAGAAGGTGACCTGACTGTAGAGAAGAAAGGTAAGAAGAACATCTTCTCTGGCCGTATCCTTGAGATCGACCTAACAGAAATGGAAACTGACCTGACTGTTGAGCAGGCATTCGAACTTTCTGATGCTTCTGCTGAACGTTCAGCAGCGGGCTGTTCTATCACTCTTTCTGAAGAGAAAGTTGCTGAATACCTGCGCTCAAACATCACTATGCTGAAGTGGATGATTTCTCAAGGTTATGGCGATGCGCGTACTATGGCTCGTCGTGTTGAGAACATGGAAAAATGGTTGGCGAACCCATCACTTCTTAAAGCTGACGCTGATGCTGAATACACGAAAGTGTATGAAATCGACCTTGCTGACATCAAAGAACCTATCCTTTGCTGCCCGAACGATCCAGATGATGCAAAACTTCTTTCTGACGTTCAAGGCGACAAAATTGATGAAGTATTCATCGGTTCTTGTATGACAAACATCGGTCACTTCCGTGCAGCTGGTAAACTTCTAGAAAAAGTACCAGGTGGTTCTTTGTCTACTCGTCTATGGTTAGCTCCTCCAACTCGTATGGATGAACACCAGTTGATGGAAGAAGGTTTCTATAACACTTATGGTAAAGCTGGCGCTCGTACAGAAATGCCAGGTTGTTCACTGTGTATGGGTAACCAGGCACGTGTAGCGCCGAACACCACTTGTGTATCGACTTCTACCCGTAACTTCCCGAACCGTTTAGGTCAAGGTGCGAACGTTTACCTGGCTTCTGCTGAACTTGCTGCTGTTGCTGCTGTACTTGGTAAATTACCAACTCCAGAAGAATATCAACAGTATGCAGCTCAAATTGACAGCATGTCTGCTGACATCTATCAATACTTGAACTTCGACAAGATGAGCGAGTATACAGATGCTGCGAAAAACGTGGACACTAAGAAAATTGCTGCTGCTCAATTGGCTTAATTTTTTGAAAATTAAAGTATTTTGAGTTAAAAATAAGGGCTGAGTAATCAGCCCTTATTTTTGTGTAGAAAAAATATTTAATGGTAAGATGCCCAGAATCCTTAATAAAGGATAATAAAATTGGCTATGGTTGGAAACAAATAAATTTTGCAAGCCATGACAATATAAATTCTTTAATAAAAGAAATAATTGATAAAAATGGTTCTGTTGGACGAATGACTAATCAAGTTAAAAATTACTTCAATTTAAGAAAAGACGATATTGTTATTGTTCCTTTGGGGAGAAGTATTGCTATAGCCAAGGTAATAGGTGAAAAACTTTTTGAGCCTTCATTTACTGGAGGGCATGGAGCCAATCAGGTGCGCGTAGAGTTTTTTAGAAAAGATAATAAAATTATTCGTATTCCACGTTCAGCTTTAAAACAAAATTTAGAAAGTAGATTAAAACTTCGAACTACGATTGGAGATTTATCTCGATTCTCTGAAGAAATAGAGCATTTAATACAAAATCTGAATAACTATGGAAGTTTTGAAATAAATAATAGTTTTCTGGAAAAAGCAGATTTTTATGAACAGGAATTTAAAAAGGACTTATTAAATGCAATATGTAAAGGTAATACAAGATTAAAAGCTGGGGGGAGAGGTTTAGAGGATTTCGTCAAAGAACTATTAGAAATTGAAGGATATTCTCAAGTAGATATTTTAGATAAGAAAAATGGCGAAGGTATAGCTGATGTGGATATTCAAGCAACATCTGAAAATAACCCTTTCTTAAAAGATATTTTAATTCAGGTGAAGCACCATAACGGTGAAACCGGTAAACATGCTATTAATCAGTTGATTGCCTATGAGGCTGAAGCAATTTCTAATGCATATAAGTGGGTAATAACGACTGGTCATATTTCAGATGAATCTAAGCTTCATGCTGAAGAAAATCAAATTAATATTATGGAGGGCGAGCAGTTTGTAGATTGGATATATACAAATTTAAATAAGCTCTCTAGAGAAACGAAAGCAAACTTAGGAATTGTCGAGGTTCCAAAATTAAGTTGGTCTTAAACATAAAGCGATTTTATTTTTTAAAATTAATTCATTAGTATTGCCAATGATTTTAATCTTTCAGATCAAGGTTCACTTGATCTGATCACTAGTTGATGTATATCGTGCGCTATACTTTACAGCTTACTGAATAAATCGTTTAATCATCGCATATTTGAGTGATGTATAAGTTGATCCAAAAAATGCCCAAACAATCCCGATTCCTTTGTATTGGCGGTTTCCTCAACGGAACGCAAGTCAAAGACCAAGGTGACAGCTTTATCTGCGTCGAAAAAGGCAAAAATGTCACCTATACTAAAAAGGAAATATTCCATCCTGATTCATGGGATCACGATTACTACGTTTGTGAAACGACCACAGACAAACAGGCACGAAATTGGGTCTATGACATTGAGTCAAAATAATATTTAATTCGATAAAGAAAAAACATGGGTTGGCGTTATCGTCAGCCCATTTTTATATATGTTTTAAAATATTCAGACAATAAAAAGCCCCATGGTTAGGGGCTAGTCGTATAACTCACGTTATACTCATATAAGGCTCATCTCATACTGAGCGTATTAAAACATAAATAGATCCGCTTGTGTGAGATAACTGATCCTTCTTTTCAGATTATTCAATCATCAACAAATCCGTATTATTGGCCAGCTTTAAAGGACGCAGGGCAAAAATCGAACGGGTGTGACGAATTCCCTTCATGGAATATAGGTTTTTACGCAAAAAACGTTCGTAGTGTTCAGAGTTTTTCACTGCGACTTTGACCAGATAATCATAATCACCCGTGACCAGATGAGCTTCCACCACTTCAGGCATATTGGCCAAGGCTTCACTGAACTCATTTAAAATTTCATCATCATGACGTTCAAGCGTGATTTCAATAAAGAACAGCTCATTAATCCCTAAGGCTTTGGCATTAATATTGGCAGTATAACCCTCAATAATATTATTATTTTCCAGGCGTTTTAAACGCGTCCAGCAAGGAGATGTGGACAGGCTTACTTTCTCCGCCAGTTCGGTCACACTTAGGCGACCATCCTTGCGAAGTTCTCGGAGAATTTTGCGATCAATGCGATCCAATATGTAGTCATTATCAGTCATGTTGAAAGAAAGCAAATTAAAACATAGAAATAAGTTATACCATTGATAACCAGGAAGTGAACATACATTGTGTATATCAGTGTGCGCTTGCACTAAAAGTAGTCAAGCTTAAAAAAGATCATACCAAAAAATTGAAAAATACCACTTTGCATTGAGGTTTAGTGACAGCAATGGTAAATGCAGCTTTTATCTTATTTAACAAATCGGATGTCATGGTTAATCTTGAAGTGATTCTCTCAAGCAGTGCTTGCCTAAAATAGCAGGATATAAAAAAGAGGGTCTACTTTAAAGTTTTGGCTTTGTAGTAGACCATTCGAACAGTTTAAAGTCGAGCTTCTATTAAAGGGCCGAGGCTTACTTGAATTGTTGAGCTAAAAATAGCCTAAGCTGCAATTTCTTTTTCAATAATAGGCCATAAGTTTTCATGTGAAGATTTGAACATTGACATATGCCCAATCGCCTTGTGTCCTAGAGTGGAAGGATTCAACTCAATGGCTTTTGTTGCAGCATTTGGATACAGGCGTAACAGGTCTTTTACATTGGCTTCGGTAGCAATTTCATCATCTGTAGACCAGATGGCCGTAATAGAACACTGAATCTGTGCATGATAATCCTGCTGTCGGGTCACGGTTTTACCAATGGCATTGATTACATAACCTGGCTTGCTGCAAAATTGTGCCCATTCACGTGCTACATCTTTGGGCAGGTTTTCTCCCATCCCAATGGCACGGGTGGGTCCATAGCCAAGAGTGAAGCGTGATAAGGGAAAAATCACATCAAACATGAGAGGTGCCAGTAATTTGGTTCGCCCTTTTAAGCCTTTGATATGGCCTGTGGAGCCAGAAATGGCAATTACCTTAGCCACTTTTGCATGGTTTGGCACAAGGCCGAGTAGCTGTCCACCTGCACTATGACCCAGCAAGATGAGCCGTTCAGCCTTAGTTTTATCTAAAAGAGCATCAATTGCCGCAGGAATATCCTGCTGTCCCCATTGCACGATGCTGGCTGTCGACTGTTTTAAAGGTCCATATAAAGATTGACCAATTCCCCGAAAGTCAAAGACCAAGACGGCATAGCCTTGTGCCTGTAGCCAGCAGCTAAAACGATGATAAAACTGTTTGGTAATTCCCGTCGCTGGACAGATTAAAATGGGATAGGGTTGTTGTTTGGATGCAGATGCTTCATAAAAACATGCGCTTAATTGGTAGCCATCTTGGCAGTTTAGGGTCAATGTTTCAAATTTAGACATAAGCTACACTATATTTTTAAATCAGAATGATTAATTTAATGTACACCAGTTCTAAAAAGAAACTCGTTCAAATAATGACTAAAAAGTCAGTAGGATGACGACAGGGAATAAAACTATGGAAGTAGCAGCACTTGATCTGGCAGTCAAAATTGCCATCATTTTTAGTGGAATTTTCTTATGGGTGGGCATGCTGACCGGCGTGTGGAAATATTGGCAGATCCGGAACTCTGCACAATCTCGGGCGCATTATTATGTCGATATTGCACATCGCAGTAGTTTGCTCTATGCACCTGCATCCTTGATTTTGGCGGTACTCGCTCATGTATCGGCATTTTCCGCAGCGCTTAACTTGATCTGTGTCATCGTGAATATAGTCTTTTTCAGCTTTTCAATCGGGGCTTATATTCTGCACGGCTATTTGAGAGATACCACGAATCAGTTTAAGACACCACATCAATTGGGCAGGTGGAATTTCCCTGGTATTTTGATGACAGTCGCGATGCTAGGATTAATTATTGCAGAAGTGGGAGGGACAGGAGTTTTGCTGTATGGTGCAGTTTTAGGGTTATTTTAGGTTCTGTCTTGTATTATTTTTTTCTGTCCAGATGGATGAGGGGGCAGCTCATCCATCTGGGGCAATCTAAAAATTGAGGAAGTGATTAGCGGTATTTCTGGTCAACGAGGGCCCAGAGGAAAAAGACCATCGAGACAATCATCGCATAACCGAAATATTCAAGTTTTAAATTGCCTTGAATTAAACAATGAACAAATAAAGTCAGCATGAGCGCGATGCTAGTGCTTAAAAAGGTCACCAAGTCGGTATTGGTTTTAAGAGCATCAATGAAGACTTGCTTGTTGAAATGTACTGATAACATCTCCATTTCTCCTATAGTTATTGGTCTTATTAAATGACTAAAATAGAGTAACTTAGTCAGAATTGAATATACAGTTGTACTGTTTAATTTCAGCTTTTGCAACTGTTCCAGAAAGCTTTCACAGTGAAAAAGCTTGACTTTAGTCAAGTATCTTTATAAACAATTGATTTAAAATGAATTATAGTTGCATGCCAAAGGCCAGAACGGTCAATTGCAAAAGTTTGCAACTTTTTAGATTCATCTTAGGTGAAAGAGAAAAATTTTACGCTTAAATGATGGAGAAATAATCAATTTTGTGTAAGTGTTTGTATAAGTAGGAGGTGATTTTGGTTTAAGTCAAAAACCTTAAGTATTTAAAACGCATAAATATATTTTTATTTGAGCCAGATTATAAATCTTATTGTGCCAAGCTATCCAGTAAAAAAAATCGTTTTTTGCTATTTTTATATCAATTTTTGACTTATTTGCGCTAACAGGGCTTTGCAGGGTGTAAACAATAAATGTCCGTTTGGGTAAAACCTGACAATTATTGATCACGCTAAAAAACGGATTTTGGGTAAAAATTCGCTTTTTTATGACCTCAACATGCTAGAAAGATTAGTTTCTAATACGGTCAATCACAGCTGCAATCAGTAGAACAATCATGGAGGGGATAAACCAGGCCATATTTTGTTCAGAAAGTGGCAAGCTCTCTAAGCTAGCAGGTAAACTGAAACCGGCAACTTTTAAGCCATCAAAGATACCAAAGATCAAGGCAACCAAGGTCACTGGAGCAATGACATGCGATGGTTTCTTAAAGAAGCCTGTCAAGAAGCTCAGCATAATAACTGTAATGGCGGGTGGATAGATCGCACTTAATACCGGGACTGAAACTGCAATCAGTTTGGTTAAACCGAGGTTAGATATCAGCAGCGAAAAACCAATCAGGATCAGGACAAGAACTTTATACGGAATTTTGGTCAGGCTGGAGAAGTACTCTGCACAGGCACAGGTCAGGCCGATTGCAGTCACCATACAGGCAATAAAAATCATGCCGGACAGGAAGTACGCGCCCATGTCACCAAAGGCATATTGCACATATGCATGCAGAATAACCGCCCCATTGGCCGCATTTGGAGCAACTTCATGACTACCCAGACCCAGTTTAAACAGGCTCAGATAAACCAGGGTTAAACCGATCCCCGAAATAATCGCAGCATTCACTGCATATTTGGTAATCAGCTTCTTGTCCGTTACGCCACGCGATGTAATTGCTTTTACAATCACAATACCGAAAACCAGAGCACCCAAGGTGTCCATGGTCAGATAACCATTCACAATCCCTTCAGAAACCGGGCTGTCAATATAGCTGTTGATCGGTGCAGGTGGTGCCTGGGCCGGAATCATGACAGCGGCCACTCCTAAGATAATCAGGGAGATAATCTTAAGCGGAGAGAGAAAATAGCCGACAGTATCCAGAATCTTGTTCGGATACAGAGAAACGAGCATCACGACAGCAAAATAAATACTGCTATAAATTAGCAGGCTACTGGATTCATTGCCGAAATAGGAAGAAAATCCGATTTCATAAGAAACGGTGGCGGTACGCGGAGTTGCAAATAAAGGACCGACGGCCAGATAACAGATCACAGTCAGCAAAATACTGGCCGCTTTGCCCAAAGGCGAGCTTAAAATCTGGATAGAACCTTCAACACGAGATAATGCAACAATGGTGATAACTGGTAAGCCGACAGCAGTAATCAGAAAACCGAAAGCAGCTAACCATACGTGTTCACCGGCCTGTTGCGCCACAATCGGTGGAAAGATAATGTTACCTGCACCAATAAATAGTGCAAAGGTCATAAAACCCAAGGCAACAATATCCCGAGTACGGAGACTTGTCATAAAGGGAGAGTAGTAAAAGGAAAAATAGATTTTAGAATATCTGTACGGGTTTTTGGAGTTTATTTTAGCTGGAAAGGCGCTGATTGTATTGCTCTTGCTCATTAAATTAACAAATATTCTAAATTTGGTGGAAATATATTATTGATATTTTTAAAGAAAAATAAAATCTATATTTTTCTGACAAATTATTCAGAATTTACAATAAATTGAAAACTTTATTGTTTGTATAAATAGTCAGCATTAAAAAATTGTTTTGCCTAGCGTTAAATACCTGTCTAGCCCAAGAACCTCGGCATTCTCAGCTAAAAAGGACTATAATTGAGTGATTCAGATTGAGGATAAATTGATGCGAGCGCCAGCCATTAGTCTTAAAACCGAGCAGGATATTGAAAAACTGCGCATATCCGGGCGCTTGGCCGCGCAGGTTCTGGCGATGATTGGAGCGCACGTGAAAGCAGGGGTGACCACTGAATATCTGGATGATCTGTGCCATGATTTTATTGTCAATACTTTGAAAGTGACACCTGCCAATATTGGCTATTATGGCTATACCAAAACCACCTGTATTTCTCCCAATGAAGTGGTGTGTCATGGTATTCCTTCTGCCAAAACCATCTTGCAAGACGGCGATATTATTAATATTGATGTCGCTATTATTAAAGATGGTTATTTTGGTGATACCAGCCGTATGTATTATGTCGGTACGCCATCAGCTGAAGCGAAGCGTCTGGTTAATACGACTTATGAGGCGATGGTGGCCGGTATTCATGCCGTGAAACCGGGGGCAACACTGGGCGATATTGGCTATGCCATTCAGACTGTGGCAACACGGGAGGGGTATAGCATCGTCAGAGAATATTGTGGTCATGGAATTGGCAAGGTGTATCATGAACAGCCGAATATTCTCCATTATGGACAACCGGGGCAGGGCATTAAGCTGGTGCCGGGTATGGTCTTTACGATTGAGCCGATGGTGAATATGGGCAAAGCACGAGTCAAAGAACTTAAAGATGGCTGGACGGTAGTCACCGCAGACAAATCCTGGTCTGCGCAATGGGAACATATGGTTGCTGTGACTGAAACAGGCTTTGAACTGTTATCGCCATGGCCTGAAGGCACTGGGGAATATCCGGAAATTTAAATTCTGCTATAGCCAATGAAAATACAGTAACCCATTACACCGGCTCACATAACTTACATTAGCCGGTATTCTGTGGACGAAAGCCTACAAAAGACTACAGCAAGAAGTGGTTTCGAGCTTTGACAGAGCTTATATTCATCTTGTTTAGCCTAGATGTTTCCTCTTTTCACTCAAGTGCTGTCCTGTAGTTTCCAGCTCATTTTCTAATGAAAATGAGCTTTTTTTATGTGAGCGAAAATTCTTTCAAAGTCTTTTATCTCAACTTTAATCCTGTTGTAGCTGCTCTACCAGATAGTCAATAAATACCCGCACCGCAGGCAACAGGCCGCGACGTGATGGATAAACAACATGGGAAATCCCATGGGCTGCTTTCCATTCAGGTAAGATCTGTACCAACTCACCGCGTTGTAGATGGTGTTCGACGACGTGATCCGGCAATAAGGCCACGCCACATCCCGAGGCGGCCAGCTGGGTCAACATGTTTAGGTCTGAACCGCATACGGTTGGGCTAACCTGGATTTTCTTTTGCTGCTGTCCATTTTGCAAGACCAGAAATTGCTCACTATGTTCTTCAACCATACTGAGAATTTTGTGGTCGGCCAGTTGCTCAGGGCTTTTAAGATCACCGAATTGATTTAGATAGCCCTGACTTGCAAACAGATGCTGCTCCAGTTTGGCAAGCTGGCGAATCACCAGGTTTGGATCATCATTCAGACTGGATCGAACCCTTAAGGCCAGATCAAATCCTTCATTGATAATATCGACACGACGATTGGTCACCAGCATCTGAATCTTGATTTCTGGATATTTTTTGAGAAAGTCTGGAAGGATTTTGGCCATTTCATTTTGAGCCATTGAAACTGGCAGACTGACTTTAATTACGCCACGTGGTTCGGTACTTAAATGATCCACCAGATCATGTGCAGCCTGTGCGGCATTTAGCATGACCTGGGCATGCCGGTAGATATTCATGCCGATGTCGGTCACGGCAAAATGGCGTGAACTGCGTTGAATCAGACGGACGCCCAAACGTTCTTCCAGATTATAAACGCGTCGACTTAGTTTGGACTTGGGAATATTCGTAGCACGTTCAGCAGCACTGAAGCCGCCATATTCGACCACTTGGGCAAAGCAATAAAAGTCATCCAGATCCGTCAGCATTTTCTTTGATTCCATATATGCAACAATATGCTGATTAAAGTCTGATTGTTGCATAGTGTCAATTGCAGCTGATTAAAAAAATTTGGACAAGGCAATTATTCAACATGACGCGATTCATCGTTGCTCATAGGAAAAGCCCATTCGGTATGAATAGGTTTTTTGAAAATATTAATCCTCTTGTTCTTAAAGGGCTTTTATAGAGAGTATTGGGTTCATTTTAGAAACTATTAAATTAGCTTAATCAAAATAAACTGCTAGCCCACTCCAACTGGGTCACTCTAAGGAGGCCAAGTCTAGTTGTATTGCAGGTGACCAATTACCCTTTGGATGAAGACAGAATGCCCATCTTTTCTTAATTACTGGCATTTCTTTTAATCATCCAGGTGGAATCCATATGAATGAGCTATCTCTAACTTTTTAGGAACTGGAGAACCACAGCCTGTAAAAAAGCAAGAAGTAAAACCTGAGTCTTGTCTAAATATTCCAATAGAATCTATACCAGAAACCCAATCAAATAATCTTTCATTCAGCAAAGTAGATGAGTCTGCTCCTGTACCACTTTATTGACGACATCAGCTGCAATGACAGAGATACCTTGTATAACTGTCTTCATTGATGAAGAATTTAACCGTTCCGTATAAGCAGCTACCACTAATTTTTCATTTATCACTCTTAGATAAGTCACATGTATCATAAAAACGGGATGATACATTTATCCTTATTGATGCTTATAAATGTAGTTGGGTGTAGCAAACTATAACTAAAATTTTTTAAATAATTAATTGTTTAACATATTGTTTGCTGCATAAAAAGAGCTTGTTATCGATCCTGCATCTAAAAAATATTTATCCAAAAATGCCATAAGTTGGGTCGCAACATGGGCTAATGAGGGTAGGTTAAAAACTAAGAGACTGTTTTGATGATTATATCAATAACCAACTATGTACCGTTTGATGTTCAGGACTGCAACTGCTTCACTAAAATCGACAGGCCTTCGGTTGCTGTCTTGGCAATTTTCTGAAACTGGGCAGGAAGATGCTGTTGCTCTGCTTTGGGGTCAATATAGTAGGCGGTGCAACTGGCAGGAATGTCATGAATTAACCCGGCCACTGGGTAGACCTGTAAGCTGGTACCAATCACGATAAAAATATCTGCATCTGCGACACACAGCTGGGCATCTGTATAAGCCGGCACCGCTTCGCCAAACCAGACCACATGGGGGCGTAATGGATAACCTTGCCTGCAAAAATGCTTGTTCAGATTCAGCTCGGCGCCTTCCACGGAATAGAATTCCCGGGTATTTTCTGCGTCCGGACCAGAGCTTTTGGCCAGTCGGATGTTGCCATGTAAATGGATGACTTTGGAGCTGCCCGCACGTTCATGTAAGTCATCAATATTCTGGGTGATGACGTAGACATCATAATTTTTTTCTAAGCGGGCAATGTGCTGATGGGCAATATTGGGCTGTGCCTCCAGAATATTTTTACGCCGTGCATTATAAAAACGTTGTACCAACTCTGGATTTTTAGCCCAGGCCTCAGGGGTGGCGACCTCTTCAATGCGATATTGTTCCCAAAGCCCATCACTGTCACGAAAAGTATTAATTCCGCTTTCGGCGCTTATGCCTGCACCGGAAAAGACCACCAGTTTTTTCATCGCCATTCTCCTGGGTTAAATTGCTGTTCCGAACGAGTTTACTGTCGAGGGTGCTAGGTGATGTTCTTTCAGAAATCTGGACAGTTCTTTGGCAAATTTGACCGGTTCAGTCAATAAAGGAGTATGACCAGATTTGTTAAATAGTACCTGTTTGGCCTGTGGCAGGCTTTCTGCAATCAAACGTTGACCTTCAAAGGGATAGAGTCTGGACTGAACGCCGCTAAAGAAGGTCACCGGACAAGAGAGTTGGCTAAGAGCTGTGCGGTAGTCTTCTCGGTGATATAGATAGTTGTTGATATACCACAGCATATAGTCTAGGCGCTGAGAGGGAAGCAGTAGACCCTGCAAACGCGGCTGACTCAGAATGAATTCACAGGATTTTAAGCTGAGCTTATGTCTATTTTGCAGTTGTATAAAGCGCAGCCATAGAGCAGCCAGCGCTGCACGTACTGAGCTTTCCAGCTTCTGGATGGAGCCAAGATGGACATGCTGAGCCAGAAGCAGGGAAATCTCTTGCAAAATCCCGATAAATTCTTGATGGCGCGAACCAAAAAGTCCAAATGCCCAAGCATCGTCTACCGATATTTTAGGGGATTGATCAATATGTAAATAGGCGGAAATATGTTGGGCAAAGTGATCATAATGCAGGCCATGCATCGCCGTCGTGGCACCCATGGAATAAGCAATTACCATGAGTTTGTCCAGATTTAACTGGGCTAGAACCGAACGTACATCTTGCCAGTGACTGGAAATGGCATCCAGATCGGACGGGATTTTGCAGTTGCCGGATGCGCCAAAGCCACGCCATTCAGGAATAATAAAACGGAAATTTTTTCGATGCGGATAGAGAAAAGCAGCCCATTGCCAGCTCAGCATGCCCAGACCGGATAATACCAGCACCGGTTGTCCCTGACCGTATTCGCGGACAAACAGTTGTTCAGCATCGGGCATGGTATAAAAAGGCATGGCTATACTCCAGGGTGTATTTTATTGTAATTACCTTAAAATTGTTTAAGACGCGGAATGAGCTGTTCTAACCAGTGAATCCAGCCCGTTTCCTGATCAATACCCAGTTGCAGAATCATTTTGTGAATATACAAGGTACGGTCATTTTCATCGGCTTGGGCAAAATCCTTGGCAAAAATCTGCTGATAGGTCTTTAATTTTTCTTTATGCAGTTTCAGGTGGCGTTCCAGTTCAGGCAAGGTGCTATTGCCTCCAAGCTGCGCTTCGGCCCGTAAACGTACCATTAATTCTTCACGCAATTGTGCTGGCGGACTTTGCTCAAGCATCCAGCTGGTCAGCTCTTCACGGCCCAGACGTTCGACCTGATAGGTTTTTTTACGTGACTGGGCATTTTCTTCTTTCAGGGTGGAAATCCAGCCTTTGCCTAACATGGCATTTAATTCACGATAAATTTGCTGATGGGTGGCATTCCAGAAAAATCCCATGGAACGGTCAAAACGGCGTGCCAGTTCAATACCGGTACTGGGTTTTTCAATCAGGCTGGTCAGCAGAACGTGGGCTAAAGACATAGACGTCTCAAAAAATGACTCAGGATTATTATGCAACATGTTGCATAAAAATCAATTCTGACATATAAAATAGTGCAACAAGTTGCATTAAAGCTGATGGTTGAGGGAGAAAATGGTCAGCTTGTAAAACAATAGCCAGCATAAACGCACGCTCAGGAGTAGAAATGTCTAAATATCCCAACTTACTTGCCCCACTGGATTTGGGCTTTACCACTTTAAAAAACCGGGTATTGATGGGGTCAATGCACGTAGGTCTTGAAGAAGTACCAGGTGGCTATGAGCGGATGGCAGCCTTTTATGCGGAGCGTGCCAAAGGTGGTGTGGCTTTAATCGTTACAGGCGGGATTTCCCCCAATGATCATGGTGTGACCTTTCAAGGTGGCTCCAAGCTCGACACAATTGAAGAAGCAGAAAAGCATAAAGTGATTACCCGGGCCGTCCATGAGGCGGGAGGTAAGATTGCCATGCAGATTCTGCATACCGGGCGTTATTCCTACCAGGCTGAAAATGTGGCACCGTCACCTATTCAGGCCCCTATTAATCCGGTAAAACCGCATGCTTTAACTTCTGCAGAAGTGCAGCAAACCATTGATGATTTTACTAACTGCGCCGGACTGGCTCAGTATGCCGGTTATGATGGCGTAGAAATCATGGGTTCAGAAGGCTATCTGATCAATGAGTTTATTGCCGCACGTACCAATCACCGTGATGATGAGTGGGGGGGGAGCTATGAAAACCGCATTCGTTTCCCGATCGAGATTGTTCGCCGTACCCGTGAAAAAGTCGGTGAGAACTTTATTATTATTTATCGTCTTTCTATGCTGGACTTGGTCGAGGGTGGCTCAACGCTGGAAGAAGTGGTTCAGCTGGCAAAAGAAATTGAAAAAGCTGGTGCAACGATTATCAATACCGGAATTGGCTGGCATGAAGCACGTATCCCTACGATTGCCACCAAAGTGCCACGAGCAGCCTTTACTTGGGTAACACGCAAGCTGAAAGGTCTGGTTAATATTCCGCTGATCACCTCTAACCGGATCAATACGCCTGAAATGGCCGAATATGTACTGGCCTCGGGTGATGCCGACATGATTTCCATGGCACGTCCGATGCTGGCTGACTCTGAATTTGTCCTCAAGGCAGAGCAGGGGCGCAGTGATGAAATTAATACCTGTATCGGCTGTAATCAGGCTTGTCTGGACCATATTTTCTCGATGAAAGTTGCCACCTGTCTGGTCAATCCGCGAGCTTGCTATGAAACTGAATTAATTTTTAAAGAAGTTAATGACGCAAAAAATATTGCCGTAATTGGCGCTGGCCCGGCCGGTCTGAGTTTCGCAGTCTATGCTGCCAATCGTGGGCATAACGTGACCATATTTGAGGCAGCGGCGCAGATTGGTGGACAGTTTAATATAGCCAAAACCATTCCGGGCAAGGAAGAGTTTTATGAAACCTTACGTTATTTCAAACGACAGATTGAACTTCAGCCGCGTATTAAATTAAAGCTGAATCATAGCGCCAGTTTTGAAGAACTTGTCAGCTCAAGTTTTGATGACATTGTAGTGGCAACTGGAGTAACACCACGCCAGTTGTCGATTCCGGGTATTGACCATCCTAAAGTACTGTCTTATCTGGACGTGCTGAAAGAGCGTAAGCCGGTAGGTCAGCGGGTCGCGATTATCGGTGCCGGAGGAATTGGCTTCGATACCGCAGAATACTTGAGTCACGAAGGTGAAAGCGGCAGTGTTAACCCGCAAAAATTCTATGATGAATGGGGGATTGATACCGAATATAACCAGGTAGGCGGCCTGAAAGCGCCAGAACTGGAAAAATCAAATCGTGATATTTATTTATTACAGCGTAAAGCCGTTTCAGTTGGTGCAGGTCTGGGTAAAACTACCGGCTGGATTCACCGCACCGGCTTAAAACATCGTGATGTAAAAATGATCGCGGGCGCCAGTTATAACCAGATTGATGATCAGGGACTGCATATCACGGTGAATGACAAACCTATGCTGCTGGAAGTGGATCATGTGGTGATTTGTGCAGGTCAGGAGTCATATACCGCTATGTTTGATGAACTGAAGGCTGCAGGCAAAAATGTGCATCTGATTGGAGGAGCCAAAGAGGCGGGTGAACTGGATGCCAAGCGTGCTATTCGTCAGGGTGCTGAACTGGCTGCGGCGATTTAATCGCCTTCCAGCCCTCTTTTAAAGGGCAAGAAATCCCCCCCCTTTACCAATAAGCAGTTGGGAGGGGGCCTTAGCTAATATTCAGGGATGGGGGCTGGAAACAATTCTCTCCCTGAGTCCTCTCTTGAAAGGAAAGAGGCACTGGATAGAAGGAAGTATGAGTTCTTTTTCCTTCAGCTAGAGGAAGCCTAATTTTTCAATAACAAAAAAGGAAGCCAAAATGGGCACCGGACATATAAAAAAATCTATTACGCGTTGGCATGAAATGTTAGAAAGCCGCGATATGTCAATCTTGAATGAACTGCTTGTAGAGGAGGTGGTATTTCGCTCACCTGTGGCATTTACACCTTATTCCGGCAAGCAGGTGGTGTTTTTTATTTTGACCAACGTCATACAGGTCTTTGAAAACTTTCGCTATCATCGAGAGTTTCTCAGTGAGGATGGTAACAATGTTGTACTTGAGTTTTCAGCCAATGTCGGCGATAAAAAACTTAAAGGAATCGACATGATTCAGTTCAATGATGAAGGGAAGATTATTGATTTTGAAGTGATGATCCGACCAAAATCTGGACTTGAAGCTTTAGCCTTAGATATGGGCCAGCGGATTCTGGCTTTTCAGGCTAATACTTAATTTCTGGCATTGACTCAAGTCGACATAAAGTTTGTAGCAACTGATAGTAAAACTAGAAGGGGAAGACAGATGAAAATGTTGCTTAAAAAACTGGGCCAGCTTTCAAGTGAATATTTGGATCGTTTTAGCGGCGCAGATCTTCCTACCTTGTATTACAACCCCAATGGGGTGTTCTCGGGTGTTGTTGAACGCTTACCCTTATTGAAACAAAAATACCGTCCGACACCCTGGTTATCCAATGCACATGCGCATATTTTATATTTAGACCTAATTAAAAAACGAACTATCAAGCTGCAATATGATGTGCTTGAGCAATTGACCATGTCAGATGGTGGCATTACGGGCATTGCCTGGTATGGACTCAAATTGCCGCCAACAACGCCCACTATTGTTCTGCTCCACACCATTACAGGCTCTCCTGAGTCCATGCGGGAGCTGGTACGTGACTTGCATCAATATACCGGCTGGCGCGTGGCGCTGTGTTTACGTCGCGGGCATGCGGACTTGCCGATGCCAGTGCCTAAAATGAACCTGTTTGGTTCTACTCAGGATTTACGTGAACAGTTGCTTTATATTCAGGATAAATTTCCGAAATCTGAGCTGTATGGCGTCGGTTCTTCGGCAGGTACCGGTTTGTTGGTGCGTTACCTGGGAGAAGAAGGAGAGCAAACACCACTCAAAGCCGCGTTTGCTTTGTGCCCGGGCTATAACACTGAAACCGGATTTGCGTATGTACATCCGTTTTATAGTAAGGTGATGGCGAAAAAACTGATTAAGCGCTTTATTCAACCTTATCAGGAAGTCTGGCAGGTATATCCGACCTGGAAGCAACTGCTTGAGGTAAAAGACCTGTCTGAATTTGAAAAAATGTATTATTGTCTGGCTGGATTTGAGGATTATGAAAGTTATAGCAAAGCCACAAATCCAATTTATGTTTTTGAAAATATTAAAATTCCCTTAATGATTTTGAATGCTGAAGATGATCCGGTCTGTCATATCCAGAATCTGGAACCTTATAAAGAAGTCATTCAGTCAATGCCAAATATTGTGGTGGTCACCACACGTAAAGGCAGTCATTGCGGGTTTTATCAAGGCTTAATGCAGACCGACTCTTGGGCGACCCGTTTAATGGCGGATTATCTGCTGCAATTATCTAAAGCACCCGCCTGATGCTTAAACCATAAAAAACCCAGTTTTCACTGGGTTTTTTTAAAATCAGTCAATCCCGATTAATTTTCAAGTGCTGGCATTGCCGCAGCAATCGCATCTGCTACAGCATCATCTTCAGACTTGCTGGTCTCTGAGCCAGACTTTGGTGTTGCTACAGGAGCGCGCTCTGGAGCTGGAGCCGGTTCTACTTGTTTCTCTGCAGGTGCAGCGGGAGCAGGTTCAACAGGCGCAGGCTGTTTGATCTCACGACGGATTTCGGTAGTTGTATTTTCAGTCTCCTCACGGTGAACTTCAACAGCTGGTGGAATTTCTTCAACTGCCGGTTCTTCTACCACAGGCTCAAGTGGTTCAAACTGAGCCGGCTCAGAGGTTGTAACTTCTGATGCTGGAGTAACTTCAACTTGTTCTTCTTCTTTCGGAGCTTCTTTTTTTACACAGGCGGTCAATGTAAGACCTGTCAGGATTGCGGTACAGATTAAAAGTTTCTTCATCATCATTACATCAAACAGAAAAGGGTGGAGAGAATTGCACTATTATAGCAGCAAAATACCAGATAAAAATCATATGAACTTACGGTAATTTTTTATTTGAATTGCTGTTAAAATAATCAATTGTTTATTGTTCTATGAATTGATGCGGATTGACTTTGCTTTATTGGTACAGAGTAAAGTAAAATTGCGCAACATTGCAGGCCGATTTAGGCTCGATTGTACGAGAAACCCAATGACCCATTTTATTTTCGTGACTGGTGGTGTTGTATCATCACTAGGTAAAGGTATTTCAGCTGCTTCTGTTGCTGCACTTTTAGAAGCTCGTGGTTTAAAAGTGACCATGGTAAAAATGGATCCATACATTAATGTCGATCCAGGGACAATGAGCCCATTCCAGCATGGTGAAGTTTTTGTTACAGAAGATGGTGCTGAAACAGATTTAGACTTGGGTTACTACGAACGTTTCTTGCGTCGTGCGAAAATGACCAAACTGAATAACTTCACCTCAGGCCGTGTTTACCAGGATGTTCTGAATAAAGAACGCCGTGGTGATTACCTGGGCGGTACAGTACAAGTTATTCCACACATTACTGACAATATTAAAGAACGTGTCCTTCGCGCAGGCGAGGGTTATGATGTTGCGATCGTAGAGATCGGCGGTACAGTCGGTGACATTGAATCTCTCCCATTCATGGAATCCGTACGTCAGTTAATGGTTGAACTTGGTCACAAGCGTACGATGCTGATGCACTTAACGTTACTCCCATACATTAAGTCTGCAGCTGAACTAAAAACTAAACCAACCCAGCACTCAGTTAAAGAACTTCTGTCCATCGGTATTCAGCCGGATATCCTTATTTGCCGTACAGAACATGATGTCGATGCAGATACCAAACGCAAAATCGCCTTGTTCACCAATGTGGAAGCACGTGCAGTTGTGGTGTGTAAAGACGCCCGTACGATTTATGAAATTCCGCGTACTTTTTATGAACAAGACGTTGATGATTTGATCTGTGAACGTTTTGGCTACACCGATCTTCCAGAAGCAGATCTCACTGACTGGGACAATGTGGTAGAAACTTTACTGAACCCTGAATACGTTGTCCGTGTTGCGATGGTCGGTAAATATGTTGAACTTCCAGATGCTTATAAGTCTGTGAACGAAGCACTGTTACATGCTGGCATTCAAAATCGTGTAAAAGTTCAGATTGACTATGTCAACGCTGAAGAACTGGAAAGTCAGGACGTCAATGTCGTATTGAAAGATACAGATGCAGTTCTGGTTCCAGGTGGTTTTGGTGAGCGCGGTACAGAAGGGAAAATGCAAGCGATTCAGTTCGCACGTGAAAATGGCATTCCATTCTTGGGTATTTGTTTGGGTATGCAACTGGCTGTAATTGAATACGCGCGGAATGTTGCGGGTATTAAAGATGCCACGTCTACGGAATTTAACCGCTCGACTAAATCTCCATTGATTGGCTTGATCACTGAATGGTTGGATGAGCGCGGTGAAGTTCAGCAGCGTAATGCCGATTCTGATCTGGGTGGTACGATGCGACTTGGTGCTCAAAAGTCTGAACTGGTTGCGGGCACAAAGACATGTGAAGTGTATGGTTCGGAAGAAATTATCGAACGTCATCGTCACCGTTATGAAATGAATAACCGTTATATCCCGGTGCTTGAAGAAAAAGGCCTGAAGGTTTCAGGTTATTCTCCGATACAGCGCTTGGTGGAAACTGTTGAAATTCCTGCACATCCTTGGTTTATTGCAGTACAATTCCACCCGGAATTTACAAGTTCACCACGTGATGGTCACCCATTATTTGCTAGCTTTATTGATGCTGCGAAAAAACAGCACCAAAAAAGCCAATAATAATTGCAGGACAGGGCACTAGGAAGTTTAAATGTCATCATTAAAACCACAAGAAATTGTACGTTTAGGCGATATACAAATGGCAAACCATTTGCCATTTGTATTATTCGGCGGAATGAACGTACTTGAGTCAAAAGATTTGGCTTTTGAAATTGCAGAGACTTATGTCGATATCTGTAAACGTCTGGATATTCCTTACGTATTTAAAGCCAGCTTTGATAAAGCCAACCGTTCTAGCTTGAACTCTTTTCGTGGTCCAGGTCTGGAAAAAGGTATCGAGTGGTTAGCGGACATTAAAAAACATTTCAATGTGCCCATTATTACCGACGTACATGAGCCGTATCAGGCTGAGCCAGTGGCGGAAGTTGCTGACATTATCCAGTTGCCTGCATTCTTAAGTCGTCAGACCGATCTGGTTGAAGCGATGGCAAAAACAGATGCCATTATTAATATCAAAAAAGCACAATTCCTGGCACCTCATGAAATGCGTCATATTCTGCATAAGTGTCTGGAGGCCGGGAATGACAAGCTGATTCTGTGTGAGCGTGGTTCAGCATTTGGCTATAACAACCTGGTTGTAGATATGCTGGGCTTTGACATCATGAAGGAAATGAATGTTCCGGTATTCTTCGATGTCACTCATGCGTTGCAAACTCCGGGTGGTCGTGCAGACTCTGCTGGTGGCCGTCGTGCTCAAATTAGTACCTTGGCGCGTGCGGGTATGGCCACTGGCTTGGCGGGCTTATTTCTGGAAGCACATCCAGATCCGGAAAAAGCCAAGTGTGATGGTCCGTGCGCATTGCGTATGTCTCAACTTGAGCCGTTCCTGGCGCAGCTGAAAGAACTGGATACCTTGGTCAAAGGCTTCCAAAAACTAGATACACATTAAATTATAGACTTATTGATGCCATCTAAAGCATCTCGTTATTAATCAACTGAGGAATTGTTCATGAGTCAAATCGTTGACATCCGTGCACGTGAAATTTTGGACTCTCGTGGTAATCCAACCATCGAAGCAGACGTAATCTTAGCATCTGGCGTAGTTGGCCGTGCATGTGCACCTTCTGGTGCTTCAACTGGTTCTCGTGAAGCTTTAGAACTTCGTGATGGCGACAAAGCACGTTATTTGGGCAAAGGTGTTAAAACTGCGGTTAATAATGTCAACACCGTAATCCGTGATGCTTTGGTTGGTAAATCAGTATTCGAGCAAAAAGATATCGATAACACGATGATTGCGCTTGATGGTACTGAAAACAAAGAAAAATTAGGTGCTAACGCGACACTTGCCGTTTCTCTTGCTGCTGCGCGTGCTGCTGCCGATGAAAAGAAAATTCCTCTTTTCCAATATATCGCGGATTTACGTGGTCAAACCACTTTAACTATGCCTGTACCAATGATGAACATCATCAATGGTGGTTCTCATGCGGATAATAACGTTGATATTCAGGAATTTATGATTGAGCCTGTAGGCTTCACTTCATTCTCTGAAGCATTACGTGCAGGTGCTGAAATCTTCCATTCCCTCAAATCAGTATTAAACAAAAAAGGTTTAAACACTGCTGTAGGTGATGAGGGTGGTTTTGCGCCGAACTTACGTTCTAACGAAGAAGCAATCACTGTGATTCTTGAAGCAATTGGTCAAACTGGCTATAAAGCAGGTTCTGACATTATGCTTGCGCTAGACTGTGCATCTTCAGAATTCTACAAAAATGGTCAGTACATTCTTGCAGGTGAAGGCAATAAGGCATTTACCAGCAATCAATTCTCTGACTATTTGGCAGGTCTTGTCAACCAATACCCAATCATCTCAATTGAAGATGGTCTGGATGAATCGGACTGGGAAGGCTGGTCTTACCTGACTTCTATTCTGGGTGACAAAATTCAATTGGTCGGTGATGACTTGTTTGTGACCAACCCTAAAATCTTGCAACGTGGTATCAATGAAAAAGTGGGTAACTCAATTCTGATTAAATATAACCAGATTGGCACCTTGACTGAAACTCTAGATGCGATCTATCTTGCAAAAGAAAATGGTTACACAACGGTAATTTCACACCGTTCAGGTGAAACTGAAGACTCAACCATTGCGGATCTTGCGGTGGGTACAGCAGCAGGTCAAATCAAGACCGGTTCACTTTGCCGCTCTGACCGTGTAGCGAAGTATAACCAATTGCTTCGTATTGAAGAATTGACAAATGCTGCGTACCGCGGTAAAGCTGAGTTCAAAGGTTTGAACTAAGCGATTGAATGCTATTTATGTTAAATGTATTCGACTCTACGATGAGTAAAATATTATTGGGCCTTGCGATCATTTTGATCGCAGGGTTTCAGTATTTATACTGGTTTGGTGAGGGTGGTTATAAAGATCACCAGCAGCTTACTCAAAAAATCCAGCAACAAATGGAATTGAATGAAGACCTGAAAGAACGTAATCGTGTTCTTGCAGCAGAAGTGTATGATTTGAAGAATGGTATTGAAGCCATCGAGGAACATGCACGACTAGATTTGGGCTTGATCAAGCCGCATGAAACATTTATACAAATGAGTACGATCAGTACTCAATATCAACCGATTTATTTACATCCAAATACTAAGGTAGACCTGAAAACCAATGAGTCAGCTGATACAGTCACACCATAAATTGTGGGTTATTCTTCCAGCTGCAGGTTCAGGTAGCCGTTTTTCCAAAACAGAACTGAAACAATATCAAATGATTCACGGGCAGACGGTGCTTGAGCATACGGTCGCGCGTCTGAACCATTTACCATTGGCTGGCTATGTACTGGCGATTGGCGCCAATGATCATGTGGCCAAAACGTTACCACTGGCCCATCGGGACAGAGCCCACTTTTGTCTGGGGGGTGCCGAGCGGGTGCATTCGGTGCTTAATGCACTGGATTATTTATCTGCTATTGCCTCTGAGCATGATTGGGTCTTGGTGCATGATGCAGCACGTCCATGTGTCAGCCTGGGGTCTTTGGAAATGCTGGTTCATACCGCTATAGAAAAAGATCAGGCGGCCATTTTGGCCATTCCAGTAAGAGATACTCTAAAACGTGTGGCCAAAGATCAGGCGATTGAACATACCGTTGACCGTTTGATGCTGTGGCAGGCACAGACCCCGCAAATGGCCAGACTGGGCAGCTTAAAGCGAGCCATTCAGCAGACTTTGAAAGATGGTGCTGCTATTACAGATGAAGCCAGTGCGCTGGAGCATGTAGGTGAGCCAGTATGTGTGGTGCAAGGGCGCTCAGATAATCTCAAAATTACCTATCCGGATGATCTGGAGCTGGCTAAACTGATTTTGGCGGCACAAAGCTAAAATACTCTGTCATTAAAATATATTCTCAGAAAAGCTGAATAATTCCGGTTATGAGGCTTTATTCTGGGCTGCTTTAACTTATAATTTTGCCATCCTTTATTTTCTGTTTTTAGGCCAATGATACCTTCCCAGCAGTATCGGTTTTTGCGTCATGCTTTACGCGATGGACGCAGCATAAATAAGCATAATTCCTCTCGATGGGCAAAATTGCATCTTGATCCCTGGTTGCTGAGCTTCCTAGTCTTAAATGCCATTTTGGGTTTGATGGTGGTGTATAGCGCGACCGCCCAAGATTCAGGAATGGTGGTACGTCAGGCGATCAGTTTCGGGATTGGTTTTGTGCTGCTCTTTATTTGTGCGCAGATTCCTCCAAAAGTCTATCAGGCGGCCAGTCCCTATTTTTATGTCTTTGGGATTTTTATGCTATTGCTGGTTTTGGTGATTGGTGAAAAACGTTTAGGGGCAACACGTTGGATTAGCTTACCTGGTGTTGGCAGTATGCAGCCCAGTGAGCTGATGAAATTTGCCATGCCTTTGATGATGGCCTGGTACTTCTCTTTGCGGCCGTTCCCACCGAAACTGGTACATATCATCGGTGCCTTGATTTTGCTGATGATTCCGTTTGTGCTGGTTGCATTGCAGCCAGATTTAAACATCGGGCTGATTATTCCGGGCATTTTTGTGCTGTTTTTAAGTGGGATATCCTGGCGCTTGATTTTTGCGGCATTCGCTGCATTAGCGGTCGTAGCGCCATTACTGTGGATGTTCTTTTTACAGGAATATCAAAAGAAACGTGTGCTGACTTTATTTGATCCAGAATCTGATGCACTGGGCGCAGGCTGGAATATTATCCAGTCCAAAATTGCCATCGGGTCTGGAGGGATGACCGGCAAGGGTTATTCTGAAGGCACACAGTCGCACTTAGGGTATCTGCCGGAACATCACACCGATTTCATCATGTCGACTTATGCCGAGGAATTTGGTTTTATTGGGGTATTTTTATTATTTAGTCTCTTTAGCGCTATTATTATTCGCTGTTTGATGATCGGTCTGCAAAGTTTTCATAATTTTGGCCGACTTTATGCGGGTGCAACAGGGCTGACTTTTTTCTTTTTTGTATTTTTAAACTCGGGCATGGTCAGCGGAATTTTACCTGTAACGGGTGACCCTCTACCGCTCATGAGTTATGGCGGAACCGCTGTAATTTCTTTGCTGGCCGGGATGGGTATTGTCATGTCAATTCATACGCATCGTTAACTGTTAAAATTAGACAGCAAGCAGCTTTAAGCGCATAGGATATAGAACTCTAAAAATAGAAAAGCCCTCAATTGAGGGCTTTGTTTTTGCAGTTAAACATTTAACTCAGGAACCAGGTGTAATAACCCCAGATCATTAAAGGCCAGGCCAGAAACGGGCTAAATAGCCATTTCCAGAACCAGTGGCGGGGCATAAAACCCACACCATGAACAAAGCCGCCTGAAATGCCAATCATGATGTACATCATGGCACTGTGGCTATATTCACCATTGGCATCCAGCATTGCTGCAGGATGCACCAGTAGGACCGCTGCGAGAGGAAAGGCCAATAGGCAGGAAATCATCATCGCAAACTTGTTCGGTTTCTTGTCTGCCTGATTTTCTATCGCAGTTTGAGTCATGTTTTATTCCTCATCCAGATCTTGATGATGTTCGATATAAAGTGCACTGAGTACACCAGCGAAACATGCCATCAAAATACCGAGAATCCATGCAAAGTACCACATAATTTCGTCTCCTTAAGACACAGCCTTAGTACAGGCTGTGTGAATTCTCTTGAATATGTTTGCTGGTTACCACGCCCCACATCTTGTAATAACACCAGGTGGTGTAAAGCAGGATCAATGGAACGAAGATACAGGCTGCCACAGTCATGACAGTTAAGGTATTTTGACTGGAAACAGCATCCCACATGGTCAGGCTGACCATCGGATTAATGCTTGAAGGCATCAGGAATGGGAATAAGGCAAAACCGGCAGTCAAGATCGCACCTATTACGGCCAGACTTGAGCCGAGGAAGCTTAAACCTGCTTTATTTTTACCTGCTGCAAGCACGATGATCAGACCACCCAGAATGCCGGCAATTGGAGCAGCCATGGTGATTGGATAGGTTGAGTAGTTGTTCATCCAGCCAGGGTTGGCATTGGTAAGAACTTCTTTGGCAAGTGGGTTAGCAACACCGTTGGTATCAAATGGTTCAACCAGTGTATAGCCCTGAATGTCGCCGAAGTATAACCACGCACCTGCACCCAGGAAGCATATTAAGAATACGACCCCCATAATTTGAGTGGCTTTGGCAGAGCGAGTACGCAAATCGCCATCGGTACGTAGCATTAACCAGGCACCCCCATGCGCACATAACATGGATAAGCTGACCAGACCACACACCAGCGCAAATGGGTTCAACAGGGCAAAGAAACTGCCAGTGTAGGTTGAACGTACAGTTTCATCCAAGGTGAATGGTACACCTAGGAACATGTTGCCGAAAGCCACACCAAATACCAATGCTGGTACTGCGCCGCCGATGGCCAGACCCCAGTCCCAAGAAGTACGCCATTTGGTATTCTCTAGTTTGGAACGATAGTCAAAACCGACAGGACGCAGGAACAGGGCAAACAGCACCAGAAGGAGCGCCCAGTACATGCCTGAGAAGGCAGTGGCATAGACCATTGGCCAAGCTGCAAATAGTGCACCACCTGCGGTGATGAACCAGACCTGGTTACCGTCCCAGTGCGGAGCAATCGTATTAATGGCCGCACGGCGTTCATCATCGTTTTTACCCACGAATGGCATGATCGCCATCGAACCCATATCGAAACCATCCGTCAGGGCGAAGCCGATCAATAACACACCGACTAGAACCCACCAGATAATTTTCAGTAATTCATATTCGATCATGCTTGAGTCTCCTCATTTGACTTTTTTGCTGCTTCAAGTTTCTCGAAATGATATTTACCTGTATGTAAAGAACTTGGACCAAGACGGGAGAATTTGATCATCAGGTACATTTCAATAATCAGCAGTACAGTGTAGAACGCAGCCAGAGCTAGGATAGAACCCCATACATCGCCTGTGCTTAAGCTGGAGGTTGACAGGTGGGTAGGGAGAACTTCACCAATCGTCCAAGGCTGACGACCAACTTCTGCCACGTACCAGCCAGTTTGGGCGGCAATCCATGGGAGTGGTAGCGCAAATAAAGCGAACTTTAATAACCAAGGTTTATTTTCAGCATTACGTTTTGCTACAGCAAAAGTGGCCAGTGCAAACAGAATCAGCATGAGGAAGCCAGAACCGACCATGGCACGGAATGCCCAGAACAGGCTTGGTACATGTGGAATCGTATCTTTGGCAGCAGCCTTGATTTGCTCATCAGAAGCATCTACGACATTCGGGGTATATTTCTTCAGAAGCAGACCATAACCCAAGTCTTTTTGAGACTCGGCAAATGCAGCTTTTAATTCTGGAGACTGGTCACCCGCACGTAATTTTTCAAGCTGTGAATAAGCTACCATACCATTACGGATACGCTCTTCATGCTGTACCAGCAGGTCTTTAATACCGGTCACCTGTTCAGTGGTTGAGCGTGTCGCAATCAGGCCCATGACATACGGGATTTTTACCGCATAATCGGTAGTCATGGTTTCTTTGTTTGGAATACCAAACAGAGTAAATGCGGCAGGCGCAGGGTGGGTATCCCATTCTGCTTCAATCGCTGCAAGTTTGGTTTTTTGCACATCACCCAGTTCATAACCCGATTCATCCCCCAGTAAGATTACTGAAAGCGTAGAGGCCAGGCCGAAAATGGCTGCAATGGCAAAAGAACGGCGTGCAAATGGCAGGTCGCGTTTTTTCAGCATGTAATAACTTGAAATCGCGAGGACAAAGATTGCACCGGTTACATAACCTGCGGAAACAGTATGGACAAATTTAACCTGAGCTACCGGGTTAAAAATCAGTGCGCTAAAATCAATCAGCTCCATACGCATGGTTTCGTAATTGAATGTAGAACCGACCGGGTTTTGCATCCATCCATTGGCCACCAGAATCCACAAGGCTGACATATTCGAGCCGAGGGCAACCAGCCAGGTAACGCATAAGTGCTGGATTTTGGAAAGTCGATCCCAGCCAAAGAAGAATAAACCGATAAAGGTTGATTCGAGGAAGAATGCCATTAGTCCTTCAATGGCCAGTGGAGCACCAAAAATATCACCTACATAGTGCGAATAGTAAGCCCAGTTGGTCCCGAACTGGAACTCCATTGTCAGACCGGTGGTTACCCCTAGGGCAAAGTTAATACCAAACAGTTTTCCCCAAAATTTAGTCATGTCCTTATAGATTTCTTTGCCAGAAATCACATATGTGGTTTCCATGATGGCAAGAAGAAAAGCCAAGCCTAAGGTAAGTGGAACAAAAATAAAGTGATACATCGCGGTCATAGCGAACTGGAACCGCGAAAGATCGACCACGCTTTCAGATATCATCAACGTGTCTCCTTGATTTGGGAAGGATTGCCGGCAATACGCTCGGCGACTTGATTGTCAAAATCTTTGGGAATAGTAGGTGCATCAAACCAGATGTTTTTAATTATCATTAATAAAATAATTTTGATAATTAAAATAAAAGAAAGCTCTCTTACTGTTTTCTGGTTGAGATTTTTAGGAACTAAGCTCATGCGCACAAGCCCGTTATAAAACTTAAGGTATATTATTAATACATTGTAAGTGAAAAATAAATAGTCTAAACAGTTTTAATAAATATATATTTTACAAGCTACTGTTTTTTAATGTAATATAAAAATAGTAGATTGCATGTTATTCTAAATTTTTTTTGATTATTTTGTGTAATTTAAGCTATTTTTTAAACCCGACTAAAATGCTTATATTTATTTTTTTAAAGTATATTATTTTGCTTGGTTTAGAGTTTCTTAAATAATGAGTTAAAGCAGATTAAAATGCTCGGTTTTGTATTTATAAAATAATACGCACTTTTGCAGAATTTTATGAATTTTCAGTATATTCATTGGTTTAGCTGATAAAAAACCTTTTATTGCGCTATTGGCATCAGTCGGGTGCAGTCTTGAGTGATGAGAGCTTTAAAGCGCATTTCCACAAATAAAAAAAACACGCCTAAGCGTGTTTTTTTGAATAACTTTATAGAAGGACTTAGAAGTCGTAACGGAAGCCCAAAGATAAGCCAGTTGCATCTTTACCTTTTACACCGCCAATGTTATTGGTGCGAGCTTGAGACCAAGGCGTCAGACTTGAGTTATCATCATTTAGTACTGTTGCCAGGTTGGCATAAACACGTACCGTTTTGTCCAGGCGGTGTTCAACACCCAATGCTAATAAAGTGGCATTTGCATCATCAGCATCTACATCACGGTGGAACACTTGACCGCGTACAGAAGTTTTTGGCGCAATTTTATAGTCTGCTGCTACACCCAGTACTTGTGCATCTGCATATTTATCCGCGGTACCTTCTAGATCATGGGTGAGGTATTGATAAAGTGCGCCCAAGTTAAATTCAGGTGTAATTTTATAAGCAGCAGCTACACGGAAGCCATCACGTTCGCCTTTGCTAGCATCTTCTTCATAATGCTCATAAGCAGCAGCGAAATCTACCGGACCTTCTTTATAAGTCAAAGCCAGATCATAAGCTTTGTCTTTATTCTTGCCATCTTTTTCGGTATCTGGGCTGTTCGCTTCATGCAGGGAAAGTGCGCCCAGTACATTGAAACCACCACCAAGTTTTGGGGATTTATATTCAATGGTATTGGCATTACGCTCATCGAAACGAAGTTCACCAGCGCGTGTTAAGTTACGGATGTCACCAACCATGTCACCAAAGAAGTTAACTGGACCACGAGCGACTTTAAATGGACTGTCAAAACGACCTGCACGTACCTGACCAAAATCACCTTTTAAACCGACAAAAGTATCACGTGTAGCAAACTCAACATCGTCGTTAGCTGCACCGCTTGCGAAGTTGATTTCCTGTTCAATTTGACCGAAAACAGTCATGCCATTTTCTAGTTTTTGTTCAGCTTTAAAGCCTAAGCGAGAAGAGTTAGAAGAGAGCCCCACTTCATTATAATCTTTGCCGTCATCTAGATAGTCTAAAGAAACATGTGCACGGCCATACACCTTAACATCAGCAGCGGCTGCCATGATAGGAGTAAAAATAGTTGCCCCAATTGCTAATGCGCAAAGTGTTTTTTTCATATATAGCTCCAATAAGACTTTTTGGTGTCTTAACAAGGTGGTTGTAGTAGCTTTGTTAATTTTTGCTACCGTCCTGTATTGGTGCTAAGTATTCATTACAAATAAGTCAGTATGATTAAGGAAATATTGCAGAAATATGAAAGCCAATCAGCCACTTATTTTTATTGACATATCTTGGAAAAACAGTCTCTTTGTTTATTTTAATCTATTAAAAATGAATTGTTTATAAGCAGGTTTTTTGGATGAGACAGGGGTTTTTATTAAAAGTCGTCAAAAGAAACAAAAAACCTGGTTATGAGATACATTAGTTTGAACTATAGAATTTCATTGAAAGATACATCCTCGATTATTGAGAAACTGTCTTTAATAACGGTTTTTATTCGGCTAGGCATTTATTTTAGAACAAGAAGCTTACATAGTGTCTGATCGGCTGTAACTTTTAAAAAGGGCAAGGTGGTTAAAGCATTCAAACCTGAGCATTAATCGAATGATCAATACAAATGGAAAAAAGTAAGAAAGTTGCCATTCTTTGCCTGCAGATTCAGAACGGTGCTATTTCAATACTGGCAGCCATGATCAACTTTTTATTATCTTTATGTGCAAAAGGCAGAGCTTCAAATTGCTCATGAACTCCTGTGTGAACAGAAAACAATAAGTCGACCGCAGCTGCTTGATGAGAAAAATTAGCGTGCTATCCAGACACATTCAGGTGATTTGTAATGAGGGTTACTCCGGTCGCAGCCTTTATCTGTTCCAGGGAAACATCTTTTGCCAGCTCAATTAATTTAATTCCATCTGCTGTAATATCCAGCACCCCTAAATCTGAAATAATTCGGTTGACTACCGCTTTGCCTGTTAGCGGAAGAGAGCAGTGTTTTAAAATTTTAGGGCTGCCATCTTTTGCGGTATGTTCCATCAAGACAACAATTTTTTGCACGCCGGCAACCAGATCCATTGCGCCGCCCATGCCCTTAACTTTCTTGCCGGGAATCATCCAGTTAGCTAAATCACCGCTTTCAGAAACTTCCATTGCCCCTAAAATTGCAATATTAACATGACCGCCACGAATCATTGCAAAAGATTCTGAGCTGGAAAAGAAAGAAGCACCAGAGCGTGCTGTGACTGTCTGTTTTCCGGCATTAATTAAATCGGCATCTAGCGTTTCTTCAGTCGGAAACTCGCCAATACCCAACAGGCCATTTTCCGATTGTAGCCATACATTCATATTTTGAGGGATGTAGTTGGCTACAAGGGTTGGCAGGCCAATCCCTAAATTGACATAAAAACCATCTTCAAGTTCCAGTGCAGCGCGCTGCGCCATTTCATTGCGTGTCCAAGCCATGGTTTAAGCCTCCGCTGCTTTCAGGGTCATTTGTTCTATGTGCTTTTCCGGGGCCGGATTTAAGACAATTCGATTGACATAAATCCCCGGCAGATGAATCTCGTCAGGATCAAGTTCACCAATTTCGATAAGCTGTTCCACTTCTGCAATGGTGATTTTGCCTGCCATCGCGCATTCAGGATTAAAATTTCTGGCTGTTTTACGGAAAACTAAATTTCCTGCTTTATCTGCCTTATAGGCTTTGACGAGGGCAATATCTGTGGTGATGGTTGGCTCTAAAATATAATCCTTGCCATTAAAGTTACGGACTTCTTTGCCTTCAGCAATCAGGGTTCCGACCCCGGTTTGAGTATAAAAAGCGGGAATGCCGGCTCCGCCAGAACGTAGCTTTTCGGCTAAAGTGCCTTGTGGTGTCAGTTCAACCTCAAGCTCACCATTGAGAAATTGACGTTCAAACTCTTTGTTTTCACCGACATAGGATGAAATCATTTTTTTAATCTGCTTGCTGAGCAACAGCTTGCCTAAACCAATGCCATCTGTACCTGCATTATTTGAAATACAGGTGAGTCCTGTGGCGCCTGTATCTTTTAAGGCATCAATCAGCATTTCAGGAATACCGCATACACCAAAACCGCCTACAGCGATGCTCTGATTGTTTTTAATAATATCCGCTAATGCATGCTGTGCATTGGCAAAAACTTTATTCATCCGATGAATCCTTTTTTCCTAGATAGATGTATTACTAGCATTTGGCTGCCCGTTTGAGAAATTGATTATTTTGAATGTGTAATGAAAAAAATTAAATAATGGCGAGCAGTCAAAATGAACTGCCCAAAAATCAAAAAGTGGGTTTAGACGAGGCGACGGATGTCAAAAAAATTTATAATTTTAAAAGATGATGTTTAGGAATTAAGTTATTTGTAAATAAAAATCTAAAATTGATGTGCCATGACGATTTCGATAAATTGGGCAGAAATATTTGAAAGTTCGAGATCTTTTTTATACAAAATACCCAATTCCAATTGAATATTGACATCAGAAATTTCAACTAAAGTGCTGTGCTCTGTATCAATAAACTTGCCAAATTGGCGTGGAATGGCGCTCACCCCTAAACCATAAGCAACAAAATGAGCCAAGGAACTTACCTGATGGCATTCGAGTTTTAAATTCAGCTGCAGATTATTTTCGATACACTTTTTTTCTATAATATGCCGCACGATTGAGGGGTTTTGTAAGCCAATAAATGGAAAAGACAGCAGCTCTTTCCAGCTGACACGGGACTGATGTGCTAAAGCGTGGTCTTTGGGCAAGACGGCTAAAAAGTCCTCATGAGAGAGGGGATGAAAGCTCATCTGTCCGCATGTTTCAGGTTTGAAGCAAATCCCAATTTCAAATATACCGTCTTGAATTTTTTCAATAATTTTTTCATTCGGAACATCATGAATCGAAAAGTTGATATTGGGATGAAGTTTGGAAAAATGATGCAGGAGTTCCGGTAAAACTGCATGCGTTGCATAGGGCATGGAAGCGATATTTAATGTGCCGCGCTTTAATTGAAAGCGCTGTTTTAGGTCTTTTTCCATATCTTCCCAGTTGGCTAACAGCTTTTTGGCATAAGGAATTAGGGATTGACCTTCGGGGGTGATATTAACACGGCGGGTATTACGTCTGAACAGCTTGCCGCCTAACTCCTCTTCCAGGGTTTTGATGCTGATACTGAGCGCGGATTGACTCAGGCAAAGTTCATCGGCTGCGCTGGCATAGTTTAGTGTCCGCGCCAAGACTAAAAATGCTTTTAATTGTTTTAAGGTCATTGCGTAGCCTCATCATCTTTTATTGTGCGATTACACAAAAAAATTGAAATGAAAAAGTGGAGAGAGCGCCATTAAAAGGTGTTTTTAACAAAATGATTATACTGATAAAGCATTTAATTTTAATAAGGAAATTCTGGGTATTTATTGCATTTCAACGGACCAACTCAACTTTAAAAGCCTGCTGTCGCAAAATGACAACTCTGTGTCGTGATATGTAAAGTGCTCATTTGCGCGAGTGTTGTAGCTTTGCTAAAGGAATTGTTGACACTGAATAATTATCAGCAGGGAAAGGAAATGAGTTTAAATCAAGCAGTCAAGTTCGATGAAACAGGTGCTCCAGATGTCATGTATCTGGAAGATATTCATGTAGGAGAACCTGAAGCAGGTCAAGTTCGTGTTCGACACGTTGCTGTTGGTCTAAATTATGCCGATACCTACTTTCGCGATGGCACCTATAAGATTCCGCTACCAAACGGGATGGGAGTTGAAGCAGCTGGTGTAGTAGAGGCTGTTGGTGAAGGCGTTAGCAATGTTCAGGTAGGCGATAAAGTTACTTATACCGGTTTTATTAATACACTGGGCGCATACAGTACTGCAAGACTGGTCGATGCGAATGTATTAATCAAGCTACCTGAAGGCATTTCTTGCGAAACCGCAGCGGCAATGACCATGCGTGGACTGACTTCTGCCTATTTGATGCGCCGTATTTATGACTTTAAAAAAGGCGATACCATTTTACTGCATGCTGCAGCGGGCGGTGTGGGTCTGATTGTTGCGCAATGGGCAAAACTGCTGGGCTTGACTGTGATCGGTACCACATCTTCAGAAGAAAAAGCAGCAATTGCTCGCGCACACGGCTGTGATCATGTCATTAACTATAGTCATGAAAATGTTGCTGAACGTGTACATGAACTGACTGATGGGGTCGGTGTAAACGTTGTATTTGACAGTGTAGGCAAGGATACGTTTATGGCTTCCCTTGACTCACTGAAACGCCGTGGTCTGTTGGTTTGCGTAGGTACTGCATCTGGCCCAATTCCAGACTTCAATCCGGTTTTACTGGCAATGAAAGGTTCATTGTTTATTACTCGTCCGGCATTGGCAGATTACATTGCCGATCCGGTTGAAAAACAGGAACTGGCAGATGAGTTATTCGATCATGTGGCCAGTGGCCGTATCAAAATTGAAATCAATCAGCGTTATGAACTCAAGGATGCTGTTCAGGCACACCGTGATCTTGAAGCACGTAAAACCACAGGTTCATCTATTTTCGTAATTTAAGAATTTTGCTGGAAAGGATTTCTTATGCAAATTGAAAAATTAAGCTGCCATATCGGGGCAGAAATCAGCGGCATCAATGTGGCCGATGCGATTCATGATGATGACTTGTTTTCAGAGATTCGCAGTAATTTATTGCAGCACCGTGTTTTATTTTTAAGAGATCAAGATATTACACGTGCAGAGCATGTGGCCTTTGCTGAGCGTTTTGGTCAACTGGAAGATCACCCGGCTTTGGGGAGTCACCCTGAACATCCGGGTCTGGTGCAAATTTATAAAAACCCGGACAGTCCAATCGACCGTTATGAAAATTCCTGGCATAGCGATGCCAGCTGGCGAAAAATTCCGCCGATGGGCTGTGTGCTGCGCTGTATTGAATGCCCACCGGTCGGTGGTGACACTATGTGGACCAACATGGTGCTGGCTTATGAAAATCTGCCAGAAAATATTAAAGAAAAAATAGCCGATTTACGGGCTTATCATAGTATTGAGGCGAGTTTCGGTGCTGCTATGCCGATCGAAAAGCGGCTGGCATTAAAAGCCCAGTATCCAGATGCAGAGCATCCTGTAGTACGCACCCATCCGGAAACCAGTGAAAAAATTTTATATGTAAATGCATTCACGACACATTTAAGTAATTTTCATAGGCTTTGTTGCATAAAGGTTTGAAAGGCTGAGTTCCCTTAAGCTACTCAAATTTAAGAGACAACTTGGGTATGAGGGCGACCTAATTCTGTGAATTTATTCAAGACTGCTATGCGTGCATGGATCTCATTCACCTGACTTGGAAAACTCCGCGCTGTTAATTTATCGCCTAATAATTTGATGCAATGCATCTTGGTTTCAACCAAACTTCGACGGTGATAACCAGACCACTTTTTCCAAAGCGATCTGCCTAGCCGTTTGACTGTCTTTAATAATTCGTTCCGCTCTATAGACCTCGCTTGCTGATCCTTCCAAGGCTTTGCATTCTTTCTAGGTGGAATGATCGCATGTGCATCTCGATCTAAAATGACTTGTCGGCAGTGCTTTGTGTCATAAGCACCATCTGTATAAACAGAATCAATTGGTTCATCCAAGGGAATTTGAGCAAGTAAATCTTCGAGTACTTGAGAATCACTGACATTATTTGTGGTGAGTTGTACTGCACGTATTTGCAGGGTTTTAGCATCTATAGCAATGTGAAGCTTACGCCATTGGCGACGATATTCAGCCCCATGTTTCTTGCGTTTCCATTCACCTTCACCAAGAAACTTCAAACCAGTAGAGTCTACGAGTAGATGCAGTCCATCACTACTTTTTTGATAGCTAATCGCAATATCAATATGCTTTTGTCTACGACAAAGGGTGGAATAATCCGGAGCTGTCCAATCTAATCCAGAGAGTTTAATCAGACTTTGAACAAAACCTGTGACCATACGTAAAGAGAGTCGGAATAGTAATTTGATCATTAAGCAGCATTGAATCGCTGTATCGGAGTAGGTTTGATTTCGACCTTGCTTGCCTTGTGATTGTGCATACCACTGAGTCTTTGGATCAAACCAAATGGAAATATTACCTCGGTTAATTAAGGCTCGGTTATAGGATGACCAATTGGTTGTACGGTAGATTTTAGAGGCAGGCTTATTCATTTTGAAATTATATTGCTGAATAAGCTTTTGATGCTAGGTTTGTGCAACAAAGCCCACCCTTTGAAGCAGATATGCGAGCCGGTACAGCCGATGTCTATCATCATGAAATGCCGGGTGGTCAGTATACCAATCTGCGTGAACAGGCGCGTTCGCTGGGCATTGAAGAACGCTGGTCGGAAGTCTCGGATGCCTATGCACAAGTTAACTTGCTGTTTGGTGACATTATTAAAGTTACCCCAACTTCTAAAGTGGTCGGGGATATGGCTTTGTATATGGTGTCCAACAATCTCAAGCCTGAAGACATTCATAATCCGGAGCTTGAGATTAATTTCCCTGAATCCGTAGTTTCACTGTTTAAAGGGGAACTAGGGACACCGGCATCCGGTTTTCCGCAAGCATTACAGCATAAGGTCTTAAAAGGTACAGCGCCTTTAAGTGATCGTCCGGGTGCTGTTATGCCCTCTGTTCAGCTGGAGAGTGAAAAAGTCAGGCTTGAAAATCTCTTTGGTCAGGTGATCACCGAACAGGAACTGGCATCCTATCTCATGTATCCGAAAGTCTTTAGCGACTTTATGCAGCACAAACAGAAATATGGGACGACTTCAAGCATTCCCTCTTCAGCCTTCTTTTATGGCTTGAAAGAGCAGACTCCGGTTGAAATAGAAATTGAACATGGTAAAACACTTGAAATTAAACTGTTGGGACGGTCGGAAGCGAAAGAGGGAATCATTGATCTGTTTGTGGAGCTGAACGGACAATTGCGTCTGATTCAGGTGAGACAGGCGAATCAGAAAGAAACCAGCGCTCATCCACAAGCAGACCAGTTGAACCCGAAACATATCGGTGCTTCGATGTCGGGGATGATCAGTACGGTTCCTGTAAAGTCCGGTCAGTCTGTGAAAAAAGGCGATACATTATTTACCATTGAAGCTATGAAAATGGAGCTTGCGATTAAGGCTGAACAAGATTGTCAGATTGAGCAAGTTTTAATGAACCCTGGTAAACAGGTGAGAAATATGGATTTAGTCCTGGTGGTCCATTAAAAAGCCAAAAGTATAGGGGAATCAGCTATCCCCCTATACTCCCTCTCTTTCATACATCGTTTTGCCCAAGTTCACATGATCAACTTTATAGTTTGGTTGAAGCTCAAACCAGATTTATCATTCTATTAGGTGAATATTAACCCAAAAAAGAGCCGCCTATAGGCAGCTCTTTTAATTCAACCGATCATTGATCAGGATGGTACAGACCTAAATCGACCAGATGTAATCTGAGCAGTCGGCGTAGCTCAAGCACTGCTTCCGGAGTCTCCTGAATCGAATGGCCGCCCTTGATCGTTTTACTGGAAGCCGCCCCTTCAAGATAGGCACTTTGATAAGACACAATACCATCAGACATGTGATTCACATCCTCACTGTCCGTTGTATTACCGATGATGGAGTGAAATTTAAAACCCGGAGGAGGTTGAATGCCTTTGGTCAGAGTCATAAATCTTGAATTTTCACTCAAATCGCTAGGCCCATTCTGAATCAGCTCATGGCCCATTTCATGGACAAAATCACTTAAACCAACTTCACCTTGGACTGTATCAGCAAAAGCCCCTAGAAAAGCACTTGGAATCCGGATAATCTTACGGGCCAGCTTGGTATGCCAACGGTCTGCATATTCGGTTCCTTCATGCGGGGTCGCCAAGAAAATGGCACGACTGAAATTTGGAATAGGCCGCATTTCTAAACGTGCTTTAAATAGAGGATTATTGCGGAACTTGATCAGCTGAGTGTTTTTCACAGTGTTAAATGTAGACTGACTGATATCTGCCTGGCTGACCAATAAGCGGGAAATAACACCGCCCATACTATGTCCGACCAGCACCGCTTCCTTCTTGGCGGGTGCATGATTGTTGAGACGGGAAAAACTTTGCTGGAGCAGGGCATAAATCTGATAACGGCTTTCCAGAATTGGCATATTTGTGGAGTAAAACACCTGCCAGACCTGAAAATTTTCTCTTAAAACCGGATCACCCATAATGTCGTTAGTCAGACGAATCCAGGCTTCCGGACTGCTGGCCAAGCCATGAATTAAGACCAGGACTTTCTTGTTGGGATTATAAGGCTCCAGCATATACAGATGCGGCATCATCAGATTGTCATCACGATCAATCAGCGTCAGATAGGCCATACGCCCGAGATTGTTTTCCGCCAGCCAGAGACCATAAGGAGCAGAAAAATTTGCAGCTAAGGCATATTCTTTGTTTGCGACCTTAATTTTTTCATATTTATAAGGATCATAAAGATTCAAGTTAAAATGAGAGCTATTTAAAATCTGCTCAACAGAGTGGGCGAATTGCGGAATAGCAGTAATGGTTGTCGCCAGATAGCGTGCCGAATGAATGTTCGGGTTAAAACCATTGCGGTATTGATGTTTTAGCGGATCAGCCAGATACTTTTTGTCTTCTTGCGAGGTTTTTTCTTCCGGCAAGACTGCGAGAAATTCGGAACCAAAACCATCACGGCGGGTAATCGAACGTAAGCCGGAAAAGTTCATGTTATAGGTGGACATCAACTTTTCAATCGACTGATTTTTCAGCTGTGGGAAATTGTCCAGATTAAGGGTATAGATACTCTTGCCCACTTGCAGGCGCTGGCCGGCTTCTTTACTTTCATGCCGCTCGGCATAAATATGAATCAGATGTGCGATTGCGAGGTTATAAAAATCCCGGATCTGGACCTGCCGGTTATCAAAAATCCGTTCCTGTGGTGCACGCTCGGTCTGAAATAGGTAGGCATAGCTGTAGCGAATGCTTTTATCCAGCATCAACAATTGCTGTTCCTGACATTGTTGCTGGTTCTGCTTATGGAGTTGCTGTTTTTCTTCAGAACGGGTTTTCGCCAGGGCGCTGGTGGTACATTCTGCCGATTTGCCAAGTTGCAAAGATTTAGCCAGATACAATTCACTCGAAGTAGAAAGTAATTGCTCATCCAGAATCTGCGGGATTTTTTTCAGCTCTGCCACACATTCATCAGGTTGATCCATACAGACTTGTGCCTCTCGTCCGGTCATGGACAAAACATTCAGACTGGCTTCACTGAGTTTATCTCGGGTCAGAATGCTGTCACGCTCATTGCTAATCGAGACATTAATTGCCTGCTCCTTAACACTGACGACCTGACAGCCACTGAGTAGGCTACTCATGACCAGGGTGCACAGCAGAAGCTTTTTAGTTATTTTTTTATGCATACCGTTTGCAGACTCATTCAAATTCTTGAAACCATAATATTCTGTATTCTACTGATTTTTCCATAAAAATAGACTGCCGTAGCAGTCTATTTTTATGAGAGGTTTAAAAGAACAAGCCAATCATTGCGTCTTGGCAGCTGGTGCAGGCGTTGCAGTTTGCATCACTTGCCAAACGTTCCAGCGGCCGTTTTTCTCCACCTCCATGATCAGGCGGTCTGCAACTTCAGCTTCTTGCGGATATTTGATTTTGTAATTTTTCAACGTTTGGATCGCGTTTTTCTTCTGCTCCAGAGCAATATAATTATTTGCTGCCGACAGATAGGCTTCCTGCACACCAGCCTTCATGGCCTTGTCCAGATATGGAATTGCTTCACGGTGACCACCCCCTTCAGACAAGCCAAAGCCAAACCAGAAATTCACTTCAGGATCATCCTGATTGAGGCGAAGAATACGCTGTGCATAGGTCAGCGATTTCGTGGTATAGACAGAACCCAGATCCAGGTTACGCGCCATCACACTGGCTTTAAAGGCACGCATCAATACATCGAAAGAGGCATTTTCACGTGCGGCGAGCGTATCCAGGTGTTGGGAAACTTCGCGTAATTTTGCTTCAAAACCACGACGTTCCTGACGGTCCGTAAAGCGAGGCGGATAATGGCGAGCCTTGCCTTCGACCATTTGCAGAAAATCATCCACCTCTGTAATGTCGATCTCATTGTCTTGTGCAAGAGTGGCATAATGCAGGGAAGAGGCCTTGCTGTCGACTAATGGAATGATCAGCTTATTGACATCTAACGTGATCTTTTTAGAGGGATCATTCGGGTCGCTCACAACCATTTTGGTCACAGGTTGGGCTGCAGCTTTTTGCAGATGGACTTCAAATGGAGGTGGCTCGTTATAGTTGAAAGGATTTAAAGCATAAAATGGTGGTGTAAGTGCTGGTTCTACAAATACAATTGCATCTGTCGCTTTCTGTGCTGGTTTCTGTGACATGGTTGAACATGCAGTTAAAGTCAGGGTTAAGCAAGCAAGCGCCAAGGGCTTAAGAGTCATAATATCCGTCCATTTGTGTTATTTTTTAAAATAGCTGGTTTAAAAATCACATGATCGCCAGTCTATGAAAACTGTTAGAATCATGCAAGTCATTGCATGTTACAAAGTTAAGCGTATGGTCAGGCTTTGGACTGACTGCTTTGTGCTTCACATTCCCGTCGTGCTTCTTCCAGAATTGCAAGCTCTTCCTTGCTCAAAGGTGATTCATCAAGTGGCTTTTTAAATGATGGATCAAGCAGAGACAGGCGGTTGCATAAGTTATTCATGCGTTTTTCATTTTGCTGAATTCGATCCAGCAGTACACGCATTCCTTCCAGAATCGGATCAGACTGCTCTTCAGTGGCTGCATAAGGCAGAAAGCCAATACTCTCTGCATAGTCACGTCGGCGACTTTCGCTATCATTTTTTGGTTTGTCTTTGGTAATGAAACGTGCCGGGTTACCGACTGCCGTGGTATTGGCTGGTACCGGCTTGGTCACTACGGCATTAGAACCGACCTTGGCATTTTTACCGACAGTGAAAGGGCCCAGAATTTTTGCTCCGGCCCCCACCACCACACCATCTTCCAGGGTAGGGTGACGTTTTCCTTTATTCCAGGTCGTACCCCCCAGTGTTACCCCATGATAAAGCGTGACATCATCACCAATTTCTGCAGTTTCCCCAATGACCACGCCCATGCCATGATCAATAAAAAAGCGGCGGCCAATTTTTGCCCCCGGATGAATTTCAATTCCGGTGACAAAGCGGCTAAATGAAGACAGGGCACGCGCCGTTCCTTTACAGTCTTTGTTCCACAGTTCATGTGCCATGCGATGCATGATCAGGGCATGAATACCAGGGTAGGTGGTTAAGACTTCGAGTGTATTGCGTGCTGCAGGATCGCGCGCAAAGACAGCTTTTATATCTTCTTTGAGCTGTTTTAGCATTAGTTTTGATCCTCATTCTGTTGTAATGTCTTTGAAGATTTTTTCCAAGTCCCGTTATTTAGAGCCTGAACACGACTAAAAATACCACGAAGTAAATGATATTCCATACGATCTAATTGTATACGTCCAAAAAGGCGACGCAAGCGTAAAGGCAATAATCTCGGATTTTTTGGATCCATAAATTCAATTTCTGCCAACATTTTTTCCAAATGCGGATAGAACTGCTCCATGTGCTGATGTGTCACCAGCGGCTCGTCCCATTGCATTTCAATACCATCAATCACTTGCATGGTGGCTTTAGGATCTTGTGGATGTTCAACCTGTTCCATGGCTGCCATACGAAGTTCATAGCAAATAATTTGAATCGCCTGAGCGACGTTCAAAACACCATAATCCTTATTCACAGGAATGGTTAAGTGATAATTGGCCATCGCCAATTCTTCATTGGTCAGCCCCCGATCTTCACGACCGAAGATAATCGCAACCTCATTCTGCTCTTGTGTAACCGCAGTGAGGGCTTTGCTTGCAGCGGGCCGGACATCCAGTAAGGGCCAGGGAATGGTGCGGCTGCGTGCGCTGGTACCGAATACAATCTGGCAGTCTTTAATGGCATCTTCAAGGGTTTCTACAATCTCGATCTGCTCGATCAGGTCAGTTGCACCCGCAGCCAGCGCGGCAATATCCGGATGCGGATAGGTTTTCGGTGCCACCAGAACCAGCTTGGACAGGCCCATGGTTTTCATGGCGCGTAAGGCACTGCCAATGTTGGCAGGTAAGGTGGTATTGACCATGACAATACGCACATGGGAGAGATGTGCTGAAACGGTAGCATTGTCAATTTGACTCATGAACTTTCCAATTGTGAATGTTTTTAAATGAAATTACGAATATTGGGCCTGATTTTCCGCCTGATACAGGTCCATAGCATCCTCGATGCTCATATCGGCAGGTGGTGGCGGCACTTCGACAGGCTTGGCTTCTTCATAAGAGACGGCTCTGGCCGCTTTGGACTTAACTTGATATTCAATATGAATGGCCGATTTACCAAAGTAATCACGCAGCTTTATGAGCAGTTCATCCAGCGGCGCAACTTTCCAGTTGAGGCCCAAATGCAGTTCAGTACTGGCATAGTCATAATCCAGATATAAAATCACCGGAATATGCGTGCTCATATCTACATCCGTATAAAGCTGTAAGATCTGCTGTAAGTCACGTGCCAGTGTTTTGCTCTGGTGCTCGGCAGTCAGGGTGATTTTAATACTGTTAGCACGTTTTTGACGGATTTCATTTAAGCTAAAAGCCTTGGTCAAGCGGCCCAGTGGGCGGTCAAAACCTTCACGCTCATAAATTTCACCTTCAATGACTACCACTTTGTCGACCTGGACAATCTCTTTAAAGCGCTGGAAACGTTCATGGTTGGTAGAAATTTCAATACGTGACGTACCATCATCCAGCGTAACCATCATCCGGTTCGGGAAGTTCGCCACATCTACCACCAGCCCGGCAAACACCGTGGTTACGCCACGGCGTGTGGGGGTTAATTCATTAATTTGTGCAGGCACAAAGGCTTTCAGTTCATTGCGGTAGACATCAATCGGATGACCGGTCAGATACAGGCCGAGCGTGTCTTTTTCACCTTTAAGACGGACTTCATCTGACCAGGGTCTGACCGGTTTAGATGGCTTGCGCTGAACTTCTTCAACTTCACCAAACAGGTCCATAATGCCGGTTTCACGGTTTGAACGTGCCTGTTCTGCCGCCTGAACGGCCTGAGGCAGTTGGACCATCAAATCTGCACGTTCAATTCCCAGACAGTCCAGTGCGCCCGCACGGATCAAGGCTTCCAGAGTACGCTTATTGATTTTCTTCAAGTCGATCCGGTGACAGAAATCAAACAGGTCTTTATAAGGGCCTTGCTCGTTACGTGAGTTGATCACCGATTGCATTGCCGCTTCGCCCACGCCTTTAATCGCACCTAGACCATACACAATAGTTTTTTCATCAATGGCGTGGAACTGGTAAATCGACATATTGACTGAAGGTGGTAACACTTCCAGATTGTTTTTACGGCAGTCGTCAATCAGGAAGACCACGTTATCGGTGTTCTGCATTTCCGAGGACATGACTGCTGCCAGAAACTCAGCCGGATAATGGGCTTTTAACCAGGCAGTCTGATAGGCCACCAAAGCATAGGCAGCCGCATGTGATTTGTTAAAACCATAGCCGGCAAACTTTTCCATATAGTCAAAGATATGGTTGGCGGTGGCTTCATCAATATCTTTTTTTGCAGCGCCTTCAATGAAGATTTTACGCTGTTTGACCATTTCTTCAGGCTTTTTCTTACCCATGGCCCGGCGCAGCAAGTCCGCACCGCCCAAGGTATAACCGGCACAGTACTGCGCAGCCTGCATCACCTGTTCCTGATACACCATAATTCCGTAGGTCGGTTCCAAGACACCTTCCAACAGGGGATGCAGATATTCAAAATCGCCACCATGCATCCGGTGAATAAAGTCAGGAATCAGGTCCATCGGACCGGGACGGTATAAAGATACAAAGGCAATAATTTCTTCGAACTTACTAGGACGCGCCTCTTTCAGCATCTTTTTCATGCCCACAGATTCAAACTGGAAGACGGCGGTGGTGTTGGCATTAGCAAATACGAGGTAGGCGTCTTTGTCATCTAGCGGGATATAGGCAATATCCAGCGGTTTTTCACTCTGAATGCGTTTATTGATGTTCTTGACCGCATCTTCAATCACGGTCAGGTTACGCAAGCCTAAGAAGTCAAACTTCACCAGACCGGCAGACTCAACATCGTCCTTATCGAACTGTGCCACGCGTCCGGTACCATCAGCATCACACATGACCGCAGAGAAATCGGTAATCTTGGTCGGTGAAATGACCACACCACCAGCGTGTTTACCGGTATTTCGGGTAATGCCTTCAAGTTTGAGAGCCATTTCCCAGATCTCAGAAGCATCATCATAGTCGGGATTCGAGGGATTGGTCACCACATCCTTGAGTTGCGGTTCGGCTTCCAGCGACTCTTCCAATGTTAGACCCAACGGTTTGGTTGGAATCAGTTTAGAGATCCGATCTGCCAGACCATAAGATTTGCCTAGTACCCGTGCGACGTCACGAATTGCCCCTTTGGCAGCCATGGTACCGAAGGTTGCAATCTGGGACACCGCGTCACGGCCATAAGTGCGTGCAACATAGTCAATCACCCGGTCACGACCAGTAATACAGAAGTCTACGTCAAAATCGGGCATTGACACACGTTCCGGATTCAGGAAGCGTTCAAACAGCAGTTCATAGCGTAACGGATCCAGGTCGGTAATTTTTAAACTATAGGCCACCAGTGAACCCGCACCTGAACCACGACCCGGGCCTACCGGTACGCCGTTGCTCTTGGACCATTGAATAAAGTCCATGACGATCAGGAAGTAGCCAGGGAAACCCATCGAGTTAATGATGTTGATTTCATATTCAATCCGCTCATCATAAGGCTTACGGATTTCTGCCCAGTGCTCGTCACGCTCTGCAGGCGGATAAAGGAAGTCCAGACGCTCTTCGAGACCTTCTTTAGATAAATGCGCAAAGTAAGTATCAATGGTATGACCTTCAGGGATCGGATAATCCGGCAGAAAGTATTTACCCAGTTGCAAGGTTACATTACAGCGCTTGGCAATATGGTAGGTGTTTTCAATTGCTGCAGGAATATCCGAGAAAAGCTCGGTCATTTCCTCGGCAGATTTAAAGTACTGTTCAGGTGAATAAGTTTTGGGACGGCGGTTATCGCCCAGAACATAGCCATCTGCAATACATACACGCGCTTCATGTGCTTCAAAGTCATTGCGGGTCATAAAATGCACATCATTATGTGCCACGACCCCAATATTGTACTTTTTGGCCAGCTTAACCGCCTCAAGAATGAAGTTATCTTCATCTGGACGATTGGTACGGCTAAGTGCTAAATAGACACGATTCCCAAATTTTTCAATCCATTCTTCTAATAGTGGTTCAGCTTTTTGTGGATTGGAAGTAATAAGCATTTTTCCAACATCGGACTGTATGCCAAGCAGGGCAATCATGTCGTCGGACTGCTCCAGAATCCATTCTTTTTGTATGCAAGGAACGTCCAGTTGCTGTCCGCGAATAAAGCCTTCGGAGACCAGCTCAGTCAGGTTACGCCAACCTTTATTGGTCATGGCCAGTAAGGTCATACGATGTTCGGCATCATTCAGGCGAATTTCTGAACCTAAAATCGGTTTAATGCCTTTGCCTAGGCATTTTCCATAAAATTTTACTGCGGCATGCAGGTTGGACAAGTCGGTGAGAGCAAGGGCAGGCATTTGCTCTTTCTCAGCAGCTTTGACTAAATCAGGTATACGTACGATGGATTCAGTAATCGAAAATTCTGTATGAATACCAAGATGAACAAAGTGCATAAATGAGTCCCTGCAAAAACCGCTCGATAGTTTAACATGGGATTTATTGTTGCAGTTTGAAATTGATGGGAAATGCTGAACTTTTAATTTAATTGAGCGGCTTATTTTTCTTTAGTCTTGAAAAACGAGCAGCACTGCTGGGTGCACTCATAAAAAACTTTTCTTAGTTTGCTGAAATATTGTTAGATTACCCGCCAACGAGCCATGATCCATATATGAACTGTTAACCGAGCTGAATATGTCCTGCATCGTTATAGAGGAAAAATAAAACCCTCCGAAGAGGGCTGAACTATAATTTTTATCTTAACCGCGACAGCCAGTCACCGATACTTTGAACAATCTGGACCAGAATCAATAAGACAATCACTGTCATGATCACCACAGACGTGTCAAAACGCTGATAACCATAAGAAATAGCTAAATCACCAATACCACCAGCACCAACGGCCCCGGCCATCGCTGTCGCACCAATCAGGCTAATGGTTGCAGTGGTCAGATTGAGAATCAGGGAGCTACGGGCTTCGGGCAGGACAAATTTGAAAATAATCTGCATTGGAGTTGCACCCATCGCCTGTGCAGACTCAATAATGCCTGCATTTACTTCCAGCAACGAGGTTTCAATCAGGCGGCCAATATAAGGCCCGACATAAATGGTTAGCGGTACAATCGCCGCCCAAGTACCAATAGATGTTCCTACAATCCACTTGGTCAGCGGGATGACTGCAATCAGCAGAATAATAAACGGCAAGGAGCGAAGCGCATTCACAATTGGATTTAAACCGTGATAAATCACGCGATTTGGCAGAATGCCGTCCGGACGGGTTAGCAGTAAAATAATGGCTTGAACAAAGCCCCAGATACAGCCAAACAGCATGGCGAAAAATACCATGTGAAAGGTTTCCTGCAAGGCTGTGACGAACTGGTCCATGGACAGGGAGCTTTTCCAGAAAGGTGCAGTCAGCGTCGTCAACCACTGTACAATGAAATCTCTCATGCTTGTATTCCTGCTTGTGATACCTGCACACCTTGATCTTCCAGATATTGCAGGGCAGCGTTAATTTCAGTGCCATCGCCGGAGAGTTGAATAAACATCTGTCCAATCACGGAGCCATTAATTTCGGTCATGTTGGCAAACAGAATATTCAGGTTAATATTGAACTGTCTGATCACCGCTTGAATCACGGTTTCCTGCGCTGAACTGCCGAGAAATTTTAAACAATAAATACTCTGCTGATTCTGATTTTCCAGATTGTTTAAAATATTCACAGGCAAATGCTGCTGTAAAACGGTCTGGATAAAACTTCGGGTGGTTGGATGCTGCGGTTGACTGAAGATCTGCAAGGTAGAGCCGGTTTCAATCACATCACCTTTTTCCATTACGGCCACATAATCACAGATTGATTCAATCACATCCATTTCATGCGTTACCATCACAATCGTGATGCCTTGCTCTTCATTGATTTTTTTCAGGAGTTGTAATACGGATTTGGTGGTTTGTGGATCAAGTGCGGAAGTCGCTTCATCACAGAGTAAAATTTTAGGATGATTGGCAAGGGCGCGTGCAATACCGACACGCTGTTTTTGACCCCCGGAAAGCTCATCAGGATAGGTATTACGCTTATGTTTTAGATCAATAAAATCCAGTAATTCTTCCAGACGTTTTTCACGCTCAGCCTTGTTCCAGCCCAGAAGTTTCATCGGCATTTCAATATTGGCCGCCACGGTTTGGGTTTGCAGTAAATTAAAATGCTGGAAAATCATCCCGATACCTGCACGTTCTTGACGCAATGCTTTCGCATCCAAGGCCGTAAAATCTGTACCATTGATAATAACTTGTCCCGAGCTTGGACGTTCTAGCAGGTTAATCAGGCGAATTAATGTACTCTTGCCTGCGCCACTATATCCAATAATGCCAAAAATACTGCCTGTCGGGATCTGCAGATTGATCTGATTCAGGGCATGCAAGGTTTGACCTTTCAGCTCATACTGTTTGGAAATATTTTTAAATTCAATCATAGTGTCAAAAACTGCATTACCAGCAAAAAACAGGCAAGAAAAGCTTGCCTGTTTTTATATTGGGTAAAATATTACTGAGCTTCGGTCAAATAAGTAACGGGTTTGTTGACCGCGACTTTTGTGCCACCAAAGTGTTCATCAACATAGGCTTTCACAGCAGGAGTATGATACAGTGCGCCCACTTTTTGAAGTGCCGGGTCGTTCTGACGGTCTGCTGCCACCGCTAAAACATTCACATTCATTTTAGTGCTTTGGTCAATTGGCTCATAGTAAATCGCATCTTTTAAGACGTTTAAACCGCCTTCCATCGCCAGAGTATTACCTAAAACAATCGCATCTACTTCGTCTTTTACGCGAACTGCAGTCGCCATTTGAATCGGCTTGATGATAATTTGTTTGGCATTTTCAGTCACATCGGCCGTGGTGCCTTTGACATAGTCAAATTCAGGTTTAAGTTTCACCAGACCGGCAGACTGTAATAGCAAGAGGGCGCGTGACTCATTTGCACCATCATTTGGAATGGCAATGGTGGCACCGGTTTTAAACTCATCCAAGGATTTTACCTTGCTGGAGTAAATCCCCATAGGCTCTAAATAAGTGGTCGCGAGCGGGGCGATTTTTTGTGTATTGGCATCATTATACGCCACCATATAGGCATAGGACTGGAATGCGTTTAGGTCAATTTCTTTATTGGCGACCGCAGTATTCATGGCAACATAGTCGGTAAAATTTTTTACATCCAGCTTGAGACCTGCTTGCTTGGTTTCCGGCAATGTTGCAATGTAGCGCCAGATGTCGGCATCTGAACCGGTAGATGCCAGCGTTACTGTTTGCAGTTCACCGGAGTTTTTAGCTTGAGCAGCATCACTGTCAGGAGCTTGCTGTTTGCTACACGCAGTTAAAGTGAATACAGATGCACTCAATAAGACACCCAGTAACTTTTTCATAAAAAATATCCTAATTTTTTGTTGCCTAAAGTATAAGCACTTTTAAGTCGTATTAAAGCAGCGTTTTATCGCGATCCTGCTTGAAAGTAAATCAGAATACGCACGGTATTTGCCTAAAGCATACATCTAAAGTTTCCAGTATCTACCCGATGAGCATCAAGCAATCGTGTACCTTCTTTTGTATTAAAACTGGAGAGAGCCGCCTTTCAATGGTCGCCATCATAACAATAAAGCTATATTCAGAATAGTGAAGTGAAAATGCGATCTTATCTATTTAGTAGAATAAGGATTAGAGGTTTCAACTAAAAAATCAATAAATACAAAGTATTATTTTTATCAAAAATCGGCAGGCGAAGTGATGGTTTAATTTATGATCTTTATAAGATTTTATCCAATCTAAATCATAAAAACGGATATAAGAGGCTTGGAACCACCTGTTTTTATTGTTTTTATCTGCAAAATATATTTTATGTTTATGACGCTGTAGGAAGCATGCTGCTAATAAAGCAATTCTATAGGTGGTGTGAAAATATATTTAAGAAATGCTGGAGGCGTAAACGTCGACAGTGATCAAATTTTTTAACTGTATAGACTAGACGCCAGTTTTTGTCATCAACGCTTTGGATCAAAGGTGGAAGAGGGAGGACTGATAAAATTTATAGTGATAAAAATATAAAAAATAATGCACAAAATCCAAATCTGGAACGATAAAAAGCCCTATATAAAATAGGGCTTTTACAATTAACGATTCTGGAAAATATTAAGTATTTTCACGCGCAATCGCACGGTAGCCAATATCCTTACGGTATTGAACACCGTCAAAAGTGACTTTTTCACACAGTTCCAAAGCTTTGGCTTGTGCTTCACCGATGGTATTGCCCAGTGCAGTTACACAAAGTACACGGCCACCAGCTGTCACAATTTCACCTTTCTCATTGGCTTTAGTACCTGCATGGAAGACTTTGGCATCGGCCATTTCAGTGTCTAGGCCTGAAATCACATCACCATTGCTTGAAGTTTCCGGGTAGCCACGTGACGCAAGTACGATACCGACAGTTTTACGCTCATCCCAGTCAGCTTCTGCTGGCAGCTTGCCTGCAAGACCTGCTTCCACCAGTTCCACCAAAGAAGATTTTAAGCGCATCATGATTGGCTGGGTTTCAGGGTCACCAAAACGGCAGTTGAATTCAATCACTTTAGGTTGGCCTTGCTCGTCAATCATCAGACCCGCATACAGGAAGCCTGTGTACGCATGTCCATCCGCTTTCATACCATCAACGGTTGGGCGCATGACTTCTTTCATGGTTTTTTCGAAAACGTCAGCTGTCACCACTGGCGCAGGAGAGTAAGCGCCCATACCGCCCGTGTTGGGACCCTGGTCACCTTCAAAAATGCGTTTGTGATCTTGTGAGGTTGCCATTGGCAGGATGTTGTCACCATCAATCATACAAATGAAAGAGGCTTCTTCACCCGCAAGGAATTCTTCAATAACTACACGTGAACCGGCATCGCCAAACTTGTTGCCCGACAGCATGTCATCAATTGCAGCATATGCTTCTTGATTGGTCATCGCCACGATTACGCCTTTACCGGCTGCCAAGCCATCTGCCTTGATCACAATTGGCGCACCATTTTTTTCAACAAAGGCTTTGGCAGCATCGACTTCTGTAAATACGTCATAGAAAGCAGTTGGAATGTTGTGGCGTTTTAAGAAGTGCTTCGCAAATGCTTTAGAGCCTTCCAGCTGTGCTGCAAATTGCGTTGGACCCCAAATTTTAAGATCAGCAGCGCGGCACGCATCTACGACACCATTCACAAGTGGTGCTTCTGGACCCACGATAATCAGATCAACCGCATTATTTTTAGCAAAGTCGATAATTGCAGCATTGTCTAAAATGTTTAACACAACATTTTCGCATTTTGATTCGGTTGCAGTCCCGGCATTACCTGGCGCAACAAAAACTTTAGCAACTTTTTTATCTTGTGCGATTTTCCATGCTAAAGCATGTTCACGACCGCCGTTACCCAAAACTAAAATATTCATCGGTTCATACTCCATGAATCGAAAATGACATAAAGCCCTCAACTTAAAAAGGAGAGGACTTTATGCAAGATTAAAAATCTAGATTGTTCAGCATGTAAGACATTGTCATTACATTGGCACTACATAATTAGTGGCGGAAGTGACGCATGCCAGTGAAGACCATGGCAATACCAGCTTCGTCAGCTGCTGCAATGGTTTCTTCATCACGCATAGAACCACCCGGTTGGATAATGCATTTGATGCCAGCTTTTGCAGCGTTATCAATACCATCACGGAATGGGAAGAATGCGTCAGATGCCATTACTGCACCTTCAACTACGAGACCTGCATGTTCAGCTTTAATTGCAGCAATACGCGCAGAGTTGACACGGCTCATTTGACCTGCACCTACACCAATCGTTTGACGATTTTTCGCATACACAATCGCATTTGATTTTACATATTTCGCAACTTTCCAGGCGAAGATCATGTCATCAATTTCCTGTTCAGTTGGCGCACGTTTAGTCACAACTTTAAGGTCATCTTTAGTGATCATGCCCAAGTCCTGGTCTTGAACCAGTAAACCACCGTTGACACGCTTGTAGTCGAGTTGAGATTGACGCGCATCGATTGCTGGAAGTTCGCCACATACCAGAACGCGTACGTTTTTCTTCGCGCCTGTTACTTCAAGAACGCCTTCAGCAACGCTAGGTGCAATGATCACTTCAACGAATTGACGATCCACAATTGCTTGTGCAGTTGCGACATCTAGTTCACGGTTGAATGCAATGATGCCACCGAATGCAGATTCAGGGTCAGTTGCATATGCCAGGTCATAAGCCGCCTGGATGCCATCTAAAGACACCGCAACGCCACATGGATTGGCATGTTTTACAATCACACACGCAGGTTTAGCGAATGATTTCACACATTCAAGTGCTGCATCTGTATCTGCGATATTGTTATAAGAGAGCTCTTTACCTTGTAACTGTTTAGCTGTTGAAACAGACGCTTCAGTCGCTGTGTCTTCTACATAGAAGGCAGCAGATTGATGCGGGTTTTCACCATAACGAAGGTCTTGAACTTTATTTAATTGCGTATTGAAAGTACGTGCAAATTTGTCTGCCTGACCTTCTTCTTTACCTACGCGAGCACCCAGATAAGAAGCGATCATGCCATCGTATTGCGCTGTATGTTCAAACGCTTTAACCGCTAGGTCAAAACGAGTAGCATAAGACAAAGCACCTTCTGCTTTTAACTCAGCAATAACGGTTGAGTAGTCAGAAGCGTTTACTACAATACCGACAGAAGCATGGTTTTTTGCAGCAGCACGAACCATAGTTGGGCCACCGATGTCGATGTTTTCAATCGCATCTGCAAGTGAACAGTTTGGTTTTGCTACAGTGGCTGCAAATGGATATAAGTTCACAACAACAAGGTCGATGGCATCGATGCTGTGTTCTGCCATTACAGCTTCATCCAGTCCGCGACGTGCCAAGATACCGCCATGAATTTTTGGATGCAAAGTTTTTACACGGCCGTCCATCATCTCTGGGAAACCAGTGTGCTCTGAAACTTCAACTACGGCAATATTATTGTCTTTCAATAATTTGTATGTACCACCAGTAGATAAAATTTCTACCCCAAGAGCAGCAAGGTTTTGGGCAAACTCAACAATACCAGTCTTGTCGGAAACAGAGATTAAAGCGCGTTTAATAGTCATGATCTTCGTCACAGTTTTCAAGAATTAAAACAAATTAGCTAAATACAGGTCGAAAAAAATGCCTGCGGAAGCCGCAAGCATTTTATCATTTATTCACTCATTAAACCGTGAGCTTTTAACTTTTTACGTAAAGTACCGCGGTTAAGTCCGAGAATCTCAGCAGCACGTGTCTGGTTGCCACGTGTGTACTCTAGAACTACAGATAAAAGAGGCTTCTCCATTTCTGCTAGCACCATGTCATACACCTGAGAAGGTTGCTCGCCCTGCAGTTGTGCAAAGTAGTGGCGAACTGCGCGATCTACATGAATACGTAGAGCGACATCAGATTGTGCAGTAAAAATAGGAGACTTGCTATTCATGCGAATTAATCCGAAAAATAAATATCACTTGGGTAAAGTGATATATAAAAGTGGTCTAGAAATTTAAATGAACTCCAATTTTAGATCCTAAAACTAGAGTTCTAAAACTTGGTCATTACATTGAGCTTGTAGCTTGACATATCTCTGCGATTTGGTCGAAAAATAAGCGTAACAATAATTAAAGTTTTGTTACTGACCAAAATCCAAACAAAAAATCTGCTCAATACGCAATAAATTTTATAGCGCATTAGTTAAGACTGTATTTGTTGTGGAAAAGTAGCGAGGAGTTTGCAGCACATAGCTTTTGTGGCGCGTATAATACCATTTTCTAGGAAAAAGTGAGCAAGAAAACTGCATTTTTTTAAACTTTTTTCGATTTTTTAATAGTTTTTACCCATATTAAGGCCGAATTATTTCTAAACTATAATTATCGAAGTCTTTGCGGTCTACCGGAAGGCTAAATTTAAACTTGAAGGGACTGTTCTGAGGAATTCGCTCTACCTTTACCAGACTTTCAATCAGATACTCCTGTGAAGTCAGGTTGTAGGTCACGGTCTGCTTGCCATGTTTTTTCAGGTTTATTCTTAAAATAGGCAGGCTGAGACTGCGGTCATGGAGATTGACCAGTTCACCACTAAATTGTGTCTCGTTTTTAGCTACAGATCTGATCTTGACTTTATTAATATGAATTAGGTTGTAATGCTCATTAATATGCGAACAGTTAAACATTTCGCAGATCTGGGTGAATGCCATACTCATGACATGGCTATTTTGCAGATATTTCGGATTAAACCAGAAAAACTGGAATAACAGCAGTCCAAGTAGGGACAGGTTTAACAGACTCCAGCCGGCATAATAAAGTAAGCTTTTTTCCTGTTCCTTGTCCGACTCATCCCAGTTCATGCTGGGTAAGACACTGATCGGGGTGGTGCTAAAATAGTTCAGGTTGTTTAGGTAAGTATGCAAGTCGATGTTCGAGTTTTCGACTTTCTCATCAAAAATATTCAGAAAACTGTGCCGAGGCCGCTGAACTTGGTTGTTATGCTGCCCAGATGTGTCGGTCTGAGTAGGATAACGACTGTTATGATTGATAGTATCAAAAGCAGAGTCAGAAGCAGTGACCGAGTTCTGGTTCTCAGTCACCAGATGTGATAAAGCATTAAAAGTCGTGGTGCATTTGGGACAGCAAACCATACCTTGCGCTATGGTTAATTGTGCAACGCTAACCTTATAAGTTGTAGAACATGTAGGGCAATGGGTTTGCTTGTCACTCATATAGACTTTATATACTCTTTAATTTTTATGGCGTTTCCCCGAAATTCGGCACCAGTTTTCATCACGTTTTTCGACTTCTAATATATCAAAATGTTTTGAGTAAATGCTAGTAACTTCAGTCACTTGCTCTTCAATTACACCTGCAAGTGCGAACTCTGCCTCAGGTTTGACTAAATTTGCAAACTCAGGCTCAAGCATCATTAGTGGCCCCGCCAGAATGTTGGCTACAAACACATCTGCTTTCTGCTCGCCCAGCTCTGTATTGAACTCTTCCGGCAGGCCTACATAGAGTTTATCGAGTACGCCATTCAGTTCTGCATTTTGTTGGGTTGCCAGAACAGCTTGTGGATCGATATCAGTGGCATATGCTTTTTTCGCACCTAGTAATAGGGCGGCGACTGCTAAAATTCCTGAACCGCAACCATAGTCAATGACGATCTTGTCTTTAACATCAGTTTTTCCGAGCCATTGCAAGCAAAGGAAAGTCGAGGCATGGTTTCCGGTACCAAAGGCCAGACCTGGGTCAAGTTTGATATTGACAGCATCAGCTTCGGGGGCTTGCATCCATTCCGGTACAATCCAGAATTTTTCTGCAATCTGAATCGGTGCATAGGCATCCATCCAGGTTCTTTCCCAGGCTTGGTCTTCTAAGAACTCATGCCGCATTGGAACATCTGGGATTTGCAGGCGAATAAATGTTTCAAGAGCGCTGACATCAATTTCTTCATCATCTTCCTGTGCATAGATGCCAGTTACAATGACTTTATTCCAAAGTGGGGTTTCACCTGGAAGTGGTTCCAGTAAATCTTGGTTTTCGGCATCATCCAGTGTCACACTGACTGCACCCAAAGAGCTGAGTAAGGTTTCAGTAAAATCAACTTGAGCCTGATCAACCGTAATATGAATTTGTAACCACTTCACAGAAATTAACCTTTTCTACATGTTTTAAAAAGCTATTGTAACGGAACTTGGGAATGAGCGCTGCTATCTTGTGAGGCTATCACTAAAATAAAAGAGCGCCATAGCTAGGACTGCATCCCAAAAACTTGACAGCTTAAGCCGGGTTTAAAGGATGCATTTTTAAAACGTGGAGTGCTATTGTGCGCTAGACAAGGCCGGTCGAGGGCTAATCGGTGCAAAGCGATTAAGCAAGAAACCAAAGATGGCAGCAAAAATATACATAAAGATCGAGTACACGGCAGCTGGCATGGCGACTGCCGTACTGGACATGACTGTCAACGCAATGGTCATGGCTAAAGTACTATTATGAATGCCAATCTCAAATGCACTGGCCCGAGCCTGAGCTGTATTGATATTCATCAGACGCGGAACAAAATAGCCAATGCTCAGGCTGAAAATGCAGAACAGTACGGCGGCAAGACCTACTTGAGCCAAGTATTCAGCAATATTGCTACGTTCACTATAAATGGCACCTGCGATAATCAGGATCAGGAAAATGACTGCAAAAATACGCAGGGGTTTATTCAGTTTCTCGGTCAGTTTTGGAGAGTAGCGGCGAATCAGCATGCCAATTCCCACGGGAAGCAGAATAATGCCAAAGACCTGCAGGATTTTTGCAAACTGTAAGCTGATTTGCTGGCTGTCCTGCATGAAGTGCATAATTGAAAAGTTAACAATCAATGGTAAGGTCAGCGCCGCAATCACTGAGTTAATGGCGGTCAAAGTAATATTTAGGGCCAGGTCTCCCTTAAACAGATAGCTAAACAGGTTGGCGGTACTCCCACCGGGAGAAGCAGCCAGGAGCATTAGGCCAACAGCAAGTAGAGGTGGAAGCGCCAGTACCTTACACAGTACAAAGGCAATACCAACCAGCAGTACGAGCTGACAGAACAGGGCGACCAGCACGGCTTTGGGGTGCTGGGTCACGCGTGCAAAATCTTTGAGCGTCAGCTCCAGCCCCAAACCCACCATAATAATCGCCAGAGCGAGGGGTAAAAATATAGTAATAATGCCAGAATCCATCTGCATACTCCTTGGTAAAATTATTCTAATCGTTTTGATTTACTTTGGAAAAAGCATACAGCTTAAATCTGGTCATGCCAAGAAAATTACAAATTGGGTAAGTGACGGTTAGGTCTATAATTTACTTTTTGACGGCTGATCATCCAGCCAAAAAACGTGGCAAAAACATACATTACAATACTGTAAATTCCAGCCGGGATAGCAATCGTGACATTGTCTAAAACCGAAATAGCAATGGTCATGGCAATGGCCGTGTTATGAATGCCGATTTCAAAAGTGCAGGCCCGCACCATTCTTTCCGGAATCTTCATCATTAAGGGAAGGCAATAACCGATAAACAGGCTGGAAAAACAGAGTAATACTGTCGCGGTACCGACGCTGGCAAAATATTCAACCAGATTGAAACGTTCCCTAAAAATGGCAAAGGTAAATAAAATGCATAAAAAACTCACAGAGAGCAGGCGCATCGTGTGGTGCGCACTGATCGACAGTTGAGGGAGCTTGGCCCGTACCAGCATGCCGATCATGACCGGAATAATTGTAATCAGAAAAACCTGCATAATTTTTTCAGGCGGTAAGTTGACGCTGCTTTGATCAGCAAGAAAATAATGCAATGACAGATTAATAATAAAGGGTAAGGTAAAGAGGGAAATAACAGTATTGAAAGCAGTTAAAGTGATATTAAGTGCAACATCCCCCTTATATAAATAACTGAACAAATTCGCTGTAGGGCCGCCAGGGGACGCTGACAGGAGCATCAACCCGACTGCCAGCAGAGGAGGCAAGTTTAAAACCAGACAAATCAGAAATGCCAGGCTGGTCAAAATCACCAGTTGAGAAAACAAGGCAATAAAAATTACTTTTGGATAGCGAAGTACCTTGAGAAAGTCTTTGAAGGTCAGTTCCAGTCCCAGCCCCATCATCATAATTGCCAGAGTGATTGGCAAAAATAAACTAAAAAACCCCGAGTCCATGAAGTTTCCTTCTTATTATTCATTTTTTAAGTGTTTTGAAGTTTATCTTAGCTATACAAATAAGCAACAAAAAAATAAAAAACGGACAAAACCTAGTCAGTTTGCCCGTTTGAGTTGAATTTAAATTAAGCTGTTACTCGGGCAGCTTACATCCCTCTCTGAGTGGTTGCAGGCATCGTTTGATTTTGTTGCATCATATTGTTCTGAGGATGAGGAACGGTAAAACCTAAGGCACATTTGCCACGCATTTCAGTACCGTTAATGGTGACTGAGGTTACATTGCCTGTACTACAAGCATTATATAGTTCCGGTTCATCGCCTCTTAAAGAACTGGTGCCTGAAGATGGGAAAAATTGTGGCTCACAGGTACCATTCCAGATAATACCGCGGTAAGCAAAGCTGACTGGTGCACCTTGTGATTTGCCTTTACAAACCTGTTGGTATTTTTGTGCATTATAAACTTTCTCGACCTTATCATTTGCTGAAGTCACAAACGGGGTGAGACATAGACTACAGAGGGCAGCGGATAGAAACAAATTCTTATTCATCTTTTATACCTTTGGTTGTAATGTCAACATAAATAGATTAAAAAATACTCAAAATTAAGCAATGTTAATCAAGTAATTTTTTAAGCTTAAATGTTTAATTTATATATAAAGTCTGCAAGTTAAGATTACATTGCAATACTCAGCAGGACTGAAAAAGTATGGTGTGGAGATAAATTACAGGGGTTCTGTCAAATTTAGGCTGAATTTTGCTATAATACTCAGCTATCCTTTTTTATCTCTCAATATACCACTATGCATTATCCTAAAGTTTACGATGTCATTGTTATCGGTGGCGGTCACGCAGGTACGGAAGCGGCCCTGGCTGCGGCGCGTATGGGGCGACAGACTTTACTCTTGACTCATAATATTGAGACTTTAGGGCAGATGAGCTGTAATCCGGCAATCGGTGGTATTGGTAAGTCGCATCTGGTGCGTGAAGTTGATGCCTTGGGCGGAGCAATGGCGCTGGCTGCTGATAAGGGTGGTATTCAATTTCGTATTTTAAACTCACGTAAAGGTGCAGCAGTACGTGCCACACGTGCGCAAGCGGATCGTGTACGCTACAAGGCTGCAATTCGTGAGACTTTGGAAAACCAGGCGAATTTGGATATTTTCCAGCAAGCTGCAGATGACCTGATTGTTGAAGGCGATACTGTCAAAGGCGTCGTGACTCAAATGGGCATTCGCTTTGATGCCAAAACTGTGGTGCTGACTGCGGGTACATTCCTGGGTGGCATCATCCATGTCGGTCTGGAAAAGTCGAGTGGTGGCCGTGCGGGTGATCCGCCTTCTATTTCTCTTGCACATCGTTTACGTGAGCTGCAACTTCCTGTAGGGCGCTTAAAGACCGGAACCCCACCACGTATTGATGCGCGCTCAGTTGACTTCTCAGTCATGACAGCACAGCCGGGCGATTTCCCGTCACCGACCATGTCGTTCATGGGAGATGCTTCAATGCATCCTGAACAGGTAAATTGCTGGATTACGCATACAAATGAAAGAACCCATGAGATTATCCGTGGTGGTTTAGACCGCTCTCCGATGTATACCGGTGTGATCGAGGGAGTTGGTCCACGTTACTGTCCTTCTATTGAAGATAAGATTCACCGCTTTGCGGACAAAGATTCGCATCAGGTGTTTCTGGAACCAGAAGGACTAGATACACACGAGCTTTATCCAAACGGTATTTCAACGTCATTGCCATTTGATGTTCAGTTTGAGTTGGTGCGTTCAATCCGTGGTATGGAGAATGCGCATATTCTTCGTCCAGGTTATGCAATTGAATATGATTATTTTAATCCGCAAGCCTTGAAGTTTACGCTTGAAACCAAAGCGATCAATAACCTGTATTTTGCTGGTCAAATTAACGGTACTACCGGTTATGAAGAAGCGGGGGCCCAAGGTCTGCTTGCAGGCTTGAACGCTGCACGTCGTGCCTGGGACCAGGAGCAGTGGACCCCGAAACGTGATGAAGCGTATATGGGAGTCCTGGTGGATGATCTGATTACTTTGGGAACCAAAGAACCGTATCGTATGTTCACTTCACGTGCAGAGTACCGTTTGATGCTGCGCGAAGACAATGCGGATCAGCGCTTAACGCCAATTGGCCGTGAACTTGGTCTGGTAGATGATGAGCGCTGGGCAGCGTATTGTGAAAAAATGGAAGCTGTCGAGAGTGAAACAGGGCGTTTGCAAGATCTATGGGCAGCCCCAAATAACCCGATGGGTAAAAAATTCGTAGAGATGACAGGTGCAGATCTTTCCAAAGAATGTTCTGCGATTGATCTGCTGAAACGTCCGAATATTACTTTTGCACAAATCGCAGAACTTACTGGCTCTGAAGTATCACAGCAGGTTGGTGATCAGATCGAGATTGCGGTGAAATACGCAGGTTATATCAACCGTCAGCATCAAGATGTGGCACAAATGAAGCGTCTTGAGGAAACCAGAATTCCTGCAGACTTTGATTATGATGCCGTCTCGGGCCTTTCCCATGAAATTACTCTGAAACTGAAGGATGTGGGTCCTGAAACGTTGGGTCAGGCGAGCCGTATTCCGGGAGTGACACCTGCAGCAGTGCAGTTGGTGATGATTACGATTCGTAAGAATGCCCAAACCAAGAAGTCTGCTTAATCGTTTGAATTAAAAAGGCCCGCTAAATGCGGGCTTTTTTATTGAATCGGGAAGATGATCATTTAAAATGATGATTCTATAGTTATAAGTTACTAATTTTATAAATTATTGATAAGTATAAATTTAATATTTTTGCTTATTTGGTGTTTCTCCTGTTGTTATTGATTTTAGATCTTATTCTTCTTAAATAAGCTCAGGACTCGAGCATAAATCCTACTATTGTAGTGGTGTTTATTTAGCTCGATTCGCTGAACAATTCAATAGTAGGCTAAATATAGACAGAGCCTTTTATTGAAGGAGATCAATCATGATGTTGGCGCCAAAGGAGAAAACACAAAAACTCCTGGTGATTTTTTTGTGTTTTTGGGTCGCATTTTTTGAAGGCTTTGACTTGCAGGCACCTGGAATTGCTGCAAAAGGAATTGCAGAAACATTTGTATTGGGTCAGGTGCAAATGGGCTATGTGTTCAGTCTGGGTGTTTTCGGCATGCTCTTCGGGGCTTTTTTTGGTGGCCGTATTGCCGACTATCTGGGACAAAAACGTGTCTTGATGTTATCTGTGGCAATTTTTGGAATATTCTTTGCACTTACCGCGATTGCGCCGAGTGTTGAGATTTTATATGTAGCACGGTTCCTAACCGGACTGGGTTTAGGTGCGGCGATGCCCACCATGATTTCGGTAGTGGGAGATGAAGCGACAGAAGCCAACCGTGGCAAGTTAAATAGTCTAATGTACTGCGGTTTGCCTGTAGGAGCGATTTTTGTAGCGGGTCTGGCTATCTGCTTTCAGGACATCAGCTGGCAAACCCTGTTTCTGATTGGCGGCTTGACACCTTTGCTCCTGCTTCCATTTATGGCTTTTATTCTGAAGGATAAACCACGTACGGTTCAGTTCGAGCAAGCCAGGCCGCAGGATGTTGCTGTACCGGCTATGACAGATGTACTTTTTAAAGAGCAGCGCTATAAACGTACCGTACCGCTATGGTTTGGCTTTTTCTTTACCTTGATGATTAACTATATTCTGATTAGCTGGTTACCGAACTTGTTGATGGAACAAGGTTTATCCAAGCAGGAAGCTTTTAGTATCATGCTGATCTTTCAGGTGGGAGCGGTGATTGGTACCTTGGGTCTGGGTTATTTGCTAGATCGCTTAAAGCTGTGGCAAGTCGCGATGATCATTTATGTTGGTCTGGCGATTGCATTGGTCCTGCTCTTTAGCAGTCAGGTGATTCCATTGCTGATCTTGGCAGGACTGATGGGTGGGATTTTCTCAACCGGTGGACAATCAATTCTGTATGGTATTTCCCCGATATTTTATACCGGTTCAGGTAAGGTCACAGGGGTGGGTACTGCAATCTCGCTTGGACGTTTGGGTGCGATGACTGGGCCATTGCTGTCCGGCAAGATCTTGGCTTTAGGTTTAGGGGCAACCGGTATTTTGTGGGCAAGTTTGCCAGCAGTCGTGATTTCTGCTGTGGCTGTAACCGCGCTGTCTCGCTATAAGATACAAGATAAATCCTGATTTAAGACGGTTTTTTCTGAAAAAAGAAGGCTAATCATCTCATGCCAGTCATTGAAGCACTGACTGGCATTTTTTATGTTTGGAGTTTGAGTGCCATTTACTGATCGCCATTAGACTAGGACTGCTTTGATGGAAATAGTATCGGGTTGTTATTCGGCTACTATTTTTTGCTAAGATAGGCTCAGATAAGATTTGAATATGAAAGATGAGCTATCAATTAATTCAGCTGGATATTGCAGCGACTGATAATATTGCCTGTCCACATTGTCAGCAAAAAATTATTAACTGGCAAGAAGAGCAGTATATCCAGCCTTGCGAACATACCTTATTTATCGCCATGGATATTGGTTTTGAATATATTACCGATGAATTTGAACAGACCATGCTGCGTTCGGTGGATGATCTGCACGCCAATGATGATCTGGTCAATATGTTTGCCGAGATTAGTGTAAGTCGTTATCCAGACTATCTGATTTTAAAATCAGATTTGGGGATACAGGGATATTCCCGCTATATCGGTATTGCTCCCTGATCCTTTAAAAATCAGATTAATAAAAAAGCGCCCAATTAGTTGGCGCTTTTTTAGGACTGAGTCTAGGGTCTATTGATATTTCGTCTATGCTTGCGACACTAGAGATCTATCTCGCAAGATTTTTTTAGTTCATATAACGCAGGAGACAAGAAGTTTAGTCATTCTAAATGAATGACTCATAACGAGATAACAAAAAACATATTCGTCTTCTTGCACAGTGAACACAGCGATGCTTTGTTCTTGCTTATAGAGCTAACATTCTCTTGGATTTCGTTATAAAACTTGACAAGAATCTCGCTATTTCCTTTCTTTTATGCCTCATCTGCCCAGTTTTAACTTGCAGCGCAATCCATTGATGAAATACACACCTGAATAACTAGGTTTCAGCTTCTTCTTCAACATCGTCATCGGCACTGTCCATTCCAAGTTCTTTAAGTTTGCGGGTGAGAGTGTTGCGTCCCCAGCCTAGCAGTTCTGCGGCATGACGTTTACGGCCACGGGTTTGTTGCAGGGCTGCATTAATCAGAGTGCGTTCAAACATCGGGGTGGCAACATCGAGTAATTTCATTTCGCCATTTTTGAGTTTTTGAATAGCCCACTGACCGAGTAATTCATCCCATTGAGGAGCTGCAATCTGACTTGGATTCGGAATTAGAGCGCTTGCATCCTGCTGCTGGATGGGAATCTGTTTTAACTCTGGTGGCAGGTCTTGAGGATAGATCTCACGACCGGTAATCATGACGGTGAGCCAGCGACAGGTGTTTTCCAGTTGACGCACGTTCCCTTGCCAGGGTAGCTTTTGCATATATTCCTGAGTCTCTGGGCGCAAGATTTTAGGGTTAACGCCTAACTCTTTGCCGGCAAGTGCCAAAAAGTGCTGTGCCAGCATTGGAATATCTTCACTGCGATGAGCCAGTTTCGGAATATGAATTCGAATGACATTCAGGCGATGATATAAGTCTTCGCGGAAACGTCCATCCTGTACCAGTTTTTCCAGATCCTGATGGGTGGCTGCGACAATACGCACATCGACTTTAACCGGAATATGACCACCGACACGGTAAAACTCGCCATCGGCCAGAACACGCAGTAGACGGGTCTGAGTCTCAAAAGGCATATCGCCAATTTCATCTAAAAATAAGGTACCCCCATTGGCCTGTTCAAAACGGCCTTGACGTTGTGTATTTGCCCCGGTAAAAGCTCCCTTTTCGTGACCAAACAATTCGGTTTCAATCAAGTCTTTGGGAATCGCGGCCATATTCAGGGCAATGAAGGGTTTGTTACTGCGCGGCGAATGACGATGCAGGGCATGAGCGACCAGTTCTTTACCGGTACCGGATTCACCATTAATTAATACCGTAATATGCGACTGGGATAAACGGCCAATGGCACGGAAGACCTCCTGCATCGCCGGTGATTCGCCAATAATTTCTGTAGATTGAATAGCTGGTGCTGTTCTGGCAGATTCCTGCTGCTGTAATTTACTTAGATGTAAAATTGCACGATTGACCAAAGCTAGTGCTTCATCAATATCAAACGGTTTTGGCAGATATTCAAAAGCGCCAGTCTGATAACTGGATACTGCCGATTCCAGATCCGAGTGCGCCGTCATAATAATGACAGGCAGGTCAGGATACTTATGTTTGACTTTGCTTAAAAAAGTCAGGCCATCAATACCGGGCATGCGGATATCGGTTAAAATTACGTCGGGCGCATTACTATTTAACTGGTCGAGAGCCGATTGTGCCTCTTCAAAGCTGGTGACATCAAAACCTTCTTCCTTGAAGGTTTTTTCCAGCACCCAGCGCATGGTCCGATCATCATCAATGATCCATATTTTATTGTGTGGCATGGTCTGACTCCCAAGGTAAATATAAGCTAAATATGGTTTTTCCGGGTGTGGAATGACAGGCAATGATGCCGTTGTGCTGATGGATAATATTTTGAGCAATACTGAGGCCAAGTCCGGTGCCTTTGGCACGGCTGGTAACGAGCGGATAAAAGATCGATTCCAGAATATCTTCTGGAACACCAGGGCCATTATCTTCAATATCAATACGGATCACCGAACGGTGTAGCGTACCGTTAATCGTGATCAGGCGCTGAATCCGGGTTCTTAAAATCAGCTCAGGCTGATGCTCGATAAAAAAATCTTTATTTTCCGTTATGGCTTGAATGGCGTTGGCACAGATATTCAGCATGACCTGAATCAATTGATCACGGTCTGCCAGAACTTCAGGCAAAGAAAGGTCATAATCACGAATGATCTTAATTTTTTTCTTGGTCTGGTTTACGATCAGCGCGCGGACGCGTTCAAGTGGTTCATGTACATTCACCATTTGATAACTCGGCAACTGGCGTGAACCGAGCATGGTATCGGCCAGATTTCTAAGCCGATCCACCTCACTGATAATAATGTCAGTAAATTCTTTATATTGCGGATCATTCAGGCTGCGTGCCAAGAGCTGGGTCGCACCACGAATCCCTCCCAGCGGATTTTTGATTTCATGGGCGACTCCACGAATGAGCAGGCGGGCAACCTGATGCTGCTGACTAAAGTTTTCTTCACGGGAGATTTTCAGCATACGGTCACGCTGATTTAGCTCAATCAGCAGAAGTGGGTGATAGTCCTTGCCAGCATTTAAGAGTGACACCATATAGTCCACATGAATGTCTTTAAAGTTGACATTTAGCGTGGCTTCACGGCGTGTATAAGGTTGAGCTGTTCTCAAGGTATTGAGCAGTGCTTCTTCAGTATTAAACTCATCGGTGGGTACATGCAGGATATTCATGACTGGTGTGCCGTATGCGCGTAATAAACTGATATCAAATAAGGCTTCGCAGGCCGAGTTGAGATAAAAGATATTTAGATCACGGTCTACCAGCAAAATAGCGGTGGTCATATTGTCCACCAAAACACGATAGTCAATCGAATTAGGCTGATCCATTAGCAGTCGTTTCCCTGTTTTAAAATGGCGCAATGGCATCTTCATAAAGCCCAATAAAAAATTTAAAAGTTCAAGAGTTAGGCGGATTAAGCAAGATGTACGCCAACTTTACAACTCTATAAAATCCGGCTGAAAATGCACGAAATACGCGATAAGCACATCAATAAATCCAGGTATAACGGATTAAATTCAGCCTGTAAACTAAAAATGATTCATTTTGGTGCATTGTTATTTGTGTTGGTTATTTTATAGCGTTATTTTGGTGCGTGATGCAAAGAGTCAGCTTTTCAACTATTTTTATGATTAGAAAAGTCATACAATACGCGCATTCTAGTGGAGCGCAGATTCATGAAATCCCCCAAAGTCGGTTTTGTTTCTTTAGGTTGTCCTAAGGCATTGGTAGATTCCGAACGAATTTTAACTCAGTTAAAGACTGAAGGTTATGATGTCGCATCGGATTATGACGGTGCTGATTTAGTTGTTGTAAATACTTGTGGTTTTATTGAATCTGCAGTACAAGAGTCTTTAGATGCAATCGGTGAGGCGATGAACGCGAATGGTCGTGTCATCGTAACAGGTTGTCTGGGTAAAGACGAAGACAAAATTCGTCAAATGCATCCGAATGTCCTGAAAGTGACAGGTGCAGCAGCCTATGAAGAAGTAATGGATGCGGTTCATCAATATGTGCCTGAACCACCAAAACACAATCCATTTATTGATCTGGTGCCTGAGCAGGGTATCCGCTTAACTCCTAAACATTATGCATATTTAAAAATATCGGAAGGGTGTAACCATCGTTGTACCTTCTGTATTATTCCGAGCATGCGTGGTGATCTGGTCTCCCGTCCTGTCGGTTCCGTACTTGAAGAAGCAGCAGCACTCAAACGTGCCGGTGTTAAAGAAGTACTCGTGATTTCTCAAGATACTTCGGCTTATGGCGTCGATACCAAATATAAGCTGGATTTCTGGAACGGTCAGCCGGTTAAAACCAAATTCTATGACATGTGCGAAGCTTTAGGTCAGCTTGGCATCTGGGTGCGTCTGCACTATGTCTATCCTTATCCGCACGTCGATGCAGTCATTGATCTGATGGCTCAAGGTAAAATTCTGCCTTATCTGGATATTCCATTCCAGCATGCCAGCCCGCGTATCTTAAAGCTGATGAAACGTCCGGCGCACAGTGAAAACACACTGGAGCGCTTAAAACTCTGGCGTGAAAAATGTCCGGAGCTGGTGATTCGTTCTACCTTTGTGGTCGGTTTCCCGGGTGAAACTGAAGAAGACTTCCAGATATTACTGGAATGGCTCAAGGAAGCGCAGCTGGACCGTGTAGGCTGCTTTACCTATTCACCGGTTGAAGGTGCAACGGCCAATGATTTGCCGGATCATGTGCCGGAAGAAATCAAGCAGGAGCGTTATGAACGTTTCATGCAGGTACAGCAGGAAATTTCCGCGGCAAAACTACAAAAGCGTATTGGTCAGACCATGACTGTGCTGGTTGATGACCTGGAAGATGAATTCCCGGTTGCCGTTGCACGCTCTTATGCCGACGCCCCTGAAATTGATGGCAATGTCTTTGTAGAAGATATTGATAAAAACAGGATTAAGGCGGGTGATGTGCTCGAGGTTGAAATTACTGATGCAGACGAATATGACCTGTTTGCCAAGCTGATTTCGATCAAGTCTGCTTAAGATTTTGAATTAAAAATATTTTGAATTGAATACTTTGGAGTTGGAAGATGTTGGATTCTAAAAAACCTCGATTTGGTCGTATCCTGTTAAAGCTTTCTGGTGAAGCACTGGCAGGGAATAAAGACATGGGGATTGATGCCCAGATCCTGGATCAGATGTCTTTATCGATTGCCCATTTGGTTGGTTTGGGTGTTCAAGTCGGTATCGTGGTCGGTGGTGGTAACCTGTATCGTGGTAGCCAGCTACAAAAAGACGGTCTAGTCGGTCGGGTAACAGGCGATCAAATGGGAATGCTGGCAACTGTAATGAACGGTCTGGCCCTGCGTGATGCCTTGGTGCGCCGTAATATCAAAACACGCTTACTGTCAGCTTTACCAATTGGGACAGTGGTAGAATCTTATTCTAGCCGTGATGCTATCCGTCACCTGACACGCGGTGAAGTGTGTGTATTTGTTGCCGGTACAGGAAACCCATTCTTTACTACGGATACAGCAGCTTGCTTACGCGGTATTGAAATTGAAGCGAATCTGATTCTTAAAGCCACTAAAGTTGATGGTGTTTATAATAAAGATCCAAGCAAGTATGAAGATGCAGTAAAATACAATACATTGACCTTCGATCAGGTACTGGATGAAAAGCTGGGTGTGATGGATTTGACCGCCATTTGTCTATGCCGTGATCACAATGTGCCGCTACAAGTCTTCGATATGAACAAGTCTGGTGCTTTATTGTCCGTTGTGATGGGTGAAAATGAGGGCACTCACGTCACGAATTAATGACGTGAGTCCTGAAGCCATTTATACTAGCCGCTAATTTAGCATTTATCTCTTTAGAATTAAGTAAGGAAGATCATATGATTAACGATCTTAAAAAAGACGCAGAAGAGCGTATGAACAAGTCACTTGACTCATTGGAAAATGGTTTTGCAAAAGTTCGTACAGGTCGTGCACATCCATCTATTTTAAACGGTGTTATGGTTCCTTACTATGGCTCTGATGTGCCATTAAATCAGGTTGCTAACGTAGGTGTTGAAGACTCGCGTACTTTACTGGTTCAGCCATTTGAGCGTTCAATGGTATCTGCAATTGATAAAGCGATTCGTGAATCAGACCTGGGTCTGAACCCGATTACGGCAGATGCAATCCGTGTACCTATGGCCGCTTTAACCGAAGAAACACGTCGCGACATGCAAAAAGTGGCACGTAACGAAGCTGAAAATGCCAAAGTTGCAATCCGCAACATCCGCCGTGATGTATTGGGTGATATTAAAGCCTTATTAAAAGAGAAAGAGATTTCTGAAGATGATGAGCGCCGTGCATCTGACGACATCCAGAAAATTACAGATAAATTTGTTGCTGAAGTAGATAAACGCTTGGCTGCGAAAGAAGCTGAATTGATGAAGGTTTAATTCATCAATGACCACTGCTGAAGAAAACCCCCATCTTCCAAAACATGTTGCCATCATTATGGATGGCAACAATCGTTTTGCCAAAAAAAATCAGATGCAGAAAGGTGATGGACACCGTGAAGGAAAAACGGTTCTGGATCCGATTGTAGAACATTGTAAAAAAAGAAATATTCAGGCGCTGACTGTCTTTGCATTTTCCAGCGAAAACTGGAATCGTCCTCAATATGAAGTTGAATTGCTGATGAATCTGCTGCTAGATACGATTCATGAGCAATTGCCTCGCATGGAAAAGTTCAATATTGCACTGCGTTTTATAGGAGATCGCTCGCGTTTATCTCCTGAACTGCAATCACTAATGTTGCATGCTGAACAAAGGACTGCTAATTTCAACAGTATGACACTTACCATTGCCATCAGTTATGGCGGTATGTGGGATATGGCACACGCTGCGAAGCAGATTGCTGCAGATGTTTTAACAAATAAATTAAATCTTGATGCAATTGATGCTGATGTCTTTGGTCAATATGTCTGTTTAGGTGATTTGCCTGCTGTGGATTTGCTGATTCGTACAGGTGGAGATTTCCGTCTGTCTAATTTCCTGCTCTGGCAGGCGGCTTATGCAGAGCTATATTTTACTGAAACTTTATGGCCTGAGTTTACTGTAGAAGAATTTGATGATGCGCTGGCTGTATTTGGTGGGCGTGAGCGTCGTTTCGGCAAAACATCAGAACAGATTTGTCAGGAAAAACTTGAGAACTAAACATGTTTGAGCGGATTATAACCGCATTGGTGTTGGTAGCCGTAGTGATCAGCTGCATGTTTGCTACCAAATCACATTATCCAATGTTTGCCTTAATGGTTGTGGCTGCTGGGGTTGCAGGCTATGAATGGTTTAAGCTCATGCCGCGAAAATCTAAAAATGTAATCAAGCCGGTGGGATGGGGTTATGGTCTGATGACCGCAGCCTTATCTGCACTGGCCTTATATTACTGGGATGTTGCCTTATTATTATGGGCTGCTTCGATCATGACCTGGCTGCTCAGCATCTACTGGGTGAAATCCTATCCTGATTACGACGGCTGGTACAATGTCAGTCTGCAAGGTCTTGGTATTATTTTAATTTCAGCAGCTGTAACGGCAATCTTCTCGGTTTGGCAAAATTCACCTTGGTGGTTGATGTACCTATTCCTGCTGGTGTGGGGTGCAGATAGCGGGGCGTATTTTGTAGGGCGTAAATTTGGCAAGAAAAAGCTTGCGCCGAATGTCAGCCCGAACAAGTCTGTCGAAGGGCTATATGGCGGTATTGTGACTTCAATGCTGATCGTAATCGCCGTGGCTTCCTTATATCTGGAAATGACTTGGGCCGAACTCAGCCTATTTCTGATTTTATCTATCGTAACCGTCTTTAGTTCGGTCTTGGGTGATCTGTTTGAATCCATGATCAAGCGTCGTGCCGGAATCAAGGATTCTGGTCGTATTCTGCCCGGTCATGGCGGTGTGCTGGACCGGATTGATTCTTTGCTGGCTGCAGCTCCAATTTTTGCAACTGGTATCTATATCTTAAAACTTATTGGCGTAAATTTATAAATGTCACAAGCTGTTTGTATACTGGGTGCTACAGGTTCCATTGGTCAAAGTACTTTAAAGATTCTGCAGCAGCACTCTGAAGCTTACTCGGTTTTCGCTGTGACAGCGCAAAGTCGTATGATTGAACTGGCTGAAATCTGCCAGCAGTATCACCCCAAAGTTGCTGTGGTGCCTTCTGAAAAGGTAGATGAGCTTGTCCATCTGCTTGAGCAGCAGGGATTGTCTGATATCGAGATTTTGCAGGATGAGGCCGGTTTAATTGCAGTTGCCGAACATCCTGAGGTGGATATCGTGATGGCGGCAATTGTTGGTGCAGCAGGTTTGTTGCCGACATTGGCAGCAGTAAAAGCAGCTAAACGCGTTCTACTGGCCAATAAAGAAGCCTTGGTGATGTCCGGTGATATCATGATGCAGGCTGCGCGTCAGCATGGTGCCTTATTGCTGCCTGTAGACTCTGAGCATAATGCCATTTTCCAGTGTCTGCCGCAAAACTACTTTGAGGCAGAGCGCAATGGCCAGCCGAAACTCGGCGTACAGCAGATTCTACTGACCGCCTCAGGCGGCCCATTTTTAAATCATAGTCTGGAAGAGCTTGAGCAGGTGACACCTGTGCAGGCCTGTAAACATCCTAACTGGTCCATGGGGCAAAAAATTTCGGTAGATTCAGCGACTTTAATGAATAAAGGGCTGGAATTGATCGAAGCCTGCCATTTATTTGCAGTTGAAGAACAATTTGTTACAGTCGTTGTGCATCCACAGAGTATTATTCATTCCATGGTGCAATATGTAGATGGATCGACTTTGGCACAAATGGGCAATCCGGATATGGGAACGCCAATTGCACATGCTTTGGCATGGCCTGAGCGAATCAGTACCCATATCGCACCATTAGATCTATTTATACATTCACAGCTGAATTTTCAGGAGCCGGATGTGGAACGTTTTCCTGCATTAAAGCTGGCCCGCCAAGCTATGCAGAGCGGCGGAATTGCACCGACGATTTTAAATGCAGCCAATGAGATTGCTGTGGCTGCCTTCTTGAATCAAGAGATTAGATTTACCCAAATTCCTCAGGTGGTTGAAAGTGTCCTGAACCAGATGGATAATCAGCCTGCATATGATCTGGAAACTATTTTGCAGGCAGATCAGACCGCACGAGGTTTGTCACAGCAATTTGTGGTGAATAAAGGAAGTTAAGAGATGAACGCCTTGTTTATTATTGCCGCTGCAATCCTGTTACTCGGTCCCTTAATTGCGATTCACGAGTTTGGTCACTACATTGTGGCACGTAAACTGGGCGTTAAAGTGTTGGTTTACTCGATTGGTTTTGGCCCGACTCTGATCAAATGGACCTCCAAAAAATCAGGTATCCAGTATCAGCTCTCTGCTTTGCCTTTAGGTGGGTATGTGAAGATGCTGGATGAACGTGAATGCAATGTCGCGGAAGAAGACTTACCCAAAGCCTTTAACCGTCAGCATCCCTGGAAGCGTATCGCGATTGTGGCTGCTGGTCCTTTAATCAATCTGGTGCTGGCTGTGGTTCTCTTCTGGATATTGTTTTTACCTGCTCAGGAACAGCTAAATACCCGGGTCGGCAAGATTATTCCCGATACGCCTGCCGCTACTGTACATATGCAGCAAGGGGATAAAATTGTTGCGATAGACGGAACGAAGGTCGAAACCTGGGAAAAGCTCAGCTATGCGCTGGTCGATCGTGTCGGTGAAACTGGCAATATCAGTATTCAGGCTGAGCGGTCAGGTGAGACTAAAACCTTTCAGCTCCCTATTCAGAATTTTCTCAAAGATCAGTCTCAATCTCCCTTAGAAGAGCTAGGCTTCTTGCCTTATCGCCCGCAAGTTCCAGCAGTGGTCTCCAAGCTGACCGCCGATGGTGCAGCCATCCGTCAAGGGATGCAGGAGGGTGACCGTATCTTGGCCATTAATGGCACCTCGATGAAAGACTGGTACGATGTGGTGCAAGTGGTTCAGGCCTCTCCGGAAAAACTGCTCAAGATAGAAGTATTGCGGGATAAACAGGTGATACAGCTTGAAGTTATGCCGCAAGGAAAGCGTGACAATATGGGCAATGTCACTGGTATGCTTGGCGTACAGGGTGATCCGGGTAAAATTACCATTCCCGCAGAATATAAACAGACCATTCATTATAACCCGGCCGAAGCACTGGTCATGGCTTTTGATAAAACCGCGCAGCTTTCCTCCATGATCGTAAACTCGATTGTGAAGATGATCCGTGGAATGATCGGTTTGGATAACCTCTCTGGCCCAATTACCATTGCCAAGGTAGCCGGACAAAGTGCAGAAATGGGTTGGGAAACTTTTATTTCCTTTATGGCGCTAATGAGTGTAAGTTTAGGAATATTAAACTTATTGCCCATTCCAATGCTTGATGGAGGACATCTGGTTTACTATTTTATTGAATTAATTCGTGGTAAACCTGTTTCTGAACAAATACAATTGGTTGGATTTAAAATTGGTATGGTACTGCTCGGCAGTATGATGCTTCTGGCATTATTTAATGACTTTATGCGTTTATAAGAACGTAAATGAAATAAATTAACAGCGGAAAAGACTGGCATGCAGCACACACATTTATTTATGCCTTTGGCACTCGTTAGTGCAATGGCAGCAGCACAACAAGTATATGCAGTAGATGAATTCATTGTACAAGATATAAAATTTGATGGATTAGTACGTTTAACTCCTGAAAATCTGTATAGCTTGGTGCCGGTCAACAGTGGTGACCGTGTGAATGATCCTGTGATTGCCAATGCAATTCGTAGCCTGTTTGCATCAGGGTTATTTGATGATATCAAAGCCGTTCAGCAGGGAAATACTCTGGTTTTCCAGGTGGTAGAGCGTCCGGTTATTTCAAAGATTGAGCTCAAAGGCAACAAGTTGATTCCAAAAGAAGCACTTGAAGAAGGCCTGAAAAAAATGGGCTTGGCTGAAGGCGAGGTGCTGAGAAAATCTGCGCTGCAAACAGTGGAGTCCGAGCTTGAACAGCAATATATGCAGCAAGGCCGTTATGATGCCGATATTAAGGTAACCACCACTGCGCGACCAAATAACCGGGTTGAATTACTGATTGACTTTGTAGAAGGCAAAGCCGCTAAAGTTTTTGATATTAATATCATCGGGAATACGGTATTTAAAGAATCCGAGATTAAGCAGGCTTTTGCCGTCAAGGAAAGTGGTTGGAGTTCAGTGGTCTCGCGTAATGACCGCTATGCACGTGAAAAGATGGCTGCGAGTCTGGAAGCCTTGCGTGCGATGTATCTGAACCGTGGTTACATTAACTTTAATATCGCCAACTCCAGCCTGAACCTGAGTGAAGATAAAAAAAATGTGTTCATTGAGGTTTCAGTCGATGAAGGTGAGCAGTTTAAATTTGGTCAAACCAAGTTCTTGGGTGATGCGCTTTATCAGCCTGAAGAGTTAAAAGCTTTACAGCTGTATAAAGAAAGTGAAGTGTATTCACAGGAAAAAGTGAATGCAGTCAAGCAGTTGTTGCTACGTAAATATGGCAATGCTGGCTATTACTATGCTGAAGTGAATGTGGTTCCTCAGATTAATGAAGAAACCAAGCAAGTTGATTTGAACTATTATATTAATCCGGGTCAACAGATTACCGTACGACGTATCAACTTTACAGGTAACTCCAAGACCGCAGACGAAGTATTGCGTCGTGAAATGCGCCAAATGGAAGGGGCACTGGCCAGTAACGAAAAGATTGATCTGTCAAAGGTTCGTCTGGAACGCACCGGTTTCTTTAAGAGTGTAGATGTTAAACCTGTACGTATTCCGGGTTCACCTGATCAGGTTGACCTGAATATTGCAGTAGAAGAACAACATTCGGGAACCAGTACACTGGCAGTTGGTTTCTCGCAAAGTGGTGGTGTGACCTTCCAGGCTGGCTTAAGTCAAACCAACTTCTTGGGTACAGGGAATAGCGTCTCTATAGACCTGTCCCGTTCTGAAACTCAAGATTATTATAACTTGAGCGTGATGGACCCGTATTTTACCATTGATGGCGTACGTCGTGGCTATAATCTTTACTATCGTAAAACCAAACTAGATGATGATTATAACGTCAATAACTATGTGACTGACAGTTTTGGTGGTGGGATCAATTTTGGTTATCCAATTGATGAAAACCAAAGTGTAAGTTTGGGCCTGAATATTGACCAGACTGAAGTGACGACTGGTCCCTATGTCTCGACCTATGTTCGGGATTATTTGTTAGCCAATGGTGGTAAAGCTAAAGGCGAAGGTAAGTATTGTTCGAGCGATAACCTAAAATCACAATGGGAGATTGATTTAGCAGCTGATCCTGATCTGGAAAAACCTTCTAATCCACCAGAAGGTTATTTTGATCGTCTTTGCCGAGATGGTAATAATCAAGATATTGGTTTTACCTCATTTGATGATGAGTTTGGTGGAGAATTCCTGACTTATAATTTAAATCTAGGTTGGTCATATAACACTTTAAACCGTCCAGTCTTCCCAACTACGGGAATGTCACATCGAGTCAATGCAGAAATTGCATTACCGGGCAGTGATGTGGAATATCAAAAAGTATCTTATGATGCACAAGCACTCTTCCCATTGGGTAAGGACTTTGTGCTGCGCGGTTACGGTAAGCTAGGCTATGGTAATGATCTGCCATTCTATAAGAACTTCTATGCTGGTGGTTATGGCTCAGTGCGTGGTTATGAAAACAGTACGCTTGGACCTAAATACCCTGGTGTAACTTATAACGAATCACGCAAACGAGATTATGATCCAGAAGAAGTGGGTGGTAATGCGCTAATTCAGTTTGGTGCTGAGTTGGTATTGCCTGTGCCGTTTAAAGGGGATTGGGCACGTCAGGTGCGTCCAGTACTGTTTGCTGAAGGTGCTCAAGTATTTGATACTCAGTGTGATGTACCATCAGGTAAGCTGTATTTGACTGGTAAAATGGATGATCCTGGTGTAGATGCAAAACAATACTGTAAAGACAACTTCGGCTTTGATAGTGGCAATATGCGCTATAGCGTTGGTGCAGGCTTTACCTGGATTACCATGATTGGCCCATTATCACTCAGCTATGCTTATCCACTTAACGATAAGCCGGGTGATGATACCCAGAATGTACAATTTGAAATCGGACGTACATTCTAAATTACTTATCCATGAAGAATATAAAATTTGCTCATGAGGTTGTGGCCTTGTGAGCAAATTTTTTGAAAGAGTGAAAATTATGAACAAAATAATGATGACAATGAGCCTGGTTTTAGCAACATTCGCACCTTTGGCTCAAGCAGCCGGGATTGGTGTAATTGATCTGGAGCGTGTGGTTGAAAATAGTACTTATTTAAAGCAGCAAAATACTGCATTCCAGCAAAAAATTCAGCCTCAAACCACCAAGATTGACCAGTTAAGTAAAGAGCTTGAGGCTTTACAGCAGCGAGCGCAGGCAAATAGCAAAATCAGTGATGCTGAAAAGCAGAAAATGTCAGCTCAATATCAGGCTAAACTTCAGGAATTGGCACAGCTTCAGCAAACCGTACAAGGCAGTGTACAAAGCTCCATTCAGCAAATCCGGACAGTTTTTGATGGACGTGTGAAACAGATTGCAGAGCAATTGCGTAAAGAAAACAACCTGGATGTGGTTTTAAATAAAAATTCCACGCTTACTTATGACGCCAAGTATGATTTAACTGATAAAATGATTCAAAAGGTTAATGCAATTAAGTAAATCAATGAATCATCAACAGCTTCAGTTAGCTGATCTCGCTCGCCTGGTTCAAGGCGAGTGTGTAGGTCAGGCAGATTTGCATTTGAGAGGTTTGGCCAGTCTTCAACATGCAACGTCACAAGATCTGGCATTCGTTAATGCAGACAAATATCTAGAGCAGGCCAATCAAAGTCAGGCGGGTGCGCTCATTGTCACTGCTGAACTGAAACAGCAATGCACTTCACAGCAAAACTTTATTGTGGTGGCTAATCCTTATCTGGCTTTTGCAATCCTGACGCATGTTTTTGAAAAAAAACAGAGCCAGCGTGGAATTGAAAGTACGGCACAAATTCATCCTTCAGCAATAATTGCCGACGATGCCTATATTGGTCACTATGCAGTGATTGGTGAGGATTGTGTGGTGGGTGCAAATACGATTATTCAAGCACATACATATCTTGATGATGCTGTCGAAATCGGTCAGGACTGTTTTATTGATGCACATGTGACCCTGACCGGCGAAGCCAAAATTGGTAACCGTGTCCGTATTCATGCCAATACCGTGATTGGTAGTGAAGGTTTTGGTTTTGCGCCTTACCAAGGGAAATGGCACAGGATCGCCCAGTTAGGTTCTGTTCGCATCGCTGATGACGTCCGGATTGGGTCGAACTGTAGTATAGATCGTGGTGCGTTGGATGATACGATTTTGGAACAAGGTGTTATTATTGATAACCTTGTGCAAATCGCGCATAACGTTAAAATAGGTGCCAATACCGCTATTGCTGCGAAAACTGCTGTTGCAGGAAGTGTTTCAATTGGCAAAAACTGTATCATTGGTGGTGGTACCGCAATTTCTGGGCACTTAAATATTGCTGATAATGTGACTTTGACTGGAATGTCAATGGTGACAAATAATATTTCTGAAGATGGAAAATATTCTTCGGGGATTGGATTGTTTGAAAATCAGAAATGGAAACGCACAGTGGTTCGCCTCAGACAATTAGCAGATGTGCCATTGACCCAGTTGGCTAAACGATTGGATCATATGCAATCTCAAATTGAGTCCATTGAATCAACATTAAAGTTGCGTAAATAATTATGATGACAGAGTCGAATTTGCCTACATTGACGAAGCCTGAATTACCAATGAATATTCAAAAAATTCGTGAATATTTGCCCCATCGTTATCCATTTTTACTGGTTGATCGTGTAGTCGATATTACTGAAAATGGTATTGTTGGTTATAAGAACGTCTCGATTAATGAAGAGTTTTTGCAAGGTCATTTTCCGAATTATCCCATCATGCCGGGCGTGCTGATTGTTGAAGCATTGGCTCAGATTTCTGGAATTTTGGGTTTTGTCATGAATAACGAAGTTCCAAGTGAAGGTTCTTTGTTCCTGTTTGCTGGCGCTGAGAAGGTCAGATTTAAAAAACAAGTGGTTGCTGGTGATCAATTGGTTTTAAAAGCTGAATTAGTGATGCAAAAACGAGGCATTTACAAATATAATTGTATTGCCACTGTAGATGGCGTCGTCGCAACAACCGCGGAAATTATGGTTTCGCATCAAAAAGTCGAGCAGGCATGAGCAATAATCCCCTTATTCACCCAACTGCCATTATTGACTCATCAGCAGTAATTGCTGCTGATGTGCAAATTGGTCCATATTGTATTATTGGACCGAATGTCACTATTGGCGCGGGTAGCAAACTTCATTCACATGTTGTGGTGGGTGGCTATACGCGTATGGGTGAATATAATGAAATTTTTCAGTTCGCCAGTGTGGGCGAAGTTTGTCAGGATCTCAAATATGCAGGTGAAGAAACCTGGCTAGAAATTGGTGATCACAACAAGATTCGTGAACATTGTAGTTTGCATCGTGGTACGGTTCAGGATCAGGGCATTACTAAAGTGGGTAGTCATAACCTGCTGATGGTGAATACGCATATTGCCCATGACTGTAGGGTGGGCGATCATAATATCTTTGCAAATAATGTCGGTGTAGCTGGCCATGTGCATGTAGGTGATTATGTTGTGGTTGGAGGTAACTCCGGAATTCATCAATTCTGCAAAATTGATTCATATAGCATGATTGGCGGTGCTTCACTTATTCTCAAAGATGTGCCAGCGTATGTAATGGTGTCTGGAAATCCTGCACATGCATTTGCCATGAATGTGGAAGGGATGCGTCGTAAGGGTTGGTCCAAGAATGTGGTCAATCGCTTACGTGAAGCTTTCAAGCTCATTTATAAATCGGGTCTGACCACTCAGGAAGCGCTTGAAAAAATTCGTAGTGAGATTTTACCAGAAGTGCCTGAAGCGCAGCGTTTAATTGACTCTCTGGAGCAATCAAAACGCGGAATCATACGCTAAAGCATTTTTTATAAAAAAGACACCTTGAGAGTGTCTTTTTTATTTTCTAAACAGCCTTTATTTAATATTTAAAATACTGCGCTTCTTCTGATTGTGGATGCTGACTTAATAGCTGGTTTTTATATTGCATCGCTACATCAGGCTTGTGTTCTACATCCTTGCTGATGCTATAAAGCTGATACAAGGCACGTGGTGCACGCGATGATTTGGGAAAGTGTTCTGTAACCACCGTATAATTACGCTTGGCTTCTGCAAAATTGGGTGGATCAATGGCCAGATTAAACTCAGCCAGCCAGAAGTGCGCATTGCTGATATACACGCTATTGGGATTGTTTTTGATAAAATTCTGCATTGGTGCGATTGCTTTAGCAGCACCGCCATTTTTATAAGCATCCAGTGCAATGGTATAAGCGGCTTTTTCCTGCTCATTAGCTTGTGTGCTGCTGGTGTTTGCTGCGGGTGTTGAACTCAAACTGGGAGAAGTATCCTGTTGATTATCCTCCGTTGGTGCATCCTCGGTCGGTTCTATTTTTTGCTGTAATAATTCCAGACGCTGATCTAAGTCGGCATAACGGTTGGTCAGCTCGCTTTTAAGACGTTCAATCTCGTTTTCCTGCTCTTCCATTTTTCCGCGCAAGCTACGCAAATCATTTTCAAGCTGCTGGTTTTTTTGCATGATTTGCCAGCTGGTATTGGTCTGTACAGGCGTATCTGAGCTGGTAGAAATAGCGGCTTGTGCTGCAGGATTGTTGGATTGGCTTAATCCGCGTGATTCTATTGGAATGGCGGCAAGCAGGGGCGTTGTAAAGAGTGCAGTCAAAGCACACAATGCCGTTTTCTTAAACATTCTATAATTTCCATAATTCTTGGCGAGACCTAGGTCTCGCTACACAGTTATATCAACAAGAAGATCTGCTCTCTATTATCCACATTAAAAACGGCATTTTTAGAAATTGCAACAAGGTTTTACAAAGATTCAGTTAATTTTGCTGTTCATGAACTGAATATGAAGATCAATCAAAAAGCGCTAAAATATCCAGACTGTTTCTAAAGTAATCAAACGGATAGCTTGTGAGCTAATTTTAAATACAAGTACTTGCAACTTCCTTAAAAATCTTTATACTCTGTTCCTGCAATGGTAGCCCTGCCGGTTACTTCGCAATTGCACTCTATGAACCCCGCCAGGACCGGAAGGTAGCAACGGTAATAGAACTGTGATGTGCCGAAGCTTTGCTGGTAGGGTTGCCACCATATATTTAATTATAAAAATTATACATCTTTCGCAATCTCATTTATCCGATTAGATTTAAGCTCTTCTATTTAAAACCTACCTATCGCATTTTTTATTTAATTTTATTGCTCTATCAACACCTCAGTGTTTCGTCTGACAGATGTATCATCATTGAATGAGTAGAAATCGGTAGGACTAAAGTTAAGAACTGGAAAACTGAGTAAATGAATATATTGAAGAAAGAATAGGGTTAGTCTTCAGGCTTGCGGCTAATGGCTTTTATGATCGCATCCATTTCAAAACCACGATACATCAGAAAGCGGATCTGTTTAGCTTTAAGTTTGGGGTCTTTGCTGACTTCTGGGCCGTATTTTTTAAGTTTAAGCTCATAGGCCTGTTGTACCCAGTCAGTTTCCTTGAGCTCTTCTGAAATTAAAGCAGTATCAATTTTCTTGCTTTTAAGCTTCATTTTAATTTGATTGGGGCCTTTGCCTTTGCGCTTTTGACTCGATAGCATGATTTCAGCGACACGCTGGTCGCTCTGGTAATTTTCTTTTGCAAGCTCATCGACCAAAGCGATGACCTCATTACGATCTTCTGCATAAAGCGCCAGTTTTTCGATCAGCTCAGCTTTGGAATATTCCTTGCGGGTTAAGACGGCAAAGGCATAAGAACGCAGACGAGAGCCGCTAAGGCCTGGTTTTTTCTCTTGCTTATTCGGCTGTCCAAATAAACTGTCTTCCGGATCAAATTCTGGCAAAACTTGAGACGGAACAGTAGAGGTGTGTGCTGAATCTTCAGTATCACCAAACTGCTGCTTAATCGCTTCATAGTCCAAGAGCTTACTGAATTTTGTGTCCGACATGCTGATCTCGAATAAAGTAAACCAGTCCATCATAACAAAACGCCCCGTAGGGCGCTCTGGATGGTGTTTAAAGACTAAACAAATAATAGATTAGGCATCTAAAAGATCTGCTTCTTCTTTATCATCTTCTTCAGTGATTACGGCTTTGGTAAGCAGTTGCTCCCGAATCAGCTTTTCAATGGTTTTAGCCATTTCTTTATGTTCTTCCAGGTAGCGAATCGTGTTGTTCTTACCTTGGCCAATCTTGTCGCCTTGATATGAATACCATGCACCGGCTTTTTGTACGATTTCTTGCTGTACGGCAAGGTCGATCAGTTCACCTAGATGGTTTACGCCTTTACCATACAGAATCTGGAACAGGGCTTCTTTGAATGGAGGCGCCATTTTGTTTTTCACAACTTTGACTTTGGTTTCAGAACCAATAATCTCGTCACCTTCTTTAACCTGACCGATACGACGAATATCCAGACGTACAGAAGCGTAGAACTTCAGTGCGTTACCACCAGTCGTGGTTTCCGGGCTACCAAACATTACACCAATTTTCATACGGATCTGGTTAATGAAAATCACCATACAGTTTGAACGTTTGGCATTGCCGGTAATTTTACGCAGTGCCTGGCTCATCAAACGTGCTTGCAGGCCCATATGTGAGTCGCCCATTTCGCCTTCAATTTCGGCGCGAGGGGTTAGGGCAGCCACGGAGTCGACAACGATCATGTCAATTGCACCAGAGCGTACCAGCATGTCTGCAATCTCAAGTGCCTGTTCACCATGATCGGGTTGAGAGACCAATAGGTTATCAATATCTACACCAAGTTTACGGGCGTATTGAGGATCAAGCGCGTGCTCGGCATCGATAAATGCACATGTGCCGCCTGCTTTTTGACATTCAGCAATCGCTTGCAGGGTCATCGTGGTCTTACCTGAAGATTCAGGACCATAAATTTCGATAATACGGCCTTTCGGTAAACCACCAATACCGAGTGCAATATCAAGCGTTAATGAGCCTGTAGATACAGCTTCAACTGCCTGCACGGTATTGTCACCAAGACGCATCACTGTGTTTTTACCAAACTGTTTTTCAATTTGGCTTAAGGCAGCATTAAGCGCCTTATTTTTATTCTCATCCATCTTATAACCTCAATACGATGTCACAAACTTAGTACTCAAGTGGATGTCTTAAATTAGAGCTTCGTTCCACAAGTGTATGGTGACAGAAAATGCCTTGCTATTCTATCAATGTCAGGTGTGTTGCGACACATTCTGACGCTTATATTCAATCATCATTATATGACCACTGCTGGTCAAAGTTCTGACTATTTTCATTTCTGAATTTACTGATGTCCCGGCGGTCTTTTTTGCTCGGCCGATGATCGGGACGGGCTAGATTATGCAACTTTCTTTGTGATGCAATCAATTCCCGGCGTGCAATACTGACTTCAGTTTCTTCATAAAGTTTCTGTGCGACTGGCGCAGGACCGCGTACATCGGAAAGTTCTTTCACGACTACTGTTTTCTTGTCGATGCCTTGCTGAATCGTCAACTCCATTCCGACACGGACTTCGCGTGATACTTTAACCCGTTCGCCATTATGGTGGACTTTGCCTCCCTCAATAGCATTTTTGGCAATTGAACGGGTTTTAAAAAAACGTGCCGCCCACAGCCATTTGTCTATACGCATGCCTACCGCATCTTCAGGTAAAGACGATTTACGCATATTGCTTGCTTACCTCAGTTTGATTTAAATGGGTGATCAGTTCTGTTAATTGGTGCAGCATTGGATAATTGCAAGTCTCGCGTGCAACTTTGCCAGACGAGGGTTGCTGGATGCTAAACAGGTTCTGAATCCCGTAAGCACGGGCACCATTCAGGACTTTTTCGGTATCATCAATAAAATAAACCTGCTCTGGATTAAAAGGATGCAGGGCATTTAAACCTTGCCAGAATTCTACAAACTCTTTGGCATGTCCTATGCTTTCCGAGCTGACAATCACATCAAAATAATCTTTTAAATTCATCTGTTCGAGTTTAAACGCCAAGCTGGCACAGTCGGCATTCGTGGTTAGCCAGATCGGATAATCATTGCTTTTCAGATAGTCGAGCAATTCAAGGCAATAAGGACGCAAAGCCACTTTATGTTTATGTTCTATTTGCATGGCCAGGACGTCGACTCCAACTTTAGCCGTCCAGAAGCTTGAAGAGTACCAGTTTAGGGTATGATTGTGTTGTTGATAGAAGGTATACAGGGTGGCGCGGCTTTGTTCCAGGCTACAGCCATGTGTTTCAGCATAACGTACTGGCAATAATTCGTTCCAGATGAAATCATCATAGGCAAGATCAAGCAAGGTTCCGTCCATATCAAAAAAAACGGCCGGTTTTTCTGAGCAATTCGACATATTAAGGTTTTCTATGTTTAAAACGACAATAACACCACAAGATCCCATGATTTTGCAGCTTGTGCCCATCTTGACACAGGCTTGTGAAATTTTGCGAGAAGAATATCAGCTTTATTGCTCGGGTGCTGCATTTGATATTGTCAAGAAAAGTGATGATTCTCCGGTGACACAAGCAGATTTTCGGGTGAATAAATATCTGACTCAAGCCTTGGCAGATATATCGGAGTTACCGTTATTGTCGGAAGAAGGTCATCAGGACCAGCGTCATGAATGGTCAGAATTCTGGTTGCTTGATCCTTTAGATGGAACCAAAGAGTTTTTGCACCAGCGGCCTGAATTTACCATTAACTTGAGTCTGGTGAGGGGGAGCTTGACCACCTTCGCCATATTGGCTGTTCCGGCTCAGCAGCTGATTTATTTCTGCCCCGAGCACGACATGCCGTTGAAATATGATATTCACCATAATGTATGGTTCAGCTATGAAGCGGCGACGGATCATCAGGCTGTATATGTTGGTCTGAGTCAGAGTAGCCAGCAGAAGCCGAAATATGTTGAATATCTGCAAAGCTTGGCTAAATTCACTTCATATAGCGAGTTTAAGGCAGGCAGTGCTTACAAGTTCTGTATGATGCTGGAAGATCAGGTGGATATTTATCCCCGATTTCACCCAACTGCTGAATGGGATACCAGTGCTGGCCAGTGCATGATCGAACGAATCGGTGGTGGCCTGATCGACCTGGAAGGGCGGCCATTCATTTATAATCAGCGTGACACCTTGCTGAATGGCGGATTTATTGCTTATAAGAATCACAAGATGAAAATGCTTGCCTTGAAGGCATTGGGCGATATGCAGTCCAAGCATTGAGCAAAATCCTGAGCATGTTATAGTGAAGGATAATCCTTCACGAATGGAACTGGTCAAGACGTGTCCCTAAAGCTGCTTCCACCCAGCATGTTAAGTGCTATAGATTTATTACCTGATGGACAGACCCCGGTCACCTTGTTCACACGTCACTCGATCCGTGAAAATGTCCAGGGCCAAGGGCTGGCAGGCTATGATCTACAGTTGACTGAGCAAGGAAGAGAACTGGCGCAGGAATGGGGGGCTTATCTGGCCGATCGCACAGATCGTATTATCCAGCATTGTATTTCCAGTCCGATCCAGCGCTGTATTGATACTGCCGCCTTAATGATTGAAGGCGCGGATGGAGTTACAGCTGAGCCGAATACTCATCGGATTGAAATTATTGAGCAAGGGCTGCTGGTCGAGCCGGGAAGCTTTGTGCTGGATATTCAGCAAGCCGGCCCTTATTTTGCTAAACAGGGAGCGCTGGGTTTTATTAACAGCTTCGTCAATAATGCTTTGCCGGGAATGAAACACCCGATTCGTGGCGTAGTGGATGTATTGGAGTTAATTTATAACACTCATCCACAAAACAAGTACGGTGTGAGCCTTGCTGTGAGCCACGATACTATTCTGGCAGCCATGATTGCGGTGATGTCCGGTCGGCAGGAAGTAAGTCGCGAGGACTGGCCGGAAATGATGGAAGGGCTGTTTGTGTGGTTTGAGGGAGATGTGTTTTTGGAGTCTAAGCTAAAATGGATCTGGCGTGGTAAGGTTTCAGAATTAAATATTCAGGATTTTAAAAACTTAAATCTCTAACTTTTTATTCTTTCTACATTTTTCGTATTTTAAAAAGCTTGATACATGAAGTTATTGGGCTTTTTTTATTTTGCTGTCTGGATTCCAGGCGATCAAAATTCTCATTATTTAAAAAAATCTGGTTCGGTAACAGCGTAACTTAAAAACGCAATACTTTTAATCCGCTCACTGTCTGATAATAAAAAATGTTCCATGACACATTTTACTCATTTGGCTCTATCAATTTTTATTCATATTTTTTGTTTATCAGACAATAACCGATTGCAAATGAAGCTGCGTATAAATATGATTGTATCTTATATAAGTTGTTGATTTTATTTATTAAAATAAGTCTACCTTTTGGGGTTTTTTGTGCTTTTAGTGGGGGTTTAATATGAAAAATGTGATCAGGTGTTCACATAGTTATTTAAGTGTATGTGTATTATCGCTCATGTTGGTCGCATGTGGGGGCGGGGAAAATGATCAGAATGCAGATCAGGGAGGAAACCAGAATCCGAATGAACTTTATCCAGAACCGACTGTAGATGCGAGCTATGCCAATACATTGGGTTTTTATGATTATGATGCGGAATCCAAAACTCGAACGATACGTCATGATCTAAAGGGTGAGTTTCAAGCGATGGTGCAGTTTGGTCAGCAGCATGTTGTTGATCCGAATGGGAATGAAGCCAAACAGATGCCAAGATTAACCAGTGAAAAAGAAGCTTTGCTACTGGTTACGCCTGTGGCTGAAATGCAGGATATTACTTCACTTCAAGTTGATATTTATCAAGGTAATCAGCTGGTGCGTACTGTAAATCTGGCAGATCCGACCAGAATTCCTGCATCAGATCAGAAAGGACAAGGTACCCGTCCATCTTTACAATATAGTAAGCGTGCCTGGTCAGTCCGATTAAACTGGAATGAAGTTAAGCCTGGTCTGAAATTACGTTTCAGTGACTCGAAAAACCGTAGCGGTGAACTCGCCGAAGAAGCGATTGATTTTGCAGCGCCAGGAGAACTGGTACTCAACAATATCCGTATCGGAATGTTAACCGATGCACCTGTTTCTGGTGGTCATAAAATGCTGCTAGAGCCGGAAAAATCGGGTACGGATTATTTTCAGACGATTCCTGCGGCACACCTGACAGTGGCCAAATATGATGATATTAGTCTGGATAAAGTCATGATTGCGACAGGTGTCATTTATGATAAGAATACGGGCAGTGCAGGAAGTGGGGATGTTTATAGTGGGGATATGCGTGAGAATGTCGGGAAATCTACATTTAGTGTAGGAATTAATCTGGCTAACTGGGGCATTACCAGTGCTTCAATGGCCAGTCAGGCACAGCCTCAGTTGACGCAAAGTGTCGTGGCCCATCACTCGCGGGGTAAATATACCAATGGTGAAAGTAGCCATGGCCTGAGTGGTGGGAATGGCATGCTGACTTTATATGATTCTATAGGAAATGAATTCAGTCATGAGATTGGACATCACTATGGTTTGGGGCATTATCCTGGGCGTGTGCAAATTGATCAGGATACGGTTAATGACTTTTTAACTGCCCATCATGCAGATAGTGGATGGGGATATATAAGCTATCGTAACAAGATGCGTGGTAATTTGAGCTGGAGCTCGACAAGTTTGCGTGATGGTTCCAATGGTATTCCAAACTTTTTAAATCTGTTCCGCTATGGTACAGACTCTATGGCGGGAGGCTATCCGGACAGCACCATATCCAACTATACCCATTATACGGGCTATAGCACCTATTTAAGAATTCAGCCACATTTTGACCGTGCAGTCTGGGATGAAACATCACCGACAGGTTATAAGACCTGGAATAAACAAACCAGGACAATGGAGGCTTATCAACCTCAGATTCCTGCCAAGATGAACGCCGTCTGGTTTAATCGTCCAGATGGTTATTACTTAAAGCCACGTTTGTTCGGTGTGCCGGTATTTACGATTTTAGGGGGGTATGACCCGGTAAATCAGGTGGGCTTGCTTTACCCGGAAGCACGCGGGAACTGGGGAAATGTTTTTAATCTTCCAGAAGCAGATCTATCATCTGAAAATGCAGCCTGCTGGTTAAAGGTCCACTATCTATCGCATACAAAAACTGTAGCGCTGGCACCTTCTCGTTTAGGTTCCAATGCAAATAAATTGCATGTGAATCTGGCCATCTCTGATCAGCCGAAAACGGTAGATTTATATTGCAAAAATGCGGGTGAAGAAGCCAAGCAGCTGTCACACCTTGAGATTAAAACTTATCCTGACGCGATTAAGCCAGCCGTTAAGATTGGTCGTCAGGCCGGCTATAGTGCGCTGCGTGCGATAGAACTGCCTGCCCTAGAGGAAGTCTTGGAAGCTCAGGCAGCCAGTACGGTTATCAATTTAAATGCACAGCAGCAGCTGATTGCTGACTCCTATACCGATCATATGGATAAACTGAGTCCTCTGGCTCGACAGCAGTTGATGCGTTATCAGCACCAGCAGAATATTGTTCCGCGCTTTGATCGCTGGATTGCAGCTTATCAGCAAGACTTCTCTGCTGGAAAAGCACAGGCCATAACTTCATTTGAAAAACTCATGGTTAGGTTGGGGCTGAACAATGACAATATTCTTGCTGGGGCAATGCCAATTAAAAATAATGGCAAGAACTGTCTGAAAACTGAAACACTGACGGATGGTTCGCTTAATCTTTATATTAGTGGACCGAGTGCCTGTACGGGAGATTTAACAGAGCAATGGATGTTTGATGTATCGGGCCGAATTCACTCTGCGAAAGATCCGGGTCAGTGCGTCACTAGTACTGGCAGTTATGCAAAAGTGATTATGGCGGTATGCGATGCTAATAATAGCAATCAAATCTGGACCATGAAACCAGAGAACTCTACGATTATTCAAGCAGGGCAGTGTTTCGATCTTGGAAATGGTTATTTAACCAATAACCGGACTAACCTGTTACGCTATGCTTGTAATAATACCGCTGCCCAGGTATGGAATACGCTAAGACCAAGTTCCAGTTTGATTTTGGCGACAGCCAAGCCATTTAGCCTGGATTTATATGCAAAATATTTGCAGAATAAAGCCGCCTCTTTAGAGCCGCCAGTAACCCACTAAGTTTTCGGTAGATTAAGAAAAAACAAGCTCTTTAAGGGCTTGTTTTTTTCGATAACTTTTATTTAGGGAATATAGTTACCAGTTAGAAACCAACAGCGGGGTTGAAGCTGATTTATTTTGATTTCTGGCTCTTAAGTCTTAAATGATTGAATGAGTCATTTTTTGATTTTGTAAGAGTTGAGAGGAACAATCAATATTAATCTACATCATCACTTCAAGAGTGAAGATACTGAATACAGTCAGTCGGATCATATCCAATTCACCTTGCTGCTTATGTATAAGAAAATAGAAAAATGCGACACTACAGGGCAGCAAAAATATTTTCATAAAATTTAACAGTACTTTTATTTTGAATGAAGAAATAAGTGCTCAGCGATGTAAAATTAAACTATTCCAGGTTAAAAACTCGTTTTATTATTGTGTTTTTTTAAGAGCTAATTGAGCTTAATTGAATTTTAGATACAAAAAAAGCCCTAATGGGCTTTTTTCATATCGCGATTAGTTAGCAGCCAAAGCTTTAACTTGCGCATTTAAACGGCTCTTATGACGAGCTGCTTTATTTTTATGGATGATACCTTTATCAGCCATACGGTCGATTACTGGAACAGCTTTTTTGTAAGCTTCAGAAGCAACCGCATAGTCGCCAGCAGCAATAGCAGCTACTGTGCGTTTAAGATAGGTACGAACCATAGAACGCAAGCTTGCGTTGTGTTTGCGTGCTTTAACGTTTTGACGAGCACGTTTTTTAGCTTGAGCAGAGTTTGCCACTCGTGCACTCCTTGAAATAGATTGGTCTGGGCGGGCTGAAACTCAACTGAAAACCAACATCAGAAGAACTATCACCAGCCCGTAAACAAGTGCCATATTTTGATTAAACTAAGCACCGAAGTCAAGTCTTGACATGCTTTGGCAACATTTTAGATGCAGAAAAACTCTAAAGAAAACGTTAGATTAGTATTCCACTGAGGAGATCGTATAAAAAATGACTAAATCAATAACTCATCCTATGGTGATTGGCGCCAGTGGACTGGTCGGAAAACAACTCATACGGGACTTGCAAGTTGAGCCAAGTTGCGAGCAGATTACTGCTGTAGTCAGGTATTATCAGACAGACTGGGACAGCTTCAATAAAGTGCGCCAGTTGGTACTTGAAGACTTTCTGATGCTAAATGATCAGGATGTAAGCGGGCATACTCACGGCTTTAGTTGTCTGGGTACGACCATAAAAAAAGCCGGTTCCAGACAGAGTTTTTACGATATTGATTACACGATTAATGCCCATTTTGCAGAATTGCTTCAGCAGACCGAGGCTCATTATTTGTTGCTGAGTGCGATGGGTGCAAATCCGCAATCGTTATTTTATTACAATCAGGTCAAGGGTGAGCTGGAAGAATATGTTCAGAGTCTGTCTCTGGACAGAATTAGCCTGATTCGCCCCTCACTTTTACTTGGCGAGCGCGAAGAGCCGCGTTTACTGGAAGATACAGCGCAACAGATCTATCATAAGATCTCGAATTTTATCCCCGATACTTTTCAATATAAGCCGGTGACAGCCGCCCAAGTGGCTCATACTATGGTCGAGGCAGCACGAACTCAAACGGTAAAGTTTGAAATTTATGATAATTTATATATTCAAAAAATGAAAAGAGGCTAAATATCGTGTCTACAGTACCATTTGTCACCTGTGATTTATTAGATGATCATCCGGATCTGGAGTTACAAGTCCTAACACCGTGTCTGGATGGAAAGTTCTTCAAAAGCTATGGTGCTCGCAAGACCTTCGGTGGGCAGGTCGTTACAGTAAAATGCTTTGAAGATAACTCACGGGTCAAAGAACTCCTGGCAACGGATGGTACTGGCAAAGTGTTGGTGGTGGATGGTGGTGCCTCCATGCGCTGTGCATTAATGGGAGACCTGATTGCCGATTCAGCAGTTAAGAATCACTGGAATGGTGTCATTATTTATGGTTGCATCCGTGATGTAGATGCAATTGCTGAGCTGAACCTGGGGGTACAGGCATTGGCATCAATTCCACAAAAAAGTAACCGTAAAGGCCTTGGAGAGGTAGATGTACCGCTGTATTTTGGCGGGGTAACTTTTACTCCAGGCGAATATGTTTATGCTGACAATAATGGTATTGTGCTGTCCAAAAGCTCTTTAGTGGCTTAAAAATAGCCTAGACAGACTGTAAAAGAATTACAAAACCAAGCTATAAGGTAAAGATACAAGACAGAATCATGAGAGTCTGTCTTGTAGGATGATTAAAACAAAAACAGGAGAGAAATATGCTGGGTCATCAAATCAAGGTTGTTCAAGCATTGGCATCGGCCTTTACCCAAGGCGGACGAGGTACTACAGGTACACCTTTTCCAAATCAGCCAGACCAGCCTTTAAAACTATATGAATATGAAGGGTCGCCGTTTTGTCGACGTGTACGTGAAGTGATGACTCTGCTGAATCTGGATTATGAGGTTTATCCTTGTCCACGCGGTGGTACCCATTTCCGGCCTGTCGTACAAGCACTCGGAGGAAAGCTCCAGTTTCCTTTTTTAGTCGATGAAAATACCGGCGACAAGTTGTATGAATCTCAAGACATTATTCATCATTTGTTTAAAAACTATGGCAAAACTGGAAAAACCCCAAAGAAATATGCGTATTATCCAAAAATTCCTGTAGCTGCTATTGCTGGCACAGTCATAAATGGATTAAGAGGGGGCATGGCCAATCCAAAGGCCAAAGGCCGGCCTGCGCCTGAGCAGTTGTTGGAGTTATGGGGATTTGAAGCCAGTCCCTATACCCGAATTGTACGTGGCGTTTTGAGCGAACTGGAAATCCCTTTTATTTTTCATAATGTTGCTAAAGAGCGCTGGCAGGATCAGGGGCTTGCCAAGCTGCGCTTAAAACCGGGGAAATATGAACCTTTGGCGGGTGGTAAGCGCGAACAAGTGCTGAAAGTTATGGGCGATAATATTCAGGTGCCTTATCTGGTTGACCCAAATACTGGAGTTAGCCTGTTTGAATCAGCGGATATTGTGAAATATTTAAAACAGCAATATGGCGCTGCCGCTTAGCATTGCCTTAGAGATGCTTTGAAAATTCCACTTTATACAGGTGTATGCCACTCAAGTAGAGGAGTGGCATTTTACCTTCGATAAAGCTTTACAATTACGGATAGCCAATAAGGACACTTTGAAAATGCTGGTTTGGATGATATAAATCACTTAAAAATAAATAAGCCTCAAGTGCTTATCTTAAAAATAGCCTAAGCATAAATAAACCTTAACTCGACGAATGGCCGTCTTTAAAGTATAAAAATCTGCCTAGAATTTGAGATTAATCATATTTTAGCAATAAAAAAAGAGGATCAATTGATCCTCTTTAGAAGGGAAAGCAATAAAACTATATTTCGTCAGCCGGCGGAACCAGCATTAAAATAGACTCATTCAATAAATCTGCCAAATCCTCCAGCATGTCCTCATCGGCAAAATCTAGATCTAATGCTACAGATTCGCCATTTGCCAGCTGTTTAAGCTTTTCGGTAAAAGCCTCAGAAATGCAGATTCCTTCACCATTGGCCCAGAAGAGAACTTCACTATCTTCCTCGGTATATAGCAGACGTGAAGCGGGCTCCAGTAGAATGCTATAACCCTGGTCGAGCGCCTCTTCCAGATCTCCAGTACCAATTTCTTCAGCTTCTGGAATGTTCTCTTCATACTTTGGTTCGGACATCAGGCTCATGATGGCATCTTCCAGCACATTTGAATTGTGCAGTTGCTCCATGATCTTGTCTTTTAAGTATTCCAGCTCAAGGGGGGTAACTTCACCGGCAGCACTGATCTGGTCACGGACAATATCTACTAATGGATTACGCAAAACCTCATTTTCCGCAAACTTGTCACCGACACGATCCATCATGTCACTGACATTTGGCATACGAAAACCGAAGGAAAATGTTAAGCAGTCATCTTCTGCAACGCCGTAATGCGCAAGCCCGGGCGGAACATACAATAAATCACCCGGTGCCAAAACCTCATCAAAGTTGACCTCAATCTCAGGGAGCAATTTAAGTGGCTGGCCGGGAACCATCTCTGTTTCAGCATCACACATTTGGCCCAGTTGCCAGCGACGGTGGCCATAACCCTGTACCAGGAAAACATCATAAAAATCGAAATGTTTACCTACAGAACCGCCTTGGGGAGCATACGACACCATAATGTCATCACGGCGCCATTGCGGAATAAAGGAGAATTTCTTCCACAGTCCAGAAAGGTCAAAAGAATAATGATCAACTGCTTGAATTAAAAGTGTCCAGAGCTTAGGCATCTTCTGGAAGTCTGCTTTTAGAAGTGGCGAAGATTTAACCGACCACTGGTTTGGATCACGGTCTTTTTGCTTGATAAGGCGGGCAGTGATATTTTCTTCTAAAGCCAGTTCCATCACATCGCTGGGTTCGAGTAAACCTGCGATTTCAGGCATCGCATTACGGACCAGAAGGGGTTTTTTCTGCCAGTATTCGGCAAGGAATTGTTCAGCGGTGATACCGCCTAACACATCTAAGGAGTGGGACATAAAAAGCCTGAAGAAATTAATTTTTTAAATCATAGCATTTAGACGGGATAATTCTTTCATCTAAAGCCGCATTATTTTCACAAATAGTTATTTTGTAAAAACAGCAGCACGAGAATGAGTAGGGTAGAGAATAAAGTACACTGAATAATGAGCCTTTTTGGGGAGGGATTATCGGGTTGGGCTACCTGCTCCAGACGCCGATCAATTTGAGTAAGGGTGCTTTGTAGATGATCAAGTTTCGTGGTCAGGTCTTAAGCTTGCTCTTTTTCTGTTTGCAGTTGCTGCTGTAGAGAGAGGATTAATTCTTCATTTTCTTTTTCTTTTTTATGTTGGATAAATTTTTGATACAGCATTTTTTTAAATAACTACCTGCATCGGTAGGGGTAATTGCGGTGTAGTCTGCAAAAAGATTAATTAAATTTCGATCTGAAGAATGTCCAATTCCTGTAATACGAAAAGTAGCACTTGAGGCAAGAGCACGAATAACATCAGGGTGATCAAAACTCTCTAATGCTTTAGTATCACCCCCTCCGCGAATAATCACCAAAATATCTGCTTTTGCCTCAGAAATGGTTTGGCTCAGTTCAGCTACATTGCTAAAGCTGATTTTCTTTTCTATTAACTCAATATAATTAATCTGATAGTTAAGGCCATGTAAGAAATCCTGATGGACTTGAGCGGAACTAGAGTTGGAGTAGATCAGACAAACTTTAGGATAGTTTTTTTTAGGAAAGGGTTGATGTACATAGGTTAAACTTTTAAGCAAAATGCTCGTCTGATCTACATATAGTCCTTCTTCTGGGCTTGCAGGTTCAATTTTTACAATATTTGCTTCTGTAACCAGACAGTCATGCATATTCAGAACGGGCTGACACTGGCAAATTGCACGTACTACAGTACCATCACCAATATTATCTGGAATAACTTTGATACTTGCACGCGCTTTAAGTTGATGCGGTCCATCTTGTAATAAAAGTTGATACAGTACATTCTGCTTTTTTTCTTTAGCTCGCTGGCGTGAATCATTGAGTTGATTGATTTGGGCGACAATGACAAAGGACTCTAGTGCCTGACTACTTATAAACGCTTCTAAAGCTTGAAGTTTTCCCTGACTAAAGTTATGAAACTCTTTAACAGTTAATTTTTGATGCATAAGACTATAACAATCGGTTATTTTGACTTGTTGCGATATGAAGAAAGTTATTCATATCGCAAATCGCGAGCTTTGATTTAAGGCACTAAAATATTAAGTTCACGCAAGATTTTGCAGAGTTGGATCATTGGCATACCCATTAAGGTGGTATGATCCTGACCGATCATTTCTTCAAACAGGCTAATGCCTAAACTTTCGCATTTAAAGCTACCAGCACAATGCAATGGTTGTTCAATTTCAATGTAGCGCTCAATTTCAGTTTGTGAAAGTTTACGGAATTTGACTTTATGATGTTCAATTAAGGTGTGTTCAAAACCGGTAGATTGTTGTTGTACACTCAGTGCGGTACTAAAATACACAATCTTGTCCGAGTTGGCTTGCAGCTGATGAATGGCTTTTTTAGGAGTGAGCGGTTTGCCGATAAAAATATCCGGTGCACCTTCGCGCCATGCGACCTGATCTGAGCCAATGACAATCGCTTCAGGGTGCTGTTCGGAAATATGTCTGGCTTTTTCATAGGCTAGGCGTTTGGCCAGATCATCTGCATGATTTTCACCGCGAGGTGTTTCATCAATGTCCGGTACCATGGCGATATAGTCAATATGTAAACGATCCATCAACTCTTTACGGGTTTGGCTGGAAGAGGCCAGGATAATCGGTGCAGCATTCATTAGACAGCATATTCCTCAAGGATATTTAAAGGTACATAGGCAAGTACGGCTTTGTGACAGGCTTGCAGTTTTACCGGGGGAGCTTTGCCTGCTTCATAGGCTTCTACCCAGCGTGTGACGCAGATACACCAGAAATCACCTGGCTGTAGGCCGGGGAAATCCACTTCAGGTAAAGGAGTAATCAGATCATTACCAATTTTTTGGGAAAAATTTAAAAATTCTGAGGTCATTTGCGCGCAGACAGTGTGCTGCCCGAGATCGGTAGTGGCGGTATGGCAAAAACCATTACGGAAATAACCGGTAATCGGAGCATAACAACAACTGGCCAAAGGCTCGCCCAAGACATTTAAACGATTAAGATTAGGATCAGGATGTATCGACATAACTGCTGAATCTGCAAAAAGCTTTTTTCTATCATAACAAAACTTTGGTATTTATAATGTTTTCTGCAAAAGATGCTAACCTTTTTCTACATAATCATTTAAAATCGCCGGGTTTGAATATCTATAAAGTGAGCTCTACATGAACTTTCAGCGTATGACTGACCTGGATTTAGCGGGTAAGCGTGTTTTAATCCGTGAAGATTTAAACGTTCCTGTTAAAAATGGTGTGATCACCAGCGATGCGCGTCTTCGTGCGGCATTGCCAACAATTAAAGCAGCTGTTGAAAAGGGCGCTGCCGTAATGGTCTATTCTCACCTTGGTCGTCCAGTTGAAGGTGAGCCTAAAGCTGAACAGTCTCTCGCGCCTGTAGCTGCTTATCTGACAGATGCTTTGGGTCAGGAAGTCAAACTGTATAAGGATTATTTGGATGGTGTTGACGTTGCGCCAGGCCAAGTGGTTCTGCTGGAAAACTGCCGTTTTAATGTGGGTGAAAAGAAAAACAGTCCTGAGCTTGCAGCACAATATGCCGCGCTTTGTGATGTATTTGTAATGGATGCGTTTGGTACTGCTCACCGTGCAGAAGCTTCGACTGAAGGTGTAGCGCGTCTAGCTAAAGTCGCGGCTGCCGGTCCTTTATTGGCAGCTGAACTGGATGCTTTAGGCCGTGCTCTAAAAACGCCTGAAAAACCAATGGTGGCTATTGTTGCAGGTTCTAAAGTTTCAACCAAACTTGATGTGCTGACATCCTTGTCTGACATTTGTGATCAACTGATTGTTGGCGGTGGTATTGCCAATACTTTCCTTGCAGCAGCAGGCTATAACGTAGGTAAATCATTGTGTGAAAATGACCTGATCGATACTGCAAAAGCCATTGCAGCAAAAGTTTCAGTTCCGCTTCCAACCGATGTAGTGGTTGCAGATGCCGCTGAAATCAATTTTGAGGATTTCCTGGGTTCATTGGCTGCGGCTAAAGCTACTGTGAAAAAGGTTGAAGATGTTGCAGATAACGACATGATTCTAGATGTAGGTCCAGAAACAGCCAAAGCCTTTGCAGACATCCTGAAAACCTCTAAAACAATACTTTGGAATGGCCCAGTAGGTGTATTTGAAGTAGACCAGTTCGGCGAAGGAACCAAAACCCTGTCTTTAGCAATTGCTGAATCTGAAGGTTTCTCAATTGCAGGTGGTGGTGATACTTTAGCTGCTATCGACAAGTACGAAGTTGCCGATAAAATTGGTTATATTTCTACAGGTGGCGGGGCTTTCCTGGAGTTTGTAGAAGGTAAAACCTTGCCTGCAGTTGCAGTACTGCTAGAACGTGCCTAAGTGCATTTGATAGTGTGAAAAAGCTGGCTATCTGCCAGCTTTTTTTATGTCAACTTTTTGACAGACTGGATCGCTATTCATACCGTAGTCATCAAAATGAAATAAATCTGTCATAAAATTTAGCCATTGGATAATAAATTGAGAGTAAAGAATGAAATCACAACTCACTTTGGCAGTATTCCTGGCAGCATCTTTAGGACTGACTGCCTGTGCAAAAAAGGAAAGTGCGCCTGTAGCTGAAGCTGAAAGTTCGGCAGCCGCTACCACAGAAGAGCAGGTCAGCGCGGAACAACAGGCCGCTATTGATGCCATTGACAAGCCAGTTCTGGATGAAAAAAATACCGATATTCCAGCCGATGTTGCCAATGCACCAGCAGATGAAGCAACCGCAGATGAGTCGGTAGCAGCAAGTTCTGAAGCAGTTGCTCCATAAGCTCAGCCCTGATTCGAAAAATCCCTGCAAAAGCAGGGATTTTTTATAAAATAATGTATTTTGTGGCTGTATTGAAATACTTGAACATGTAGAATATGGGGCATTACCTGGGAGGATATTATGGCTCTTATTTCGATGCGCCAGCTCTTGGATCACGCCGGAGAACATGCTTACGGCGTACCAGCATTTAACGTAAATAACTTGGAACAAATGCGCGCAATCATGCTCGCAGCAGATGCAACGAACTCACCAGTGATCGTACAGGCATCTGCAGGTGCCCGTAAATATGCAGGTGCTCCATTCTTGCGTCACCTGATTTTGGCTGCGATTGAAGAATGGCCACATATTCCAGTTGTTATGCATCAGGATCACGGTACAAGTCCTGACATCTGTCAACGTTCTATCCAGTTAGGTTTTACCTCGGTAATGATGGACGGTTCACTGGGCGAAGACGGTAAAACACCAACCTCGTATGAATACAACGTTGATGTGACTCGCCGTACTGTACAGATGGCCCATGCATGTGGCGTTTCAGTAGAGGGTGAAATCGGTTGTTTGGGTAGCCTTGAAACAGGTATGGCTGGTGAAGAAGATGGAGTAGGTGCTGAAGGCGTACTTGACCACTCTCAGCTTCTGACTTCTGTAGAAGAAGCGCGTAGCTTCGTTGCTGATACCAATGTCGATGCACTGGCAATCGCAGTGGGTACTTCACACGGTGCATACAAGTTTACCCGTCCACCTACAGGTGACATCCTAGCAATTGACCGTATTAAAGAAATTCATGCTGCATTACCAAATACACATCTTGTGATGCACGGTTCAAGCTCTGTGCCACAAGAATGGCTGGCTGTAATTAACCAGTATGGTGGTGATATCAAGGAAACTTATGGTGTTCCTGTTGAGCAGCTGGTTGAAGCGATCAAGCACGGTGTTCGTAAAATTAACATCGACACGGATCTGCGTTTAGCATCAACTGGTGCGATGCGCCGTATGATGGCTGAAAAACCAAGCGAATTCGATCCGCGTAAATTCTTCAGTGCAACTGTGGATGCGATGACGCAAATCTGTATCGACCGTTACGAAGCTTTTGGTACTGCGGGTAATGCAGATAAAATTCGTCCAATCTCTTTAGAGAAAATGGTTGAGCGTTATAAATAATTCCGAGTGGATCATTTATAAAAAAAGGCCCACAGCATATGTGGGCTTTTTTGTATTCTAATTAAAACTATCCGAAGAGTCGCAGATGGAATTGATTTTTATTGCAGCTCTATGCAGCGTTGCAGTCTCTATATTATTGAAATTGGCCAAGCGCCGGCAGCTCAGTCCGATACATATGATTAGCTGGAATTATGTTACAGCCAGCTTATTATGTTTTTTCTGGTTTAAACCGGATATTCAGCATATATCTATCCGTCAGACACCGTGGTGGCTTATTCTGGCGCTGGGTATTTTATTGCCGAGCGTCTTTTTGTTTTTGGCCAAATCCTTACGGACCGCCGGTATTTTAAAAACAGAAATCGCCCAGCGTCTATCTGTGGTTTTATCGCTTGCCGCCGCTTATTTTATTTTTCAGGAGCAGTTTAACCAGCTAAAAATACTGGGAATTATATTAGGCATAGTTTCAGTGCTGTGTATTTTGTTGTCCCATGGTCAAGGGGCAGGAAGCTCAAGGCAGGGAGTACTCTATCTGGCTTTGGTCTGGTTTGGTTATGCCCTGATTGATGTACTGCTGAAATATACCACCAGCCTGGGTTTGCAGTTTGCCGTAGCCTTAAACCTGATGTTTATCTGCGCTCTGGTGGTGTCGATGGCTTATCTGATGGTGAAATATCGGAGTTTAGGCTCAGCTCAGGAAATCGGAGTAGGCTTATTTCTTGGACTGCTCAACTTTGCCAATATTGCCTTTTATGTCCAGGCTCATATATTGCTCAAGGATACGCCGGCTATTGTCTTTGCTGGCATGAATATTCTGGTGGTTGTTTTTGGTGTACTTGCAGGCTTGGTGTTCTTTAAAGAACGTTTAAAACCTGCGAGCACAATTGGTCTAATATTGGGTGTGATTAGTGTGATTTGCCTGGCTTATGCAATGTCTGCTTAATATATGAAGTGACAAACTCAACCGGATGCCGCAGCAGATCTTCGGCTTCTATGCTGCCCAGTAGTGAACCGGCCTGTTTACAGCTTGGACAGTGCGGATATTGGCGCTGTTTCGGCTTGTAATAATGAAGATAAACCTTATTGCAAGGCTGGCATTTAAATTTCAGTGGCTTGGATTGAAGGAGCGACATGCAGGGCCTCTATTCTTATTCTAGATTCTGGTGAGTGATCATTAAAATAGGCCCGGATTGATATAAAAAGGGGCACTAGACCCCTTTTATACCATAAAATGCTTACAGTTTGGTGAAAATGTAGTCAGCTGGCAGGCGTGATTTCGGTAATTTGGCATTGAAGTCATTTTCACTGCGATAGCCTAAAGTCAACAGTACGGAAGGAATCAGGCCTTGTTCAGCCAGTTGCAATTCGTCACTAATGATATTCTCATCAAAGCCACCGATTGGGGTAGCATCAATGCCTTCAATTCCTGCAGCCAGTAATATTTGACCCAGTGCAATAAAAGTCTGGTTTTCTGCCCAGCGCTGAATATCGCCTTTTTCATTACGATAATAATCTACATAACCGCTACGGGTATTTTTCTGACCTTCTTTGGCATGTTCATCTTTAAAACGACCATTGAGATCATCCCGTTTTAACAGGTTTTTTAGATGTAGCTCGTCAATATCAGCTTTGGTACAGAATAAAATGGTATGGGAAGAGTCCAGTACTTTTGGGGCATTGTAGGCATACGTACCCACCAGAGCCTTGGCAATACGTTGCTTGGCCGCTGGATCATCCGCAATAAAGAAATGCCAGGGCTGAATGTTAATAGAAGATGGGGTCAGGCGTAATACCTCTAAAAGGCGCTCAAACTGCTCGGCAGGAACCTTTTTGTTCGGATCATAGGCTTTGGTGGTATAACGGGTTTGCGCAATTTTAAGTAAATCCATGAATGGACTCCAATTTCTTGAGACCTGGAAAATAGAATAAAAGCTTCTATCTTTTTCTGATTACAGGATTATTACAACAAAACAGCCAGAGGCAAAGTTTTTAACACCTTAATTTTGCATAAAAATTAACGTGAAACTTAGTAAGAGAAAAAAAGCAAATAGTTTATTGATCTAATCCACAGGGATTTAATATGATTGGCAGCTTTGCGACAAGGGCAATGCATGAGACATGGATACTATAGTTTAATCCATGCCTTGCTGAGTGGTTGCTAAATTCAAGTCTGATAGATGGATGGTTTCATCCATGGCTAGATCTTAATTTGGCTCTATATAAGCAGATTGTTATAAAAATTTGGTTTCAGGTTAAGTGTGCGAATGCGATTTCAAAGATTTTCTCTTTTTCTAGAATAACATGAAATATATATGATATGCATTTGTCATTACAATGTAATTTTACTTTTGGTTGAAAATAGTTTATAGTAGTTTCACTTCAGGCAAGTAATATTCTTGCTTTTATTATTATTTTTAGCCGATTGTGATTCACTTTTTAGTTCAAGTATTTGAACTAAAATAAGATCTATTAACCATAGAATATAGACTAGGTTGTTACTACTCTCTCGATAAAGTATAAAGTCACAAAAAGCTCATCTGATGTGAGTAAAAATTTTGAAAAAGATCAATGAATGGCATATTGCCACTGCCGCTGATGGCAATGAAATTAACGTAAAGCTAATCCCTTTAAAGCGTAAGCAAAATACGATGGAAGGGTTTATCTGGGTAGAAGTGGGTCAGATGATCCAGTTGCCAAACGGTGAGGAAATCCAGTTTAATCAGGATGGTCGAAGTTTCTATACCGGTGTGAACCAGCTTTACCGTTTAAGTTGAATTGAGGCAGTGCAGAAATAGAAAAGTGGCTGATTAATATCGCCACTTTTTTAGTTTCAGACTTTCAATATTTTGTTCAGGCTGGATTTCCAGAATTTCAGCATGGTCCAGCTTCCAGTCTCCCAGAACAATCCGTTTTTTATGCCCCAGCCGATGAATAGCCGCACGGTGCGTATGGCCATGAATCAGCACCTCTACTTCTTGGAGCGCAGAGTCTACTGCAGATGCGTTCACATCCATAACTTCATAGGTTTTGAACTGCTGAGATTCTTGGCTTTTCTTGCGAAAGCCATGGGCCAGTTTCATTCTAAAGCTGAGCGGAGTTTTCCTGAGTAAAGCTAAGAGCAGCGGATTGCGGATGACTTTACGAAAACGCTGATAGCCAATATCATCGGTACACAGGGCATCGCCATGTTCAATCCGATAGTGGATGCTACCAATCTCAAGGTTGTGAACATCGGCCAAGAGCTGTCCGGAAAACTGATCCAGGAAGTTCTGGCCTAATACAAAATCACGATTTCCAGCCAGAAAAAAGATCTGATTACCTGCGGCTGTAAATTGTTTTAATCGGTCGACTATTTCATCTAGCCATGGTGCAGTATAGTCATCGCCGATCCAGGCATTGAACCAGTCTCCCAGAATATAGAGTTGAGTCTGTTGGTTCTGATAGGCCGTCAATAAATCTAAAAACCCCCGAACAAGTCGAGGGTGATCAGGTGACAAATGTAAATCCGAGATAAACAGATAGGTCACGAATCTTTTCCTTTTAATCCTCTCTAAATTCTTCATCATTTTGAGAAACTTTCTCTTATACCGTTTTAAAGCGATGCTTTAAAACTTATAAAGAACGGAGAGGACTGTTTTTTATTCGGAAATGATTTTTGCAGATTCGATTACAACATTTTCTAAAGGAACGTCAGCGTGGTAGCCGCGGTTACCCGTGCGAACGCCTTTAATATCGTTCACAACATCCATGCCTTCAACAACTTTACCGAATACGGCATACCCCCAACCCTGAGCAGTCTTGCCAGTGTGGTTCAGGAAAGAGTTGTTTTTCACGTTAATGAAAAACTGAGCTGAAGCAGAGTGAGGTGCTTGAGTACGAGCCATTGCAATCGTACCTTCCTCATTGCTCAAACCGTTATCCGCTTCATTTTCAATTGCATCACGTGTTGCTTTTTCTTTGAAGTTTTCATCCATGCCACCGCCCTGGATCATGAAACCATCAATAACACGGTGGAAAATTACGCCATCATAAAAACCGTCACGTACATATTGCAAGAAGTTTGCCACTGTTTTAGGTGCTTTTTCAGCGTTTAATTCAAGAACAATACGACCTTTATTGGTGTTTAATTCGACTTGAGGAAAACTCATTGGGTAATCTCCTAATCATGGACAGATGCCATGTTTTATTTCAATGTGAGAAGCATAAGCAAACTCTAAACGACAAGGCAAGCAAAAACCTTATTTTCTTTGTTAAAACATCTAAATCGTATTTTATTTAGGCTTTGCTTTGTCAAGTCATTCTGTTGAAGTGATCAAGGCCAGTTTTGCTTACAATCACAGGTTTGGCATAAATAATATTCAGAAGGGCATATAAAAAACCATACGCCCTAAGTATTAACTTGGCTAAACTCCGCTTTAACTTTGAAAATGCCCGCTTTGAAATCAAATACAAGAGTTAACAGTTGAGAGATTACCCACCTCTAGTTAAACTAAGGAATACTTATCTAATGAATACAGGCAGACTGAGTGTGCTACTGGATTTCATTAATCCTTTTTTAATTTTAGAAGTGAATGATTGATCATGAAGCCAAATGATGTTGTTGCATCTCTGCCCGAGAACCCGACCCAAAACAAGAATGCAGTCGATTCAGCGCAGCAGGAACAACAGCCGGGCTTGGATTTTGTGCGCCAGATTATCACAGATGACCTGGAAGCCGGCCGTACCCAACAGGTAGTGACACGTTTTCCACCTGAGCCAAATGGCTATCTGCATATTGGTCATGTGAAAGCGATTTGCTTGAACTTCGGTATTGCACAAGAATTTAATGGTGTATGTAATCTGCGTTTTGATGACACCAACCCGGATGCAGAAGAGCAGGAATATGTAGACGGGATTGCCAATGACGTAAAATGGCTGGGTTTCCAGTGGGAGGGTGAGCCTCGCTATGCATCGAGCTATTTTGAGCAGCTTTATACCTGGGCCATTCAGTTAATTGAACAGGGTGATGCATATGTGGATCTGCAAACGCCTGAAGAGATCCGCTTAAACCGCGGTAATTTTGTTGAGCTTGGCAAAAACTCGCCATACCGTGACGCCAGTGTGGCAGAAAACCTGGAACGTTTTGAAAAAATGCGCAATGGTGAATATGCAGAAGGTCAGGCAGTACTGCGTGCCAAAATTGATATGGCCTCTCCAAACGTGCATATGCGTGATCCAATCCTGTATCGTATTTTACATTCAGCGCATCATCAGACAGGCGATAAATGGAAAATTTATCCAATGTATGATTATGCGCATCCATTATCAGATGCGATTGAAGGCATTACCCATTCACTGTGTACTCTGGAGTTCCAGGATCACCGTCCGTTCTATGACTGGGTAGTAGAGAAAGTCAAATCTCTATCTGTACCGCATCAGTACGAATCCAGCCGTTTGAATGTCGACTATACGATTACGTCTAAGCGTAAGCTGCGTAAGCTGGTTGAGGGCGGTCATGTGAATGGCTGGGATGACCCTCGTATGCCAACGGTGGTGGGTATGCGCCGTCGAGGTTTCACACCTGAAGGCCTGCGTGATTTCTGTAAGCGTGTGGGTGTATCTAAGATTGATGGCAGTATTGTCGATGTGGCAATGCTTGAGTACTGCATCCGCCAGTCTTTGGAGAATACGGCTGCGCGTGGTATGGCAGTACTGAATCCACTAAAAGTGACTTTAACCAATCTGCCAGCAGATATGGATTTAACTCATTCCCGTCATCCGAACGTGGATATGGGTGAGCGTGTCATTCCTTTGACTGCAGAAATCTACATTGACCGTAAGGACTTTGAAGAAGAGCCGCCAAAAGGCTTTAAACGCCTGATCCCGGGTGGTGAAGTGCGTTTACGTCATGCCTATGTGATCAAGTGTGATGAAGTCATTAAAGATGAAAGCGGTAAAGTGGTCGAGCTGAAATGTTCAATTGACCCGGAAACTCTAGGTAAAAATCCTGAGGGCCGTAAGGTGAAAGGGGTGATTCACTGGGTATCGGCGACTAAAGGTGTTCCTGCCGAAGTACGTATTTATGACCGTCTGTTTAGTGTCGCTGATCCAGATGTCGGTGATGACTTCCTGGAAAATTTAAATCCTGATTCATTAAAAGTAGTTCAGGCTGTGATTGAACCAGCACTGGCACAGGCAAAGCCGGAAGATCGCTTCCAGTTTGAACGTGAAGGCTATTTTGTAGCAGATCAATATGATCACTCAAGCGAAAAACCGGTATTTAACCGTATTCTGGACTTGAGAGACAGCTTTAAGCTTGGCAAATAATTTGCTCTGAATTTTTTAAAAAGCCCAACTCCGGTTGGGCTTTTTCGATGCAGCAGGAAAGACTCAATGATTGTTCGTGATAAAAGTAATAGCTTTGGTTTGTTATTTGCATGGCATGGCACGATTTTGCCTAAAGTTCTGCCGGCTTTGGTTCTGGTGGTTTTTCTATCAGGTACATTGGTCTATCTGCGTCAGGCACACTTTCTCACCTTACCGGCAGTCCCGGCTATTGGCTTTACTATTTTCGGAGTCATTCTGTCGATATTTTTAAGCTTTAGAAATAATGCCAGTTACGACCGCTGGTGGGAAGGGCGCAAGTTATGGGGCGCCTTAATTTCCACAACCCGCCATTTATGCCGTGATAGTTATGTCCTGGATGATCAGACACGTGAAGTTTTATTATATCGGATGATGTTATTTACTCATCTTCTGCGTGACCGCTTAAGGCAGCAGCAGCAAAGTATTCAGCATTATCAGTCCAGTACACAGTTTGAGTCTAATTCATTTGAACAGTTACCAACCCATATGAATGCTTCGCAATGGGTTCTGGAGCAGATCCAGAAAGATTTAGTTCAGCAATATCGGCAGGGTAAGATCACGGATATTATTTATAATAGTCTGAATCAGCATACAGTGGCCTTAGGCAATGTTCAGGCAGGATGTGATCGTATTCTGTCGACACCGCTGCCATTTTCCTATTCGGTGTTGTTGCACCGGGCTGTCTATTCTTTCTGCTTCATCTTGCCATTTAGCCTGGAAGCCAGTCTGGGCCTGTGGACGCCAATTCTAGTCGCGTTGATTGCTTATCTGTTCTTGGGGCTGGATGAGCTGAGTTCTGAACTGGAAGAGCCTTTCGGGCTTCAGGATAATGACCTGCCTTTGGATTCGATTGTCAGGCTGGTTGAGCGCGAAACATTAAGCTCATTAGGACAGGCCCTACCTGAGGCGATTCAGTCTAAGAAAGTCTATTTAACCTAAGAAAATGCGGGCCTGATTCAAGTGATTCTTTTGGATTGAGTGATCGGTCAGAGGTAAATGCCTTGCTGTCATTTACTCAGGATGGTATTGAGCCAGCTTGATGCGGAAAATATTCACTGTATGTTTTAATGCCAAGCTTTAGCGATGTTTCAGATTGCCCAGATCCGGGCGTTTGCTCTTGATCTGCTCCTGTAAGTCACGATATTGCTGCACACGCATTTTGGCCTTGTCATGGAGTTTCTTTTTAATATAGAGCGCAAGCGCGAAGCTGGTGGTGGTAAGGGTCAGGAACATGCTGTTCATAAAGCTCACCATGGAGCTGATATAACCGATGGTGGTTAGACGGTTCATCATGCGAATAACCTGTGGGCTGCTTTCCACGCCAGTAATGGCCCAGGTACATAAGTGTTCGCAATTATTGATAATCAGGTGGTAGTTGTTTTCATGCATTCTGGAACGCATGCGACGGACTGCTTTACGGCCTGTATATTTAGCTGATTTATAATACTGGATTTGAATCGGCTTGCCGTGGCTGAATTTTTCAATAGACGTTATTTCAATGGGATGTTTCTTAAATAAATGCGCAAATCCGGAATAGTGGATTACACGACCACGCCCGGCATAAATCCCGTGATGAGTATAACCGAAATGTTTCACCATAAGATGCGCTCCTATGGGAAACCGTTTAGTCTGCTGCATGTAAAGATTAAACCATTTAATAACAAGTGTATTTTAAAGCTTAAGTGTACTGTTTTTTTGTGAATTAATCGACATTTTAGCTAGGGCGTGTCCTCATTTGAAGAATTGGTTTTAAATACTTAAAATCCTCCTTTGAGTTATTTTTATTTCTACATTTTCAATGGCGCGCACTCTTCTTACCGATGATATCCGGCAGAAAATTCAAGATACTATGCGATTACATGGTTGCTACTGTTCAAAGAATCGTAGAAATATCATGGAAGCGATCTTATGGAAACTGCGTACAGGCGCCACATGGCGGGATATTCCCCAAGAATTTTGTCCTTGGCAAACTGCTTACAATCGCTTTAATCGTTGGGCAAGCAAGGGATTGTGGGATAAATTTTTTTTAGATTACGAGGCGTCCTGGATCAAGAATGGGTATTCATTGACGGAAGCTACATACGCGTGCATCAACATGCAAGTGGAGCTCGGCATGGTTTCAAAAGAGCAATTGGACAATCACGTGGTGGACGAACAACAAAAATACATCTTGCAACCGACGCGAATGGATTACCGATTGATTTTAAAATCATTGGGGGTGACGTCCACGACAGTCAAGTTGCAAAACAACTGATTGATACTGTAGACGAGGCAACTTATCTTATTGCTGATAAGGGGTATGATGCTGGGCAGATTAGAATATATGCCCAGAATAAGGATATGATTCTCATTATTCCAATGAGATCAAATAGTAAGAGGTTGAATAAGGAGTTTGATAAATATCTATATCAATTAAGACATTTAGTTGAAAATGCATTTGCGAAATTAAAACATTTCCGTGCTATTGCTACCCGATTTGATAAGCTTGCACGAAATTATCAGTCTATGATCTACATTGCTTGCATGTTTATTTGGTGCAAAGCCAAATGAGGACAAGCCCTAGCAATTACATAAAAGAAGCTTAAAAGTATGCAGCTCTGATTTTATATCAGGGCTGCATAGTATGTTGATTTTAAATAAATTGAAATCTAGCACAATCTATAGTTGTATGACTATATCTTCCTTATGAATAAGTTCAGGATTGTGAGTAATAGCTATGATCGTCACGCTATCTTTTAGGCTACGCATATGAGACATAATTTCATGCTCTGTTTCTATATCTAAATTTGAACTGGCCTCATCCAAGAGCAGAAATTCGGGATCAGCATATAGTGCTCTCGCTATAGAGATCCTTTGTTTTTCTCCGCCAGAAAGAGTCATGCCTCTTTCCCCAACTTTGGTATCGAAACCATCGGGCATCATGATAATACGATCTAAAATTTGTGCTTTTTGAGCTGCCTGATAAATTTTATGGTCATCATAAGGCCGCCCTAAACAAATATTATTTTTAATCGAATCATTCAGTAACATTACTTCTTGTGGAACTACACCTACTTGTGAAAACCATGTATTACGGTCAATACTGTTTAAAGAAATATTGTGCACTACAATATCTCCTTGATCAGGTTCAATTTGTTTTAAAATCAACTTGAAAATAGTTGATTTACCTGCCCCACTATCACCTGTTAGAAAAGTGATTTTTCCACGTTTTGCAGTAAAGTTAATATTCTGAATTCTACGTCCATTTGAATAAGTGAAAGATACATCCTGAAATTTTAAGACACCAGAAAGATGTTTACTCTCTGGACAGTTTGCTGTTAATTGTTTTGAGTTGTCTGCTAATTCTGGTTCGTTCCACATTCTGGCAAAAGGTTTGAATTCTATATAAGATTGATTAAATTCAAGTATACATCTCCCGATCATTTCAAAAGGTGTATTAAGTTGAAGCAATAGAGTATTAAATAAAACCAGATCGCCCACACTCATACGACCTGCCTGAACATCAGGAATAAGAATATAAAAAGTAATAATAAACTGAATGCTAAGAGCCAAACCAAAAATAACAGCATAGTAAGTACGCTTTAAAGAATATGAGGTCAGGCTTTTCAATATTTGTTTAGAACCTTCCTGAAACCGATGCTCTATCCAGGCAGCTGCATTAAAAAATCTTAAGATATCCATCATAGACATGGCATTGCCCACCAACTGGGTGTTTTTTTGTCTTTCACTGGTTGCTACTTTTAAATATTCTTCTATGCGTTTACTTGAAAAATATGATAATCCAATAAAAAATGACCCGTATAAAAGAACAATTGTCACCACCTTAGGATCTAGCTTCAGGCCGAGAATAAAGCATGAAAAAACAATTTGTAAGGCACTTGGGATAAAGGAAATCAGACTTAATTGCATCACTTTATTCAATGCAAATGCTCCCTGATTTTGCATTGCCTGAATTTCAGCAGGATTATGGTCAATAAAAAAGTGAGATTCTTTTAGAATGATGGTAATCCTCCCATAAATAACCGAAGTTAAAAGTAGAGGTTAAGCAGCCATTAGAGGTGGCTTTCCTTTGTTAGCTTGATGTGGTCTTTCATGGTTGTAATGCCACAACCAGTTTGTTGCATAATCTTGTACTTCATCCAAAGTATCAAATAAATGCTTGCTCAGCCAACTATAACGTATGGTCCGATTATAGCGTTCAATATACGCATTCTGCTGTGGCTTACCCGGTTGAATATATTCAATACGAATACCGTGCTCAGTAGCCCAGCGCACAAATTCGTGACTGATAAATTCGGGACCATTATCGCATCGGATCACTAACGGTTTTTCTCTCCACTCCAGCAATTGATTCAACGTACGAATAACCCTGATTGTGGGCAATGAAAACCCTGCTTCAATGGCTAGGCCTTCGCGGCGGTAATCATCAATCACATTCAATAATCGAAACTTGCGACCATCGGAAAGCTGATCATGCATAAAATCTAATGACCAAACCTGATTTTCTCGGATTGGTTCCTTCAATGGTTCAGGCGCATGCCGTTTTAGTCTTCTTCTCGGTTTAATACGCAGATTCAGTGCCAACTCACAGTAAATGCGGTAAACCCGCTTGTGATTCCAGCAGCAACTCTCAACATGCCGTAAATACGAGAAGCACAAACCAAAGCCCCAATCGGAATTTTCCTCAGTGAGTTCAATGAGCTGTTCAGCAATGAGTGCATTGTCATCGCTGAGTTTGGCTTGATAGCGGTAGCAGGTTTCACTAATGCCAAATGCTTTACAAGCCAAACGAATACTAATGGCATGCTGGGCAACTGCCTGTTGTGCCATCTTACGCCGGCAAGATGGCTTTACCACTTTTTTGCCATCGCTTCCTGGATGATTTCGGCCTTTAATCGCTCTTCCGCATACATCTTTTTAAGTCTGGTATTTTCGGCTTCTAGCTCTTTCAGTCGAGCCATTAATGATGTATCCATACCACCATATTTGGCACGCCATTTATAAAAGGTAGCATTACTCATGCCGTGTTCACGGCAAAGGGTCGCTACAGGTGTGCCAGATTCTGCCTGTTTCAAGATGGACATGATCTGACTGTCAGTAAATTTAGATGTTTTCATGCAGAATCTCCTGCTCGTATCTTAAGAGAAAATTCTACTTTTAGATCCTATTATTTTTAGGGGGGATTACCTGATTTTCTTAAAAAAGTTTGTAGAGCTAATATAATTCAAGGTTTCTGCAAGAATGACAGATAGGTAAATTACAGCTTCTTTAAAAATTAAAGACAGCCCAAGTAACACTGCATAAAAAAAGAAGCCTAAACCTATTATAGTCTCTACAGAATTACTTAAGGTAACTTTGTCAATCATTGACGCAAAGGTATAAGGAGCCAAAACTGCAAGTATTGTTGACAACAAAATAGAACAGCATAATAAAAAGATATAAATCTTTGATTGTTTAATAAATAATTTGCTGTTTTCAAATAATGTATGTTTAACGTTCTGTAGATCATTCTGAGGGGAAGTGTGCAAATTTCTCTCCACCTTTATCTCAAATAATTTTAGTTCACTTTATCAATTATTTCTTAAATTCCCTATCTCATTTAATATGGTGGCACTTGGATGAACTTCTATTGGTATTGGTTTGATTTCAGATAGGTTTTTCATCAGCAAACTTTGTTGAGGAGAGCTGACGTTTATTAAGCTACTAAATTCTGCCTACTATAATAATCGAAGAGCGGGAAAAATTAAGTAAGCCTGATCATTAATTAAAACTCTGTAAAACTTATACTGTCGTCATTCAAATCCATAAAAATGAAAATAATACTTTTAAGATGAAAGAATTAAATCAAATTGATAGTATCTCTAGGGAAAGAGCCATAATTCATTAACTCATTCACTATTTTGTAAAAAGACAGTATGCTTAGGCCTGTAACAAGGAGCATACATGTATCAAGTACTTGCGCGAAAATATCGTCCTCGTAATTTTAATGAGTTGGTGGGTCAAAACCATGTTTCACGTGCCTTAACCAGTGCACTTGAGCGTGGCCGTTTGCATCATGCCTATTTATTTACAGGAACGCGTGGAGTGGGGAAAACCACCATTGCCCGTATTTTGGCGAAGTGCTTGAACTGTGAAACGGGTGTGACTGCAACACCGTGTGAAGTTTGCCCGACCTGTACGGCGGTTAATGAAGGACGTTTTATCGATCTGATCGAGATTGATGCCGCATCCCGTACTAAAGTGGAAGATACCCGTGAGCTGTTGGATAACGTACCTTATGCGCCAACCCAAGGTCGCTTTAAGGTTTATCTGATTGACGAAGTGCATATGCTGTCTACGCATTCTTTTAATGCCTTGCTCAAGACTTTAGAAGAACCCCCAGAACACGTTAAATTCCTGTTTGCCACCACAGATCCCCAGAAGCTCCCGATTACGGTGATTTCCCGTTGTCTGCAATTTACCTTGCGTCCTTTGGCGATAGATGAAATTACCGAACATTTAGGCAATATTTTAAGCAAAGAAAGCATTCAGGCCGATCAGGATGCGATCTGGCAAATCGCGGAATCTGCCCAAGGGTCTTTACGTGATGCTTTGTCTTTAACTGATCAGGCGATTGCCTATGGTCAAGGAGCCATTCAGCATCAAGATGTCAAAGACATGCTGGGTCTGATTGACCGTACCATTATTTATGACCTGATTCTGGCAGTTCATCAGAATCAAAAAGCACGGGTTAGCGAACTCTTGCTTCAGTTCCGTCAGCAGGCACTGGATGTATCCCTAGTTCTGGATCAGCTGATTTCGACCTTGCATGAACTGGCATTACTCCAGTATCTGCCAGATTTAAGCCTGAAATATAGTGCTGAAATCAATAAAAAAATCATGCAGCTATCTGCGCTGATTTCTCCACAGGACCTACAGCTTTACTATCAGATTGCCTGTAAAGGACGAGCCGATTTACAGCTGGCCGTCACTCAGGAGCAGGGCTTTGAAATGACAGTATTGCGTTTACTGGCTTTCCGTCCAATCCAGCCTCATGAAATTCCGGTCACTCAGGCTACGCCAGCTCCAGCAGAGGAGACGCCCTCGACCCGTTTGCAACCGCCCCTAAAAAACAGTCAGACGGAAGCTGTAGAGGCAGCCCCTGCCTTTGATGGGTTTTCATTAGAAGATACAGATAAGGCTGAAACGCTATCATCATCTGAACCATCTTCGGATGATTTTCTGGAAGATGAAGTAGCAGAGACTGAATCTGGTACTCCTGCATTCAGTCAAACTCCAGATGCAACCGTTCTGCCTGTCAGTGAGGTCGTTAGGGCCGATACTGAATCTGCCTCTATACTATTTGATCCGGAAAGTGGCGATGCGCTGTTTGGATTTGAAGACATTGTCGCGACAGAGACCGTTGAAGAAAGTACCGACAGTAGTGATGATTTTCTTTTGGCGGAATATTTGCCGGCTGAGGCAGCTTCCATTCATCATGAAAAGACCGGGCAAAACCTTGTACTTGAAGCAGCATGCGAAGAGGTGGTGGCCGAGCAGCAGCTGAATGAAACAGCTATTACATTAGAATCTCAGCCAAGGGCACAGCTTGCAAAAACTGAGCAGAATAATTCTGCAGATTTAATGCCTCAGGATATTCTAAAAACACCTGAACAGGTGCTGGAAGGTGAGTGGACGGTGGAGAAATGGGAATACTGGTTTAGAAATAGCCAGCTTTCTCCAGCGGTACAGGAGTTGGCACAATACGGTATTATGAGTGGCCAGATTAATGCAGCATCGGTATTTCATCTGCCTGAACAATATCAGCAGTTGTTTAGCCAGTTGCAGCACATTCTGGAAGAAGCGCTGAAGGAGAAATGGCCACAGACTTTCTTTACGGTCAAATTTGAAGATGTCGAGCAACTTACGCCATATGTCATGCAACATGAACGTAAAGCACGAGCTTTTAAACGTGCTAAAGAGCTACTCTATGCCGAGCCGGCAGTGCGTGACCTGATTCGGCAGTTTGATGGCGAACTGCAAAATATTCAGCTGAAATAGAACATATCTTAAGGCGAAGCATATTCTGCTAAAGCATCCCGCATTTCTTTAGAAATCGGGATGCTTTTTCGTGTCTGACGGTCTACAAATACATGAATAAAACTGCCCTGAGCTGCTGCGCTGTCTGAACCTTGCTTAAAAATTGCCAGATCATAACATAGGGAAGATTGTCCTATTTTTTCAATTGCCACAGCCACCTCAATGATCTCGGGATAAGACAATTCTTGATTAAACTGACAGTTGGAGCTAACCACCAGTCCGATAAAAGCAGAAGATTTCGGGTCGAAACCTGTTTTTTGAATGAGCAGTGTATTCGCTGCCGTGTCAAAATAGCTGTAATAGGTGACATTATTGACATGTCCATACAAGTCATTATCGGCCCAGCGGGTCTGAATAGGCAGAAAAAAAGAATATTGCGCGCGCTGTTTAATAGTTAATTTCATAAAGTTTAAGATTCAAGCGATTAGGTCGGAAAATATGGTCTATTTTTTTTAGATAAAAACTAATAAATTGCCTGATAAATCTGGTAAGCATCCTCTACGCTCAGCTCTCGTGGATTGTTCTGCAACAGACGTCCTTGTTTCATGGCATCCTCTGCCATAACTATCAGCATATGCTCAGGAATATCCAGTTGTCTGAGTTTTAAAGTGAGTCCGCTTTTGGTTAAGTGATTATTAAAATGGTCAATAAACAGATCCGCCAGCCCATCATGACAGCCCTTGCTTTGTGGTTCCAGCCAAGTCATAAGCTCGGCATAGCGCTGTTTGGCAGCCGGTATATTGAATTTCAGAACTTCAGTCAGTACCAACGCATTACTATGCCCATGAGAAATATGGAAATGTCCACCTAAAGGGTAGGCCAGCGCATGTACGGCACCGACAGGTGCATTGGCAAAAGCCTGCCCGGCCAGCATTGAACCGACCAGCATATTCTGTCGTGCTTCCAGATTACTGCCATCTTTGAGTACCAGAGGCAGATTCTGGTTCAAAAGTGTCAGGGCATGCTTGGCCAGTATATCTGTATAAAAATTTTTCTTGAGCTTTGAGGTATAAGCTTCAATTGCATGCACCATGGCATCAATGCCGGTCGCTGCTGTGATATGTGCCGGCAGGCTCTGGGTAAAACTGGCATCTAAAATTGCCGTATCAGCATAGAGAATAGGGGCCACAATCCCACTTTTAGTGGTTTCTCCGGTTGTTACAATGGAAATAGGCGTGACTTCAGAGCCAGTCCCTGCCGTAGTAGGCACCAGAATAAGCGGCAGACGTGGGCCAGTGGCCTGATCAACCCCATACAGGTCGGACAGGCTTTGATGCTGCGTCGGGTGACTCAAGATCGCAATCAGTTTGGCGACATCCATGGAGCTGCCGCCACCAAAACCGAGCACCACATCAATATTTTCCTGCTTGGAAAAAGCGGCTGCCTCAAGAATTAGAGTATCGGCCGGATCAGCCTGAACCTGAGCATAAATGGCATAGTCCAGTCCAGCATCTTCAACAATATCTAGAATAGGAAGATGGAGTTTATGTTGAAACATGCCGGGATCAGTGACCAGCAACAGCCGTTCATAACGGCCTTTTTTAAGAATCTGGGACAATTCCTGAATCGCGCCAAGTCCGGCAATAATATTGGGTACGGTTTGAAACTGAAAACGATCCATGGGCTTATCCTTTCTTTTTATGCTAAATACGAGATTATTCTAGGGGGGTGATATAGGATTCATGCAGTAAATAACTTAACATAAGAATCCAGGAATTGATTAACTTTGAGGTTGTTTATGTCATCCAGAACGCCATATAAGGTGTTATGTGTCTGTTTGGGAAATATTTGTCGCTCTCCCACGGCAGAAGTGGTACTCAGACATTATTGTGATGCAAGGAAACTCAACATTGTGGTCGATTCAGCTGGCACCAGTAATTATCATCCGGGCAAGGCACCCGATTTGCGCAGTCAGCAACATGCTTTAAAGCGTGGCTATGACTTATCTAGCTTACGGGCACGTCAGCTGACTATTCAGGACTTTCTTGAGCATGACCTGATTCTGGCTATGGATTTGGAAAACCTGTCTAATATTCAAGACTTGCAAGCCAAGGCGGAAGCCCAATTCGGTGCTTTACGTGCCCGTACTGCCTTGATGAGCGAGCATGATCAGGACTATCCACAGCAGGCCTTACCCGATCCTTATTATGGAGGTGCTGAGGGCTTTGAGCGTGTGCTGGATCAATGTGAGTCCAGCAGCAAAGCTTGGGTCGAGATTTTTCAACAGCATCAAAGCAGCCAGGTTTAAGTTATGCAGATTCAAACTGAAGTTCAGCTTAAATCCTTCAATACCCTGAATCTTGACGCGGTGGCTTCTTATTATACGGAAATTCAGTCGACGGATGATCTGACTGTTGCACTGGATTTTGCAGCACAGCAGCAGCTGAATAGTTTAATTCTGTCAGGCGGCAGTAATATGCTCTTACCTGAACGCATCCATGCGCTGGTATTGCATATGAATATCCGCGGAATTGAACTGCTGCATGCAGATGAGCACCATCAATTTCTACAAGTTGGCGCAGGTGAAGTGTGGCATGATTTTGTGCTCTGGACCACTGCACAGCAGCTGTATGGGTTACAGAATCTGGCGCTGATTCCCGGACGTGTCGGTGCCTCTCCGGTACAGAATATTGGCGCTTATGGGGTTGAGGTCGGCGAGTTTATCGACTCGGTACAGGTATATGATCGCCAGACCAAGCAGTTTGGGTCAATTGCTGCGGCAGATTGCCAGTTTGCCTATCGGCATAGTATTTTCAAAGATGACCCGACTCGTTATGTCATTACGCACGTCACGTTTAAATTACTCAAACATGAAGATCTGAAACTGAATTATGGAGATCTGAAGACTGCGGTAGGTGATCATCTCACTGCAGAAAATCTGCAACAGCAGGTGATTGCCATCCGCCAAAGCAAATTGCCTGATCCTAAAGACTATCCTAATGTGGGAAGTTTCTTTAAAAATCCGGTGGTGGATCAGACAGATTTTGACCAAATTGCAGCAAATTTCCCGCATTTACCCCATTATCCGCAGCCTAATGATCGGGTTAAAATAGCGGCAGGCTGGCTGATTGATCAGGCGGGCTGGAAAGGTAAACAGCTGGGGCCGGTAGGGATGTTTCATAAACAGGCACTGGTACTGGTGAATTATGGTCAGGCATCGCTGAAAGATGTGCAATATACATATCATGCGGTACAACAGGCAGTCTGGGCACAATTTAGGATCATGCTAGAGCCGGAGCCGGTATTATTTGATATAAATGGCTTAATCCGTTCTCATCAAGGATGAATAATTAAATGAAAAACACCTTTTGGATGGTCCGTCTGGTACAGCTAATCACGGGATTGTTTGTGCTGTTCGGCTGTTTGCTGGTGTTATTCTATTCGCCTTTTTATTCGCATCTGGTGGTTAAGGGACTCAATCAGTTTGTATCTCTGGAAGTGAATGAAGTTGCGGCACAAAGCCAAAAAATGGCTGCTCTGAGTGAGCATGAAACACTGGAGCCAGGCTCTGATTTATGGATTGCCCGTCAGGCTTATTTACAGGTAATCGAGCAGGATATTCAGCAAAATAACTCAGCTAACCTAGTGCTGATTCAGGCCCGTTATAAAGCGTTGCAGCAGCTAATCGAAGACTACCAACGTCAACAGCAGGAAGAAAAAGCTGAGCAAACTCCTCCGCCGCAAGTGCCGTTATTGCCCACTCAGGCCGTCGCTGTGGAAATTAGTGATCCCACCGAAAATGTCCGCCAGTTACTGGAATGGGACAGCAATGAAAATAAAGAGCGTATAGAGCAGTATATCGAGTTTTTGACTACTCATTCTTTGGAGCAGGAAGAAGCCAGCGCAGCAGAACTGGTGGACGAGAAAGCCATCCAGCAGGAGCTGGCATTGTTACAAGATCAGCAACAAAAGCCACTTAATAACGCCAAACCTTATGCAATTGTAGTGGTGGGTGGTGGTTTGACGCTGGACGAAAATGGCAAAGATATAGTGGTTAATAATTATACTCGACTGCGTTTGGAAACAACCCTAGAAGTTGAAAAACGCTTTCAGTTGCCGATTGTATTAAGTGGCGTTGAAGCACCTTATATGCAACGCTGGCTACAACAATATGATGTCGATGCCAAACTGCTTGAAGATCGCAGTATGAATACTTGTGAGAACAGTCGCTTTAGCTCGTTATTATTACAAAAAAAAGGTGGAGCACCGACAGTGATACTGATTACAGACCGTTATCATATGCCGCGTACCCGCCGTTTATTTGCATTAAACGGAATTCAGACCATTCCGGTAGAAGCACCAATGCCGACGTCATTAACCAGATGGCGTCCAAGTACACAAAACTATGATCATAGTCGCCGGGCCAATTATGAACTGTTGGCCACCATACGCGATGTGTGGTTCGGATCCAGTGACTGTCGGGAGGTACCATAATGTCTGATATTCCATTTTTAAATCCTGCAATCCTAAAACAGCTTGACCTGCCTGTACCGAGCCGGGACATTACGCCGCAATTATTAGAATCGCTGAATTTAAACCGGCTAGACGAGCAGGTATCACCTGATTTGCAGTCCTATCGCAAGTTATATGGCTTTGATTCACTGGATTGTAAACACTGGCAGGGCTATATCGAAATGCCACTGTTCAGGCTGCATGTTCAGGTCTTTGAGCCTCATCTGGAAAATACCCGTTTTGACAAGATACAGGGTACGGCTTTTTTATTACATGGCTATTTGGAACATAGCGGAATCTATCAGCCGATTGTACGGGAACTGCTGGAACAGGGGTTTAGCGTACTGACCTATGATTTGCCGGGGCATGGGCTGAGCGATGGTTCACCGGCCAGCATTCAGAATTTTGACCATTATCAGCAGGTCTTGCATGCCGTGTATCATTATGTCAAACATGCAACGCAATTACCGAAGCCTTGGGTTGGTATTGGACAAAGTACCGGTGGCGCGATCTGGATGCATCACTTATTGGAATTTGCAGAACGCCGCGAGAATCCTTTTGTGGATCGTGTGCTGCTGCTCTCTCCACTGATTCGTCCAGCCAAGACAGCCTGGTGGCATAATCCGCTTGGACTGGGAATTATTAGTCGGATTAAGCGTGAAGTGCCACGGCATTTTAGACGGAATAATCATAATCCGGAATTCCTGCGTTTTATCCGTTTAAAAGATCCTTTGCAGCCCCGTATGATGGGGATGGACTGGATTCTGGCCATGTCGCGCTGGATGCTGGAAATGGAAGAGCGTCCAGCTTGCCGTATTCCGGTCTGGCTAGCGCAGGGTGCGCAGGATCAGACAGTGGACTGGCGTTATAATATCGAGTTTATCCGGCGTAAGTTCCGTTTGCAGACTCTATTGATGCTAGAAGAAGGTTCGCATCAGCTGATTAATGAGCGTGCGGATATACGGGCAGCCTTAACAGGTCTTATTCCGGCTTTCCTGCATGCGCATGGCAGCAAAACTTATTATTAAGCAGCATCCAAAATCTAAAAGAGGCGTTGAATAACGCCTCTTTAATTGAGTAGGAATCTGAGACCTGTAAAATCAAAAGCGTTCCAGTTCAGCCATATTCCACATCCGGAAGTAAAAATTCTCCTCATCCTTGTTTTCACAAGACAGTAATTCGCCTTCTTTTAACCAGAAATGAATCTGCGCAAAATTCTTGATTTCATGATTGCTAATCCGCTGTGCCAGATGATGCGGCTTAATGGCTGAAGGATGTTCTAAACCTGCAGAGGCAATCAGTTCTGCCAGAGCATGCAGGGTGTTTTTATGAAAATGAAATGCCCGTTCAGCTTTGGTCGGGACATGCAAAGCCTTCTGGCGGTTGTGATCCTGAGTGGTTACGCCGACTGGACATTGGTTGGTATGACAGCTTTGTGCCTGAATACAGCCTACGGCGAACATGAAGCCTCGCGCTGAATTGACCCAGTCAGCACCCATTGCCAGAGTACTGGCGATGTCAAAGGCACTAATAATTTTACCACTGGCACCAATCTTGATTTTATCCCGGATCCCTGCACCTACCAGCGTATTGTGTACAAAAAGCAAACCTTCACGTAGAGGAGCGCCTACGTAGTCCACTAGTTCAATGGGGGCCGCGCCAGTCCCGCCTTCAGAGCCATCTACCACAATAAAATCCGGGTAAATCTGGGTATGCAGCATGGCTTTGACCATACTCATAAACTGCCAGGGTTGTCCCAGACAAAGCTTGAGGCCGACAGGCTTGCCTTTAGAAAGTTCACGTAATTGCCGAATGAAATGCATCATTTCAATAGGGGTGGAAAAGGCCGGGTGGTTAGAAGGGGAAATACAGTCATGCTCACGACTGATGCCACGAATTTGGGCAATTTCTTCGGAAATCTTGCTCTTTGGCAGAATACCGCCATGGCCCGGCTTGGCACCTTGTGAGAGCTTGATTTCAATCATTTTTACTTGAGGTAGTTGAGCTTGGGCTGCAAAGCGTTCAGGATCAAACTGACCACTTAGCGTACGGCAGCCAAAATAGCCGCTACCGAGTTCCCAGACCAGGTCCCCACCATGTTCCAGATGATAGGGACTAATGCTGCCCTCACCAGTATCATGATAAAAGTCACCTTTTTTAGCACCCAGGTTAAGAGCGCGAACAGCATTGGCACTCAGGCTGCCGAAACTCATGGCCGAGATATTAAAAATAGAAGCAGAGTAGGGCTGACTACATTGTTCATTCCCAATCAGGATACGGAAGGTTTGTGGATCTGCAATCTGGCATGGGGTCATAGAATGGGTCACAAACCTGTAATTATCTTCATACACATTCAGGATTGAGCCAAAAGGCTTGTCAGCATTTTCATTTTTAGCTCGCTGATAGACCAGACTGCGCTGCATACGTGAAAAAGGCAACGCATCACGGTCTGCTTCAATAAAATACTGACGAATTTCGGGGCGGAATTCCTCAAAAATAAAGCGGAAATGCCCCATGATTGGGTAGTTTTTAAGAATGGAATGTTTGGTTTGCAGGACATCATATAGCCCAAGTAAACTCAGTAGAATAGTCACAATCCATAAGGTATTCACGAGGGTTTGTGGCATAAAATAATTAATATAATGCGGCTCATAACCAATATGAAACGTGGTAAAAATCACGGCAATAATAATGCACGCAAACCAGATCGAGTGGCGTGAAAAAAAAGTATTCAATAGTTTGTGGCGTATTAATTGAGCGGGGTTAGCCATTGTGATTTTATTTCCCTGAGTCTACATAGGCTTTATCATGTACAAACCAAGGGCTGAGATACAAGCAGAGAATTGTTGTTTAATTTTATAGGCTTATTGTAATAGCCCTGAATCAAGGAAAAGCTGGATAGATAATAGCGAGAAATTTTGCAGAAATTATTCTAAGGGAAAAACTCTATAAAATTTATGTATTTTTGATATTACTCTCAAAGAATGAACTATGGTTATACATAGTACATGGCAATATTAAAGATGAAAATGACACCTCAAAAATCCATTCATTTGAATGATGCAGAACTGACCTGTCTATAAGTCATGCTAGGTGTTTAGTGCCGGCATTTCCTGCAATGGAACAAATTCAAAACTTCAGGTTCATCTGTCCGTGGTTTGCAGAGGGACCCGTAGGGACTCAGCTGCTTGGATTGTTTTTGAGTCTGCGGCCAAAGTTGTATACAGGCATAAACTCAGCAAGGTGAATGCATAATTGAGTACGATCGTCATACTGGAACCGTTTGACGGCAGCTTCCTCTCTTCTCATGGATTATTGATAAAGCAGACAAAGACAATAGATGGGTTTGCTGGCCGATTGATCAAACCCAGATAATCAAAAAATATAGTCCCCAATAGGGGACTTTTTATACTATGGGATTTTTAAAGTTGAGTGGATATTCTATTGAGAATCCTGACTATCAAGCTGATAAACTGCATTCGCTACAGTGGTAGGCTCTATCTGTTTGATTTTTTTTCCAAAGCTGCGTAACCACCAGGTCAGTTGCGAAGTAAAGGGGACAGTCGCACTGATCAGGAACATGCCATTTTCCAGCTTTTCAATTTTTTGGTCTTTGCTGAGCTGGCTTTCTTCAAAATAGTGGGCATCTACCTCATCCATGGTCAATTTCAGGGTGACATTTTCAGTTGGATGGTTGAAGTCGACGCGAAAGCCCAGTGCCCCTGATTCAATATAATCATCAATATCAAAATTTACAGGATGCAAAGCACGGGAATTTAGCACAATTGCGGATTTAAAGCGGTGCAGGGCAAAGGTTTGAATATCGGACTTATCATGACGGGTACAGACCAGATAAATAATTGAACCTTTTTGTACCAAAGCCAGTGGATTCAGAATATAGGTTTTTTCCTCACTTTGAAGACCACGGCCCTGATAGATACATTCCAGTTGCTTGTCCTGTAATAAAGCTTCATAAATGGCTTGCTGGGCGACCTTATCGACAAAAGGCGGAATCAGTGGTTGGGTGGCCGGTACAATCCGGACCCGGTTGATCCATTGCCGGACATTATTTTGCGAAGAAAGACTACGTCGCGCCAGATCAAACCAGGGATTCATTTCATCAATCAGGCTGGGCGGTAGCAAATGCTTCAGGTGTTCTTCTACCATCATAAAGGTTACAGCCTGCGAGCTGGTCATATGAGGCAAGCTTTGAATAGGAGCATCTGAACGCCAGCGCCAGCCTTGGGGTGTCGTTTTACTGCTTTCAATCGGAAAGCGCTGGGCAATCTGGTTTAAATCACGCTGAATGGTCCGCAAGCTGATTTCAATGCCTTCACGGTTCAGGATTTCCTGTAATTCACGTGTTCCCATCCATTTACCGGTAGAAAGACGCGACAAGATTTGCCATTGGCGATAAAGGCTATTCGAGGTTTCTTTTTCTTGTGCTGACATAATATATTTTACTGGCTATCAATAGGACAAGTGTAGATCAAGAGAGTAACACAATATGAAATCCGCATTTTTTTCGCAAGTCATTCTGCGCAACAAAGGTTCTATAATACAAAAACTCAGGTTAGAGACGAAATTAATTCAGACCCTGTAATTATCAAAGTAATTAAGCTCCGCCCTTCGCAACTTTTATACCAGCAGTTGCCTTTAAAAAGTTATCCATAAAATATAGCCAGATTCGCAGGATTAATGTGATCTGTGATTCCACGGCCGAATGAGTCATGCTCGAAGATAATTTAAGAACATCTTTCGAAGTTGTCGAAATGATAAAATACCTGAAGATAAGTCAAAAATTAAAGCCTAAATTATTTGAACAGTTTCATGTTTTTAGCACGGAAATAATCAAAATTATTAAAAGGGATTCTGATTGAAAGAGCTGATACTGACCGGTCTTTGGTGGTGGTCTTAATATCGGTTACTATAACAGCGCATATTATGAACTGTTTTTCTGGCAAGAGTAATAGATAGGCTCTTGGTAACATCGCGTAACCTTTTTGTGGGAAGCATGAAGGTTTATGTAAAAACCATAGGTGGCTATCATCTAGTTAATGTTATTTATAAATGTATCGATGGTGTATCTTGATTTTTTACTTTAAAGCAGAGAGGAACTAAGGTACTCCCAATTTAATGGTAATCTGTTTATAGCATCATATTGTAATTGCCCATGCATCAAGAGCAGGGGCAGTAAATGATAAATCAACCTTCCCTATATCGATAGCATAATCGGATCTTATTTGGATGAGACAGTACTTGTCAAAATGTTCTGAGCTACCAAAGTCCTCAGGCAAAATATGTGAAATATATTTCGTCTTGTGGAGCTTAGTGGATCGTGAGAGCAGCTTAAGGTTTGGGTCACTGAATACTGGTCGGGCGACTGGCTTCTAAGCAGTCAATTGAAATATTTAAAATATTTGGAATAAGAATCTTGGTTAGCCTGTATCTTTATAGTGTGCAGCCTACTTTGAAATTAGTTCTAAATAAAATAATTCAATATCAATATTTTAGAGCACCTTATTGATTTACATTTTTTAAGTTCAGTTTAGTGCGCTGAAATAGTATCGAGCAGTTTAACGCGATAAGCGATCTCTGGTGGTAGTTTATCCTAAGGGTAAGGAAAAAAATATGGGAGTAGTTGACAATCTGCATTCACAGCCAACGAAGGAAAACGTCATGGTCTTGTTGAATACCAATGCGCAGCATATTTTTTGGTTAGGTCGATATTTATCTCGAACCCAGTTTTTATGTTCGCATTTTCCATTTCTGGATGATGAGGCGGCACTTAATTATGCTCATGCCTTTTGCCTACCGGCTTTTGATGCCAGTTCGTTAAATGAGTTAATCCTGGATGCGAAGCAACCCGCTTCTTTCAGGTACTATTTTAAGCAAGCTCAGGAGAAGATTCAGAAGTTACGGGGAGTTTTATCAGCCAGCGCCTATTCAGAACTGAGCAGGCTGATTAAAACTACTCATGAAAATGCTGCTTATATCTGTGATGTTGTTCATGATTGCGAAGATGTCTTGGAGGCAGAATCCCCGGATATCTTTTTATTTTTCAGCTTGGGCCAGTCTTTAGATCAACTGGATCAACAGCTACGTTTAGCCATAGACACTCAAAAGACCTTAACTAAAATTGATTATCTTGTTGAAACTTTAGTTGAGATGGGATGGGAAGATTTGGAAGAATACTGGCAGCAATTACGCCGTACACCGAGTTCCATCCAGTTTTATCAGTTCAGTGATCATATTCATCAGTTATTCGAGGCTGATCTCTAATTGAAGGTGAACCGACTTATTACAGGCGATATGCTATTGGTTTTGAAGCTACCATTTCTGCATGTATCTTGTTTAAGTCGAAATAGGTGTGCTATGCGATATTTTTGAGGCCCATCATTTGGTAAGTCATGCTTGGGCAGAAGTATAAATTAAGAAAAAGTAGTATTGTTTTGATATTAGTCATCAGCTGTGTAGGGCAAGTACCGAGGTGTATATTGCCGCTGGTTGGGATGATCGGGATGTAACCCGCACGCAGGGTAAGGGAAAAGGAGGAGAGGAATCTATGTATTCTATCTTCCAGATATTAGGCTGTTAACAGGAGTCAAATAATGACCTATTGTTGTGCGCTACGTTTAGAACAGGGAATGGTTTTTATTAGTGACACTCGAACCAATGCGGGTGTGGATCATATTTCAGTATTTCGTAAACTATATACTTTCGGGGTGGATGGAGAGCGTCTGATTGTGGTTCAAGCCTCGGGAAACCTGGCGACAAGCCAGGCGGTGATTGGTCACATTAAAAACCATCTGGAGCTGAAACAGGAGCCGAATATACTCAGTTTGCATACCATGTTTGATGTGGCAGAGCTGATTGGCAGTATACTGAAAAAAGTCATCGCCAATGTTACTGAGGATGTGCAGGAGCAAAGTACCTATTATTGTAATTTGCTGGTGGGCGGACAGATTAAAGATCAGGAAATGCAGCTTTACCATATTTATCCGCAAGGTAATTTTATTTGCTCGACAACGGATACGCCATATTTCCAGATTGGAGAAAGTAAATACGGTAAACCGATTCTGGACCGCGCTTTGACCTATGATATGCCATTAGATGAGGCGCTGCGTTGTTCTCTCATCTCCTTTGCCTCAACTTTACGTTCTAATGTATCTGTGGGAATGCCACTGGATGTGCTGGTGTATAAAAAAAATAGTCTGATGATGCCGAAGGGTAAGCGGATTGCAGAAGATGATAAGTATTTTACTGATATTAGCCGTCAATGGTCGGAAACTTTAAAAAAGGGTCTGGCAGAATTACCGACGCCTTCAAGTGAGTATTTTCTTTAATAAGTAATAGAATGATCTCGGACAATACAAAGCCCAACTCAAGGTCGGGCTTTGTATTGCTGATAAAATTTATGTTTACAGCACTTTACGTCGTGGGCGGTTGGTCAGACGGCAAAGCAGCTCATAACCAATGGTGCCATTGGCTTCAGCCACATCATCCACCAAACGGGTTTGCCCCCAAAGCTCAACCTCGGTGCCTAAGTCTACATTTAAGCCCGTGACCTCAATTGCAATCATATCCATAGCTACGCGACCAATCACACGGGTAGTCTGGCCATTAATCGCAACATAGTTTTGTTGAGGGAAAGCACGTGGATAGCCGTCCCCATAGCCAATTGAAACAATGGCTAAATCCATATCTTGATCAGCGGTAAGGGTTGAACCATATCCCACAGACTCTCCTGCTTTAATTGAATTCAGCGCGATAATTTCTGCGGTAAATGTCATGACAGGTTTTAAGTCCAGATCATGGATTGTTTTATCTGCAAAGGGGGAGGCGCCGTAAAGCATAATCCCGGGACGAACAAAATCAAAATGTAATTCAGGATACTTATAAATTGCTGCCGAGTTACAGCAGGAGCCCATGAGCGGCGCACAGTCATTTTTGACTTCAAGGAACTGGCGAATCTGTTCATCATTTAAAGGATGATCAGCATCGGCATTGGCAAAATGCATCGCCAGGACGCAATTAAAGCCTTCGGCTTTGAGCTGATGAATAACATCTTTAATGTGCTCAAGTTTAAAACCAAGACGGTTCATGCCACTATTCAGTTTAACCCAGACTTTCAGTTTTTTAGCGTTATAGGCCTCTTTATAGGCCAGTAGCCAGTCTAGCTGTTGCGGGTGATGCACAACAATTTCAATATTTTGTTCAATGACCACTGGCATTTCATCAACTGAAAAAACCCCTTCAATCAGGGTGATGGGCTGCTGATATCCGAGTTGGCGGATTTCCAGAGCTTCTTGCAGACAGGCGACCCCGAAGGCATCACTCTCTTTTAAGGCTGCTAAGCAGTCTTTAACTCCATGTCCATAAGCATTGGCTTTGACCATGCTGACGATTTTAGCGTTTGGGGCAAGTTGTTTGACACGGTTTAAATTATATTGCAGGGCAGAACTGTCAATATAAACTGTAGCTTGACGCACCCTAAATTACTCCTTAAGGGACGGTGGAAATGTGAGAATGATTACTCATCATCCTCATACTGAGCATAAAACTCAGGAGACAGATTACTAAAACGGGTATATTGACCTTCAAAGGCCAGACGAACGGTGCCAATTGGACCATTACGCTGTTTACCAATAATAATTTCGGCAGTCCCGGCTTCTTTGGATTCCTTGTTATAAACCTCATCACGGTAAATAAACATAATCAAGTCGGCATCCTGCTCGATCGCACCAGATTCACGCAGATCCGACATCACCGGACGTTTATTTGGCCGGTTCTCCAGAGAACGGTTGAGCTGGGACAAGGCAATGACCGGACACTGCATTTCTTTGGCCAGTGCCTTCAGGCTGCGAGAAATTTCTGAAATCTCACCGACACGGTTATCCCCCATACCCGGAACTTTCATCAGCTGTAAATAGTCGACCATGATGCAGCCCAGTTTACCGCCATGCATTTTGGCAATACGGCGCGCACGCGCACGAACTTCTGTCGGTGGCAGGGCAGATGAATCATCAATATAGAGATGCTTTTCCTGTAAATGTACAATCGTACTGGTTACTTTGGACCATTCATCACTATCCATTTTACCGGCACGTAAATGTCCCTGATGCACACGGCCAAAAGAAGAAATCATACGCATGGCAATGGAGTCAGCGGGCATCTCCATTGAATACACCAGAGCTGGCAAATTATTATTAAACAGGACGCTTTCGACCAGATTCATGGCAAAAGTGGTTTTACCCATAGATGGACGCGCTGCAACAATAATTAAATCACCGGCCTGCATCCCGGAAGTTTTATTATCCAGTTCTACAAAGCCTGTAGTCAGACCAGTAATACTGCCTTCCATTTGTGACAGTTCGTTCAGCTTGTCAAATACATCGGCAACGACGGTGTTAATGGCTTTTGGGCCTTGCGCCTTGGCATTATTATTATGCTGTTCGGCAATCGAGAAAATATTGGTTTCGGCCAGATCCAGAATTTCACTGACTGGACGACCTTTGGTGTCATAGGCGTTCTGCAAAATTTCAGAACTGACCTTGATCATGCTACGAAGGGTAGAGAACTCCTTAATTTTACCTGCATAAGTTTCCAGGTTATAGAAACTTGAAGGAGAATCTGCCATCAATTGCATCAGATATTCTTCACCGCCAACCGCTTCCAGTAAGTTTTGCTTGATCAGCCAGTCATGTACCAGCACAGCATCATAAGGTGAGTTTTCTTTGGACAGCTGTTCAATTGCACGGAAAATATATTTGTGGCGTGTTGCATAGAAATCATTTTCGGTCAGTACGTCGCCAACCTGTTCAAAAGATTCAGCCACAGTCATCAGGGCAGCAAGTACAGCTTGTTCAATCGCTAAATTGTGAGGTGGAGTGCGAAACTCCTTGAGACTGCTATTTTCAGTAACAATTTCTGGTTTAGCGCTAGTTGCCTTGATGCTGGCATTCGCCTGTGACATATAAATCCCTGATTTTAAAAACAATGGTCAAATATTATCGGAGATGAATAGCTTTCATTCACTACGATATGAAATGATACGCGCTCTGGCATCAAATGCGAAGCCTAATTTTTTATCAACACGAATAATAAAATGAATTTTAAACAGTCGAGTGGGAGGACTGACATTTTTTAGAGATAAAAAAAGAGCATGCTCACGCATGCCCTTTTTATGGTGAGAAATTACTCAGCTACGATTGTAACTAGAACTTCTGCAACAACATCATGGTGCAATTGAATTGCGATGTTGAATTCACCAGTGTTGCGAAGTGCGCCATTTGGAAGACGAACTTCAGCACGGTCAACTTCAAGACCAGCATTTGTCAACGCGTCAGCGATGTCACGAGTACCGATTGAACCGAATAGTTTACCTTCGTCACCTGACTTAGCAGTAATAACGATGTTCACTTCGTTCAATTGGTCAGCACGTGCTTGAGCAGCAGCTAAAATATCAGCTTCTTGCTTCTCAAGTTCAGCACGACGAGCTTCAAAAGCAGCAGTATTTGCTTCAGTAGCAGCAACTGCTTTACCTTGAGGGATAAGGAAGTTACGGCCGTAACCAGCTTTAACTGAAACTTTATCGCCTAATTTACCAAGGTTTTTAATGCGTTGTAATAAGATAATATCCACAGCTCAACCTCACTTATGATTGTCAGTGTAAGGGATCAAAGACAAGTAGCGAGCTTGTTTGATAGCAAGCGCTAATTGACGTTGATAACGAGCTTTAGTACCTGTAATACGGCTAGGAACAATCTTGCCATTTTCAGTGATGTACTGTTTTAAAGTGTCGATATCTTTGTAGTCGATATATGTAACGTTCTCAGCTGTAAAGCGGCAGAACTTGCGACGACGGTAGAAACGTGCCATGTTATGTTCTCCTTATGCTTCAGCAGAGTCTTGAGCTTGTTGTGCTTCTTCACGTTGAGCTTTACGCGCACGTTTTTCTTCAGCACTTTTAGCCAGTAAAGACTCTTCAGTGATAGCGTTTTCACGACGGATGATAAGGCTACGAATGATTGCGTCATTATAACGGAATAATTCTTCAAGCTCATCAAGAGTAGTTTGACCACACTCAACATTCATTAGAATGTAGTGAGCTTTGTGGATCTTGTTGATTGGGTAAGCCAATTGACGACGGCCCCAGTCTTCAAGACGGTGGATTTGACCTTCAGCTTCTTTGATGTGGGTTAGGTAACGTTCTACCATACCCACAACTTGATCGCTTTGGTCTGGATGTACCAATAGTACGATTTCGTAGTGACGCATTGTCAGCTCCTTACGGTTTACACAGCCCCAATTTAGATAAATTGAAGCAAGGAGTCACAACCTGGGTTGTGTCGCAGTGTTTGCGAAGCGTGGATTTTAGTGGGTTTTGGTAAAAAATACAATAGGATTGGTATAAATTGCATGATCAAAATCTTGGTTTTGTTCTGAGCAGCAAGAGGATATGGCCTTTCAATAGGGGAGACTGCTGATAATTTAAGTGAGGGTTGAGTCTTCCGTGTTGTACCAAGCCCACCTTAAAAGCCAAGCCCAATTAGCGAGTGTATTGCAAAGAAGTTTCATAATCTACAGCGGTGCGTATCCCTGTTTGAATAGAAATTTCATCATTATTGACCAACTTTGGGGCACCCCGAAAATTGCTCCAGTCCAACAAATTGGTAATACTGAGCTGATATTGACGAGGCAATTTCTGACGCAGCTGGTGTAAAATAAAGCACACTCATATAGATTTGGGATTTTATTATCGAAATCAATCTGTAAGCCTTATACCTGATTTTCTCGCTGCTACCACTGACTGAGTAAACTCGGCACCTGTTGATAGTCTTGTGTACTCCAGCTTAGATGATAACAGCAGATGACTAGCCGGATTTTTTGCTCTTATGGTCGTGGTGCAATACCTTGCCGAATAACTGACAGAATGAAGACTAGAAAATAATAATAAAGCGGCTAAATACAGTATGGAGCTTTTTATAATTGCTATATGAAATGAACATTTTTATTTATTTTGAATATTCTGTTTTAGCAAAAATTCCATAAAGAGAAATAAAAAAAGATAGAGACTAACTCTATCTTTTTAAAAAAATACGATTGGATTGGCAGGTAGAGTAGAGGTAAAACTGAATGAAATACTGATAATGGTAATCAGCAGGACAGAAAACAGAAAATAACGTTTTGCCCAGAGCTGGTCATTTTCAGCCTTAAATCCAATTACTCCTAAATACAGCCAATAAATACAAAGCGCATTGAGAATAATGACATAAATCCAGTTTGCATAGCCGTAGATAAATAGTGCATTCATTGTCAGTGTAAATAATACGACATAAATAAATGACTCAATCTTGGTTCGATAAATCGAACGAGCTACAGGCAAAATTGGAATATTGGCATTTTTGTAGTCATCAAAGCGGTAAATAGCAATTGCCCAAGAGTGGGGCATTTGCCAGAAGGCATAACCCAAAAAGATGAGTAATGCACCCATGTCAAACTGACCGACTACAGCCGTATAGCCAATGACAGGTGGAGATGCGCCGGAAATACTGCCGACAATAGTTTGATGAATAGTCGTTCGTTTTGTCCATAAGCTGTAAAAACCAACGTATACGACAAAACCAATGACCGCGAATAGGAAAGCGTATGCATTTACCCAAAACCATAAAATACCAAAACCAATCACACCTAGCACCAGGGCAAAAGCCAAGGCTACAGGAACAGAAATAGTTTTTTGCACCAGAGCACGGTTTTGCGTGCGCTGCATTTTCTGGTCGATGTCCTGATCAATAACGTTATTGACCACACATCCTGAGGCAACTACAAGCGTAGTACCCAGAAGAGTAAGGAGCAAGAGAAGGAAATCTACAGAACCTTGAGTGGCTACAAAGTAGCCACCCAAAGTGGTAACGAAGTTACCAAAGAGAATCCCTGGCTTCGTCAGGAATAAATACTTTTTCAGCATGACAACCAGTTTAGATCATCATGTTGTAGTGTAGGTAATTCATGATCCATACAGAACCCACTAAAAGAATAGAGATGGTTAAGATGGTATACACGAATGCAATCACGTTCCAGCGCTGCTCTGAAGAAGAGTTCATGTGCAAGAAGTAGATTAGCTGTATAAGAATCTGGGCAACTGCAGTAATCGCAATGACTGTGATCAAGATACCGCGACCAAAACCGCCTGCCATGACCATACCAAATGGAATGATAGTCAGAATAACAGACAGGATAAAGCCGATTGTATATTGCTTAGTGTTACCGTGTGCTGCACCAGCTGAGTTATGATCGTGACTCATTACAGAACTCCCATCAAGTAAACTACGCTGAATACACAGATCCAAACGATGTCAAGGAAGTGCCAGAACAAGCTTAGGCAAGCAAGACGACGTGTGTTTGCCAGAGTCAAACCATATTTCTTGATTTGAACCATTAACACGATCATCCACACCAGACCAGAAGTTACGTGAATACCATGCGTACCAACTAGAGTAAAGAACGCAGATAAGAACGCACTTGCGCTTGGACCGTGACCTGCATGAACTAAATGATTGAACTCATATAGCTCCATGCCGATGAAAATTGCACCGAATACCCAGGTAATTGCTAACCAAGTTAATACTTTTGCAACATCTTTTTTGTATGCAGCAAGAACCGCAAAACCAAAAGTTACAGAAGAGATCAAGAGAGCAAAGGTTTCAGTTAATACAAAACCTAAAGAATCGCCAAAAAGATCTTTTGCACTTGGCGTACCCACTGGAATGTGGCTACTTAAAACAGCGAACGCAATGAAGAGTGTACCAAACAGGATAAGGTCACTCATCAAGTAAGTCCAGAAACCAAAGACTGTGATGTCAGTATCATCGTGATGATGCTCATCGTGTCCGTGGTTCTGATGATGAAGTACTTCAGCCATTGTCTTAGTCCTTCTTCAAGTGTTTATCAAGGATCGCATAGCGTTCGTTTTCAATACGCTCTACTTCAGCAGCCGGAACATAGTAATCCACTTTCTTGGTGAAAGAAGAAACGATGAAGCTGATAATTGAAGCAATGAAAGTAACGAATACTAACCACCAGATGTGCCAGATTAACGCAAAGCCCATTACGGTGATAAACATAGCGATAACGAAACCAGCAGCACGGTTAGTCGGCATGTGGATGTCTTCATACTTCGTTGGTTTTGCATAAGCAACACCATTTTCTTTGTCAGTCCAGAAAGTATCAATACCATTGATCTTCGGAAGATAGGCAAAGTTGTAGAACGGAGCAGGGGAAGAAGTAGACCACTCAAGCGTACGACCATCCCATGGATCGCCAGTCAAATCTAGACGTTGGTCACGCTGTAGGAAGCCAACTACGATTTGCATAATGAAACATACGATACCAAATGCAACTAGGACAGAACCGAACATTGCAATGTTTACATACGGATCCCAGTCTGGGTTGTCAAATGTATTCAGACGACGAGTCATACCCATGAAACCAAGGATATAAAGCGGCATGAATGCAAAGTAGAAACCGAAGAACCAGAACCAGAACGCCAGTTTGCCCCAAGTTTCATTCAGTCTCCAGCCAAACATTTTTGGCCAGTAGAAAATGATACCTGCGAACATTGCAAATACTACACCACCAATAATTACGTTATGGAAGTGAGCGATCAGGAACAAAGAGTTATGTACCAGGAAGTCCGCTGGTGGAACTGCCATCAATACACCAGTCATACCACCAATACCGAAAGTCACCAGGAAGCCCAGTGTCCATAGCATTGGCGTAGTGTAGACAATACGACCCTTATACATGGTGAATAACCAAGAGAAGATTTTCACACCTGTAGGAATCGCAATAATCATGGTCATGATACCGAAGAACGCGTTAACGTTGGCACCTGCACCCATGGTAAAGAAGTGGTGAACCCATACAACGAATGACAATACGGTGATTGCTACTGTTGCATACACCATCGATTTATAACCAAATAGCGTTTTGCGGCAGAATGTTGCTACAACTTCTGAGTAAATACCAAAAGCAGGTAAAATCAGAATATATACTTCCGGATGACCCCATGTCCAAATCAGGTTTACGTACAACATCGGGCTGCCGCCTAGGTCGTTCGTAAAGAAATGGAAACCGAAGTAACGGTCAAGCGTTAGCATTGCAATTGTTGCAGTTAACACCGGGAATGCGGCAATGATCAGTACAGACGTACATAGTGCAGTCCAGGTAAAGATCGGCATTTCCATCAGCTTCATGCCAGGTGCACGCATTTTAATGATGGTAACAAAGAAGTTAACACCCGTTAGAAGCGTACCTAGACCAGAAATCTGCAGTGCCCAGATATAGTAATCCATACCGACGCCAGGTGAATATTCAATACCTGACAGTGGTGGATACGCCATCCAACCTGTTGCTGCGAATTCACCTAGAGCAAGTGAAACCATCATCAGACCCGCAGCACCAGCGAATAGCCAGAAGCTTAAAGAGTTCAATAATGGGAATGCAACGTCACGTGCACCGATTTGAAGCGGTACAGAGATGTTCATTAAACCAACAACAAGACCCATCGCTACGAAGAAGATCATGATTACACCGTGTGCGGTGAAGATCTGGTCATAGTGTTCAGGGTGTAAGTAGCCTTCGCCGCCACCTTTTGCAAGGAACTGCTGAAGACGCATCATGATCGCATCGGCGAAACCACGCACCAGCATGATCACTGATACGAGGATATACATGATACCAATTTTTTTATGGTCTACCGATGTGAACCATTCGTTCCACAAGTAGCCCCATTTCTTGAAGTAGGTAATACCAGCAACAACTGCGATACCACCCAAGATCATCATTGCAACTGTGACCAATACGATTGGATCGTAAGGAATTGCATCTGGACCTAACTTACCTAAGAAGCTCATTCTTATTCTCCTTGAGAAGCAGTCGCATGTTCAACAGCTACATGAGCTTCAGAAGCCGCAGCTTCATCATGAGCAACAGCGTCAGTCGCTGTAGCCTCTACAGCCGGAGCTGAATGGTCAGCACCATGGTAGTTACTCATATAGTTATTAATCACAGATTCAAACAAGCCCGGCTCTACAGAAGAATAATAAGTCACAGGATGTGGCTGAGTCTTATATGGACCTTCTGCCTGAGCAGTTGCAGCGAGTTTTTTCTCTAGATCTGTTCTTGCATTACGAACCATTGCATCAATTTGTTTTTGTGAACGGTTGCCATCACGTAAGGCTGCAAATTCAGCTTGATCTAGAACAGTCTTTTGAACTGCTTTTGAATTGACTGAAGTACCATTACCTGACTGAACAGCAGAAACCCATTCAGCAAACTGAGCATCTGTCACAGAGTGAGCACGGAAATGCATTTGTGAGAAGCCGTAACCTGAGTAGTTGGAAGAGAAACCGCGGTAGCCTTCAGCCGGGCTAGTTTCATCAGCCAAGATATTCAAGTGGGTTTGCATACCTGCCATTGCATAGATCTGACCACTTAACGCCGGGATGAAGAACGAGTTCATCGTGAAGTTAGAGGTTAAACGAAGGCTTACCGGAGTTTTCTCAGGGAAACGCAATTCGTTAACAGTTGCAATATTTTGCTCAGGATAGATGAAAATCCATTTGAATTGTTCTGCAATTACTTGAACAGTTAGTGGTGCTTTATCCGCCTCAATTGGACGGTATGGGTCATACTTGTGGGAACCCCACCAAGTTAACCAGGCTAAAACACCAATAATAATGACAGGAATACCCCATACTACAATTTCAATCGCAGTAGAGTGTGCCCATGTAGGTTTATAGTCTGCGTCTTTATTCGATGCGCGATATTTCCAACCGAACCATAATGCCATAATGATAGATGGAATAACCACCAACAGCATTAAGTAGATCGCAGTCATCATCAGGTTACTTTGACCTTCAGCAACTGGACCTTTAGAGTTCAGAAGTACTAAATCACCACCACACCCAGTTAAGAGTGCAGCCATCGCAGATAAAGACAATACAGCTAAAATTGTTTGTCTCATTTTACAACCTCGGTGAAGAGTCCCATTCCCTAATTTAATATGGGATAGCGATTAAAGTGTGGCATGACTAAAAAGGCTGATTTTTTATAAAAACATCCTTCTGGTCACAACACACCGCTACGTTGTGGGGCATTATGCCTGATATTGATAAACTAAGCTATATATAAAGGTGCTTTAAATCCCTGTAAAAGAAACTGATTTTGCTGGTCGGGATTTAAGAATAATTGTTGGAATTTTATTTTAATTTCAACGTAATGAGGGAAAATGGGATGCACTCCATCCCATTTAAAAGAATGATAAGTTATTGTTTTACGACTTGTGTTTTAGCAAGTTTATCATGCAGGGTCTGTCGTTTTTCCCCCAGACCAAAAGCCCAGTCAATGATTGTGCTGATTGGCATAAGCATGATATTCAAGAAAATAAAGCATACACTACGAATTGTAAAAGCACGTAGCAGACTGGTTTTCTCCCCAGTTTCAGCATCTACAATCTTAATTTTGGTTAGTTTTTTCCCGATACTCTGTCCTGATTTCGCAATCAGAAAAGCCTGTATTGCCAGCATGATAATGAGGTAAAGCGCGGTGGCGATCCAGGCCTGCTGTGAGAACATTTCGAACATTTGGGTTTGTAATTGTTGTGCCAGAGCAGGGTCAGCATTGCTGTCCAGCATGACATTTATAAACTCCTGATTCAGGGTTGCAAACTGAGTTTCCTGTGCCGGTGTAAAGAAAGCTGTCAAAATGAACGTCGCAGGAAGCCATAATAACAGATCAACAATCTTGGCAAGAATACGACTCGGGATGCTGGCCAGCTCATTTTTATTGGTTGTATGTTGAGCGTGGGTCTGAGTAGAAGAGGCTGGGGTTGAGGTGGTGTGCTGATAGGCAGTTGATGCAGGTGCAGGCGCGGGGGGGATATAGCCCTCAGGCATATATACTGATTTTCCTTGCGTCAGTTCACCTAAAGCCTTCCACTCTGTCATACCCTGATGCCAAGCCAGATCAGTCAGTAACACTTGCTGGTCAGCAAGCATCTGATTGAGTTGTTCCAAGGTATAAGGACCAGCTTGTTGATTATTTCGTGCCAAGTAAATCTGCATATAAACTGAATCTCAAAATGTAAATTTGAAAAAAGAACTGAAATCAGACTCTCTTGCGTTTTATGTTAAAACAAATAGAAGCGCCTGTGTTTAGATATAGAGATAAATTCAGTATTTTCAAGAATATTGATAACTGAAATTCTCTCTGGGTGAAACTAGTGTAGCAAGGATTCGTGATTTTAGTACTCGAATATGGATTTCAGTGCTAATTAATTATGGCAATTTATAGGGTAATTAAATGTTGGTATTTGTTTGTGCTTGAATTAAGAATGTGTACAGAGTGACCTATATTAAAATAATTAAAAATCAATAGACTAGGCTTTTCTGGAAACTGATTTACCACTATCTTTAAGCCATAAAAAAGACCCTGAAACGGGTCTTTTTTATCAGCATTTAGTTATGCTTTTTGAGCTTTTTCTTCAGCCAGGAAGAACCAGGTATCTAGTACAGAGTCCGGGTTTAGAGACACAGATTCAATGCCTTGTTCCATGAGCCATTGTGCAAGATCTGGATGGTCTGAAGGACCTTGACCACAGATACCTACATATTTGCCTGCTTTACGGCAAGCATGGATAGCCATCGAAAGTAGCGCTTTAACGGCTGGATCACGTTCATCAAACAGGTGAGAGACGATACCAGAATCACGGTCCAGACCAAGTGTAAGCTGAGTCAAGTCATTTGAACCGATTGAGAAGCCATCGAAGTGCTCCAGGAATTGTTCAGCTAATAATGCGTTCGTTGGCAATTCACACATCATAATAACTTTCAGGCCATTTTCGCCACGTTTCAAACCGTTTAAGGCAAGAAGTTCGATTACACGTTTTGCTTCAGCAACTGTACGTACGAATGGAATCATAATCTGTACGTTGGTTAAGCCCATTTCGTCACGTACTTTCTTCAGTGCGCGGCATTCAAGTTCGAAGCAGTCACGGAAGTTGTCAGACACATAACGGCTGGCACCACGGAAGCCCAACATAGGGTTTTCTTCTTCTGGTTCGTATAACTTACCACCGATCAAGTTGGCATATTCGTTTGACTTGAAGTCAGACATACGCACAATTACTGGCTTGTCAGCAAATGCAGCAGCAAGGGTAGAAATACCTTCGACCAGTTTTTCTACATAGAACTCGATCGGAGACGCATAGCCCGCAGTACGTGCCATAACTGCCGCACGAGTTTCACGTGGCAGGCTGTCAATATTTAATAGCGCTTTAGGATGCACACCAATCATACGGTTGATGATGAACTCCAGACGAGCTAAGCCAATCCCTTCGTTTGGAATTTGTGCAAAGTCAAATGCCCGATCCGGGTTACCGACGTTCATCATGATTTTGAACGGCAGTTTTGGCATTGATTCGATAGAGTTGGTTTGAATTTCGAAATCAAGTGCGCCTTCATAAATGAAACCAGTATCACCTTCTGCACATGATACCGTCACTTCCTGACCATCTGTCAGAACTTCGGTAGCATTACCACAGCCGACAATCGCTGGAACGCCAAGTTCACGAGCAATAATAGCCGCATGACAGGTACGCCCACCACGATTCGTCACAATAGCAGCAGCACGCTTCATAACTGGTTCCCAGTCCGGGTCAGTCATGTCAGATACAAGTACGTCACCATCTTGTACTTTGTCCATCTCTTTAATAGAGGTCACGATACGGACTTTACCAGAACCGATGCGTTGACCGATTGAACGGCCTTCACAAATCACGGTGCCGCGTTGCTTTAACAGGTAGCGCTCCATTGTACCAACGTTTTCACGGCTCTTTACAGTCTCAGGGCGTGCTTGAACAATGTAAATTTTACCGTCATCACCGTCTTTCGCCCATTCAATATCCATTGGTGAGCCATAGTGATTTTCAATGATGATTGCTTGTTTAGCAAGTTCTTGAAGTTCTTGATCATTCAGTGCGAACTGTTGACGATCTGCTTTTTCTACATCCACAACAACTACAGACTTACCTGCAGCGCCTTCTTCACCGTAGATCATTTTTTGGTGTTTAGAACCTAGGTTGCGGCGTAAAATCGCGTGTCGACCAGCATTGAGAAGAGGCTTGGAGATATAGAATTCATCCGGGTTAACCGCACCCTGTACTACCATTTCACCCAAGCCATAAGATGCAGTGATAAATACCGCATCACGGAAACCAGATTCTGTATCCAGCGTAAACATTACACCGGCAGCACCTGTTTCAGAGCGAACCATGCGTTGTACACCTGCAGAGAGGGCAACCACGTCATGGGCAAAATTTTGGTGTACACGATAAGAAATTGCGCGGTCGTTGTACAAAGAGGCGAACACTTCTTTAATTGCGATCAGCACGTTGTCAATGCCGCGAATGTTCAAGAAGGTTTCTTGCTGGCCTGCAAAAGATGCATCGGGTAAATCTTCTGCGGTCGCAGATGAACGAACGGCAACCGCGATGTCAGGGTTGCCGTTTGAAAGCTCTGCAAAAGCTGTACGAATTTCTTTTTCTAATTCCGCTGTAAGTGGAGTATCCACAATCCATTGGCGAATTTTTGCGCCAGTTTCAGCCAGAGCATTTACATCATCTACATTCAGTGCTGCAAGCTCTGCATTAATTTTAGCGTTTAGGCCACTCTGCTCGAGGAACTCACGATAGGCATTTGCAGTTGTTGCAAAACCACCTGGCACTGATACACCAGCCTTTGATAAATGGCTGATCATTTCACCTAGTGATGAGTTTTTCCCACCAACAAGCTCAACGTCGTGCTTCCCTAATTTTTCAAGACCAATTACGCGCGCTTCCAAAGTTGTTACTCCACTTTTGCAGTATTAATCACTATCTTGGCATGAGAGTATAGCAAATCGTCTAGGTTTTTGATTTTACTAAGCGACAGTCATGTAAGATCGGTTTACTATAAAGATTATATAGCACTAAGACAAATGTTTGAGGAGAATTTTAATGTCAGAAGGTAAACAAATTCAGCGTAGTGTTTTCTTTATTTCAGATGGTACTGCCATCACCGCTGAAACGCTTGGCCACTCGCTGTTAGCGCAGTTTCCCCATGTAAAATTTGACATTCATATTATCCCTTACATTAGCTCTGAAGAAGCCGCTACAAGTGTGGTGGCAGAGATCAATGCAAGAGCTCAAATAGACGGTGAAAAACCTCTGGTATTTGATACTTTGGTTGATCCTTATGTGCGCGATATTATTAATACAGCAAATGCGGTAAATCTTGATGTATTTGAAGGGCTTATTAGTAAATTGGCTGATGAGTTAGGCACGATTCCTACGACTTTAGTCGGTCAGACTCATGCGGTTACAGATTCTGAATCTTATAAGGCTCGTATTGATGCAGTTCATTTTGCACTCGATAATGATGATGGCGCACGTACCCGCCATTATGATAAAGCTGATTTGATCCTGATTGGTGTGTCACGTTCGGGTAAGACACCCACCTCCATTTATCTGTCTTTACAGTTTGGAATTCGTGTGGCCAACTATCCATTGACTGAGGAAGACCTGGATGACAATCGCCTGCCAGCAGTACTCAGACCGCATAAGAACAAGCTTTTCGGCCTGATGATTGATGCAGACCGTCTGGTGGCAATCCGTACCGAACGTAAAGCCAATAGCCGTTATGCAAGTTTTAGTCAGTGCCAGATGGAGCTGCGTGCGATTGAAGGGATCTATATTTCAGAAGGCATTAAATACCTGAATGTCTCGGAAATGTCGATTGAAGAGATTTCCACCCGTGTGCTACAGATGACAGGTCTCAAGCGTCGTATCGGTTGAAAAGTATCCAGGACCAAGCCTTAGCTTGGTCTTGATTTATAGATAAAAATAAACAAATCTCCCAAATTTATAGAAATAAAATATGAGAATTATAATTACAGAAAATGTTTACAATCACATTGAGAAATAAAAGAGCTGAATCATTATTAATTCTGGTTACTTAAGCAGCTTAATTCTCATTGCTGAGGTGGCTTAGAGGGTCTTAAAAGTCATCGAAGCTTATGTAAATGACTATTGTGCATCATGTTCTGGTAAATAAGTATGCACAATAACTTCGACTTGATGCTGATCTCCATTAATACAATAGAGAACATTGCCTGTAATTTTCAGGATTGGCCAAGTAATGAGCTGGCAGTTTTCACGCTGTAGCGCGACATAATAATCATCGGACTTTAAGTACACTTTGGGCGGCGTTGCCAGATTAGGCATTAACTGACGTCTTAACCAGACATTGGCGACTTGATTTTCCAGATAGCGCAGTGAAAGTATGCTTTTAACCCGGTTATTGAACAGGCGTCTATTTTTGCTGATTAAAGGATGGTGAAACATGCGCTGCAAGCTACGGGTAGAGCAAGGCAAGATAAATTGCGGACTAATCTGGAAAACTTTAACGGATTGAGCTTGCTGAGTGAGCCGGTCAAGCTGACTGACCGTAAACTGATCGGTTCCGATAATCGCAATGTGTTTTCCTGCACAATCAAATTCAGCCAGTTTGGAAGAAGCAAGTTGAACTCCCGTAAATTGCTGAAAACACTCAGCCCGATTTTCAAAAATACCGATGTGTGTATCCTGCTTGCTGGACATTTGTGTTCCTTGAAATTATTTATTAATTGGTTTTATTTTGAATAGATATAAACAAAATTGTGGAACAATAAAAGCAGAAAATTTAACTTAGGCAGTCATCTAATTTATAGAAACAGAGATTTGATTTCTACTAAAGCATAGAAAGAGAGATCGCGTAAAAAGCTATTTTAAAAAGAAAAAACTTGCATCGGTGATATGCAAGCAGTTCTTCTGCTCACGCGTGAGGATGAGCAGAATATTTCAACTTCTAATTGAGGAGTTTTATTGCCCATTCTTGATATGCATGAGCAAATCAAAGTTATGCAGGCGTTTGTCTGTATCATAAATATCACAAGTAAAAATAAACTCATCAACCTCATATTTTTCCAAGAGTAATTCTAGGCCCTGTTTTACCGTAGCTTTAGAACCTACTTGCGCCATACCAAAGAAATTATCTACGGACATTTTTTCAGGGGCTGACCACAGGCCTTCCATCGAATTAACAGGGGCTTTTAGTTTCAGGCTTTGACCACGAATCAGCGCCAATACTCGCTGATAAGCACTGGTGACCAGATAATGAGCTTCTTCATCTGTATCAGCTACACAGGTGGGCACACCCATCGACACATAAGGGCGGTCCAGATATTCAGAGGGTTCAAAGTTGTCACGATATAATTGAATGGCCTGGCCCAGCATACGTGGGGCAAAGTGCGAAGCAAAAGAATAGGGTAGACCGAGTTTTGCTGCCAGTTGTGCACTAAACAGGCTCGAACCTAATAACCACACAGGTACGTGTGTGCTTTGGCCTGGAGTTGCCACAATGCGTTGGCCTGGAATCGGATCTTTAAAGTATTGCAGAATTTCTAAAACATCCTGCGGGAACTGATCTTCAGTTTCCTGACGGCCACGACGCAAAGCACGCATGGTCATTTGATCTGTTCCGGGTGCGCGGCCCAGCCCCAGCTCAATGCGCCCCGGATATAAGGTAGCCAGAGTACCGAATTGTTCAGCTACTATAAGTGGTGCATGGTTGGGCAGCATAATTCCGCCTGAACCCAACTTGAGAGTCTGGGTGTTTGCCAGTAAATAGCCTAAGAGAACAGCCGTGGCCGAACTGGCGATGCCGTCCATATTATGATGCTCTGCCAGCCACATCCGGTGATAACCCAGTTTTTCAGCGGTCTGTGCTAACTCTAAAGCATGTTGCAAGGAAAATTGAATGCTTTTGTCGTCTCGAACCGGCACCAGTTCAAGAATAGAAAATTGAATATCTGCGAGTGTGCGCATGATCAATCCAAATAAAAAATAATTGTAGACAGCATACGATTTTAGGCCGGTTTTGTATATCGATAAAAAACGATATAAATACAAAAGCATAAAAAAAGCATCCGAAGATGCTTGAAGGGTAAAACAGAAAAGAAGAGTAAATTAACGGCGTTTGCCATTTTTATAATGACCTAAATGGCGGCCATTATCGTGACGATTGTTATAGCGATAATCATTGTAGCGATAGCCATTTGAATTATAACGGCGATCATTACGGTCATCATAGCGGCGGTCCTCACTCACTTTCTTGCCCAGTACTGAACCACCAGCAGAGCCTAAAGCTGCACCAATCAAGCCGCCATTGCTGCCTCCCATGTTATTGCCTACCGCATAACCGGCACCACCACCCAGTGCTCCACCAATAATTGCACCATTACGATCACGTTTATTGGCTGAAACTGCTGCGCCTGCACCACCGCCAATGGCTGAACCAATGGTTGCGCCAGTTTGGCCGCCTAGCTGTTTGCCTACGGCAGCACCGGCCACTCCACCCAGAGCAGAAGCAAGAGCAGTATTGGTTGAATTGCCGGCATTGGCTGCTGTCATACCCATGGCTGAGGTTGCAATAACAGCAATTATTAAATTCTTATAGTTCATGAGTACACCTATAAAATATCTGGATCTAATTTGCATAACTTATAAGTTAAGGCAGTAAATTTGAGTGAACATGAAGTCAATGTTATAAAACTGTATGGGTTTTATCCTTTATTTATTCATAATCTTAGAAGGTATTAAAAGGTATATTAAAAAAGCACCCGAAGGTGCTTGTTAAATGTCGTGGGTTTAAAACTTAGTGATGGCGATGACGCTTTTTCCAGTGTTTAGAGCGTTTTTCCGCAGCACGATCAGCAGCTTTGTCCTTAGAAATTTTGTTACCCAATGCTGCACCACCAGCAGCACCTAATGCTGAACCGATATAACCGCCATTTGTGCCGCCCATGTTTTTACCTACGGTATAGCCTGCGCCACCACCCAATGCACCACCGATTGCAGATTCGGTGCGGTTACGCTTGTTGCTCGCGACTGCAGCGCCACCTGCACCGCCCAGTACAGCACCAATGGTTGCACCTGTATTACCACCCATATTTTTACCCACTGCCGTACCCGCAACGCTGCCTAAAGCACTGGCTGCTGCAACACGTGCAGTACTGTCGGCATGTGCATTAACAGTCATCATTGAGCCGGCAGCAAGTGCTGCACTCATTAAAATTGCATTGAGTTTCATATCCAACTCCATGTCCCTACAGGACTATAATTAATTTCGATGCGCAAAATGTAACAAATCATGCATAAAAAAATGTGAAGATCAATCTCCATATTTGCTGGCTTTGTTGGGCAAATTGTAAAATGAGCGAAGAATAAGAATGTAATCGCTTATAAAAAAACCAAGCACGAGTATCTTGATCATATTGGTTAACAAATCTCAGGATCGTACAAATCTGCTAGGCGGACTTACTCAATAATGATGTTCATTAACCCAGAGAATCGTTAAACTAGGCGCAATTTTTTGATTTCGCTGTGCTAAATGAGTTTTAGTTGCAGCCTATGTTTGAGATTTTTTAGAAAATGAAAGAATCGTTACGTTTACGATTAGACCAACTCTCTGACCGCCACGAAGAACTGACTGCATTATTGGCTGATGCAGAAGTCATTTCAGATAACAAACGCTTCCGTCAATTGTCTCGCGAGCATAATGACTTGACCGAGATTAGTGAAGTCTGGAGCAGATACAAACAGGCAGAAGAAGATATTGAAACTGCGCAAGCAATGTTATCCGATCCTGACTTTAAGGAAATGGCACAGGAAGAGATCAAGGAAAATAAAGCCCTGACTGAGCAGTTGGAAGCTGACTTGAATATCCTGATGATTCCGAAAGATCCGAATGATGCAAACTCGGCTTATCTGGAGATTCGTGCCGGAACGGGTGGGGATGAAGCGGCGATTTTCTCGGGCGATTTGTTCCGTATGTATAGTCGATTCGCAGAAACGCAGGGCTGGCGTATCGAGATACTTTCTGAAAACGAAGGCGAGCATGGCGGTTATAAAGAAGTCATTTGTCTTGTAAAAGGTGAAGGTGTCTTTGGTCGCTTGAAATTTGAAAGTGGCGCACACCGGGTACAGCGTGTACCCGCGACCGAGTCTCAGGGCCGTGTGCATACTTCCGCCTGTACGGTGGCAATTCTGCCAGAAATTGATGTAGATACGACTGTGGATATTAATCCGGCAGATTTACGTATTGATACTTACCGTGCTTCGGGTGCCGGTGGTCAGCACGTGAACAAAACGGATTCTGCGGTACGTATTACCCACCTTCCAACGGGAACTGTGGTGGAATGTCAGGAAGAACGTTCACAGCATAAGAACAAAGCTAAGGCAATGGCGCTGCTGGCATCACGTCTGGAAAATGCCAAACGTGCTGCTGCTGATGCAGCGACTTCGGAAATGCGCCGTGACCTGGTGGGTTCGGGTGACCGTTCTGAGCGTATCCGTACTTATAACTATCCGCAAGGCCGTATGACAGATCACCGCATTAACCTGACTTTATATAAATTGGATGCCGTGATGGAAGGTGATCTGACCGAGCTGCTCGATAGCTTGCAGCGCGAATATCAGGCTGATCAGCTTGCAATGCTGGCACAGCAGAATGGTGGCTAATGAATATTTTAGAAGCACTGGCCTTACGCGGCGAAGCTGAAAGTTATGAGCGTCAGGAAAATGCCTGGCTGCTAGAGCACATTACCAAGATTGATTCTTTTGATTTGATAATGAAGAAAGAGCAGCAGCTGACAGCAGAACAGGAACTGGCTTATATTGAAGGTTTGGCACGTATTGCAGCGGGTGAGCCTTTGGCCTATGTCACCGGTTCACAGCCTTTCTGGACACTGGATCTGAAAGTAACTCCAGATACTCTAGTGCCGCGTCCAGATACAGAAGTGCTGGTCGAAACTGTCCTGAAACTGGAGCTGCCAGAAGATACACGTCTGGTCGATTTAGGTACAGGAACAGGGGCGATTGCCTTATCTCTTGCATCTGAACGTCCTCAGTGGGCAGTGACGGCTACAGATATTTATGAACCCACACTGGAAGTCGCCAAATATAATGCTGAAAAGCATGATTTAAATCATGTGCAGTTTGTACTGGGCTCATGGCTAAAACCATTAGGCCGCCAGTTTTTTGATGTGATCGTATCTAACCCGCCGTACATTGATGCCGATGATGAGCATATGCCAGATCTGGCGACTGAGCCAGAACGTGCGCTGGTTGCGGACAAACAGGGTCTGGCTGATATTGAAATGATTATTCTGCAAGCTAAAAAGCATCTTGCGGTGAATGGCTGGGTGGTACTGGAACATGGCTATGATCAGGGGGAGGCGGTACGTCAGCTGTTTACTCAGGCTGGTTATAAGCAGGTACGTACCCTGAAGGATTATGGTGGAAATGACCGCGTAACACTGGGGCAGTGGCCACATTAATCCTTCATCCATGCGGGTTCTTATTGATGAAAAAGCGGCTGCACTGAGTCGCTTTTTTATTGGAATATGAGTTTTAGAGGCATTTCTATCAAGACAGGAAGCGGCTTGAAAACTTGATTTTGCAAATATGGAATTTCCTTGTCAAAGCTTGGTAGCTGGCCAATATCTTAGCTGGCCGCCCTTCGTTTTATGGCCCTGAATCATTACTCCGGCAGGATGGACACTAACAATCCTATCTTCATAAGTGATTTGCTATTGGTTTTATTATTCAAACCAAAAAGCGATGCCAAGGCACCGCTTCTGAATAATCCTTTAGACGAATTACATCGGATAATCTTCTAGACAGTCATAAATTTCGACTTGATCGAGGCTGCCGGTTTCCATTGCCAAGCATAATGCGACAACTTTTATCGTATCTGTCAAAAATTTTTCATCTTTTAAGTCAATGCCTTGCTGTAATTCCTGCATACGCTCTGCCGGAATTTCAAGTGCATGCGCTGTTTCCGTTGCGTCCACCTGGTTAAAGAAGTGCGAAATTGCGTCTTTCAGTTCTGCATCCGATGCATTCAAAATTCCTTGATTCAACTGCTCTGTCAGCAGATCAGTTGAAGAAGATAAAGCTTGAGAGAATTTTTGAGCAAGGTTTTGACCCAGCACATCAGTCATCTTTAACATGGAGATACCTTCAACAATAAAGGAGAAAAGGGAGAACATAACCCAAAGGGATGTTTTAAGTTGGTTGAAAATTAACCTATATTGAGTGAAAATGCAAAGCTTTGTAGATGACTGAGCAGTAGGATAATTTAAGAGAATAAGCCTTGAAATATATAACTATCAGATAAATATGAGCTTAAATGGGTTTTAGAGCCAAATTTGATTTTTTGGAGCTATATTGAAGGAATTATTTAGTAATATTTTGCCGATACGCCCCTGGACTTACACCTGTCCATTTTTTAAAAGCTCGATGAAATGCGCTGACTTCCTGAAAGTTCAATTGTTCACTGATGTCCTGCAAACTTTGGTCGGTACGGGTTAACAGCTCAATTGCGGTATCACGTCGAATCTCATTTTTAAGCTGCTGATAACTAAACCCTTCATTTTTTAGGCGCCGTTGCATCGTGGCTTCGGACATATTCATTTTTAGGGCCAGTTCATGGAATTCCAGCCATTCGGCGGGTGGAACCGTTAAAAGCCGTTTGCGAATCTGGGTGCTTAGCGCATAGGGATTTTTAAACCGGACCAACAGGTTGTCGGGCGTTCGCTGGATAAATTGATACCAGGAGTTTTGATCCTGCTTCACCGGCAGATGTAAATAGGCTGCATCAAACTGGATATAATTTTCGCTGGCCTGATATTCAATCTGTTCACAAAAACGGACTTTATAATCAAAATCCTCCAGCGGTGCAGCACACTTGAGTTGAATCTGATTCAGCAAAATTCGCTGTCCACTTAACCAGCATAAGAGAGAATGAATTAGCATTAGATAGGTTGCATAGCTAAACATGCGCTTGGTCTGCTTCTGGTCATAAATCAGAATATAAGCAAAATTTTCCTGAACCATGAGGGTGCTGTGCAGGTCGTCCAGAACCAGATTAAAAAATTGCAGGATTTGTTGCAGGGCTTTTTCCAGCGTGTCGGCCTGTAACAGCATTCTAGATAAGAGCTTAAAACTGCCACGGCGCATCGGATGGCTATCCATCCCTAAAAACTCATCATTCATGCTGTCGGCAAGCACAGTCCACAAGGCGGCATATTGCGCGACAGAAACTCGGGCTTTGGCTGAGTGAAGAATTTCTAGCGGAATACCGGCTTTATTTAGAATTACAGAAATATCATAGTGCTGCGCTTTGGCATTTAACAGCGCTTCATGAACCAGATCAATCGAAATCGTTCCCTTACTATATTTCAAGGCAGGTAAATGCATGGCCAGTCCAATTTTCCTTTTTTATTGTCCAAATCCATCAATCAAGATGCGATATTTGGAAATTGTACAGAATTAAATCTCTGTTTACTCTGCCTATTAAGTCTTAACTTGCCAAATTATCTTAATAGGACATTAAAATGAAGATTCAGGGAAAAGTCATTGTGGTTACAGGTGGTGCATCCGGTCTGGGTGCCGCCACCGCCACGCATCTGGTAGAGCAGGGTGCACAAGTGATTCTGGTCGATATGAACCAGGAACTAGGCATTGCCTTAGCGCAGCAGTTGGGCGAACAGGCTGAATTTGTGCAACTGGATGTCACTGATGAGCAGGCGGTAGAAACCTTTTTTGCTCAGGTGGAAAATAAATATGGTCAGCTCAATGGTCTTGTGAACTGCGCCGGAATCGCACCTTCAGCGAAGGTGCTGGGCAAGAAGGGTATTCACGAGCTTGCTATGTTCCAGAAAGTATTAAATATCAATGTGGCTGGCACCTTTAATATGTTGCGTCATGCAGCGGCATTAATTGCAAAATATCAACTGCAATCAGACGAAGAAGAACGCGGTGTAATTGTGAATACGGCTTCAGTTGCCGCCTTTGAGGGGCAGATCGGTCAAAGTGCTTATGCTGCTTCTAAAGGTGCTGTGGTTGCCATGACTTTGCCTTTGGCACGTGAGTTGGCGCGTGAAGCGATTCGTGTAATGACCATTGCACCGGGCATTATGGAAACACCCATGTTGAAAGGCATGCCACAGAATGTACAGGATGCCTTGGGGCAGATGGTTCCTTTTCCACCACGTCTGGCCAAACCTCAGGAATTTGCTCAATTGGTCGGTCACATCTTTGAAAACAGTTATTTAAATGGTGAAGTGATTCGTCTGGATGGGGCGATTCGTATGGCAGAAAAATAAAGATTTGAGCTTAAAGGGCATAAAAAGACCGGGTAAGACACTTTTTAGGTATTTACCCTGTATTAAAAAATAAGAAAGATCAGTAAAGGAAATACGCTGTGCTTTTAAATGATGAACAAAAAATGATTCAGGAGACGATGCGTAACTATTCGCAGCAGAAACTGAAACCTACCGCGGCCTTGCGCGATAAAACGGCCCAATTTCCAGCTCAGGAACTCAAAGAACTGGGTGAGCTGGGAGCGCTGGGAATGACCGTTGCTGAACAGTGGGGCGGTGCAGGTCTGGACTATGTTTCTCTGGTATTGGCACTGGAAGAAATTGCCGCCGGAGACGGAGCTATCTCGACTATTGTCAGTGTACAAAACTCCCTGCCTTGTGGCATTACCCAGCGTTATGGCACAGAAAAACAAAAGCAGACCTATTTAACCAAGCTGGCTTCGGGTGAATGGCTGGGTTGTTTCTGTCTGACTGAACCACAGGCTGGCTCAGATGCCAGTGCTTTGCAATGTAAAGCAGAACGTGATGGAGATGAGTGGGTACTCAATGGCACCAAGCAGTTTATTACCACTGGCAAACATGCCCAGATTGCCCTGGTGTTTGCAGTCACCGATAACTCTGCTGGCAAGAAAGGTATTTCATGCTTTCTGGTACCGACAGATACGCCGGGTTATCTGATTTCAGGTCTGGAAGAGAAAATGGGCCAGCATTGTTCTGATACGGCCACGATTATCTTTGATCAATGCCGGATTCCAGCTCAAAACCTGTTAGGACAGGAAGGTGAGGGCTACAAAATTGCCTTGTCTAATCTAGAATCTGGCCGGATCGGGATTGCAGCACAGTCTGTCGGCATGGCACGAGCTGCGCTGGATGCCGCAGTGGAATATGCCAATGAACGCAAATCTTTTGGGGTGGAACTGGTTCAGCATCAGGCAGTAGCCTTTCGGCTTGCTGATATGGCGACCCAGATTGAAGCAGCGCGACAACTGACTTTGCATGCAGCTACTTTGAAAGATGCTGGTTTAGCATGCTTGAAAGAAGCCTCTATGGCCAAACTGTTTGCTTCGACGATTGCAGAGCGGGTCTGCTCGGATGCCATTCAGATTCATGGCGGATATGGCTATGTGTCGGATTTCCCCGTAGAACGTATTTATCGGGATGTACGCGTCAGCCAGATTTATGAAGGGGCTTCAGATATTCAGCGTCTGGTGATCGCCCGGGAGGTCAGCAAAATCTAAGGCGCAGGATGAAGAGGACTGTTCAAATCCTGCAGGCCTATTGAGGGATATAGAAATTGTAGAAGGTGATAAAGCATGGTGAATTATTGATTCAATCGAAAAGCCACTCGCTACAAGGACAGCAACACATGCTCTGAAGCTAAAGCAGCTTTTAACCTGCCTGTAATGGACTACGCAGGCAGTAGAGAGAACAACAATTACAGCGGACACAGACACATCGTCTGGACATACAACAGAAATAGAGGTTGTCGGGATGAAGACACTAGAACAAGCATATCGCGAATTTGATTTTGACATGATGGTTCAACAACAGCTGGCAGGAACGCCGGAGGCTCTCAATGCTTATACAGAATGCTGCGGACGCTATCTGGGCCAGAACCGGACTGCGCTGATCTGGGAAGGTAAAAATGGCACAACACAGCATTGGAGCTTTGAACAGCTGGCAGATGCTTCAGCACAGCTTGCACACTATATGACAGCACTCGGTTTGCAGGCAGGTGACTGTATTGCTGGTCTGCTTCCGCGTACTCCTGAATTACTGATCACTATTCTTGCCACCTGGCGTATTGGTGCTATTTATCAGCCTTTATTTACGGCTTTTGAGAGTAAGGCGATTGAACATCGGATTAATACGGCTCACACTCGACTGATTGTTGCTGACCAGGAACAGCGTTCAAAACTGAACGGGCTAGATATTCCTCATATTTTAACGGTGCAACCAAGTTCAGAAAATGCGGCTCAAGATGCTGATTTCTGGGCTGAGCTTAAAAAGTATCCTACCGAGTTTGACACGGTTCAGGGTGGTTTAAGTGATATTTTTCTGATGATGTTTACCTCAGGTGCGACTGGTCTGGCGAAATCCGTACCTGTGCCTTTAAAAGCTCTGCTGGCCTTTAAAGGTTATATGTTGCACGCTGTAGATTTGCGTGAAGAAGACTCATTCTGGAATCTGGCCGATCCCGGTTGGGCTTATGGTTTGTACTATGGCATTGCCGGTCCATTGAGTCTGGGGCATAGCATTATTATGGATGAACGCGCTTTTAGTGTAGACCATGCAGTTGAGATTATTAAAAAATATCAGGTCAATAATTTAACCGGCTCACCAACGGCATTCCGGATGTTCTTTGGTTTTAAAGAAAAATTTGATGCTGAAATCAGTTCATATTTACGTGTGGTCAGTAGTGCAGGTGAACCTTTAACTCCAGAAGTCATTCAATGGTTTAACCATGAACTGGGAGTAAATATCCACGACCAGTATGGACAGACTGAGCTAGGAATGGTGATCGCCAATCATCATGCACTGAATCATCACAAGAAAATTGGTTCAGCCGGTTTTGCGATTCCGGGGCATCGTTTTGCAGTGCTTAATAATGACCTTCAGGAGGTAGGAAAAGGTGGTATTGGTACTTTGGCGATGGATTGTGCTGCTTCACCGCTGATGTGGTTTGAAGGCTATGGCGGTCATAACCGGAAGGCTTTTGCCGGCCAGTATTATTTAACTGGTGATACGGTTAGGCTGAATGAGTATGGCGGGGTTGATTTTATCGGACGTGCTGACGATGTCATTACAACTTCAGGGTATCGGGTGGGGCCTTTTGATGTGGAAAGCACCTTGCTTGAATGTGAAGGAGTGCTGGAATCTGCTGTGATTGGCAAGCCAGATCCGGAGCGTACCGAAATTGTGAAAGCCTTTGTGGTATTAAAGCCACAGTGCTTGGCCAGTGAAGAGCTGAGGCTTAAACTTCAGCACTATGTACGTTCACGACTGTCCAAGCATGCTTATCCCAAAGAAATAGAGTTTGTGAAGGATTTACCAAAAACCTCAAGCGGTAAAATTCAGCGCAACCTGCTCAAGCAACAAGAAATTGCAAAAACTCAGGACATTCAACAGGTCAGTTAATAATTTCAACCTGAGTTCGATATAAAAAAGAGTATAAAAAAAAGCCTTGTATTTGTAACATATTGGTTATCAAGACAAAATGTTATAAAACAAGGCTTTTCAATGGATCATATTACCGAATTATTTTGTATTTTGGATGATTTCTGCAAAAAATTTAATAAATCTTTAGAGAAAGCTTTAATTTCTGATCAAAAATCCAGGCTAAAAAAGTCAGCTTTAAGCTTGTCTGAAGCAATGACCATTGTCATTTTATTTCATCAATCCGGGTTTAGATTCTTCAAATATTTTTATTGCCAAATGATCGTTCCATTCTGGAAATCTGCTTTTCCTAAACTGCTTAGCTACAACCGATTTATTGAAATTATGCCCCGTTGTTTGCAGGCTCTGAGTAGTTTCTTCCATCAAGTAAAAGGAAAAGATACGGGAATCAGTATCATTGACTCCACTAAATTGGTAGTTTGCCATAATCTTCGGATTAAAAGGCATCGTGTATTTAAAGGTTTGGCAGGTCGTGGAAAAAGTAGTACGGGGTGGTTTTATGGTTTTAAATTACATTTGGTTATCAATAATTTAGGTGAAATAATTAACCTCAAACTGACATCAGGAAATGTTCATGATGTTGCTATATTAGATTCTTTAACTCAAGAATTAAAAGGGATCCTACTCGGAGACAAAGGCTATTTGAGCAAAGCAAAAGCCGAAGTTTTAGCAGCAAGAGGACTGAAAATATTGACCCCATCACGTCGGAATATGAAAAACAAACCTATCCAAACAGAAGAAGAAAAACAATTGCTTTGCAGAAGAGGATTAATAGAGACAGTGAATGATCAATTAAAAAATTTACATCAACTTGAACATTCACGTCATCGTTCGGTAAATAACTTCATGGTGAATATCATGGCTGCTGTAGTGGCTTATTGTTTGAATCCCAATAAGCCAACTTTCCAAAATATGTTAAAAGGCTAAGTGGATTTCATCGAACTCAGGTTAATTTCACTTATCTTAAGGTCGCGGTTGCGGCCTTTTTTTATCGGATTTGATTTGGTGAGGTCTAAAACTGATTAAACTCAATAACCGCTCTTTGTGATTACAATGTCATTTTGTTTTTCTGGGGAATTTAAGTTTATCAAAAAATTAGCCCCTTTTAAAAAGAGGCTAAAAGGAGAGAAAGGTTTAAAATTATAAGTTTATTTTCGCATGTTCTGCATCTGGCTTTTCCGGTTTTCCAGTAACATTGCCTTTGAGTACTTTAAGTAAATGCGTCACTTTATTGTCGGTAATATTCCAGTATTCTGCACTGAAGGCTTTGGCCACTAGAACACGAATACTAGGATCATCCTTGCCGTCAAACCAGTTCTCCGCCCACGGATTCCATAATTTTTCAATGAGTGCACGATCGGTACTGATTTCACCATGCGCACTGATAGACACATAAGTATCATCCGAAGGCTTGGCGAATGACAGGCCTAAATGATGGCGTCCTGTAGTGATGGCCTGCACAATATCATTGGTATCTTTCATAATGAAATATAAGTTCTGGTTTTCATTCATTCCCTCAAAATTCAGCATTGTCATGGGCTGAGAGTGGACTTCCTGAGTCTCGGTCTGATGGCTGATCATGGTAAAACGAACACCTTTAATCAATTCCCATAATTTTTCACGATCATTATGTTCTGAATAAGATTCGGTCATACAAATTCTTCCTTCTGTTTTAGATGGGGTTTTCTGGGTGACTACTAAACAGCTTAATCTGATTTATAGGAGCAGGCAGAAGGTCTCACTGAACTTATACATTTTCAAACTGAAATACAGAGTGTGAATACAGAAGCACTCAAAAGAGTGCTATCTATTAAAGTTCGTTCAACAGAATAGGCAAAATAAGCGCCATGAATAAAGGCAGCATTCAAATGATTTCTACTTGATGCTGCGGGTTAAGCTGATATGCTATTTGACGCCCAGTTGCATTCTCCTTTATTAAATCGCTATTGAAGCGCTGTGACATTGATCACATTCTTATTGGTATGACATTTCCATATTTCTATAAAGGTAATTTTTGGGTAAGCGCTTTTTAAACATTTTGGAACAAGGAAAGACGTTGTCTACATTCACGATGGATGCTATCTCCCCGGAACTTGAATTGACAGATGCCGAATTGCACCTGTATAGCCGTCAGATTTTATTAGAGGGCTGGGATATTGAAGCACAGGAACGACTGAAACTGTCAAATGTCTGTATTGTGGGGTGTGGCGGGATCGGTTGTGTGCTGGCAGAACTGTTGGCGCGGGCTGGTGTGGGTAAAATCACCCTGATTGACCCAGATACGATTGAGATGAGTAATCTGCAACGTCAGCTGGCTTTTACCCCTGAAGATCTGGGTTTCTATAAAGCAGAAATCCTGGCTAAAAGGTTGAGACAGATTAATCCGCATGTACGGGTTGAATCTATTAATCAGGCTTTAACGACTGAAAATGCGACTGCTCTCATCCAGCATCAGGACTTGGTGCTGGATGGTTGTGATCAGTTTGCAATACGTTATCTGGTGAATCAAAGCTGTGTAAAATTAAATGTGCCTTTATTGAGTGCCTCTGCCATTGGATTTCAGGGCCAATTATTTATGCTTGAAGGAGATTCCGCCTGTTATGCCTGTCTGTTTCCTCCAGAAAATCAGGCGGATGAAAGCCTGCGCTGTGCGGATTCAGGTGTGTTGGCCACCACACCCAATGTCATGGCCAGTTTGCAGGCCCACCATGCTTTGCTCTACCTCGGTTTAGGAAAAATGCCATTGAGACAGAACTTTCTGCTGTGGGATGGGCTCAATTTCAAACAGCGAATTTTAAGTTTCCAAAAAGATACAGATTGCCCGGTTTGTCAGGCAAGATAAGCCTGCAAAATTTATTTTTTTTGCTACACTGCGTGTAATTAATTTTTCCTAAGACATTATGAAAAACAATATCTGGTTAGATGGACTTCGTTCAGTGGCCCGTATGGGAGAAACTGCGGTCGTTGCAGCAAAGGCGGGCATTAAATATGCCACTGAAAAGCCGAGCAATGCCAAACTCATGCGTGAAACTTTTGAATCTTTAGGTTCGACTTATATCAAGCTCGGGCAGTTTATTGCCAGCACACCTTCGCTGTTTCCGCGCGAATATGTAGAGGAGTTTCAGGGCTGTCTGGATCAAACACCGACTTTGCCCTTTAGTTATATCCAGCAAGTCTTAGCCTCTGAGTTTGCTGATCGTAATCTGGATGAAATTTTCGCTTCAATTGATGAAACGCCGCTAGCGTCTGCTTCTATTGCGCAAGTTCATGCTGCCAAGCTGGTGTCTGGCGAAAATGTCGTGATTAAAGTGCAAAAGCCGGGTGTGGAAACCATTCTTTACACTGACCTGAATGTGCTGCACTGGGCCACCAAGCTGCTGGAAAAAGCTGTACCTAAAGTTAAATTTGCGTCTCTGGCCGATATTGTGGAAGAAATTAAAACCCGCATGGTACGTGAAGTTGATTTTATCGAGGAAGCGCAAAACCTGGATGATTTTGTCAACTATCTCAACGTGACCAATAATCAGGCAGCAACAGCACCTAAGGTTTATCATCAATATTCTACCCGTCGGGTCTTAACCATGGAGCGTCTCTATGGGGTGTCATTGACGGACTTTGAAGTGGTCAAGAAAATTTCTAAAGATCCATCACAGGTGTTAATTACTGCAATGAACACCTGGTTTGGCAGCTTGATGATGTGTAATAGCTTCCATGCGGACTTGCATGCCGGTAACCTGATGTTGTTGGAAGATGGCCGGATCGGTTTTATTGATTTTGGTATTGTGGGGCAATTGAAGCCAGAAGTCTGGACTGCATGTATGGCCTTTATGGAGGCTTTGCAACACACCAATTATGAATTGATGGCAGAGAACATGCTAAAAATGGGCATGACTGCAGTCGAGATTGACACCAAAGTTCTGTCAGCCGATCTTGAGCGTTTATTTAGCGGTGTACTGATGTCTGATCCTCAGGAGCTATTGAGTTCAAATCCTGCTGATCTGAATGATATCATGATGGATATGGTGGCCGTCGGTGAACGTCATGGTATTCGTTTCCCACGTGATTTTGCCCTGTTATTCAAGCAAATGCTGTATTTTGATCGCTTTATGCGAATTCTTGCACCGTATACCGATATTTATGCCGACCAGCGTCTGCAAATGGTGCAGGATATGGATCCTAATCTGCTGTTAAAGCATTAATTAAATCCCGCTCATCCTTCCTTTCATTCAAGTAAGGGAAGGATTCCCCCCAAAAGTTTTTTTTATTCAAGGAGGGTTTTGGGGAGTTGACTTATCAATATCCTATTCTCGAGTGATCAAATGGACGCAATTATTATTGAAGGCTTAAAAGTCGATACGGTGGTCGGCTGCTTTAATTGGGAGCGTCAAATCATTCAGCCCTTATTGCTGGATTTGATCATCCATGCCAGTCTGGAACAGGCATCACAATCAGATAGGCTGGACGATACGCTAAACTATGCCGAAATTTGTGAGATTTCAGCACGTGTCATTCAGGACGCACAGCCAGAATTGATCGAACATGCAGCAAAATTGGTGCTGGATGCGCTTTTTACTACCTTTGAAAGTATAGAATCGATTATGATTACGATCCGTAAGCCTGCCATCATCGCGCAAGCCAATTCTGTAGGGATACGTCTTGAACGCCACCGAAACGATATTCGCCTTAGCACTGGCGAGTAATTGTCATCCACAGCAACATTTTCAGACTGCACAGCAATGTATTTCACAATGGGGAGAGGTAAAATTCTCGCCTATATATGCAATTCCATGTCGTGATGCGATTGGTTCAGATTACTGGAATGGCGCCTGTCTGCTATCCAGCCATATTTCTGTTGAGGAATTAATCAATTTTCTTAAGCAGCTGGAAGCAGACTCGGGACGGGTACGTCCATCCCATCAGATCACGCTGGACGTCGATTTAATTGCATGGGGGCCTGATCTGGCCCATATGCAGCTGAATGAGAAAAAACTGCCGCTGGCATTGGATGTCAAAATTCCTATGTGGGATGTATGGAAAAATGATCTTTTTCAACATCAGGCACACGCTTTTCCTGTTATCCAGCCTTAAGACCTGAATATTAATTGCTTCATTAGACGATATAGTCTTCAAGCTAAATGGATGACTTGTTTCTTATTGATTTTTGATCAATTTGGATAAATCGTCTTCAAATAGTCTGTTTTATTATTTTTGGTGCTGATGAACAAATAAAAATAATTATAAGTATAAAAAAAGCTTGTTTTAATGGGAAGGAAATAATTTTTTCGATTTTAAATTGGCATTATTTTTATCTAAATTAAGTTTAAAACAGAATACAACGTGGATTTAAGTCCGCGTTATATTCATTCTGATGTTCAGAATAGCGATATTGTTATGAACTAACAGGTACTAAATCTTCTTTGATCATCACATGGTGGATTTCTTCGTCCAGCGCAGCGATCATCCTCTTATGTTAGGGCGAAAAAAAGCTCACCTTACGATGAGCTGTTGGGCTTGGTTAGCAATCAGATATAATAACTGGTTTGGGTCATTAATTTTGAAATTGCAGTCATGGTCATCCGTACGGGAGCAGGCAAATCTACGCCACCTGCGGCCAGCGCTGTATCGCGGTGATGCAGCTCATCTTCATTCATTTGCTGCAAAATGCGTCGGGAGCGCTCGTCTTGCGCGGGAAGCTGACGAATATGATGCTGCAAATGTATGCTGACCTGACGCTCAGTTTCTGCCACAAAACCCAGACTATATTTGTCACCCGCAATTCCGGCAATGGCGCCCATACCAAAAGACAGACCGTACCAGACCGGGTTCAGCAAACTGGTATGACTGTCCAATTCTTTAAGCCGGTCTTCACACCATGCCAGATGATCCTGCTCTTCAATAGCTGCCTGTTGCATTTCCCGACGAACATTGGGAAGCTTTGCTGTCAAAGCCTGCCCGTGATAGAGTGCCTGGGCACAGACTTCACCACTGTGATTAACTCGCATCAGGCCAGCGACATGGCGGGCATCGCTCACCGTTAACTGGGTCTCTACCAATTGGGCTGGATTTTCACGTTGTGCAGAAGTACTCCCCGGAACAAGACTGCGTAGTGCCTGGTCAAAGGAATGAATAAGTTTATCGACACCTGTATATTGACGCATGAATTAATCCTCCAAGGGGGCGTTTGCGGTTTTGAGCATGGATTTGAGCCGGTAGAGTAGCCAGACAGTGAAGATGCCACTCAAGACTGCGGTAATACAAAAAAGTATTTTAAGATCAAACTCTAGAACGCTTAAAATAATAATTGAAAATATAGCAGAAGATACCATGAAAACAGCATTCAGGATGTTATTTGCAGCAACCACACGCGCACGATGTGAGCGAGGAGAATGAGCCTGCATCATGGCATATAACGGGACAATATAAAAACCGCCACTGATGCCCAGCAAGGTTACTGCCAGCATGACATGATAATAGCTCCAGCCTTGCTGAAATACCTCAGCCAGGCCGAGCAAAGCACCGCTACGTTCAGGAATGGCAGCCAGACTTGCTGCCAGATAGAGGGCAAAAGTAACCAACCCAACTGCACCAATCGGAACCATTTTAATATTGACTTCGGTGCCGCCCAATCTGCGGCATAAATAAGAACCAAGGCCAATCCCGACTGAGAAAAAAGTCAGCAGCAGGCTGGCTACATTTTCCGAGGCATGCAGGTTTTGTAGGGTCAGTTGTGGAATCTGGGTCAGATAGGTGGCCCCATAGAACCAGTACCAGGAGTTACCCAGTAAAATTAAAAAAATCAGCGGCAAGCTTTTTGCATATTTTAACGTCTGAAAACTGGTGCGAAAAAAATTCCAGTCAATCTGAATGTCGGGGGCTGGAATACTCTGTTTTAGTATAGAGCGACTAGACCAATACCCCAGCATGGCAATTGTCAAAATAGTCAGACTAATCCAGAGCAGATGACCATTTGAGGCTGCAATAACAGCACCGCCCAGAATCATACCAAACAGGATGGCCAGTGATGTGCCAGACTGAAACAGGGCATTTCCAGACATCAGCTCATCTGGCTTCAGGACTTCAGGTAAAATGGCGTATTTAATCGGGCCAAAGAACGTGGACTGGGTGCCCATCAAAAACAGGGCAAAGAGCAAAATCCATAAATTCCCCAGTAAAAAACCGATGGTTCCCAAAAGCATAATGACGATTTCTAGAATCTTTAAATAACGAATCAGTTGGGCACGTTCATATTTGTCAGCAATCTGTCCAGCAGTGGCTGAAAAAATGAAATAAGGCAGGATAAACAGCAAGGCAGCCAGGTTGTTCAGCGTGCTGATATGGGTACTCTGTTGAATCCAGCCATAGGTAATGACCAGTAATAAAGCCTGTTTGAAAACATTATCATTTAAAGCGCCAAAAAACTGGGTCAAAAACATCGGTAAAAAACGACGGGAGCCCAGCAGATGTTCGTTATTATTCATAGACACGTGCTACATTAAGTTTTATGAAGAAATGTGAGAGATGCGTAAACATTCGGAAAAATCATGTAAGATACTTTCGGCTATGTGAAGGTAAAAACCAGTAATTTAAGTTCTTTAGCTTATATTTTTTGGTCAAATAATCAATTAAAGAATGTATTTGTTTAGAGTTTGCTATGCTTGCAAAAAGAAATTTTAAAAAAACGATGCTGAATCTTAGTATGGGGAACCTCATACCACATCATGGCCGGACATGGCTGTGTATGAGCATATTTTTTATGATGTGGTCACATCAGGGCATAGCACAGACTGAACAGGCAGCAGACACTCCAGTCGCAGTGTCCCGAACGGAAAAGGTTGAAGAGCTGTCTCAGGAAGCCCTCCGCCAAGGTCTGGTTAATTCCGAAAGTGAAGCGGTCGAAACCATACAACAGGCACTGGTGCCGCAAATATCCGTTGATAGTATGCAGATGCTGCAGGAGCAGCAAAATGCCGGTGGTATTCTGGAAGAGTTTAGTCCGATTGAATTTGAAGATCTGGAAAACCTGCCGATGCAGAGTATTGACCAGAGCATGGCCAATGAAATTTACCGTGTCGCTGAAGAAGCCAAACGTGAAGCACAGGATTATCGCAATACCCAGCAGACTGAAACGGTGGTAGATATCAGTCAGCAGGAATTGCTTGAAATAAATCAGGCGCCGGTAAATGTTGATCAGCTGATGCAGTCTATTCGGGCAGATAGCAACATTAGCGTACAGAGTAATGAGGCGGCTCGGACTTTAAGAGATATTCCAGGGCCGACCGAGCCGGAAGATGCCAAAAAGCCCAATATCGTAAAACGACTCTGGTATAAGCTGCGCCCACCACGTCAGATCATGATCGCCAGCACACCCCGGATCAGTGCTGAAGTCATTATTATGAATGGGAATGGTACTGCCGAGAGTAATGGTGTACTGAATCGTAGATATGAGTCTGAAGCTTATAATAATTTAAGCAATAATATCCGTGCCAAACTGTCCAGTTTTACGCAGGAATCCTTTGAGGATTTTTCTTCGGCATTGCCCCAATTACGCAACCTGTCCAAGCAGGCAGCGCAGGCAGTGGGCTATTATAATGCCGAGTTTAAGTTTGAACGAGTGTCGGATAGTCGCGTAAGAGTCCGGGTAACACCCAATGAGCCCGTACTGATTAGCAGTCATCAAGTGGAATTTACCGGACCCGGGGCAGAGCAGCCACAATTCCAGGTTATTGGTCTTTTACCGGAACAGGAAGAAGGTGATATTTTCAATCATGGTGCCTATGAAACCACCAAAGGCAGGATTGTTGAGGCAGCCAGTCATAATGGCTATTTCGATTCCTTCTGGCGCCTGCATGATGTATTGATCAAACAGCCGCAAAATACAGCGGATGTCAATCTGCGCTTTGAAACCGGTGAACGCTATAAGCTGGGACAAGTTGAATTCAGAATGAGTGATCCTGAAAAAGAATTTCCGTTGGATCCAGATATTTTGGAAAGTCTGGTGACTTGGAAAGATGGGGCTGACTATGCCTTCTGGCGTGTCAATAGCCTGGCCAACAACCTGACCAACTCGCGTTATTTTAACTATACACTGGTTGATGCGATACGTCCTGATCCGGTGGACAGAGAGCTAGAACTGGCTCCTGATATTCAGAACCTGATTGAACAGCAGAAACTGGAAGAGGATGGTTCTACTGCGAATGTTCCTCAAAAACCGGCTAATTCTACTGAAGTCACGCAAAATGTCGTGGATGAAAGTCAATTTGCTGGTATACAGGATCAGGAAAATCCGAGTCTTATGAGCTTGCGTGTGGAGCAGAAAAGCAAGGAAAATGAGCAGGACCGTTTAAAAGCACAGGCACGTGAAGAGAAGAAAGTTCCGGTCATTGTGACTTTAAATGCAGACCGCCTGAATAGTGCTGAAGTCGGTATCGGTTATGGTACAGATACTAATGTACGCTTACGTGGGCAGTATCGCCGTGCCATTGTCAATAAACGTGGTCATTCATTTGACGCCAACCTTGAGCTTTCCGGGATCCGCCAGTCAGTTGATGGTCGCTATAACATTCCATATCATCATCCTCTCAATGACTATGTCAGCATTGTGGGCGGGTATGAACGTGAAGAGCGGGAAGATGTCGCTCAAGATACAGGCCTGCTAATTGAGTCGGCTGTACTAGGCGCAGACCGGCTTATTAAAAATCCACTGGGGAATTGGCAGCAGGCCTTTGGTGTACGTTATCGTCTGGACCGGCTGACACAGGACGGTTCGGTTGACTTTAACCAGGTTCCAGAAGCTTTTAGATTTAATTCCGCTGCTGAGCAGCAGTCTCTTCTGTTTGGTTATGAAGTGTCACGCACGGAGAGTGACCGCCGGATTAATCCGACCAAAGGCTTTAAGCAGATTTATAAGGTCGAACTTGGGAGTGAGGCTTTATTGTCTGATGCCGATATGGCCATCCTTAATGCGGGTTGGCGTTTTATCTATTCATTGGGAGAAAATGCTGACCATCAATTTGTTGGCCGTGCCGATCTGGGCTATATTTTCACAGAAGATTTTGCCAAAGTACCTTATAACCTGCGTTATTTCAGTGGAGGCGATCAAACCATTCGAGGTTTTGATTATAAGAGTCTTTCGCCTGAAATCGAGGGCTTTAAAGTTGGGGGGCAGGCTTTGGGTGTAGCCTCACTTGAATATAATTACCAGTTCAGGGAAGGCTGGCGAGCTGCAGTCTTTGCAGATGCCGGCAATGCCTATAATGAAGATTTTAGCAATCCGACTGAATATGGTGCGGGGTTGGGAATTCGCTGGGCCTCACCGATTGGCCCGATTCGGGTTGATGTTGCAACCGGATTATCAGATGACAGTCATCCAATCCGACTGCATTTCTTTATTGGTTCACCGTTATAAAACATTCATTTTTTAAAAAGATTTATTTGGGTACGTTATGGTCGAAAACCAACCACAGCCGGAACAAGAACAACCAAAGAGAGTGCCAAAGCAGCGCCGTATATTGAGAAGTATCCTATTGTCGGTACTTTTCTCTATCATTTTTTTGCTCTCTGTTCTGGCAGTTCTGTTTTCGACTAATCAGGGCAGCAAGTTTTTGCTGGAACAGGTCATGCAACGCCAGCAGATTATTCATTATGAATATGAAGGCGGGAATTTATGGCGTGGGATCATTTTAAAAAATATCTTGGTCAGTCTGGAGGCTGTAGATGTCAAAATTGACCGGGCTGATGTCACCTTGGGCTGGCGTGCGATACTCAAAAAGGAAATCCATCTCAATAACGCAGATGTGACGCATTTGCAGGTGATTAATAAAGGTCCTTCCAGTAATGAGCCTTTCAAGTTTAATGCAATCCGTCTGCCTTTTGAGTTGCGTGTCGATCATCTGCTGCTTGACCATCTGCTAATTAAAACCCAGACCACTGCGGTGGATATATTTAATATTGAATTAAATGATGCCTTATGGTCAGGAACTGAACTGAATTTTGAAGATTCCCGTATGGATATGGGGTATCTGTCGGTACGCGAAGCGAGCGGAAAAATGCAGTTTGAAGGCAAGTATCCACTTGATGCTCAAGGTATTGTAAATCTGCCTGCGTTAAGAGAAAGCCTGAATGTGCATGATATTCATCTACGGGCAAGGGGTACGCTGGATACAATTCAGGCTGGCGTTGCCACGAATACCCCTGATCTACTGACCGGATGGGTAATCCTGCACCCGATGCGCCCTCATGTACCGATGAAAGGTGAGTTGAAGTTTAAAGAATATCACTGGCCAATTCTGCCTGAACAGAAGCTGTTTACTCAGGATGGTATTGCTGAGTTTAATGGCAATATTGAACGCCTGAATTTAAATGTGCGCACTGACCTGGGCGGAGAAAATATTCCGCAAGGTGAATATAATGCGGTGATGCATACCGATCTGGTCAATCAGCTTAATATTAGCGACCTGAATGGACAGCTCATGAAGGGTTCAGTCAGTTTGGCAGGAACTGTGGGCTGGTCAGACCGGGTGGAGTGGGATCTAAGCGGTCGTATGAATGGGATTGATCCCAAGCATGAACGTATTCCACAAGTGCTTCAGGATTTTTTGCCGCCTAGTCTGGATGGCAAGATAGCCTCTGCAGGTCATCTGGAAAAGGGTATGCATCTGACCGCTCTGGTCGATTTTGACCGCTATGAAAGCTGGAAGTTCAAGCTGGATCAAGCCCCACAAAAAGCTAACAAGCCGGAACCGATGCTACTGGATGTTGCCTGGAATAATATTGATCGTGCTGTCCCTTATATTGGCTGGCTGAGCAGTGACTCAGGGGATGTCAAACTGGCATTGCTAGAAGGTCAGCAAAACATTCATGTGGCGACCAAGGTGAGCAGACATGAGGACGGCGTGCTGCCGCCAGGAATGTATCGGGCGCAGCTTGATCTCAAAGATAATATTCTGCGAGTGCCAGACTTTAATTATGGTGCTGATGCACAGGCCGGCAGCTTAAGCGGTAATGCGGTCATTGAGTTGCCGGACGAAAAACGTCAGCTGAAATGGAGCGCCGTATTAAATGCCAAGGAGCTGAATACACAAACGATTGCTGCGGCTTCACCCATTGACCGTTTAAATGGTCAAATCAAGGCGAATGGCTATGCGCAACCAAATCAGCAGATTATTAAAGTAACGGGTGTGGACTTAAGCGGCAGACTGGCTGATCAAAATGAAACCGTACATTTACAAGGAACCAGTGGAATTGCCCTGTTATTCCATAATGAAAAAGCCGGCGGCGGATTTAAGGGCTATGCGGTGAATTATAATGGTTCATTAAGCAGTAGCCAGTTAAAAGCCAGCAAAGGGATGCTTAAAGTACGCCTATCTGGAACGCCGGATATGCTGCGTATCGCAGAGCTACGACATGATGGGATCGCCGGGAAAATCAATGCCAATGGTCGCGTTCATCTGGCCAAAGGAATTGGCTGGGATATTAACGCCTCACTCATACGTTTTAAGCCACAATATTTTAATGCCAAGCTGAAAGGCGAGATTTCAGGCAACATCCATACCCGTGGGCTGTGGTCAGATCAGCTGAAACGTATCCAGATTCAGCGTTTGAACCTGGCAGGGATATTAAACGACAAACCGGTTCGGGGCACAGGTAATCTGGCGGTCATTATTAATTCAAATCAGCGTGGCTTTGTACCGGAGCAGTTTGAAGCCAATAATCTGTTTCTGTCTTATGCCAGCAACCAGATTCAAGCGACCGGCAATGCGCAGAACTTGCAGTTAAAAGTGAATGCACCCGCCTTGTATGAGTTATACCCAGGCTTGAAAGGCCGGGTACAAGGTTATATTAATATGCAGTCCCAGCCGCGTTTGCAGGCCTCAACCAATCTTGCGATTGATAATTTAGCCTTTAAGCGACTGTTCAGTGTGCAGCAGGTTCGGGTGCGCGGTCAGCTACCGACTTCACAAAACACACCGACTTTATTAACTGCAACCATGGAGCGCTTACGTAGCGGATCACGGGAAATTGCTCATGGAGAGGTTTCTCTGGCGGGTACCCGTTCTGCACATATTTTAAAGGTTCGGGCAGAAAACCGCCTGTCAAAATTCTTTATCCAGCTGGCGGGTGGTTTTAATGCGCAAAATAACTGGTTGGGCCAGATTCAAAATGGTGACTTTGACTCCTTAAGAACTCATCTGGTGCAACGTCAAAATGTAGCGGTGATTTATAATACTGCTCAATCTGATCTTTTCATTGGTGCCCATTGCTGGATGAGTCAGCAAAGCCAGTTGTGCTTTGATCAGCCTGTTCGGGTGAATCCAGCGCGAGGCAATGTCTCTTTTGTGACCAAAAACCTCGACCTGAATGACTTTAGTGCCTTCTTGCCTGAAGGCTTGGCTCTGACCGGTAAAATTAACGGTTATGCCAAAGCTTCATGGGCTAAAAATGCCAAGCCAAAAATTGATGCCCGTCTGGTCACCCGCAGTGGTGTGGTCGGACTGTCTTCTGAAGATCCGGAATATCTGGGTTCGACCCTTCAGTATGATGAAGTGGGGCTGATCGCCAAGAGTGTTGCCGAGGGTTTACAGATTCGTCTAGATGTGAAAACGCCGGATATTGGTACGGGTTATGCCAATGTCATTATTGATCCGTATCAGGACAGTAAGCCAATGCGTGGTGAGATTGCCTTTAATCAGGTGCAGCTCAAAGTGTTTAAGCCATTTGTTCAGGATATCCGAAATCTGGAAGGGATTTTATCCTATGCCGGTAAGGTGGGCGGCACACTAAGAGATCCATTACTTGAAGGCGAAGTCCGGGTGAAAGATGCTGCCATCAGTATGATTTCCTTGCCGGTGAATCTGACCAATGTCCAGCTTTATTCATCCATTCGCCAGAATAGCGCCACTATTAATGGTGCATTTAATAGTGGTCGTGGAGCAGGGACACTGACGGGTTCGGTTGATTGGAAAGGCGATCCGCGTGTTCAGTTAAAGCTGCAAGGGGAAAATCTGCTGATCCGTCAGGCACCGCTGATTGCTGCAGTGGTTACTCCTGATTTGTCCTTGGACATGTATCCATTAAATAAAAAGCTCAGCCTGCGTGGGAAAGTAGAGGTGCCACGTGCGCTAATTTCCATGCCAGAAGCCTCTGAGCCGGTGGTGGGGCTGTCTTCTGATGTGCGCGTTGTGCATGAGGGAGATGATCAATTGGCCATTTTAAATGCGGCACGTCCATGGGATATTCGAGCAGATGTTGCAGTGTCTTTAGGTGATCGGGTCATTTTCCAAGGCTTTAATAGCCGGATTCCACTGGCAGGTCGGGTTAATTTATCTCAGCGTGGTCTGGAAACAGCAATGCGGGCCAATGGTGCAATTGGGGTATCACAACGGGTGAAGATTGAGGCTTATGGTCAAAGTCTGGACCTGACCCGTGCTATTGCCCGTTTTAATGGTGAGTTGACAGATCCGACTCTGGATATTGATGCCAATAAAACTGTACAGGGCAGCACCGTGGGGGTGCGTGTAACCGGTACGGCATCGAGTCCAAATATTCAGATTTATAACGATGCGGGCCTGTCTGAACAGGAAGCTCTCAATGCCTTGATTACCGGGCGGATTAATGAAGGTGCCTCTAGTCTAAGTCAGGCGGAAGGCTTTAGGTCTGATGTTAACAATACTATTGCTGCGGCAGGGATCAGCCTGGGCTTAGGTGGTACCCGTGCATTAACCAACCAGATTGGCCGGAGTTTTGGTCTAAGCGGTCTGGCACTGGATGCGGAGGGTACAGGTGATGATACGCAAGTATCGCTAACAGGTTATATTACGCCAGATCTTTATATCCGTTATGGGGTCGGGGTATTTACACCAGTCAACAAATTGACTTTACGTTATCAGGTAAACCAGCGTTTATATCTGGAAGCGAGTCAGTCTCTCGAACGGGCCATTGACTTGTTCTATAACTGGCGTTTCTGATTTAGAGACAATATATGTTAATATAAGTTACTGTTATTTAATTTGTTATTCATTCAGTCTACACAGGAGATAACTGTGTAGACTATTGAGTAGTTTCAGGCTTAAAATGCAAGTGTCAAATTAGTAACTTAGGCCTGAAATGCAACTCAACAAGACGAATGTTGATGCTATTGCATTGACTGAAAAAGGATAAACTATCTGTCTTGTCTGGGATCTGATTGGTTTTTTAGTTTAAGCCACTCTCAGATTTACCGATTATATCTGGCCTATCAACAACCTGCGTGACCGAAGTATGCGTCGGGTTGTTATCTTGCTGTGTATCCTGCGCACAGCTCCTTCAGCTTTGACATAGCGAGTAGTATTGCCAAGCCTCATTATTTTAAAATAACTTTTAGCAAGGAGAAGGCTATAAAATGCCGTGAAGCTTTGATCTCTAGTAAGTTGGTAATCCTCCCGATCAAAGACTGGACTGCAAATGCTTTTCTGGCGTCAGCTGCGAAGCAAGTGTATGAATCTAAGAGTTAAAAAAGCCCTCAGGTTGAGGACTTTTTTTAATAATCAAGGCTTAATCGCGAGATTACTTTTGACTTTTCAGCTTCTTTTTCAATTTAGCCAACTTGTCTTTGTGTTTAGATATTTTCTTAAGGCGAGCTTTAATTTTTTGCTTCAGGGATTTTACTTGCTTAGCCACAATGTTGCTCCTCTGTTGGTATATCCGCTGACTGATTTTTTTTAATAAAACTACGGATGAATTTTCTTAACTCTCTAGCTGCGCTTGTATCCAAGCTATCACATAAGTGAATGAACTCATCACGCTCAGCTGTATTGATGCGAATTAAGAGCTGACCATCTTTTTTATTAAGCTTGGTTTTTTTGGGTAACTCAGTCATATCATGTTTCCCCACCAAAGCTAATAAATAAAATGTATATACAAAGTATATGCTGAACAGCATTTAGTCAATCACCTCTTATAAAACTCCAACAGTCAATATCCTATCCTGACTAAAAAATTCTGGGTCAAGCTACCATAACTCTTTGAAAAGAAATGATTATGTAGTTTGTATGGCCTGATAGTAAGTTTTTGTTGCTTAACTTCCATTGAATATCCTCCAAGCTGCGGCAGTTTTTCATTCTGTATAAAATATAATTAAATAAAGCCAACAAGTTAAAAACCTATATGCTCAGAGCAGATGCATTTCACGATAGGAACACAATCTTTTTAATGAGGGCTTTGTTTTTAAAAACTTAATACGCAACGCCAATATTCTTGAGCCTGAACACCCACTATCATGTTTATTCCCCTCAACCATAAATCACAAAGGAATAGCTATGACTAATCAGACAGACCAAAAATCTAGTCCGCAAAAAGAATCTAATGATGATAAAGGAAAGCAGGAGTCTTATAAAAATACAGAGCCCAAGAAAAAACCGAATGCAGAACCGGAGAATCCACTGAAAGAGCAAAAATAGCTGATTCAACTTTAAAAGCCCTCTGAGTGAGGGCTGATGATAAAAGTTAGATATGTGAGGAGTATGGATCATGAGGCTTAGATCAGCTTACAGAAAACTTAAGCTCAAGCTATCTAAACAGTTTTACAAAGCTATTGCTCATGGTCTGAAGTTTAAATGAATGAAAAATAGCCTAAGTCATATGGAAAGATCTGAGTGAATGCTATTTCTCATTCTTTGGAATTACTCCTTAAAAGTATCGTTCAACGCCGTTTGTACGGCTTCAACACGTGCCTTGCATGCTTTATAAGCGCTCATCGATTCTTCTACAATTTTCATCAGGTTGTCGATATCTGGTTCTTGCTGAGATTCAAGCAATTCAGCATTTTTTTTCAGGATGTTATAGCCTTCCTGAAAGCTTAAAGTGTCATGACTCATGAAAATTTACCTATGTAAGTTGTACGGAGAAAATACCATCGTGTAATTCCACTTGAACGGGTTGTTGCACATCTAGTTGACGGACTGAGCGAACCACCTGATCTTGCTGGCGTACAATGGCATAGCCTTTAGCGAGAACATGACGCGGATTTTGTAATAAAGTTTCCCGCATCAGGGCATCCAGCTGTTGGCTGATGAGTTGAGTATGTTGTTGAGCTAGATGCGAGGTATCAGCTTTAAGTTGTTCCACCATCTGCACGGCATAACTGAGTTGATGGCTGGCCAGATTTTGTATCAGCTTGAGATATTGATCATTCTGGTTTTGATAGGCCTGAATCTGTTGCTGGGAAAGACGCTGAATCTTTTGTAGGTTTTGCATAAGCGCCTGGATGAGCTCCACGATATGATTACGGATACCTGCAATAACTTTACTGGGTGTATCAAAGGAACGATGCGCGATTTCATCCAGAATTGTCCGGTCTTTTTCATGTCCAATGCCTACCCAAATCGGGACTGAGCGTTTACACAGCAGGGCAGCCAGCTCATAGTCATTTAAATAAGCCAGATCATTCACTGAACCACCCCCTCGAATGATAACGATCAGATCGGGTGCTTGGCTAAAAGTTTGTGCCCATTGTCTAAGTGCTTGGGCCAGACTTTGCATAATACTTTGCGGAGCCGTATTTCCCTGAAAAGTGGCGCTGTGATAAATAAACTGACAAACCTATGCACGCTGCAATGCATCTGCATCTTTCTTGAAGTCACCCAAACCAGCAGCATTTTCAGGGGCGATTACCAGAATCCGGTTCAGATCAAAAGGGGCCGGCAGTTTTTTATTACGATCAATCAGTTTCTCAACAGTGAGCTTTTCTACGATCTGTTGATAACGTCGGGCAATGTCACCTAAAGTATAGCTAGGGTCAATCCCTACAATATTTAAAGAAAAGCCGTATTGTGGGTCAAAACTGGCCTTGACCTTGAGCAGAACTTTTAAATCACAGCTGAGCTCAATTCCGCTGTGCCGCTCAAATTGGGTGACAATTTTTTGGGCACTAAATTTCCAGATTGTGGCACGACAGCTGGCAATGACCCGATCTGTTTCAGCTTCTTTTTCTGCCAGTTCCAGATAGTAATGACCCGCTTTTATATTCAAGTTACGAATCTCGGCGGTCACCCACACCGGCTGATCGAAAGTGAGTTTAACCACTTCCTGTACCGTAGACAGATATTCTTTCAGGGAGAGTTGAGCGTCGTTTTGCATGCCGGTATAAAGTGTATTATTCAATCGAATATTAAAGCAATATGGCAAACTTCACAAATCTCGAAGCTGATGAATGGGGCAAGTATTCCAGGATTTTAAAGCTTTTAAGCTCAATAAAATTGAGCATTTTATAAAATATGTAATGACATTATAATGTCTTTGTACTGTAAATTTCCATGGGTTTGATCAGTCATTATTCCGGAAATCAACACAGGAAGTCTAAATAGCTTTATATTCTTCAACTGATTTAAGCAATCATGTAGATCAATTAACAGATCACCACAAAATAGAATCCCCTTTTAGGAAAGAGACTCGGATTGAAAAATCCTGAGACAGGTAGGATTAAAAGAATGAGGGGTTGTGCTTTTAATACTCAGCTAAGCGCTTAATAATTCAAACGAAGGATAGATTCAGGATTATGCGGCTGTAGTACCGGAAGATTTTGATCTTGTCCTTCCATATAAGCATAATCTGCCAAACTTAGCATTTCTTCATCTTCTTCACTATTTCCATAAGCATAAATTTCAGTAAAGTTTTCAAGGGGATATTTTTTCATTACCCTGATTTTCTTTTGTTCTTTACTACAGTCCGCAGTACGGTACATGCCTGTTAAATAGTCATTTTGAATGTCAGTTTCGCTACAAATCAGGTCGATTTTCAGATAGTCACAAATCGGCTTCAAGTATAGATCTATGGAGGCTGACACCAGAACCACCTGATGGCCGAGCCGTTGATGCATTCTCAATTGCTCGAACAACTTGGGATTTAATTTAAAAACTAGCTGTTCGGCATAATCCTGAGCCAATTGCTGAATATCGGTAGCATTACTATTTTTGAACATGCTGGCATAAATTTTAGGGCGCATCGCATGAGCAGGATAGAGCTTGAGATAATAGGCCTGAATCCACGGCAAAATACGAATACCGCGTTTCAGAATATGCCTTTTCGACAATGCATGGAAGATGAACCCGGTAAAACTGTCATCAGGATACAGGGTGCCATCAAAATCGAATAAGGCTAGAGTTTGAGATTTTTGACTTTGCGTATGCATGTTTGATATCGACCATCGACACGAGTGGCAAACCAGTTGGTATTATAATCCCGGCTGAGCTTCGGACCAGAAATTACCACTTCCGGCATTATGGCATAAAATGGGGTTTTACCTGTTTTCTCTTGGTAAAGTTTACTGACGCCTCGATAGGTCATGGTGTTTTCAAAGCTTTCTTCTTTTTCTTTCTTTAAGTCGGCCCGAATCTGGCGTTCAGTAATAACAAAATTATTTTTTGCGAAAACATGGATGAGCTCACGTTCTGACTGGCTCTTCTGTGCACGTATGCCACCATCTTTATTATAAAGTAATAAATCCCCATCTAGGCTGAGCTTAGTCTCGGTCAGGCTATTGAGCATCTTCTGGAAGGCTGCATTTCGACTAGAATATTTACCTGAATTATAATCTGCAAAACGGTAAATCGGTTTGTCATAGTTTGTCGGATACATCATCAGCCGATGAATACCATAATATAAGCCGCCGTATTGGGTGTATAAGTCGCTGCGCAACGCTGCAATATTTCCTCCCTGACGCTTATATTCTTTGGCATAACTAATATGAACCTGCATGGAACCCAAGGTGGTGATCGGATTCAACTTCTCACCAATATTTTGACCGAACAGTTTGGCGGCACCCGTCAAGGCACTGACACGATAATGCTTGGCCATGTAGTCAAAAATTTCACGATACAGTTCATCAAGTTCACGTTCGGTTTTCACCCGGCGCATCTGACTTAGATAATTATCTTTTGGATCCGGATGGTTTCTTAGTACATCCTGAAAATAACCCGCCACTGTTCCACCAATCGATTCGCCCAGTTTATCCTTGAATTTTTCTTCTAGGCGATCCTGCACTTCCTTCACGGCTTTTTCACCCAAACCTGGAACCACAGGATCGGCAACAAAGTTAGATTCCTGATCCACCACAGCTACAATAGTACAGATATTCTCTTTGGTTTGAGGAATGCCGAGCTGCTCGGTAATGTCATAAATATCCTTGGCCCAAGACTCGCGGTCATTGACCCGGGCTGGAATGGCTTTACGAATATGTTCAACCTCAAGGGTGGGTTCATGATCTTTAGACCACCAGGAACCATTACCGCAGCCCAGCAAACCTAGAGATAGTGTAAGCAAAGACAGGGACTTGATAGAAAAAGAAAGAGCAGGTTTTTTGTTCATGGTGCCGTAAATCAATTGAAAAGATGAGTGAACAAAGCAGATGCAGTATACTATGCTCATCAAAAAAGTGATGATTTTATATGTATATTGGTCCATATCAACTGTCAAATAATTTGATTGTTGCCCCGATGGCGGGTGGGTTAGATTAATAATTATAATTAATATAAAACAATGACTTAATGATTTTTGTGTGGCGTAAGGCGTAAAAATGGAGTAAAAAAGTAGAGGTGAAATTAATTCACCTCACTCCAGTTTCTTTGTGATTCCTTTTGGAGGGAATCTAGCCAAACTGCGATATCGGTTAAGTTTACAAAGTATTCAGACTTATTGCCATCCACCTTAAATGCTGGAAATGGCAACTTACATTTAGCAGCTCGTTGTTTTGCTGCTCCTATATCCAGGTGAGGCATATAGTCTTCAATAATATCTTTTAACGCTACAACGGGTTTTTTATAGCGCAATATTAACATCATTGATGTATCGATCTGATCCGTCCTACTCATCGCTGCTCCCATTTAAGGCACCCCCTTTAAGCTTTGCTCTACTGATTCTGGTAAAGACTCACACGCTTGAGTGATTGCTTTATCAAAGCCGCGATTAGCAATAAAGGCATCCATTGGGTTATTGAGATCCAATATATGTGCATCTCTTTTACAAACCGGGCAGTTGCGGATTTCAATCTTAAGGCCGCAGTTATGACACTGAAAATTATTAATCATGGCTTTGCTCCTGTGTTTTTGGGGCTTCCGGCAAGTGCATCCAATACGTTACATCAGCTTCTTCAAATTCATCTAAAGCCATCACGTTGTAGATATTGAATAAATTGCTGCGAGTTTGCGACATGCCAAGCACTAATATATTTGCGGGTGGTAGCTTATCGTTAACGTTAATCCACTCCGGCACCGCTTGGACTTTGGCTGCCAACCAAGTTTCCCACTGGTTTTGAATACTAATATCGCAATAGATTACATTTCCATGTCCATCATTCACCGTGAAAAACATAACCTTTGGTGATCGATGTGGATGGGCTACGGTTTGAATATATTTTTCAAACGCTTCTCTTTCTTTCTGAATATCCATCACTTTCTCCAGATTGCTTCTTTAAACTTTGCATCAGTGAGCAACGCCTCTAATTCACCGATCCCAACATTGTTAAATACATGTGTCATCTTGGCCCCGAACACTGTCAGTGTCCGGGTTATCGAGGAGTAGGAATAACTCATGATGCCTCACCAGTACTAAGGAGGCGATCCAGTTGAATCCGACGCTGCTCGACAAGTTCCATTAATCTAGGCTGAATAACTTCATCACATGCTGATACATCGATTTCTAAGGCATCCAGTTCAGTAAGGTCTTCCGCTTTTTGAATACGTACTGCCAAAGAAGGTTGTTCAGTTGTCTTGTTGAGCTCAACCAAGCGTTTATGGGTTGCATCAATTAATGGTTTGCGCTGTTCTTCGGTCCATGCCTTTGTATAGCCCACCAAAGCATTTGCTTCAGCAGGGGTTGCTGCTTTACTTGCGCGGTTCAGCAGATCAGTAAGAAGAGTTTGGTATTCTTCGCCTGCATCTTGAGCTTTGCCCTGTATTAGCTTTTCAGCCTCTTTCTGTAGTCTTTTTGGCTCAGCAACACTTAGGTTTTCAGATGATTGTTCTTGCTCAACTGGTGCATTTAATATCTTTGAAACTGAGTCTGTAGCAGGGAAAAAGCTAATACGTTTATCTTTAATACGCTGCTTGAGCTCATCAAATTCCGTTGTATGCAGTTTTTCCTTATTACCATCCAGATTACGGTCAATACCTTGCAAAGCATACTCAGAATCACATTTATCAATTGCTTCAATAAACTTCTGAATCGCCGGATCTGTTTCATCTAACACCTCTTCAGCAGGAATAGATGGTGCTACTGATTCAGTTTTAATGGTCTCAGCGACTTCTGACTCAGGCTGCTTCTCAATATTTGGTACGGCAGTACCTGGACCAGTTGAAATGCCAGACTGTTCAGCATCTTCCTTGGCTTTTCGACTACGACGTTTCTTTTCAGGCTTGTAATGACTTTCTATCGTCAAAGGATAAGCAATGGTTCGTCCAAGGAGTCTACCAATTGCTTGCAGCTGTAATTCAGCATTTTCTTGATCCATTTGGGCAAAACCATTTTTTACACATTCAACATACTTGCCAGACAGTGAAGTGAATTGAGTATGTGCAATGTGGTCAGGGTAAACCAGGAAGATTTCCTGATCTTCCACGACATCATCAAGAGTTAAAGGCTTTGTAAACGTAATACCAGCCAGCTCCATGGTTTCAATCTTGATGCAGAACTCATAGCCTGGCATAGCAAAAATTGTGGCAGGGAACTGAGACAGATCATCAAAATCCACTAGCTCACCAACAGCGCGGCACATAATATTTCTGCCGGCCATCATCGCGTCAAAAGCTTCTTTGCTATTTAAAATTTTCATGCGTTCACCATTTCTTTTGCTATTTGTTCAATTTCTTGTTTAACCGCTACCAGCTTGCTGGCTTCTATTTGATTGAGAGCATCAAGCCCCAAGTGCTCACACACTGTTTTTGTATCAAGACCACAGGTATCGATGAATTCCTGTAGAGCGGCAAGCTGCTCGTCAGATATCCCGTTGAACTCTGGTGGATCCACCCAGGCATTGCGCTGTTTATCGAATGTACATTTCATTTCTAAAGCACGGCGAACCAGTTCAGCCCGCATGTTTTTGTAATACAGGTGAGTGTCGTTAAGTGATTCTGTAAGATGATTTAAATCACTGGCATACTGGGCTTCAGCACAGCTTTGTACCCAGTTTTCTAAATCTTCCTGAGCCTTGATTGCGGCCAGCTGGTCAGGTGTTAGGGTATTGATATGATCTTTAGCCTGCTTAATGAGATCAGCTAAAAACGTAGGATTAGTCTTTAGATCTGGTACCCAAACTTCGCCAGTTTCACCACCTAAACCACCTGCATTTTTGGCATGGTGAGTAGGGCAAGGCCTAAAGCTGATAACCCGCTCATGTTTACCTTCACCTGTTTGTACAGTGGTTAGGTAGCCCATTACGTCTGCAATGCGGTAAAGCTCATTACGGTTCTTACCACCCAGATCCGGTCGGTAAATTACCTGGTCACCATTTTGATCTTCTGAAGCATGGGCAATGAAAACTACGTCTTTACCTGAAGCAATCAGCGTATTCACATACTGTTTAAAGATATTGTTGGCCAAGCCTTGGGCTTTGAGTTTCAAAGAGCCATCTTTCTGTTTATTGGTCGCATTCAGCATCAGATGAGTCTTGATGCTTTCAAGCATTGCGCCCACGGTATCAATCACAATGGTCTTGAATGGTTCTAGATCCTGCATAGTCAGGTTGGCCACATCGGCCCATTGATTGACCTGAACCACAGCACCGCGACGCAATTCACCAGTACGGTGAGAGCCTTTGTCGAAGTCGAATGAAATAGCTTTTTCACCAGTGAAACCAATAGAAGTTTTACCCAAGCCTGGATCTGCATACAGATAAACAATGATGGCTTGGACAAGTAGCGGCTGATCCGCTGGAATAATATTAATCGCCATCTCAACGTACTCCTGCAGAACGGTTTTTACGCTTAAAGCTCTTATAGTCTTCCGATGCAAAGAAGCCGGTACTTTCTAAAACCTGATGACGTCTGTTTTTACGCATAGCAACACGCGCATTTTCCAGCCCATCCAAAATCCATTGCGGAGTAACTGATTTATCCATTTTTTTCAGCGAGCCATCAGGCTGTATGCAGTAGATAATCGTGTTACACAGATAGTCGGCAATAGTCCCGGAGCTTTTGACACGTAGGGCAAAATAGCTCGCACGAGTTTTGCCTACACGATAGATTTCAAGGCCCTCAAACGTCTTGATGTATTCAGAGAAATAACGATGAGTTGAGCTAAACTTTATCGGCATTGGGATGACAGGTAACTCATCTGCTTTGAATTGCAAGAAACCGGTATAAAGGTCTGCAAAATTAACTTGTGCTTGATCATTAAGAGGTGACCAGTCATCAGAGCCATATTCACACCAGTAAACTAACTGGCCATTCAACAGAGCTTCAAAAATTTGATCAGTGGACTTAAGAATCATGATTACGCCTCCACCAGGTTATTTTTTTCAATAAAAGTGGAGAGCAATAAGTTGATATTGCGATGGTCGTTTTGATCAGTGAAGTCAGGAAAAGTATTGCCGTATTTGTCGGTAATGTGGTCAATAGATAATTGGGTGATTTCAACAGCATAGAATTCACTACCTGGTACGCCGTAGCTGTCTTCAACTGTTTCAAAGTCAAAGCTCACGTCGAGTGTGAAGTCATCCAGGCGAATAACAGCAGTACCTGTGTTTTCACCAGATAGATCTATAGCAGCTACTGCCGAGAACTCGGGAATAGAGTTATGTAGAGCAGGAGTGCTGGCCGCCTCAGGCTTATAAGCGAATGTTAAAGCACCGATTGTCACGGCACCGGCAACAAGTGTTACCTTGAGGCTATTGAAAGGTGTTAAGGTTTTGTTCATAATCAATCTCGCTGTAAGTAAAGCACTCAAGACTTCGAACCCTTTGAGTGCTTTTTTAATGTCTACGAGATGTAATTTAGTATTTACTAAATATTAAGTCAATAGTATTTACTAATTTTTATTTAGTATTGGCTAAATAATGTGTTGTGATAGACAAAAGAAGACTTAATTTTTGGGAGTGAATTAGCATAGTCTTTAGTATGAGATGTTTAACTTCACCCTAAAGTTATGATTTTGTTATGTTATTATTTTTTATTTTATGAATATGTGTTTGATAATATGATGGAAAATAACGTACCAATATTTAAAGTTGGTCAAGTAAATGACATGCTAGGCAATACTTTTAGTGAGTTAGAAAGTCAAATTAATCAATACCTTGGTCAGAATATATCTATAAAAGGGAAGTTACTTAATGTTGAAGAGCAATTAAATAAATCTAGATATGCTTCAGTTTATCAGTTAAAGGTAGAAGATGAGACTGGCATCATTGAGGTTGAAATTTTTAAAAAATATATTGCTGATTTTAAGGATGGAGATTATGTCGAGTTAGTGGGGCAGCCAAAATTCAATCTATACAATGATATTCTTACAAAAAGATTCAGAGCCTTTTCAATAAGAGCAGCTGAAGCTGATAAGGATATTGAGCGACTACGGTCTGACTTAGATAGCTTTGATAAGTTAAAAAAATTTCCACCTAGATCTATTCCATTTCCGGATAAGCAGATCTTAAAAATATCCGTTATTTATAGCTCCGCGACTAATGTAAAAATCGCAGAAGATTTTTATAAACATTTGAGTGGATATCAAAATCATTGTAATTTTAATGAAATTACAGTTAGTTTGAGTGATGACTTAGCACTATCACAAGCTATTGATAAAGCTCAAGGAAGTGACATTGTTGTTTTAATTAGAGGTGGTGGTAGCCCAGAGCATTTTAAAATTTTTAACTCTGATCGTGTATTGGATTCATTTTCGAAGCTAGATGCCTATCGAGTAGTTGGGCTGGGACACAATACAGATGTTACATTACTTGACTATATTGCAGATCATTCTGCTTATACGCCGTTGGACGCAGGTATCCACTTAAGAGATCAAATTGAAAGGGTTTTATCTCGTGATAAAGAAGCTATTGAAACAGTTTCAAAGTTACAGAGATATCAGAGTGAAAATCGATATAAAGATACGGAGATTCAAAAGCTAAAGTATGAGAATCAAAAGTTGCCGAGCTTACAAGAGGTAACAAAACTTCGCGATGAAAAAGCACATCTAAGTGCGGAGTTAAATATGATTCGCAACAGACCTCCCGAAACTGATAATAAGATGATAGCTATCATTGCAGTAATAGCAGCAATTGTTGGCGTGGTTTTAGGTAAGTTTATGCTTTAGATATTTTTGAACAGGTATGAACTATAAGCAATGCCATAGTTCATACTTTTTAAATAGAAATGAGACTAGCAACTGACTTGGTCTTTTGCTTTATAGAAATCCAAAATTCTATCTAAATCACTTAAAAGTACTGCTTCAGTATATTTGGAACTAAGTTTAAGCATATTGGGGGCATAATTGGTTTTGTATTCATGAGGATAGTCTTTGCAGATGATCTGGGTCCGTATATCTTCAGGCGTGAATTCCGACTCTAATTTTTCAATATAACCACCAAGGGCACGGTCTGACTTCTCCAGTGCTATAGTTACTGTGTTGATATCAGTATCCTGCTGTTGCTGGCAGCCGGTGATAGCTAGAGAGAAGAGTAGGGTGGCGAAAGTTATTGTTTTCATGGTTTTGTTTTGTTGTTATTAATGGAGTCATTATAATAGAAGAAAAACCTATTGATAGGGAGGTAAAGGGAATTAAATATTTTTTGCAGCCCCTCGATGTCAGGCTTAAAAAGATATATCATATGCATTGAAATGAGGTTTATTTTAAATATGCAAATTGAAGCAGTAGATTTGTTCTGTGGTGCAGGTGGTTTAACTGCAGGACTGATTAAATCGGGAATTAGAGTAAAGGCTGGATATGACATTGCTAAGGAGTGTGAATTTGCCTATGAGTATAATAATAAGGCAACTTTTGTCCATAAAGATGTTGCAGAAGTAACAGCTTCCGAAATTTCGTCATGGTATTCAGAGGGTAGCGTGCGTCTACTCGCAGGGTGTGCTCCATGCCAACCTTTTTCTACCTATAACAAAGGAAGAGACACCACAAAAGATGAAAAATGGCCTCTATTGTATCATTTCTCTCGTTTAATTAAAGAAGTTAAGCCCGATCTGGTAACTATGGAAAATGTACCAGACGTGACTAAACATAAGGTTTATCATGATTTTATTGATGAGTTAAAAAAACTCGGGTATAAGATTACCGCACAAGAGGTTGCTTGTATTGATTACGGAGTGCCACAAACTAGACGCCGTCACGTGGTTTTGGCATCAAAACTTAACGACATCAAATTAATAGAGCCTACTCACACTCAACCAATCACAGTAAAAGAAACAATTTTTGACCTCGAGCCTTTACAGGCAGGCCAAAAATCAAAAAATGACCCACTACATGCATGCTCTAAACTTAGCGAGACTAATTTGAAGCGTATTAGAGCATCTAAGCCTGGTGGCACTTGGAGGGATTGGCCTGAGGTGTTACGTGCAGAATGCCATAAAAAGGAATCTGGTAAATTCTATTCTGCTGTATATGGCCGCATGCATTGGGATCAACCAGCCCCAACAATTACAACCTTGTGCTTTGGCTTTGGAAATGGTCGCTTTGGGCATCCAGAGCAAGATCGCGCAATTAGCTTAAGGGAGGCTGCTTTATTTCAAACATTCCCTTTAAATTATCAATTTACACCTATCGATAAACCTGTAATTTTTAATATGATTGGGCGAATGATTGGCAATGCTGTGCCTGTGAGATTAGGGGAAGTAGTAGGGTTGAGTATTACATCATCTTTAAAAAATATTTATACTGCTGTTTGAGCAGATGTCTTATAGCCTTGCTGACTAAGGTAAGCATCATACTGATCAATGATATATTTTAAATAATCTTTAACTATATCAATAAGCTTTCTGAAATCACTTGCTACGTGATTACTCCCGCACTCCGCAAATGAAATAGAGCCATGAGCTAACTTATTTCTTATCTCTTTAATTAAGCGAATCGGATTTTTATCATCTCTAAATGGGCGCATTACTTTTTGCTTTAATGGTGGAGATAAGCTGACATTAACACCAATGCTTTTACTTAATTTTTCTATTTCTGTAACATCCCAGTTTCCGCCACCGCCTGGCGGAATCCTAATATTAATAGGTTTTAAGTTAAGAACTTGCTCAAATAATAAGAGGGCTTTTTCAAGCCTTTTTTCGTTGGTTAGTAGTTCGTAAGGTGCTGCCACTGAAGTAACATACAATTTGCGCATGTTTTCGGTTAATAAATCTAATTTACCATTAATACCTAATGTTGCGTGCCTCTCAACTGCATCAATTAAAGTCGAGATTGTGGATTCTATCAAATTGTATAAATGCAGGTAGATACTAGAGTACATGATTTTCTGTTGCTCAGGTTTTACAGTATAGCTATTGCCATTGAAGTGCAACACAGCCCCTCCCAAACTAATCGCTACTTCAATGTTATTTACTAACTCAAAGTAGCTTTCAATATCATCAACTCTGTCATCAAATACTGAGCGTACCAACTCCAAGATCAAGCCTCCTCTAATAATGCATCACGCATATAATCAATTCTTCCGGTCAGTTTACGTCGCGCATTTGCACCATCAGAACTAACCTCTTTCTTAAATTGGTCACGCCCTAATATTGAGTTTGTGGTTTGAATATCCACACTTAAGTCAGGTTTTTCTTCTAGAGCAAAATGGGAGCCTAAAGCAATTGATTCATACCTAGCTCTAGGTGTTGTTTTAGCACCAGAGGTTTTTCTAAATCCTAACTCAAAGGACCTATCCACAAATTCAATCATTCTTTGGAAGCGTTTTTCATATTCCACTTCTAATTCAGGGTTTTCTTCAAATACATTGTTCATTTTTTTTATATATCTGAAGATAAATGGAGAAACATCATCTTTATAGCCATCTAATCCATCTGAATATGCGAAAAACCTGGCAACTAGCTCTTCAGCTTCTCTTTCCTTCTTCTGCTTAGAAGAAATAGGGGCTAATTTTACAAACAACTCATTCATTGCTAAGCGATTAACAAAGTCCATAAACTTACCACGAAGAGCACCACGTCTGACTTCCGCTGGGTTAGCCACCTTGCTACCTGTGTTAATCCTTTCGAATAAATCGACTCGAGCCTCCATGTCTGTATTTTCTGAAAGGATAATTCCCCTGATAGAAATATTTAAGATCTTCCTGCGTCTTGATAAAGGCAGGTCATTAAAAGTAGTGCCATTTAATAAGTCTAAACGCTCAAGACTCTCTAAAGTTAATCGTCCCCCTAAATACTCCTCAATAGTCCGTAGCCGTTGAGAACCATCTACGATTTCAAGCTTACCAGTCTCTCCATTCATCCAAAAAAATACAAATGGAATTGGCAAGCCAATTAAAATAGATTCAATAAATTTACTTTTTCTTGGAGTATCCCATGTAAACTCACGTTGGTAATCAGGAACTGTATATTCATTTTCAGCAACTTTTTTGGCTAAAATTTCAATTGTATACTCAGAAGTATAAAAATCTATTTTTTTTGAATAACTTTGAAGCTGTAACTCAGCCTCTTTAAGCCTATCTTCATTATCCATAATTTTTTCCAATTAGTTAAATAAAACAAACCTGCAAATTTTAGATATTTGCCAAAAAACACCTAGTGGGATTTAAATTTAATATCTAGTACCAATAAATGTTGTCTCATTAATCATATAAATTTATCTAGAGCGCAGCACTTAAACTCAATTAAGCGTGCTTACACCCCCAAACCACCAAGCCGCATAAGCGGCTTTTTATTTAATTCTTTCTCACTCTTGGTCTAGCGCGATAAACATAACGAACGCAGTCAACCACCTGGCCTACAAAAAGGCATTGATCATCTAACTCAATAATATTGGGCTTAAATTCAGGATTTAGAGCTTGAAGGTATCTTTTACCATTTGTTTCAATAACCAGTTTTTTGAAAGTAGCATCGTCACCGCGACGGACTACAATTATGTCACCAGACTGCATATCCCCATAATAGGCATCTGGATCTACAACGATGTAGTCGCCTTCCATGAAATCAGGGAAATTACTTAATCCCTGAACTTTAAGAAAAAAGCAGTTTGAACATTCATCTTCTGGCAAGGGCAACCATTCAGTTACTTCACTCATATCAACTGCTGCGACATTAGTAAAGCTACCAGCTTGAACCCAAGATAGAACAGGGGCCATACGTGCTTTAACTCTTGGGACGTTCGCCAAGCTTTCGCCCCCAAATAAATTTTTGGCAGGTTGTTGATCTAAGGTTCCAATTTCCCACCCAACCTTTCTCTCTAAGTTTCGAGCTGCGCGTTCACCAAAACTCCCATGACCTTTCACAAGTTGAGATATATGACTTGGATTAAGGTCGTAATGCTCACAAAACGCAGCATCCGAAGAAAATCCCTCAGATTTTAATTTGGCATCAATAGCCTGGCGCAGATTGGCGCGTCTTAAAGAAATTATGTCCATAGTGATATTTCATATAGTTTTTAGTAAAAAGTAAATTCGCAAACACTAAATCTTGATTGACTTATTAAGTAATAAAAATTAGTATTTACTAAATATTAGTAATTAGGAGATTTAAGATGTCTTCTGCTCATACAGCTGAACTAAAGAGCTTTCTTAATCGATTAGCCCCAACCGAAAGAAAAGCATTTGCAAAACGATGCCAAACCTCAATCGGGTACTTGCATCAAATCATGTACGGCAATAGCAAGTGCAGTGCTTTATTAGCAATAAGAATCGATAAGGAAAGTAATGGTGCTGTTAAGTGCGACTTACTGTGCCCAGAGGCGGATTTTAACTACATCAGGAATCAAGCCTTATCACTAACTGCTTAAACCAATTATCAATCAGTAATTATTTTTAATAAACGTGAATAAACAAAGGGATTCACACATGGAATTCAGTAAAGAAGCACAAAGCGCAATGTACAAGATGATCCACCAAACGCCGGGCATCGATCCTAAACAAATTGCTGATGTTTTGGGTGATTCACATAAGACTGTTTTGAACTATGCGAATCCAAATATGGATTATCTGCCAAGCCTGAAGAAATTCGAAATGATGCTTTCCTTCACTGGTAATCCAGTTGTTTTGCGTGCATGGGCGCATCAGCTGGGATTGGCTCTAATTCCTACTGGTTGCGATGGCAGTAAACATCATGAGTTATCAGTGATTGAAGCGATGATGCAGGGAAATATTTGCAATGGGCAGGCGAATCAGAAGGTATATGAGGCTTATGAAGATGGCGTAATCACACCGCAAGAATATGAAGAAATTCACAGCATCTTCCAGCGGATTATTGAGTTTGCCACAGCTGCAGATCAGGCAGCATTCAAACAAATGAAGCGCTACACATCAAATGCACAAAAAGAAAAAGCCTGATTTCGTGGATCAGGCTTTTGTATTCAAAATACTTAGAGAGAATTTTAAATATGAAATCAAATTTAGCACAAAAAACTGAAAAACCAAAGCGTAAAGCTATGGGCGACAAATTACGTTTTGAAGTTTTTAAGCGAGATCAATTTAAATGCCAATACTGCGGCAAGGCTGCTCCAGAAGTAGTTCTTCATGTTGATCACATTAATCCGGTAAGCAAAGGCGGCGATAACGATATTTTAAATTTAGTTACGTCATGTGTTGATTGTAATTCAGGTAAAAGCAACCGCCTTCTAACTGATAACACGATTATTAAAAAGCAGAGAAAAATGCTTGAAGAGCTAGATGAGCGAAGAAAACAATTAAAGATGATGCTTGACTGGCGAGAAGAGCTAAAGGGCTTTGATGATGAGGTTGTTCAGTCGGTCGCTCAATATATTGAAGAGAAAATATATCCAGCAAAAGTTAATGAAATAGGCATGAAGGAAATTTCCACATGGTTTAAACGCTTTGAACTATCTGAATTGCTACAAGCAATTGATGATCTAAAGATTGTGACCACTAAAGATGGCGCTCAAGATGCAAGCGCGATGTTCAACAATATCCCCAAAGTAGCCAACTTTAACAGAAAAGATGAGGCTGAAAAATCAGCTTGTTATATCCGTGGAATTCTTAAAAACAGGATCAGCTATGTTGATTATCAGAAATCATTAGCTTGGCTGACTACAGCTATTGAGCAAGGATTTGACGTTGAGGAGCTGAAAGATTTAGCCAAGGAAGTTAAAAACTGGACTCAATTCCGTGAAGCAATGGAGGAGATCCTAAATGGCTAGAGCAAGAAACATCAAACCAGCATTCTTCACCAATGATGAGCTTTCTGAATTGCCACCACTGGCACGCTTATTATTCATTGGTCTGTGGACTATTGCTGACTACAAAGGTTGTTTTGAGTACAAGCCTAAGCGCCTTAAGGTTCAACTCCTGCCTTATGACGATTGTGATATCGAGCAGCTCATGAGTGCTCTAGATAAATCGCGATTTATCTCGATATATTCGGTACAAGGTCAAACCTATGGAAAAGTGCTCAATTTCAATAAGCACCAAAATCCACACAAGAATGAAAAAGAGAAAGGCTCCGATATTCCTGATATTGAATTACGCGATGATGTTGATGGTATTAATTCAATTCAAAACAATGGTTTAGAAAATATCGAGAATAATCGCGATAAAAACGGAACTGCTCACGATCAAAACGAAACCGATCCTGCTGATTCCCTTAACCTGATTCCTGATTCCCTTAACTCTGATTCCTTAAACCTGAATACAGAAAACCGAGATCCTCGTTTCGATCTCTCTCTTTCTGATGTGAACACTCGTTTATCAATGGCAGGTTTAAAGAATATCTCTCAACACGATTTGAATGTTTTGCTGATTCAACTTCAGGATGCTTATTCACATAAACAACAAATGGTGAAAAACCAGATTCTTGGTAAAGCATTTGAGTGGATTAAGCGCCAACAAGAAACACCACTGAAACCACCAAGCCAATCTATCACCAAAACCACAGCCCAGATTCTCGCTGAACAACGTATGCAGTTGGATCAACAGCAAGGACAGGTGATTGATGTTGGTGAACCAAAAAAGCCATTACTGATTGAGGAGATGGGTCGTGCATAACGGGATCGCCTTAGACAAGGCACGCGAATACTACGACATCATGCAAGTGATGTATGGACACAAGTTCATTAGCCAATTTAACGGCATGACTGACCTGAATCGCATTCTGAATATCATCAACGGTGCTTTAGCAATGTTGAGTGATGAACAATTTCAAAAGGGCATGGCGCAGCTGAATGCGAAAGCTGGATCAGGTGATTTCTGCCCAACACTTTCTGATTTCAAAACTTGGTGCATGTCTGGCAGCTGGTGGACAGCAACAGAGGCATGGCAGCGTGCTTGTGATTACTCAAACATGAGTTCTCATCGCGTTGCTGAACTATCTCGCATGAAGCTGGAAGAGTTTCTGATGCAGAAAGACAAGATTACTACTCTGACCAAAAAAGCATGGGATTCGGTTTATTGGTTGGTTGAGCAGGGAAGCATGAAAGAGGCTTTCAAGCAGTTTAAATCGATCTATGAAACCTATCTGGCTAAAGCACAGATGCAAGGTCGTCAGCAAGAGTGGTATGTGCCGCCAAAAATGATTGCTACATCCAAGGCAGCACCTAAGCCTAAATCAATACTACCTGAGCAATCACCTGAGCAAAAAGCTTGGCTGGAGGGGAAAATCAAAGAGCTTCAGTCAAGTGGGATGACGTTTCCAATGGCTATGTATAGCGCAATGAAAGAGATGCAAAGCGCAGGGGGTGGGGTGTGAAGGAACGTCAGATTAAAAAGAATAATCGAACAGCAATGCGCCTTTTGATGCAGTTAGACCCAGGACATTATGAAGGGCGATTCTTTGGGTATGAAGATGGGGTTTGGGAATTCTGGTGGCAATGTGGCGGTTTAGAACCTGAATGGGATTGCAAGCCAGCATTTGATGAATTGCATAGTTATATTTTTGATGTGTATGCAGATGGTGATGCTGAATTTGTAGATGGTAGTTACTCATGGGTGTGGAGAAACAAACCAGACTTAAGCACGGCAAAGAAAGTATTTGACCTTGCAAAACAGTTGATTGAACAAAGCGCAGGGGGTGGGGTGTGAGTAAGGGCGGTTTAACTAATATTGATTTTAAAGTTGGCCAACTTGTTTATCTAACCAAAGATATTTTTGATGGTGGTGGTGATTTTTCCCTACCTGGATATGTTGGGAGAAAGGGTGACTTGATGAAAGTTACTGGAATCCCGTCGTACAGCAAAAACACTCTTCATATCGCTCACTTCGATTACACGGGTGAAGGCGGGATATGCGCTTACCTTTATGAGATATCAACTAGGAGTCCATTAATAACAATCAATGAGCGCAGGGAATACGCTAAAAAGTACGGGGTGGAGCGCGGTGGGTTTAAACCAGAGGACTTGCGTGTCATTAAGCTTACTGGTGATATTTATGGGGGTGCAGCGTGAACGAAAGAACGTATCAGCACAACAAAGCGGCCTCATTAAATCGTGGTATTGATGTTTTGCTTGTTATTAAAAACACACCAATCGCCACAACCAAGGAGATCCAAGATCAAGCGTTGCCATACATGACAATCAGATCGGTGCAGCGCTATTTAAAAACTTTGGTGCAAATTGGCCTTATTGGGTTTGTTGGTGGTGGTAATGATGAATATCGTTATTTTCTTACACCTAAGGCAAAACAGCTATTTGGAGTGCAGGGTATGGGGGATACATGACCAGCTACTCAATTTCTGAATACAAAAAAATGGTGAAAGCCACTAGGTCGAAAGGGCGCTCCACACGCCCTAAGGTGAAAGGGGCAAAAATACCAAATGAGTTTGAAGCGAAGCTGGCCAGAGAGTTAAAGACTTTAAAAATTGATTTTGAGCAGGAATTCGAGTTTCACCCAAAGCGAAAGTGGAGAGCTGATTTTCACTTGGTGGGTAAAAAAATATTGGTTGAGGTTGAAGGTGGGATCTGGAGTGGTGGCAGGCATACAAGGGGTAAGGGCTACATTGGCGACATGGAAAAGTATAACGCAGCGACGATGATGGGTTTTCAGGTAATACGGTTTAGTACGGATCAAGTGAAGTCAGGTCACGCGATCCAGCAGATAGAGAAGATGGTAGGGGATTTAGGATGAATGTAGCGGCTGAAAAAGCGGAAAAATTATCTAATATTGAATGGTTGGGGCAGCAGCTGCGCGCCAAGACTGCTAATTATGAAGCAGGGATTCCAGGAACAGGTGAAACGCCAGTAAATTGGGAAGATCGTTGTGGGGCTATTGCTGGACTTCCAAATAAAGAATCCAAGGCTTATGCATCAATTTTGGTATGGGGTGATCTTCGTGATAATACTCAGCAATACAAGGACTTAATAGATTACATTGCTGGGTACTTATGGCGAATGGTTCAGGATGAAATAGAGAAACAACGTGAAACTTTTAATATGGCAGTATTCTGTCAGCATGTAGCTCGAATGGAATTATTTTATGGTCTGCGTCCGATGTTGCGTGAATACCATACTTTGAAGGGCCGATTAGTGTTTTCAGGGATTGATTACATTGAGCCAAATACATACTCAAAACGATATGCTTGGTTGGGTAACGCCGTAGAGCTTTTATTGAAAGAACTGCAAGATGAAATTGAAGTCCATGTGGGTGATTACCGATCAAAATTAAAGAAGGCTGGCTAATTGACATCCTAAATGGATGTAAGGTATAGTTTTTCTATACTGGTCGTATTACGGTTCAACCGAGACCAAGTATTTAAAAGCTCATCTTTATTGGTGGGCTTTTCGTTATCCAGTTGGGGTGCTCTACCGGAAGTCAACTGGCTTTAAAAAACGAATCAGAGCACAGTCTGGGCTGCTATCTCCCAACTCTACAAGAGCTGGATAGCAAGTTTATGGGAGAAGTAGCTTATGGCGAACCTTACACAAACAAGTTCAGCGGGTTCTTTGAGGGATTTTGCCTGGTTATTTGTTGCCTTAGCAGCATTTTTTAATCCAGTAACAGCCTTTATTTTAGCCATGGTTGTTCTTGTGGCTCTATGTATCCTTGGTTAGGACGAAGAATCGACAGAGGCTCGCCAAATGGCGGGCTTTTTTTGCTCTCGTATATTTGTTAACTTAATTATTTTAAAAATAATGAGATGATCTAGTTATGAGCAAGGTGCGAGTTAAATATCAAGATGGGGTTGAAGAGGATCTGATTGAGGTGCATGAAGAGGGGGCAGGTGTCCTAAATATTTTTCATAAGAATCGAGATGGAGAGTTTTTAACCCAACATCTACCGCCATACGCAAGAATGCAAGTCCACAACTTGCAATATGGTTCCTATCTGCTAGGTAGTAAATTAGTAGAAGTAATACGATATGATTACCCATAAATAGAGAAATGGGTTATTACTATATTTATAGGGTACTATTAGCTCATCTAAAGGTGGGCTTTTTTAATGTTTAGGATTTATTGGTTGATAATAAAAGCAACTTAATCTCAACATTTGAAAACAGTTTCTTAGTATTTTCCATACTTTTTTATCGAAACCCTGATGTTATATTTTCTTTGCAATAAGAAGAAGACGTAATACAAAGAAAATGACTAAAACACTGGCCCACTTATTTTGACGAATAAGTGGGCTTTTTATTAACAGGAGAAAAGTATGCTCTAATTCATATTCTGTTTATTTAGTCTGCATGGTGTAACTGAGATTTAGCATACAGTTGGTGATAAAAATTTGAAATGCATCAAGAATTGTTGAAAAGTAAAGTAATTCATAGTAAATTACTCAACATTAAGTAATTCTCCACATTTTTACTTAATTTGAGTTTATGGCCTGCATTTTCCCCAAAGTGCAGGTTTTTTTTATTTCTTAAATTCGCCGGACGTATTACGGCACATAGAGCCCCGCTAAATATGCATTATTGGCGGGGTTTCTCTTTTCTTATTGGTGGTGAATATGGGTTAATTGGCAATTTAAAAATTGTGAGCCTTTGATAAAATTGAAACTAAATGGATTGCCAGAAAATTATTATGTTAAGTTTAATTTCAATGACTTTCGGTGGGCTGAGAAGGGATTATTTTTTTAGAAACCTGTTTATTGGCTCGGTTTTTGGGGTTCTCACATGGTTGATCATTGATATGCTGGAGGCAAAAGCTAGTGTAGCAAAGCCACTTCACGAAATAGTGATAATGAAAGGTTATGTGATATTCAACTCGCTTTTATATCCGTACGCGAAATTTCTTTATGATTATTTTTGGGAGTTACTTTTGGGGGACAGGGTTTATGCCTACTCAATTAATATATTCACAGTATGGTTTATCTTGGTTGCTAGATTGATGTGCTGGTTTTTCGCCTGGGCTCTAACACCATTTGGCTTAATTATTTTGTATTTTAAGAATAGATAATAATGATAGACACAAACCTCCTTCGGGAGGTTTTTTAATGGGTGAAGTATGGAACTTAAAGCCTACAAAGTTTTAACCAATAAGATCCCTCCCAAGAAAAAACCACGTACCAGGCCGCTCCCTAAGGCTGGTGAGAAATACTTAGAGGCATTTGATCGGCTCAAAGAAATCCTTGACCGGATGGAAATCAAGTACGAAGAATACTTTCATTTTAAAAGCACCAAGCATTGGCGGTTTGACTTTCATTTGATTGAGTATCGAATGCTGATTGAAATCGCTGGTGGCCCTTGGTCAGGTGGAAGAAAAGGCAAACTTGCTACAAAAGCCTGGAGCATAGATCGTTATGACCATGCTGAAGAAATGGGATATCGCTATCACCGGTTTGAAACTGCTGATATCAACATGGGCCGTGCTACTAAGTGGCTAAGAGATTTAAAGGCATCTTATGGAACAGTTCAGACCATTCCCACCGACGGAGCTGATTGATCAGGCCGAGGAAGAAGAAGCCATTCGCTTGGCACCAGCTGTTGAGTTGAAAGAATGGGTCGTTAAAAATTGGCTCACTCTCGGCGGTGAATTACATAACCCAGATCATGATCATATTGCTGAACTACTCCATGACAATGAAGAGTTCCTTGCATTCGCCTGGGCTTCATCTGCCGCCGTAGCCAAGAAGCGCATGGTATTAGGTCAATGTGAAAAGGTCATGTTTAACCAGGGCGGCTGGAAGAAAGCACGCCAAGAACAACAGATGCGGGATTGGTTTGGCTTTGTGCCTGTATATCTCATTACAGTTGATGCCACGTTTTGCGAACAAGCTTCAGATCGTGACTTCTGCCGTTTGATTGAACATGAGCTATATCATATCGGTGTAGAACGAGATGAAGATGGTGAAATCATTTATAGCGATATGACTGGACTGCCTAAGCATTACCTGGCTGGCCACGATGTCGAAGTGTTCTTTGGTGAGACTAAACGATGGGGTGCAGACGAGTCTGTAAAACGGCTTATTGAAATTGCGAAGAATGCGCCGTTTGTATCTGAGGCAAGCATGGCAGCATGTTGTGGGAACTGTGTGATTAATTAAAATGGGATCAGATTTTAGCTTTACTTTATTTCATTTTTTTGTAGATTTGATCTAAAGGAGGGCACGTATGGCTACATATAAACAAATTCAAGAATTCCTTACTGAAAAACATGGGCGTACTTTTAAAAGTTGCTGGATAGCAGATATTAAAAATCAGCATGGTTTAATTAAAAGGCAAGCACCTAATAGGTATGATCCAGATAACCGTGTTCATCCTTGTCCTGAAGAGCATAAGGGTAAGGTTGAAGAAGCATTGAGGCATTTTGAAATGATTTAAAAAAGCTCCCCGATTAAAGGGGATTTTTTTTGCCTACTTTGCATGACGTAGCATGACAAAAGGGGAATTTATGGCAGCACTTAAAGAGCCTGTAAAAATATTTATCGTTCAAGCTCTTGCATGCCGTGATACCCCTCAAGAAGTTGCGGAGTTGGTCAAGCAAGAGTTCAATATTGAAATTGATCGCCGTCAGTGTGAAAACTATGACCCGACTAAATATGCAGGTCGCAATCTCGGGAAAAAGCTTGTAGATCTATTCAACCAGACTCGTAAGAAATTTGATGAAGGTTTGATAGATATTCCAATTGCCAGTAAGTATTACCGGCTTAAGCAATATCAGAAGCAACTTGAAAAAACCAAGAATGCAAAATTAGCACTTAAGATTCTTGAGCAGGCTGCAAAAGATGTAGGCGGTCAATTCACTAACCGGCAAGAGATTACTGGTAAAGACGGTGAAGCATTACAGACAACAGTTGTTCATGCCACTCCAGAACAAGTTGAAGCTGCAGTGAAGAAGGCCCAAGAGGAATATTAAATGGATCTGCAAACACAGGTTGAAAAGAAGCTGTGTGAAGATGAGCATTTATATTTCACTCGGCGATTCTTTAAGCCAAGAATGGGCTTTAAATTCACGGTGAACTGGCACCATGTTTACATCTCATGGATTATTGATCAGGTGGTAGCTGGTCAGATTGCCAACGTGGTTATCAATGTCCCACCAGGTGCCGGTAAGACCGAACTTACAACTAATCTGATCCCACGCGGCTTAGCCCTAAATGCCCGGTCACGGTTTCTGTATTTGTCATTCTCCCAATCATTGGTTGAGGGAGTATCAGATACGGCGCGTGACATCGTGAAGTCCAAAGACTACCGCCTGATGTGGGACTTAACCGTATCAAATAGCACCGACTCTAAGAAAGAGTGGAAGATTACGGTTGAAGACTATGACGTTGGCCATGTCTATGTGGCTTCCATGGGTGGGCAGGTAACAGGACGGCGAGCAGGGACGCTGGCAGATGATGGCTTTACTGGTTGTATCATTATTGATGACCCGTTAAAGCCCGAAGATGCTTTTAGTAAGATTAAGCGAGATGCTGCAAATCGTAAGTTACTCAATACGGTGAACTCACGTAAAGCCAAGTCTGATACGCCGATCATCATGATCATGCAGCGGCTTCACACGGAAGATCCGACTAACTTTGTCATGACGGGAAATCTACCCGGTGAATGGACTCAGATATCTATTCCTGCACTGATTGATGATAAGTACATTGCAACCTTGCCAGACCACATACAAAAGTTGGTACCGCGAGATGCTGAGCGTGATGAGCAGGGTCGGCAAAGCTACTGGCCAAAGAAAGAATCACTTCAATCTCTATTGCAACTAGAGAAGGGTGGTAAGGATAAAGAAGGTGCCACGGTATCCCGTTATACATTCTCCAGTCAGTACATGCAGCAGCCTAAGAAATTAGGCGGTGACCTGATCAAGTCTGAATGGTTTGGATTCTATAAAGAGCATCCAGAGCTACAGTGGCGCGCCGTCCTTGTTGATACGGCGCAGAAAACCAAAGAGCACAATGATTACTCTGTATTTCTGCTTGTTGGTATGGGTATAGACGGCAAGTTGTACTTACTGGATCTCTTACGTGGTAAGTGGGAAGCCCCTGAATTAAACCGTCAGGCGAAAGCCTTTCTGGATAAGCATAAAGAATACACCTGGCACACCAAGCCTATTCGCTACATGAAAGTAGAGGATAAAGCGTCAGGTACCCAGTTGATCCAGACACTAGGAACTTACTCCGGTGTCGCTGTCATTCCGGTCCAACGTAATACAGACAAGCTATCCCGTTTTATGGATGTGCAGGTCCATCTTGAAGCGAATTATAAGGATAAGCCTGAGGATCGTTTCGTAATGGTACCTAAGGATGCTCATTGGGTCGGTGAATTCTTTGAAGAATGTGAGGCATTCAATGCTGCATTTACCCATGATCATGATGACCAGGTGGATACGCTCATTGATGCAATTGAAGACGCAGTGATTGCAATTAATTACAGCCCTCCGGCTGCATAAGGTTAAGTTATGTCTAAGAAAAGGAAAAAACCTGAGAATGCAAAACCTGAAGCTGGTGCACTGTATTCTCATGAAGCTGAACAGGCTTTAATCAGTTATCTGACCAAAATGCCAGACGGCGATGAAGTACTTCGAAAAGCCGGGGTCACACGTCCACGATTGAAAGTCATGATGTATGACGATGAGATTTATCAGGCCATTGAGAAACGCCAGGATAAACTTGAGAGTGCATCATGGCGTGTAGAGCCGATGGACCGACCGGAATCTAAAATCATTATGGAGCATTTACGTGAGTGGTGGTCTGAGATTCTCTTGGGTGCGCAGAATGCTCGCTGGTACGGATATTCTGTATTAGAGGCAATCTATACCAAGCCTGAGGAACCGAGCCTACATATTGACGGCGATACTATTACACCGTTTATTGGTTTTAAGTGGATTGGTGAAAAGCCAATGCAATGGTATGAGCCTAAGAATGATGGTCGCCTTATTTTATTGGAAAACTACAATACGACTAGGAAAGATCAAGAGGTTGATCAGCGGTTTAAGCATTTCCTAACGCGCTGTAAACCTACTTTTGAAAATCCATTGGGTGAGGCTTTATTAAGTCGACTGTACTGGGTGTGGTTCTTTAAAACATCTGGCTTTAAGTTCTGGGCCAAGTTTGTAGAAAAGTTTGGTTTGCCAATGCTGGTAGGTAAAACTGCCGGCAAGACGACAGATATGCGGGATGCACTGCTTAGAGCACATGCCAGTTCGGTTATTGCATTGAGTGGTACAGATTCGGTTGAAATCCAGACTGCCAATACTAATGGTAATGCATCCCAGACATTTGAAGTCTTTGATAAGAACCTTGAACGCCGTATTCAGAAAGTCATCCTTGGCCAAACTCTTACATCTGGTACCGATGGCTCTGGATCTCGTGCTTTAGGTGATGTGCATTTAGAAGTACAGAACTCGAAGTATAAAGCTGACGTACGAATGATCATGCCAACGATCCAAGCCGTTATTAATGCGTTATGCGATCTAAATGGCTGGGAACGTCATCGAGTCATCATTGGTGAAGAGAAATCACTCGAAGAGCCTAAAGCAGATCGTGATGTGAAGTTAAAGAATGCAGGTGCAGTCTTAACGCCACAATACTTCAAGCGTGAGTATGGGCTTGAGGATGGCGATGTGATTGAGCAGGTTCAAACAGGTTTCAATCAATTCACAGCATTACCGCGTCAGGCATTCAATTTCAAGGCAACAGCAAACAAGCTCTCACCAGAGCAGCAAGAAGTTGAAGAGTTGACTGATGCACAGGATGAATTGCAGCTATTAAAGCCGGATCAGGTCAAGGAATTGGTATTCAAGTCTGATAGCCCTGAAAGTCTGGCTTATAACTTGATGCAATTGATACCTGATGCAACTCAGACGCAGTTCACGGCTAATCTGGATCAAGCTTTGTATGCTGCAGATGTGTTGGGGTATGTGACGGCGCAAGATGGGAAGTAAGTTATGCAACCAGTCACATTTCTTGAGGCGCTTCGGTACGCTCACAGTAAAAAGATTGCATTACCTGATGAATTCTATTCAATGGATCTTAAAACTCGGCAGATGGCAACTACGGTTAGCTTTCTATCGAGCCTTGAGCAGGTTGAAACAGTCATTAAGGCCGTGAATAAATCGATTGCCGATGGCGGTACTTTCAAGGACTTTCAGAAGCTGATTGAAGAATCTGAAATCATCCTGCCTAAACACTATTTGGATAATGTATTTCGTACCAATATCCAAAGTGCTTATGGACATGGACGATGGCAACAGCAGCAACGGAATAAAGCTAAACGACAATACCTGATGTACTCGGCGATCAATGATAGTCGCGTACGTCCTGCTCATTTAGCTTTGAATCGTATCGTACTGCCGATTGATCATCCATTCTGGCTAACACATTATCCACCATTGGGATTTCGTTGCCGGTGCACCGTGATTGCCTTAACCGAGAAGCAGGCACTGAAATACGGCATTACACCTGATGATCAGTTGCCTGAAATTGCCGAGGCTTTGGATTGGAGTTCTCACCCATTGCAGTTTGGTGAACTTGAAACGCTGGTAGATAAAAAGATCAGTGCTTCATCCTTAGATAAAGAATATCTCCTCGAACAGAAAGAGGTCATCAAAGCAGAATGGACGGCGAGTAAAAAGCTCACCAGTCTATTTGCTCCAATGGATGATAACGCCCGGGACCTGTTCGACACAGTGGCCAATACGGTGATTCCACTTGATCCAAGTATTCGGCCAAGTGCAATTCGTACCTTCTTGGACTATGTGCAAGGAAATGATGCTGCACTGAGCGGCTATTTAAACTCTGCTACAAGCTCACTGGCTGATGATGTGCTTAAGCGGTGGCTGAGTACCGATATGGCAGCTATTCAGGCTGTGGCAAGCAATGCCGCTTCAACCGTGGTGGGTGCTGCGACACTTCAACAAGTAGCAGCTTATCAGGTAGGGCAGACAGTTCAGTTAAATGCGCCGTTGCTGATGGTAGATACAGCTTCGGATATCGTCATCAAGATTGAGAATGCTAAAGGGCTCGGTATTGATCTGGATATGTTGAATGCTGGCAATGGTGTTTTATTTCCAATTGGACTGTCGTTTGAGGTTATTTCGATTGAAGCGGTTGAAGGGCAGATGATTTATACCCTAAAGGCTTTAATGAACTAATTTTAAAATGAATATGACCGCCTCTTGGGCGGTTTTTTATTGAGGAAAATAAAAATGCGTGTATCTGGAATCGACAGTATGATGTCTATTGATGTTAAAGAAGGTGTGGAGCTACCCAAATTTATTCGGACTTTAACCGTCGAAACAGCGGAAGAAGAACAGCAGTTACGTTTATTTCTAACAGGTGCCTTAAAGGTCGACGAGCATGGTTGTCATGCATTAGGACGCGATTTTAGGGCAAAAGCTTTAGCAGTACCATGCACGGCCAATGGGGATATGTCATTGGGTAATGGTGGATCTATGGATGCTGTATTAAAAGTCGATTACTCATTAGAAGAGAAGTTGCGAATCATTGATACCTTAACCGCTGCAATACAACACAATGAACCAATGATGTATTCCCATACCAAAGAAGCTGAAACAAAGCTTTTAGCGTTGGTTCAAAGTATTTAAACAATCTCAAACATTTAAAACCGCCTTAATTGGCGGTTTTTTTATGGAGCATGAAAAATGCCAGATCCAAATGAAGAACGGCTGAAATATTTATTCAATGCCTCAGCAATCGAAGTGCCGAAAGCCGAAGAAGGGCAGAAGCGGAAATTTAAAGGCACTGCTTATGCTGGTGGTCGTGTAGATGGTCACTGGTATTGGGGGCGCTCTGGTGTCGTTTTTGATCTTGATGGGATCGAGATTGATAAGCCAACAGCCTTGCTTGAAGAGCACTTTGGTTCAAGTCGAATTGGTGTTGTTCAAACAGTAGATACCAACGGAAAGATTGATGTATCTGGTGATTTCCTTACGAATACCAAGGCACAAGAGATTGTCCAGGACTCTGATGATGGTTTCCCGTTCCAGATGTCGATGATGATTGATCCTGGATCGATTGAAGAAGTCTCACAAGGCAAAACTGTCATCGTGAATGGCCAGTCGTTTGAAGGTCCAATCACTATCTTCCGTCAAAACCGTATTCGTGAATTCACGATCTGCTCAACAGGTGCTGATCGCAATACATCAATTAAAGCCTTCTCGGGCAAAGCCAACCCAAACCCAACCAAAGAGGACACAGACGTGACCGAATTAGAAAAAGCACAACAAGCCAAAGAACAAGCAGAGCGCGAACGTGATGATGCCTTGGCTGAACTTAAGCAATTTAAAGCGCAAAAGCGTGCTGATGAAATTGCAGCTTTAGAAGCTGAGCTGAAAACACAATTTAGTGCTGAAGATAAAACGGCTTATACCAATATGGATGATTCAGTTTTCACCTTCACGGCTAAGCAGCTTCGTCAATTCTCGGCAGGTAATACACAGCCACCTGCAGAACAAACACCACAACCTGCGCCAGCTGTAAATCCGGCATTTGCACACTTATTTACTCATCAAGCAAATCCGGGGCAAGGTGGTCAGCCAAATAATACCGACACTCACAAATTCACTTCTGGTGCACAAGCATTTGCACAACAAAACAAGGGGAAATAATTCATGGCCATTCACTATGTACCGCCTATCTCAGTCACTTCAAAACGACTGATCCTGGACAATGAAAAACTACGTCGTGCCAATGCAAAGGTGACAACTGCAACCGCATATAAATACGGCGATCTATTAACGCTGTCAGCTGACAACGTGTTGTCTCATGCTACTGATGAGTCCACTTGGGATGTAATCTGCGGTCAGAATGTCACTGCGGCTGAAGCAACAATCAAGGCAGCTGACGGGATTGAAATTCCAGTGTATTACGGCGGGGTTTTTAGTATTGAAGCCGTATCACTTGATGGAACTTTGCTTGCTGCTGAAAAATATGATGCAGCACGTGCACAGGCAACTAAAAATAAAATCGAACTTTCTAAGGTGTAATTAACATGCCACAGTCTTTTAATATTGAAGGTGCTCCACTTGAGTTGCTTGATGTGGGCGAACTCGCACTGATTCACTCGAATTACCGTCCGATGGATACTTGGCTTTTAGATAAGCTTTTCCCAAATCGCCCGTTATTCACCCGTGATGATGTGCCACTGGCTGAATTGTCAGCTGAGCATGATCTGGCACCATTAGTATCACCGCAACAGCCTGGTAAGCCATTTGATACCACGCAATCAGGTGAAGTGCGTCATGTAAAACCAGCTTACTACAAGCCAAAGAATCAGGTCACTCCGGCCGAAACTTTTGAAATCGCATTGCTGGAACGTTTACGTACTGCAGGCATCATCTCTACAGGCAACCAGCGACTGTCTGAGCAAGAGCAAATGATCATTGCTCAAATTTCAGTGATGAAGCGTAACCATGATGCAATTGATAACTCGGTCCTGATGATGGCAATTGATTTACTGAAAAATGGTAAATATGCGCTTCACTCGGATGATTATGAATACAACCTGGTGGATTACCGTCGTGATGCATCTTTAACATTTACGCCGCTGACCAAGTGGAATGAAGCGGGTGCCAAGCCGGTAACGGATATCCGTACCATGCTTGAACGTCAATTGGCTGCTGATGGTGGTGAAGCTAAGCTGTCTGTTATGTCTGGCTTGGTTTGGGCAGCTCTCTGGAACAATGAGGAATTCAAAAAAGAATTTATCACGCCGTATGCCGGTATTTCTGTTCCAGTGAATCCAAGCTTTGGTGTCAAAGAGTCAGCGACCTTCAAAGGTACTTTTGATGGAATCGAATTCTGGGTATATGACGCAACCTACCGCAACAAAGGTCAAGTGAAGCGCTTCATTCCTAAAGATTACTTCTCACTGATCTCTGATACCAATGGTTCGGTAGCTCACTGTAAGATCAAAAACATGTTGGCCAATGGCGTTGCTCAACAGTACTTTGATCGTCAATGGTACTGTGAAGACCCAAGCGGCATCATGCTGATGACCGAATCTGCTCCACTGGTTGTGCCTTCTAACAAGAATGGTGTCGTTGGTGGTACTGGCTTTATCACTCTATAAGGAGGCTTAAATGCCGAAGTACACAGCAAAACAATCCATCGGGCATTTTATGCCAGGTGATGAAATCAAAGGGCTTGAAGCTAAACAACTTCAGGCCCTTTTAGCATCTGGGGCTATTGAAGAGTATCAAGAGCCGGAAGAACCTAAGGCAGATGGTACCGCCGCACGTTTGGCTGAACTTGAAAAGACCAATGCTGAACTAACAGCAGCAAATAAAACCTTAGCAGATGACAAGGCTAAGGTTGATCAAGAGGTCGCTGATCTGAAGGCTAAGGTGGCTGAACTCGAAAAGGCTAAACCTGCTGCAAAACCTAAAGCAGACTCTAAAGCGGCTGACGAAACCAAGTAGGTGATCTATGTATGCGACTGAAGAAGATTTGGTCGCACGATTTGGTGATGAGATCGAAAATCTGAAAACGATGCTTCCTTCTCAGTCTTCAGTAACTGATGCAATTCAGGACGCAACAGAGGAGATTAATGGTCATATCGGTGGTCGTTATCCTTTGCCGCTACCCAATGTGCCCAGTAATTTAAAGCGTATGGCGTGTGACATTGCACGTTATCGTCTTTACTTTCAGCAACCCATCGAAGAGGCTCGAAAGCGTTATGAGGATGCAATCGCATTTTTAAAACGTGTTGCTGATAACAAAGCACATTTGCAGATTCAGTTGCAGGAAACAAACCAGATCGTGGATGATCAACCTAAAGGGCGGCCTTCGACAGCACCGGTCGGTACAAGTTACACCGGTGGTGTATTTGGTGATGCCACTTTAGACATGATGCCCAGCATGAAGTGAGGTGTTTATGGCTTTCGCAATAACCATCCGAGCTGATAGCTCACCTATTGAAGCAGTGCTTAAGCAATTAGGTAATTTCGATGCTTATAAAGGGGACTTATTTACCGAGATTGGTGGGCATGGAGTTGCATCCACTCAAGCACGATTTATGAATGAGCGTGATCTTAATGGTAATCCATGGAAGATCTCGTGGCGTGCTCGTTTGCAGGGAGGCCAAACAGGTCGAGATACTGGCGACCTAATGAATGAACTTCATTACAACCTTCGCTCAAACGGTGTGGAGTGGGGGTCAAATAAAACTTACGCCCACATCTTTCATTATGGTGCTCACATTACCCCTAAAAACGGTCAATACATTACGTTTGCGGTGGGTGGTCAATTTCGAAAGGTAAAAGAGGTCAATATTCCCTCAAGAACTTTTCTTGGTATTGATGCCGAGGATGAAGCTTCAATTCTTAATATCGTCGGGGGTTTTATAGATGACATTCTTCGCAGTACGTGACGAGATTGCAGAAAAACTGAAAGAGATTCCAGAGTTTCTAAAGATCTATACGCCGTTGAACTCAGTCAGTGTGACCGAGATGTCGCAAGTCACGCCATCGGCACATGTCAATTTTGTCCGTATAGATAAGAAAGCCAGTGCAGGTCGTGGAAGCATCAACCAGATCGGCCAGCAATGGGCGGTCACAGTCGCATGCCGGAATGCTCAATCCCAGATGACCGACGGTCGGGCAGTGAGTGATGAAGCGGGCCTTTTGACTGAGAAGGTTATTCAACTACTTTCCGGCTGGCAGCCTCAAGCATCACGTACTGCACTGGATTTCATATCGGTTCGGGATGGCTATAGTCCAGGCTTTGCATACATCACCATTATTTTTGAATCACAAAAATTCATTTAGGAGCCAGTCATGGCAAAACAATATAAAGCATTACAGCCTGTCGGCCGCTTTCAAAAGGGCGAAGTCGTTGGTGGGCTGGATGATGCTCAAATTCAGGATCTACTGCGGCGCGGTGTGATTGAATTGGATAAAAAACCTACCCAGGCCAAAGCAACTCAAGCCAAGAAAGAAGAGGTGAAAACCGATGGCTAAAAACTATATCTCACTGCAGGGCAAATTCTATTTATCAGAAATTGCTAATGGTGTTGCAGGCGCTATGCGCCATATTGGTAACGTGCCTGAATTTGAGCTTGAAATCACAACGGATCAAGTTGAACATCAGGAAAGCACGTCTGGTCAGCGCACAACTGATTTCGTGCTGACAAAGACCACTGGTGTGAACTTCTCAGGGCAACTTGAAGAAGTGGACGAGGCTAATCTGCAATACATTCTCTCGGGTATGAAATCGGAGGTTGCTAGTGATACGGTGACGGATCAAGCCTTGGGTACCGTGAAAGTTGGTGAAGAAATCAAGCTGAATGGTTATAGCCTAACTGCTGTTGTATTTAAGTCGGGCATTGAAGAAATTGACGATTCTAAATATGACCTGGATACCGTGTTTGGTACTGTGATTTTTAGAGAAACCATTGCAGAGCCAGTCACCGCTACATACACCACTGGTGCCGTAACACATACCACGATCGCCAGTGATTTCAATAAAGAATATGAATTGTTCTTTAAGGGGATTAACACTGCCACTGGTGACAATATGGCTGTTCGCTTGTGGCGTACTAAAAAGTCACCAGAAACAACATTCCCATTGATTCATGAAGACCTTGGCCAGTATGAAATTTCAGGTCAGGCCTTATCTGATGTGACCAAGGGAACGGATGCAACACTAGGTTTATATGGCCATGTTGTGACAATTCCTAAAGTGTAAAACCCCAGGCACAAAGAACTCCACGGCGCTATGCGTCTTTTTTTGTGCCTGTTTTTAGATGGTTTCGAATTGTATTAACTAGTTTTTACAACTCAAAGTCATTTACCAAACTATTGACAGAAATCTATATTTTAAAAGCGAAGCCGGCCTTAACAAGTCGGCTTTTTTAATGCCCGCAATTTGGGCAAACCACTGGCTAGGGCGACGGTTCGAAAAGCACGTTTCCATGTTCAACGTGCCTGCCAGTTTCTTTTTTTGAACATGATCATATAAGAGGAAATCTTATGAACATGATGACAACATTAAATTTACGAGCCATGGTCTCAAATGAAAATGGCGAACCAAAGACAACCAGTTATGCAGTGGCGGAAGCATTTAAAAAACGACACTCCGATGTGCTTCGAGCAATTAAAAACATGAAGTGCTCGCAGAAATTCCGTGAGCGCAATTTTGCGTTTACCTTAGAAAACAAACAGATAGGTAACACGAAAAGAAATACGGGCTTTTATCAAATGACAGAACGTGGCTTCATGTTTCTTGTCATGGGGTTTAGTGGTGAAAAAGCCGATGCTATCAAAGAATCATTTATTGATGCATTTGAGTGGATGTCAAACCAAATAACTCAAGCCTTCCAATCTAAATGGGCCAGATATAACCATATTGTTGGGTATCGCGAAAATCGCAAACAGCAAGTTAGTTGCTCAGCTAGAGACATGAATGTGTGGAAACATGAAAAGCATCCACTTGATCATGAAATAGCGCAATTAGAAAGAGAATTACAGCCATCGCTACCATTTGCGAGCGTGGTGCAATCATGAATATTGCCTATGTAGTTGCAGAATGTCGACCAAGCACAGACGAAGAAAATTATGCGGACATTAATATTGGTGATGATAGCTATGTGTTTTGCTCAATAGAGCCAGTACCAGACACAGGTGATTGGCAGAAAAATATTGAAGCAGCCATATTGATTGGAATTGATATTGAGCGAACCAGGCCAAACCATCGACATATCACGCTGCATGCCCAAAGCATCCTGAAACTATGCAAAGGCATTCAAGGCATAGCGCAGGACTGACAACCTTCGCCACCTTCGGGTGGTTTTTTGAGACCCCATCATGAATGATTTTTTCCTAGCAACGAATCGAAGCATCAAGGTGCCAGTACTTAAAACAGATATCGAAGTTCGCCAGATCCAGATGAAAGACTTCGATACCTGGGCAATGCATGCTGAAGTATTAAAAAACTTCATCAAAGACCAGAATCATTCAGATGAGATTTTGACGGCGCTATTCACAGCTCATACTGTGCAAGTCATTTCGACTATGGCATGCGTCACCAATCTGGACCATGAATCACTGTTAGAACTTGCTGCTGAAGAACAGGGATTTAAGGATCTGCTTAAGGCAGTACTCTTGATCAATCAAGTTTACTTCAAATACGAAAAGCCAAAACGTGGCATCAAAAAGAAAGATGACTCCACCTGGTTTGATTCATTCCAGTTTCTGGTATCAATGGGCCACCAGCATAGCGAAATCATGGAAATGACCTACGGCACATTCCAGGGCTATGTTAAGGCTGCAAACAAGCTGTATAAGCAAGGAATCCTCAATAACGCCGTTGCCGGACGTGTAGCTCAATCTGATAAAAAAGGTTTTGAGTCATTTAAAAAAGAAATGATCTCTGATTGATCAGGCGATAACCTAAAGATATGATGTGCAAATAACTATTTAGGGGGTTATTGTGAAAAAATTATTATTAATTACGATTCTTATGCTTAGTACCACAGCTTTTGCTGTAGAAGTAAACTCTGTGCGTGGCAGCACTAGCTACGTGAAACTCGGCTTTTCATTGGGGCAAATGTTTGATGTCTTGGGTGATCCTGAATCTTCTTATAATCATGTAATTCATGACCGAAATGGCTGGCCGCATAAAGCTACTTCTTATCGCTACACGGTGAATGGTCAGAAATACACAATTACTGTGGTGGATGGTCGGGTTTATAAGATTGATTGGGAGCGTTGAGGATGGCTACAGTTGAGTGTTTAGTGTGTGGTCATGTTGGGGCCCCAAAGACAAAGGGTAGTTTTGCTATAACCATCATTTTGCTATTTATAGGTCTTCTCCCCGGAATAATATATGAAATTTGGCGAAGATCTGGAGGCAAGGTGTGTGGTGCTTGTGGTAGCCACAGTGTAAAGCTTTATATGCCTGTGCAAAGAGTCATACAGCAGCCTGTTAATCATGCACCACATGTTGAGCCAATCAAAACCTATAATAAAACCAAATTGGTGGCAGAAGATGCTTACTCATACAATGCTGGAGTAAGACTTAATCAAGAGGGAAAAAATGAAAATCCTGATTTTAAAGAATGCCCATTTTGCGCTGAAGAAATAAAGATAGCTGCAATTAAGTGTAAGCACTGCGGCTCAGCATTAGAAGGCACTTCCTGAAAAACTTATTAAAACCGAAACTAAGCCCGCTTTAAGCGGGTTTTTTATTGCCTGCAATTTAGATTAGAGGTCAGCATGTCTGGTAAAAACTTAACATTCAAATTGATCATGGATGCCGACACTAAAGGTTTTGTTGGTAACATCAAGCAATCAGAGGATGCAGCTAAGTCAGTATTTAATGCAATAAAACAAGAATCAGAACGGTTGAAACAAGCAACTGCCGATGCTTCGAAAGAAATTGGAAATATTATCCCTAAAGGCACCAGTGAGTTAGCAGATAAGCTCTCCCAATCTTTAAATGCTGCCACAGGCATTATTAAGGATGCGGGTGATAATGCAAAATCTACAGCTAGTAATTTTACTGATTTCGGCAACAAAGCTGAAAAAGCATTAGGCCAACTTAAGGGTGATTTAGCAGAAGCTAAGCGAAACCTTGAGGCATTCTCCAAAACTAGTGCTTCGCCAGCAGACATTGAAACTGCAAAACTTCAAGTAGATCAGTTAGAAAAAGAAGTTCAACAGGCAGACCAGGCATTTAATAATTTTCAGGCAGAAGTAGGCAAAGCAAACACAAACTTAAGAGAAGCAGATACAGCAGCTCAGTCAGCACAAAAAGGAATAGATGGCGCAAAATTTGCGGTAAATGCTCTAGTTGGTGCTATGGCTGCAATCGGTGTTGGCTTGGGTATTCGTGAGCTTGCTGAAGCAGCAGATTCTTATACTAACCTTTCAGCCCGGATCAACATTGCAACCAGTGAAGGCGGGAACTTTACCCATGCCATGGCTGGGGTGCACCAAGTTGCGCTGATGACCAATTCAAGTCTGGATGCTACTGCAGGCCTATTCACAAAAGTGAATGATACTGGTAAGCAGATGGGGATGACCCAACAGCAAAGTCTTGATCTGGTCAAAACCATTAACATGGCCATTCAGACTGGTGGTGGATCAGCAGCTGCAGCTGATGCAGCAATAACCCAATTCACGCAAGCATTACAATCTGGCGTACTCCGTGGTGATGAATTCAACTCCATCATGGAGCAAGCTCCGGGCATCTCAAAAGCATTGGCTCAGTCACTTGGTGTAACTACCGGTGAGCTGCGTAAGATGGCCGAGAATGGTGAGCTGTCAGCCGAGAAGGTTATTAAGGCCCTACAAGGTCAATCAGCCGCGATTGAAGCTGATTACAACAAGTTCCCTACTACTATTGGCAATGCCTTACAGCGTATCCAGACACAGTGGCAAATATTGATTGGCACCATGGACCAATCAACAGGGGCATCTGCAACTGTAGCTCAGTGGTTGGTTACCTTAGCTGATAATATGAGCACTGTAGAGACATTGCTTAAGGATATCGGCAGTGGCTTTGTTTGGATTGGAGATCAATTAACATTTATTGATATCTCTATTTTTGAAAGTCTTAAATCTGCTTTATCCAGTGCTTATGATGCCATTAAGGATGTTGTTTCAACTCTATTTGATCTAGGAAAAACAATTGCAGATATCTTGGGCACCTCGCTAACCAATGCCTTATCTGTACTTTCATCATTCACTGGTGAAGCAACAGCAGCTGGTGAACAAGTCAGTTTCTTAGAGCGTGTGCTACAAGGCTTATCTATTGCATTTGGTTTTATTGCGGATGGCGCAACAGCTATTAAAATTAGTATTAATCTTTTAGCAGGTGCGATGTTTGATTTAGCCAGTGCGGCAAATAGTGTACTGGCTGCTGTAACGTGGGGTGATGTAAGCAAGCAGTTCGCCGCAAATGCAGACACCATGAAAGCCAAAGCAAAGCAGTATTACGCTGAGGCGGATAAGGATGCAATGGATTTCGAATCCAAGGGTATGCAGCGCATGGAGGAGGCTGCGCAAACTCAGGATGAAAAAAATGCCAAAACTATAGCTAAAAATAAAGAGACTTTTGCAGAGCTTGCCAAACAAGCTATTGACTACACAGAAAAATCCAAAGGCTTGGCAGACGAACGTGCTGCCATCGATGCGCAATTAAATCAAGCGCGTAAGGATGGCAACCAGTCGACCATTGATGCAATTATCCAGAAATCTAATGAGCTAGAAGGCCGTGAGAAGGAGCATGCAGCCAATAAAGCCGCATTAGATAAGGATATGCTAGCTTCTGCTCAGGACTATGCTGAGGCCGCTATCAAGGCCAATGGCGGTGTCATGGATGGCGTGATGCAGGCCGATCTATTAACTAAGGGCTATATCGTTACCATCGATGAGGCTGGCAAGGTTAGTGTTCAGGCAGGTCAGAGTGCAGAGCAGGCTGCTGAAAGCGCTGCCAAAAAAGAAGAAGCTCTAAGGCTGGCCAAGGAAAATGTTAAGAAAGCCGATGAGGAATATCTGGCTTATCAGAAACAGGCAGCAGCTGAACGTGCACTCTTGGAGCAGCAGATTGAACAGGCCAAAAAGACTGGTGACTTAAATGCATTAGCATCTGCCCAATCCTCAATTAATGCCATCAACGCTAAAGAAGCAGAGTTGGCCAATAACCGTGATTTACGTATAGCTGAATTAAATAAAGCTAATACTGGATCTGGCCAAGTGGCTGAAACAGCATATTCAAGAGCATCTGCAGCGGCGAAACTATTTGGTGTAGATCTGGATGTCTCGCTAAACAAGGTTTCTAAATCATTCAATAGCTCTGGGAATGACTTGAATGATCTAAAGACCAGATTAGAGGAGGCCGGTATTACCGGCAAGCAGGCTGGTGATGTAACCTATCAGGCTTGGCTTAACTGGCTGGAAACCGCCAAAAGCCAAGCTGAAATTGATATGGCCAAAGCCAAGCTTGAGCAGTTTGGTGAACAGGGTAAGCTATCAACTTCGCAAGTTGAGCAAGGTCTGATTGCAATTAAGCATCAAGCACAAGGTTTGCCAGATGATATTGATCCTGTAACGGCTGCTTTTAAGCGATTAGGGATTGAGACTAAAGAGAATCTTAAGCTTTCTGCGCAACAGGCGTTAATGGATTACATCACTATCCGTGATAGTGGTCAGGCTACGGCTGAAGGCATCCAAAAGGCTTATGAGAAAGCAGCACAAGCAGCCGCCTTGTCTGGTGATCAAGCAGTAATTGCATCGGCTAATGCAGCAGGTGCAGGTCGAGATCTGAGAGTTGAAATCGACGAAACAGGCAAAGCCTCTGTTAAAGCGATGGATGATTTAACCGAAGCCAACCACCGCGTACGTGAATCAGCACGCCGTATTGGTGACGGTTATCGTCATGCTGGGCAGATTGCACGTGAAGAAGCCAAATCTTCTACCGAGGCCTGGGCTGATGCGGTCAATAAGGCCAGAGGTGATTTCAATAAGGAAATGAAACGCCAAGGCGAAGCGCTGAGCAAGGGAATTTATGGATATGACTCCTATACCAAGGACGATGTCTTATCTCAACTCAAGAGCAAAGGCTACAGCGATAAGGAAGCGCAAAAGCTTGCCGGCACCATCTGGTCTAAGGCTATGGCAGCGGATCGCAGCGCCAAAGAGCAGGGTTTAGGTAAAGAGAGCAGTGTCGCAATGAAAGCATTAATCAATGCTGAATTTGATCGGGCAGCAGCGAATGGTCTGACCACTCAACACGGAACCAACAAGATCAATGAGCTGCTTCGTTCTATCAATGTAGCTTCAACTGGTTCCAGTCTGAGTGACTACGCACCATCTATTCCTTCGGTGCCATCTGTCAGAGATACTAGTCAGCCTACCAAAGAAGTTACTTATAACTTTGATTTCAATGGTAAGCAGATGAAATTTAGCGGGCCTGCTGGACAGGAATCCTTAATGAATGAACTTGTGAATCAATTAAAAATACAGGCGAAATCAACATGAAACTCATTCGCTTAGCAACATCCGAAACCGTCCCATTAGAGGACGGTTTTTTATGGCCTGATGAATTCTCATGGAAGGCCATTGAGCAGAATCAGGCCTATGCCATGGATGGCACTCTGCATATTCAGGAAGGCAAAAAGAAATCTGGCCGGCCAATCACTTTACAGCCGGCGGATCCGCAAATGGGCTGGATCAAGCTACGTGAACTACGGACTGTTTTGGAATGGTCCAAGCTGCAAGGTGAAAATTTCAGACTGCAGTTTGAACAACCACATGACAGCCGACAATTCACAGTCAAATTTAATCACCAGGATGGGGCCTTAGAGGCCACACCAGTAAGAGGGATTCCAGCGGTATCACTGGATGATTATTTTAATGTGACTTTGCGCTTTACGGAGTTAGATGATGGCGATTGAAACCAAAGATTTAGTGATCTACAAGTCTGAGCGTTTAACTGATAACTCCGACGGTGGTGGTAAATACTCCGGCGTGGTTGTTCAGGACGGCATCAGCAACAACCTGTTCAATGATGTGTCAGAAATGGATCGAACCATGGGTGATGTCTCCATGCGTAAAGTCTTTCCGGCAGTTACTACTGAAGACACTGATTTATTGATGGGTGCAACGGTTTTTGTATCTGAGCCACCAGAAGATCCAAACGTCTCAGCACTGTTATTCAGCACCAAGAACTGGACTGATGAGCGCCAGTCCGCCCAAAACCGGGTAGAAAACTACTTGGCCAAAGGTGGTCAGATTGCCGGTACGCCGTTGGATACTCACTGGCAGGGTATGTCATCGCTTCAAGTCGCTATGTTTCCGCAAGAAGTTGAATCATCTGTTGGGGATACGATTGTTCTGATTAGTGATGAAGGTAAGGCCTTAGAGCGCGAGCAGTATGTGCGTATCACTAAAGTTGAAACCCGTACCGCAGTCATGGTCATCGATGGTAAAAACATTGAATACAAGGTTGCTACGTATTCCTTGAATGATGCTCTTGAAGTTGACTTTGTCGGATTATCAGCACGCCAGTGGTACAACGGTGAAAAATCAAAAACCATCATCCGCGATACCATTGTGGCGGATACTGGCTTGTATTACTCATCGACTGCACTGGCATCTGATGCGAATGTGGGTGAGTTTACAGTCGATGCTAAAAGCATCTTTGCCCAACTGATTCCATCGGCTCAGACTGAAACACCGATTATTGATGTCAATGCGGCTGGTGAAAGTGTGGTACTGGTGGCGGGTAATGAAGACGCGATTACTGTTAATTATCCAAATATGGTAATTGGTGTTAGTCAGAATCTCTATATTGGCTCTGCAGTGATTCCATCCAGTGTGACTTTCACCTTGCAAGGCCAGCAGATCACCGATCAGGGTGGCCTGCTTAAAAATACTCAAGGCACTCAAGTCGGCACAATTGATTATCAGCGTGGTTTGATTCAATGGACTGCGGCAGCACCAGCCGGCACCATGAGCCTGAATATCACGTTCAAGCCTGCCGCTGCACCAAATCAGTATTATCAAAGCGATGCATTTCCGGTGACTCAGAATAACCAAGGCACCAACTGGACCGGAGTGTTAATTCCGATTCCTGCACCGGGTGCTTTGTCGATCTCATATATGAGTCAAGGCAAGTTTTACGAGCTTAAAGATGATGGTTCAGGACAATTAAAAGCCTCGAGCCCATCCTTTGGTTCGGGCATGATTAATTATGAAACTGGATCTTGGCTACTCACCACAGGTGCTTTGCCGGATGTGGATACACCAATCTTGCTGAACTGGGGTACACCGATTGTTACCTTTGTTCGATCAAACTTAAGTGTTGAAAAGGCTGCATTTGAGTTTGATTTAGGGCGATTAGGCGTATTGCCAGGTGTCACGATTAACTGGACGCTTGAAGGCAAAGCCAAAACAGCGACTTCCAATGCTCGGGGTAAATTTACTGGTGATGCTAAAGGTGAAATTAACTATTCCGCGGGTACTGGAAAAATCATTCCATATGAGTTGCCACAAAAAGGTACGATTTTTTCGGTGATCTATAACTATGGATCATCACTTGAACAGACCAAAATGGATGTTGTGCCAGATCCAAGGCAAAAGCTCACCTTCACCATTGGTACAGGGTCAGCGATCCAGCCTAACAGTGTATATCTGGAAATTCCCGTACAGAGTGCTGACCGGAAAATAGCAGGAACAGTGCGGCTATCTGACGTGCCAGTTGATGCAACTATGGGGGAACTTGTCAATAGTCGCGGACAAGTACAAGGCAAGATTATCTATGTTACGGGCGCGGTTGAAGTTACACCACAAAGCACAGCGAATAGATTTGTGTCGATCTATACACCTACAAATGTCTACGGCGCTGCATAGGAGGAAATATGTCTTTTTATTCTCCACAAACATCCGGTATTCGAGGCGATCAGGTTGAGCTGAAAGCTTTTGATGCTGTCGATATACGAGTGAAATACCGCGATACATCCGGCTCTAACTCAGCAACACACACCGTGACTGCAAACAAGCTTAAGCTGGATTTATCTTCCGGCTTTGATGAACAGATTCTAACAGGTTCTGCGCGTTTTAAGGTTGGCGCTGATACCTTCTTGGACCGTACTGGCTTGCTGTATCGCAATGTGAATCCAACCAATAATAGTGGGATTCAGTCTGGTGTCATTCAATATGGCACTGGTATTGTTGAAATTGATTCCTGGACGCCTAATGCAGATAACACCATTACTCTGGAATCCCTGACTACAACAACTGATATGTTGCCAGTTAATAAGATCAGTTTCAGAACGCCAATCATGCCGATCCGGCCACAATCCCTAACTGTGGTTGTGGGTACTATTGAGCATGGTCAATTAACACTAACTGCAGATGAAAACGGGGTGATTGAAACCAGCCGGGCGCATGGTCAAGTGAACTGGGATAATGGTTTTGTCACGATTTACTTCTACACCAAAACTAAGATCACCGAAGAAAATCGGGCAGAGATTGAAGCGAATGACTGGTACGATCCGCTGCTTGAATATGATGAGTTGGATGGCCGTTATATCAATATTCCAGTTTGGGTCGATGCTTCATCAGTACGTTATAACGCAGTCGCTTATACCTATATTCCGCTTGATTCTGAAATTCTCGGCTTATCAGCTACCCGTTTACCGATCGATGGCCGGGTGCCAATTTTCCGGGTCGGTGGCATTGGAATCGTCAGTTCAAGCAAAGTGCAAGAGCTACCCAGTGCAATTGCAGGTACCACCTATGATTTGAATGATCAGCGCATTTCATGGGCAGAGCTTGAAGACAGCAACGGTACGAAAGTAGGTTTTGATTTATACACAGTTGATTATGACTATGGTCGAGTAACTCTGGGCGGTGACTTTGTACTGAGTAATCTATTTGCCCCGCTGACAGTGAAATACCGCTATCAGGACATGGGCCTGATCCGTGATGTACAGATCAATGGCCAGCTAACCTTTACCAAGCCTTTAACCCATAACTATGATGCGGTGGATACCATTGTTGGATCTGCTTTAGTCATCGGTGACATGCAAGCGCGCTACACACGTAAATTTGTGCAGCAGTCATGGAACAATGCCTGGGCAGATGAGGCGACTGGCGGCGGTATCTCGGCAAACTACAATGATGCTCTGTATCCAATTGTTGTAACGAACAAAGGCGCAATTCAGGAGCGCTGGGCGCTGATATTTACTGATGCAACAAACTTCCGTTGTGTTGGTGAATATTCAGGGCAAATCGGTACTGGCAGCGTGAATGCAGATTTTGCACCGATTAACCCTGTGACTGGTTTGCCTTATTTCACAGTAAAAAAGGAAGGCTGGGGCGCAGGTTGGGCAAATGGTAACGTTTTGCGCTTTAACACTGTAGCTGCAAACTTCCCAGTTTGGGTGATTCGTACAGTGAAGCAATCTGAGCCAGCTGTGCTGTCTGACCAGTTTCAGATCATGCTGCGTGGTGACATTGACCGCGTGGTTTAAAGGTTAAATCAAATATGACCGCTTTATGCGGTCTTTTTTTATGAGCAAAAGAATATGACGATGAAGCAAACACAAACAAAAGTATTTAGATTCTCTGATGTAGACTTGGACCTAACTCCAGCAAGTAAAATTAAGCTTCCTATAGCATTTAAGAAAATTCTATCAAGTGGCTACAATACTCAAATTGTTTCAAGCGTTAGTGTGAGTGGGGGTAGCGTTACTTTAAGTTATGGTGTATCACACGGCTATGTGGCTGGCCGTGTCTTAAAAGTCAATGCACCTGAACTTTTAAGCATTAATGGTGGTGAGTTTGTCATTGATAGCGTAACGGATAATACTGTTAGTTTAACAATTGACGACGCACCATCTCTAATTACAGGTGGGTTTACAACATTGGTTGCCCCGCTAGGGTGGCAGCTATGTTATGAGTCTGAAAGCACATTTGTTCATCTCTACAAGTTAAAGAATCTTAATGGGTCCGAATTGTACTGTCGAATGGTTTTTAGTATGGCAAACGGTGCCACAGCTAGAAGTATGATACAAGCGACTTTAGGTCACACTGCAGATGAATCTACAGGAGTCATCACAGATCAACAATCAAGCGCACAAGGCTTAACAAATACTATAATAGACAATAATTCAGGCTCAATCTGGAAGTTGGCTAAATATGCGAACTCAACACACAATAATTTCACTCACGCACAAGGATTATCTTTATTCCAAGACACTGTAATTATTGGCAGTCAGTTCCACTTGCTCGGTTTGATAACATACATTAGTGAGAACAAAGGGTTCTTTGGTTTTGCGCCAGCAGCCACTCTTTCTTATGAAAAACTTAACTATCCAGTTAATTTTGCAAGTACATTATCAGCCATTTACTCTGAAGATGCAGGTTGGTATTTAAGTAATAATAACTGGAATATCAATGGCATAAAAGTAATAGCTCGACCATATATCTCGACTGGTGCAGCACCAACTCACACCTATCCCACAGCAAATGCATCATATTTGCCAAACAATATAGATGGATTTGAAACAAGTATTGCTTACCCCATTGAGCTTTTTGAAGCATCAACAACGCAGTTTTTAGGTTTTGTCTCGGGCGGCTTGTATAGATGGGCTCACTCATCCTCCAATCTACCAGGACCAACAGAGCTACCAAAACTAACAACAGATGTGGATTTTAACAATCCAATTTACATTCACAACGGTGGATTTAATGGGCCTTCTTCTAGTTTTTGGTTTGTGGCACCAGTTGAGGAGATAAGAATTGAAGGTTAAATTATTTCGAGCGCATTTTTCTAATTATGATGTATCAAATATCATCCTTGCACAAAAGAAATATAGATTGATTCCTTTGCCGATACGCATGTTTTGCCCCAGAACACCTAATCAGGGATTTGGTCGAATTAAAGGGAATATAAAAAAGATGGGGCAGCAGTATCAGTACGCTAAAATCTGTTGTTTTGATAAAGCATCAAGATTGCTTTTATGGGAGGTGAGTCCAACAAAAAATGGCGCATATCACTTCAGAAACATAAAAGAGGGAGTTGAGTATTTCATCATAGCATTTGATTTAAATAATCAATACAACGCGGTTATTCAAGATAATGTGGTGGCAAAATGAGTAAAACATCTATCAATGCTCGGCTTGCCATGATTCAAGCCTTTGCAAATTTTATGGATAACGGTAGCCAAAGTGCTACCGTTATTTTTTATGAAGGTGTTCAGCCTGCAAATACATCAGTTGCAGCAGATTCAAATAATGCTTTGGTCACTTTGGTTTTTCCTGAGCCATGCATTAAAGAAACCACACCAACTTATGTTGAATTACACCCAACTGACACAGGCTCGGTTATTAAGACTGGTACAGCCACATGGGCGCGTATTTTTAACGGTGCGGGCGAGGTGGCAGCAGATCTAACTGTGGGTACTGATATATCACTGGCAAATAGCAATTTAGTCGTGGGCGGCACGCTGTTTATCCAGTCCATCAAACTTAGACCGTAACTGAAAAGGGTGCTCATGTGGATTTTAAAAATAAGCTCGGCACCGTTGATGCTCACAACCTAAACTTAAACTTTAAGCCTGATAATACTGACAGCCATAACATCATTCTGAATTTTGAGCATCTGGCCGATGGCTCAACCAATCTCAATTTTGGCGATGATGTTACAGCTGTAATCGATACGGTACTCGATGCTGAATTCTCATTTGAAATTAACGCAGTGTATGCGGAGAGTGGTGCGAATACTGCGGTCATAGATACGGTACTCGACACTGGATTTAGCTTTGATGCAGTTGCTGTATTTAGTGAAAACACTGATGTTATTGGCCAGATCGATACGATTTTAGATACCAATTTTAGCTTTGAAATCGAAGCAGTATTTAATGAAAATCTGTGCACCATTGATACGGTTTTAGATACTGATTTTAAATTTGAAGTTAAAGCATTATTCGACATCAACCATCTGGTCGGGGTGTCTTATGGTTTTGACATGCGATATCAGAAAGCGATTGCATGCCTGAGCACCTCAGAAATACCGTGGGCCAAACCAGTATTAAGAGTCTCAAATGAGGCTCTTTTTTATGACCAGGGTTTGGTGATTTCCAATCAGGCAGATATCCAGTATGAGCAGGCAGGGTCATTAACCCGGGCGATTAGATCCATACATGAGCAAGCAACCGGTTTAAGTTCTGATGCATATGTGGTTTGGGAAGAAGGTGATAAACGCTTTATTCATCAGCGCTACCTGCATGAAGAAACGATCAAACTGCGGCATAACCGGCAAACGGTCTGGCAGGAAATGATCCGTCGGCGTAAGACTTTTACTTACTCACATGAAGTGGCTCAAGTATTTGAGCACCGTTTTTCATTTGAGTGGGATAATGGCCTGGAGATTGTTACCAAGTCAGATTTGCCTTGGGATAAAGCCAAAGCAATTCACTACAGAAAGCATCCTGTTCAACCATGGCCAAAGCCTGAATTACCCAAATATGAAGGTAGTACGGATCTCAATTTTATCTGTCTCTGTCATGACGTTGATTCACATGATGTTGTTTTAAATTTTGGCGCAGATGACTGTATCCCAGCACTGCCAAAACGAAACTGGTGGTATATCGTGAATACATTAACAGCCGAGCGATTGGATACCGGCGAGAAGATTCAAGTGATTGATGGCAGCTACACTACCAGCAGGTCACAGTGGTGCTGGACTTACTCGATTACCGTGGCTCACACGGAAAAAGACAAGCTGCAGCCGATTAACAGTCAGCCAGTGATTCTCAAAGTCACAATCAATGGGTTCGAACATCATATTCTACTGGAAGATCCAGAGGAAACCCGTCGCTTTGCCAGTGTTTTATACACTTATCCGGGTCGAAGCGTGACCGCTTTGAACTCAGATAAGTACGGGCCAACACGCTCATTCATTCAGGATAACGAACGCACCTCTGTTCAACTGGTTCAGACTGAGATTGATCGGGCGAATAGCGGTACCAACCTGGACTGGAAGCTAATTGATGAGCTAGGCTGGATCGTACCGGTTGAAAGCTTGAGCTATGCCGAACTTGCACCAATTGATGCAATAAAGCAGGTGGTTGATGCAGGTGGTGGTTTTATCTATAGCCAGAAAGCGGGTAATACGCTGACTATCTTACCCCGGTACCAGAAAGGCTACTGGGATTCGATGACGGTAGAGGATTACGACATTCTGCTATCTGAAAGCCTGGTCATGCAGCAGACCATTAAACAGAACGATGAATATATTGCTGACTTTAACGCCATCACAGTGGTGAATAGTCGTAGTGGTGAAAGCCTGAAAGTACAGCAGCGTGGCACCTCGGGTGATGTACCGCTTGAGACGGTCACAGGTCCATTGTTTAATGTGGTATCGGGTGCCAGCTATGGCAAAAATGAACTGGTCAAAGCTAATATTCAAGAGCTGCATACTTTCTCGGATATTCCGGTCAGTCAAGAAATTGGCGAGATGCTACCCGGTAAATCGATTGCATTTAATGGCCAGTGGTGGGGCGTGATTGATGGGGTGAGTGGCAGTTTCTCGCATGAAAAGGTGAATGAAACCATTATCGTGGAGCGCATTAGCCGTGAGTAATCCTTTATTTGAACTGCGTAAGCTGCTTAATCCGACCCATGCGGAATACATCGGTACCATCACTTCAGTGAAGCACCCAGAATACCGGGTGCAGATCGATGGAGGCTCTGGTCCTGTACTTTGTACTTCTGGTACAGCCTACAATTTAGGTGCCCGGGTATTTATTGCAAACCAAATCATTTTGCGGCCAGCACCAACAGGGCAGCATTCACAAGTAGAAGTTTAACGATCAACAAAATAACAGCACCTTCGGGTGCTTTTTTAATGTCAATAATTTAGGGGGATGTATGGCTAAAGGGGATGTATATGGACTTTCTTAGTCAAGTATTGGAAAGCATAAAGAACCATTCACACATCCTTTTTACGGGTGTGCTGGGTGCGACTTTTGGCTTTCTATTAAGCAAGGAGCCGACTCGGGATCGCTGGATAGGATTCTTTGCTGGCTTTATTTTATGTGTGGTCTTTGCTAAACCGGCAAGTTTATTTCTTGCTAGCGGTAACTACCCAGAACTATTTGGTTTCATTCTGGGTGCTGCTGGTAAAAGTACAGCTGAAGCATTGCTGAGTTTGGCTCGATCAAGAGTTCTTGGTTTGGTCAAAAAGGAGAATGAAGATGCTGCTAATCATAAGTAAGACGGCTTTGGTGTTATTTATAGTTTCGTTTGCCATCATGGCATTTCATCCAAAAATTCAACTTCCAAAACATATCGATTTTCTATTGGTGTTGTCGATCCTTTTTGGGGCAGCACTTTTTGTTAAAGATGAGTATTCGCCCAGTCCAGCTGGAACACTTTTTTACACCACTGTAAGCATTTTATTCGCACTCTTTACCCGACAACTCTATATTTGGGGTAAGGGTGGTGCACGTCCTAAATTTTTCACTACGGATAAAGATGATGAACACCACTCAAATTAAAAAACTCCAGCGAGCAGTAGATGTGCATGATGACGGCATTATTGGTCGTGGCACCCTGACTGCGGTATTTAAAAAACTAGGTGCCAGCCAATCACGCGCTGAAGAATTGGGTCTTGCTGCTAATGTTCACTTGAAAAACTATGGCATTCTCGATAATCCACTTCGCTTCACCCATTTCCTTTCACAACTTGCACATGAGTCGGGCAACTTCCGATACATGGAGGAAATTGCATCCGGTGCAGCATATGAAGGCCGAAAGGATTTAGGTAATACACAGCCAGGGGATGGGAAACGATTCAAGGGCCGCGGACCAATCCAATTAACTGGCCGCGCAAACTATCGCAAGTATGGCCAGCAGCTCGGCATTGACTTTGAAAACAATCCAGAGATTGTAGCTATACCAAGTATCGGCCTGATGGTTGCTTGTAAGTTCTGGTCTGATAATGGTTTGAACTCCTTGGCTGATCAAGACGGCGTGCAGATGATTACACGCCGGATCAATGGCGGTACCAATGGCCTTGCAGACCGTAAAGCTCATCTGGCGAAATTAAGAGGATGGATAGTCTAATGCCAATACTCACAGTCTTATGGAAATACAAACACTGGATCGCAATTGCGATCTTTTTTGCTTTATGGGTGGGGCAAATTGCTTACACCAATCATTTGAGTGGAAAGTTGCGTAAAGCCAGTGAGCAATGCACAGCCAAAATTCAGGACATTGAGCAAAAGCACCTCAAGGCTTTGACTGAAAAACAAAATCAAATTAACCAGATGAGTTTCGATTATGAAAACAAAGTCAGAACAGCGTGTACAAGTCGAAACAGTTACACGTGAAGTGCAAAAGATCATTGATCGTCCTGTTTATCTCAATCACTGCTTTGATGATGACGGCCTGCAGCAACTCAACTCACTTATCGCCAGTGGTACCAGCGAACCTCCTTGAGCCATGCGCTGATTTACAGCAGTTGGAGTCCGGGCGGGGTAAGGTTGCTTTAGCCTGGTCCGTGAATACGGTTGCTAAATATAATGACTGTAAGGCGCGACATGGTGCAATTGTAAAAGCCCTCAAGTGAGGGCTACACAGCCCGCTCGATTACGACGAATGTGAATGTGGGGGTGTGTGTTGGTGTGGTTTAAGAGTTAAGCTTTATAGTACCGGCGCAACTCTTCAATTACAGATCTGTATTTCATCCTGCTATTTTCACACAACATATTATACTTTTGAATAAACTCACTAGGCATAGGAGTGTTGAGTCCCCTAAACGTGGTATCTATGGTCTTGTGGTATTCCTCCAAATCATCAATAACTCCTTGCAGGCTGGGTAAAAAATTTCGATTATAATCATTTTTTGGTATTATATGACCCAATATGCATAAGGATGAAGCCATAATATTTATAATATCCCTTAACTGATTCAGATTAACATTCAGTTCTCTTTGATAAGAAATCTTATTAGGTTCTGATAAATAATCCACCAAGAAGGAGTTAATTCTCAAGAGGTTTAAATCGCAATCGTAAACCGAATCCATAACCTTCATGCAAAGCTGAGCATCTATGTTTTTATTATGACTTATTCTCCAATCATTAAATAAATAAGCCGCAATAATTGCCGCACCAAATGTTGCTAACCCACCAAAAATACCACCAGCGAAGCTCAAAGCATCCTTGAATGAGTCTTTTGGATTTTCAGCAGGAAAGCCAATCCAAACAATAAAAAATGAAACTATTGCTATAATCCCTATACCTACGGCTGTACTTATTAAGACGATAGTTATTTCTCTTTTTATCAACTCCATACCCCACTCAAAATCACATAATTACTTTGCAAATTTAAAGCCCACCCCGGCTCCTTCCTGAAAATTTTCCCATTCTTTATCGTGTGCTCTATATGAAAGTAGTCCCATGTTTTCATTATTTATCCTTTTTAATAAGTACCGACTGATCAACATTGTAGTACTTACTAATATCAAACCAGATTTTGATTTGACTTTCCCATTTATAAATACGGTCATTTTCAATTTTTAGCACATCTAGCCCGCTAAAATTAAAGTGTGTAGCATCTGCAGGTAACTGTTCCCATGCAATTACGGCATGGTCTTTAAACCAGCTTTCCCAAGCATTCTGAATGTAAGGCACCACGAAACTTTGCTGGATATCATTCCAGGCAAAAATGTTTTGAATGCTAGATTTTTGCTTGTATGTATCAACAATACTTTTTGTTGGTCTAAAAGACTTTATAAATTGATCTAATAATTCCCCCACAAACGTATATTCTGTATTAATGACATCAGGCGCTTCAATCTGCGTATACAATTCTTCTGCATCAACAATATCAACTGCAGATACATAGCGTTGTTTTAGAGCAAACTGTGAATAGTTATCGTCAAACTGCATTTTTGCAGACTGAATTGCTTCTGAGTAATCCAGACGTTTGCCTCGTTTTTTAAGATTCACGTAACGCTTAAGACTATTCCAAGATGAATGCAATGTAATTGTCTGCAGCTGGGGAATAGTAAAACCATCTTCGGCGTAACGTGTGGCAGCTTCATGGCGTAAATCATGGAACCTCAGGTCTTCAATTTCATTTAAGCGACATGCTCTACGAAAATAATCACTGACTGTTTGCACATTAACTGGGAGTAGAAGGGCATCACTATATCCAAGTTCAAGCATTCTTTTTCGTGTAGACGGCTCAAGTAGTTCATCAATGATCTGCAGGGCTTTCGGCTCTAAATGAGCATATTTATGATTCCCCTTGGATCCATCTGGGTTTTTAACATCACGAATTTTCCACTGGCTATTTTTTCTATCAAAGTCTTCAAGGCGCATTTCACAGAGTTCACCCTCACGACGACCTGTATATATAGCCAGCCACATGACCAGGTGCATTGGAACAGCGTTGCGGATTCGCTTCCAACCTTTATAAAAGTGATTGGTAAGGATCTGCAACTCTTCTGATGTAATTAAACGATCACGTTCTTTGGATTTTGTGACAATCCGGGCCTTCTTTAAACCAATTAATGCATGTGATAGCTCATTTTTAGAATGTGCAACATCTTCACCCCATACCAATTCAGCATGATTCAGAACTGAAGAAATATGAGATAAGTCTTTTAAAACTGTTGAGGGTGCTACGCCGCCAAGTAAGTCTGTAGGATTGCCTCTGCGTCGCTCAATAGCAAAGGATGAAAAATCCTGCCGAGAAAGAGTGTATACATCCTTAAGGGCAATATCGTATGTACATAAATTTTTTAATGCCCAAGATTTAGTTTCTGCAAACTCATCTCCGATTTCGGTCAGATACCGGGTAATGAATTGTTCTAAAGTTTTTGACAAAACTTTGGCTTCAGGATTTAGAATAGTGGGGTTAACAAGGATCTCCGCTTCTAGTCGCTTTATCCACTCTTTTGCTTGTGACTCTTTAGCAAAGGTTCTTGTTTTAATAAATGGTGGTAAGCCTTTGCGAGTTATTCGTATTTGAGCTCTATACCGCAATTTACCATCAGCTGTTTTCCGTTCTGCAATTGTTCCCATTTTTTACGCCACAAATTAGTTTTACGCCATAAGCGGGATTATGGCGCAAATTAGGCGCAAAGAATAGCTAGGAATGATGGAGAATCATGTAAAATCATTGAGAATGTGGGAAAGTAAAAATTGAGTAAAAACAAAGTAATTGAAGAATTGTTTGATAAATCAAAGCATTCCCCTATTTTTGTTGCCCCGATGGCGGGCGTAACTGACCGTCCCTTCAGGACTTTATGCAAGTACTTTGGTGCAGGCCATGCCGTCAGTGAAATGATGACCTCGGATAAAACCCTGCGCATGAGTAAAAAGAGTTTGTATCGTGCAAATTTTGATGGTGAGCTGGCACCCATTTCAGCACAGATTGCAGGTTCGGACCCGCAGGATCTGGCAGAAGCTGCCCGTTATCAGGTTGCCAATGGGGCGCAAATAGTTGATATTAATATGGGTTGTCCAGCCAAAAAAGTCTGCAATAAACTGGCAGGCTCTGCCTTGCTGCAAGATGAAGATCTGGTGGCCCGAATTATGGACACTGTGGTCGCAGCCGTAGATGTGCCTGTGACGCTCAAAACCCGTCTGGGTTTTCTGAATGGCCAGGAAAATATTCTACGTGTCGCCAAGCGTGCTGAAGAAGCAGGTATTGCAGCATTGGCCTTGCATGGCCGTACCCGGGAAGATATGTACCTGAATACGGCACGGTATTCGCTTATTAAAAATGTGAAAGAAATATTGACTATTCCTGTGATTGCCAATGGTGATATCGACAGTCCTGAAAAAGCCAAATATGTGCTCGACTATACGGGTGCCGATGCCATTATGATCGGCCGGGCTGCTCAAGGCAGACCCTGGATTTTTCGTGAAATTGGTCATTATCTGAAAACCGGAGAATATCTGGCTGCGCCAAGCATTCATGAAGTTAAACAGGTTTTGCTTGGGCACCTGTCTGAACTTTATGAATTTTATGGTGAATACTCCGGTTGCCGTATTTCGCGTAAACATATTGCCTGGTACACCAAGGGGCTGCATTCGAGCAATGAATTCCGGCAAAGTATGTATCAGGTGGAGAACACTGCTGATCAATATAAAGTAGTGGAAGATTATTTTAATCATTTACTTGAATATGGTCAGATCATGAGTGATGTGCAGGTCGATCAAGTCAACCTGCTGGAAACCAAATAAATCAGCTCCATCGCTAATGAATTAAGGAAAGGTGCTGTAGTGAAAACAGTACCTTTTTTATCTTGAGTCGAAGCTTTTAAGTGTTCCCGTTACATTCTATTCTGACTTAAACATAGCTGCATATTATATTCACCTAAACTGGACAGGACTTGGACACTGTTTACGTGAACCTTCTCTAAGATGGGTCTCTAGCATGGCAAGATGTAGTTTCAGTCTTGTTCATTCTCATGATCAAGGGAGATTCATAATGACTAATACTAATCGTCCAGTGACAGAATTCAGCCATAAAACTTCAACAGAATTACCAGAAGAACGCAGTGAAGCCTTAGATATTGATGCTACAGATGCAAGCGCACGTCCAGATTTAAATACACCTCCTAAAGAGAGTCATCGTGTTCCAGACATGAATGAAGGTGAAGATCATCTGGTGGCTACTGGTGCCGGTACTTTAGGCGGAGCTGCTGTAGGTGCCGCATTTGGTGCTGTGGGTGGTCCTCCTGGTGCAGTCGTTGGCGGTATAGTAGGGGGTATAGTGGGCGGTATTGCAGGTAATGATATCGCAACACCCGATCATCCAAATCAGGCAGATAATTACCAGCATCCCGAAAATTTGCGAGAGGCTGATAACTATCGGCAGCCAAGTGATCTAATTCAGGAAGATAACTACTGGAGAGATGAGTACCATAATCGCCCCTATTATAGTGAAACCCGTAATATGTATAGCGACTTGGACTATGACCGTGATTATCGGGGTGCCTATCAGGTCGGATATGAGAACCGTTCACGCTATGATCGCCAGACTGAATTCTCTCATGCTGAACCGGAACTGCGTACGAAGTGGGAACAGGTCAAAGGCAATACCCGTTTAAACTGGGAAGAAGCCAAGTTCGCAGTTAAGGATGCCTGGGATCGTATGACGCGTTAAATAGCAGGTGAACATTTTGCAAATAAAAAAGCCTCTTTTTATAAGAGGCTTTTTTAAACTCTGACTGTGTTATGAGCTATGTTTCATTTCCAGAACTAGCTGATTCACCAGATCTGAGGCTTCTATTTCACGGATCTGTGCCACATTTGAACCTGCCCAGAAAGCCCCATAACCGTGATCGCCATGTTGGGCAGCTGCTGCGTATAGCTGCTTGGCCAGATCATAGGTATAAGGATAGGCCGGTACATCCAGGCGCTCAGGAGTATCTACTTCAATATGCCAGTGGTTGATAATCCCGCGAGCAGGACGACCAGAAATGCTGGCACTTACCTGAGTAAGCGGCTTAGACAATAAAGCTCTGCGATAAGCATCACTGGCATTCGAGGACTTGCATTGTACAAAGGCAGTGCCAAGCTGAACGGCTTCTGCACCCAGCTCCATCATTTGGTGTGCCTGCTGGCCATCCATAATACCGCCCGCTGCAACAACAGGCAGAGAAAAGTGCTGTTTGATCAGTTTGACTAAATTAGAGGTTTTGACAGAGGCATCAAATTTTGTGCAAAAAATTCCACGATGTCCTCCCGCTTCAATGCCTTGAGCAATAATAATATCAATTCCTGCAGCTTCAATTGCTTTGGCTTCGGCAAAGTTGGTGGCCGATACCATAGTTACAATCCCAGCTTCTTTTAAGGCCTGAATCTGGTGTGGATGCGGAATTCCGAAATGAAAACTTACCGCACTGGGCTTAGTGTCCAGAACCAAATTCAGAAAATCATCATTGTCTTTAAAGCTGGGATAGATACATTTGAGCTGGGTAGGAGCATTGGCGCCGTATTCTGCAAATTTATCTTTAAACTGCGCAATCCATGCTTGGGCGATGCTGTCATCAAGTTCTTCACTGTCATGGCAGAAAAAATTGACCTGAAAAGGGCAATCTGTCAGCTCTTGAGTCTTTAAAATCTGTGCACGAGCAGACTCAACACTGCTAGCTCCGAGACCCAGTGAACCCAAGCCTCCCTGGTTAGACACTTCAGCAGCAAGTTCAGGTGTTGAAACCCCAGCCATAGGTGCTAAAAAAATAGGATGTCGTATTCCCAATTTCTCTAATAAAGACATAGATTTGCTCCTTGTTATTTTTATTACTTTGCCTCTGGCAACAGAATTAAGCAAATAATATTGGTTATTTTATTATGAAATATAAGCTCTTTAGTAACAGGCTGATTACATTCTGCTCAGCATGAAGGCTTATGAAAAAGAGAGTCTATTTCCAAGTGCAATAAACAAAGTAGTTATCATCAACTTTTACCCAAGTGTGGCCTAAATTCATGTCTGATGATGTCCATAAAAAACTGCAAACTTGAGCTGAAATGGTCAAATCTTGAGGCATCTAAGAATATGAAGCTGTATGGTTAATCTGTCCAAACCCTATTGGTGGCGAGATGAGTGAGAAAAATACTTTAAACCTAATAGGGGTCTGCCATAATAGGCTTATCTAGCATGAAACTGAGAAGGTTATTATGAAGGCAAGGCTAATGTCATTGGCCCTTGTGGTGGGATTAACCGCTTGTACGGCAGAGCAGCAACCTAAAGATAGGGTTAATCCGGTGCAATATCAGGTGAAAACTGCTGCAGAGCTGCAACAACGCTTTAATACGCTCAATGTCCAGCTGGCGCAGGATTTCCAGCAGTTTAAAAAAGTAGAAAGCATAGCTTTTTCTCACCAGCTTCCACTGGATGTCAATAATCTGCAAACCTTGAATCAGCATCCGGTGAGCCGGACAGCATTGAAATCCAGCAAGCTTGCTTATTGCGATATGATGAATGCTTACTTTGCCGAAATGTATCGTTTGGGCCACTATAATCTGGATCTGGTCCATGCTATTCAATTGCCGAATGCCAAAGAGGAAGATCTGAAAAAGAACTTCTCTGATTCTGATCAGTTCTACAGTTTTATTCTGGATCGTTATACCACCTATCGTCAGGTTCAGCAGACCATGAATTATGGTTGTAATTTAAAAGCAGCTTTATCAGTTTAGGCGCTGAATACAAAAGCCCATCTTTAGTAGATGGGCTTTATGGTTTAGCAGCCTGTTAATTTTTCAGTTTTCGGCTTTTCACCGGGGAAGAAAAACGGGCGGAATTTAACACCAAGGATATTGCCCAGAAAGGCAAAGACCAGCCATAACCAGCCATGGATACTGCCAGAGGCGATCCCGCTAAAATAAGCACCAATATTGCAGCCATAAGCCAAACGCGCACCATAACCCAGAAGTAATCCACCGAGCACAGCAGCCAGCAGGGAGCGGCGTGGGATCTTAAAATTCGGCGCAAATTTACCTGCCAGACTAGCTGCCAGCAAGGCACCCAGCATAATGCCAAAGTTCATCATCGAGGTAATATCAAACCAGAGCGATTGAGCCAAAGCTTTGGCATTGCCCGGTTGCTGCCAGTAATCCCAGGCACTAACCTCTATTCCTGCAAGACTGGCGACTTTTGCTGCCCAAACAGCAAGAGCAGAGGTGACTCCCCATGGACGACCTGCCAAAGCAAGCGTGGCAAAGTTGAGCAGGGTTAAAATAATACCCCCCCATATTAAAGGCCAAGGCCCGCGCAGAAAACGTTTCCAGCCTTGATATTCGCTGACAGGTTCCGCTTCCAGACTGCCATGGCGTTTCTTTTCAAAATACACTGTTGCAGCAGCAATCAGGCCGAAAATGATAAAGCTTAAAACAAGTGCCGGGATCACCCCAAAACTTTCTACCACGGAAATCGGTGCCAAATGAGGCAGGTTAAACCACCAGTCCAGATGTGAAGTGGCAATCAATGAGCCTGTACAGAAGAAAAATAGCGTAACCAGCATACGGGCACTGCCACTACCGACAGTATAGAGTGTACCTGAAGCACAACCACCGCCGAGCTGCATGCCAATACCGAAAATAAATGCACCAATCATCACGGACATCGAGATTGGATTAATATTACCTTTAACCGGATTACCAAACAGTTCACCAGCTCCCAATGCAGGGAAAAACAAGAGAACTGCCAAGCCCAGCATAATCATTTGTGCACGCAGGCCGCGACCACGGCGCTCTTTAATAAAGACGCGCCAGCTTGAAGTAAAACCAAAGGAGGCATGATACAGGGTCATTCCCAGTGCGCCGCCGATGAGAAAAAGCAAAGCCTGGTTAAGACCGACGACTTGATAGGCACCAATCGTACCGACAATAAGCAAGATAAAAGCCACCCAGACCGAAAGATTCGATCGCTGGGAGGATGCAGCAATAACTGACATGGGAGATAAAGCTTTAGAGATTAAACCGCTATATTCTACGCGACTTCTCCCCTCAACTGAGATCAGTTCAGTCATTTAAAGAGCAATTGCTCAGTCTTATAATTGATATGATTTATTGGGTTAGCTGATTTATATCGTGTTGAGATTAAACAGCGAACCGATCCAGCTGGAAAATAACATCGCTGCTACTCCCCAAAGGAGTACCCTTAAGCTGCCTTTCAACATGGATGTGCCAGAAAAGTAACTGGCGAGTGCGCCTAATAAAGCTAGAGAAAACAAGCCTACAAACCCCACCACAGACTCAACCCACTGTGCCGGGCTGAGCAAAATCGAGAAGGTGGGGAGTAAGGCACCCAGAGAGAAAGCCAGTGCCGATGATGCGGCTGCCTGTATAGGTCTGGCTGTCGTATGTTCCATAATCCCGATTTCATCACGTGCATGAGCTTGCAAGGCATTATGTTGAGTCAGCTGCAATGCAACCTCCCGGGCAAGTTCGGGTGTTAAGCCACGTTGAATATAAATCTGACTAAGTTCTCCAAGCTCTGCTGCCGGATTTTTAAGTAATTCACGATGTTCCATATGCAGGTCGGCTGTTTCAATATCTTGCTGGGATTTAACAGAAATATACTCTCCGGCCGCCATGGAGGAAGCACCTGAAATCAGTCCCGCAATACAGGTAATCAGAAGTGTCTGCGTAGACGCACCGCTAGCTGCCATTCCCATAATCAGACTGGTGACTGAAATAATCCCGTCATTTGCACCTAATACGCTCGCTCTTAACCAGCCCGTGCGGCTAATATAATGTTTTTCATGATGCTGGGAATGAATCATAGGTATAAGCTCTAACAAGTCGGAACTTGGATACAATGCATTGTTTTTTAAAAAAATTCAATAAAAAATCACGATAAAAAAAGCCTGCATTTTGCAGGCTTTTTAACATAATAACTGATCTTAGTTTTCAGCTTTTTCACGCACATTACCTGCGCCTTCTTCAACTGCAGCAGCAGTCGCAGCAGTCGCATTTTTAGCTGCTTCAGCCGTAGCATCTGCGGCACGAGATGCAGCGGCGGCTGCCTCATCAGCTGCCTGTGCTGTATTTTCGGCAGCATTATCCATGGCTCTTTCAGTTTTTACAGCAGCTTCATGACTTGCATCTTCCATATCATGACCAGCTTGGGTCGCTGCATTTTCCAGATGTTCACCTGTGGTCGCACCTGTTTCAGGGGCGTCTTCTTTCGCACAGCCTACAAGAGATACAGTTGCCACCAGACCTAAAGCAATAAGTAACTTATTCATCAAATAATATCCTTTGTTGTTGTATGAATGGCATTCAGTTTAACGACTGTTGGTAGGGTTTTGTGCTACAGAAAAGATCATAATTTGTTGAGCAAATGTAACTTTTATAAAGGCTTATAACGTTTTTTACTGCATATGTAGTGAGTCAAGGATTTTGAGCGGCCTGTTTTTAAATATTCAGTGGAGTGAAAATAAAGCAGAAGAAAAATAGGCACAATAGGTTGAATGATGACGTATAGGAGGGTGCTACATCTACCCACTCTGTATGAAATATAAAATCTGCAATAAAAAAGCCCGTAATTATACGGGCTTTTCGGGTCTGGAGAATTAAAGACCGGCAGAGGCTTTCAATGCTTCGACCTTGTCGGTTTTTTCCCAGGTAAATGCAGTATCAGAACCTTCACGGCCAAAGTGACCATAAGCAGCGGTCTGTTTATACATCGGCTGAATCAGGTTTAACATATGAGTAATGCCATATGGGCGTAAGTCAAAGTGCTCACGTACCAGCGCAATGATCAATTCTTCTGACACTTTAGCAGTGTTAAAGGTATTGATAGAAATCGAAGTTGGCTCCGCAACACCAATTGCATAAGACACCTGAATTTCACATTTATCTGCAAGACCGGCAGCTACAATATTTTTAGCAACATAACGGCCGGCATAAGCTGCAGAACGGTCAACTTTGGATGGATCTTTACCCGAGAAAGCACCACCACCATGACGCGCCATACCACCATAAGTATCTACAATGATTTTACGGCCAGTTAAACCGCAGTCACCCACCGGACCACCGATTACAAACATGCCGGTCGGGTTGATATGGAACTTGGTATCCGCATGGAACATATCGGCTGGAATGATTTTTTTTACGATTTCTTCAATTACAGCTTCTTTTAAGTTTGATTGTGTAATTTCTGGATCGTGCTGGGTAGACAGTACCACTGCATCCAGACGCACAGGTACGCCATTTTCATAGGCAAAAGTCACCTGGCTTTTAGCATCCGGGCGTAACCATGGCAGCGCACCACTACGACGCAATTCTGCCTGTTTTTCCATTAGACGATGTGCGTAAGAAATTGGCGCTGGCATTAACACATCAGTTTCACGGCTGGCATAACCAAACATGAGACCCTGGTCGCCGGCACCTTGATCTTCCGGTTTCTGGCGGTCTACACCCTGAGCAATTTCAGGAGACTGTTTACCAATCATGTTAATGACTGCACACGTTGAGCCATCAAAACCCAGATCAGAGTGGTGATAACCAATACCGTTTACGGTATGGCGTACAACTGCTTCAAAATCGATATTGGCAGTTGTTGTGATTTCACCAGCAAGTATCACCGCACCCGTTTTTACAAGCGTTTCACAAGCAACCCGTGCATATGGGTCTTCTTTTAAGATTGCATCCAAAATAGCATCACTGATTTGGTCAGCCATTTTATCTGGATGGCCTTCGCTTACAGATTCCGAAGTAAATACAGCGTACTCGCGCATAGTCCTATCACAGTTAATTTTAAAGACCCGGTATGTTACATCGACTTGCGTTTTAGAACTAGCATAAGACGACAAAATTGTCTAAAAATGTTTCAAATTATTGTGTTTTTATTTGATTATTGGAATTAAAAAAACTGATATGGCTGTTTGATTTGCTCTCCTTCAGCAATCCAGTATAGAAAATACTGACTCTATTCAGCAGAATAATAAAATTAACTGGTGATATTTTTGAATAAATTTTAGAAACAGGCAGTCCAGAAAAATAATCACCTTCATACCGGATAAATACTAAGAAAGTGATTGTTATATTAATAAAAAATCAGCGCCTTCATCATGTTCGATAAGCTGTCTTGTGGCAGGGTTAGTTTATTCTGCATATTAGCTCCAATTCTTCACTAGTCGCCAGTCGGGGTAACCAACTTTTTATATGACTTGTTTAGGACGCTATGGGGAGAGCAAGAGATGTACCAAAAGGCTTTTAGTTTGATTGAAATGATGATGGTGCTCACGATGGTTGCTATTCTGACCACTGTAGCCGTGATGAGCTATCAGGGCTATATTGTTCGGGCCCAGTTGGCCGAAGTATTTCAGTTGTCAGGTGCTTATCGAACCCAGTTTATTGCCTCAAATGAGCATTGTGATGCGGGGCGCCAGATTGGAAATGGAAGCCGGTATATTGAAAAAGTTGTGATTAATGCTGCTTGCCGGATTGAATTTCAATTACGTCAGGATGGAATCAATGCCGCCATTCGCGGAAAGTCGATTGCTTTTGAGGTCTATAGTGGCAACTGCTTTTCCAGCAATATCAGTCAACGCTATTTACCTAAAGATTGTATTGGGCAATAAATATCTGGCTTGGGCCAAAGTTCACTTTAGCGATATTTACGTCAAGACTTGGCAGCCTAAAACTTGAAGTGCGACATAAACTACCTAATTAATTTTAAAGGGTTTATGGAGTATATAAAATTGTCATACCATCATCTTAACTTTGAAGATCGTACTGCATTAATGCTTGAGTCAAGAAAAGAAGGCTTTTCACCCAGAAAATTTGCTGAACTCATTAAAAGACATCCTAGTACGATCTATCGTGAGCTTAAAAGAAATAGCATCAATGACGTTTATCAAGCTCAATGTGCTTCTAATAATTCATTCACTAGACGTAGGCGTGGTCACAGAAAACTCAAAATCGATTCAATCCTCTGGAAATTTATTGTTGAAGCGATCCGTTGTTTATGGTCTCCTCAGCAAATATCAAAGCGTTTAAAGAAATTTTCTGATTTGGATCAAACAATGAATGTTAGCTATACAACGATTTATTCAACTATTCGAGCATTACCAAAGGGTGAGTTGAAAAAAGACTTATTATCCTGCCTTCGTCATGAAAATAAAAAGCGAAAAGCTAACGGTGAACCTAAAAAAGATTCTATATTACAGGATATTAAAACTATTCATGAGCGCCCAGCCGAAGTTCAAGAAAGAAAAATACCGGGTCATTGGGAAGCCGATTTAATTAAAGGTAAAGACAATAAAAGTGCGATAGCAACACTTATTGAACGAAATACACGGCTCTGTGTCTTGGCAACATTACCTGATGCAAAGGCGGAATCAGTCCGCAAGGCTTTAACTGAAGCTCTCAAATATTTACCTGCAGAACTGCGTAAAACGTTGACCTATGACCGTGGACGTGAGATGTCAGAACATAAAATACTCGAAGAGGATTTAGGCATAGATGTATATTTCTGTGACCCGCATTCACCATGGCAAAAAGGCACATGCGAAAATATGAATGGTTTAATTAGGCAATATTTACCTAAAGGGATTGATTTGAATCAGGCAGATCAGCATTATTTAAATCAAGTTGCCATGTCACTGAATACTCGTCCTAGAAAAGCATTAGATTGGCTTACACCATTAGAGAAATTTGCTCAGCTTGTTGATTATCATAAGGCTTTTGAAACTGTCGCACCTCATGTTTGAATTCGCCCTTATATATGGAGGTACTGAATTATAAAAACTAGATAAGGGGTGTTTAAAATCTACCTTAGATTGACATTTTAAATCTAAAAAATAGCACAAAAACAGCACATGCCTTACTCTGGTTAAAATCAGATATTTTGCTGAACAAAAAGATCATTTTTTCTTAAAAGCTCTTTCTAGGCGACAGATTTAAAATATATGGAAGTGATTTGAAAACTTTATTTTTGAACGGTTGTCAGGATTTGATGGTCTGGAATGAAAGGCTTTTCTCTAAAAAGTGCAGAATATTCACCCGATAAAAAAATACAAGATCAATAAATTGATAAATATTGTAGGGGAGTCTTTACCCCTCGCTGTTTTTTTAAGACAATAGAACACAGTTTTGAAAGTCTTTTCATCATTTCCTATTTCTGAATTATTTTGGACTCTGATTTATGACAACCCCGCTTAATGAACGTCGTATTGCAAACGCAATTCGTGTATTGGCAATGGATGCTGTGCAAAAAGCAAACTCAGGACATCCAGGTGCTCCAATGGGGATGGCAGACATCGCTGATGTGGTCTGGCGCGAATTCCTGAACCATAACCCAGCTAACCCGAATTGGGCTAACCGTGACCGTTTTGTATTGTCGAATGGTCATGGTTCTATGCTTCAATACGCACTTCTTCATTTAACGGGCTATGATCTTTCAATTGAAGATCTGAAAGCATTCCGTCAGCTTCATTCGAAAACTCCGGGTCACCCTGAGCTGGGCTATGCGCCCGGGATTGAAACGACCACCGGTCCATTGGGTCAAGGTATTGCCAATGCTGTTGGTTTTGCGCTGGCAGAAAAAACCTTAGCAGCACAATTCAACAAAGACGACATCAAGGTTGTCGATCACTACACTTACTGCTTCCTGGGCGATGGCTGCTTAATGGAAGGCGTTTCACATGAAGTCTGTTCATTGGCAGGTACTTTGGGTCTGGGTAAGCTAATTGCTTACTACGATGACAATGGCATCTCGATTGATGGCGAAGTAGAAGGCTGGTTCTCTGACGATACAGAACAGCGCTTCCTGGCTTATGGCTGGCAAGTACTAAAAGTTGATGGTCACGATGCAGATGCGATCCGTCAGGCAACTGTTGAAGCAAAAGCAGAAGCGAACAAACCAACCATTATTATCTGTAAAACCGTGATTGGTTTGGGTTCACCAAACAAACAGGGTAAAGAAGACAGTCATGGTGCACCACTCGGTCATGACGAAATCGTGTTGACTCGTGAAGCGCTAGGCTGGACTGACGAAGCATTTGTGATTCCTGAAGATGTGTATGCAGCTTGGGATGCGAAAGCCAAAGGTGCTGAATCAGAAGCAGCCTGGAATGAAACTTTTGCCGCTTATGCAGCAAAATACCCAACTGAAGCCGCTGAACTTAAACGTCGTTTATCTGGTGAACTACCAGCCGACTTCGTCGCTAAAGCAGATGCATATATTGCAGAAGTGAATGCCAAAGCTGAAACCATTGCAACACGTAAAGCCAGTCAAAATACCCTGCAAGCGCTGGTCCCTTCTTTACCGGAGGTTCTGGGTGGTTCTGCTGACCTTGCAGGCTCTAACCTGACTTTATGGAAGGGCGCACAAGGCGTACAGGACAATCCGGCAGGTAACTACGTACACTATGGCGTACGTGAGTTCGGTATGACTGCAATTGCCAATGGTGTAGCACTACACGGTGGTTTCATTCCGTATGTAGCAACATTCCTGATGTTTATGGAATATGCACGTAATGCGGTGCGTATGTCTGCTCTGATGAAACAGCGTGTGATCCATGTCTATACGCATGACTCAATCGGTCTGGGTGAGGATGGTCCTACGCATCAGCCAATCGAGCAAATTGCATCTTTACGTGGTACACCAAACCTGAATACATGGCGTCCATGTGACACAGTTGAAGCAGCGATTTCCTGGAAATCTGCTTTGATGCGTGCTGAAGGTCCGACGGCGTTGATCTTCTCTCGTCAAAACCTGCCATTCCAGAACCGTACAGATGCTCAAATTGCTGACGTGGCAAAAGGCGGTTATGTACTGGCTGAAGAAAAAGGCGAGTTAAAAGCGATCATCATTGCAACAGGTTCTGAAGTAAGCCTGGCGATGGAAGCTTATGCTCAGCTAGAAGGTGTGCGTGTCGTCTCTATGCCATGTGCAGAAGAATTCATGAAGCAGGAAGCGGCTTATCGCGAAGCAGTCTTGCCGACCCATATCCGTGCACGTATTGCAGTTGAAGCGGCGCATGTAGATTACTGGTGGAAATTTGTAGGTCTTGATGGTCGCGTAATTGGCATGACCACATATGGTGAATCTGCACCTGCAAAAGATTTATTCCAGTACTTTGGTATCACCACTGAAGCTGTGGTTGCGGCGGTAAAAGAAATCACTGCTTAATCTTTAAATAGGCTGTAGAAAAACGCTCCGGATTCGGGGCGTTTTTTGTTGATAAACAAAAATATAGTTCAAGTTGTTTTATAGAGGTGTTGATTCAAATCCTCAGAGATCGTCATCAATATTATTTTAAAAGAACGGTGTTTATTATGGTATAAACTTAAACACTAAGAATATTCCATTATTTTTTAATAATATAGAAACCTACAGGGCTGTTTTAAGCGTGGCAGAAATTACTATTAAAGACATGATGAAAATTCCACAACAAGAATGGCTTGTATTGTGGAAAGGCTATCAAAAGTTTTATCAAACCGAAATATCAGAAGAGGTGAGTTCTAATACTTGGTCAAAACTGACCAGCCCTGAACAGGACAATATGTACGGTTTTGCTGCACTCATTGATCAAAAGGTCGTAGGGGTGGTGCATGTGGTTGAGCATGAAAGTAGCTGGACCATGCGGCCTTATGCTTATGTGCAGGATCTATTTACTCATCCGGATTATCGGGGACAGGGTGTGGCGCGCAAACTGATTGAGCATGTATATCAGGTGGCACAGCAGCGTAATTGTGATCGGGTCTATTGGCTAACGCAGGAAAGTAATCGTCAGGCACAAGTCCTGTATGACAAAGTGGCCAAAAAAACCGGATTTATCCAATATCGTATGGCCTAAATGCCTAGCTTTACATGAGAATTTACAATTTCATTGTTTCATGGTTGCAACAAAACGTTTTATCTTTAGGGATGTAATCATTTTAATAGTCTATAAACTGAAGCTTATTCAGATGAGAGATAACCACATGAATTTGAAAACATTAACTTTAGGGTTAGCTGTTGCATCCGTTGCAACTTTTAGTTTTGCAAAACCATTGACTTATACGATTGACCCGACACATACAGCGACAGTATTTAGCTGGAGCCATTTTGGTTTCTCTACACCATCAGCCAATTTCTCTGATATTCAGGGTAAGATCGTGGTTGATAATGCGAAGCCAGAAAAGTCATCGGTCAATGTTACCATTCCAGTGTCGAGTATTAATACCAACGTAAAAGCACTGGATGAGCATATACTGAAGGCTGATTTCTTTGATGCGGCTAAATACCCAAACATTACATTTAAAAGTACCAAAGTAGAAACGAAGGATAAAAAGAACTTCAAGATTACCGGTGATTTAACCATTAAGGGAATTACCAAGCCAGTGGTACTGGATGCAGTATTGAATAAACAGGCTGAACACCCAATGGCTAAAGTGCCTGCAATTGGTTTTAATGCGACGACTTCTTTTGATCGTTCAGCATTTGGTGTAGGGGCTTATACACCTAATGTAGGTGATAAAGTGACGGTGCAGATTACTACCGAAGCAAGCATTCCTGCTCAGCCAGCCAAAAAATAAGTTTGTAGCCATAAACTTATCAAAAAGCACTCTTCTGGAGTGCTTTTTTTGTTGCTGAATCAGGCAGCTGTAGTTAATAAAAACTCTTCCTTTCTATCAATCTATTGAACAGATTTTTGATCATAAAGATTCATTTTTAGTATCGAAAAAATAATGGCTACAGTTATAAACCAGAATAAGCTCTCTACAAAGACCTGAACCAAAAGAGAAGATTGTTCGGCTAAGCTGCTGGAGGGCGAATTACCCAAGAAAAATACTGTTGAAGTCAATCAGGGCTTTGGGGGTGCCATATTGGTGTAAAAGCCTTGAAGTCACAGTTTGAAGTATGAAAGTTGATGGTTGGAGATTGCCCCCTTGCTTTCTGGTCTGATACAGGAAGAGAAGCTTTAAACTTGACCTCAACATCAGACTGCCCAGATAAAACAGATAGAATCCGCCAAAGATTATTAAAACCTGTTGTAACCAGATAATTTTATGAAATAGAAAATGGGCCACTGAGCGCACAGACTGACACCCAGAATACCAGTAAAATACCTAAGGCTGCACATAAAGCCTGTTGGCTGGACTACCGGATGGCACTTGATGTCACAGAGAAAACTTTGGCCCGGGACTGATCAGGGCGAAAAATGAATCATAGCAATCCCAAATCATGCGCCCATAAAATTTCTACAGGTAAGAGTCAAGTTTAGGTCTAAAATGCCGCTGGCTTGGAGGTCATATTTAATTGCGCCAAAAATTTGCTTAATACAGTCTGTGAAGTTGCCTCAAGTGTAGGAGCAAACTGTAGACTGGCAGTTCGTAATTCAGGAATATTAATCTTTGCCTGACGCAATTCAGAGCTATGGCCAATCAGCCATTTTTCCAGACTGTCACTGGCCACTTCAGCATGAAATTGTAGCGCCAGGATATTTGAACCCACACGAAAGGCTTGATTTGGGTAATGTTTGGAGCTAGCCAGCAATATTGCCTGTTCAGGTAAATCAAAGCTGTCACCATACCAGTGCAGTACATTAATATTTTTTAAATCTTCTAAGGGATTGTTTTCAATACAGGAAAGACTCAGTTGAGACCAGCCGATTTCTTTATACGGTCCTGCATAGACTCGAGCACCGAGTGCATGAGCAATCAATTGAGCACCTAGACAGATACCTAAAGTAGGGAGATTCTTTTTCAAACGAACTTTAAGTAAGTCTATTTCCTGATGTAAGAAAGGATAGTCTTCTGTGTCATAAACCCCAATCGGGCCACCTAAAATAACAGTCAGACCTGAGTGCTCATACGCTTGACGCAAGTCATCTACACCGGCTTCAAAATAGCGTACCCGTAGTCCCAATTGATAAAAGACATCCTCCCAGGCACCTAAATCCTCAAAAGCCAGATGTTGAATTGCATATACAGTATCGGGTAAATGGTCCAAGTTCAGCATAATGGTGAGATTAAAAAAGGAAATATTGATTTAACGTCATTTTGCGTAAAAATAGAAGTCTTTTTAACTCAAAGGCTGGGTGTGCTAGAAAGAGCTTCTGTGCTCAAGCTAGCCTGATATTAAACATGAAAACAGCTTAGTATCATGGTGCCGCCGTATTTTCCTTTTTAGCCGGAAAAGCGGTAGAGTAACGATAATAGAGAAAAAGAGTTCCAGAAGAAAAATGCCAAACATCTGCCTTTATATTGATAAAAAACGTATCAGCCCTTATGCCATGTCAGTGTATGTGGCTTTGACAGAAAAAGGACTTCATTTTCAGGAAAAAGTGATTGATCTGGATCAGCAGGAACAACACTCTCTGGCTTATCGCAGAATTTGTCCAACTGGCAAAATTCCCTGTTTGGTGGTTAACGATTTCCATTTATTTGAATCCTGGGCCATTACGGAGTATGTGGAAAATAACTTTCCATTCCCGGAGTATCCCGCACTTTATCCTGATGAAACTAAAGCCAGAGCAAAGTGCCGCGCAGTTCAGGCCTTGGTAAAAACTGACTTTATCTCAATCCGGCAGGCAATGCCTTCAGATTCAATTTTTGTGCCACCTCAAGTACCTGCCATTTTTTCAGCCGAGGCCATGCAGGATATTCAGCGTTTATTGGCAGTCACAGACACTGTATTAGGAGAGGAGCTTTGGTTAACTGAACACTGGTCCATTGCCGACTTTGATCTGGCCTTTATGCTACACCGCTTACTTAGTCATCAGATTGAACTGCCTGAAAAAATTCAGGCGTATATCCAACGTAATTTCCAGCGTAGTTCGGTTCAGTCCTGGATTCAGGAAAATGCAAAGTTAGGTGCCTAAGCTATTTTTTATTGAGGCTGGGTTATGCAGATAGCTATGGCTGTTATAGGCAGACTATAAAAATTGGGTGGAGATTTAAGTGACCGAGGATAGACATTCCTGATAGGAGTTTTATCCCAATTATGTGATCTGTGTATTTTTAGATGAACCAGACTATACAAAAAAGAGTTTAAATATCAGTAGTTCCAACGTAGTATTGAAAATAAGCAGCGAAAAAACAGCTTAAAATCAAAGGTAATATTAAAAATAGAAGGAGCATTGTATGGGAGGCTCACATCAACATGATCACAGTCATGTAGAAGTCAGTGCTAAAAATGCTAAAAAACTGTCCTTGGCATTGCTTCTGACCACGACCTTTTTAATTGTAGAGGTCATAGCAGGTTTCATGACCCAAAGTCTGGCATTGCTCTCTGATGCTGCCCATATGTTTACTGATGCAGCCGCACTGGCCATTGCACTGGCGGCGATTAAAATTGGCCAAAAACCGGCAGATGATAAACGTACATTTGGTTATCAGCGATTTGAAATTCTGGCTGCTCTGTTTAATGCGCTCATGCTTTTTGTGGTGGCGCTTTATATCCTGTTTGAAGCCTATCAGCGTTTTAGTCATCCTCCTGAAATTCAAAGTGTGTGCATGTTGGCCGTTGCGGTACTTGGTCTGATCATCAATCTGATTTCAATGAGGATTCTGGTTTCTAGTAGTCAGGAAAGCTTAAATGTTAAAGGGGCTTATCTGGAAGTGCTAAGTGATGCGATAGGCTCAGTCGGCGTCATTATCGGGGCCATCATGATCTATTTTAGCGGATGGATGTGGATTGATACGCTGATTGCCGTCCTGATTGGTTTTTGGGTGATGCCACGCACCTGGGTTTTGCTGAAACAAAGTATCAATATCCTGCTGGAAGGTGTGCCAGATGAAATTGATATTGAAAAGCTGCGTAATGACCTGTTGTCACTGGAGGGCGTGAAAGAGATTCACCAGTTAAAAGTCTGGGCTATTACTTCTAAGAAAGTCATGTTAACGGTTCATCTGGTTGCGCCAGAGGTTGATTATAAAAAACTGCATCAGCAAGCATTTGAGATGTTGAAGCATGCGCATCATATTACCGAAATGACCCTACAAATTGAAGATGAGCATTGTCTACTAGAACAGCATCAACATGAGTCATATGAAGGGCAGGAAAACCATTCACATTGATCAGTGGATGGTTATTGCAAAGCCATTATTTTATTCATTTTCATTTGGCAACTAGAAAGACGGGGTTGAGGCTCTAATTTCGTGTAGAAATTGTTTTCAATGAAGCTATAAAAATGATTCTTAAAACTTTATGAAAAATAATGCTTAGGTTAAGATGAGTGATCATTTGTAAACGTACTTTAGAAGACCTATGCAACCATTTGTTCTATATAACTCAGAGCAACGTAAAAAAGTTGAATTTGTTCCACGCAAAGCAGGGCATATCGACATGTATGTGTGTGGTATGACAGTTTATGATTACTGTCATATTGGACATGCTCGGGTCATGGTTGCATTCGACTATATTATTCGTTTCCTGCGTAGTCAGGGCTGGAACGTAAAATATGTACGTAACATCACCGATATTGATGACAAGATTATTAAGCGTGCTAATGAAAATGGCGAAAGCATCACGGCACTGACAGATCGCTTTATTCAAGCCATGAATGAAGATGCAGCCAACTTGGGGTGCTTGGAGCCAGATGAGGCGCCTCGTGCTACGGAATACATCGACCAGATGCAAAGCATGATTGGCAATCTGGTTGAAAAGGGAACCGCCTATCCGGCAGCAAATGGTGATGTATATTTTCAGGTAGAAAAGTTTGAAAAATATGGCCGTCTTTCGGGGCGTAAACTGGACGACATGCAGGCAGGTGCTTCGGAACGTGTAGATGTCGAAGTTGAAAAAAAACATCCTTTTGACTTTGTGCTCTGGAAACATGCCAAGGAGAATGAGCCGGCTTGGGCTTCTCCATGGGGCAATGGCCGTCCGGGCTGGCATATTGAATGCTCTGCCATGTCGACCTGCTGCCTGGGTAACCACTTTGATATTCATGGCGGTGGTTCGGACCTGATGTTTCCGCATCATGAAAATGAAATTGCGCAATCAGAAGCCTCTACAGGTGAACAGTATGTGAATTACTGGATGCATGTGGGCTTTATCAATGTCGATGGCGAAAAAATGTCGAAGTCGCTGGGTAACTTCTTTACCATTCGTGATGTCATGGAAAAGTTTCATCCGGAAGTGATTCGCTATTTCATTGTGTCTTCACACTACCGCAGTCCGGTGAACTTCTCTGATGTGGCACTGAAGGAAGCTAAAACTGCGTTGTCACGTTTCTATCATTCATTTAAGGCGTATCAGGCTGTTTATGGTGACAAGCGAGTAGACAACTTGGATGAAACCCTAGTGGAGCGCTTCAATGCCGCTATGCGTGATGACTTTAATACGGCAGAGGCAATTGCAGTCCTGTTTGAAATCAATAAAGAGCTGAATCGCGCGGTTAAAGAGGACAAGGCTGAACAGGCTGCTATTCTGTATGCTACTTTAAGCCACCTAACCAATATTCTGGGTCTGGTACAGCACAATGTCGATGAGTTTTTAAAATCTGATATTGGGCAGGATGCTTTGGGTCTAACTGAAGAACAGATCGAAGATCTGATTCAGCAGCGCCAAGACGCCAAAAAAGACAAAAACTTTGCCCGTGCTGATGAAATTCGTCAGTCCTTACTGGACCAAGGAGTGGTTTTGGAAGATACCCGTCAAGGAACAGTATGGCGTCGTGCTGATTAATTCGACACTTGATCGCATGGAGAGTTGACAGTTGTAAGAAACTCTCTATAATTCATTTCCATATTGCGGGAATAGCTCAGTTGGTAGAGCACAACCTTGCCAAGGTTGGGGTCGCGAGTTCGAGTCTCGTTTCCCGCTCCAAAATTTTAAAAACCCTGATCGAAAAATTGGGGTTTTTTATTGCTTGCTAAAAAACTATAAAAAACCGATCAGGAAAAGAGAACTGTATAGCTCTAGATTCGGGGCGAATGAAGAATTTAAAGGCATTCTGTTTAAGTTTTATTAAAAGCACACTATTTTCAAAACTGCGATTCGCATAGATATGATAAAATTGCGAAAATTATTCGTATCTCACGAAAGTTTTTCTCTGTCCTTAGTGTAGGTAAACAGGCTTTGAATCAAGAAAAAACAGCGAACTTATTCGATTTCCAGAAGGTTGCACTTGAAACATTACGCATTGAAGAAAATGCGTTACAGATTTTAGCTACGCAGATTGATGGCCGTTTTAGTCGGGCATGTGAAATTATCCTGCGATGCAAAGGGCGTCTGGTCATCACCGGGATGGGGAAATCTGGTCATATTGGCCGTAAAATGGCAGCCACCTTTGCTTCCACAGGTACGCCGTCTTTTTTCATGCATCCAGGTGAAGCGGGGCATGGTGACTTAGGAATGCTGGTCGAAGGAGATGTGCTGATTGCCATTTCTAATTCAGGCAAAAGTGATGAAATCATGATGCTGATGCCTTTGATCAAGCACCTTGGTGTACCTTTAATTACCATTAGTGGTGATGATCGCGGCCCGATGCCACAAAATGCTGATGTTGCCCTGACTTTGGGCGATATTCAGGAAGCTTGTCCACTGGGCCTGGCACCGACATCTTCAACGACTGCCACCTTGGCGCTGGGGGATGCTTTGGCAGTGGCCTTGCTGGATGCTCGCGGGTTCACCTCAGATGACTTTGCACGATCACATCCTGCAGGTGCGCTTGGTAAGCGCTTGCTGCTGCATGTAAAGCATTTGATGCATACGGGGGAAGATTTGCCGAAGGTCGCACCTGATACCCCGATGAATAAAGTGCTTTATGAAATTTCTGATAAGCGTTTAGGTTTGACCACAATTGTGGATGAGCAGGAGCGTTTGCTCGGAATTTTTACCGATGGTGACTTGCGCCGCCTGATTGATAAACAGCAAGGTTTTGATGTTAATCTTCTGGTGCAGGACGTGATGATTCAAAATCCATGGACGATTTCTCAGGAAGCACGTGCAGTCGAAGCCTTGGAACGTATGAACGAGCGTAAAATAAACCAATTTGTAGTGGTGGATGAGACCAATAAGGTGATTGGTGTGATCAGTATGCATGACCTGATTCAGGCTGGGGTAAATTAATCGATGGCATCTTATGTATTACTAGAGCAGGCACGTCATATTAAAGCATTGGTGCTAGATGTAGATGGTATTTTAAGCGATGGTTTTGTCACGTTGACCAATACAGGCGATGAAATCAAATCTTTTGATATTCGCGATGGCTTGGGGGTGAAACTGGTTCAGCAGGCTGGTATCAAAGTGATTATCATCACTGGACGTAAAAGTAATATCGTTGAAAAGCGTATGTCAGATCTGGGAGTCGATCTGGTCTATCAGGGTCGTGAAGACAAAGGTCTGGCTTTGAGTGAGGCTTGTACACAACTGGAGATTGCGGTAGAAGATTGCCTGTATATGGGGGATGACTGGCCAGACCTGTCTGCATTTGCCATTGCTGGTATGAAGGTGACAGTACCGAATGGTCATGTGGAAGTTCGCCGTCGTGCCGATCTGGTGACTCAGGCCATGGGCGGGCGCGGCGCAGTGCGTGAAATTTGCGATATGCTGCTGACCTCTAAAGGCGTATACCAAGAGTTACTTGAAAAATATATGCGTGCACCTTATTAATAATTCATACGATTTGGATTAAGTACACCGCTTATGGATACTAGATTTTTATACCTTACGGCTGTCATTATTGCCGCAATAAGTGGTGGTTATTACTATTACAGTGGAAAAGGCAACAAGCTGCAGACAGATTCTGCCCGCAGCATGACTTATTCTGCCAAGGATATTAACTTAACCCAAACTGATGAAAATGGCATGCTGTCAGTTCGTGCACAAGTCGATGAGCTTGAACAAAACCTACAGCAACGAAGTTCGTATCTGAAAAATCTGCTAGCTTCCACCTATAAAGATGGCAAAGTAGAGGCCACTTTTATTGCCAAGCTGGGAAATGGTTATGATGACAATACAAAAGTGGTACTTTCGGATGGCGTGATCGCGACCAAGTTCCTGGACAATGGAAGAATCCGCTTTCGTACGGATGAGCTGACAGGTTTTCCGAAAACACGTGAAATTGAAACCGACAAAACCGTTCTGGTGGATTCTCCCCAGGCCGAGTTTGTGAGTCAGGGGCTTAAAGCCGATCTTAATGATGGTCAATACGAGTTCTTTAATATTCGAGGAAAGTATGAACCAAATTCGTAGAGTTAAAATGATGAGCACTTTCCTGAAGCGCATGGCGCTCGTGACGATAGCCGGATGCTGTTCAGTGACGGCTTTCGCTTTGCCATCTGACCGTAATCAGGCAATTACCCTGCTGGCAGACCGTGCAACCTTTAATGAGCGTACAGGGGTAACCACTTACTCCGGGAATGTCATTATCGAGCAGGGCACTATGAAGTTGCAGGCCAACTCAATTGTGGCCAATCTGAACAGTAAAAAGCAGATCAGTGTTATTACTGCAACAGGTAGTCCGGCTCGGTTCCAGCAAAAAATAGACGCGGCGAAAGGTCTGGCGAAAGGACAAGCACAAAAAATTGTTTATAATGCTGAAACCGGTATTATTACCCTGTCAGGCAATGCTTACCTGCAGCAGGATGGTGCCAGCATTCGCGGTAATATCCTTAAATACAGTATGAATAAAGGGGATATTGAGGCCATCGGTACACCGAACAAAACCGGTTCATCTTCAGGTCGTGTAGAGATTGTGATTCCGCCATCCGCGAGTCAGTCCTTCCCGGGAGCACGTGATTAATGGAGCAAGTGCAGCAGGTTCAGACTTTATGCATCAAACATCTGGCAAAAAACTATAGCAAACGCTGGGTAGTTAAAGATGTTTCTTTCAGCATGGAAAGTGGTCAGATTGTAGGGCTTTTGGGTCCTAATGGTGCCGGAAAAACCACCAGTTTCTATATGGTAGTCGGACTGGTGCGCATGGATAAAGGTGAAATTCATCTAGATAATCTGGATTTATCTGATCTGGCCATGCATGAACGTGCCCGTAAAGGCATTGGCTATTTGCCACAGGAAGCCTCTATTTTCAGAAAGTTGACTATCGCTGAAAATATTATGGCAATTCTGGAAACCCGTAAGGATTTGAATAAGGAGCAACGTCAGCAGCGCCTCAAGGAATTGCTGGCAGATTTTAAAATTACTCATATCAAAGATTCATTAGGGATGAGTGTTTCCGGTGGAGAACGCCGTCGTGCTGAAATCGCACGGGCATTGGCTGCTGATCCGAAATTTATGCTCTTGGATGAACCTTTTGCAGGGGTCGATCCAATCTCGGTTGGTGATATTAAAGACATTATCATGACCTTGAAAGAACGTGGAATCGGGGTGCTGATCACCGATCATAACGTACGTGAAACTCTGGCGATCTGTGAGCATGCTTATATTGTCAGTGAGGGTGCTGTCATTGCAGAGGGTACGCCGAATGAAATTCTGGCCAATGAAACGGTGAGAAAAGTTTATTTGGGTGATGATTTTACTGTTTAAGTCCGTTACTATTTTCTTTAAAATTCCCTCATTATCAGCTTAGAATGATGAGGGAATTTTTTTAAGCATTTATTTGAAAGAACACAGTCTTTTTAAACAAACTTTGTTATAGTCTTTGCAAAATGTAAAATATAAGAAATCATGTTATTTCGGGTAAAACACAGCGTTAAAAATCAGAGGAAAGTTTACGTGAAAAGTGGAATATTTATGTTTTTCCTTTTTCCTCTGCAAATCTCTCTCGTTCATGCAGAAACCAGCTATTTTTCAAATATAAAAAATAGTTTTGGAAAACTGATTGCTCCTGAGCCTACCTCTTCTGCCTATAAGGTGGAGATGTCTAGTTTAAGTCAATACTCTATGGATACCTCCCGAGTCGCAGAGCTGCCTCAGGTGATACGCCCGCAGCCAGGACAGGGTGTAGTCAATCCAATGGCTGTAGCTTTGCCCCGAAAAATGGGTTTAATTGATGCAGTGCATACAGCGGTACAAAGGCGTCCTGAAATTTCACAAAGTGTTTCTCAATTATCTGCGCAGGCTGCCAGTATTGATGTAGCGAAAGCCGCCTATTATCCCCAGATATCCGGGGGGCTAGGGACAGGTGATTTCACTACCGGAGAGCGTGGGCGGCAGGTCATTTCTTTAAATGCTACTCAAGTTGTATATGATTTTGGCAAAATTAAAACCAATGTCAGTGTCGAAGAAGCCAGACTGACAGAAGAACAGGCACGTGTACTGATCAGTCTGGATCAGATTGCTCTGGAAGTTGCGGATGCCATTATTAATATCAAGCGCTATCAGGAAATTACCAAGATTGCCCAGCAACAGATTGAGGGCATTGGGCGGATCGCAGAAATTGCGAATTTACGTGCCCAAGCCGGAATCAGCAGTCAGGCTGACCCTATCCAGGCCCAATCCAATCTTGAAGCAGCAGAGTCGAATCTACTGATTCAGCAAACCCAGTTAAGACAGTACCAGCAGCGCTTGCGCAATCTGCTGGGATTTGATGTTTCTCATATTGAATGGGTCATTCCAGAGAAGATTGTGCAGCAAGCCCATCTGTATCAAGATCCTGATTTTACCCGGATTCCCAATATGATTTTGGCCAATGCCGGTGTGGAAGTGGCACGCTTACAGAAAAATCAGGCACGCTTAAGCAGCTATCCGACCTTTAACTTGAAAGGTAGTGTAAGCCAGGCCGTGAATGGGCGAAACCCGAATAATAATGAAGATGACGGTTTCTACAATTCTATTATGCTGGAAGCCAGCAGTAACTTTTATCAAGGTGGAGCGATGCGTTCTCAGGCTCGTGCAGCCAGTTTTGCCGAAGAAGCAGCGCGTGCTCAGGTCAATACCGTTTATTTGGATGTGCAGGATCAAATCCGTCTTATCCGTGAACAGATAGAGAACAAGCAAAAGCAGATGGATGTTTTGGCTAAACGCCGCTCGACCACTGCCCGGACCAAAGAGCTTTATCAAGAACAATATAAATTAGGTACGCGTACCGTGGTGGATCTGTTGAATGCCGAGCAGGCGATTCATAGTGCGGCTCAAGAGATTGAGGCAGCGCGTTATGATATTTATGCTGCGATTGTGCAATATATTCAGGTCACTGGTCGTACGCGCGATCTTTATGCGCTTAATGATATTTCAATTCAAGGATTTGAAGTTCAGCCATGAGTACTATAATAAATTATCAACCGTGGCTCCAAGCGGTTTTGAATATTGCAAAACATTATCGAATTGAGCCTTCTGAAGAGCGGATCCGTTTACAGCTAGATTGGAGTCAGCATCAGGATGCCGATGAGATACTGAAAATCGTCAGCCGCCAGATTGGTTTAAATGTCCGTAAAAATAACTTTGACAGTGGTTTGCTAAACCCGTGGCGTTTACCTTTGCTGGTTGAATTTCAGAATGGTGATGTGGGTGTCATTGAGCGGATTGATACGGCAGGAAATGTCAGTGTTCAACTGAGTGGAGATCAAGGTCTTTCTCAGGTATTTAAAGTCGAGCAGCTGAATGAAGGGGTAAAACATCTTTATATTTTACGTCCCGAATCATCCGTACCTGATGCCCGTGTTGATGAATATATCAAGCCCTTTGAAAAAAACTGGTTCTGGTCCATTGTTCTGAATGACTGGAAGCGTTATATCGATGTTATGTTTGCCTCATTGATTGCCAATATTCTGGCACTGGCAACCATCGTATTTTCAATGAATGTCTATGACCGGGTAATTCCATCCCAGTCTGTTCCTACTTTATGGGTGCTGGCAAGTGGGGTACTCATTGCGGCGATTTTTGAGTTTATCTTGCGTGTCTCCCGGATTTATCTGTCCGATATTATTGGGAAACGCGCAGACCTGAAAATCTCTGACCGGGTATTTGGACATTCGCTCCGAATTAAAAATAGTGAGCGCTCCAAATCTACCGGTACTTTTATTTCACAGATTCGAGAACTGGAAGGGGTACGTGAACTGGTCACCTCAACCACTGTGACCGCAATTGCAGATCTTCCATTCTTCTTCCTGTTTCTGGGGATTTTCTGGATCATTGGCGGTAACCTGTTCTGGGTGATGCTGCTGGTTGTACCCTTAATGATTTTGCCGGGTATTCTGGCACAGAAAAAACTGGCAGAGCTGGCTCAGCTGGGGATGCGTGAATCCTCCATCCGTAATGCCTTGCTGGTAGAGGCCGTACAAGGCATTGAAGATGTCAAGCTATTACGTGCAGAAGCCCGTTTCCAGAATCAGTGGAATCATATGAACGAAGTTTCTGCTGATGTCAGCATGCAGCAACGTAAAATTGTCGGCTTGATGACCGCATGGACTCAAAAAATTCAGGGTTTAACCTTTGCAATTGTAGTGCTGGTGGGGTGCTTTGCGGTTATGGAAGGCGAAATGACAACCGGTGCACTGGTGGCCTGTTCAATTCTGTCTTCACGTATGCTTGCACCGATTTCACAACTAACAGGTGTTTTGGGGCGTTTACAGCAGGCGAAAGCTGCAAAAGCCGGGCTGGATGAGTTGATGAAAAAGCCGGTAGACCAGCCTGATTATGCTCACCTGATTCATCGTCCGGTTTTAAGTGGCCATTATGAGCTGAATAATGTGGTATTTAAATACACCGAAGATGATACAAAACCGAGTTTAATGATTCAAAAACTGGAAATTAAACCGGGAGAAAAAATTGCGATTCTTGGTCGAAACGGTGCTGGAAAATCAACCCTGTTACAGTTGCTATCGGGAATGCAGGTGCCTATACAAGGTACAGTTAAACTCGATGGACTCGATTTAAACCTGATTGATCCGGCAGATGTGCGTCGGGATATGGGCTTGCTTAATCAGCACTCACAACTGTTCTATGGCTCTATTCGTGAAAACCTGACGCTTGGTGCACCATTGGCAACCGATCAGCAGCTTATCGAAGCCCTTCAGATTACTGGTGCTCTGGGATTTGTGCAGGAGAAAAAGGAAGGGCTGGATCATATTATTCTGGAAGGTGGTGTAGGCTTTTCAGGTGGCCAGCGTCAGGCGCTGATGCTGGCGCGATTATTGATCCGTCAGCCCAATATTGTATTAATGGATGAACCGACTGCGGCTCTGGATGAGGTGTCGGAAAAACAGCTTATTGATCATTTAAAAACTTACCTGACTCACCGGACCATGATTGTAGCCACGCATCGCCGCGCTGTTCTGGAGTTGGTGGACCGGATTATTGTGGTCAATGAAGGCAAGATTGTGATGGATGGACCACGTGACCAGATTTTGAATCAGTCACCAACTGGAACAAAACGGGCAGCTGGAGCAAGTACATGAGCGAACAAGCAGAATTAAAACGTTCAACCAAAGCCAGCTTTCAGGAGCCTCCTTTACCCAAGTCTAGTATCATTATCTGGATTATCGGTATTGGGCTGTTAATTCTATTGACATGGGCTTGGCTGTTTAAGCTGGAAGAAGTATCGACCGGTACCGGTAAAGTGATTCCATCTTCCAAAGAACAGGTCATTCAGTCTCTGGAAGGGGGAATTCTCACCAAGTTAAATGTCAAGGAAGGTGAAATTGTCGAGCAGGGGCAGGTGCTGGCCCAACTGGACCCTACACGGTTTGAATCGAATGTCGGTGAGTCGGAGTCCTTACTCGTCGCATCACGTGCCACGTCCGCGCGTTTACGTGCAGAAGTCAGTGGTCTAGCTTTAGAGTTTCCAGAAGAGGTATTGAAATATCCAAAACTGGTCGCAGAAGAAACAGCACTGTATCAGTCACGTCGTGCCAATCTGGAAGACTCACTGGCTGGGCTTAAGCAGGCGTTGGTGCTGGTACGACAAGAACTGGAAATGACAGAACCTCTGGTGGCCAAAGGCGCTGCCAGTGAAGTAGAAGTTTTGCGCTTAAAACGCGAAGCCAATGACTTGCAGAATCAGATGAATGACATTCGTAACCAGTATTTTGTACAGGCGCGGGAAGAGTTGTCTAAGGCCAATACCGATGTACAAACCCAGCAGCAGATTGTACGTGGCAAATCAGATACCTTAAGCCGGACTGTATTCAAGTCACCAGTACGCGGTGTGGTTAAAGAAATTGATGTTATGACTTTGGGCGGCGTGATTCCGCAAAATGGCAAGCTGATGACCATTGTCCCGCTGGATGAAAAACTCTTGGTAGAAGCGCGTATTTCACCTCGTGATATTGCCTTCATCCGCCCGGATCAGGAAGCACTGGTCAAGATTACCGCTTATGACTATTCCATTTATGGTGGCCTAAAAGGTAAAGTGACGGTGATTTCACCGGATACTCTGCGTGATGAAGTCAAACAGGATCAGTTCTATTACCGGGTATATATCCGCACAGATAGTGACAAGCTGAGTAATAAGACCGGACAGGAATTTAATATTACGCCGGGGATGGTGGCTACAGTGGATATCCGTACGGGTGAAAAAACCATCTTGGATTATCTGATCAAGCCGTTTAATAAAGCCAAGGAAGCCTTGCGTGAACGCTAAGCTGGGTATGAGCTGAATAAAAAAGCCTCTTTATCAAGAGGCTTTTTTATTTCATTGTGCAAAGCGGGTATACTTTAAGCCTGAGTGTTAACAGCCTGAATTTATGCCATTTACCATTGCCAGTCTAGTGACTTTTGAAGAAGAAATTAAAAAAAGCCGCTTTCAGGCTTTTGCAACTCCTGTAGAAAATGAGCAGGAAGTGAAGGATTTTTTGGAAACTTACCGTGACCCGACCACCACGCATCAATGCTGGGCCTGGAAAATCGGCCATCAGGTGCGTTTTAATGATGATGGTGAGCCTTCAGGGACCGCAGGTCGGCCCATACTGGCGACCATTGAAGGCAATGAGCTGACCAATATACTGGTTCTGGTTAATCGCTGGTATGGTGGAATCAAGTTGGGAACTGGTGGACTGGTGCGGGCTTATGGTGGCTGTGCCGGACAATGCTTGCTGTTGGCAGAAAAAATTGAACTAATCGAAAAGAAAAAAGCCAGTTTCTTTTGCCAGTTTAATGAATGGGCTATTTTTCAATATGAATTGAATCATCAAGGTATTGATTACCAAGAAGAATATATAGCCGAAGGTGTGCAGGTCAGTGCCTTGTTTCAGGCGCATCAGATCGAAGCTTTTGCCTTAAAACTTCAGGATGTGACCCGTGGCCGTGAACAACTGAAGATCATAGAAGAAGACACAGATGACTGAGATAAATCCGCTGCTCAAATACCGTGAACAGCATAAGCATCGTCTAAATTATATGCCTTGGTTGTATTACTCCCTAAAGCCTAAACATCGGGGCTGGGCAGAGGAGTGGCAGCAGGAATATCAGGCCTATCTCATGGAGATGGAAACAGTCGAGATAGGCAAAAACTGTTTTATTTCTCCGCTGGCACATATTTTTGCCGAACCGGGCCGCAAGATCAGTATTGGGGATAATACTTTTATTGCCGCAGATTGTACCTTGCATGGTCCACTAGAGATTGGCAATGAAGTAGCAATAAATCATCATTGTATTCTGGATGGGGGGCGGGTCGGTATCAAATTACATGATCAGGTGCGTCTAGCTGCGTATTGTCACCTTTATGCTTTTGATCATGGAATGGCGCTAGAGCAGCCGATTTATCAGCAACCGGTTCGTTCCCAAGGAATTGAAATTGGTCGGGATGTGTGGTTAGGCGCTCATGTGGGTATCAAGGATGGGGTAAAGATTGCAGATCAGGCCATTATAGGTATGAATAGCATGGTGACCAAAGATGTTGCAGCGCGTGCTATCATGGCAGGTAATCCGGCCAAATTGATCCGCTATCGCGATTAAGGGAGATTCGCTAGCACCCTGCCTAGAATCAATCTAGTACTTAGTTTAATCAAATAAAAATTAACATATTTCAATTTAAGCCATACAGATTTTGCTGCACATTGTTAAGAACATATGCTAAGTTAAAAATAACTAAGAAAATTTTATTATAATGAGAGGGGCTAAACATGAAACGTGTCATTGCCTGCATAGATTCCTCACCCTGTACCAATGCCTTGGCCGATGCTGCCGCCTGGATTGCCAGAAAGACCGGACGTGAGCTGGTGCTGTTACAGGTCGTGGACTATTATCCGGCCAGTTATCATCTGGGGGAAATCAGTGGGGTCATTGGCTTTGAAAGTAATGCGATGTTGCTTAAAGAACTGGCGGAGCTAGAACAAAAACAAAGTGAGATTGCACTTAACTATAGTAATAATTTACTTCAGCATATCTCTGACCGTATTTTTAAGGAATATAGCATTCCGACTACGCATATTCAGGAAAAAGGGGATTTTCTGGAACAGAGCTTTCAGATTTTACGACCTGATGATATTGCCGTAATCGGATTAATTGGAGAACGTTCTGCCGAAAAAAATAAACCCGTTGGCACCAACGTGGAAAACTTTATCCGTGGCGCCAATTGTACGGTCATGACGGTAGGAGAGCAATTCAAGCCACCTACACGTTTTATCTTTGCTTATGAATACTCTCCAACCTGCCTTAAAATGATGAAACGGGTTGCAGAAAGTGATTTGTTACGTCAGCTAGAGTGCCATTTATTATATATTGGGGATCATGTGGAGGTTCTGAATGAACCTCTGCAATATTTAACGCAGGCTGGACTCGAAGTGATTCCGAAATACCGTTATGGAGAGGTGGCTGAAAATATTTTGTCCTATCAGCAGGAGCAGGGCATCCAGCTGATTGTACTGGGCGCATTTAGTCATAGCAAAATTCATCAGTTTTTCCTGGGAAGTATTGCCACCACAATTTTCCGTAATTCAAAAGTGCCTTTACTGGTCGTCAAGTAAGCAAGAGGGTAAACATAAGACAGAATTTAATCACCAGATTATTTGTTACAGATTGATTTAAAAATAACCAGAGTTATCCTCATAAATTGTGGATAACTCTGTGGTTATATTTTATAAAACCATGTTATTTATAGAAAATATATTGTCGGTTGATTTTTGTGCGTAAGCTTTTATTTCACAATCGCGAGTGCAAAACCATCATGTCCTTTACTGCCTACTGTCTGTAAAGCGGTACAAGACAGAATTTTGGGATGATTTTCCATGGCTTGGAACATTTCCCGAATACCTTCAATACTGGGCTTTTTATTCTCCGGATTAATAATCTCGCCGGCACGAATTACATTGTCCAGAAAGATGATAGTACCGGAACGTGACAGCTTTAAGCTGAGTTCCAGATATTCAGGATAACTTTGTTTATCGGCATCAATAAAAATAAAGTCAAAGGCTTCAGTATCTTCAGGCAATGCCCTCAGGACATCTGCCGCACGGCCACACTTAAGCTCGACTGTTGGTTTAAGCTGGGCACGGTCAATATTTTCCTGGCCCATAGCGGCATGAGTATCTCGTCCTTCAATGGTCAGGATATACCCATCTTTAGGCAGGGCACGCGCCAGCCACATGGTGCTATAGGCAGCAAAAGTTCCCAATTCTAATACCCGTTTGCAGTGGTTCATCTGAATCAGCATTTGCAGGAGCATGCCTTGATTAGGTGCAACTGCAAGATGGTCTGGGAAGCCATGTGCGGCGGTATTTTCAAGCGTCTGGGTCAGGATCGGATCTTCAGGGATTAAATGTGAATCAATGTAGCCGTCAATATCTGTCCACATTTGTTGCATAGTATGAGCACCTTTGTTGCGATGGGTGCATTTTAAACTTTTCGTGGCATAGCGCAATTTATTGTTCAATAATTGTATGATTTTTACACTATACAAAGCCACTACTATGCCTTGTATAGCAGAAGTAATGTATTAGTAATTACACATTGAAGAGTTGCGGGTCAGATCAGGACCCCAAGTGCGATAACCCTGAGTATCAATATGAATCTGGCCGGATGCATATAATCCCAAGCCCATATTCAGGCTTTGACCATGCTGGTTCCAGAATTGACACAATTTAAATTTGGTATTTTCAATATAAGTATAGTCTTGGGCTTGCGGATATTCCGGTCCGATTCTGAAATCAATCGCTGAGTTAAACAGATGTCGGGAAGAATTGGCGCCACCTGCACACCGGTTTAAAGGTAGGTCGCGATAAACTGAAGTCACTTCAAAATCTGTCAGTACATTGGCTGCGACCAGATATTTAAATACTCGTAAAGTCGGTACCTGATTGGCCCATAATTCACGACTTGGAATCATGTATTGTGAGCGGCCGCACTTGGCCCAATCGCGTGCTGTTCGCATCAGCTCGAAACTTGGAATGATATTACCCACCCCATGACGCTCCAGATAAACCTCATATTCACGTACACGTGACAGATTGTCGAGTGCTGAAACCCAGTGTGTATAAACATAAGGAACGGTTTTAGACCGTGCTTTGCGATCGTATTGAACCCGTTCTTGTGGAATATAAATCCGTTTTCCATCTGCAGGGCTTACACGACCGGGTTGTTTTGTGGTCGTACAACCCACAAATATCAGCGGGATTAGGCATAGACCTAAAAGTCCCTTTGAAAATTGCTTCATTTAAAGAAATACAAGTGTTTATAAAATAGCGCTATTCTAGACTAAATATGCGGAGAAAATTGGAGAATATTGCAATGAAATGTGTGTTATGAGTATAAAAAAAAGATCAGTATGTACTGATCTTTTTTAAAATACGCTAAATTACTTTTCAAGATATTGTAATTTATCAGGTTTACCGTTCCATTCTTCACGGTCAGCAGGCTGGTCACCGATTTGAGTGATATTTGGCCATGTTTGTGAAAGTTCAGCGTTTAATTCGATAAACACTTCTTGGCCTTCTGGTAATTCATCTTCGGAGAAAATTGCATTGGCAGGACATTCAGGTTCACATAACGCACAGTCGATACATTCGTCTGGATTAATTACAAGGAAGTTAGGGCCTTCATAAAAACAGTCTACAGGGCAAACTTCCACACAGTCTTGATATTTACATTTAATACAATTTTCAGTGACAACGAAGGTCATGGCGACAGCTACCTAAAAAATATGGTTCTAATTACGAATGCTGTATTTTAGGCAAAAACGGGGGGAACTAACAATTCCTTTTATTGATATTTGTTATAGATAGGGCTGTTAAATTTGAAAAAAATTAAATTATACGGATAAATGGCTAAAAATGAGGAAACTTATGACCAGAACCCTAGAAAAATCAGGGTTCTGGCAAAGATGTTAGCCTGGTTGTTTCATCAGATCTTTTAAAGCATACAATTGTTGTAGCGCTTCACGTGGACTCAGATTGTCAATATCCAGCTCTTCCAGCAGCTCCAGCGCTGGCGACGTTTTTTCAACCTCAATGATCTTTTCCACGATTTCAGGTTCGGAAAACAGATCATGCTGTGGACTGAAAGGTTTCACCTGATGCTGCTTTTCCAGAGCTTTCAGACGATTTTGTGCTTCTTTAATGACTGCCGCAGGAATGCCAGCCAGTTTGGCGACCTGCAAGCCGTGACTCTGACTGGCCGGACCATGTTGAACTTTGTGCAGTAAAATCAGATTGCCATTCAGTTCTTTGGCAGTAACATGGTAATTGTCGATACCTTTTTCCCGGTCAAGTTCGGTCAGTTCGAAATAGTGGGTCGCGAACAAGCACAAGCATTGAATGCGCTTGGTCAGATCAAGTACACAAGCCCAGGCTAATGACAAACCGTCATAAGTACTGGTACCGCGACCGACTTCATCCATCAGAACCAGTGACTGGCTGGTGGCATGATGTAAAATCTGCGAAGTTTCAGTCATTTCCACCATAAAAGTTGATTTGCCAGTAGAAAGGTCATCTGCAGAGCCAATTCGGGTAAAAATCCGGTCAATCGGACCAAGTACGGCCGATTGCGCGGGCACATAACTACCGCAGTAGGCCAGCAAGGCAATCAGGGCAGTCTGGCGCATAAAGGTCGATTTACCCCCCATGTTTGGACCGGTAATAATCGCCATGCGATGTGCATAATCGAGCTTGGTATCATTCGGGGTGAAGGCAGTCTTGCTTAGAGCTTCAACCACAGGATGGCGCCCAGCAATGATTTTAACACCAGTTTCAGGACTGAATGTCGGTCGTGACCAGTTACGCAGTCGTGCCTGATAGGCAAAGTTTGCCAGCAGATCAATCTGGGCAATGGCACTGCTCATCATCTGTAAGTTGCCAATATCTTGCCGTAGTTCATCCAGAAGCATTTCAAACAGCATTTTTTCACGGGCAAGCGCACGAGATTCGCTAGACAGTACCTTATCTTCAAAAGACTTTAATTCTGGCGTGATATAACGTTCGGCATTTTTCAGGGTCTGACGGCGGATATAATGTTCAGGTGCCTGTTCTGCCTGCGAACGATTCAGCTCAATATAATAGCCGCTCACTCGGTTGTAACCGATTTTCAAGTTGGGAATACCGCTTTGTTCGCGCTCCCTGATTTCCAGATCAATCAGGAATTGACCAGCATGGTCCCGAATTTTACGCAGTTCATCCAGCTCGCTGTCAAAGCCTTCCGCAATGACATTGCCATCACGCAGTAACACGGGCGGATTCTCTACAATCGCAGACATAAGCCGCTGATGCAGACCATGAAAATCCCCAAGCTCTTGATTTAGCTGCTGTAACAAGAAGGATTGTGGTTGGCTGATTGCCGGTTGCAGGGCATGCCTTAAAAATGGGATTTGTGCACAGGCTTGGCGCAGTTGAACCAGATCGCGTGGACGGGCACTGCCTAAGGCAATCCGGCTTAATACACGCTCAATATCACTGATTTCTTTTAATATCAGGCGTACAGGGGTTTCATGAAAACCGTCCAGCAAGGCCTGTGTGGCATCCAGTCGCTCATCTAAAACCGCAGTATCTCGTAAAGGCTGCATCAGGGTGCGGCTAAGTAGGCGACCCCCCATCGCCGTCTGGCAGTCATTGATCAGTTGAAACAGTGAAGTACCATGGTCAAAAAGTGGTTCAATCAGTTCCAGATTACGACGGGTGACAGGGTCAAGTGCAATAAAGTCCGAGCTTTGTTCCAGCTGAATCGTGCGGATATGCGGTAAAGCCGTTTTCTGGGTTTCTTTGGCATAGTGAATTAAAGCAGCAGCGGCGGCTTTGGCCAAAGGCAAGTGATCAATGCCAAATCCTGAAAGGGTGCTGACCGCAAACTGGTCACACAAAGTTTTTTGGGCATTGTTCAGGTTGAAGTCAACATTCGGACGTTTGGTCACCGGCAAATCAAGCTGTTTTTTAAGTTGCTCAATGATCTCTGGATCTGCAATATTTTCATCTAAAACAATTTCGCTTGGCATCAAGCGTGCCAGTTCAATGGCCAGCTGGTTAAGGTCATAGTCCTGCTGCTGGACTTTAAAGAGACCTGCACTCAGATCTAAGAGTGCAATCCCGATCTGCTGTTGCTGAATACATAAGGCGACCAGATTGGAAGATTGGTGAGCGCCTAAGAGAGCATCATCCGTTAAGGTACCCGGGGTAATAATACGTACCACACCACGCTCGACCGGTCCTTTACCTGTAACTTCACCGATCTGCTCGCAGATCACCACAGTTTCGCCGTTTTTTACCAGACGGGCCAGATAACCCTCGGCTGCATGAAAAGGTACGCCAGCCATTGGAATCGGCTGGCCATTGGCTTTACCGCGATGAGTCAGGGTAATACCTAAAATTTTGGCAGCCTTATGGGCATCTTCAAAAAACAGTTCATAGAAGTCACCCATCCGATAAAACATTAATGAGTGTGGATGTTGCATTTTGACCGACATGTACTGCTGCATCATCGGTGTAAGCGTGGATAGGTCAGGGATTATATTTTCTGTTTTCACTTTATTTAGCACCCTTAAAACTATTAATATTTACAATAAATTGCATAAAAAAATCCTGACAAATCCCGTTAAATCTTTTTGAAACCTGATTAATCTAATGAGTAAGTGTACCTTCTCAGGGTTCAAGTTTCTAATACCAAGCATTAGATAGCGGAGGTTTGAGCTTCTGAGCAGGATTCTAGCAAAAACTGCGTTGTAAGTTCTAAGAGGATTTTTAGGTGAGTGAAAAAGAAACGTAATTAACAGTCTGCTGCGATTGCCTCATGGTAACCGAGTCAATATACATACCCAAGCAACAGAATTTTTATGGCCAATTAAATTTTATTTTTTGAACAGCGAATAGCCGCCGACTATGGTGAGGTTATTAATTTACATTCTTAAATGCGGTTGGAATTGTCTCAGCGTATGATTGAAATAATTAAAAATAAAAGATTATAGTGCCTGAAAGAGCATAAAAAATGGAGCTATCTAGCTCCATCTTTAAATTGATTTCGTACTTAAAGTGCAGCTTTAATTTTTTCAGCAAGCGCCTTGATTTTCTCTTGATCACCCATCTGTGCGGCATGTTTGCCCAGGTTATGCAGAGAAGTCGGTACGAGATGGAAATGCACATGTGGTACGGTCTGACCTGCGGCTGCACCTGACAACTGCATCAAGACAATTCCATCTACGCCTAAACCTTTCTCAATAGCTTTCGCAATTTTCTGTACGACCTGAATGGTATAGGCTGCTGTTTCTGCTGGCAGATCCAGCAGCGTTATTGCTGGCGTTTTGGGAATGATCAGGGTATGACCATCTGCCTGAGGCATAATGTCCATGAATGCAAGAACCTGGTCATCTTCATACACTTTAATGGCAGGAAGTTCACCACGTAAAATTCGTGCAAAAATATTCTGATCATCATAAGTCATAGTTACATTCCTTGAAATTATTGAAACTGTATTATTTACAGTTCAATTCTTTCTGACGTTCCTTGATCGCGTCAAGCCGTTGTTGCTCTTTTTCAGAGAATTTTGGCTTGGTGGTATAGCAATTGTCATTACCAAACTTGGCCTTGGCTTCAGGATCTTTAAAACAGAAGCCTTTAGATGCATAAATGACATCATGATCATTTTTCAGTTTTTTGCATTCCTGTTCAGATGCAAGTACCGATGTTGAAGCCCCAAACAATGTTGCAAAACCTACTAATACTGCAACAGATAATTTTTTCATAGCAATTTCCTCTAGCTTATTCACTCAGTGTGACTGCTTTATAGTCACAATATGTGGTTTTATTATCATTATTCAATGGCGAGATATTACTCAATGGTAATTTTACTCCATGATTCATACATTTTCACGGCAGTTGAAAAATCACTATTTTTATCTGATAAGCTGTTTGCTGCCTGAATCAGATTCTGTGCCAGCGCCAGAACAGGTACTGAAAGTTTGGCTTCTTGCGCCAGATCTATGGCAATGCCTGTGTCTTTGGCTAATAAAGGCAGAGCAAAGGTTAGCGGGAAACTGCGATTTAAAATACGCTGTGGAATCACGGTTTCAGTCACCATACTTTTACCGCTCGATGCATTAATACAATCCAGTGCTTCACTCAGATTAACACGGTGTGCTTTTAAGGTGGTCAAGCCTTCGGCCGCTGCGCAAAGGTGAGCGGCCATTAACATATTATTCACCGCTTTGACTGCAAAACCAGAGCCAGATTCCCCGACATGCTTGATTAGCTTGCCAAAAGCCTGCATGGCTGGCAGAGCTTTTTCAAAGCCTTGGGCATCACCGCCGACCATCACGGTTAACGTGGCATTTTCAGCGCCAATCGTCTGGCCGCTTACCGGCGCATCCAGAAAAATAACGCCCTGATCACTCAGTTGAGTGACCAGTTTACGAGCGGATTCAGGCACACCACTGGTACAATCTACCCAGATAGAACCTGCTTTAAGCGGCAGGTCTTTTAAGAGATGTTCAACATCCGCACTGGTGGGGAGGCAGGAGAAAATAATATCAGCCTGAACAGCCTGCTCCAGAGCAACCGCCTGTGTAGCATATTCAGCGGCATGTTGTTCAGCCTTGGCAAAAGTCCGGTTCCAGACATAGACCGTATCGAAATGCTTGGGCAGATGCGCTGCCATACGATAACCCATTGCACCCAAACCAATAAAAGCCACTGACTGAATCATGTTTATCCTCTGAATATTCTTTCTGATTTAAAGCTAATTTTAAAAGGCTCTGGATCCCCGAGCGGTCAGGCATCAAGTCGTGTGGAGCGGTGTGCCAGCCAAGCGGTTAATTTAGGCCAGAAGGTATTGGCCGCTTTCTGGTTGGACATCAGCCCCAAATGGCCCCCTGGGATAAGAGTAAACGTCTTATCGGTGCTGCTTGTCAATTCCATCAAAGGCTTAGCTGAGTGCTTGGTGACAATCTGGTCGGTTTGGCCTGCGCCTACCAACAAGGAGCAGTTGATATTTTTCAGGTCGATGGTTTGCCCCTTTAAAGTCATAGAACCTTCTTTCAGAGGATTCTGTAACCATAAATTCAGCACCATGTCCTGATTGATTCCACCCGGATAGTCAATCATTTTGTTAAGAAAATTGCCCATGGTGGCATGTTCATAGACATCTTCTACATTTTCCAGATTCAGTAAAAACTGCTTCTGGCTTTTAAACCAGCCAATAGGGTCCAGTAATTTAAAGCCAAGCGCATTGAGGACACCCGGTGAATGGATATAGAGTTTTGGAATCAGGCCTTGATAGAGGCTATGTTGCAAGTTTTTATTTTTAGAAATTAACTGATTGGCGCTCCTAAACAGTTTACCAATACGACCAGAAGCATAGCTGTCAATCGGGCTGCCGAGTACGATCAGATTTTTAACATGTTCAGGTGAATGCAGGGCAGTATAGAGCGTGACAAAAATTCCGGCCATACTCCAGCCATGCAACGAAATAAACTGGCTGCCAGAATGAGCACAAATGCGCTCAATTGCTTGCGGAATTGCGCCGTCAACAAAGGATAGGAAATTTAAATGGCGATGTTTATAGCGAAAACGTTTCCATTCCACCAAATACACATCAAAGCCACTATGCTGAAAATGTTTGACTAGGGAGCGATAAGGATAAAGGTCGTAAATATCCATATTGATTGCAAGTGGCGCGATAAAGACCAGGGGCTCACGATATTTCTTGTCAGGAGAGGCATAATAACGAATCTTGCAGAATTCAGTGGCGGCAATATATTCAAAAGGTGTTTTTTGCGAAAGAATCAGGGTAGATGAGTTAAACAGACGCGCATTAAGATGTTTTAATTTTTTCCGCTGGCGCTGAATATTTTGTTTTAATTGAATCATGTAAATAAATTATCCGTATTCGGGAAGATTTGATCGAAGTCTAAGCAATATTTGCTTATTATACCTTGACCTGAAATAGCTTAGGCGCTCAAAATGTTGGCAAATTTTTACAAAAGGCAGTCCCTTGGACTGGGGTAAAGTGATGAGCCAGCAAGATGATATTTCCTACCAGTTAGAAACCTTAGCCATTCGTACCGGTCATACCCGTAGTTTTGAAGGCGAGCACGGCGAACCGATTTTTCTAACATCTTCATTTGTCTATGAGAATGCGGCCGAAGCGGCAGCAAAATTTTCAGGCCAGGAACCGGGCAATATCTACTCCCGCTTTACCAATCCAACTGTGGCCACTTTTGAAAAACGTCTGGCTGCACTCGAAGGTGCAGAGCGCGCCGTTGCTACCAGTTCAGGTATGGCAGCCATTATGGCCGTGGCAATGGCTTTTTTAAAAGCAGGCGATCATGTGATCTGTTCACGTGCAGTATTTGGCTCGACTGTATCTTTGTTTGAAAAGTACGTGGCTAAATTTGGCGTGGCTGTAGATTTCGTCGACCTGCATGATATAGCGGCCTGGAACAATGCTATTAAGCCAGAAACCAGACTGCTCTTTGTTGAATCTCCATCAAATCCTTTGGCAGAAGTGGCGGATATTCAGGCGCTAGCAGATATTGCGCATGCAAATGATGCCTTGCTAGCAATTGATAACAGCTTCTGTACGCCTGTATTACAACAACCCATCAAATTTGGTGCAGACTTGGTGGTGTATTCTGCGACTAAATATCTGGATGGTCAGGGGCGTGCTCTAGGCGGTGCAGTTGTGGGGAGCCATAAGCTGCTTGAAGAGGTTTTCGGTTATGTACGCACGACGGGGCCATCCATGAGTCCGTTTAATGCCTGGGTCTTTTTGAAAGGTCTGGAAACATTACGCTTACGTATGCGTGAACATTCTGCCAATGCACAAAAATTAGCCGAGTTCCTGAATGCGCATCCGAAAGTAGAAAAAGTCTATTATGCAGGCCTGCCTGAGCATGTTGGTCATGAGCTGGCAGCAAAACAGCAAACTGGTTTTGGCGGTATAGTCTCTTTTGTGGTGAAGGCGGGCCGTGAAGGTGCATGGAAAGTAATTGATAATACAAACTTTATCTCAATTACCGGTAATCTGGGGGATGTCAAGTCAACTATTACTCATCCGGCAACCACCACGCATGGCAAACTGTCTCCAGAAGCCAAAGCTGCAGCAGGTATTTGCGAAGGTTTAATTCGTATTTCTGTCGGTTTGGAAGAGATTGATGATATTATCCGTGATATTACACGCGGTTTAGATCTAATTTAATTTTATAAATATATGTTCGGAGATTTTTATGAACATTAATATGTTGATGCAGCAAGCGCAGCGCATGCAAAAAGAAGTTGAAAACAACGTGAAAAAGGCCAAAGAAGAGCTTGCGCAAACTGAAGTGCATGCTGAGGCTGGTGGTGGTTTGGTAAAAGTAACCATGACTGCACGTAATGTAGTGAAACGTATCGAAATTAACCCTGAACTTCTTCAGGACGATCCTGACATGATCGAAGACCTGATTGCAGCTGCTATGAATGATGCAGCACGTCAGGCTGAAGCCATTTCAGAAGAGCGCATGAAAGCAGCAAACTCAGGCATGGGCTTGCCACCAGGTCTGGCTGGTTTATTCTAAGGAAGAGTGCGCAATGTTTAGTGATCGTTTTGATCAACTCGTTCAAGCATTACGCATTTTGCCAAGCGTTGGGCCGAAATCGGCTCAGCGTATGGCTTTGCACCTGATCATGAAAAACCGTGAAGGTGCGATTGGTCTGGCACATGCTTTGACTGAGGCGACCAATCATATTCATGAGTGCTCTATTTGTCATTCGCTGACCGAAGATGAGGTCTGTAATATCTGTACCTCCTTGGAGCGAGATGATGAATTGCTGTGCGTGGTAGAATCACCTGCCGATGTGATGGCTATTGAGCAAAGTGGCAGCTTCCGGGGTAAATATCATGTTTTGGGTGGGCACTTGTCACCACTTGACGGGATTGGGCCGGAAGAAATTGGCATTCCTTATTTACTGCAGCGTTTAAGTCAAGGGCAGATTAAGGAAGTGATCCTGGCCACCAATGCGACTGTAGAAGGACAGGCAACAGCACATTATCTGGTTGAAGCCAGCAAGCATTTAGCGGTGCAGATGACGCGTATTGCTCAAGGTGTGCCTCAAGGAGGCGAACTGGAGTATGTGGACAGCCATACGCTGAGTCAGGCCGTGCATAACCGCATGAGGATTAAATAAAATTTGTATAACTGAAGGTGTGAGTTTAATAGGAAAAAGATATTAATTTATACCTAACTACTCCTTACAAAGTAAATTATTTTAGATAATTAGTCGCATTAAGTATGTTTTTTTATATAAATATTTTATATATTAGCTAGTATTCCGCTATCGAGCATCTATCCTTAGACTCAGCCTTTATGTTTCAGTTTATTCAACACCAAAACGACCTGTATCCTGTTCTGGATTTAATGGATCAAAATTCAATCTATGGTCTGGATACCGAGTTTATCAAGGTAGATACCCTGTGGCCCAAACTCGGTGTTTTTCAGATCAATGTCGACAATCAGGTTTATCTTCTGGATGGAACCACTCTGGATCTGACTGAGTTTTTGCACAAAATTTTTAATGCTCAACAGAATGTTTTTCACGCCTGTAGCGAAGACATCGACCTGATTTATCATTATACCCAGCAAAAAGCACTGGAGAATGTTTTTGATACGCAGGTGGGTATGTCATTTTTGGGTCATGGTCTGCAAGTCAGCTACCAGAATGCCTTGAAGCAGATGCTGGAAATAGATATTGAAAAAGACCAGACCCGCTCCAACTGGCTGGCGCGTCCTTTAAGTAGCGAGCAGTTACTGTATGCGGCCAATGATGTACATTATCTGATGCAATTGGCTGAAAAAATCAAACAGGATTTAAACAGCAAATCCCTGCTTGATTTTGCCTTACAGGATTGTCAGTTCCTGACCCGGGAAATAGGGGAAGAAACACCGACTGCCTTGCTGTATCAGGATGTGGGAAATTACCGGCATTCTCGCCGTCAGCTTATGCAATTACAGCAGCTGGCAGTTTGGCGTGAACAGATTGCCAAGGCTTTAAATCAGCCACGCAGCTTTATTCTGAAAAATGCGACCATGATTGATCTGGTTGAGAAATTTCCGCGCAATAATTTTCAGTTGAGCCAGGTGAAAGATATACGTGCCAATATTGTACGTGATCATGGTAAAACGATTCTGGACTTATTGAAATTCCTGCCAGAACAGTCGGACTGGCCATTACGTCTGGCTCGTCCAATCCGTCATTCTTCCAGAGAAGTTGGTGATAAAATTGATCTGCTTATTCAGCAGGTCTCTGCTGAAACCACCATTCCTAAGGAAGTGCTGATGCGTAAAAAATGGCTAAATGCCCTGTATCAACATGTGGTCTTTCATAAGGATGAACAAGAGTTGCCGGATTATCTGCTAGGCTGGCGCTATGAGCTGCTGACCTTGCCGCTACTTCGGGTGCTGCATGAGGATGAATCTTATCTTTCGACCCAGATGAAAGTCACGGAATGACTGGGGAAAGAATTGATTAAAGATAAAGCAATTATACAAAATCACGACTGATGCATTCGGCAAGGCTAATGTATCTGTCTTTTTTTTAATGTATCCTTGCGGTTGTTTTTAAGAAAAGTCGTTTAAAACATGCAAGTGTCTATCTACAAATCCAGTAAAAAAGATGAAATGTATCTTTATGTGGCGCGTCCTGCAGATGAGGGCGAAACTGAAGAAACATTTGAGCCGCTCGAAGTCTTGTCTGAGCCGGTACGTGTAGCATTTGGGCGTGCAACTTTTGTCATGCACCTTGAATTGAGTGAATCGCGCAAACTGGCGCGTGCCAATGTCCTGCATGTAATGGACTCCATTGTGACTCGCGGTTTCTTTTTGCAAATGCCGCCAGAAGGCCTGATCAATCCAAATGCAGTAGCGCCCGAAGGATTGCGTGGTGCCTAATATGAATTCAGGAGTTGTGAGATGAATGGTTATGTAAACGTATTAGATTCAATTCCTGAACAGAGTATTGCAGTAGCCGTGTATATGCTTGGCAGCCTGATTGCCTTACTTTGCTGGTATGGGGTAACCAGACGCCTGCCAAGAGTAATGGGCAGTTTTTTATGGTTACTGGCCTTCGCGGTTTTATTAACCCCCACCGTTTCTGAAGGCCCGAATGCCTCGGTTGCCCCGGCAATTTTCGGTCTGCTATTTGGGGTTTTAACCAAGGAGCAGGAGCTGGTTTGGATTAATGCGTCACTTATTTTATTTGTCATTGGCCTTGGATGTGTGATTGGCTATTGCTGGTCCAGTTATATATCGAAAAAACCGGATACGACTTTAAACAAGAAAAGTTCACCGTTGTAAGTAAAAAAATAAGGTTAAATCATGTCTGCTGATATTCAACAATTTTCAGGTACAGATCAGTACATTGCGACTGACAGTCTAAAGCTGGCCGTAAAAGCTGCGCGTAGTTTGCAAAAGCCTTTACTGGTAAAAGGTGAGCCGGGGACCGGTAAAACCCTGCTGGCTGAACAGGTGGCACACAGTTTGGGATTGAGGCTGATTACCTGGCATATCAAGTCGACCACCAAGGCACAACAGGGATTGTATGAATATGATGCAGTTTCTCGTTTGCGTGATAGCCAGCTGGGTGATGACCGGGTCTATGATATTAAAAACTACATCAAACCAGGTAAACTCTGGGAAGCTTTTACCAGTGAAGAGCGCTGTGTTCTGCTGATTGATGAAATTGACAAGGCCGATATCGAGTTTCCAAATGACTTGTTGCATGAACTCGATAAAATGTCGTTCTATGTTTACGAAACTGGCGAGACCATTACTGCGACCCAGCGTCCAATCGTCATCATTACCTCAAATAATGAAAAAGAATTGCCAGATGCATTTCTGCGCCGTTGTTTCTTCCACTATATCGAATTCCCGGATGAAGCCACCATGCGCGAAATCATCGATGTGCATTTCGAGAATATCTCTGCCACATTGGTGAATGAAGCTTTACAAGTTTTCTTTAAATTACGTCAGATTCCCGGTTTAAAAAAACCACCTTCAACCTCTGAACTGATTGACTGGCTCAGCCTGCTCATGGCCGATGACATGCCGGAAGATGTGCTGCGTAATGCTGATAAAACCAAAGCCATTCCGCCACTCTACGGCGCACTCATCAAAAACGAGCAGGATGTACAGCTGCTTGAGCGTCTAGCCTTTATGTCACGCCGTTAGGGGGAAACAGGCATGTTTGTGCGACTGTTTTATACCTTGCGCCGCTATGGTGTGCCGGTTTCGACCCGTGAACTGATTGACCTGAATCAGGCAGTAGCTGCCGGAATTGTCTTTGCTGATCAGGATGAATTCTATCAGCTGGCCAAAACTATCATGGTTAAAGATGAGCGCTATTTCGACAAGTTTGATCGCGCCATGAAAGACTATTTTGATGGTATTTCAACCTTTGATCTGGATGAGCTGTTGAATCAGGTGCACAAACTGCCTAAAGACTGGTTTGACCTGGAATTACTGGAAAAGCATCTGACACCTGAACAGCGTGAAGAGCTGAAGAAAGCCGGTTCGCTGGAAGAGCTGATGAAAATGCTGGAAGAGCGTCTGCGCGAACAGCATAAAAAACATCAGGGTGGTAACAAAATGATTGGCACGGGTGGGACTTCTCCCTTTGGTGCCTATGGTGATCATCCGGAAGGTGTGCGGATTGGCGGGCCAGGGCGTAAACGCTCTGCGGTAAAAGTCTGGGAGCAGCGTCAATATCGTAATCTGGATGATGACCAGCTTCTGGGTAGCCGGCAAATGCAAATGGCGCTACGCCGTTTGCGTAAATTTGCCCGTCAGGGTGCAGCGGAAGAGCTGGATATTGATGGTACGATTCGTGAAACAGCCAAGCAGGGCATTCTGGATGTACAACTGGTACCAGAGCGCCGTAACCGTATTAAAGTACTGATGCTGTTTGATATCGGTGGTTCCATGGATGCGCACATTGCCCAGTGTGAAAAGCTGTTTAGTGCAGCCAAGACCGAATTTAAGACCCTTGAATATTTCTATTTCCATAACTGTCTGTATGACTACGTCTGGAAAGATAATGTTCGGCGTTCCAGTTCACGCATGAATACCTGGGATCTGTTCAATACTTATGGCCGAGACTATCGGGTAATTGTGGTGGGTGATGCCAGTATGGCGCCTTATGAATTGAATTCGGTAGGCGGCTCAGTTGAATATATGAATGACGAGGCCGGACAGGTCTGGTTACAGCGACTGCGTCAGCATTTCGATAAAACCGCCTGGCTCAATCCGGAAGAAGAAAGATACTGGCATTACACCCATACCATCGGACTCATCAGGCAAATCTTTGAGGGGCATATGTTCCCGATGACCTTAAAGGGTATTGAAGATATGACCAAATATCTGACCCGTTAATTTAGTTTTTATATCAATGGTTTAAGTTTTGATTGCTCAAGTTGTTGCTTTCACGCTTATAAAGTAAAGCAATTGAGTGCTCATCTATATTTCACAGTTAAGGATTGCTATGAATCATCAAATTAATGGCATTGCGCTGCCAAATGAAGAAGGCTTCTTTGGCCAATATGGTGGTCAGTTCATTCCGCCTGATTTAAAACAGGCCATGAATGATATTAATGTTGCCTATCAGGAAATTCGCCAGACTGAAGAATTTCAAAATGAACTGAAAGAGCTGTTTGCTCATTATGTAGGCCGTCCGAGTCCTTTATTTCACGCCAAGCGTCTCTCTGAGCAATTGGGCGGTGCGCAGATCTATTTAAAACGCGAAGACCTGAACCATACTGGTGCTCATAAAATCAATCACTGTCTGGGTGAGGCACTTTTAGCCAAATATATGGGAAAGACCAAAGTCATTGCTGAAACCGGAGCAGGCCAGCATGGTGTGGCACTGGCTACGGCATGTGCCTTGGTTGGTATTCCATGTGAAATCCACATGGGACAGGTGGACATCGAAAAAGAACATCCAAACGTTGTCAAAATGAAAATTCTGGGTGCTCATCTGGTGACTGTGACTCGTGGTACCGCAACTTTAAAAGATGCGGTTGATAGTGCCTTTGAGGAATATTTAAAAGATCCGAAAAACTTTATTTATGCGATTGGTTCTGTGGTAGGGCCACATCCATTCCCAATGATGGTGCGTGATTTCCAGTCCATTATTGGTGAAGAAATTAAAGTTCAAACGTATGAGCGTTTTGGTGCAAACCCGGATTATGTGGTTGCCTGTGTCGGCGGCGGTTCAAATGCTGTAGGTGCATTTAGTGCTTTTTTAAATAATCCCGAAGTCAAACTGATTGGAGTGGAACCGGCAGGTCATGGTCTGAATACCGATATGCATTCAGCAACCTTGACTTTGGGTAAGCCGAGCCAGTTACATGGTATGGCCTGTTATGTACTGGAAGATGAACAAGGTGAGCCTTTGCCTGTGCATTCAATTGCCTCAGGCCTGGATTATCCGGGTGTGGGTCCGCAGCATAGCCTGCTTAAGGATTTGGGTCGGGTAGAATACACTACAGCGACAGATCAGGAATGCCTGGATGCCTTTATGACCTTGTCACGTGTGGAAGGAATTGTTCCGGCTTTGGAAAGCTCACATGCAGTTGCCTGGGCGATTCGTGAAGCGGGCAAGCTGTCAAAAGAGACAAAAGTTGTGGTGAACCTGTCTGGCCGTGGTGATAAAGATTCAGACTATGTTGCAGAGAAACTGGGCTTAAATTAATAGCCTGAGTTCAGCTAAAGATCCCAGCCTAGTGCTGGGATCTTTTTTTATATCTCATCATCTTAAAATCATTACAAGCCAATAATGAATAGTTGGAATGAGATTTCTTTGAATACCTTAAAGAAAGCTTAACCCGAAATATATTGTTGTAGTTGATCAATCAATTGCCGTTGATCTTCCATGGTTGCTTTGACCAGATCACCAATTGAAATCAGGCCTATTAGCTTTTCATTTTCAACCACAGGCAGGTGACGTAAATGATGATCAGTCATCAGCTCCAGACAGTTTTCGACTGTGCTGCCTGTAGTTACAGTAATCACTTTAGGCGTCATAATTTCATTCACCGTTGTATCGACAGAAGATCTTTGCATAAGGGCAATTTTACGAGTGTAATCCCGCTCTGACAGAATGCCGACCACTTTGTCTTCCTGAGTCACGACCACTGCACCAATTCCTTTATCTGCCATTAGAGTGATGGCTTCTAGTACGGTTGCATCTGGATGAATGGTATAAATTATCTGGTGTACTTTGGCTTTGAGTACTTGTGCCACATTGGTCATTCTATTGGATCCTTTCGTTCATTTATTATTGGTTTTAGAAGAAATATAAACTGATTATCGCTAGTTACTTCTTAGTTTAGTCTTTATAAATAACATGTTATTCAGGCAATGTGCAGTCTCTGTTGAGAAAAAAATAAATAACGCATCTGTTCTGTAGTTAATTTCAGTTTTGATCCGTTTGGATTACATAGAGCAGGAATTACATTAAGGCGCGTTAGGGTAGGCAGCAGATTGTTCTCAAAATCCTCTGAATTGATTTTGCGTGGCTCATAATTTGGCCAGTGCTGTTTGGCATAATTTTTAGCATCTAAAGGGTTAAGCCAAAATGGAAAGATACAATCCTCATGATCCCGCATCATGGCCCAACCCTGATGATAGACGCCCCACAGGATGCCACAGTACATCAGGGATTTGAGCATAGTCACTTTCAGCAAATTTTTTTTGCAGATCGGATTGTACTGAATAAGATTGGGATAGGTCAGCTTAGGTATTGTCATTAGAGTAAAGTACGTATTGGACTTGGGTGCTATTTTAGGAAATCTGTATGAAATTACTGTTTCAGCTTTGCAAGCAATCGTAATAAAGTATGTAAGTGTTAGTAGTTTATTGAAATATAAGGTGAAAAAAACGCCACCGAGGTGACGTTTTTTTATGCTTGCATCGTGGCCATACTCTGCCAGTACTGGGCTTTAAGAGAATCCCGTTCTACACGAAAACCCTGATAATACAGTTCTGCTAAAAAGAGAGCTGCTTTACCATGACCAGCACGCGCTGCATCTTCTAGTTGTTTGACTGCATCTACAAAGTTCATTTGTGATTGGATCGTATTGACTGCATCAGCATACAGATGCTCTAAGTCATGTTGAGAGATTTGTTGTATCATATAAAAACTCCTTAATTTTAATTATGATTACAGGATCGACTTTAACTAAGTCTACATACAAGTATAGCTAAGTATTATTAAACTAATATTACAGAATGATTGAAAAGTCAATTATTGTTGAAGCTTTGTTATCAGTATTATAGTTTACATGATTAAACTATACACACTTATAATTTTTAATAGTATAAATTTTAATAAGACAAGAAACAAGAAAGGAGAAAAATGATGAGCACAAGAATATTGGATGGTATTACTTTTGACATGCCACCTACAGCTGGTCAGGTCCTCCAGCTTGCAGACTTACATCGCCAGAAACTCGATAATGTGATTTATGACAGGCATGCACATTTAGGGCATTTTGGTCTGGCTCAGCGTAAAGAAGTTTATGATTTCACCCGTGCCCTGGATGAGAATCAGCGAGCACAGTTTTATAAACTCTACAATACTGAACTGGTTCGAATTGCAACAGAAGACCGCTGGCATCCACCAGAAGCAGAGGCAGGTCTAAGCAAATTTGCAATTTTCCTGGTGCTTGCTCTGGTAGCGTTTGTCATTGCCTGGAGTGTGTTTGAGCGGCTGAATTAATCGCTGTATAGCATTTCAGCAGGTGATGGATATTCGGATTCATGACTTGAACTTCAGTAACTGCAGCCATACACTACTTTTAACTTGAGGTAGTGTATGGCTATAGACAGCAAAAAGATTAGTGATTTTTTCAGCAAGATTCAGCTTGAACAAATTTATAATACGGTTGTGATTTTTATTGTTGTGGTGATTTTAGCTTTAGCCACCTTTGCATTGTATCGTCCTTTAACAGCGGCGCAGTTGAATCAGTTGCTGCACTTGTCTGAGCAACATTACTTGCCACAAACCCAGGACATGGCACAGCTGCTATTAAAGCAAGAGCAGATTTCCCGAGGACAATATCTAAAACTGATGCAAGCCTATCAGCGAGAGTCTTTACGTGCACATCAGCTGCCACCAATCTCTCTAGAAAATCCCTAGTTTTTACTGGATATTGCTTCACCAGAACGGGTCTCAAGCAGATTGTGTTGCAGGTGCATTTTTAGTTGAGCACTGTCCAGTTCCTTGCTGACTATCACCAGACTGACATTTTCCGGATGTAAATGTTTGCGCACTGAATCTTGTACATCCCTTGCACTGATTTTGCTGAGCTGCTCAGGATAGCTAGATAAATAATCTGCTTTCTCACCATAAAAGCCCATTGTGCCCAACTGGGCATTAATGGTTGCATTGCTGCTGTAGTTGTTAGGAAAGGCGCGCAACATGCCGGCCTTGGTTTCCTCCAGGCGCTTTTGATCAATAGGTTGCCGGACAAAATCAATAAATGCCCGATGCGCGACTTGTATGCTCTCCAGCAGTTGATCCTGCCGGGTAGAATATTGAAAACTAAATACCCCCGGTGCCTGACTAAAAGTAAAGGAGCTGCTGGCACTATAAGTAAAGCCTCGTTTGATGCGTAACTCCTGCATCAAGACCGAGTTAAAGCCTCCGCCGCCAAACATCCGGTTGGCGACTTCAAGCGCCAGACGGTCTTCACTAGAGCGTGTTGGTCCTAAATGCCCGAAAATGACATACGCCTGCGAAGACTGATAGGGTAAATGTACCACCTCCAGACCAGTTTTGAGTTCAGGTTCAGGTAAAGGTGCAGCTTTTGAACCTTGCCGTATGTTGCCTGCAATGCGTTCTGATAAATTTAATGCCTGTTTTGGAGTGAGTTTTCCGGTAATCGCAATATTCATATTCTGTGCGACCACAAACTGATCACGAAATTTTTTTAACAAGTCGGCTGTTATTTTTTTGGTACTGCCTTGCGTCCCACTAATTGGTTCTGCATATGGGTGTTTACCATAAAGTGTACGGTAGAAACGGATGTTCATTAAGCGGCTTGGATTTTCTTGTAGCTGTTTCTGGCCCACCTGGGTATTACTTAAGACAAGGTTAATACTGGAGCTTTTAAAGGAGGCATGATTCAGTATTTCCATCATCATGCTTAAGGCAGGTTCCAGCTTTTGAGGATCGGATAGTGAACGTAAACGGATAATGAACATATCCCGATAAGCTTGCATACTCAATTGTGCACCAGCCTGATCAAGTACGGCAGCAATCTGATTGGCGGTATAATCTTCTGTACCTTCACGCATCAACTTGGCTGCCATATTTGATAGTCCGTATAAGCCGGGTGCAATTTCCTGATCACGTGCTGCGCCCGCATTAAAAGTCAGCTGAATATCGACCATCGGCAGATCTCGAGTTTCTACAAACAGGGTGCGTACCTTGTAACGATTGTTGAGATCATGAATATGAGGTGCCTGAAAGGTCTGTTCTAAATTCAGCTTCTTTAAACTTTGTAATAGTGGAACTGATGTCAACTGATCAGGCAAGTTGTTTACACCAACTTCGGCATTTAAATAACTTTCTGCCCACAGAGCAGGACTAAAACTCACACTGACTAGCAAAAGAAAACAGCGAATAGAAGGCATATACGTCATTATTGTTGGCTTTTCTGTTCAGGCATAATGTAGAGCGTACTCAGATTGTCACGCACAAAGTAGGTATTTGCTACATGCTGGATATCTTCGGCACTGACACTTGCATAGTGTGTGGGTAATGCATCAATCAGGCGGTAACTTAAACCGTTGACCTCCAGATTGCCTATGATTTTTGCCTGCCCGCCAATATCATCCTGGCTGTAGATTAAACTGGAGATAAAGCGCGTGCTGATGCGTTCAAGTTCCTGTGTGGAAACTATTTGAGTTTTTAACAGTTCAATTTCCTGCTGAATGGCTGTTTGTGCTTCTCCCAGAGAAATGTCAGGGGCTGGCAAAGCTGAAATCCCAAAAATACTGTCGCCGCGATTATAAGGATCATAAGTGGCGCTAACAGAGGTCAAGACTTTGCGATCACGTACTAAACGATCCTGCAAGCGTGAAGAAATCCCACTATCCAGCAGGCTGCGAATAATACTGAGGGTATAGGCATCTTGGGGATTTTTGGCACTCGCCAGAGACTTTACATTCCAGGTCATATACAGGTTTGGTACCTGTACATCGGTGGTTATTTCCATATGCCGATAGCCCGGCTGTTCAAATTCCAGCACATCATTACGGGCTGGTGTAGGGCGTGAAGGAATATCGCCAAAATATTTTTGTACCTGATGCAATGCAGCTTCTGATTCAACATCTCCGACAATCACCAGAATGGCATTGTTGGGTGTATACCAGTCCCGATACCATTTTTTCACATCATTTAACTGAATATTATTCAAAGTTTTCATATGGCCAATCACTGGCTGGCGATAATGACTGGTGGGATAACTAATCCATTTAAAGCGTTCAAAAGCACGTGCGCGAGGATTGTCTTCGGTGCGTTGGCGCCGTTCTTCCATGACTACTTTGATTTCAGGTTCGAAGTCCTGTTGCCTTAATAAAAGATTACTCATGCGATCAGCTTCAAGTTCCAGCGCTAAGGGAAAGTAGGCTTTGGGATAAAGCTGATAATAATTGGTGTAATTGGTAAAGGTCGCTGCATTGATGCTGCCACCATAGAGTCGGCTAAGGCGAGTAAATTCATCATTGGGAACCTTGGTTGTGCCTTTGAACATCATATGTTCCAGGACATGAGATACACCCAGAATATTGCCGGATTCGTCTGAGCTGCCTACTTTGTACCAGATATGGGTCATCACCATGGGCGCGCGATGATCTTCCCGGATAATCACTTTTAAACCATTGCTTAAAGTGGTTTCAAAAGTCGTACGTGAAAGTTCACTGCTGGTTTGAGCATAAGCTTGGGTTAAACCCAAACTTATGAGAAGAGTGGCGACAGGATAAAAACTCTGTCTGAGTAATTTAAAATAAGAGGAAGTGGTAAGTCGGGAGTTGAACACTCGATCTTCCTGAATATATTTGTATTTATCGTTATTTTTAATAAATGTCGGACTGAAAGCAACCACAGCTTGTAACTTTTTGCTGTCTTTGTTGGGCGATTGGATTGCTAGCTCAAAAAGGCCCAAGTTATGGTAGAATCCTATTTTTTAACGCAATGCTTTTCAAGGATTCGGCATGCAACAGCAATCTACTGGGCAAAACAAATTTTTGATTGATGCTGATATCGGAGATGATGATGTCACATTACCGAGTTTACCTGCGGTTAATGTGCCGATTGTAGAAGCATCAGTAGAGACACAGGGCAGTGAGACCCTCCCATCGACACCTGGAACAGAGGACGTTCAGGCAGAAGAATCTGCTGCAAAAGGTGGTTTCTTTAGTCGGATGAAAGAAGGATTAACCAAGACCCGTAAAAACCTTGCGGATGGTATGGTGAATATCCTGATTGGTGGTAAAGAAATTGATGATGAGCTATTAGAGGAAGTCGAAGAGCAGTTATTAGTGGCAGATATTGGAGTAGAAGCCACTAAAACAATTATTGCCAACCTGACGGAACGTACTGCACGTGGTGATCTGATTTATTCACATTCACTTTATAAGGCACTTCAGGAAGAACTGGTGGCTTTACTGGCGCCACGTGTCAAGCCTCTGCACATTGATCCGAACAAATCACCATATGTGATTTTGGTGGTGGGGGTGAATGGCGTAGGTAAAACTACAACTATCGGTAAGCTGGCAAAACGTTTGCAAGGTGAAGGTAAAAAAGTCATGCTGGCGGCGGGCGATACTTTCCGTGCTGCGGCAACCGAGCAATTACAAATCTGGGGTGAGCGTAATAATATTCAGGTTGTGGCCCAAGGTCATGGTGCTGACTCTGCCTCTGTCATTTTCGATGCATTTGAAAGTGCACGTGCCAAAGGTGTGGACGTGTTGATTGCTGATACTGCCGGACGTTTGCATAACAAAGGTCACTTGATGCAGGAGTTGACCAAAGTAAAACGTGTTATGCAAAAAATCGATGCGACTGCACCTCATGAAGTCATGCTGGTGGTCGATGCCGGTACAGGTCAAAATGCGATTAACCAGGTTGAAATGTTTGATGAAGCGGTCGGCTTAACTGGCTTAACCATCACCAAACTCGATGGTACAGCTAAAGGTGGGGTGTTGTTTAATATCGCTAGCCGCACTCATGTACCCATTCGTTTTATTGGGGTGGGTGAGAAAATTGATGACTTACGTCCTTTCTCGGCCAAGTCTTTTGTAGCTGCGCTTTTTGAAACTGAAAAATAAGGAATGCAGGCTGCATCACATAAACTCCGCTAAATGCGGAGTTTATTGTTTTTAAAGAAATTAAGTGTTTTAAAAAACAACACTAGAAATTTCAGAAAACTAATCTGCTGACTTAAAGCCATTATAATTGTAGGGGATTTGCCAGATGTAATGTAGCTCGGGCTTTGGGGGATAAGATGGCATTGCTTAACAAGATTGGTCATGTATTAACAACCGATTTAACTAAAGATTTTAAAATTTCAAGAAAACAAAAAATATCTGAACATCAGCAGATACCATTTGTTGAACAGTTAAAAAAACGCCGTAGTATCTATCAATTAGGAAAACGGGTGCAGCATAGTCAGGCTTATCTGACCGAACTGATTGAGGAAGCCGTAAAAAGTTGTCCTTCTGCATATAATGCTCAAACTGCGCGAGTCGTGGTGTTATTTAGTGATTCACATCATCAGTTCTGGGATATTGTAAAAGATGTACAACGACAGTATGTACCTCCCCAGATTTATGAAGGTGTTGAAGTTAAGCTAAATCAGTGCCGAAATGCCTTGGGGACGATCTTGTTTTATGAAGATCAGCAAGTGATTCAGCAGCTACAAAAGAAAGTGCCATTCAGCGCAGAAGACTTTCCGGTCTGGTCCGAGCAAAGTTCAGGTATGGTGCATACGCAGCCTGGACGGCTCTTGCATCTGCTGGCGTGGGGGCTTCACTACAGCATTATAACCCGCAGATTGATCGCCGGGTTGGTGAGCATTTTCAAATAGATCTAAACTGGCTGCTGCGAGCTCAATTATGTTTTGGTTCAATTGAAGAAACTATCGCAGAAAAAGTAAAGCAGCCGGAGCAGGAATTTTTCCAGGTTTTTAGCTAAATTTAAATTATGTCAAGCAAGACGAAGGGGCCAAGGCGCTAGATACAATTCATCAATTTTAGTGCTATAAAGAATGTTCTATAAATAAAACGCATTGTTATTGAAATAAGGCTGTTTAAAAGCAGAAAAATGCCTAAGATGGCTTTATTGATTTTAATAAACAGAATAGATAAAGGTGGATTCATGGCATTTTTAAATGAGATCAAACAACGTCGTACTATTTATGCAATTGGTAAAAACGTGAGCCTGGAACAGGCAGAAATTGAAAACATTATTAAAGATGCAGTCAAGCATAGCCCGTCAGCTTTTAACTCCCAAACTTCACGTGTCGTGATTCTGTTCGGTGAGTCACATGAAAAGTTCTGGAATATTGTTCGCGAAACCTTACGTGATCTCATATCTGCTGAGGCTTTTGAAGGTACCAATACCAAAATTAACGGTTTTGCAGCAGGTTATGGCACAGCATTATTTTATGAAGATCAAGATATCATAAAATCTCTGCAAGAACAGTTTGCACTCTATGCAGATCACTTTCCAGACTGGTCAGAACATTCTACGGGTATTGCTCAGTTCGCAACCTGGACAGCATTAGCAGAAAGAAATATTGGGGCTTCCTTGCAACACTATAATCCAATTATTGATGAAGAAGTTGCCAAAACTTTTAATGTGCCATCTAATTGGAAGCTGCGTGCTCAGTTGGTCTTTGGTTCAATCGAAGCGCCAGCGGGTGAAAAAACCTTTATAGATGATGCTGATCGCTTTAAAATTTTTGCATAATTGGGTGGAAAGCTAAAAAGAAGCACATTGTTGCTTCTTTTTTTATATTTGTCGTTTCTAAAATCTCCAGATTGATGCAACTGCAATATAAATGAAATGTTTGTCATAAAGTTGACATTTATACACGGCATAGTGCAACTGAACTTTTAAGAATCATTCAATGAGTAGAGAGTATGGGTTTACGTATCACAGCAGTGACAATGGCATTACTTGGCAGTACGTCAGCTTTTTCAATGGTCACTTTAACTGTACCTGAAGAAATTAAAATTGTTGCGGTGAATGATCAGAAGGTAAATTCAGGCTTATTACGTTCAAATCAGACTTATAAAATTGATCCGGGCGTGAATACGATTAGCGCTCGCTATAATGAGTTCTTTGAACATCATGATAGTTCACATGATATTTTAAAATCGGGCGTGGTAACGATCAAAACTCCAGAATTAAAAGATGGCGAGGCTTATAACTTGGCCTTAATTAATGCACCACAAGATTTTGATGAAGCGAAAGCGTATAAAGATCAACCTATTATCGGTTTATATAATGCTAATCAGCAACTATTGGTTCAGCAAGCAGGAGCAAAAGCCTCTTCTAAACGATGGTTTGGAGGTAGAGTTTTGGATAATGCCACCGACTTAAGTGGAGGGGAGGTTACAATACCAGTCAATCAACCCGCAGCTGTATATACACAACATACAGCTAAACCTGTGGTTACAACGGTATCAGCTCAACAAAGTTCAGCTCTAAATAGCAGTAGTGATCAGCAAATGATTGAGTTATGGAAAAAAGCATCTAAGAGTGAACGCCAGAAATTCATGGCGTGGTTTGCTGAACAGGCTAATTAAGCTTTTAGGAGTTAGGAGATAAGGATCAACAGTAATTTTGATCCTTTTTTATTTAAGAAGTTTGAGAAAATTCACATTTGCTTAAACTTTAAATGCAGAAGTAGCTAGAAAAACTCTAAAAAAGTGTTAAAAATAACCTTTCGGATTAAAAAATAAGCAGGCAGTGGCGTTTTTTGAATATTTTTAAGAAAAGCACTTGCGCTCGTTTTGAAACTGTATAAAATACGCAGCACACCAACGCAATGCACTAAACGAAAAGTTAAGTCATTAAGTTGGACTTAAAGCTGACGAAGTTTTAAGAAGATCATTAAGAGATTATGAAGAACAACTTGTGTGGATTTTTACTGGTTGATTAATCGAAATATTATCATTGATTGATTGGTTTAAATTACTCGAAGTTTATTTGAGAGAATTTGTCAGAAAATTGATGAGCCAAGATTGGTGTCCTTTAGGCACTACTGATTTTAAACTGAAGAGTTTGATCATGGCTCAGATTGAACGCTGGCGGCAGGCTTAACACATGCAAGTCGAGCGGGGCGAAGGTAGCTTGCTACTGGAACCTAGCGGCGGACGGGTGAGTAATACTTAGGAATCTGCCTATTAGTGGGGGACAACGTTCCGAAAGGAGCGCTAATACCGCATACGCCCTACGGGGGAAAGCAGGGGATCACTTGTGACCTTGCGCTAATAGATGAGCCTAAGTCAGATTAGCTAGTTGGTGGGGTAAAGGCCTACCAAGGCGACGATCTGTAACGGGTCTGAGAGGATGATCCGTCACACTGGGACTGAGACACGGCCCAGACTCCTACGGGAGGCAGCAGTGGGGAATATTGGACAATGGGGGGAACCCTGATCCAGCCATGCCGCGTGTGTGAAGAAGGCCTTTTGGTTGTAAAGCACTTTAAGCGAGGAGGAGAGTACCCTGGTTAATACCCAGGAGTGCTGGACGTTACTCGCAGAATAAGCACCGGCTAACTCTGTGCCAGCAGCCGCGGTAATACAGAGGGTGCGAGCGTTAATCGGATTTACTGGGCGTAAAGCGCGCGTAGGCGGCTCTTTAAGTCGGATGTGAAATCCCCGAGCTTAACTTGGGAATTGCATTCGATACTGGGGGGCTAGAGTATAGGAGAGGATGGTAGAATTCCAGGTGTAGCGGTGAAATGCGTAGAGATCTGGAGGAATACCGATGGCGAAGGCAGCCATCTGGCCTAATACTGACGCTGAGGTGCGAAAGCATGGGGAGCAAACAGGATTAGATACCCTGGTAGTCCATGCCGTAAACGATGTCTACTAGCCGTTGGGGCCTTTGAGGCTTTAGTGGCGCAGCTAACGCGATAAGTAGACCGCCTGGGGAGTACGGTCGCAAGACTAAAACTCAAATGAATTGACGGGGGCCCGCACAAGCGGTGGAGCATGTGGTTTAATTCGATGCAACGCGAAGAACCTTACCTGGCCTTGACATACAGAGAACTTTCCAGAGATGGATTGGTGCCTTCGGGAACTCTGATACAGGTGCTGCATGGCTGTCGTCAGCTCGTGTCGTGAGATGTTGGGTTAAGTCCCGCAACGAGCGCAACCCTTTTCCTTATTTGCCAGCACTTCGGGTGGGAACTTTAAGGATACTGCCAGTGACAAACTGGAGGAAGGCGGGGACGACGTCAAGTCATCATGGCCCTTACGGCCAGGGCTACACACGTGCTACAATGGTCGGTACAAAGGGTTGCTACACAGCGATGTGATGCTAATCTCAAAAAGCCGATCGTAGTCCGGATTGGAGTCTGCAACTCGACTCCATGAAGTCGGAATCGCTAGTAATCGCGGATCAGAATGCCGCGGTGAATACGTTCCCGGGCCTTGTACACACCGCCCGTCACACCATGGGAGTTTGTTGCACCAGAAGTGGATAGTCTAACCCTCGGGAGGACGTTCACCACGGTGTGGCCAATGACTGGGGTGAAGTCGTAACAAGGTAGCCGTAGGGGAACCTGCGGCTGGATCACCTCCTTAACGAAAGATTGACGATTGGTAAGAATCCACAACAAGTTGTTCTTCATTGATGTATCTGAGGGTCTGTAGCTCAGTTGGTTAGAGCACACGCTTGATAAGCGTGGGGTCACAAGTTCAAGTCTTGTCAGACCCACCACTACTGACGAAGCAAGCAATTGCAGAGTAAGACAGAGAATCAGAAACATTAAATCTAAATGATAAGCTGGGGACTTAGCTTAGTTGGTAGAGCGCCTGCTTTGCACGCAGGAGGTCAGGAGTTCGACTCTCCTAGTCTCCACCATAGATTATAGAGCTTAGTAAGTTTATACTTGTTAACCTCTGTGATTTATCACAGTTTCTAGACCTGACGAAGGCTAGAAAAATCATTAACAGCATATATTTGAGTTGAAATAATTTGTTCATACTCATAGATAGAACGGAAGTTAACAGTAATTTATTACCTGTTAATGACTGTACTTGAAATGAGAACTAGCGAAATTAACTGAATCAAGCGTTTTGGTATATGAATCTAATTGAAGCTGTACAGTGCTTAAGTGCACAAACGCCAACTGTGTGATTGACTGAGAGATTGGTTAATCATGTTGCTCATCCTGCTTGTAGGGATGAACGACTGTTTGGGGTTGTATAGTCAAGTAATTAAGTGCATGTGGTGGATGCCTTGGCAGTCAGAGGCGATGAAAGACGTGATAGCCTGCGAAAAGCTCCGGGGAGGCGGCAAATATCCTGTGATCCGGAGATGTCTGAATGGGGAAACCCACTTACCATAAGGTAGGTATCAATAACTGAATACATAGGTTATTGAGGCGAACGCGGGGAAGTGAAACATCTCAGTACCCGTAGGAAAAGAAATCAATTGAGATTCCCTCAGTAGCGGCGAGCGAAAGGGGAAGAGCCCATTAAGTTATCTAAGTTTTAGTGGAATGCTCTGGGAAGTGCAACCATAGTGGGTGATAGTCCTGTACACGAAAGGGCTTAGATAATGATGTCGAGTAGGGCGAGGCACGTGAAACCTTGTCTGAATATGGGGGGACCATCCTCCAAGGCTAAATACTCCTGACTGACCGATAGTGAACCAGTACCGTGAGGGAAAGGCGAAAAGAACCCCTGTGAGGGGAGTGAAATAGATCCTGAAACCGCATGCATACAAGCAGTGGGAGCCGACTTGTTCGGTGACTGCGTACCTTTTGTATAATGGGTCAGCGACTTATATTCAGTAGCGAGGTTAACCGAATAGGGGAGCCGTAGAGAAATCGAGTCTTAATAGGGCGTTTTAGTTGCTGGGTATAGACCCGAAACCGGGTGATCTATCCATGAGCAGGTTGAAGGTTGGGTAACACTAACTGGAGGACCGAACCCACCGTCGTTGAAAAGCCGGGGGATGACTTGTGGATAGGGGTGAAAGGCTAATCAAACTCGGTGATAGCTGGTTCTCCCCGAAAGCTATTTAGGTAGCGCCTCGGACGAATACCATTGGGGGTAGAGCACTGTTTCGGCTAGGGGGTCATCCCGACTTACCAAACCGATGCAAACTCCGAATACCAATGAGTACTATCCGGGAGACAGACTGCGGGTGCTAACGTCCGTAGTCAAGAGGAAAACAATCCAGACCGCCAGCTAAGGTCCCTAAATCTATATTAAGTGGGAAACGATGTGGGAAGGCATAGACAGCTAGGAGGTTGGCTTAGAAGCAGCCACCCTTTAAAGAAAGCGTAATAGCTCACTAGTCGAGTCGGCCTGCGCGGAAGATGTAACGGGGCTAAAATATAGTACCGAAGCTGCGGATTTACGCTTATGCGTAAGTGGTAGGGGAGCGTTCTGTAAGCCGATGAAGGTGGATTGAGAAGTCTGCTGGAGGTATCAGAAGTGCGAATGCTGACGTGAGTAACGATAAAACGGGTGAAAAACCCGTTCGCTGAAAGACCAAGGGTTCCAGTCCAACGTTAATCGGGGCTGGGTGAGTCGACCCCTAAGGCGAGGCCGAGAGGCGTAGTCGATGGGAAATTGGTTAATATTCCAATACTTCTGTGTAATGCGATGAGAGGACGGAGTAAGTTAAGTCAGCCTGGCGTTGGTTGTCCAGGTGAAAGGTTGTAGGCATGCATCTTAGGCAAATCCGGGGTGCTCTATGCTGAGAACTGATAGCAAGCCAGTTTACTGGTGAAGTGGCTGATACTATGCTTCCAGGAAAAGTCTCTAAGCTTCAGTTACACAGGAATCGTACCCGAAACCGACACAGGTGGTCAGGTCGAGTAGACCAAAGCGCTTGAGAGAACTCTGCTGAAGGAACTAGGCAAAATGGTACCGTAACTTCGGGAGAAGGTACGCTGCCGGTGGTGATAGGACTTGCTCCTTGAGCTGCTGGCAGCCTCAGAAACCAGGCCGCTGCAACTGTTTATTAAAAACATAGCACTCTGCAAACACGAAAGTGGACGTATAGGGTGTGATGCCTGCCCGGTGCTGGAAGGTTAATTGATGGGGTTAGCGTAAGCGAAGCTCTTGATCGAAGCCCCAGTAAACGGCGGCCGTAACTATAACGGTCCTAAGGTAGCGAAATTCCTTGTCGGGTAAGTTCCGACCTGCACGAATGGCATAATGATGGCGGCGCTGTCTCCAGCAGAGGCTCAGTGAAATCGAATTCGCCGTGAAGATGCGGTGTACCCGCGGCTAGACGGAAAGACCCCGTGAACCTTTACTGCAGCTTGACATTGAACTTTGATCTTACCTGTGTAGGATAGGTGGGAGGCTTTGAAGTGGCGACGCCAGTTGCCATGGAGCCATCCTTGAAATACCACCCTGGTAATATTGAGGTTCTAACTCTGTCCCGTGATCCGGGACGAGGACCATGTCTGGTGGGTAGTTTGACTGGGGCGGTCTCCTCCTAAAGAGTAACGGAGGAGTACGAAGGTGCGCTCAGCGTGGTCGGAAATCACGCGTAGAGTATAAAGGCAAAAGCGCGCTTAACTGCGAGACCAACAAGTCGAGCAGGTACGAAAGTAGGTCTTAGTGATCCGGTGGTTCTGTATGGAAGGGCCATCGCTCAACGGATAAAAGGTACTCTGGGGATAACAGGCTGATACCGCCCAAGAGTTCATATCGACGGCGGTGTTTGGCACCTCGATGTCGGCTCATCTCATCCTGGGGCTGAAGCAGGTCCCAAGGGTATGGCTGTTCGCCATTTAAAGAGGTACGCGAGCTGGGTTTAGAACGTCGTGAGACAGTTCGGTCCCTATCTACCGTGGGCGTTGGAAATTTGAGAGGATCTGCTCCTAGTACGAGAGGACCAGAGTGGACGAACCTCTGGTGTACCGGTTGTCACGCCAGTGGCATCGCCGGGTAGCTATGTTCGGAAGGGATAACCGCTGAAAGCATCTAAGCGGGAAGCCTACCTCAAGATAAGATTTCCCCGAGACTTTATGTCTCCTAAAGAGCCGTTGAAGACTACGACGTTGATAGGCTGGATGTGGAAGTGTAGCGATACATGAAGCTGACCAGTACTAATTGCTCGTGAGGCTTGACTATACAACACCCAAACAGTTGTTGTATAAAGCGCAATTGATTCGATATCCAGCAAAACAGCTTGATTCAGAAGCTCGTTAGTACGACAATATTCAACTCAGATATCCCTGTTAATGTATTCTATTTGGTACCAAGTAAGGCAAACACTGCAAAAGCAGTCAGATAAGACCCGAACAAGTCCATAAACAGTTGTGCTGGCGACCATAGCAAGAGTGAACCACCTGATCCCTTCCCGAACTCAGAAGTGAAACCTCTTTGCGCTGATGGTAGTGTGGGGTTACCCATGTGAGAGTAAGTCATCGCCAGCTCATTATTCAAAATCCCCCTGCTAAAAAGCAGGGGGATTTCTTTTTTTATAAAAAGAAAAGAAATAAAAGAATTACATCGTTATCTATATGAGTCATCCGCAGCACTCAACTAGAGATATAGTATTATATCTATCCAGACTAATTATCAGATACATCTGCTAGGGGAATATAGTGCAAATTCTATCTGCTCTATTTGTTGGTTTGACACGCCATTAAACGATGATGATTTTGGCAGATATTGTCTGATCAGACCATTCGTATTTTCTGAGTTCAACCAAAGTTAAGAATACTCCCTGATAATTCTTACCTATTACAGTATCACCTCCGAGGTCTCCTAAACATTGTCGTTGATCAACAACCTCATCTCGGCACTGAATGCTAGTTTTATCAAAAACTTATCCTCTAATATCGGTATTTCTATAGCCATGTTTACGATATTTTTTTGATATCTTAAATGAAGATGAAGTTTAGCGCCTTTTGATTTATTTTGATAAATGTACTGTTAAATCCACTCCTGTAAAGGTACATCTAATCAATCCCATTATGTTAAAGCACCTGAAATTTTTTCAGGTGACTAGTTTGAGCCAATCAAATAATCAACATAAGCGAAAGTAAACACAATTATTTGTGATGAAGGATGATACTGTCTTTGATTTGCAAATTTTGCTGCTTGTTGAGCTCTATATCCACATTGCCCAGTATTTCTTTTTAATTCAGGATAGATGGTTGATCGTGAACGTCCTAAGTCGAGCAAGCGTAGCGATTAAACTTTTACTTTTTAAAGTTGGATAAATTTCGTATCTTATCATCTTGATAAAGTTGAGTGCATTTCTTCATTGTGTGCTTTCCAATTGCGAGTTAAAAAAGTCTAATGATTCTATGAATGCCCCTAACTTTTTCAACAAACTACAAATGTGTCACACTTGTGACTTGAATCTGCATAGATTGAAAAATTTAAAAACTATAATTAACTCATCAATAAAAACCAAAATTGAGTTTGTAGTTGTAATACGGATAAGTAGTTGGAATTGATCTTCATCCAAATTAATAATTTAAATTTATATAAGAGTTTGTTTTCTTTTAAAGAAAAGAAGTTATTATCAAGAGAGCTATTGTTGTTCTGGCTCGTATTAAACTGCTTAGGAATTTATCTTTCATTAAATATGCTTTGATTTTATTAAGTAGGGTTAAGCTAACCATTACTCATTAATATTATTCAATATATTTCAAATGAAATAGCCTAAGCGGTTTTGGGTCAATTCGTTTTCTTTAGGGATTAAAGTGCACTTTTTAAAGCTTGTTTATGTTGTTTAACTTGCTTGGCATAGCGTTTACCTTGTTTTCTCATCTTACGATTATTTTCGTAATTTGAAGGCCCAACATTGTAATAAGCGAGTGCTTTTTCCCAGTCTCCTGCGGATTGATGGTATTTAGTTAATATATAAGATCCACATTGAATATTGTTATTTTCATTATATAAGTTGCCTGGACAAGTTTGCTGCCAGTAGCGTGGCATCACTTGCATGAGTCCTACTGCACCTACAGGCGAGACTGCCTGACTCCGGTATGTCGATTCCTGGCGAATTACAGCAGCAACTAAAAGTGGATCTAGCCCCTGACGTTCTGAATGTAACACGATCATGTGAGATACTCGCTCAGCAGTACTGGCAGGTGTTGAATAAGCAGTCTGAATACCTTTTGATAATTTGGCAGCACGTCTTTCTATAGATCCGCCACCTAGGGATGAGCACCCAGTAAAAACTAAAGTAGTGAGTACAATAGAAGAAAGTTTAAATGAAGTCGAACGAGATAATGGAGATTTAAGATTAAAATCAGTGAAATAACGAGAAAAAAGCAAAACTTAAGTTCCATGCCTAAATTACACGTTTAGATGGTATGTAAGCAATCCATTTGAGTCAACCCGAGAAACAGCAAAAACTCTCTATTTTTAAATAGAGCTATAAAGCTTTAAAAGACTGAATTGATAAAACTTATATTTTGCTTTCATTAGGCTACAATTTAAACAAGATCTTATTGATTTATATTTTTTAAATTGATATTGAAATCAATCAGTCTATACAAGTACTACCGCAATAAATAATGCAAATTACTTAATTTAAAGCTTTTTTAACATCCAGATTTCACAGGCTTCACTATGTCCAGTATTTCCTTTAGGAGAGTCTAAATGCTCAAACCCCAGTTTTTCATACAGCCTGACCGCCTGCCACAGTGCTTTAGTGGTTTCTAAATAGACTGCATTAATGTGATGCGCCTGTGCAAATTCAAATGCTAACTCTAAAACTTTTTTAGCTAATCCTTGCCGACGGATTTCAGGTAGAAAGTACATTTTTTGAATTTCTAAAATATTTGCATCACCTTGCAGTGGAGCAATTCCACCACCACCATAGATTATATTTTGTTTATCTATAATTACCCAATAAGCTGAATTGGATTGCTGATAAACCTGATAAAGTTTATCTAAAATAGAATCCCCTACAGCAAAACCGGATTCAGCTGCCAGTCCAAATTCTTGGGAAACACGACGAATAATGGCAGCAATTTGAGCATTATCTTCAGGTTGGATTAGGCGAATAGAATACATATAAATTTATTGAATGGTGAAATAAAAAATGATGAATTTTTATAGCCTTAAATGCTTAAAAAATCCACCATTTAATCAATTTAATTGTTTGATTTATCAGCAAAGTAAAAACTATTTTAATTCACTAGAGGATTTATTCAGTTCACGTCGGGCAATAATCAGTTGTTGAATCTGTTGAGTACCTTCAAAAATATCCAAGATTTTGGAATCACGTGCCCATTTTTCCAGAAGTTCGGTTTCATTGTAGCCTAATGTAGCTGCCAGCTCGACGCATTTTAAGGTGATTTCATTACCGATCCGGCCAGCTTTGGCCTTAGAAATTGAAGCTTCACGTGAATTAGGTTTGCGATTATCTGCCATCCAGGCAGCTTTTAACATCAATAAACGTGCTGCTTCCCATTCCGCTTCCATACGGTAAATCTGTGCAGCGATATTGGAACTTTGTAAATATGGCGTGCTGTAGTGGGCATCTAGTTCATCTTTGAAAATTTCTTTAATACGCTCCAGAGATGCTTTTGCGCAGCCAATTGCCATGGCAGCGACCAATGGACGGGTATTGTCAAAGGTTTCCATTACTCCCGCAAAACCTTTGGCGACATCGATTTCCTCATGCCCTAACAAGTTGGCAGCTGGAACACGGCAGTCAATAAAACTAATTGCTGCGGTATCTGAAGCTTTAATACCCAGTTTATGTTCCAGACGCTCAATCTTCATGCCAGGCGTATTTTTAGCGACCACAAAAGATTTGATGGCAGCACGGCCCAGTTTTTTATCCAGAGTTGCCCAGACTACAACCGCATCGGCACGTTCTCCAGAAGTCACAAAAATTTTCTCGCCATTCAGAATATAGTCATCGCCATCTTTTGTAGCCGTTGTACGAATGGCTGCCGAGTCTGAGCCACAACCCGGTTCTGTAATTGCCATAGCCGCCCAAATTCCCTGAAAGCGCTGTAACTGTTCATCATTGGCAACTGCAGCAATTGCAGAGTTTCCTAAACCTTGACGTTGCATGGATAACAATAGACCAGTATCGCCATAACACATCTCGACAATACTGAGCGCTGTAGACATATTGACGCCATTTTTATTACTTTCGTCGCTATCACCGCGCTTGTTCACCGCAGCACCGGCATTCATGCCTTCACTACCTTGATTCATGCCATCGACGACAGAAGCCAGCATGTCCAGCTCTTTGGGATAAGTATGTTCAATTTTGTCATATTTACGTGAAATAGGGCGGAGTACATTTACTGCAACTTCATGGGCTTGATCAATCAGCATTTTAAATTTTTTAGGATTTTGTAAGTTCATCTCTTTTTTCCCTTATTTTTGCTCACGCATGCAAACCAGAATGCAGGATGGCAGTTGCTCTTAAATCCCGATACCAGCGTTCGACCGGATGCTCCTTGGTAAAGCCGTGTCCTCCGAGAATCTGTACGCCATCTGTACCAATTTTCATAGATTTTTCTGCACACAGCAGGCGCGTCAGATAGGCTTCACGATGAAAACTCTGACCAGATTCAGCCAGGCTCGCAGCATTCAGGACCAGCATCTGCATGGCATCTATTTCAATTGCCATATCTGCAATCATAAAAGCCACGCTTTGACGATGTGAAATTGGTTCACCAAAGGCCGTCCGTTCATTGGCATACTGTATGCAGTATTTTTTCACGGCCTCACAAGTACCGACGGCCATCGCGCACCACATTAAATTGCCTAGGTCCACAAAAGCGGTGTAATCAAAATCTTCATCTCCTAAGCGCTGAGCTGGTGTGTTAGCAAATTTCAAGCTCATGGTTTGAGTGGCTTTTAGGCCCATGGCTGGAGATTTTTGTGCAGTGATGGTCTGGTCACGCTGTACAACAAAGATGTCGGCCGTTCCATTCAAACTGGCACTGACCAGATAAAGGTCAGCACTTTCTCCCAGAATGACCAGCGTCTTTTCCCCATTGATCAGATAATGATCCTGATGGGGGGTGGCTGTGGTCTTTAGCTGATATGGATTAAATGCGGCAGTTGCTTCCTGTACTGCAAAAGTGGCTTTTAGCTGAGGGTCTTCAGTAAAGGCAGAAAGATAATCTGTCTGGATCTGTTCCGAACCCCAGTGAGTAAGGGCATTGATGACACTAAAGGTAGATAGCAACCCGGCTGTCAAGCTGAAATCACCTTGGGCTAGACTTTGGGCAATCAGAACATTACTGACAATATTCTGCTCTGATGCCACACCACCTAAAGCTTCAGGAAGGGCATAAAGGTTGAGGCCTAAATCAGTTGAATATTGCCAGAGTTCCTCGGGGAAGTTTTCATGGTGATCTGCCTTATATGCCAGAGGATAAAGCACTTCTCTGGCAAACTGCTGCATGGCATCACAGGTCATTTGCTGTTCTTGCGTCAAGTTCAAGTCAAATAGTGATTTGGGCTGATGTGGGAGACGTTGCTTTTGGAGTGTTTGACCAGATTTTAGGATTTTTTGTGTCTGGCTGAGCGTCTTAAAGCCAGCCTTTGAGCTTTGATACAGAGATTTTTCTAAAAATTTTCGTAACCTGAATTGGTCAAGTAAATCGCTGCCAGCCACTCTGGTTAGAAGAGACAAGCCAAATCCTTGAGCTTTATTTACCATATTATTCATTCTGATTATCCTGTGGAATATTATGTTGTTTTCTTAATGCTGACACGTAGTCGGAGAAAAAACCATGTCATCAATGACATGAAATATTGTCAATTTACAATCAAATCAAAATGATTAACTAAATAGTTAAATATTTGAAAACTAACAGAAAAATAAAATATTTGAAATTTTGGATTTTATAATAATTGACCCGGATGACAGAATCATCCGGGTCTAGGCTTAAAGCTCAAAGCTGGTTTTAATACATCAGAGGTAACGTTTAATCATGCTGCGTACATTCGTTCTGGCATCAATCACGGTCATAAAAGTATAGGCACCAATGAATTTACGGCTAATAAACATAAATTCTTTGGGCGGGACACTGAAATAACGTGAAGCCATTGATTTTGAAGCTTGCTGCATCACACGGCTATGTAGCTGGCTTTTTTTCCAGTTATAGCGGTCATATTCATCCATAACTCCGGCAGGCAGGTCTTTATTATTAAGGGGTGAACTAAATGCTTCAGTGGCTAATAAAAAGACTTTGGCCATATCCGGTTTAATGCTATGCGGGATTGAGTCAAAGAACTCATAACCGGTCATTGCTTTCACCATCATATCCGCATCATGATGATAACCTGCCTGAATCAGGTTGCGCGCAACGTTTAGCAGATGCTGGTCAAACTGACGAATTGCCCCAAAATCCAGCAGGACAATTTTGTCGCTAATATTTTCACCATTACCTAAGCGAACCAGGTAATTACCGAAGTTCGGATCGGTCTGCATCTCGCCCCATTCGAAAATTTCACGTACAGCAATTTCTAAAGAGGCTTCACCAAGCTGGTTGCGGCGTTCCTGAGGCAGGGACAGCATAACGGGACTATTAATTGGCACACCACGTTCAAAGGTCATGCACAGCACACGGTCAGTACAATATTGATCGATAATCGTAGGCACGATATAACGCGGATCTTCTTTTAAACGAGCAGCGAAACGGCGCGTAGTGTCAGCTTCAATTTTATAGTTGACCTCACGATGCATCATTTCACGGACTTCATCGAACCACTGGTCAAATTCACGTGTCTGCGGCACCATGCGGGTCAGCTTCAGCATGTTCCTGAACAGGCTCATGTCGGAATCGATCGCTTCAGCCACACCTGGATACTGAATTTTAAGGACCAATTCCATGCCATCTGATTTACGAATAGCACGGTGAACTTGGGCCAGAGAGGCGGTACCCAAAGGTTCATGATCCACGGTCAGATCATCTAGCTTTGAACCCAGCTGCTGTTGTAATTGAGCTTTAATTGCCGGCCATGCCAGAGCAACGGTCTGGTTATTCAGGGTATTGAGAGCCTGAGTAATTTCTTCGGGCAGAAAATGTTCGCCATAAAGCGCCATCATCTGGCCAATTTTGACGATTGAGCCTTTTAGTTTACCAATTTCTGCAACCAGATAATCAGCCTGTTCTTTCATAGCTTTTTTGCGTTTTCTTTCTTTTTCTTCCTCGCTAGAGAACATGGAACTCGCGCTCGATGCCGCCCAGCGCGTACCTGCCAATAAGGATGCCTTTGCGATCGATAAGCGTCGATCCATTGAGGAAGTTTTCAGTTGTTTAAGCTTATCGTTCTGATCTGACATGTAAACTCAATCCTTTCATCAGCATAAAGCAAAATAAATCATTGTAGTGAATATTACCGTGTCTACAGATATTAAAACAGTTTGAGCCGTTGAATTCACAGTAAAACCTTAGCAAGATTTGGTCACTTACCAACTTAGACCAGTGTAGGACAGCTATTATGACATTTGAAATTGGATTTTTAATTCAGATCGTTGCTGTAAGTGTTGTTTATTTGTTTGAATGTGTTGATGAATCAGACCCTGCACTACTTCATGCATAAAGCCCAGTGCATAACCTTTTACAATAACAATACTGGGCAAGCTAAAGAACAGGTATTTGGCATCTTCCAAAGTTGCACTATCAAATACACCTTGCTGTATTAAAGTCGTTTGTAAAAATATCTTTTCTTGCTGCACCTGAATGGACAATTGATCATTCCAGTAATTTTGGCGCATTGCCATAAGATTATTGTGCTTATAGCTCATAAGGTCTGGGCTCGTTTGGACTTTATTGCCAGATGATATGGAGGCAGATTACAGATTTTCAAACCTTTAAATGTGACATCTTTTTAAGCGAAAAAACGATAGGATTTTAATAAGGACTGGGTTAGTATCGGGCAATAATTTATACAAGATTTATTGTTCAAAATTAATTTGAAGCAGACCAGTTTGGCTAAAGGGGATATGATGCGTTTTGCATGTTTATTAGTTGCAGGTTGTTTGGCGGCATTGGGGCTACAGGTTCAGGCAGCAGAAGGTTATTCTAAGGCATATACTCAGTGTATGAACTTCAGTTATGGTAATACCGCGAAAGCAAAAAAATGTGTCAAAAAAGAATTAAAAGCGCAAAAAAAACGCTTGAAGAAAAACTATAAAACTTATTTGAAATTGAATTCGCCTTATCAAAATAATATCCGTGCTCAGCATACGCTATGGGAACGAAAAATGTCCCAGCAATGTAACTTGGGAATGACTGGGCAATATGCACAGATTCAACAAGGCCAATGCAGGCTAGCGCTGGTCGTGGATCAGGCCAGTCTGTATCAATCCCGTTCTTATAGTAGAGGGCTTTAACAGGATTTTCAGGCCAATAAACCGGTCGAAGAGTTGTAGCCTGTATCAGAAACTAAAGGTTGAATGGATGTAAGGGCAGAAATCCGGCAGATTAAGCAGCCATGGAGAATTCACGTTTTTCATGGTTTTGGCATTATAAAAGCCGTTAAAACAAGGTATCATAAAGCGTTTTAAAAAATGACCTTGGAGACGCCTTAAGTGGATCGACCGACTATTAGCCCTGAACATTTGCAGGAAGCCGCTGAAAATTTAACGACCATTCGTGACTTTGTTCGCTTTGGTGTTACAGCATTACGTCAATACGATGCGCATTTAGGCCAAGGTACAGAAGATTATTTTGCTGAAAGTTCGGCACTGGTATTACAAACCTTGTCGCTGGACTGGAATGCTGATCCAGAAATTCTGGATTCCAAACTGTTGCCAAGCGAAGTGGCTGAATTTCTCAGTCTCCTGGAACGTCGTATCAATGAAAGAGTGCCAACTTCTTATTTATTGAATCTGGCTTATTTCTTCGGCAAACCGTTTTATGTCGATGAACGCGTCCTGATTCCACGTTCTCCGATTGTCGAGCTGATTGAAAACCGTTTTGCGCCCTATTGCCTGACTGAAAATGGTGAAAAGGGAGCAGCAGTAAATAACTTGCCAGAAAATCCGAATCCAAAAACACCGCAACGTATTCTGGACATGTGTACAGGTTCAGGCTGTATTGCGATTGCATTGGCTTATGCTTTCCCTGATTCAGAAGTAGATGCTACCGATATTTCCAAGGATGCTCTGGAGGTTGCACAGATCAACTGTGAACATCATAACAAGCAGTATCAGGTGGCACTGCTGGAGTCTGATCTGTTTGCGAAAATTCCTGCTGAAAATCAATATGATCTGATTGTGTCTAATCCACCGTATGTCGATGCAGAAGATATGGCTGATCTTCCAGATGAATTCCATCATGAGCCAGAACTGGCATTGGCAGCGGGTCAAGACGGTCTGGATCTGGTGCGTAAAATGCTGGCTCAAGCCGCCGATTATCTGACTGAAGATGGTCTGATCGTGATTGAAGTCGGAAATTCGGAATGGGCCATGCGTCAAAACTTTAATACAGTCGATTTTTACTGGCTACAATTTCAGCGCGGCGGTTCAGGTATTTTTGCACTGACAGCAGCACAATGCCGCCAATATCGCGATTTATTCATTCAATCTGTTCATTCATAAGGAGTCGTTGAACATGGCAGGTAATAGTATAGGGCAACTCTTCCGTGTAACGACTTGTGGTGAATCTCATGGTGTTGGCCTGATGGCCATTATTGATGGGGTTCCACCAGGAATTGAACTGTCTGAAGCTGATTTACAAAAGGATCTGGACCGCCGTAAGCCGGGGACTTCGAAATTTGCAACCCAGCGCAAAGAACCAGATGAAGTTGAGATTATTTCTGGGGTATTTGAGGGTAAAACGACTGGAACTTCTATCGGTCTGCTGATTCGTAATACTGACCAGAAATCTAAAGATTATGGCAATATTGCGCAAACTTTCCGACCTGGACATGCAGACTATACCTATACCCAGAAGTATGGTTTTCGTGATTATCGTGGTGGTGGCCGCTCTAGTGCGCGTGAAACTGCAATGCGTGTGGCGGCGGGTGCAATTGCCAAAAAATTTCTGTTTGAAAAATTCGGAATTGAAGTTCGTGGTCATGTGACGCAGATTGGCACTGAAAAAGCTGAAAAACTGGACTGGAATGAAGTGCCAAACAATCCGTTTTTTTGCGGTGATGTGGATGCCGTTCCGCGTTTTGAAGCCTTAGTCACATCTTTGCGTGAACAAGGCACCAGTTGCGGTGCGCGTCTTGAAATTATAGCTTCTGGAGTTCCGGTTGGTTGGGGGGAGCCGGTTTTTGACCGTCTTGATGCGGATATTGCTCATGCAATGATGTCGATTAATGCCGTCAAAGGTGTGGAAATTGGTGACGGTTTTGGTGTGGCTGAGCAGTTTGGGCATGAAACCCGTGATGAACTGACAGCTGACGGTTTCCTTGCTAATCATGCTGGGGGAATTTTAGGCGGTATTTCCAGTGGTCAGGACATTCGTGTTTCGATTGCGCTGAAACCCACTGCGTCAATTACCACGCCAGGTAAAACCATTACCATTAACCGTGAAGATACAGATGTACTGACCAAAGGCCGTCATGATCCTTGCGTAGGTGTGCGTGCAACACCGATTGCTGAAGCGATGCTGGCGATAGTACTCATGGACCACTTCATGCGTCATCGTGCGCAAAATGCCGATGTGGTGGCACCATTTTCACCAATCGAACCAAAATAATCTGCTTTTCATCTTCAGTAAATATAATTAAAGTCAGACTCCGGTCTGACTTTTTTATATTGAAAATAATGCAAAAGAAGAATATACGTTTAGTGACTAGCGCAGATATTTCTGAGCTGAGTCTATTGATAAATACTGCTTACCGCGGTCAGGGTGGTTGGACTACTGAATCAGGCATTATTCAGGTCACTGAAAAAACTGAAGCATATCCAATAGATCAACAGGTTGGGAAGCCGTTGGTTCAAGTGCACTTGGTGGTTTTAGAAAAATTACTAGAATAAATGACGAGCTAATAAAAATTCACGTTTTTTCTATTTGAATTAAATGGTGATTCAGCGGCTTCATATGCTAAGTTTTGTTTACTGTCTCAAGATAAGGGATCAATAGATAGATACCGATCAGGATAGGCCATGCTGCATATTATTTTAACTTCTTTATTTCCTCTCATCGGGCTGATCAGTTTTGGTTATCTGCTGAAGCGTACTCAATGGTTGAGTGAAGATTTTTGGCGGGGTGCAGAAAAGTTAAATTATTATGTGTTATTTCCTGTAATGCTGTTCTTAAATCTGGCTGCCGCAAAGATTAAGATAGAGGTTATTCAGGATGTGGCTCTGGTGATTTTTAGCCTCGTGACTGTGGTCAATATTGCATTATATATTTTGCGACAGATTTACCAGATTGGTTATGCACGTTTCGGGGTCTATGTTCAGAGCTTGCTACGTTTTAATACCTATATTGGCCTCGCAGCAGTCAACGCTTTGTTTCAGCAGCAGGGGATGACTATTTTTGCCGTCGTGATGGTATTGTGTATTCCGCTGGTGAATGTCCTGTCCGTACTGGCATTTACTCGTAGCCATGACATGCAGATCAGCAAAATCCTGATAGATCTGTTAAAAAATCCACTAATATTGGGCTGTATTGCTGGGGGACTATTTAACTTTTCAGGCTGGTCACTCTGGCCAGGTCTGGAACTGTTTTTAAAGCAGCTTGCCTTATGCAGTTTACCCTTAGGTCTGATGTGTGTGGGGGCTGCCTTACAATTCCAAGGACTTCAACGGGATATTCTACCGCTTAGTTTATCTACATTTGGACGCCTATTGGGCATGCCGCTGGCTGCATTTTTTATTTGTCAATTATTTGAAATTGATAGCTTAACTACTCAGGTATTGGTTCTGTTTTTTGCCTTACCGACTGCTTCAGCCTCTTATGTACTAACTCGGGTTTATGGCGGGGACAGTCAGCTGATGGCCAGTATAATCAGTGTACAGACGGTGGTGGCGGCCGGTTCTTTAATGCTAGTGCTTTCCTGGCTGATTTAACTTCAGAATCTTAAAGCCATATCACTGTATTTTTAACTTATTAAATAGCCTAAGCAAATAGCAGCTATTCTTTTTATTTTAGTGACCTTTTATAAATTCAGAAAATCTAATACTGATTGATAGAAAAAACTCAAATTCTTTCATCCACTCAATGTTTTTTATTGAATATCTGACACAGATACATCACGCTTTCCATCACGTGAATTAACATAAATAAAAATTCTCTTTTTCTATAAAATGATACATATCTTGCTCAAGATAATAAAAATATTATTGCAGGAGAGAAATGCTGCTGCATTCGCCGAAGGAGCAAGCTCCCAGAATACTCTCAGGCAAAAGGACTGCAATAATATAAAAACTCTGGAGAGAAGTGTTTAATCACTCACCGAACGAAGGGGGGAAGGCTGCTCTGAGTGCTATACAGTGACCGAAGCTCTCAGGTATACCTGACAGATAGGAAGACATCATAAAGCAAGGAGGTGCCTATGCGTCATGTGGTCGTAATTGGAGCAGGCATTACTGGTATAATCACAGCCTACGAACTGGCTTTACTCGGGTATCAGGTCACTGTGCTTGATCGTCATCTTTATCCGGCAATGGAAACATCCTTCGCCAATGGCGGTCAGCTCTCCGCTTGTAATGCAGAAGTCTGGAACCAGAAAGCGACTGTGCTGAAAGGCATTAAATGGATGTCACAAAAAACAGCTCCCTTACTTCTAAATCCTTCTTTTAGCCTGCATAAATACAGCTGGCTGATGGAATTTTTGGGGAATATCAAAAACTATGAAGCCAATACCCGGGAAACGGTCAAATTGGCTCTACTGGCAAGAAAGCGTCTGTTTGAGATTGCCGAAATCGAGCAAATCGACTTTGATCTGGAAAAGCGCGGGATTCTACATTTTTACCATAATAAAGCCGATTATGATGTGGCGATTCGAGTGAATGACCTGCTGTGTAGCGGAGGTCTGGAACGTAATGCGATTAGCAATGAAGAAATCAAGCAGATTGAGCCTGCATTAACGGGAAATTACTATGCCGGTTTCTACAGTCAGAATGATGCATCAGGGGATATTCATAAATTCAGTACAGGTCTTGCCAAAGTCTGTATGCAAAAAGGAGTGAGGTTTGAATTTGGTCAGGATGTGTTTGCAATAGCGTATCAGCTACAGCATGTCACCTTGAAGTACCGGCCAAGTACTGAAAATGTACATGCAAATCGTAATGAGATTGTAGAGATAAAGGCAGATGCGATTGTGGTCTGTGCAGGGGTAGGTAGTTATCAACTGGCTAATCTGCTTGGTGAGCGGGTCAATATCTATCCGGTCAAAGGTTATTCAATTACAGTACAGTTAAATGATCAGCAAAGTCAGCACAACGCACCTTGGGTCAGTCTGCTGGATGAAAGTGCCAAAATTGTTTTATCGCGTTTAGGCCCAGAGCGCCTGCGTGTTGCAGGAACAGCTGAATTTAATGGTTATAACCGGGATATTCGTGCAGACCGCATTCAGCCTTTGATCGATTGGACACAGCGTAATTTAAATTTGTGTACCGAGCATGTTCTTCCTTGGGCAGGGCTGCGTCCTATGATGCCGGATATGATGCCTGTGG